>CAWFPN010000011.1:0-220623 GCA_963817685.1 uncultured Verrucomicrobiae bacterium | reverse complement strand
GTCGCATCCGAGGGCTGACGACGACCGTTGAAGACGCGCTCAAGAACGGTGCAATACGATGTGCGCCCCGCGAGCTGGCAATCGCGAAGAGTCAGCTCGAATTCGCGGAAGTCGACTTGAATCAAGGGGACCTCGAAAGCGCGCGAGGGCACCTTGCAAAGGCGGAACCGAACGCTCAGGCGGCTTTCACGATGAGCCCTCCGGACCGCTGCTCCTCCCGGGAATTCATCGAGGTCGAGCCGCCCGGCCGGGACACCGACGGTGACGGCATCCCAGACTCCCGAGACAGTTGTATGAACGAGCCGGAGGACAAGGACGGCTACCTCGACGACGACGGCTGCCCCGATCCGGACAACGACGCGGACGGCATCGTCGATGCCAAGGACACTTGTCCCAACGCGCCGGAAGACCTGGACGGCTTTCAGGACGACGACGGTTGCCCGGACCCCGACAACGATGGTGATCGGATCGTCGATCTCGACGACTACTGCCCGAATACGCCCGGCGTCTCCGGCGGCGACAAGCCAGGTTGTCCGAAAAAGGAGTCCCTTATTGTCGTAACGGAAAAGGAGATCCGAATCACTCAACAAATCCGGTTCGGTTCAACAAGGCAGTGATCCGGCCGGGTATCAGCTACAAGGTCCTCGATGAGGTCGCGAGCGTGCTCAATGACAACCCCACGATCAGATCTCGAAGTGCAAGGACACACCGACAGCGTCGGGGGCGACTCCTACAATATGAGGTTGTCCCAGGAGCGCGCCGAAGCCGTGCGAGCCTACCTCCTTGCCAAGGGTATCGCGGGGCGGCGTCTGCTCGCCAAGGGATACGGCCTGCACCAGCCGCTCGTGCCCAACGACACGGCCGCGAATCGCGAGCTGAATCGGCGCGTCCAGTTCATACGCACGGAGTCGAAGCCTAGCTCCCGGAGCGAAGACACTTCCAGCGGTGTTCTCGCTCGGTAGGTCTCCGCGTTTCATACCCCCAAAAGACGGTGAACTGCTTTATGCTCGCGCGCTGCCGGAGGAATACCTAAGTGCACTCCACTCTGCTCGCCGCCGTCATGCGGCGCGTCTTTCTGAGCCTTGTCGTGGCTTCGGTAACGTTCGTAGCGCTACCTGCGATGGGCTCCGATCCGGCGACCGAAGGGCAAGCCCAGGCGCTCCAGAGGAGGGCTATCGAAGAAGACAGCCTCAACGTCAACTATCCAGCGGCGATCAAGAAGCTGGCGACTGCCATCAGCAGGTGCACCGGCGACAAGTGCGCCGCAACGTTGAAGGGAGCCTTGTACCGCGACTTGGGGGCCATGCTGATCCTCAGCGGCTCGGTCGAGGACGGACGCGCGGCTTTCGTCAAAGCACTTGGGTTCGACCCATCACTCGAACTCGACCCTTCCTACAAGAGTCAGGCGCTCGAGGGGCTTTGGAACGACGCGAAGAGGCGGGCCGGCGGCGGAATCCCCGGGGGGCCCCGGTAACCAAGTGGGGGCGGCGCCGGAAGCGGGGGCCGGAGCGCCCGCGGCGGGGGATTTCGCGCATGTTCCAGCGGCAGCTCAGCTCGTTCGCACGCCGCTGCCCGTCTACGTGGAGTACGTCGGAACCGAGAAGTTGCTTCGCGTGGTCGTCAAATACCGCGGCGCAGGGATGACCGATTGGAAGCCGATCGAGCTCCGCAAAGTGGAGACCGGCTACGGAGGCCTGATCCCGTGCAACGACGTCGGTGAGGGCGTCGTCCAGTATTACATCCAGGGGTACGGCACATCCGACGATCCGGTCGCCAGCTCCGGGAGCCGCAGCAGGCCTTATAGCGTCCCCATCAAAGCGCAACTCGCCGGCGCCGGGCCGAGCCTCCCCGGGCAGGGGCCCCCCAAGCAGTGCGCCGAAAGCGCTGCCATGAGTGACTGCCCCCCGGACTTCCCGGGCTGCCACATCCAGAAGAAGGGAGGCGGCGAGGAGTGCAAGAAGAACAGCGAGTGTGAGAGCGGGCAGTGCACGGAAGGCGCCTGCGTCGAAAAGAAGGGCGACGGCGAGAACTGCGAGAAGGATAGCGAGTGCTCGAGCGGCTCCTGTTCGGACGACAAGTGCACCGCGCCCAAGAAGGGTGCCGACGAATCGTGCGAAAGCGACGACGAATGCGCGAGCGGCACGTGCGCCGACGGCAAGTGCAAAGGCGAGGGCACGAAGAAGGCGAGCGGGCCCAAGTTTCGAAGGATCTGGGTCGGGCTCGCCGTGAGCCTCGACGTGATGTCCCTGCCGCAGGCCGAGAATGCGTGCAAACTAAACATCGGCGGTACCGGACCGGGCAACAGTGCGGGCTACGAATGCGTCGATCCGACCACCTCCGCCAACTTTCCCGGATCGGGCCCGAACGCAAAAGCGATCAACGCGAGCATCCAGAGCGGGCCGAACGAAGGCGACTCCGTCGGCGGCGGCCTCCTTCCTACGAATCTTCGGCTGCTGGTGAGCTTCGACTACGCGCTCACGACGAACATGCTGATCGGAGCGCGCGCCGGCTACGTTCTGAACACCGACCCCGCATCGTCGCCCGGACCGAACTTTCCGCCCATCCACCTCGAAGCACGCTTCACGTACCTTTTCGGGAAAGACGCCATTCTCAACCCCATTGCGCCGCTCCTTCTCGTGGCGGCCGGGGTCAGCGAATTCGACGCAAACATTGGAGTCCAGGTCGCGCTGTCCAACGGAAAGGCCCAAAATGAAAATGCATGGCTGACGGCGGGGCCCGTGTTCGGAGCCCTCGGGGCGGGGGCGCGCTTTCTCGTCGGAAAGAACTTTGCCATCACGGCCGTCCTCAAAGGCCAGGCCGCGATCGGCTCGCCGTCGTGGCTCGTAGGGTTTGCCCCCGAGGTCGGGGGGCAGTTCGGGTTCTGAGGAGCGACCGTTCTTCGATCAGATCATCCTGAGCGATCCTGAACCCGTACGAGGAAAGGCGCTCTCGAGTTTGTGCACGTCGTCGCTCGTGAGAACGACGTCCGACGCGCCGACGAGCTCTTCGACGTGCGCGATGCGCGCCGCCTTCGGAATCGTGAACACGCTCGGATGGCGAAGCAAGAACGCGAGGGCGATCTGGTGGGGCGTCGCCCCTCGGGCCTTTGCCACTTCCGAAAGCACGTGGCCGGGCGCCGTGCGCGACGAAGGAAATCTTCCCGCGCCGAACGGGCTGTACGCGACGAGCGCGACGCCGTGCGTCTGGCACCAGGGCAAGACCGCGCGCTCCGCGCCGCGCTCGTTCAGGTGGTAGAGCACCTGATTGCATGCGATTCGTCCTGGTCCCGCAATCTCGAGTGCCGCGTCGAGGTCGGCGACGTCGAAGTTGCTCAATCCCCAGGAGCGGACCTTTCCGTCGCGGCGTAGCTGTTCGAACGCGCGGATCGTATCGACCAGGGCGTGCGTGCCAGGCCAGTGGAGGAGATAGCAATCGAGCCGGTCGGTACGCAGCCGGCGGAGGCTTTTGTCACAGGCGCGGAGCGTGCCTTCGTATGTGGCGTGCTCCGGAACAACCTTCGAAACGAGGAACACTTCGTCGCGTCGACCGGCGATGGCCTCGCCGACGAGCTCCTCGACTTCTCCCGACCCGTACAGCTCCGCCGTGTCGATATGCGTGAGCCCGAGATCGAGGCCGCGGCGCAGCGCTGCGATCGCCTCTGCGCGATCGTCGCGTTCCATCTTCCACGTCCCCTGACCAATCGAAGCGACTTCTCCCACGTGCCCAAACGCGCGATGGTGCATGTGTCCCAGCATACCGATGCGCGAAGAAGGGGGTAGGCAGCGAGCGATGCCCACTGGACGTAAACCATCAAGCGCAGACGTAGTAGGCCTCGCGTCCCCCATGGATCCGCTCGGCGGAACGGAGCGACCGTCCATCGAAGCGGCTCGGCGCAGGCTCGGCGGCCGCGCGAACGTTCCCTCGCACCGTGCGCCGGGCTCGGTCGTACAAGTCCGGCTTCTCGGCGCTGAACGCACGAAAGGCGTCCTGCTCTGGGCATCCGAACGTCACTGTGACGTCTGGTTCGAGGACGGCGTGGCTCGCCGCGCGCGCATCCACGCGATTACGCCCTGTGTTGGGCCAACGCCCGCGGCGCTTCTCTGCGTTGCGGGTGAAATTCGGCTGTTTGCTTCGCTCGCCGAAGGCGAGAGCGTGCGCTGGCAGCGCGGTGCCGAAGTGGCCGAGGGGTGCATCGTGGAGAAATGCCGCTACGGCGCGATCATCGTCTCGCGTGACGGAAGAGTCGTCGCCGTCGGGTTCCGAAAGCTCTGGCCGGTGGTCGTGCGCGGCGTGGCGTGAACTTGGTGCATCACGCCTCGGGTGCGTCACGAATCTATCGCGGCCGAGACCAGCGTCGAAGGCGGAAGAGCCCGAACGCTGCTGCGACCAGCGTGATGGCCATCGCGCTGACGTTACGTACGCGCCGCCTTCCCGAGTTGCGCTCTCCACTCGGGGCTGTCGCGCACGGCCGGTCCGCTCCCGGGGAATGGCCGAGCACGATCTCGAGCAGCGCCCGCCTCGCTTCGAAGAAGGAGGAGCCGCGCGCGCTCCAACTCGGCGGACTCCCACCGACGGCGCTTCCGAAAGCCCTCGGAATCAGCGAATGCGTCACGGCGCCGGCGCGCGCCGGGTCGCGCGCGCGCGCCAGCTGAACGTAGCCGGCGTCCTCGATTCCGCGACGCCAATTCTTGAGGCGGATTGACGGGAAGACCCCCTCGAATCCGAACGAATGCTCCTGGAATCGATTCGAGCTGCGCACCGGGATAAACGAGCAGGCCATCGCCGTTGGCCCAATCGCCGTCACGGTTGCGCAGTGTCTCCGGCTCGACGAACGGATCGAGCGGCTCCGCCCCACGCTGGCCGTACCAGTGCACTGACTCCCAATAGAACCAGCGAGGCACCTCGTACATCGCGCTGAGCCATCCGTTGACCCTCGGCGAAATCGCGTCGGCGTCCAACAGGAACGTCCCCGTGCGGGGCAAGACCCCGTTGTAGACCCACACGCTCTTGCCGAGCCCGGATGCCGCTCGGGCCCGGCCCATCTCGTACGCTGCCTGGACGATTGCGATGTCCACCGGCTGCGACGTCGGGTCCTCCGAGCACGTCCATCCCACCCGGAGGAGGCGGGCGTTCCCGTCGCTGGACGCCTGCAGCCGCGAGCGCCAGCCGGCCCCCCAGGGGCTCGCGCACTGTTCGTCCGCCGCATAGAGGAAGACATCATGGCCGTCGAAGAGTTTCGCGCCGGCGATCGCGTCGGCAATGGCACTCGCGCGCACGAGTGCCCGGTCGTCGGGCGGCCCAAGCGCCCCGTACGCACCCACGCTGAGGACGTCGTCGCCCAGGCCCATCGCAGGCCCCTCGTAGCCGCGCTCGCGCGTGTAGAAGGTGCCCTCGAGCGCGCCGCGCTGGCGCCAGACGTCCTCTGGCGACGTGACGTCGTGCAATGGCGCTATTCGGTGGGCGTGAAGCAGTTTCCACAGATGCATCTCCGCGCCCGGCCCGACGCGCTTCGCCAGTTCGTCCCGATCGTAAAAGAGCATCGTGCCCGCGGTTCGGTCGGGCAAACGGGCATCCGCGACTTCGAGATCCACGGGGATTTCGGCGAGCGCGCGCGGCCCGTCGTGGACCTCGATGTGTCCCCGGTATGACCCCGGCGGCTGTTCGGCGGAGACGTGAAGATCGATCCAGACGATGCCGTTCGTGTTCGGCTGAATCCTCATTGGATATTCCTTCGACGACGAAGCGAACTCCACGGGGATGAGCGCATCCGGGACCGGGCCGACCCACGCTTGCGGAGGAGGCGCGGCGCCTTTTTCCCATCCGAGCGACTCGCCTGGCGTACGCCCACCCGATGCCCGGCGGACCACGATGAAGTGCTCGACGAAGCGCTCGATGGCCCCTCGATGGCGGGTGCGATCCAACTCCGCCGCACCGTCGACGATCGCAGCACCGTCCGGGCCGCTCAAGCGCGCGAGGTCGACCGTGGCTGCGTCGATCGGCTCGCGATCGGCCTCGACGACCACCTGGAGTGCAACGGATTCATTTCCGCATGGCAAACAGCCGAACGGATTCACCTGGATGCCAAACCGGATTGTCCACGCCCCGCTCGAAATCGGTCGCCGTCGCGTCTCGGCGGATCTTCTCGCCGTCATCGATGACCCACGCGTTTGGTGCGGCCCGAGCGAGCGCCGCAGCGAAGAGCGTGGCAGCCAGCGCGCTCCACGTACCACTGCGCATTTCCGTCGCCCACAAGCGTGGGCGTGGCGGAGCTCCGCGTCGAGTGGCTAGACCCCGAAAACCCCCGAAGAAGCGGCCTCAGTCCTCGTCCTTCGTGAGGCGAGCGCACGCTTTCAGGTAGTCGTCCGGCTCGTCGATGTCCCTGGCGTCGACTTCCGCGCGAACCCCGGGGTCGATTTGATCGATGACCTCTTCGAGTAGGTCGCCGGGATCGACGTCGTAATGTTCGCAGAACTCCGACCACGATTCGTACACGGGGTCGCCTTTTTGAGGCTTGACGCCCGTCACCCGCCCGTCCTCGTGGACCTCGACGGTATCAGGCATTTCGTCGTCATCCAGTTCCAGGGTCAGCATGATCGCTTTCAGAGCGAGAGCGGCGCAGGCCGTCCAGCCCGCGTCCGTCAGATCACCGCATCTTTGATCGCCTTGATCGGTCTCGCTCGGACTCCTTTGCTAGCAGGCTTGGCGGCGAACATCTGCTTCTCTTTGGTGAAGGGGTTGATCCCCTCGCGCGCAGGGCGAGCCGGCTTTTTCACGACCACGAACTTGGCAAAGCCCGGTAGGACGAAAATGCCGTTCTTCTTGAGCTCTCGATGACCAAGATCCACCAGAGTCTCCACCACCTGCTTGACCTGCTTTCGGGAAATCTCCTCTCCAATCGCGTCGGTCACAGCCTGGAGGATGTCGCTCTTGGAGAGGGGTTTCTTCTTCGCCGCGTTGGATTTCGCCATGTTCGAGTCTCCCTTTGCCGCGAGAAGAGCGCTGCCCTTGCCGCGGAGTCAACAGAAACAGCGATTCATTCGCCGCTCCGCGCGGCCGGCAATAGCACAGCCCCAGCCACGCCGTGCACGATCCTCCACGAACGGGAACGGTTTCCGACGACTCGCCGCCGGCGCTGCCTGAAGTCATTGTAGGAAATCTGCGACCCCAAAGGCGCAAGGGAGCGCACACGGGAGCAGGCGCTGCCGACGCAAGTCGACGCGACCGTCGCATGGGAGCGCGTGCCTTTTCGGCTGAACTGGCGTACTTTGCGTACCAATCGTATTGGGCTTCCTCCACTCTGCGAGCACGATGGGCCTATCGTGAACGTTCGTCGCGCGTCGCTGCTCTCGATTTCCCCTGTTGCCGACACGGCAACCGATCTCACGCCTGCGTCACGGCCTCGCGGCGTGCCGTCTCCCGTCGCCCCGCATCCGCGCCGCGACGAGAGAGCGGGCCTGAAGATCGTGGACATCACCGAGTTCTATTCGGAGAGGGGCGGAGGAATTCGGAGCCATCTGACGAATCGGGGTCGCTTCCTCTCCGAGCACCACTGCCGCCACTGCGTCATCGCCCCTGGACCCCACGATGACGACGCCCTCGTATGCAGCGAGGTCGCCTCGGGCGGCCGATCTCGTCTCGTTCGCTTCGCGGGCCCCACACTCCCTTACGATCGTACCTATCACTTGCTGCACCGGGTCGACAGGATTCGCCAGCGCGTTCGAGCCGAGCGGCCCGACGTGCTCGAAGCGCATTCCCCTTATCTCGCAGCAGCAGCGGTCGCGGCTTGCGGTCGCGGTGCCGCACGCCTGAACACGACGTTCTGGCACTCCGATCACGTTGGCGTCTACATCGAGCCCGCGCTGACCAAACATCTTGGAGGGAACGCCGCGCGCATCACCGCGAACATGCTCTGGCGGGGCGTCCGCGCCATCCTTTCGCCCTTCGACGCCACCTTCGCTGCCGGCCGCGCGCAAGCAGAGCATCTACGCGCCGCGGGCGTGCCTCGCGTCATTCACGCGCCCTTCGGCGTCGACACGCGCACGTTTCGCCCCTCCGCTCGATCGAACGATTGGCGCCGCAAATGGCTCGGCGACGAGCACGACGGCGCGGCCCTCCTCGTGGGTGTGGGCCGGTTCGCGATGGAGAAGCGGTGGGACGTCGTGCTCGAGGCCTTCGCTCGCCTCAGGTCGCGCCGCAAGGCCGTACTCGTGCTCTTCGGCGATGGGCCCGAGCGTCTCGCCCTCGAGAGCAGCGCGTCGAGCGGCGTTCGATTTGCAGGCTTCGAGCAAGACCGCTCGCGCCTCGCGACGGCCCTCGCGAGCGCAGACGCCCTCGTCCATGGCTCGCCCTACGAGACATTCGGAATCGGAATCGCCGAGGCCGTCGCCTGCGGTCTTCCCATCGTAGTGCCCGATGCCGGGGGCGCGGCCGAGCACGCGGAGTCTTCGTGCTCCGAGACCTATCGCAGCCTCGACGCGGCGGCGTGCGCGGCGGCCATCGAGTCGATTCTTGAATCGCACCTCGCGCCGGACTCGAGCGCTGGACGCGGCTGCGCGGGCCCGCACGGTGGAGCAGCATTTTCAGCACGTCCTCGGGGTGTACGGCGATCTCTTGCGCGAATTGAAGCGGTAGCCAGGCCCCGTCTCCGAACGGTGCGCGGACCGTGCGTCGGCGCGCGCGAGACGAAACGAGACCGATCGTCAGACGTCCACGTCCACGTCCACGACGGCCTTCGATGGCCCAGCGGATATACGGGCTGGGCTACGCGAACCCCAAAGATTCAAGAGTGCTGGCAGCATCAAGAGCGCCCCGCTCAGGCAGGCGGCCTCGCCACAGACCGCGAGCCGCCCGAACGACTCCAACGCTTGAAAGTCGGCAAAAAGCATCGAGCTATACCCGACGATGGTCGTGAAGCTGCATAGCGCGACCGCGCCGCCGACGCGCAGCAGGCCCCCCGCGACATCCCCGTTCATCAGCCGAGAGCGGTCGTACACGTTGAATGGATACTCGCACCCGATGCCGAACGTGATCGGCAGGGTGATGAAGTTCACGTAGTTGAGCTTCTCACCGGCCCAAGCTGCCGTACCGACGAGCCACGTCACGCCCATGATCAGAGCGGCGAGGACCGAAACCGCCCCCCGCACGTCGTGCGTCGCGACCAGCACGACCACCGTGACGGCGAGGAGGGAAGCCAACGTCGCCCTCGGTCCGTCGATCTCCATCGACCGAATCATCTCGGCGAACACGGTGGAGCGGCTCGCCGTCTGGACGACGCTGCCGTCCGGAAGCCTGACATTATCGGTCGCCTTCGCCATCCGAAGCAGATTGTGCCCGTCCGCGAAGACGACGTCGTTCTTGTATTTCACGTAGAAAACGGTGCCGACGCGACCGTCGTTCTCCTCGAAGCGGCGCCGAAGCAAGACGGGCAAGTCTTTGGCTCGGAGTACGCGCAGCGTCTCCGGAGGGCGAAGCTCCACGACGCGCGCCCGCTCGTCGCCGGGAAGCCCGTCGAGAACGGCCGGGGTCAGCCGGTCGCGGATCCGGTCGAGGATGTCGAGCTTTTGCCTTTGCTCTTCTTCCGACCCGGGCAGCAGATCGGATACGGTCGAAATATCCGCGATGAGCTGCCCTTTCGGATCCGCCGCGTCGTTCGCGAGGATTTGGGCTTTGAGCGCCGGTACCTGCTCCGGCGCGTCGGCGAGCATCAGCGCTCCAGCGACGTTCATCTTGCCGCCGAAAACCTGCTCGGCCTTTACGTCCCAGTCTCCCGCGCCTCCGTGCTTGCTGGCGCGAGACCCGAGGCGGTCGAAATCGTATTCCCACGGGTCACGCAAGAAGGCAGGGATTTTCCACGCCGCCACGCCCGTCAGAACGAGCGCCGCGCCGACGAAGGCCCAGGGCATGCGGACGGTCGCGTGCGCGATCGCCGCAATGACGCTGCTTCGGGCGGGAACACTGGGGGGTCGGTCGCGGAGCCACGCGCGGTAGCCTCGGCTGCATCGCCTCGATGACGACGATCAGCGCGGGCACGCACGGGATCATCGAGAGCCAAACGAGAAGCATCCCGACGAAGCCTATCCAGCCGAACTGGCTGAAGCCGCGGAAATGGGTGATCGAGAGCGACCCGTACGCGATGGACGCGACGCAGGCTCCAACGAGCTCGGCGCGGAGCGCGCTGCAGACCGCGTCGCGCCGTGCTTCGGCCGCCGCCTGACCGCGCGCGCGAAACTCCCGATAACGAGAGAGAAGAACGATGGGGTAATTGATGCCGTTGCCGAGGATGATGGCCCCGAGGAACATCCCGGTCGTGTTCACGTAGCCGAATCGAAAGTACGCGAAGGCGTACGCGGCGCCCACGCCGAGAAACGCCGGAAACGCGATGACGACGAGCCGGGCCGGATCCATCTCAAGGCCACCTGTGCCCCGCATTATTTTCGTGTGCTGCGGCAACGCGCGGCGGCCGATCACATGCGCGTCGAGCCGGCGCACAGTCACGGCAAGCCGGGGGCGGGCCATCCGGGCGGCGGCAATCACAACATGGCGGCGATGACGAAAGGCTGTCTGGCGGGCAGCGCGATTTGTTTCGTCTCGCACACCGGCGAGGTTTTCCCGTGCGGCTATCTGCCGGTCAGCGCGGGCAATGTGCGCAAGCAGAAGATGAGCGACATTTGGAACGATTCCGCGGTGTTTGGACGCTTGCGCAACGTCGACGCCCTGGAAGGCAAGTGCGGGTTGTGCGAGTTCAACAAGATTTGTCTCGGCTGCCGTGCGCGCGCCTATTACGCCACGGGCAATTACATGGCCGAGGAACCATACTGCGTTTACCAACCCAAACGGATGCGCGACGCGGAACATATGTTCAGGGAGGTTTGAGCCACCATGATCAACATCAGCAAACTCTACTGCGGCATGAAGCAGCCGGCGGACAATCTTCGATACGGGCATGGCGACGGCGCGCCGAAGTCCGCCGCCGCGCGCAAACCCATCGTTGTCTGGAACGTGACGCGCACCTGCAACCTGCGTTGCGTCCATTGTTACTCCGACAGTTTCGCGCAGAAGTATCCCGGCGAACTGACCGGAGCGCAGGCCCGGGGGGTATTGGACGATTTGGCCGCCTTCGGTGTGCCGGCCGTCCTGTTCTCGGGCGGCGAACCGCTGACGCGCCCGGATTTGCTCGAGCTGATGCGCTACGCCACCGGCAAGGGATTGCGCGTAACGTTGTCCACCAACGGCACGTTGATCGATGAAGCGACGGCCCGGGAACTGCACGCCATCGGGCTTGCCTACGCCGGCATTTCGCTGGACGGCATTGGCGAGACCAACGATATTTTTCGCGGCAAGAAAGGTGCGTTTGACGCGGCCGTGCGCGGCATTCGCAACTGCCAGGCGGTCGGGCAAAAGGTCGGCTTGCGGCTCACGTTGACGCGGCGCAACTGCGCGGACCTGCACGACATTTTCGATTTCATCCAGGCCGAAGGCATCCAGCGCGCCTGTTTCTATCATTTGGTCTACACGGGCCGCGGCAATCAGGCCGATGAATTGACCCACGGCGAAGTGCGGCGCGCAATGGACATCATCCTGGAGCGCACGCTGACGTTCCATGAGCGCGGGTTGAACAAGGAAATCCTGACCGTCGATCATCACGCGGACAATGCCTACGTCTATTTGAAACTGCTCGAGCGCGACCCCGCGCGCGCCGAGGAAGTGCATCGGTGGATGCAATGGAACGGCGGTGGCGCGAATTCCTCGGGCACGGGCATCGGCAATATCGACACGCAAGGCAACGTGCATCCCGACCAGTTCTGGCAGACGGCGACGCTGGGCAACGTCAAGGAACGTCCGTTCAGCGAAATCTGGTCGGATAATTCCATTCCCTTGCTGGCGCAGTTGCGCAATCGCCTGCCGCTGCTCAAGGGCCGTTGCGGCTCCTGCCGGTTCAAGGACATTTGCGGCGGCAGTTTCCGGGTTCGGGCCTTCCAGGTGTATGGGGACCCGTGGGCCTCCGATCCGGCCTGTTATTTGACCGACAAGGAAATCGGTCTGACGGAACCCGAGCCGATCACCAGTGCCAGTCTGTGAATGATGCCGCCTCCATCGATTCGGCGACGCTGCGCTACCAGGAACAACGCGGACTCGATGCCGTGCCCGCCTACGCCACGGGCCTGCAACTGCGGTTGACCGGCGGCCAGCGCGTCTATCTGGCGTTGTCGGCGACGGAGTTGGCCTGCTATTTCGATTCCGACCTGGCCGTTCATTACGATTTGGAAGCGCGGCTGGTGCGGGTGGCCGGGCCGGACCAGTACTGGCGGCGCGGTTTTTCGCATCGGGGAATGTTCAGCCGCAAACGCACGCGCGCGGAGGGCGGCGGACTGGAACGCGTCATCCTGGAAGCGGACGGAGTGGATGCGCTGGTGCGGGAGACGCGCGACCGGATGCAGCCTGTGCTTGACGGATTGACGGGCCGCAGCGCGTTCATCGAATCGGGGAAACCTTCCGCCGAGGAGGCGACGAATCGCGTGGCGGCCCTGCTGGAACGGGCCGTGCATTTTGACGTTGAGGCGGCGCACGCCGACGCGCGGCGGTTTGGCTCCATTTACGGGCGCGTGGCGGTGTTGCCTCCCACGGAATACAACGCGCTGGTGCTCCAGGCCACGGAAGGCTGCGGGTACGGCGGTTGTTCGTTCTGCGATTTGTATCGCGGCGTGAAATTCCGGGCCAAGACCCCGGCTGAATTCGCCCAGCACGTTCGCGAGGCCCTGGCGTATCACGGCGCGTCGTTGCGGTCGCGCCGCTCGATTTTTCTGGGCGAGGCCAACGCGTTGATCCTGCCGCAGCCGGCCTTGGAGCAGATCCTGCACGTTGTCAATGAACAGGTCGAGTTGCCGCCTCCCGAAGACGAATCCGTTCCCGCCTGTTGGTGGCTCGGCAGTGAAACGCGCTTCGACGGCGTGGCTTCATTCATGGACGTCTTCAGCGGCGAACCGCGCAGCGTCGATGATTTTGCCGAATTGCGGCGGCTGGGCCTGCGGCGCGTGTACATCGGCATGGAAAGCGGCGATGACGATCTCCTGAAATGGCTTCACAAGCCGGCGGGCGCAGCCGCCGTGGTCCGGTGCGTTCACAACTTGAAAGAGGCGGGCATCACGGTGGGCGTGATTGTCTTGATGGGCGCGGGCGGACAGCGTTTTGCGCCGGCCCATGAACGGGAAACCGCGCGGGTGCTCAACGAGTTGCCGCTGGGGACCGGGGATTCCATTTTCTTTTCGCCCTTGGTGGTTTATCCGGGCGGCCCGTATTCGGCGCGGGCGTTCAGCGAAAACATCGAACCACTGTCTCCGGCGCAGATGCTGGGGCAGGAGAACGCGGTCCGCGCGGCGCTGCGGTTTGACACGCGGCGCGGGCGGCCGCACCTGGCGCGGTACGAACTGGAGAGATTTATTTACTGAGAGCCATGCACTTTCCCGACAACAATTCTAGCGCCAACCTGTTCGTTCGATCCGGGTGCAATGCCCGGACCGTGGCTGAAAATGGGCGGGTTGGCGCGCACTTGCAGTCCGGCGGAAAGGAAGACAACCCATGAAACACTTCCATCGGCTTGATCAACTTCCTTCGGGCACTCGCGGGATCGTGCAGCGGATCGACAGTGCCGACGCGGCGTTGCATCGGCTGATGGCGATGGGGTTGTGCCCGGGGCGGGACATCGAGGTTGTGCGGCAGGGCAGTCCGCTGATCCTGCGCCTGCTCGGGGCCCACATTGGCGTGTCGAGCCGGGTCGCCCGTCAAATTGTCATCGAACCTTCCACCCATGAAGGCCCGCAAAGCGATGCTCGCTGAACAAGCCAATGGTTGTCCGACGGCGCAACCAGCGCCCGCGGCGGCCCGTGTACGGCGCCTGGTGCTGGCCGGCAATCCGAATTGCGGCAAGACGACGCTGTTCAATGCGTTGACCGGACTGCGGGCGGCCACGGCGAACTATCCGGGCACCACTGTTGAATGCCGGTTGGGCCGCTGCGCGGTTGCCGATGAGCCGCTCGAGTTGCTCGATCTGCCGGGGATCTATGATCTCAAGGCGAGTTCCGAGGAGGAACACGTCGCGCTCAAAGCCTTGCAAGGCACGCACGACGATTTTGGCGCGCCCGATGGCGTGATCGTTGTCGGCGACGCGACGAACCTGAATCGCAGCCTGTTTCTCATCAGCCAAATCATCGAATTGAAGCGGCCTGTGCTTGTGGCGCTCAACATGTTCGACCTGGCGGAAGCGGGCGGCATCCGCATCGATGTCGCCAGGCTGTCGGCGGAACTCGGCTGCCCGGTGATTCCGATTGTGGCGCGCAACGGCCGGGGGTTGGGCGAACTGCGCGTGGCGATGCAAACGATGACGACGGCGGCCGAGCGTCCTGTCTGCGGCGGTTGCAGCGGCTGCCGTTTCCAGTGCCGGTACGCCTGGACCGACCCGATTGCCAACCGGTGCATTCAGCGGACACCGCGTCCGGTCAACGCGTGGACCGAACGCATCGACCGCGTGTTGACGCATCCTGTGATTGGCGTCGCGGCGTTTCTGGCGGTGATGGTCGGCCTGTTTTTTCTTATTTTCCGCATTGCGCACATTCCGATGGACTTGATCGACGGGCTCTTCAGCGGCCTCGGCGCGTGGATCGCCCAACACATGCCGGAGGGCGATTTCCGCAACCTGCTCGTCAAAGGCGTCATTGGCGGCGTGGGCGGTTTGCTGGTGTTCCTGCCGCAAATCTGCATCCTGTTTTTCTGTCTTTCGCTGCTGGAAGACACCGGCTACCTCGCGCGCGCGGCGTTCGTGATGGACCGCTTGATGCGCCGCGTCGGCCTGCCCGGCAAAGCGTTTGTGCCGCTGCTGTCGGCCCATGCCTGCGCCATCCCGGCGATCATGGCCACGCGGGCCATTGAGGACAAACGCGACCGTCTGGTCACGATCCTCGTCCTGCCCCTGGTATCGTGCTCGGCGCGCATCCCGGTGTACAGCATGCTCGCGGCGTTGTTGTTCGCGCACGACGCCTGGAAAGCCTCGCTGGTGTTCACGGGCGCGTACGCGCTCGGCATCATTGCCGCCGTCGCGGCGGCGTTCGTGCTCAAACGCACGATCCTCAAAGGCGAGACGCGCCCGCTGGTGCTGGAGTTGCCGAGTTACAAATTGCCAAGCCTGCGCACGGCGGTGTTGACGATGCTGGATCGCGCCTGGGTTTTCGTCCGCAAGGCCGGAACGGTGATTTTGTTGATCTCGATTGCGTTGTGGGCGCTGGCGACCTATCCCAAGAGCGCGCCGCCGCCCGAGGCGGTCGCGTTGCAGCACCGGGCGGCGCTCTCCACCGGAAAAGAGGCCGAAGTGTTGCAATCGCGGGCGGACATTTTGATCAGCCACTCGGCGCTCGCGCATTCGGCGGCGGGCCGGCTCGGCCGGTGGATCGAGCCGGGGTTGCGGCCGCTTGGGTTCGACTGGCAAATTGGCATCGGCTTGATCAGTTCCCTGGCCGCGCGCGAAGTCATCGTCTCCACGCTGGCCGTGGTCTACGGTGTTGGAGAAAACACGGCCGAGAAAAATCCCCAATCGCTCTACGATTCCTTGCGCCGTGCCGAACGCTCCGATGGCAGCAAGGTATTCACCACCGCCACCTGCGCCAGCCTGCTGGTTTTCTATGTTCTGGCGATGCAATGCCTCTCGACGCAAGTCATCACGCGCCGCGAAACCAATTCATGGAAATGGCCGGTGATCCAGCTCGTCTACATGACCGTCCTGGCCTACACGGCCTCCCTGATCGTCTTCCAAACTTTGCGCGCATTCGGCTGGTCGTGAACCCGCTGGAGCGGAGCGCGGCGGCTGCTAAGGGGCGGTGGCCAGTTCGCCGGCCTCGCGGTGCCGTCTCATCCGGAACCGTTGCCGCATGTGTTCGAACGCGAGATAGACCACGGGGGTGGTGTAGAGGGTGAGGACTTGCGAAAACAGCAGGCCGCCGACGACGGCGATGCCCAGGGGCTGGCGCAATTCGGAGCCTGTCGCCGATGCCGATGGCCAGCGGGACGGCGCCCAGCAGCGCGGCCATGGTGGTCATCATGATCGGGCGGAAGCGGATGATGCAGGCCTTGTAGATCGATTCCTCGGGCGTCAGGTTTTCGTGGCGTTCGGCTTCGAGGGCGAAGTCGATCATCATGATGGCGTTTTTCTTCACGATGCCCATCAGCAGGATGATGCCGATGAACGACACCAGGGAAAGATCGACGCCGCAGACCATCAGCGCCACCAGCGCGCCGACGCCGGCCGACGGCAGCGTGGAGAGGATCGTGATGGGATGGATCAGGCTCTCGTAGAGCATGCCCAGGACGATGTAGACCGCGAGCAGCGCGGCTCCCAGCAGCAACGGCAGGGTGACCAGGGAGGCTTGAAACACCTGGGCGGTCCCCTGGAAGCTGCCCATGACGCTGGCGGGCATTCTCATGTCCTGTGCCGCGCCCTGGATGAGGTCCGCGGCCTGGCCGAGGGCGATGCCCGGAGCGAGATTGAAAGAGAACGTCACCGCTGGAAATTGGCCCTGATGATTGACGGACAGGCTGGTGTTGCTCGTGGTGAATTTCGCCACACTGGCCAGCGGCACCATGATCCCGCGGTTCGATTTCACGTAGAGTTTGCTCAGGGAAGACGGCTCGAGCAGATACTGGGGCGCGACTTCCATCACCACATAGTGCTCGTTGTATCGTTCGTAAATGGTCGCCACCTGGCGCTGGCCGAACGCGTCGTAGAGGGTGTTATCGATGTCGACCGGCGCGACGCCGAGGCGGGACGCGGCGTCGCGGTCGATGACGACATTGGTTTGCAGGCCGCGCGTCTGCTGGTCGCTGTTGACGTCCTTGAGTTGCGGGATCGTGCGCAGTTTGGCCAGCAGTTTGGCGGCCCAGTAATTGAGCGCATCCAGATCGGTCGACGTCAACGAATACTGAGTACTGGGCCGCGGTGAACCGGCCGCCGACGCGGATGTCCTGGACCGATTGCAGGTACAAGGTGATGCCGGAAACGGCGGCCAGCTTCTTGCGCAGACGGGTGATCACCTGGTCGGCACGGGCGGTTCGCTGGGAGAGCGGCTTGAGGATGATGAACATGCGGCCGTTGTTCAGGGTCGAGTTGCCGGAAGACGCGCCGATGAATGAACCGAGTTGGTCCACCGCCGGATCGCTGAAGAACGATCCGGGCCACCTGGTCCTGGAGACGGGCCATGGCGGGAAACGAGATGTCCTGTGCCGCCTCGGTGGACCCGAACATGGTGCCGGTGTCCTGTTGCGGAAAGAAGCCCTTTGGCACGATGACATAGAGCCAAAGCGTGACGAGGAAGGTGACGGCCCAGACAACCAGCATGAACCCCTGATGGCGCAGCACCCATTTCAGGCCCGTCTCGTAATGGGAGAGCAGCCAGTTAAACGACCGCTTCGCAGGCCCGGTAAAAGGGCCCGGGCTTTCCGTAGGCGGATTCCGGCCGGAGAAAGCGCGAACACATCATCGGCGTCAGCGTCAGCGAGATGATCCCGGACACGATGATGGCCAGGCTCAAGGTGACGGCGAATTCGTGGAACAAGCGCCCGATCAATCCGCCCATGAACAGCAACGGAATGAACACGGCCACCAGCGACACGCTGATGGAGATCACAGTGAACCCGATCTGTCTGGCGCCCTTCAGCGCCGCTTCCATCGGCTCCTGGCCCTGCTCGATATAGCGGTAGACGTTTTCGATGACCACGATGGCATCATCGACGACGAACCCGACGGAAATGGTGATCGCCATCAGGGAAAGGTTGTCCAGGCTGTAATGCAGCAGATACATCACGCCGAAAGTGCCCGCCAGCGCCAGCGGCACGGTCACGTTGGCGATGAACGTCGGCCAGAACCGCCGCAGAAACAAAAAAATGACCATGACCACCAGCGCGATGCTCAACAGCAACGAAAGCTCCACGTCGTCCACCGAGGCGCGGATCGTTGTTGTCCGGTCGGCCAGCACCGACAGCGTCACCGAAGGCGGGATCCACCGTTCCAGTTGCGGCAATTGCGCCTTGATGCGCTCCACGGTGTCGATGACGTTGGCGTCGGCCTGTTTGAAGACGATCAGCAGCACGGCCTTCCGCGTGCCTTTCTTCGTGCCGGCCCAGCCGGCCAGCAGATCGTTCTCGACGCCTTCGGTCACTTTGCCGATGGAGGTGAGCCTGATGGGAGTGGAGTTTCGTTGCGTCAAAATCAGGGAACGATACTCCCGGGCGTCCACCAACTGGTCGTTGCTGGTCAGCGTGTAGGCGGTGCGCTCGCCATCGATGCCTCCCTTGGCCTGGTCCGCGGTCACCTGGCCCAGAAATGAGCGGACATCTTCGAGACTGAGTTTGGCCGAAGCCAGCGCCGTGGGATCGAGCTGCACGCGCACGGCGGATTTTTCCGCGCCATTGATGGCGACCTGGCTGACGCCCTGGACCTGGCTGAGTTTTTGGCCGATGACTTGATCGGCGTACTCGTAGACCTGCGCGGGACGGCAGACTGTCCGAATACATCGCCAGGATCAAAATGGGCGCGTCGGCCGGGTTGACCTTGCGATAGGTCGGCGGACCGGGCAGGTTGGAGGGCAGCTCGCTGGCGGCGGCGTTGATCGCCGCCTGCACGTCGCGCGCCGCGCCGTCGATATTGCGGTCCAGGTCAAATTGAATGGTCACCGACGCGCCGCCGAGTGTGCTGATGGAGGTGAGTTCCGCGACGCCGGAAATTTGGGCCAGGCGGCGTTCCAACGGTGCGGCCAGCGAGGAGGCGACGGTGGCGGGATCGGCGCCCGGCAGCGATGCGTTGACCGAGATCATCGGGAAATCGACACGCGGGATCGGGGCGACCGGCAGAAACTTGTAAGCCACGATGCCCAGCAAAAACAGGCCGGCCGCCAGCAGGGACGTCCCCACCGGACGGCGGATGAAAGGCTCGGAAACGTTCATGCCTGGGAAGGGCTTTCCGCCGGCGGCGCGCCTTTCGCCAGTTCACCGGCTCCGCCCAGACCGGCGGCTGCGCGCCGGCGTTTGACCCATTGGCTGGCCCGCTCCATGTACAGATAAATAACCGGCGTCGTGTACAGGGTGAGGAATTGGGAAAGAAGCAATCCGCCGACAATCGAGATCCCCAGCGGTCGGCGTAATTCCGAGCCGGTGCCGCTTTCCAGCGCCAGCGGCAGCGCGCCGAGCAACGCAGCCATGGTGGTCATCATGATCGGGCGAAAGCGCAGCAGGCAGGCCTGATAGATCGATTTCTCGGGCGGCAATCCCTGTTCCCGTTCCGCCTCCAGCGCGAAATCGATCATCATGATCGCGTTCTTTTTGACGATGCCGATCAGCAGGATGATTCCGATCAGCGCCACCACCGAGAGTTCCGTATGGCAGATCAGCAACGCCAGCAACGCGCCGACGCCCGCCGACGGGAGGCTGGAGAGAATGGTGATCGGATGAATGTAGCTCTCGTACAGCACGCCCAGGACGATATAGATCACGATGATCGCCGCCAGGATCAGGAACGGCTCGCTTTTCAGGGAGGACCGGAACTCGGCGGCGGTGCCGGAAAAGGTCGTCAGCACCGTGTTCCGGCAATCCGATTTCGCGTTGCGGCGAGCTGGATCGCGTCGACCGCTTCGCCGAGCGAGGCGTCCGGGCGCAGGTTGAAGGACAAGGTGACCGCCGGGAATTGGCCTTCATGGATGATCGCCAGCGGGGCCGTCACGGTCCGCAAATGGGTGAAGGCGCTGAGCGGCACCATCTGGCCGGTGCTGGATTTGACGTAAATCTTGTCCAGCGACGCGGGAGTGAGCTGGTAATGCGGTTCGACCTCGAGGATCACGCGGTACTGGTTGAGCTGGGTAAACATGATCGACACCTGCCGCTGCCCGAAGGCGTCGTACAAGCGTGTCGTCGATGGTCTGCGGCAGGACATTCAGGCGCGACGCCATGTCCCGGTCGACGTCGATGCTCAGTTGCAGGCCGTTCATTTTGCTGGTCGGTGGCCAGGTCGACCAGCGCCGGCAGGGTGCTGCAGCTTGGCGAGCAATTTCGTCGACCACTCGGACAACTCCGCCTCGTCGGCATCTTCCAGGGTGTATTGATACTGGGTGCGGCTGACGCGGCTGTCGATCTGCACGTCCTGCACCGCCTGCATGAACAGCGAAATGCCTTCGACGTCCTTCGTCGCCTCCCGCAACCGGTCGATGATCTCGCTGGCGCTGGCCTTGCGCTGGTCGCGCGGTTTGAGCGTGATATAGAGCCGGCCGGTGTTCACGGTGGCATTGACCGTGCCCGCTCCGACGAACGAGGCCACGCTGACCACGTCGGGATCCTTGCGCACGATGTCGGCGATCAGGTGCTGGCGCTCGACCATGGCCTTGAAGGAGATCGACTGCGCGGCGTCCGTCACGCCGACGATCAGGCCGGTGTCCTGCTGCGGCAGCAGGCCCTTAGGGATGATGATGTAGAGCCAGATCGTGAGCACAAACGTGGCGATTGCGACGATCAAGGTGAACCCCTGGTGCTTCAGCACCCATTGCAGACCGCGGTCGTAGGCGTCCAGCATGCCTTTGAACATCCGTTCGGTCGCGTTATAAAAACGGCCGTGCTTTTCGTCCTTTTCCGCCTTCAACAAGCGGCTGCACATCATCGGCGTCAGCGTCAGCGACACGATGGCCGACCACGGCCACCGCCACGCTCAGCGTGATGGCGAATTCCCGAAAGAGCCGGCCCACGATGCCCGTCATGAACAACAGCGGGATGAAGACCGCGATCAGCGACACGCTCAACGAAATGACAGTAAACCCGATTTGTTTGGCCCCCTTGAGCGCAGCCTCCATCGGCGGGTCGCCCAGCTCGATGAAACGGACGATGTTTTCGATCATCACGATCGCGTCGTCCACCACGAACCCGGTGGAGATCGTCAGCGCCATTAGCGACAGGTTGTCCAGGCTGAACCCGATCAGGTCCATCACGCCGAACGTGCCGATCACCGCCAGCGGCAGCGCCACGCTGGGGATGACGGTCGCCCAGAACTTTCGCAGAAAAATGAACATGACCATGACCACCAGCGCCACGGTCAACACCAGAGTGAACTGCACGTCGGCCACCGAGGCGCGAATCGTTTCGGTGCGGTCCGACAGGATCGAGACCGTGACCGTCGGCGGGATGGACGCGCGCAGCCGCGGCAGGAGCGCCTTTACGCGGTCCGCCGTCTGGATAATGTTGGCGCCGGGCTGGCGCTGGATGTCCACGATGACCGATGGTTTGTCGCCCACCCAGCCGGCCAGGCGCGCATTTTCCACGTTGTCAACCACCGAGCCGATGTCGCCGAGACGCACGGGCGCGCCGTTGTTGTACGCCACGATCACCGGCTGATATTCCGCCGCGGACAGGATCTGGTCGTTGGCGCCGATGACGTAGGATTGCCGCGCGCCGTTAAAGCTGCCTTTGGGCTGGTTGATGTTGTTGGCGATCAGCGCCGCGCGCACGTCCTCGAGACTCAGCCCGAGCGAGGAAATGGCGGCTGGATTGATGCGGACTCGGACAGCGGGCTTTTGGTTGCCTTCGATGGTCACCAATCCAACGCCGC
This sequence comes from uncultured Verrucomicrobiae bacterium, assembly GCA_963817685.1. Taxonomy (GTDB): domain Bacteria; phylum Verrucomicrobiota; class Verrucomicrobiia; order Palsa-1439; family Palsa-1439; genus CAWFPN01. The sequence goes on along the minus strand of CAWFPN010000011.1, from coordinate 199,001 downwards.
TGACCTGGCTGAGTTTCTGCGCCAGCACGGTATCGGCCAGGTCGTTGACTTTTTCCAGCGGCAGCGTGTCCGAGGTGATCTGCAGCGTGAGAATGGGGGTATCGGCAGGGTTGACCTTGCTGTAGGTCGGGGGATTGGGAATGTCCTTCGGCAGCACACCGCTGGCGGCATTGATCGCGGCCTGGACGTCCTGCGCGGCGGCATCGATGTCGCGGTCCAGGATGAATTGCAACGTGATCGTCGTCGTGCCGAAGGAACTTTCCGAGATCATCATCGACAGGCCGCTGATCTGGCCGAACTGGCGTTCCAACGGCGTCGTGACCGACGAGGCCATCACGTCCGGGCTCGCGCCGGGATACTGCGCGGTCACCTCGATCGTGGGAAAATCAACCGGCGGCAGCGCCGAGATGGGCAGTAACAGGTAACCCAGCATCCCCATCAACACAATGCCGGCCATCAACAACGAGGTGGCCACCGGGCGCCGAATGAATGGTTCTGAAACGTTCACGCGAAGCTAGCTTTGCGGCGACGAAGTGTCACCTGGTTTCGCCGCGGGCGCCAGCGGTTTGACGTGAGAACCGACCTGCAGCTTGTATTGGCCGTCGACGACGACGGTCTCGCCCGCCTGCAGCCCTTGGTCGATCAAGGCTTCTCCGGCTTCGATCTGCGACACCTTCACCGGGCGCATTTGCACGGTGGCATTGCTTGTTTCGCCGCTGACGACGAAGGCGTACGCGCCGTCCGGCCCGCGTTGGACGACCGAGGCGGGAACAACCAGGCCGTCCTTGCGGACGGTGAGCAGGAGCCGGGCGTTCACGAATTGGCCCGGCCACAGCCGCAGGTCGGGATTGGGAAACGTCGCCCGCAGCCGGAGAGTGCCGGTGGTGACGTCAATCTGGTTGTCGATCACGGAGAGTTTGCCCTGTCCCAGTACCGTGCTGTTGTCACGGTCGACCGCCAGCACGGTGAGATCGGTCCACGTCCCTTGCTGCTGGATCTCGCGGAGATTTTGCTCGGGAAGCGTGAACATCACATAGATCGGCCGCATTTGTGTCACCACGACCACGCTGGTGGAATCGGTGCTGTGGACGATGTTTCCCAGGTCCACCTGGCGAAACCCGGTGCGGCCATCAATCGGAGAGGTGAGGGTGGTGTAGCCGAGTTGGACGTTGGCATAATCGAGCGCCGCCTGGTCAGCCTTGACCGTCGCGTCGAGCTGATCGACCAGGGATTTTTGTGTGTCGTAGACCTGTTGCGCGACGATGTTGGAAGCCAGCTGGTCGGCGTCCCGTTTCAAATCGAGCCGGGCATTGGCCAATTGCGCCGCGTCCTGGGCCTTCTTGGCCGCGGCCTGTTCGACCTGCGCCTGAAAGGGGGCCGGATCGATCTGGGCCAGCAGGTCCCCCGCGCGCACGTCCTGTCCTTCAACGAAAGCGACTTTGATCAACTGGCCGTTGACCTGGACGTGGACGCCCACCGTGTTGAAGGCCTGGACGGTGCCGAGTCCGTCCAGATAAATCGGCACATCCTTCTGTTGCACCATGCCCTCGACGACCGGCACCGCCCCCGGCCCAGTGTGGCCCGCGGCGGCCGCGGCCTTGGCAGACAGATAATGATTTCTCACCATGACCAGGATGATGAGGACAAGCAACGCGCATCCGATGCCGATCCACAGACGTTTCCGTGAGGCGGGTTTTCCGGCCGGGGCGCCCGGCGCGGGAATGACCGGCGAGCTGTTTTGAATTTGATCGTCCTGTTGCATGAGGGGGTCTCCTGTCCCTTCTAGAAATTCTCGTTCAACTCGATGTGATGTTTCTGCAGCGTGGTACCTTCAACCTGGGCCAGCGCCACCAGGGCTTCCCGGTAATCCGCCTCGGCGCGGACTTGCGCGGCCTTGGCATCAAACAGAATTGATTCCTGCTGGAGCACGAGCACCGGAGTCGATGTCCCGACAAGCAGTTTGGTCTTTTCGGCTTCGTACGATGCCTGCGCGTATCCCGTGGCGGCGCGCGTGGCCTGGACAGCCTCCAGCTTGGTCCGGACATGGCCGACGGCGTCGTCCACGCCGACAATGATTTGCTGCTCCAGGCTCTTGAGTTGCAGCAAGAGCTGCTCGGACAGCAACCGCGCGCTGTGATAGTTCGCGCGGGCCTGCCGGTTGCCCAGCGGGATCGTCAGGGAAACGCCCGCGGCCCACACCGGATAGCGGCCCGAAGCCTCGGAGTCGACGGTGTTCCCGAGATTGTTGGCGCCGCCGTTCCAGCCGTAGCTGCCGTTCAAATCGATTTCCGGCCAGAGTTGGTTGTGGTTGAATTTGACCTGGATATCCTGTTGTTCCACGGCTTGGATGGCGGCGAGGTAATCGGGACGCCTTTGCAGGGCGATGTTGGTGCTGCGAGCCAGGTCCGTCTCAACCGGTTCCACGTCGGGGTAATTGGTCGGCACCAGAGAAGAGCCTTTGAACTCGGTCACGTTTTGCGAGATGAGAAGTTTCAGCGCGTTCTCATCGTCCTTGATCAGGCGCGCATCAAGGATCAGGGTCTGCTGGCGCTGGGCAACGCCGGACTCGGCCTCCACCACGTCCAGCGGCGAGGCCGTGCCGATCTTGACCTGCAGGGTGGTCTGGTCCAGCAACGCCTGGGCCAGGGCGAGGTCTTGTTTCGCGTCCTTGAAGCTCTCAATAGCATAGATCAACTCGTAGTAGGCGTTGTCCACCGCGCTGATACTGGTGATCATTTGCAGCAGAAAGCTCTGTACGGCGATGTCGTGGCTCTTGCGCGCGATGCGGATGGCCGCGGTGTTCGAGTCGAACCCGAAATTCTTCAACAACGGTTGGGTGACCTGCAGCGCCGTGGTGCCCGAGTACAGGAAGTTGGTGCCAAACGAGGGCGAGGTGTCGTAGCGGTTTTCGCTGGCTGTCACCGAATACGTCGCCCCGCTGACAAACTTGCCGCCCAGAGCCACCTGCCCCGGCGTGGTGCGCAGATTGTCGATGCCGGCCGGCGCGCCGGGCCCGCGGTCCACCGGCGTCAAGGAACTGTTGTCTTCAATCGATCCCGTCAACACCGGATCGTAGGCGCCCTGGGCGAGCACGATGTTCCAGTTCTGGATGCTGGGGTTGATCCGCTGGATCCGCACGTCGAAATTGTTGGCCAGGGCGCGCGCGATGCACTCCTGTAGCGTCAACAATCTCACGTTATTGGTCTGCTCGGCTTCCTGGACGGTTTTGTAAACGGCCGCGTAACTCAAATAGTTTGACACGCTGTGGACCGGCGCGGCCATCGGCGCCGTGACCACCACGGCGTTCGTCTGATCGGCCGCCTGAGACGTGACGGTCGTGGCAGCCGCCACCAGCGCGGCAAACACCGCGGCTCGCGACACAGGTTTGTGGACGCATACTTTCCATGCTGTCTTCATAGGTTTACTCATATCGCAATGCATCGATGGGGTCGAGGTTGGCGGCCTTGCGCGCCGGGTAGAACCCAAAAAACACGCCCACGGCTGCGCTGAAAAGAAAGGCGATGATCACCGAGCTGACCGAAATCAGTGTCGGCCAGTGCGCGACGGCCGACAGGGTCTTTGCTCCGCCCAGCCCGAGGATGATGCCAATGACGCCGCCCAGCGAACTGAGCATGATGGCCTCAATCAGGAACTGCAGGAGGATGTCGCGCCCATGCGCGCCGACAGCCATGCGGATGCCGATCTCGCGGGTGCGCTCGGTCACGCTGACGAGCATGATGTTCATGATCCCGATGCCGCCCACCAGCAGCGAGACGCTGGCAATCGAGCCGAGCAAGCACGGTCATGATCCGCGTGGTCGCCGTTGCCGCATCAGCGATTTCCTCCTGGTTGTGCACGGTGAAATCGTCGTCCTTGCCCGAGGTGATGTGATGGCGCTGGCGCAGCAGGTCGACGATCTCGCTCTGCACGCCTGCCAGGAGGTCCGCGCTGGCTGCTTGCACGTTGATGGTGCGCAACATGGTCACGCCGAGGACCCGTTTCATCGCGCTGGTGTAAGGGATGATGACCACGTCATCCTGGTCGCTGCCCATAATGGAGAGGCCTTTTGGGTTCAGTTCGCCGACGACAATGAAGGGGACATTCTTGATGCGCAGAATCTGGCCGACCGGATTGATGTCGCCGAAGATCTGCTGCGCCACCGTCTTGCCGATCACCGCCACCTTGTTGGCGCCGCGCACGTCCTGGTCGGTGAAGATCGCGCCCTCGGCCAGCGGCCACTCGCGGATGTCAAAATATTGCGGGGATTCGCCCAGCACCGTCGTGTACCAATTCTGGTTGCCGGCGATGATTTGGGCGTTGCCGCGCACTTCGGGACTGACGGCGTCGACCCCGCTGATCTCGCGCCCGATCGCGTCGGCGTCGCCGAGCGACAGGGTGCCGGCGCTCCGCCCCAGCCTGAACGCGCGCCGCCGGCGCTGAAACTGCCCGAGAAAACAAGAATCACGTTCTGCCCCAGGCTGGCGATCTGCGCCTCGACCTGGGCCTTGGCGCCGTTGCCGACGCCGACCATGGCGATGACCGCGCCGACGCCAATGATGATGCCCAGCGTGGTGAGCACCGAGCGCATTTTATTGCGGCGCAGTGCCCGCAGGGCCATCCGTAATGTCGCCAGGATTCTCATGAGGTCAATTGCACCTCCTGCTGCGCCTTCTGCAAGCGCTGCAGCTCCTCCTGGGCGTTGAGCCGGTTGGGTACGAGTGTGTCGGCGATAACGAGGCCGTCGCGCATCACGACGTTGCGCTTGGTGTAGGAGGCAATGTCGAGTTCGTGCGTGACCATGACGATGGTGATGCCCTGTTCGTTGAGCTGCTGGAACACGCCCATGATTTCCATGCTCGTGCGGGTGTCCAGGTTGCCGGTGGGTTCGTCGGCCAGCAACACGGCAGGCTGGTTGACCAGTCCGCGCGCAATCGCCACCCGCTGTTGCTGGCCGCCGGAAAGCTGGTTGGGAAAATGGTCGGCGCGATTGGCCAGCCCGACGATCTCCAGCGCGTGCAGGGCCTTCTCGCGTTTTTCACGCGCGGAGAGCCGGTCGTGGCTGTAGAGCATCGGCAACTCGACGTTCTCCAGCGCGGAAGTGCGCGCCAGCAGGTTGAACCCCTGGAACACGAACCCCAGTTTGGAGTTGCGGATCACGGCGAGTTCGTCACGGTCGAGGTTGGACACATCCACGCCGTCGAGAAGATACCGACCGCTGGTGGGACGGTCGAGGCAACCGAGGATGTTCATCATGGTGGATTTGCCCGAACCGCTCGCACCCATGATCGCCACAAATTCCCCCTGATCGATCGCCAGCGTGACACCGCGCACGGCGCGCACGTCCACATCGCCGGTGTGATAGGTCTTGTGGACGTCATCGAGTTTGATCACGACGCTCATGCGGACACCTTCCTGCGGCAAAGGATGATCCAGACCGTCAACGTCGCCAGGCCGCAGACGACCGCGCCCAACCCGATGGTCAGCGAAACCCCGAAGGAATGCGCCACACTGCCCGCCTCCATCGCGCCGATCGGCATCATGCCGCCAAACAACAGCGCCCAGACTCCCATGACTCGCCCGCGCATCGTGTCGGGCACGCTGGTCTGGACCATGGTGTTGATCGTGGAGAAAAACACCGTCATGCCCAGCCCGCTCATCGCCAGGCAGAACAGCGCCGTGTGATACTGGCGCGTCAGCGACAGCCACAGCAACATCGCCGAGAAAAATCCCAGTCCGCCCAGCAGGATCGTGCGCCGGCGCCAGATATGCCCCGCCGCCGCCACGATCAGGGCGCCGAGAAATGCGCCGGCCCCCGTGGCCGACAACAGGTTGGCGTACCCGTCGGCCGAAACGTGCAACACATCCCGGGCGAACGCGGGCATCAATACCTGGAAAGACCACCCGAACACGCCGACCACGGCGAACAACGCCAGCATCGTCGACAACTCCGCGTTGCTCCAGACGTGGCGCAAGCCGTCCCGCACATGCTGCCACATCGGGCCTTCGTGGTGCGGGACCGTGTGGGGCGGCAGTTGCATCGCCAGCAGCCCCAGGATCACCGCCAGAAAGCTCGCGCCGTTCAGGAAAAAGCACCAACTCATCCCCGCCCTGGCGATGACGATTCCCGCCACCGCGGGGCCGACGACGCGCGCGCCGTTGAAGATCGAGCTGTTCAACGAGATCGCGTTCATTAGATCCTCCCGGCTGGTCATCTCCACCATGAACGCCTGGCGCGCCGGCATGTCGAAGGCCATTGCCACGCCGCCCAGCGCCGCCAACACGACAATGTGCCAGGGCAACACCGTACGCGTGGCCACCAGCGCCGTGAACACGAACGCCAGCACCATCATACCGGTCTGGGTCGGCACCAAAATGGACCGCTTGGGAAAACGGTCGGCCAGCGAACCGCCCCACATCGAAAACAGCAGCATCGGCAGCGTCCCCGCCGCCGCCACCACGCCCAGCAGGAGTTTCGATCCGGTCAACTGATAGACCAGCCAGCCCTGTGCCGTGTTCTGCATCCAGGTGCCAATCAGCGAAATGAGCTGGCCGAAAAAAAACAGCCGGAAATTGCGGTGGCGCAGCGCGGAAAATGTCTGCCGCAAACTCAGCCCCGCCGGAACGCCACGGGCCGGCGAGGGGCCGCTCCCCGGGGAAACGTCCGCCGGCTCCGGCGCTGTCTGGGCTGTGGTCGTCGTCATACCGTGCGTTTGCTAAAACCGTCTTCCCCCGGCAAAGGGATTGATCGATTGCGACGCGCCGCTCTTCAGGGCGTACCCCGTGACCACCTCATCGCCTTCGTTTAGGCCGCTGACGACTTCCGTGCTCGTCCCATCGCTGATCCCGATTTTGATCTGGACCGGCAGCAGTTTGTCGCCCTTGCCCGGCCCGGGCAGGACGTACACCGTCCGGATGGATGGATGCTGGCCCTGTTTATGGCCCGTCCCCTTTGGCGCGCCGGCCGCCGGGGGCGAGGCGGCATTTGTCTGTGTCTGCGCGATCAACGTCTCAGGAGGACGAAAACGCAACGCGGCATTGGGGATCCTCAGGGCGTTCTCGTGGTGGGCGATGATGATCGAGACGTTGGCGGTCATCCCCGGGCGCAGTTTCAAGTCCTTGTTGTCCACCCCGATCACGGTGTCGTACGTGACGACGTTCTGGACGTTGCTGTACGAATTGCGGATCTGCGTGACCATGCCATGAAAGGTCCTGTAGGGAAACGCGTCCACGGAAAAATCCACGTTCTGTTCCCGCGCCACGTTGCCAATGTCCGCCTCCGCCACGTTGGCGTCGATCTGCATTGTTTTCATGTCATTGGCGATTTGGTAAAGGATGGGCGCGCTCAGGCTTGCCGCCACGGTTTGACCGACGTCAACGTTGCGGGAAATGACGGTGCCGTCCTCCGGAGAGTAAATCTTGCAATAGTTGAGGTTCACCCGGGAGGTTTCCACCGCTGCCTCCTTCATGGCCACCGTCGCCTCGGCCTGGTGCAGCGTCGCCACCATTTGATCGTAATCGGAGGGCGGGACCAGTTTGGCGTCGAGCAGCTGCTTTTCCCGCGCTTCGTTGATGCGCGCCAACTCCAGGGTGGCTTTGGCGTTGGCCAGATCGCCCTCCGCTGAATCAACGTTCGCTTTGTAGATGGCTGGATCGATCTCCGCGATCAACTGCCCGGCTGTGACAGCCGAATTGAAGTCGACATGCAACTTCAGGATTGTCCCCGAAATCTGACTGCCCACCTGGGCGTTGGTGATGGGATTGAGTTGCCCCGTCGCCGTGACGAACTGGATCAGATCATCCCGGGAAACGGTGGCGGTGAGAAACGAGGGCGCGTCATTGTTATGGCGCTTCACGTACCACAAGCCGACCGCCGTCCCTGCCAGCACCAGGGCGAGCAGCCCGGCCCATTTGATCCATTTGGATTTGACCTTAGCCATGCGCCACTCCCTTTTCCCCGGCCAACCCGCGAATCGCCCGCAACGAAAAACGGGTGACGTGATCGGCCAGGCGTTCAATGTCCGGCGTGTCGAACGTGTCGAGCGGATCCAGTTTGGCGATCACCGGCCGCCCGTGATGATAGTAGAGGCATTGACCCAAAATACTTCTCGCACACAGACGGACCTCGAAGTCGCCGAGCCGGTCCTGGCTGAGTTCCCGGACAATCTGGCGCAGCCGATCGTTCATCGGCCGATACGCCGTCTCAATCATGCCGTCAAGAACGCCCGTCGGTTCGGCCATCTCCCGCGCCATCAATTTCCCGTGCCAGCCCGGACGACTCTTGTCCAGCGTGCGAAACAGGAACGACCGAATGAAGGCCCGCAGTTTTTCCTCAGCCGTCGCGTCCACGCCAAGCCCAAGATTGGGCGGATATTTTTGCCGGCTGGCCTCCGACCAATATTTGATCGCTTCCCGGTAAAGGCCTTCCTTGTCGCGGAAGTAATAATTGACCGCCGCGATATTCGCCCCCGCGCGATCACAGATTTCACGGACGGTCGCCTTGGCAAAGCCCTTCTCCGCAAACGCTTCCCCAGCCGATTCGAGGAGCTTTTGCCGCATTTGCAGGCTACTTTCCGCCTTGGTCGTCATATTAAACGCACGTTTGAAATGTACGTTTAACATAGATCAGGCCACCTGTCAACCCGCTATTCAAACCCGCAAGCTTCACGAATCGCCTCCCCGGCCGCCCTGGGGCAACAATCAGCGGCGATTTCCTTGCCAAGGAATTCAAGGCTTGCCGGGTCGTGCGGAGATTTGTTCTTTTCGCGCTTGCGCGAACGTTGTAACCTTCGCGGGCGGGTAGGGCGTTGCGAGCCTGCAGGAAGTCGACATGCGTACTACGTTTGACCAAACCGAATGCCAGAATTTAAAGAACGCGCTCTCCAAGGAATGGTTGGAAACCAATGGCCTTGGCGGCTTTGCGTGCTCCACCATCATCGGGGCCAACACGCGACGCCAGCACGGGCTGCTGGTGGCGGCGCTGAAGCCCCCGGTCGACCGGCACGTCTTGCTGTCGAAGTTTGAGGACCGCGTCCTTGTGGACGGAGAAGAGTCCCATCTCTCCACCAATCTTTACCCCGGCACCGTCTATCCGCATGGGTTCAACGTCCAGACAGGGTTTCGCCTGCGCCCCTGGCCGGCGTTCCGGTACGCCAACCAAAGGTTCGAGATCGAGAAAACCGTCTGCCTGATCCACGGCGAGAACACCGTGGTCACCGGCTATCGCAACATCCGCTCCCGCGGTCCGCTCGAGTTGAAACTCCTGCCGCTGCTGGCTTTTCGCGACTACAACTCGTTGATTGAGCAGAACGAAGACGTCGACCTCGCGGTGGAACGCGGCGACAGCGTGCTCTCGGTCCAGCCACAGGAAAAATTGCCGCGCCTGTATTTTTACGCCAAACCGTCCGCCGTCGACATCAAGCCCGATTGGTACAACCAGTTCACCTATCCCATCGAACAGGAGCGCGGACTCGACTTCGAAGAGGACCTGTTCACGCCGTTCGAGCTGACCTTTCGCATTCCCGCCGGGGAAACCATTTACATCGTGGTCTCGACGGAGAAAAAAGACAACGTCAACGCCGAAGACCTCCTGGAGCGCGAACGTCGGCGCCGCAAACCATTTGAACAGGAAACCGACTCCACCCGCCAGACGCTGCTGATCGGGGCCGACGCCTACATCGTGCAGCGCGGCCAGGAATACCTGACGGTGCTGGCCGGCTACCCGTGGTTCACCGATTGGGGCCGCGACACCATGATCGCGCTGCCCGGGCTGACGCTGACCTCCGGACGGTTCGACGTCGCCAAACGGATCCTGCTGTCGTTTGCCCGGTACGTGGACCGCGGCATGACGCCGAACGTGTTTCCCGACGTGGGCGAAAAACCCGAGTACAATACCGTCGACGCCTCGCTGTGGTTCGTCATGGCCGGCTGGAAATACTGGAAAGCCAGCGGCGACGATGACGGCGCGCGCGAGATCCTGCCCGCCTTGCAGGAAGTGGTCAAATATTACAAGGAAGGCACCCGGTACGATATTTACGCCGACACCGACGGCTTGATCACTGCCGGCACGCCCGGCACGCAACTGACCTGGATGGACGTGAAGGTGGACGGCTACGTGCCGACGCCGCGTCACGGCAAGCCCGTGGAAATCAACGCGCTCTGGCTCAACGCCCTGCTGACGCTGGCGGAGATGGAGGAGAAACTTCTCCACAACATCCACGCCGCCGTCACGCTGCGCAAATTCGCCGACCAGGTCGCGGCCAGTTTCGTAAAAACCTTCTGGTTTTCCGAAGGCGGCTATCTCTACGACGTGATTCAGGGCAACGTCCGCGACCCGAGCATCCGCCCCAACCAGATTTTCGCCGTCAGCCTGCCGTACTCGCCGCTGGACAAGACGCAGCAGAAAGCCGTGCTCGACGTCGTCACGGAGCATTTGCTCACACCCTACGGCCTGCGCTCGCTCTCGCCCAAGCACGAGAAATATTGCCCGAAATACACCGGCAACGTCTGGCAGCGCGACTGCGCCTACCATCAGGGCACCGTCTGGGGCTGGCTGATCGGGCCCTACATCGACGCCTACGTCCGCGTCCACGGCGCCGGCAAGGCGCCACGCAAGGAAATCGCCCGTCTCATCCAGGGCTTGATCGACCATCTCGAAGAAGCCGGCCTGGGCAACGTGTCGGAGATTTTTGACGGCGATCCGCCCCACCGGCCCGTCGGCTGTTTCGCGCAGGCCTGGAGTCTGTCCGAACTGTTGCGCGTGTACGACCTGTATACGAAATGAATCTTCTGCTCGCCGCCGCAGCCGCCGTTGCGCTCGCGCTGGCCGGCGCGGGGGTGCTGCGGATTTGCTGGACGCCGGTTTGCGGCATCCCGGGAACGGCGCGGCTGGGACTGGGGTTCTGCGTGGGATGTTTTCTCGAGTCGCTGCTTTTCTTCATCAGCTATCTTCTCGGACTGAATTTTTCACGGCTCGTCTTGTTCCTGCCGATCATCCTGCTGCTGCCGCTGGGGGCGCTGACCATGGTGGGCAGTTGCTGGACCCGGCCGCGATTTTCGCTGACGGGCGTTTTGGCGGTGCTGCTTCTGCTGCTGGCGCTGGCGTTGTCCTGGGGCCGGCCGGTCTACGGTTACGACGCGCTGGCGATGTGGGCGCTGAAAGCCAAAGTCGCTTTCTTTACAAAGACGTGGCCGCCCACCTTGTTCGATCCGCACACGACGTTTCATCCCGATTACCCCCCGCTGGTGCCCAACGCCCAGGCTTTCGTCTTTTTCTGGTTGAACCAATTCGACGACGTCGCGTCGCGCGTGGTCTTTGCCGCGTTCTTCGCCTCGGGCGCGGTCATCCTGTCGTGGTGGCTGGGGGAGTGGCGCGTCGCGCAACGCGGCGTGTGGGTGTTGTGGTGGTGCGCGGTCCCGGTGTTGATGGCACAGGTCAAGACCACGTACGCCGATCTGCCGCTGGCGGTCTGTCTGCTGGTGTTTTTCGGCGCGGCGGTTTCCTGGTTGCGCGATCCGCAGCGGGCCGACTGGTTGCGGTTGGCGGGGATCTTTGGCGGACTGGCCTTTTGGGTGAAACAGGACGCCGCCATCGGCATCGGGGCGGGATTCCTGACGCTGGTCCTCGTGGCCGCGTTGCACAAACTGCCGATGCGTCCTGTGCGCGCCGCGATTTTACTGACGCTGGCGTTGGCTGCCCCGTGGCGGTTGTTGGTCTGGTGGAAACAATTGCCCGGCGATTTCGGCGTCGCGGGCGCGGATTTGCTGCCGCGTTGCGGCGCGATCTTCCACGCGTTTGTTCGGTATACCGTCCTGGATGAGAACTTTGCGTTCTTCTGGCCCCTGTTGATCGTCACGCTCGTTTTCTGCGCGCGACGGTTGCGCAAAGCCGAGAACCTCTGGCTGTTGCTGGCTGTCGGGGTGGGGGCGCTGATGGTGGGGGCGGTGTACCTGTGTTCGCTGGTCGATCTGGAGGCCCAGCTCGAGACGTCGATGGAACGGGTATTGTTGACTCTGTTCGTGCCGGCGCTGTTGCTGATGGCCCTGCTGTGGCGGGGAAGTTTCGCGCTGTGGCGGCGAGCCGGCTGGCAATGGTGGGCGGCGCTGGCGGCGGTGCTGCTGGTGATTTACAAGTATTGGCTCGGCGTACATCGCAAGAGCGACGAAGAACTCGTGGGATTCACCATCTCGCCCTATGCGCTGGCGCTATCGTGGGTCTGGCTGGCGGCGGCCGCGGTCACGGTGATCAAATTTTTCGCCGGACCCCGGCGCGCGAGTCTCCGGTTCGTCTGGCGGACGGCGCAATTCGCGGTCGTTGCGGCAACGGTGGGCCTGGGGACCGTCTCGGTCGCGGTCTCCGCGCGTGAGGCAGGGGAATTGCGGCGGCGTTTTGGCGGCAGGAGCCTGGCCCAACAACACGCGCAGGTGCTCGACCCGGACGTCGCCCGCGCGCTGGCCTCGGCCGAAAAGGAATTTCCGTTCGGCACACACGTCCGGGCCGCGCCCAAACGGTCGCATCTGTACCATCAATTCTACTATGAATCGTTCCCCGCCCTGGTGATGGATGATGCTGCGGAACAGGCGATCGACCTGGCCCCTCCGCCCCGATAAAGTCTTGCCACCTTGCTGTAGATACCGTCTTGGCTGTCAATGGGTGAACTCCAGATTGGGATTGAATGGAGTGGCGTGTTTGAGGACTCCGTAGGCCTGGTGCAGGAGCTTGCGCATCACGGCTCCGACGACAGCCATCTTCGGCTTGCCCGCTGCCAGTAGTCGCGCGGCAAACGCACGCAGAATCGGATTGGCTCTCATCGCGACCACTGCCGGCAGGTACAGCGCACGACGCAGGCGCGGATTGCCGAGCTTGCTCAAGTGGGGGCGGCCCCGCACGGAACTGCCGGATTGGCGATGGCGGGGAGTCAGTCCGGCGTAGGCTGCTGCCTGACGGGCGCTGGGCCAGCGGGCCAGGTCGGGTATCTCGGCCAGCACGGCCAGCGCGGTGGTGGCTCCGATGCCGGGGATGCTCTGGAGCAGATCGCTTTGTTGCTGCAGGCCGCCATGGGCGCGCACATGCGCCCGCAGGCGCTGTTGGATCTGGCGAATTTGCTGGTCCAAGTGGGCCAGATGCTCGCGCAGTGATTCGGCCACGGCACTGTCAGCGGCTTCCAGGTCCAGGCGATTGCGTTCCTGTTGGCGCATGCGTTGGACCGCCTCCAAGCGGCGGACCAAGGCTTGGAGTTGGCGTTGCTCGGGCTGCAGGGGCGTCCAGGGCCGCGGCGTGGCAGCAGCGGCAAAGCGGGCGATCAGCGCCGCGTCGGCTTTGTCGGTTTTGGTGCGGGACAGTTCGCTTTTGCCAAAGGCCTTGATGCGGGCCGGATTGACCACGCTGACCCGATGGCCTTGCTGGTGCAGGAACAACGCCACGGCATCGCCATAGCTGCCGGTGGCTTCCAGGCAGACGTGCAGCGGGCCGGCGGCGTGGCGTTGCAACCAACTGGTGAGTTGGGCAAAGCCCTGCTGGTTATTGGGGAATTGCTTGTGGGGGCAGCAGCCCTGCAGCAGCAGAGCGGCGTCGAATTTACGTTTGGCGATGTCCAGGCCCAGATAGGCGGGACTTGTCATGGCAGCCTCCGTGTGGTTGAGTGTGAGCGGTGGATCGACAGGTTGGCGGGCCGAGCTTGTGCATACAGGTTCACTCCGAAAGCCCTCGGAGGACCTTCGATACCGTCCGGCCTGAACCGACCACGGGGAAAGGGATCGGATCTACAACTCAGGCTCACGGGCCTGGCGGCGCTCACAGATTCACCTTTCCCCGGTCTATCCACCATTCCGGTCAGTTCCCCTACGGGGCTACAGTAGAAAACGATGTGAGGCAAGATACAAGCGGCGCTCTATGAGCGCCGGTCGTTCAGGGGTTTTGGAGGCTCGGCGGTCATAGACCGCCGCTACAGTTTGGAAAATAATACTCTACCGGGGGAAGAAAGGTCTTGCCAAACTGGCCAAGAATATGCTTATTGCATATTCTGTGGAATCGAAAACGCCCACATTTGGCGGGGTCGCGGAGCAGTACCTGCAGGCCGTCCGGGCCGGGGGAACTTGCAAGCCCGCCGCTATCCGCGTGTACGAGGCCGTTTTGCGGCTGGTCCAGCGCGACTGGCCGGGGTTGGCGGACACGCCCGTCGCGGACATCCAGGAAAAGCATTGCCTGCGCTGGTTTGCCCGCCGCCGGCGCGTGGTCAGTCCCCGGCAGGCCAACCACGAACTGCAACTTCTCAAACGGACGCTGGAGAGCGCCCGCCGCCAGGGTTTCATCGTTGCCAATCCCGCCGACTCCGTGCGCCGTATCCGGGTCAAGCGCCACATCCCGTTCATCCCCGCGATGGACCAGGTTGCCAAAGCCGTGATTCTGTCGCACGGGCTGGGCAGCCACAAAGTCACCGAACTACTCCAACTGCTGACCTACAGCGGGATGACGATCACCGAAGCCGTCGCGCTGACCTGGGCCGAAGTGGATTTTGAGAAGGGCGAATTCCTCGTCACCGGCGGCGCGTACGGCACCCGGGACCGCCGCACCCGGCGCGTCCCGCTGTTTCCCGAGTTGCACGTGATGCTGCTCCGTCTTCGCGACCGCCGGGGCCGGGTCAACCCAACCGACCGCGTCCTGCGTGTCCGCGACGTCCGCAGCACCATCGACAATCTGGCACGGCTTCTCTCCTACCCCGCCTTCGACGCGCACAGTCTGCGTCACCTCTTCGTCATCAACGCCCTGCGCCGGGGCAACTCCCCCCAAACCGTTGCCGCCTGGATCGGCCACAAAGACGGAGGCCGCCGCATCACCCGCCTATACGAAGATTACGCCCGCCACCGCCCCCCCACCTGCCAACTAGCCAAAGCCCGCCGCCGCCGGTCGCCCCGCAAAAGGCCAGCGCCCTGATTTGTTTTCTGATTCCTTCCCCCTGTAGGCCGTGCGACCTCACACGGCGTCCCCGATGCGCCCCGCAGGTTCTCCCGCCGTCATTCGGAATTTTTCGAGAGCCAAATTTCCAGGGATCCCACCTGGAAACTTCGGGGCTTGCCGTGCTGTCTTACATGTTGTAAGATGACGCACACCAGCGATGAAACGAAATCGTCCCAGCGAGTTGCCGGCAATCTCCACCAAGGAGTTCCTGATTTTGAAGCTGTTGGAAGGCGGCCGGAAGGCCTATGGGCTTGAACTCGTCCGCAAGTCCAAGGGCGAACTCAAGCGCGGCACGATCTACGTGACGCTGGGTCGCATGAAGCAGAAGGGGTACATTCGGTCCGAGTTGGAACCTGTCGGCCCCGGCGCATCGAGTCCTGCGCGGCGGAAGCATTCTCTCACCCCGATCGGCGCCGCGGTCCTCCGCATTTGGCAGTCAGCCGCGCAACAATGGCGCGCGCTGGTGCGGCGGGCCTGAGCCGCGTTTGAAGGGCTGCCGGCGTGTTCAAGCGCGAACGACAGCCTGCCAAAATGTTTTCGTTTCCTTGCGGGGCAGGTCCCTGGACTCTTCCCTGACAAGGATCGTGGAAAACGGGCCGCCCAGCGGTTCCCATCCGTCCTGGAGATACTTTTCCACCTCTGTCTCCAATTCAGCGACATCGTTGGCGGGCAGAATTTTGTAATGATTGATTTTGCTCATACGTCACGATGTTACTTGCGTTTGAGTCCGTCGCGCCAGGCAATCGTTTCGAGTTCGACCCGGACAGCGTCCTCGATGGGAATCACGGGCCGCGCCTCGAATACAAACGCAGGCCAGGTCGAGCATACCTTGTGGACCGTCGCCGGATCATCGCAGTCCACCAGCATGTGCCCGCCCCAATCGCCCACTCGGATAACGAACAACTCGATCTTGAAATTGGCCGGCGCCTTCCATTGGGTGAACACCTCCAGGATCCGCTTCTGGGCGTTCTCGTATTCCATGGGCGATCCTTGCGGACGTTCGTACCAACTGATCATGTATTTCATCGGTGTTCTCCTTGATTGAGTTGATGTCATCGGACCGGATGCTCAGCGGCGCTGGTTTAGCGAATTTATACCACACTGGCGCGCAAATCCCACCGCAAAAGCCGATAGGGAAAACATCGCCCCCGCCGTCTTGCGGTCGTGGGTCAATTTGTTGTAGTGGCGTCCGTCCCGGACGCTTCTGCCAGCCCCGCCGCCGGGACGGCGGCCGCTACAACCCGGCGGGTGCCGCTGCCAACAGTTCATATCCCGGGCAGTATCGAAACCGCCCCCCGGCTGGTTTGAGGTGAGGGTTGCCGGGCGCGCCCGGTTGCGTTAGCATGAGTTCACCAATGAAACTTTTTGACATCAGCGTGCCGGTCCACGAAGGGATGCCGACCTGGCCGGGTGATCCGGCGTTGTCGCTGAAACTGGCCAGCAGCATCGCCAAGGGGGGAGTCGTCAACCTGACACGGATCGACATGGGCGCGCATACGGGCACGCACATGGATGCGCCGTTTCATTTCGAAGCGGAGGGACACGGCATCGACCAGTTTCCGCTGGAAGTGCTGGTCGGACCCTGCCGCGTGTTCGACCTGACCAACATCCCGGGCCACATCGACCGCGCCGCGCTGGAAACGTGCAAACTGGGCGGGGTGACGCGGGCCCTGTTCAAAACAAAAAACTCGCGTCGCTGGGCGACCGGCGAACGGGAGTTTGACAAAGGTTTTATCGCCGTGGCGGCCGACGGCGCGGAGTATCTGGTGAGGCACGGCATCCGATTGGTCGGCGTTGATTACCTGTCGATTGAACCGTTCGGCAGCAAGGATCATCCGGTGCATCACACGTTCCTGCAGGCGGGCGTGGCGATTGTGGAGGGACTGAACCTGACGGACATCGCGCCGGGGGACTACGAACTGATCGCGCTGCCCATCAAACTCCGGGACGCCGACGGCGCGCCGGCCCGCGTGATCCTGCGGCAAGCTTGACTGACCCGCCGCTTTCACTCAAAATCGGACCACTATGGAATCTTCGACATCGATGTTAGCGGGCAAGAACGGCATCGTTTTCGGCGTGGCCAACCGGCGCTCCATCGCTTGGGCAATCGCCCAGGCATGGCACGAAGCCGGCGCGCGCCTGGCATTCACCTACCAGGGCGAACGCCTCAAGGAAAACGTCGAGGAACTGGCCGCCACCTTTGGCCCGGACACGCCGTTGTACCCGTGCGACGTTACCCGCGACGAAGATATCACCCGCGTTTTCGGCCAGGTTGGTAAAGACCTGGGGCGGTTGGACATGCTGCTGCATTCCGTAGCGTTCGCCCCCAAGGATGCGCTCGAAGGCGAATTCGTCAATACCTCGCGCGAGGCGTTCCGGATGGCCCATGACGTCAGCGCCTATTCATTGGTGGCCTTGGCGCGAGGCGCGGCGCCCTTGATGACGGAGGGCGGTTCGATTATTGCCATGACCTATCACGGATCGGTCAAAGTGGTGCCACATTATAATGTGATGGGCGTGGCCAAAGCGGCCTTGGAAGCCAGCGTCCGTTATCTCGCTTATGATTTGGGCCCGAAGAAGATCCGCGTGAATGCCATCAGCGCCGGGCCGGTAAATACGCTGGCTGCCAGAGGCATCTCCGGTTTCACCCAGATGCTGAAGCATTACCAGGAACACGCCCCCCTCAAACGCAATATCGAACCCCAAGAGCTCGGTTCGACCGGGCTATTCCTCGCCAGCAAAATGTCCACAGGCACAACAGGCCAAGTGCTTTACGTGGATAGCGGTTACGAAATCATGGGCATGTAGCCCCATACTATCTGAATCCGTAAGATATTGCTTCCACGGGCTTTAAGTGTGTGTTTTAAGTTGATCTGTCATCCCGTTTTGCAGATTACATTCACAAGAATGTCAGATTTTGACCGCTGACAGCCCTTTTTTGGGTGATCTCCGTTGTAGCGTCAGAGCCGGAAAGAAGTGTCCAGTGACGACAGGGAACCGTGGCCTGTCTATGCAATATTTTCCACCATGCTGAAGTGTCTCGTTACCCAACCTTGACATGCGAAGCTTGGGGCGTTATTAGAATGTTTCTTGCATGAGGACGATGCAAAATCCCCTGTGATTGCTGGCTTGGAAGGTGCTTAACATGTCGTGGACACTCTCAAACGCAGTGTTCAGTCCGTGAAGTTCATGAAGGTTTGTCTTAGTAAGAGCAAGAACAGATTTGGACATGCCCAGAGCCAAAATACTCATCATCGATTATGATGCGTCCTGGACATTGACGCTGTCCGAAACACTGATCGGGGACGATTACGAGGTCTTTTCCGCGAATTCCCCGCAAGACTCACTTCTACTTCTGGAGGCACATAATATTGACCTGATCATCGCCGAGGTGAATATGCCTCTGGTAGATGGAACGGCCTTTCTCGAACAACTTCGCCAGCTCCACCCCACAGCTTCGATCTTGGTAAATACCGGGACCGCTTCCATTTCGCAGGCGGTGCACGCCACGAAGCTAGGTGTAATTGACTACGTTGAACGGTCGAATGAACCGTCCAGCCTTGTCCAGTTGCGGGAGCGGGTCACCCGGGCCGTGCAACAGCGAGGGACAATCGTTTCGACCGCCACTGATCCGCGAGATCGAGGGATGCTGGCGACGCCGGCGCAGGGTTTCTACGGCATCATCAGCCAGAACCCCCAAATGCGTGACATTTTCGAGCTGATCCAGACCATTGCCGACAGTTCCGCCAACGTACTGATCCACGGGGAAACTGGCACCGGCAAGGAATTGGTTGCCCGGGCGATCCACGAAGCCAGCGGACGCCACGGCAAACCGTTTGTCGCACTGGATTGCTCGGCCCTGGCGCGCGAACTGTTGGAGAGTGAATTGTTCGGCCACGAAAAGGGCGCGTTCACTGGGGCGACCGACCGGCGCATCGGGCGGTTTGAGCGCGCCAATGGCGGCACGCTGTTCCTGGACGAGGTGGCCAATATCGATATGGGCGTGCAGGCGAAACTCCTTCGCGTCCTTCAATCCCGCACGTTTGAGCGCGTGGGCGGACAGAAATCCATCTCGGTGGACGTGCGCATCATTGCCGCCACCAACCGTCCGCTGGAGCAATGCGTTACCTCAGGGACATTCCGCGAGGACCTGTATCACCGGCTCAACGTGGTGCAGATTGATTTGCCAGCGTTGCGTGACCGCCCGGAGGACGTGCTGTTGCTCTCCATGGAATTTCTGCGGCGGTTTGCCCGGCAGAACGGCAAGGACCTGCGCGGGTTTGCCGACGGCGCGGTGCGCACGTTGTGCTCCTACCACTGGCCGGGCAACGTGCGTGAGCTGGAGAACGTGATCCTGCAGGCCGTTGTGCTGGCGAAATCCTCGATTCTTGACGTGAATGATCTTCCCAAGCGGATCGCACAGGCGACCGCGTTGGCCGTCAGCGGCTCGGCGGCGCTGGTGGACCAATTGGGCGAGCCGGAGAAACAGATCTTGCTGGCCGCGTTGCGCCAGCATGCGGGCAATATCAAGCGAACGGCCGAGACGCTGCAGATCAGCCGCACCACACTCTACGCCAAGCTCAAGAAATACCAGATCGACCCTGATGCGATTCGTTAAGGGGTTGAGGTTGGAGGCAGGCCGGGCTGTTGCGCGTAGATCACTGCCACGTCGTCGCGGTACACCTGCTTCCAATCGGCCCGCAGGGCCAGGAGATTGGACAAGGGGTGCGCGGGAGGCAGGATAGTCCAGCCGACGTGGTATTTTGTGAAGACGTCTTCCCATCCAGGCTTGACCTCGTCCGGTTGATTGAACTCGTTGACCAGTTGCTCGCCGTAGAAATCGTTGCGTCCATCGATGAATACTTTTCTTTCCGGCAGGACCAGCATCAGGTAGCCTCCCCAGCCATAGCTGTTGAACATCTCGCCGTGGATCGCCCCACGAGCCGCGTCTGTGTTCAGGAATTGCACCGCCGCCACGGGAAATTGATTGGTTGGAATCTCCGTCGCGATCACGGGTCGTGAACCGGTCATGCGCGGCACGGCGATGACGGCCAGTAGCGCTCCCGCGAGCAGCCCGGCCAGGAGACGCCCGTCCGACAGCCGGTCCAATCCGGACACATCGGCGGAGAGTTTTCGGTAGAACTTCGTCCAAATGTTTTCCGGGAGTTGAGACAACCAGACGTTGAGATAAGGCGCCAGGACCGGAGTGACCACCAGGGCGAAGACGGGGATGTTGCGCGCAGAGCGCAGCGCGCAGTAGCCCCAGGCGCCGATCAACAGGATTTCCACCGGTTGGAAGCGTGGTCGGATGACGAGGAGTACGAATCCCAGAATGACCAGTTCAATCAGAAACCCGTCGATGCTCGCCGAATGGAAATTGGGAGAGTGAAACTCACTGGTGAGCGAGGACAAGGTGGGAGCGCATAGAAACCCGATGACCTGCTCATGGAGTTTCCAGCCATTTGGATTGATCAGGGACGCCAGCAAGCACACGCCCAGCAGCGCTGCGAAGTCCATTGTTTTGCCGCGCGTCAGAGCGCGTCCGTTGGAATCAGTGAGGACGGTCTGGATGGCGGCCCCGGCAAGGTAGATGCCGATCAACACGAAGCCGATGAAAAAGGCGCCGTGGGCATTTGTCCACAGGATCATAAGGGGGATTAACAGGCAGAAGAGGCCTCGGCGAGTTTCAGCGTTCCGGTGGTAGTCGCGGAGTTTCCAGGCGAAGACCACGGTCAGCAAATGCGTGATCAAGTGAGGACGCGCCAACCAATGGATCGAACAGGCGCTTGCGGCGGCCATCACCAGCGCTGCCGACAGAACAACGCCGGTGCCCTCGGCCACCAGTTGGCGGTGCAACAGGCACATGGTCGTGGCAATCAAGGCCGCTGCCAGCAACACGGCGCCGTTCCAGCCCAGCCAATTGCCGGCCAGTGCGAACAGCACTTCACCCAGCCATTCCTTGGATACGAGCGGCGCACCGAAGCGTGTATGGGAGAATTGATCCGTGTGGATCACCATCCGGTGCTCAATCATCCAGTTGCCGATCCGCCAGTGCAGACAGGGGTCGCCATCGGCGCTGATCAGCGTCACGCGCTTGGGCGAGAGGGTCAGCGCCAGAAAAAACACCAGCCACAAACAAACGCCGATGGAGGGCAACCATCGGAGCCGGTGATCGTGCTGGGGGCCGTCGGCGTTCATTGGATTTTGCAGAATACCTGTGCCGCCTCGTCCGTGTAAACGCAGCGCCAGCCGGGCAACAGCGCCATGGCGAGGTTTAACCGATGGTCGGCCGGCATCAGGGTCCAACTCACGTGATGAGCCTGGAGTGCTTGCATCCAGTTGGTATTCAGCGCTGTTGTGTCGGTGAATTCCCGGATCAGCCCTTCCCCGTAGAAGTCCGTGCGACCATCGACGAACACCTTATGTTCGGGCAGCTTCAACATCAAGTAGCCGCCCCACGCATATTGGTTGAACATATTGCCGGCGAACTGTTCAGGGTGCTGGCGGATAAATTCCACGGCGTCAATCGGCCAGCTTTTGGCCGGCAAACTGGTCGGGCGCGGCATGACTGCCACCAGTGTCACGACGGCCACCACCGGCCAGCCCCGGGCGGAAAGGTTCATCCCTCCCAGGCGCTTGCGAAACCCCTGCCACCTGCCGCGCACCCATTCCGAGAGACTGGGAGCGACCAGTGGCGCGGTCAGGGTCGCGAACAAAGGAATGTTGCGCACCGAAAAGAGCGCAAAATACCCCCAGGACAACAACAGGACCACGCCGCCTGCCGGGATCCTGGGTCGTCCCAGGGCCATGACAAGCAGCAGCAGGGCCAGCCAGGTCAGGAAACCGAGCGAGCCCAGCGTTTGGAAATTGCTGGAACGGTACTCCGCGAGCCAATTGGTCAGATACGTGGAGCGCAGAAACTGAAGATTATGCAGGTGCAGTTCGTATCCGCTGGGATTGAGCAGCGAAGCGGCGGCGCACAGCAGGCCCACGGCCGCCAACGTCCTGGCGCGGTCCCAATCGCGCTCAAGGATCGCGCCAAGCCCATAGGCCCCGAGGATGAAAAAGCCCGCCAGGAACGCTCCATGGAGGTTTACCCAGAGCATGGCCAGCGTGGCGAGGACAACGGCCAGCCGCGCGGAATGCCGGTCGCGTTCATACCGGCGCAGGGCATCGTTCCACAAGACGATCATCAGAAAGCTGAACGCGTGGGGACGCGCCAGCCAGTGGGAGCTGGCGGCCCACGCCGCCAGGATGACGACCATGGTTGCGGTCAGCAAATCGTTGCCTTCACGCAAGAGCTGCCTGTGCAGCAGGGCGAAGGTGGTGGCGATCACCAGCGCCGCCAGCACGACCTGGCCATAGAGCCCTTCGGCCCGCCCGGCCAGGGCGAAGAGGATTTCCGACAGCCATTCCTTGGAGATCACGGGCTGACCGGAACGCGTGTAGGAGAAAACATCCTCGCGGATGATTTGATGGTGTTGCAGCATCCATTCACCCACGCGCCAATGCATGCAGGTGTCGCCGTCGCTGCACACCATCACCGTCCGCCAGGGCTGGGCCAGCAGAATCAGCAGCACCATTAGCCAGAGCCACTGCGTCAGAGACGGCAGGAGCCAGCGTATGACTCGTGGAACCGGAGAGGTTTCGGTGTCGGCCACAACAATCTCCTCGAAGTGCGGAGTATAACGGGGCAGGCGGCGACCGCAATCCTAAAGCTGCCTGTTTGGCTGGAAGCGGAAATTGATTGCAGCCAAAGTGGCATTTGGAGTAGATGCATCCACATGCTTGGCAGGACCAGTTGGCAGCCGTGGCGCCGCGATGCGGAAATCTTTTTCGTCAGCGTGCTGATCCTGTACCTGGAGTTGGTCCTCATTCGCTGGATCGGAACAGAGATCCGCGTGTTTGCCTATCTGGGGAATTTGCTCGTGGTGGTCTGCATCTTCGGCAGGGGATTGGGCGGGCATTTCTTCTGGCTGGGGGTGGCGTTTCTGCTGCGGGAGGTGCAGACAGTCAGCCACACAACATTGTTGTTTGGAATGACGTGGATGATCAACGCGATCGTGATATCAGCGGTGCTGCTGGCTAATCTTGTGGCGGCACGTTGCCCCTGGTTGCCGGTTAGCCGTGAGGACCGGTGTCATCCATGACAAACGGGTCAAGCAGCCTTGAGCAGAAGAGAAGAGGCGGCTTCTGTCGGTGCGACGGGGTATTGGCGGTCCTGTTCTGTCTGGTCGCGGTGGCAGTCTATGTTCCGTTTCGCAGTCAAGTGGCCTATCACTGGGACAGCGCCGAATTCACTCTCGCGGTTCGGGACTACAATGTGGCGCTGAGCCAGCCGCATGCTCCCGGGTATTTTCTCTTCATCATGCTGGGGCGGCTGGTGGACCGGTTTGTGGGCGATCCGCACGCCAGTTTGGTGTGGATCAGCGTGGCCTGCGGCGGAGGCCTGGCGGCGGTGATGTATTTGTTGGGAACGGGGATGTTTGGGCGGCGCACTGGAATCGCCGCGGGACTGTTTGCCATGACCAGTCCGCAGGTTTGGTTTCATAGTTGTGTGGCGCTGACGTATGTGGTGGACGGCTTTCTGGTGAGCCTGCTGGTGTTGCTGTGTTGGCGTGCCGTCAGTCACGGAGGCTCGTGGGGGGACGCTGTGGCCATCGGCGTTCTCGTCGCCGTGGTTGGCGGGGTGCGGCAGCAGTCCGTGCCGGTGCTGGTGCCGCTGCTGTTGCTGACGTTTTGGAAATTCCGCAAGGCCCGCGCGGCCAAGCTTGGGGTGGCGGCGGCAACGGCCTTGTTGCTGGGGCTGGCGTGGTTCGTGCCGATGGTCAGGCTTTCCGGCGGATTGCCCGTCTACTTGGAAATCGTGCGGCGTCATGCCGCGTTCAATGCTTCAGTGACCGCGCTGGGGGGCGGCCTGGATGCATTCTTGTGGAACGTGGCGGTCGTGGGGATGTTTTGCGGGAATGGTCTGATGCTGGGGGTGGTGTTGCTCGCGGGTGCATTGGTGTATCGCGTTGCGGGACTGGAGGCCGACCGCAAACGAGCATGGGACCGGGAGAATGCGGTCGCTCTGTTGCTGTTGGCGGTGTGGATCGCTTCAGGAACACTGTTCGGCGTTATAGGTTTCACGAGCCAGCCCGGTTACGTACTGACGTACCTGCCGGGGTTGTTGTTACTGGCGGCGGTAACGGCGGCGCAAATAAAAAAACCGGGCGCATTTATAGCGATCACCGCGGCGGTGTGTCTCGTCAATGCGGGGGCGTTCCTGGCGTGGCCGCAACGATGGGACAGGCTACTGGGATGGACCGCGCGTTCCGCCCGGGAAATCCGCCAGCATGACGTCGAGGTCAAGCAGCTGGTGCAGTTGATCCGAAAGACGTATGTGCCCTCACAAGCCTTTCTTTGCAACAATGGTGAGAGCTTTTATCTCGGGATGCGCGAGTTCCAAATCTATCTGCCTGAATTCGAGCAATACGAAATGGCCGTGGATCCAACGATGCTCACCCCACCAGGAAAGCCTCGGATGAGGGTGCGGCAGGGAAGGTTGGAATTTACCAGCGGGATCGGATCAAACGCTCCTCCCATTGCGGTATTGGTCGTGCCGCCCGGGGGGAACGTATCGATGTTTCGGCATTATCTCGATATCGGCCAGGCCAGGGAGATCATGGGGTCCTCAGGCATGCTGTACACGGTGCCGCTAGACGGGATTTCACACGGAAATTAAACTGCCCCTCTGCGGACGCCCTGCCATACAGAGCAAGTGTACAACCACATCTTGGCCATTCAGGGGTCGCGCGCCGGAAGGGCTATCGCTGGCGGCGCAACCGGATGATCCGTCACCCGAGGCCACCCATCGAGCAAAGGGGTATGCAAACGATTGGAGAAAAAGACGCATTTATTGTCAACCCATACGGCTTTGGCTTCATCGGCACAGCCCTTTTAACAGACCCCCGGCGAGATGTTCGCGCCTGAAAAACGGTCACAGCAGGGTAGCGTTGAAAATCCTCAGAAAAACAAGCGCTGTTCAGAAACTGGACATAAGCCTCCTCACATGTTCAAGTTATTTTGCAATTTTGAGTCAACAGGGAAAAATTTTCCTCATGCAGTAGTTGACTAAATTCACAAAGAATTATTCGCGCTAGTCTTTTCCCTGCAACGTGTTCTGGTATAAGTGGCCTGCGTGCGCATCTGGTTGGTCCTTCGGTTCTATGTGAGTGGCACTAAAGTTGCATATCAGTTCAGTGCTGGTCTGAGGTTCTCCTTATGAAGGGACGGAACGAAAAAACCAAGATGCGAGGAGGTGATTCTCACATGAAGAAACATCTGCAAAAACTGGTGCGGCGGATTAAGCGGCAGTCTGGTCAGAGTCTGGTGGAATACGCATTGATTCTGGCGTTGATTTCTGTCGTGGCAATCCTGGTATTGAAGGGTATTGGCACCCAAGTCAACACCAAGCTGGGAAGCGTCAACAGCAACTTGCAATAGTTGGACACGAAACTTAACGATGGGGGTTGGATCGGGGTAGCCCCTCCAACCCCCCTCGTGAGTTTGCCGCGGTAGACACCATGGCCTTACAAACAGTAGCAGGCCATTGAAGAATGCCCGGTGCGGTCCTTGTGGTTTTGGCGCTATCAGGAATCGGGGGCGCAGCGCCAACTGTGAGCTGCTGAATGCGGATGGACAGTGGCAGCTGTTCTGTTCTTTGCTCAACTGTCCCCCTGTTTTTCGCAGGGTGGCGGGTGCTGATGTGGATCCCTTGTATAAATGCATGAAATTCAGGAAGTTCGTTACCCACAGCAGCTTTCTTCCCGAGCACTCCAGCCACGGGTTGTTTCGGGATCTCCTGATGCGGTTGTATTCGCCAAGGGCGGTCTATGTCGGCGAGCGGTCCTCCGTCAGCCAATGGCTGGGTGAGCAGACTCGATTTTTTACTTCAGGCCAACATCGCGGCATTTTTGGCCCGCCCTGTGCTTAAAATTGAGAGTTGGCCGAACAGAAGAATATTATTGCAATTTACAACATGAGAGAACAGCATTGGTCGACTCGTGACGACAGAGTCGCACAAGGAGGAGTGAATGGCTAAGAAACCAGGGGCAGGTGGTGTAGTTCTTGTTGCCGTGATTTTGGGTTCTGTAACGGCCTACATGATTTGGTATTATGTGCACGGCGTCGAATCCAAGAACCGCAGGAATTGGCAGTCCGTGGTGGTGACCCTCAAGGATATCCCCGCTCGCTCGAAGATCACCCGCGACATGATTGAACTGGCCCCGCTTCCGAAGGAGTTGATCGCGGAAAACGCCATCAGCGAGATCAGCAATGTCGAGAACAAGATTACGCTGCGGTTGATCAACGCCAAGGAGCAGGTGCGCACGTCTGATATCGTGCAAGAAGGGCAGGGACCCAGCCTAGCCTTCGAAATCCCGGATGGGATGCGTGCGATTGCCATCGGCGCCAGCGAGATCCAGGCCGTGGGCACCAGTGTGAAACCGGGAGATCGCGTCGATGTTTTGGCGACCTACCAGGACCCGCGCACGCACCAGGAATTGACCAAGATGATCCTGCAGAACGTGTTGGTGCTGGCGGTGAACCGCGGGCAGACCGATCCTTCGGGCAAGGAAGGCGCCAACAGTTCCATGACGCTGGCTGTCCAGCCGGAGCAGACGGAACTGGTCGCCGCTGCGGACCGCGCGGGCGCGTTGCGCGTGTCGTTGCGTCCCGTTCATGATTCTACCGTGGTTTCCAGCGGGGGAGTCACGGCGCGAGACTTTGCCGGTGTCGTGCAGGCCCAAGAGACGTTGGCTGCCGTCCAGACCCCGACGAACGAGCCGGCACAAACGCCCGTGTTTATCGGATTGCAGCCCTCAACGCACCGCAGTGAGATGATGATCATCCGAGGCGTCCAGGAGCAACCCCAGTCACCGTAAGACGAACAAATTCCGCAATTTTCAAATCGAAAGGAAGAAGGAAAAAAGATGAAGACGACAATCAGCAGGAGGTTTTACGGGGGAATGTGGGGTGTGTTTGCAGCTTTGCTTGTGTGTGCTTTTGCGGCCCCATCAAGCCGCGCGCAAACAGACAATTCCGTGCAGGTCAACGTCGCGCAGTCCGTCAGTCTGCCCGTCGATAATGTGACCAAACTTGCCGTTGCCGACCCGACTGTAGCCGACGTGGTGCCGCTCTCCGACAAGGAAGTCAGCATCATCGGCAAAAAAGTCGGCGTGACCACGCTCTCGGTTGTCCGCGGCGAAGGCCGGCCCACCCTGATCTATCGGGTGGAAGTGGGTAACGACTCCGCCGCCATCACAATCCGGCAGATGGTCGGGTCGACGAACATCACTGTTCGGGCGATTGGCGATACGATCGTTCTCGGCGGAACGGTGCAGGACGAAATCGAAGAGGAACGCGCCGTACAGATTGCCACGGCCTACCAGGTCACGTCCTCGTCCCATGGCCAGGTGCTCAATCTTCTGGAAGTCAAGAGGCCACGCCAAATCAAGATCCGCACCCGCGTGGCCGAAGTGAACACGGAAGCCATCAAAAATGTCGGGCTGCAATGGTTCGGCCCTCAGGGCCAGGTGCAGTACGGGATGAATTACGCGCCCAACAACTCACTCTTCAAAGGCGGCGGCTCGATCGTCAGTGGCTTTGTTCCACCCGCCAGCGAATTTGGCACGGTGCCAACCACCATCACCCCCAACGCTTTGACCATGGACGTGATCCTGGATGTGTTGCTGTCCAAGAGCTACGCGCGGCTGTTGTCGGAACCAACGTTGGTGACGTACAGCGGCAAGGAAGCCAGCTATCTGGTTGGTGAGGAAATCCCGATTGTCCAGCAGTTGCCGCAGTCGTTCACTGTGGAATTCAAGGAAGTCGGCGTACGCATGAAGATCAAACCCACCGCCGACAGCGAAAACCGGATCAATACGACCATCCACGCCGAGGTGAGCGAGGTGATCGGCACTGGTTCATCGGGCATCCCGATCATTGGAGCCAAGACGGCCGACACGACCCTGCAAGTCAACGATGGCCAGACCATCGTGATCGGCGGCCTGCTGGCCAACAACATCAATCGCGACCTGTTGCGCAAGCTGCCCTGGCTGGGAGACATCCCGGTCATCGGCCTGTTGTTCCGGGACAAACAGTTTGACCAGCAAAAAGACGAAGTGCTGTTTTTTGTGACGCCCTCAGTGATCAAGGACATCGATGCGGATACGGCGGCGGCGGCGACGTCCCCCGTGATGCAGCATTGGTTGAAGATCTGGCGCAAGGGCGGTATCATCAAGCCTCTCGGTCAGGATGACTGGGGACTTCACAACCCCGACCACTTGGGGTTCCCCCACGGGGAGAAGGAAGAGAAACATCCTGCCCAAAAGGCCCAAAAGTCGAGCGGGTCGAGCATGAAGCAGAATGGCCCGGCGGATGCTCCCAGTCAGCCGGCGACCAACTTCGAGCCAGCCCGGCCGACCGGCAACTAACGCCGGCCCCCGGGCGGAGGGCAGGCGCATGCAGGGGGACACATTCATCGAAGAAGGCCGATGAACGAAATGATTCATGGACGGACGCATCAATATTGTTGTTGCTGAAAACGAGTTGGCGGAGCGGGAAAAGCTGAAAAGCCTCCTGGCTAATGAGACCGACATTCAAGTTGTCGGAGAAGCCCGCGACGGCAAGGAGTGTGTTGAACTCGTCACGCGACAGCGTCCCGACATCGTCTTGATCAAACAGGACCTCCCGGTGCTCAACGGGCTGGTCGCCGCGGAGCAGATCACGGCGCAAATGCCCGAAGTGGGCGTCATCCTCATTCTCACCGGCTCCGAAGGAGAAGAGGTCTGGCACAAGATGCTGCGCGCCGGGATCAAGGAATTCCTCACCCGCCCCATCGCCGGGGACCGCTTGCTGGAAGAAGTCCGCAAGGTCGCCAACATGCAGAGCAAGACCGCCAAAAAGGGCGGGACCGGAACGGCCGCGGCCGAACCGGAAGGCCCCAGCCGCCGGATCCTGACTGTGACAGGGCCTCGCGGCGGGTGCGGCAAAACAGTCATCGCCACCAATCTGGCCGTCGCCATGGCCGGGGCCAGCGAAAAGATTTCCCTGGTCGATTTGAATTTGTGGGGCGGCGACATCGCCATGTTGCTGGATCTGACCCCGCGGCGGACCCTGGGCGACTTGCTGCCGGGCTTCGGCGGGATCGACTACGACGTGGTCGACAGCGTGATCGTCAAGCATGCCTCCGGCGCCTCTGTGCTGGCGGCGCCGCTGACCGGCACCTTCGACGGCTCGACGCTTTCCCGCTACATGGTGCAAAGCATTTTGGAGGCGTTGCGCGAGCACTACGAGTGCACGATCGTGGACACGGGCTACGCCAACCTCGAATCAACCCTGGCGGCGATGGACTACTCCGACATCATCCTCGTGGTGGTCGGCATGGACCTGCCCCGGCTGCGCGACGGCAAGCTCTACCTGAAAAACCTGCTGGCCGCCAACTATCCCAAGGAGAAGATCCGCGTGGTGGTCAATCGCGCCAGCGGCTCCAAGGAAATCTCGTCGGGAGAAGTCGAGTCCATTTTGGAATTTCCGGTGATCGCCCAACTGCCCAATGATGACGCGCTGGTCAGCTCCTCCGTCAACCTCGGGCAACCGTTCGTCACGGCCTCGCCGCACAAGCCCCTTTCCAAGGCCTTACAGGCGCTGGCCGAGAGCCTGGCGCCCACAGCGGCCGAGGCAGCCGGAAAAAAACGCGCGGGGACACGGTGGTTTTCATTTTTACATTAACCAAAAAGAACGCAGGATGGTGAACCATGCCTTCCAGCCCTGAAATCAGCACACAACTTTATTTGGAATCCAAAAACGCCATCCTTGGCTACCTGGTGCAGAACATTGACCAGAAGCTCCTCGAAAAAGGTGACGAAGCGATGCTGCGCCGCCGCGTCGAAGAGCTGGTCGAGGAAAAACTCCGGGCCGAAAAACTTCCTTATTCCCGCCAGATCCGCAACCGGCTGGTCTCGGACATGGCCGATGAGATCCTCGGCTTCGGCCCCATCGAGCCGCTGCTGCGCGACCCGACCGTGACGGAAGTCATGATCAACCGCCCCGACCAGGTGTATTGCGAGCGCTTCGGCAAGCTGGAACTCACCGATATCCAGTTCCGCGACCTGGAGCACATCCGCCACGTCATCGACAAGATCGTGACGCCCCTGGGCCGCCGCGTGGACGAATCCAGCCCGATGGTGGACGCCCGGCTGCCGGACGGCTCACGCGTGAACGCCATCATCCCGCCGCTGTCGCTGAACGGCCCGGTGCTGACGATTCGAAAATTTGCCGTCGACCCGTATACAGTGGAAGACCTGATCGGGTTTGGCACCATTACCCAGGGCATGGCCGCGTTTCTGGCGGCCTGTGTGAAAATCAAGCTCAACATCCTGGTCTCGGGCGGCTCGGGCGCGGGCAAGACCACACTGTTGAACGTGTTGTCCTCCTTCATCCCCGAAGGCGAACGCATCGTCACGGTGGAGGACGCAGCCGAATTGAAACTGCATCAACCGCACGTCGTGCGGCTGGAATCCCGTCCGCCCAACATCGAGGGCAAGGGAGAAATCAAGATCCGCGACCTCGTGCGCAACTGTCTGCGTATGCGTCCCGACCGCATCATCGTCGGTGAAGTGCGCGGCGGCGAGGCGCTGGACATGCTCCAGGCGATGAACACGGGCCACGAAGGCTCCATTTCCACCATTCACTCCAACTCTCCCCGCGACGCTCTGGCGCGCATGGAAACCATGGTCATGATGTCCGGCATGGACCTGCCATCCCGGGCCATTCGCGAGCAGGTGGCGGCGGCGATCCATTTGATCGTGCAGGTCAGCCGCTTGACCGACGGCAGCCGCCGGGTGGTCAGCGTCAGCGAAGTCCAGGGCATGGAAGGCAATGTCGTCGTCCTCCAGGACCTGTTCACGTTCCAGCAAAAAGGCGTCGGCGAAGGCGGCAAAGTACTGGGCACGATGCAGGCGACGGGGATGGTGCCGAAATTCCTGGATAAATTCAACGCGGCGGGCGTGCATTTGCCCGCGGAAATTTTCAAACGCATGGCGGAGGTTCGCTGACGATGGATCTTCCCATCTTCATCGTTATCCTGGCGGTGGCCACGATCGGACTCGGGGTCTACGGGGTCTACCTGGTCACCGGGCGGCGCAAGGCGATCCTGGCCGAACGGCTCGAGACATACACGGGCATCGAGGAAGAAGCGGCCCTGACGGCCGATGCCGAATTGCGCAAGCTCAGCCCCGTGCCGCGCCTGCTGCACGTTGTCCTGGGACGCGGCTATCTCCAGCGCGTGGAAGAGAATCTCGCCCGCGCCGACATTCCCATGCGGGCGTCCGAATACATCCTGCTGCGACTTGTGCTGGCCGGCACCGGGCTGGTCATCGGCCTGTACGGGTTGGGCTACGCGCACAGTGGCGTCTTTTTGGCGATTGTAGGCTACGTCGCCCCGGGCGTCTTCGTGAAGGTCCACCAGAACCGCCGCCGGGCCAAATTCATCGCCCAGCTGGCGGATGCGTTGATGCTGCTCACCAATTCCCTCCGGTCCGGCTACGGGTTTCTCAAGGGACTGGAGTTGATCGCCAAGGAGATGAGCGATCCCATTTCGAAGGAACTCAATCGCATGCTGCGCGAGGTCAATCTCGGCGCCACGGTCGACCAGGCGCTGCTGAACTTGGGCAAGCGCATCGACAGCCAGGACCTGGACATCGTCATCAGCGCCTACCTGATCCAAAAAGACGTCGGCGGCAACCTGACGGAAATCATGGAAAAGGTGGCCGAGACAATCCGTGAACGGCTGCGCATCCAGGGCGATATCCGCGTGTTGACGGCGCAGGGAAAACTTTCCGGTCTGGTGGTGGGCATGCTGCCGATCATCTTGTTCGTGTTCTTTCTGCTGAAGTCACCCGATTACTTTGCGCCGATGATTGGGCCGCCCACGCTGCACCTCGGAGGCAATTTGGACGTGCCGTACGGGGTTCTCATGCTGGCCGGCGCCTTTCTGTGGCAGTTGCTCGGCGGCTACATCATTTACAGGATCATCCAAATCAAGGTCTAGCGCATGCTGCTCGTCATTGCACTTCTATTGATGGTCGCGACCTTCACGTTGCTGGGGGTCGGCCTGTACCGCAGTTCGTCCAAGTTCGCCTTCGAGAAACGCATCGAGCAGATCAAGGCCGTTGATGACCAGACTCCCGAGGAAGCGCTCAGCAAGCCCTTCTTTCAGCGCGTGGTCCTGCCGATAGGTGAGGCGGCGGCGAAATTGTTCCGCGGCTACACACCCGCGGAAGTCTCCGAACGCACCCACAAGAAGCTGGTCAGCGCGGGATTGTACCCGCGAGTCACCGCGACGCAGTTGCTCGGACTGTGCTGGTGCACCGCGCTGGGCGGCGTTGTGCTGATGTTTGTGCTGCTGCTGTCGTTTGGCGGGGCGCCGGGCCAAAGCGTCTTCAGCGACCCGCTCAACGTGCTCTATCTGTTTGTCGGGCTGATTGGCGGCTATGTATTTCCCCAGTTTGTGCTCAGTAAACGGGCGACGACCAGACAGCAGGTGATCCTGCTCTCGTTGCCCTATGCCATCGACATCCTTTCCATCAGCGTGGAAGCGGGCATGGGCTTCGATGCGGCGGTCGGCTATACGATGCGCAAAATCAAAGGGCCGCTGTCCGAGGAATTCGCCAAAACGCTCAACGAAATCCGCCTGGGCAAACCGCGCCTGGAAGCCCTGGAAGACATGGGTGACCGCACCGGCGTGGACGAACTGAAGACCTTCATCACCGCCGTGGTCCACGCCAGCCGCCTGGGCGGCAGCATCACCAACACGTTGCGCATCCAGGCCGACTCGATGCGCGTGCGCCGCCGCCAGCGCGCGCAGGAGCAGGCCATGAAGGCCCCCGTCAAAATCGTGTTTCCGCTGGTCCTGTTCATTTTTCCCGCGCTGTTCGTGGTCATCCTGGGGCCGGCGGCCATCGCCATTTACCGCCAGTTGCTCCAGTAGCGCAGAGAGAGTTTCCCCATGGTTTTGGTCAACGCGACAAGAAAATCAGTCGTCTCCGACCGCTGTCACTTCGCGGACACGGTCTTCAAACGCATGGTCGGCCTGCTCAACCGCCGGACGTTCGTGCCGGGCGAAGGCCTGCTGCTGGACCGCTGCTATGGCATTCACACCGTGGGCATGCGCTTCCCGATCGACGTGCTCTTCCTGGACAAGGAACTGCGCGTGATGCGGGCCGTGCCCGCCCTGCCGCCCTTTCGTACCTGCATCGTCAAATACGCCGTCTACGTCCTGGAACTGCCCGTGGGCGCCATCCAGGCCTCCCGCACCGAGGCCGGCGACCAGATCCAAATGCGGTCCACCGCCGCCGATTCAACGACCAGCCTCCAAGTGCCCGTCGCCGAAAAAGACCCCGTCCAGCCCGCCCGCTAACGCGCCTCCGTTTTCGGCCCAGCCAGATAGGACGCCGCCACCCGGCAATATTTCTCCGCCCAATACTTGATCTGCCCGCGTTCCTTCTCCCCGAGACTGCTGATGACCTTTGCCGGAGCGCCGTAGACCAGCGAACCGGGCGGCACCTGCAACCCCTCCGTCAGCAACGCCGCCGCGCCAATGATGCTCTGGTCGCCCACCACCACGCCGTTCATCAGCACCGCCCCCATGCCGATCAGCACTTCGTCGCCCACCGTGCTCCCGTGCAGGATCGCCCGGTGCCCCACCGTTACGTAATTGCCCACAATACACGCCGCATCGTCCGCCACGTGGCAAACGGTCAGGTCCTGGATGTTCGTATGATGGCCGATGACCACCTTGTTGATGT
Organism: uncultured Verrucomicrobiae bacterium; assembly: GCA_963817685.1. GTDB lineage: Bacteria > Verrucomicrobiota > Verrucomicrobiia > Palsa-1439 > Palsa-1439 > CAWFPN01. The sequence goes on along the minus strand of CAWFPN010000011.1, from coordinate 165,197 downwards.
CCCCACGCAACACGCAATTGAACCAGATGCTGGACTGCGCCCCGATCTGCACGTCGCCGATCACCTGCGCCCCGTCCGCCAGATAAACGCCTTCGCCGATCAGCGGTTCCATGCCCTGATAACCAAGAATGCTCATTGCAGTTGATTTTGCGGCCCAACGTTGCCAAATTCAAAGAAGTTTTACCGGAAAAAATGGATTCGGTCTGATGGGCAAAGAACAACCAACACAATGGCAGTGGATCGTCGTCCGCCTGGGCGATGACTTGAACTGGTGGCTCGACCAGACCAGCGACGAGATGCAACAAACCCAGGAAGCCAGCGGCGTGCTCGACCCGCGCCAGATCGCCCACCTCGTCCAGGAACTCGACGAGTACCGCGCGCATGGATTGCGCCCGCAACTGGTCGAAGACGCCTTCCACATCTTTACTCTCGAATCCGAGATTGCCGAAGGCTCGTTGCGCCTCGCGCCCACCGAGGAAACGCTCCTCACCGCCGGCCCCGACATGTTCGCGCTGCCAAACATCACCGGCGAAGACGAAGGCCCATACCACGCGTTCCTCGACGCCGTCAGCGCCGCCCGCATCCGCCGGCTCAACGCCACCCACCATTACACCCAGCCCTGCACCGAATTCGAAATGCAGGAGGAACTCGACGCCATCGACTCCGACCGCTATTTCGGCAACGAATCGATCCACTCCTTCGACGAAATCAACGAAATGTTGGAATGGAGCCCCGCCGAATGGGACGCCTCAGATTCAGAAGCCTGACCCTGGCCTGCCTCGCGCTCGCCACCGCCTGCGCCGCCGCGGCCCCGGATTGGGCGTCGCTGGACCGCTACCGGCAGACGATGACCTCCGCCGAGTTCCAGGAGCTGCTGGACGGGGTCTACTGCCCCTCGGGCGCGCTCACCCGCCAGATGGACATCACCCCCGGATCGGCGCGCCTGTTCGCCGCGGCGGACAAACAAGGCGCGCCGCTGGTCGAACTGAAATTCTCCATCGTCAAGACCAGCCGCGTCCCGGTGCACGCGTTTCGCACCGTCGAAGAATTCCGGGCGCTGCATGCTCCGACCAATGCCCCGCTGCAGGGCCTGCGCATCGTGCTGGATCCCGGCCACATCGGCGGCGAATGGGCCCGGATGGAGGAGCGGTTCTTCTGGATCACCAAACAAGACCGACCCGTGCAGGAAGCGGTGCTGAATTTGACCGTCGCCCGCATGCTCAAACAACGGCTCGAGGCCGCCGGCGCGACGGTCTTGTTCACCAAAGACAATTTCCAGCCGGTGACCGCCAAACGGCCCGAGGATTTTCGCACTGAAGCAGAACAGGACGTCGCCCACATGACCAATTTCGACGGCTGGCCGGCCCTGGACCGCGAAGCGGCCGTGGCCGACACGGTCCGCAAGAAACAGGAAATCCTGTTTTATCGTGGAGCCGAGATTGCCGCCCGCGCCCAGCTCGTCAACGACACCTTGAAGCCCGATCTCACCGTGTGCATCCACTTCAACGCCGTGGAATGGGACCAGCACATGGATTTGATCGATGACAACCGCCTGGTCGTCTTCATCCACGGCGATTATCTGCCCGCCGAAATGGCGGATGACGACCAGAAACTGCGGTTGCTCCAGAAATTGCTCGAGGGTTCGCACGCCACCGAACTCGCCGTGGCAGAATCCGTCGCCGGCGCGATGGCCGCCGCCACCCGGTTGCCGCCCGCCGAATACGGACCCGGTTCAACCGCCGTCCGCGTGAGCCGCAACCCGTACGTCTACGCCCGCAACCTCGCCGCCAACCGGCTCGTCGACGGGCCAGTCGTCTTTCTGGAACCGTACTACCAGAATAATCGGACCGTCTATCAGCGCATCCAACTCGGCGACTACGACGGCACCCGCGACATCGACGGCAAACCGTACCGGAGCATTTACCGGGAATACGCCGACGCCGTCGCCAAAGGATTGATTCAGGTCTACTCGCCCTAGTCCCGTGTTCCGCGCACGCGCCGTTTCCGCTCCGTTGTAGCCGCGCTTGGTAAGCGCGGCCGCGCCGCAATTACCCCCACACTCCGCGGTTAACAACCGCGGCTACAGGGCTGGCCGTGTCCGAAACTGCTCCAACAACCGCCGAAACCGGCTCTCATACAACATGTCGTACAGATAAAACCTCTCCGGAAACAACCGCGCCGCCTCCGTCCGCAAAAACAACCGCTCAATCGCAATATCTTTTTCTGCGCAATCCGAAGCCACAATCAAAAAACAAAGCCGGTCCACCCGCCGCTGAAACCGCCTAAACGCCTGTTCGCTTGGAAACATTGAACAACCTAGCACAGCATGGCGCGTTGTTCCAATGGGCGCGCCCGACCCGCCCCCGCCTCTCCCTCAACGCCTCGCCGCCGCTCCTCAACGCCGTCATCCCGAGCCTGTCGAGACTCGCCGAGAGGCCGCTCGTTGTTCAGCGGCAAATCTCTGTCGTGCCGTCCGTTTTCCCGCCAAACGGCTGTTCTTTACCACGAAGGCACGAAGGGCACGAAGTTCGGCTCCGCTGTAGGCCGGGTCACCCGACCCGGCGGCGCGATAGATGAAGCACAAGGAGGCGTCAAGTGTCGAGAGTTGACCCATCCACTCGATCTACGGTGCCGAGGTTCCTCTTTGCTTTGGTTGTCGTCTGTTTGTGAAGAAAGCGAATTGCCTTCTCAGCCCATCTTCTGTTCCGCCGCAGAGTGTTCAGATCGGTTGGAAGAGAGAGATGCTGCCCATATTCCTCTATGCTCTCGACGCCGAAAATATTGCTCATTAGATGAACTAAATGGGGATCAATGAAGGTTTTGATTAGGTACGAAGCTTGATCGGGTTCCTCAGATGACCTGGCCGCGTGGACAAGAAGATTCCTCCGCAACCTCACGCACTCCAAAAAATCCTTTGCAACAGGTCGGTCGGAGAATATCCAGAGCGTTCTTTTTAAGGTCTCATCATAATTTGCTCCGGTAGTATGCGTAAGCTTCTCCAAAATACTCCACATCTGTAGAAATCCAACGTCATGATCGGTTTGATCCAACGCAGTTGCGTACCGAATAATCAACTCCTCGATATCTTTTCTAAATCTCAACCGAGATAGTTGGTTCATTGCCCGACGGCGCTGCTTCTCAATCTCACCCCATCCTCCTGAAGGCTTAAACAGCTTGCCGTCCTCTCTCAAAACTCGCTCATACCAATAGAAATCCCCGACAAGCTCTCCGTCTGGGTGGTGCAGTGTATGGACGGGTCCCGTGTGAATGACGCCGAGAGGCTCTTGTCTAATTCTGCCGAAGGTGATTGCCCATGAACCGTATGTCGCGAACAGCGACAGAAGGCCGCGAAGAAGGTTCAAGGCCCGAAAGGCTTTATCAACGGCCTCTAGGGCAGTTCTGCCGCTTGTTTGAACTCGTACCAACTGATACTGCGACGACTTGATATGACCTGCGATGGCCGGGATGCCGGTGGATTTAGCGGTATCAGGATATGCGTACTTGCCTCGTGAAGACAACGCCTCAATTCTGCAGCCCGCAATTTGCGCACGGCTAAAGGGGAGGGATTCGACCGAAAGACTGCTGACGAGTATATAGGGAGCCTCCCGCTTGCGGAAGTGAGCGGCCGCCTTTGAATCTGCCACTTTGAGCACCTCCGTCGTCTTAAGCGGCTGGTTCCCTCCAAGGCTCTTGATCACATCGGCCAATGCATCCTTCAATATTCCCCACGCATCAAACTCGTTTAGCTCTTCACCCTGAGGGCATATCACGACGGACGAAAGCTTGAGTGCAAGCGTTAACCGCTGGAAAGCAAAGCCCACCCACGACACTTTGCCGTCGGGACTTACCCTAGATATACGTCCGGTCTCCGCTAATAATTCGACTGGAGCATGTTTGCCATCCGTGCCTCGGTACGGCTTCCCTTCGGGTGTCCGCCAAAATACATATCGCGTGCTCATGTCTTTTGCCTACTCTTGATGCCACTCCACCTCAAGCAGATTCGTTGGCCCTCAAACTTGTCTGATTGGAGGGGAACGGCCCTTCTCCTTCCGTTCCGGGTTGCCCTTCCACTTCCGCTTAAGTCCCGGCGTAAGCTATTCCGCGAGTAGGGTATGATATATCCGGTGCGGATATATCAGTAGCTGATATGTCGGCTGCAGAGCGGGCGCGGACGGCGGGAGGCGGAAAGGGCACGACAGAGATCCCTCGACAGGCTCGGGATGACGGCGCGGGGGGGATCCGAACGGTGCGGACGCCAGGTCGGGCCTTCGCCCGGCGAAGCGGGGCTGTGGCCCGCGAAGGCGGGTGACCCGGCCTACAGTAGGAGCCGACCTTCGTGCCTTCGTGGTGAGAGATCCCCTCCGACACGTTAGGGATGACAACGCGGACAGATCGGACGACCCCCGCCGGCTTCGCTTAGGGCGGCGCTTACTTCAGGCCGGTTTGGGAGATTTGGTGGGCCAGGAAACCGTAGGTTTCCTCGGTGTAATGGACTTCCACGCCCTGGGCGGGCTTGATGTCGGCCAGGCGGCCGTCGGACTTGTCTTTGACGATGATCGTGGCATCGGGGGCGACGAAGAACTTCGTGTCGTTGGCGGCGGCCGTCACTACCACCGTGCGGTTTTCCACGTTGATGTCGCGGACAATGCCCGTATAGACATGCGCGCTACCCTCGTCCATTGGGGCGGGCGTGAACTGATGTCCCAACGCCACCGCCGCGATCCCGGCGAACATAATCATCACTGCCAGCTTCATTCTCATAACAATTCCTTTGTTTGCTTCAAACTACGCCGCGCGGCATCCGGTCGCAATAGGGTGAAACCCCCATGGGTGCCTGGGAAGAGTTCCCTGATGAGCGGCAATGAAGAATGCATAAGTTGGTTGACATTTGGGGAGCGCGTGGTAACGTTCCGGCAGTGCCGCCCATGGCGGCGCAGCAGGTGAGTTGTCTGGTTTGGGAGGCAGAATGATAGGCCGGCAATGAAGACTGACAGGGAACTGGTAGCAACTGTCTTTTCATGTGGGTTGGAATTCTGGGGTTTTGAGCAGGTGATTGAGCAGGATGATGAGCTTGCGCATCACGGCCACCAGCGCCACCTTCGGCGCTTTGCCTGCCGCCAGCAGCCGATGGTAGAAGACCTTGAAACGCGGGTTGGAAAAGGCGGCAACCAAGCCAGCCATGTACAGCGCCCGCCGCGCGTTGGCCCGGCCGCCTCCGATGAGCCGGTGGCCGCGACGAGGCCCACTGTCACGATTCAACGGCGCTACTCCGGCCAAGGCGGCGGCTTGCCGGCGATTGAGCGTGCCCAATTCCGGCATGCTGGCCAGCAACGCGACAGCTGTGATGTGGCCCACACCGCCGACCTGACACAGCCGCGCTACCTTTTGGCTCAGCAGGGGCTCGGACTGGACCAACTCCCGGATCCAGGTTTGGAGTTGTTCGAGCTGCCGATCCAGTCCCAGCAGATGACGACGCACCTGGCGGCGAAGCGCCGGGTGGACGGTGTGCTCCAAGCGGTTGTGTTCGGCTGTGCGCAACTGCTGGACTTGCTGGCGGCGCGCCACCAATTCGGCCAATTGACGTTGGGCCAGGCTGGCAACGGCCGTGGCCGAAGGCTGCAGCCGTTGACCGAACTCAGCCAGAACCCGCGCATCGATGCGGTCGGTTTTGGCCAACCGGCCTTGCGCGCGGGCGAAATCGCGGGCTTGGCGTGGATTGACGACACTGACGGGGATGGCCGCCTGCTGCAGCGCCACGACGGCAGCGCGTTCATAACCGCCGGTGGCTTCACAGACGACCTGGACCTGGCCGAAGGGGCGCAACCAGCGCAACAGGGCGCGATGGCCCTTGGCATCATTGGGCAGCTGGCGGTGCTGCGCTTGGGCGGAGCCCACGGCACACAGATCCAGCGTGGCTTTGGCAACATCCATTCCGACATAGACGAGGGGCGATGACATTGGTTAGACTCCTCCTTGCGATGCGAGCAGGTCGCGGCGCCCAGGGGGCCGATGACCGCTCTGGCAACTGTTCGAGTTTAGCAACAGAAAGCGCGGACGGATCTGGCTACCAACGGGCAGGCGTGAACCGAACCGAGGGCGACTACGATCTCGTCCGCGCCGCGCCCTTGGGGGGCATGCCCCCCAAGGGCCGCTCTGCTGCTCCCACTCCTGTGGGAAACCAAAGGCGAGAATACCACCAACCGAAGATACAAGGGCGGCTTGGCCCAAGCCGCCGCTGTCTCGTGCCAGGCCGGAACGGCGCGTTCAGCGAACGCGCCCTACCAACAACCCAGCCCGCCTACGTCCAACCTAGTCAAACCCAGTCGCACCTAGTCAAACCTAGTCCAACCTTAAATTTTCCGGCTGGCCCCGCTATTCGTACCCATTCGTGTGCATTCGTGGCCGCTTCCATCTGCGTGCATCTGTGTGCATCTGTGGCCCCGACCCAATACGGCCTAATACGACCTAATACGGCCTTAAATTGTTTTGCGGAAAACGGCGTTTTTGTAAGTTGCCATTTACCAAATGGTTCCGAAAGGCGGGTTTTCGGGTTGATTTTGGGGGGTGGGGGGGACAGAATGAGGGTGCAACGGAGAGAACAACTATGATTTTGGCTCTATTAATGGTGATCGCGGCGGGGGTTTACCGGCTGATGCCGCATCCGGAGAACGTCGCGCCTTTGGCGGCGATGGCGTTGGTGGGCGGGATGTATTTTGGACGGCGGTATGCGCTTTGGGTGCCGTTGGCGGTCCTGGCGTTGACGGACGTGGTGCTCAACCTCCGCATGCATTACCCGGCGATTTACTGGCCGCGGCTGATTGACTACGGCGCCTTTATATTGATCGGGGCAGCGGGGTTGTGGCTGCGCAATCGCCGGATGAGCGCCAAGGTCGGCGGGGCATTGGCCACACCGTTTGCGTTCTACCTCATCAGCAATTTCGGTGTCTGGCTTTATGGATTGGGACTGAACGGCCAGCTTTATCCCCGAACCATTGCGGGCATCACGGACTGTTACGCCGCCGGGCTGCCGTTCCTGCGCGGGACGGTGATCGGCGACTGGGCGTTCATGGCAGTGTTTGCGGCTGGGCTGGTCTTGGCGCGTCGCACATCGAACGCGCGTCTGGGTTGGCTGACCTCCGAAGCCCACGCTTCGTCGAACGTGTAGCCGCAGGCTTCAGCCTGCGCACACCTAAAGGGTGCGGCTACAGGTCAGGCAAGCATCGACAAGCGCAACGACTTCCTTCCGAACGGCGTGAATCACGGATTACCCGCGCGCGACGATTGCGCCGCGAGGGCGGGGTCCTGCCATCCGCCACCGAGCGCTTTCACCAACGCCACGGCGGAGACGAGTTGCTGGCCGCGGAGTTGCACGGCGGTGCGTTCGACGTCGAGCGCGATGTTCTCGGCGGTGGCCACATCGAGGAAGGTGGTCAACCCGGCGCGGTAACGGTGGTCGGCGATATCGAGCTGTTTGCGGGCGGCCTGCAGCGCGGAGAGCTGCGCGTCGTATTCGGCGGCGAGCAGGTTCTGGGCGGCCAGGTTGTCTTCCACCTGGCCAAAGGCCGTGAGCACCGTTTGCCGGTAATCGGCGACCATCTCATCGTAGGTTGCCCGCGCCAGCTTGAGATTGGCGTTGTTCTGGCCGGCGTCGAAGATCGGCATGGTCAGCGACGGCCCCAGCGACCAGAGCCGGCTTGACCAGTGAAAGAGCGTGCCGGCGTTGATGCTTTCAAACCCGGCCATCCCGTTCAGTTCGATGGTCGGGAAGAAGGCGGCTTTGGCCACGCCGATGTTGGCGTTGGCGGCGGCCATGCGGCGTTCGGCGGCGGAGATGTCCGGCCGCCGTTCCAGCAGTTCCGAGGGCAGGCCCGGCGGAACGGTCGGCGGCGCGGTGGTCAACGGACGTTTCGGCACGGTGAACCTGGAAGCCGCTTCGCCGGTCAACACGGCCAGGGCGTGCTCGAATTGCGCGCGCTGCAGTTCCGCGGCGGGCAGTTCGGCCTGCGTGGTCTTCAACACCGTCTCGGCCTGCGCCACGTCCAGGTCGGAAGCGACCCCGCCCGTGCGCCGGTTCTGGGTCAAATCGAGCGACTTGCTGAACACGTCAATGTCCGAACTCAGCAACGCCGTCTCCGCGTCCAGCGCGCGCAACGTGAAGTAGTCCGTGGCCACTTCCGCCTCGATGGACAGACGGGCGGTTTGCAGGTCTTCGGCGTTGGCTTGTTCCTCGGCCCTGGCGGCCTCCGTTTCCCGCCGCACATGGCCCCAGAGGTCCACTTCGTAACTCAAGTCCAGCGGCACGATGAAGTCGTTATAGGTCAACGAGGGACTCACAGCGCCCGGCCCGCCGTTCAAAGGACGGTTCCGCGAGATACGCTGACGGCTCGCCGAGGGGGAGAGGTCGATGTGGGGAAACAGGCCGGACTTGGTGACATCCGTGGTGGCCCGGGCCTCTTCGAACCGGGCGACGGCGGCCTTGAGTTCCTGGTTCGCACCCGCCGCGGCGGTTTCCAACCGGTTGAGGTCTTCGTCGTGGAACATCTCCCACCACCGGTTCTTTGCCAGATGGGCCTTTGGCTCCGCGACCTTCCATTCCGCGTTGGTCGCCCCCGAGTAAGCGGCGGGCATGGCGGCCGTGGCTGCCGGGCGCTTGTAATCCGGCCCGACGGCGCAACCGGCCGCGAGGCCCACCGCCAGCGTTGCGGCGAACAGGCGAGTGCTCTGTGGCGCGCGCTTCATTGGGCTTTGGCGGTTTGGACCGGCTCGGCGACGCGCACCGCGATGCCGCCGACCAGCGAATCGGAGGGATTGACGATGACGCGGTCCGTGGCGGCCACGCCCGAGAGGACTTCGACGCTCTGCCCGAAGTCGCGGCCGACTTGCACGTTGTGCAGCTCAACCTTGTTGTCGGGTCCCACGATGCCGACCTGCAGGCCTTCGGCGCGGAACAACAACGTGTTCGACGGCAGCGTCAGCGCGGTGTGGAGCGTCTGATCAACAAAGCGCACCTGCGCGTAACTGCCCGGCAGGATCTCGCCCTACGAGTTGTCCACCTGCAGTTCCGTCAGCAGCGTGCGCGAATCCGTCGACATCGCGCCCGAGGTGCTCGTCACCGTGGCCGGGAACACCTGTGCCGGGGATCTCGGGGATCAACAGTTCGGCGGATTGGCCGGCGCGGATGCCGGCGGCGGCGCTTTGCGGGACGCGCACGTACACGCGCAACGTCTGCGTTTGCGCCAGATGGAACAGTTCCTTGCTGCTGCCGGCCATGATCAGGTCGCCGACATCGGTGTTGCGGGCGGTGATCGTCCCGGCAAACGGCGCGGTGACGCGCTCAAACGACTGGAGTTGCTCCAGCCGATGGACGTTGGCGCGGTCCGCCTCGACGGTGGCGGACTTGAGCTTGAAGTCGGCCTGTTTCTCGGCGTTCTCCTGTTCGCTGACGCTGGCGGTCTTCAACAGGTCGGCCCACCGTTCGGCGGTGGTCTTGGCCAGCGTCAGGGCCGCTTCCGACTCGGCGAGCTGGGCGCGGGCCTGTTCCAGTTGCTGGTCCAACTCGGGCGTGTCGATCTCGGCGAGCAACTGGCCCGCCTCGACTTGCGCCCCGATGTCCACGAGCCAGCGTTTCAAGTAACCGTTGGCGCGCGCGTAGATCGGCGCTTCCAGCAGCGGCCGGACTTCCGCCGGTAACGACAGCCCGGCGCTGGCAGGGCTGGGCGCGGGCGACACGACGGCCACGGTCGGCGTGGCCAGTTCGACCGTCTCGGCCCGCAAGAGGCTGCGTTGATGCCAGCGCGGGATGAATCCGATGATGAATCCGGCGACGATGAGCACCGCGGCCACGGTCGCGACGCGGGAGAGTTTCACGCGGGACGGCGCGGCCAGCGGCACCAGGCGGCGATGCGCCCGGGGTTTGCGTTGGTTGATGTTCAGGTTCGTTCATGGCAACAGCTCCTCATAAATGGGACGGGTTGGAAGCAGCGTGGGCCTGGATCGCCGCATGGACGGCCTCCGCGTTCGTGTCCGTCGCATGCCGGCGCAACAGGCTGAACACGACCGGCACGAAGAACAGGGTGGCGAACGTGGCGACGACCAGGCCGCCGATCACCGCGCGGCCCAGCGGCGCGTTCTGTTCGCCGCCTTCGCCGAGGCCGAGCGCCATCGGGAACATGCCGATGATCATGGCCATCGCCGTCATCAACACCGGGCGCAGGCGGCCGACACCGGCTTCCCAGGCGGCATGTAACGGGTCCATTCCCTCGTGCAGATGGTTGCGGGCGAACGTGACCACCAGGACGGAGTTGGCCGTGGCGACGCCGAGGCTCATGATCGCGCCCATCAACGACGGCACGCTGGCGGTGGTGACGGTCAGGTACAAGGCCCAGACCACGCCGGCCAGCGCGCCGGGCAGGGCGGTGATGATGATGAACGGGTCGAGCCAGCTTTGGAAGTTCACGACCAGCAGCAGATAGATCAAGGCGATGGCCATCACCAGGCCGACGCTCAGCCCGATGAAACTGGAGTGCATCGTTTCCGCCTGGCCGCGCACCAGGATCGAACTGCCCCGGGGCAATTCCTTTTCCGCCTGCCGGATGATCGGCTCGATATCGTGCAGCACGCCGCCCAGATCGCGGCCGCGACACGCCGCCGAAGACGTCGATCACCGGCATCACGTTGTAATGGGAGATGATCGACGCGCCGTTGGTGCGCTCGAAACTCGCGACGTTGGCCAGCAATTGCCCGTTGCCCGCGCCGGGCTGGCTGGCGCTGATCGGCATGGAGTTGAGGTCGGTCAGCGACGTCATCCGGTATTCCGGGGCGCGGACGTTGACCAGGTACTGGATGCCCAGGCGATAGTTGACGAAGTAGGACGGCTGGACCTGGCTGCTGCCGCTCAGGTTGAGCAGCACCGAGTTGGCGATCGTCGCTCTCGGTGAGCCCCATTTCGGAGGCCTTCGTGCGGTCGATGGCGAATTCGATCTTGGACCGGTCGGCGGGTTGCTGGATGCGCACGTCCACGGCGCCGGGAACGCGCCGGATCCGGTCCGCCAGACGCCCGGCGACCTCGCGGTTCTTGACCTGATCGCGTCCGACGACCTGGATGTCGAACGGCGCGGGCAGGCCGAAGTTGATTGTCTGGCTGACGATGTCGGCCGGCAGGAAGTAGAACGTCGCGCCGGGGAACTCGCGATTCAGGGCGCAGGCGCAAACGCCGGACGTAGCCGGGCGTGGGACGGTGGCCTTCGTTCAACGAGACCAGGATGTCCGCGTCGCCCGAGCCGACCACGCCGCTGTCGCTGTAACTGAGGTTGATGCCCGAATTCGGCAGGCCGATGTTGTCGAGAATGCCGTGCAACTCGTCGGCGGGAATCTCGCGGCGGATGGCGACTTCGACTTGATCAATGAACTTGGCGGTCTCCTCGATGCGCGTCCCGCTGCGCACCCGCACGTGCAACCGGAACGTCCCCGCGTCCACCGAGGGGAAGAAGTCCTGCCCGAGCATCGGGACGAGCAAACACGACGCCAGGCAAAACACCAGGAACACCACCGCGAAGATGATCCTGTGCTCGAAGATCACCCCCAGCAGCGCGCGGTAGTTCTCCCGAGCCGGTCGAAGCCGGTCTCAAACCGGTCCTGCAGCCGGACGAACGGGCGCACCAGCCGCGGGGCCTTTTCGGGGTCGGACACGTGGCCGTGATAGACGTGGTGGCGGTAGAACCACATCACCAGCGTCGGCACCAGCGTGCGCGACAGCGCGTAACTGGCCAGCATGGCGAACACGACCGCTTCGGCCAGCGGCACGAACAGATACCGCGCCACGCCGGCCAGGAAGAACATCGGGACGAACACGATGCAGATGCACAGCGTGGAAACGAACGCCGGCAGCGCGATCTCCTGCGCGCCGTCCAGGATCGCCTCGACGACCGGTTTGCCCAGCGCCATTTGGCGGTGGACGTTCTCGAGCTCGACCGTCGCGTCATCGACGAGGATGCCGACGGCCAGCGCCAGCCCGCCGAGGGTCATCAGGTTGATGGTCTCGCCCAGCGCGCTGAGGATGGCCAGCGACACCAGGATCGAAAGCGGGATGGACAGGGCGATGATGATCGTGCCGCGCCAGGAACCGAGGAACAGGAGGATCATGATCGCCGTCAGGCACGCCGCGATCACGCCCTCGCGCACCACGCCGGAGACGGCGGCGCGCACGAAGATCGACTGGTCGGCGAATTGCTTCACGATCAGGTTGCTCGGAGACCGTCTTCATTGTGGCGGCCATGGCTTGCTTGACGCCGTTGGCCACGCTCAGGGTCGAAGCCGAGCCGGTCTTGAGGATGCTGATCAACACGCTGCGCACGCCGTCCTGGCGGACGACGTTTTGCTGGGGCAGATACCCGTCGCGCACCTGGGCCACGTCGCGCACGCGGATGACGGCGCCGTTGACGGTCTTGATCGGCAGGTCGTTCAACTCGTCGAGCACCCGTGGGCTGGTGTTGAGGTCGATATCGTATTCCATCGTGCCGATCTTGGCCGTACCGCTGGGCAGGACAAGGTTCTGCGAGGTGATGGCGTTGACGACGTCCACGGGCGAAAGGTTCTGCGATTGCAGCGCCTTCAGGTCGAGGTCGACGGAGATGAGCCGTTGTTTGCCGCCGTAGGGCCAGGGGATGGCGGCGCCCTGCACCGTGATCAGGCCGACGCGGATCTGGTTGACGGCGGCGTCAAACACCTCCTGTTCGGACAGCGATTTGCTGCTGACGCCGTATTGCAGGATGGGAACGGTGGAGGCGTTGTACTGGATGATCAACGGCGGAGTCGTTCCGGGCGGCAGCGCACGCAATACGGTCTGCGAGATGGCGGTGATCTGCGCCACGCCCGCGTCCACCGAGGTGCCGGTCCGGAAGAACACCTTGATGATGCCGATGCCGTTGTAGGAGGAGGACTCGATGTGCTCGATGTTATTGACCGTGGTGGTCAGCGCGCGCTCTTCGTTGTAGACGATGCGTTGCTCCATCTCCAGCGCGCTCAGGCCGGTGTAATTCCAGACAATGCTGACTACCGGGATGTTGATGGCCGGGAAGATGTCCGTCGGCGTCTGCAGCAGGATGAACGGCGTCAGCAACAGAAGCAGCAGCGCCACCACCACGAACGTGTAGGGCCTGCGCAGAGCTAGTCGGACGATCCACATGGTGTATTCTTAAACGTTCAGTTCAGGTTTAGAGCTTCAGCGGTGCGCCTGTGTCCGGGCACCTCAATCAAACGAAAGATGGTCGACTTCAAATGCCGAATGACCTCGATGTTGTTGCCGATTTTCGCCCCTGCGAGCGTCCCGATGACGCATCCGTACATTTCGAGCGCCCTAGTATCACAATCCTGCTCGGGTATCAGACCCTCCCGAACGGCATCACGAAGCGTCGCCGCGAAATACTTGCAGTATCGCTCCACGATTTGCAGGGTTTTCTGGCGGATCCGTTCGTCCTGGGTGCTCAATTCGCAGCCGAGGGAAGTGAATGGACAGCCACAGACCCGGCCGAATTCCTGCATCTTCTGTCGCTGCCGCTCGTAAACGGAATCGCAGTATTTTTCAAGTCTCTCCAAAGGAGGTGCTTGCGATGAGAAAATATGGTCGAGATCGAGCCGCCTCCGCTCCCAATTTTCTTCTGTCGCCGCGATAGCCAAGTCGGACTTGGAAGGGAAGAAATGATAAAAGCTCCCTTTCCTGGCACCTGCCCGTTCGCAGATATCATCCACGCTGACCGCGCCATAACTCTGCTCCCAAATGAGCTGAATGGCGGTATCCAACAGTCTCTGCTTTGTATCGTGCTCGGGTTTCATCCTGCGACTTGGTTTGACCCTATTTCGAGTTGACCGTTCAGTCAAGTGTGAAAAATATTGCGTCTTTTATCAGGCAATTTGGCTCAATCCTGGAAAAAGGATTCCAAGTCAGAGGACTTGGATCACCAGCGCGGTCGTATTGTCGCGACCGGATTTCTTGAGGGACTCGTCGACGAGGCGTTGCGCCTGGTGGAGGTCCGCCCCGGCGGATTCAGAGGAGCGCAGGAGATCGACCAAATGATGGTCATAGAGTCCTTCCACCAAACCGTCCGTACAGAGCAGGAAGATGTCTCCCGGCTCATAGGCCACCGCGCCCAATTGCGGGTCGACAAACTGGTTGCTGCCGCCCAGGGCTTTTTGGAGCAGATGGCGGCGTGGATGAGAGCGGGCTTCGCGTTCATTGATCTTTCCGTTGCGGAACAGCCAGCCGACGTGCGTGTCATCGTGGCTGAGCTGTTTGATGCCGCTTTCTCCCGCCGGCAGATAATAAACCCGGCTGTCGCCGATATGGCCGAAATACATCCAGCCGGGCGTGAACCAGCACAGGCTCAACGTGGCCTCCATCCCCGCGCATTCCTCGTAACTGTTCCCCACGTAGGTCAGCGCCTCGTGGATTTGGTTGAACAGTTCCGTCAACAAATCGTCAACCCCGGCTTCCAGACCCATGACGGCTTGCCGATAGGAGCGCGGCAGGAGCACCGTGATTTTTTCAACCGCAATCCGGCTGGCCAGTTCCCCGGCCTGGGCCCCGCCCATTCCGTCACTCACCGCGAACGCGAGGTCGTTGTGACTCACCGAGGCTTCCCCGTGTTTTCCCAGGCGATGAATCTCGTTGGCGTCAAACTGCAGGCCCAGAAAGGCGTCTTCATTGTTGGGCCGGACCTTACCGCGATCGGTTGCGCCGGACCACTGCAGGCGTTTGGCGTCTGATACTGGGCGTGAATGGTCCATGGCGATGGGCGGTTACTCGAAGCCCGGGAGGATGGCGGCCAGTTCGAAATCAATCACGCAAAACCGCCCATCGGACTGGCGGTAGGTCACGTTGCGGATGTCGGGATCATCATGGCGCACGCCGTACGGCTCCAGCTCGGCAAACAGTTCCCGCGTGCGCTCCGCATCCAGGTGTTCCACCCGGGTGCCGCAGTTGGTGGTGATGATCTGCAGTTGCCCGGGGTCGGCTGCGATCAAGCGGGGCACGAAGCCGCAGCCGCGCGCCTCGAGATGGCGCAGGATCCGCACCTCGTTGGTGAATCGCTCCAGCGCGTTCGGACCGTGGTACGTCTTGTAGACCCGGCCATCGAAACTCAGACGGACCGTGGCCCTGAGAGTGTCCTTCACTTGCAGCATAGAAACAGGTCACTGCCTCGCTTCGGTCAACCAAAGCAGGATAGACAAATCGATGCAGGATGAGCAAATAAATACAGTCGAGGCGCCTTGTCTGTTTTCCCCGGGCAAAATCAGCCAGAGCGGGAAAACACGCTGGCAGAGGCCTTCCCAGCGCTTTTCCGCGGTTGCTACCGGCGATTTTTCCGCCCGTGGCATCGTAGTTGCTAAAGCGTCGGGCGCTGATCTAAGTGGAACAGTTAGGGTACGAACATCGAACAACCAACATCTCTGGAAGCATCCCATGGCAAAATATAAATTGGAATATATCTGGCTCGACGGCTACGAACCTGTCGCGAACCTCCGCGGCAAAACCCAGGTCAAGGAATTCGACAGTTTCCCGAAGACTCGAGGAACTTCCCATGTGGGGGTTTGACGGCAGTTCGACCCGGCAGGCCGAGGGGCACAGCTCCGACTGCATGCTCAAGCCCGTCGCCGTCTACCCCGATCCCACCAAGAAGAACGGCGTTCTCGTCATGTGCGAGGTCATGATGCCCGACGGCAAGACCCCGCACCCGACCAACGCCCGCGCGACCATCCTGGATGACCCGGACACCTGGTTCGGCTTCGAGCAGGAATATTTCCTCTACAAAGACGGCGCCCCGCTGGGCTTTCCCAAAGGCGGCGGTTTCCCGCCTCCGCAGGGCAAGTACTACACCGGCGTCGGCTATGAGAACGTGGGCGACGTCGCCCGCGAGATCGTGGACACCCATCTCGACCTCTGCCTCGAAGCCGGGCATCAACCACGAAGGCATCAACGCCGAAGTGGCCAAGGGCCAGTGGGAATTCCAAATCTTCGGCAAAGGCTCCAAGACGGCCGCCGACCAGATGTGGATGGCCCGCTACCTCTTGATGCGCCTCTGCGAGAAATACGAGGTGGACGTGGACTGGCATTGCAAACCGCTGGGCAAAGACGTGGACTGGAACGGTTCCGGCATGCACACCAACTTCTCCACCAAATACATGCGCGAAGTCGGCGGCAAGGAATACTTCGAGAAGCTCATGGCCGCCTTCGACAAGTACAAGAACGAGCACATCGCCGTCTATGGCCCGGACAATCATCTGCGCCTGACCGGCTTGCATGAGACCCAGTCCATCGACAAATTCAACTACGGCATTGCCAACCGCGGCGCCTCCGTCCGCGTGCCGCACAGCTTCGTGAACAGCGGCTACAGGGGCTATCTGGAGGATCGCCGGCCGAATTCGCAGGGCGACCCCTACAAGATCGCCAGCCGCATCCTGCAGACCATCGCCACGGTGCCGATCAAGTAAGACGACAAAGTTTTTGGTCGATTGTGGCGGTTGATTGGCCACGGCCTTTGTTTCGTGGTTCGCGTTTGATGCGTGATGTTCAGGCTCCGGCCCGGACATCACGCATTACGCTTTTTCAGCAGGCCCATGCCGCCGGAGTTTGCCGTTGAAAAACCTCTTCACGGGTTCATAATAGATGATGCCTTCCACAAGCGAGGGTGGCCTTGAAGGCGCGACTATGCTGGAAAACGCTGTTGACTGGCTGAAACACAGGTCGAAAGCTTCTCTCACGGCGGCTGGACTCATTCTGGTCATCCTGGTGGGAGTGGCGGACAGTCTCACGCCGCGGGCGATGGTCTTTGCGATCTTTTATCTGCCGGCCATTTTCCTCGTCACCTGGTTTGCTGGAAAGAGGGCGGGAATCCTCGTGGCGTGCTGCAGCGCCATCGCCTGGCTGGTCGTCAACCGGGCCCAGGCGGCGCCGGGAACGCCGGTGTTTATTCCCTACTGGAACGCGCTGAGCGGATTGGTGGTATTTCTGGCCGTGGTTTTTCTGCTGTCGGCGGTCAAGGCGTTGAATGTCGGCCTGGAAGACAAGGTCACGCAACGGACGGCGGAGTTGAAACGCCTGGAAAAGGAAGTCCTCGAAATCAGCGACCAGGAACAACGGCGGATCGGGCAGGACCTGCACGACGGATTGTGCCAGCATCTCACGGCGACCATGTTCGCCAGCAAAATCCTGCAGGAGGAACTCGCCCGGCAATCGCCGCCGCACGCGGCGCAAGCCGGGCAGATTGCCGCCTTCATCAATCAAGCCATCGGCCAGACGCGGGACGTGGCGCGCGGTCTGGACCCGGTCAAGGTCGCCACCAACGGCCTGATGTCCGCGCTGGAGGAATTGGCAACCATGGTGCGCGACCTGCACCGCATCGACTGTTCGTTCCATTCCGCCGCGCCTGTCCTGATCGACGACAACGCCGCCGCAATCCACCTTTACCGGATTGCCCAGGAAGCCGTGAACAACGCGGTCAAACACGCCGCGCCCAAGCGGATCGATATCGGCCTGGCTGACGCGGACGGAAAAATCGTTCTCACCATCCAAAACGACGGCAAGGGTTTGTCCGCGGGACCTGACAGACGCGGCGGGATGGGGTTGCAAACCATGAATTACCGCGCGCGCATGATCGGCGCCGCGCTGGACGTGAAACCAGGACCGGCCGGCGGGACCATCGTCACCTGCGCCCTGTCCAAGAACGTCGCGGTCAAACCAGGCAGGGAAACACCGGAACGAATCCTATGAAGAAATCACGCATTCTCGTGGCCGACGACCATCCGATGGTACGCGAGTGGATCACCCAGTTGATCAACCGCGAGGCGGACCTGGCGGTCTGCGGGGAAGCCTCCGATGCCGCCGCCGCGTTGAAGGCCATTGCCGAATTGACGCCCGACATGGCGATTGTCGATCTGACCATGGCGGACAGCCGCGGCACCGAACTGGTCCGCGAGATCGGGTTGCGGTTCAAGCAATTGCCCGTGCTCGTGCTGTCCATGCACGATGAATCGCTCTACGCCGAGCGCGCGATCCGTTCCGGCGCCAAAGGCTACATTACCAAACAGGAGGCCGGCGACAAGATCAAGGAAGCGGTCCGCTGTGTCCTGCGCGGCGAGATTTACGTCAGCGACGCGCTGGCCAGCAAGCTGATCCGCGCCATTGCCGCCCGTCCTCCCGAAGCCACCGCGATGGCCGTGGACAGCCTGAGCGAACGCCAGCTCGAACTGTTGCGCCTGATCGGGCGCGGCCACACGACCCGGGAGATCTCCGAGGAATTGTCCCTGAGCATCAAGACCGTGGAAGGTTACGTGGCCCGCATCAAGAAAAAGCTCGGCGCCGCCACCTCCAACGAACTCCTCCAATACGCCATCAAGTTTAACAAGGCCGCTGGAGATTGATTGCGCTCACTCCGGGAACCAGTCCCGGAAAGAGAAATGCGCGGGGAGGGTCCAAGTCCCCGCGCATTCTCCACAGAGGAGTAGCCAGTGGGTATGGCAACCAACCGACACTCCGATACGACGGTCTAGGCGTCGTAGTACATGAAGAATTCCCACGGATGCGGGCGCAGGCGGACCGCGTCCTGTTCCTTGCGCTTCATGTCGAGCCAGGTCTCAATCACGTCGTCGGTGAACACGTCGCCCTTCAACAGGAAGTCGTGGTCCTTGGCCAGCGCGTCGCAGGCCTCGGTCAGGCTGCCGGGCATTGACGGGACTTTCTTCAATTCCGACGCGGGCAGCTCGTAGATGTTCTTGTCCAGCGGCTCGCCGGGATCGATCCGGTTCTGGATGCCGTCCAGCCCGGCCATCAGCATCGCGGAGAACGCGATGTACGGATTGGCCATCGCATCCGGCGGCCGATACTCGATGCGTTTGGCCTTCGGGCTGGGCGAGTAGGTCGGGATACGCACGGCTGCCGAGCGGTTGCGCGAACTGTAGGCCAGGTTCACAGGCGCTTCGAAGCCGGGCGTCAGGCGCTTGTAGCTGTTGACGGTCGGGTTGGAGAACGCGGCGATGGCCTTGGCGTGCTTGAGGATGCCGCCGATGTAGTAAAGGGCCATCTGACTGAGGCCGGCGTATTCGCCGCCGGCGAAGAGGGGTTTGCCCTTCTTCCACAAGCTCTGGTGGGTGTGCATGCCCGAGCCGTTGTCACCGAAGAGCGGTTTGGGCATGAAGGTCGCCGTCTTGTTGTGGCGTTTGGCGACGTTCTTGACGATGTATTTGTAGAGCAACATGTCGTCAGCCATGGAGACCAGGTTGTTGAACCGCAGATCGATCTCTGCCTGGCCGGCGGTGGCGACCTCGTGGTGCTCGCGTTCCACCGTCAACCCGCACTCCTTCATGACCATGATCATCTCGTTGCGGATGTCCACCTGCGAGTCAAGGGGCGCCACGGGGAAGTAGCCTTCCTTGTGGCGGATCTTGTTGCCGAGGTTGGGGGACTCTTCGCGGCCGGTGTTCCAGATGCCTTCCACGGAATCGACATAGTAGAAACCGGAGTTGGCCGTCTGACCGTAGCGGATGTCATCGAAGATGAAGAACTCCGCTTCGGGGCCGAAATACGCCGTGTCGGCGATGCCCGTCTGCTGCAGGTAGGCCACGGCCTTGCGGGCGATGTTGCGCGGATCACGCGAGTACGGTTCGTGCGTGATCGTGTCCGCCGCGTCGGCGACGATGCTCAGGGTGGTGACCTGCGGGAACGGGTCAAGGACGGCCGTCTTCGGGTCGAGAAACAACAGCATGTCGCTGGCCTCGATCGATTTCCAGCCGCGAATGGAGGAGCCGTCGAAGCCGACTCCGGCCTTGAACGTGTCCTCTTCGAGTTCAGCCACCGGCATGCAAAAATGCTGCCAGGTGCCCAGAAAATCGCAGAACTTGATGTCCACGAGTTGTACGTTTTTGCTTTTACAGAAGGCCAGGACTTCTTTCGGTGTCATCATTCCCTCCTCTCCGGTGCGTCAGGCACCGGCGCTGGGTTGTGGTTGTTGATCGTTGACGAAGTTACTGCGGGGAACCCGGGACGGTCACCGCTGCGGATGACCGTCCCGGATTGAGCCGACGGTGGACGCGTTACGCCGAGACCGACATGGTGGCGGTGGACGGCTTGGCTGTCAGCAACACTTCTTTGCCCTTCACCTTGCTGCTCTTGAGGAAGTAGAAGGCACCATACGCACCCCATAACCCAACAACCAGGAGGGCGATGTACGGTTCGTGCCAGCTCATGCCGCTGACGGTGAACGGCCCGATCAGATAGAACAACATGCAGGCCAGGTTGGCCAGCAACCCGAAGACCGGGACAACCATGTGTTTGAACCCATTGAAGCTATGGTGTTCTTTAAACGCCACCATCGCGATCCAGCAGGTGATCATGTACAGCAGGAACGTGCCGAAGTTGCTGATCAAGGTGATGATGACCAGGGTGTTTGGCATCGCCGCATACGATTCCGGCTTGAACAGGCCGAAGCTGTACCAGAAGTTGTGATACTTCGGGTCCAGCACGCCCGGGCTTGTACCGCCGAGATAGACCGACACGGTGACAATGCCCAGGAACGCCGACAACGCCGCCAGCGCCCAGATCGCCCGGTAGGGCGACAACGTTTTGCCGTGCAACAGGCCGAAGTGCGACGGCACTTCCTCGTCGCGGCCCATGGCATAGGTCACACGCGCGCCGGTGCTCAGGCAGGACAACGTCGTGCCGATCAGCGCCAGAAACACCGTGAACGCCTGCACGAGCATGAACGCCCGTCCCGCCGCATAGCTGCCAAACAACCACGAGCCGACAATGACCATCATGTCGCCAATCGGCGCGCCCGAGGCGGCTGCGTTGGGCATCGTGTAGCCATTGTGCAGCAGGAAGTTCGCCGCAAAATACTCGATCAGATAGCAGAAGGCCCCCTGAATGAGCAGCGACAGCAACACCGCGCGCGGAATATCGCGCTTGGCGTTCTTCGCTTCCTCGCCCATCGCCGTGACGGACTCGAAGCCGACAAGGATCAGGATCGCGATGCAGGCCTGGATGAACACGAAGTTAAATCCGTGCGGTTTGATGACGGACCCGGCGCTCGCATGCCAGTTGAAGGTCGATACACCGCTGGAATCCGTGGTGACCGCTCCCGCCGCCGAGTAATCCACCGTAAAGGGCGCCGCCAGTTTCGGATCGCTCACCGGCTTCCCATCCTTGTCCGCCGGGACAGGAATGCCGTTCGCATCCTGTGAATCCTGCATTTGCATTTGGAAAGTCGGCTGACCCTTTGCGTCGAGGATCGGCTTGTTGTTGGCGTCCACCGCCGGCACGGGCTTGTTATTGGAGTCCAGCACCGGTTGCGGCACGCCGTTGGCGTCCTTGACGACTTCCTGGGCGACCTGATAGGGCACGGCCACGCCGTTGGACAAGTGCCAGCCCTGCGAATCTTGCGGATGGCGCAAGCGGTAGGAAATCGCGATTACCGAGAATACCAGCAATGCGGTGATCTGGATCACGTTGATCACCGCGTTCACGCCCGTGGTGCCGCCAACGCCGCGATAGGCGATGTACGCCACGCCGAAGGCGAAGACGATGCAGAACCCGTACATGAACACAGGACTGTTATAGGCACTGGAGAACGTATCAGGCCAGAACTGGTTCAACAGATAACCGCCCAGAATCGCCGTCACACCCACCATACAGCCGGGATAGACCCAGTAGTATAAATGACTCGCCCAACCGGTCACGAACTTGGCGAGCCGGGCAAACTTATAGGCGTGCGTCTTGGAGAGGAACGCCTGCTCGGCGTACAGGTAGGACGACCCCGCGCCGGGAAACAGCTTCGAGAGCTCGGCGTAACTGATGGCGGTCGCCAGGCACAGCATCAACGCCGCCACAATCCCGAACCACATCGCGCAGCCAGCCATCGGCGCCCCGTACAGCGATTGGATTTGAAAGGTCAACCATAGGAACGCGCCCGGCGCAATCAGCGCCATCGCATTTGATGTCAGCCCCGTCAACCCCAAGGTTGCCTTGGTTGCCGGTTGTTGTGTGTTCTCAGCCATAGTTTGTATCACTCCTCCGTTTAGTTTGTTGCTCGTTTCCTGGATCCACTGCGTTTCCGGCCCATCTCACTCGCACTGAACGGGCACGTGATACAGCCCTCTTGCACCCCTTATGCCACCAAATATTGCTGTTTTAGTAAAACATTGCAGGTCAGCGCTTTACGTATTTAAAATAGTGAAGTGAGCCAACTTTTGAATCTGCAAACTGGGCACGCTGTCTATATAGTTACATGTGTCAATAAAAATTAGAGAGGATAAGTCCTTCCTAAAATGGAAGCGATTCCCTCTCACCAGAAGAGGGGAATAACCCCGTCACAAATCCTGCCAATCGTCCTGGCAAAATTGACGCCACGCCATGATCGGCATACGATTCCGGCATGAAATGCTACCGAAAGGAATTGTGGTTCAATCTCCCGACCAGGCGCGCCTTCGTGAATATCACTCCGGAAGTGGAACGATGTCTGGAGGAAAGCCGGATCAAGGAGGGGCTTCTGCTGTGCAATGCGATGCACATCAGCGCGAGCGTGTTCATCAACGACAACGAGTCCGGCTTGCACGAGGACTTCGAGCGTTGGCTGGAGAAACTCGCGCCCGAGAAGCCCCACTCCCAGTACGCCCACAATACAGGCGAAGACAACGCCGACGCGCACCTGAAACGCACCATCATGGGCCGGGAAGTGGTCGTGGCAATCACCGATGGCAAACTCGACTTCGGCCCTTGGGAGCAAATCTTCTACGGCGAGTTCGACGGCAAGCGCCGCAAACGGGTCCTCATCAAAATCATTGGAGAATGAATGGCCCTGGCGCCCGTCCCGGCATCAAAAATTCCTCGATTCAATGCTCTCCGGTGGTATGCTTCTCTAGACATATGAAAATTGAAAATTTGAAACAAGTCCCTTCCGAGAAGGTCGAGATGGACGGCGCAAAAGACTGCACGATCCAGCTCGCGGTCACGGCGCGTGACGGCGCGCCGAATTTCGCGATGCGCATTTTCGAGGTGGCACAGGGCGGCCACACGCCGCTGCATCACCATCCCTACGAGCACGAGATTTACGTGATGGACGGGCAGGGGACGGTCTGGCGCGAAGGCAAGGAAGTGCCGATCAAGCCGGGCGACGTCCTCTACATTCCCGCCGACGAACAGCACCAGTTCAAGAACGCCGGCGACAAGCCGTTCAAATTCATGTGCCTGATTCCCGCCAAATTCCAAAAGTGCTGATCGCACCAACCCATGGCGCGATTGACCAAAATTTACACGCGCACCGGCGACAAGGGGGAGACCGGACTCGTCGGCGGCAAACGCGTCAGCAAGGATTCTCCGCGCCTCTGGGCGTACGGCACGGTGGACGAACTCAACTCCGCGATCGGCCTGGCCCGCGCGTTTAACGCGGAAAAAACATCCGTCGCGACACGCAAGATTGACGCGGCCCTGGCGCGGATTCAAAACGAGTTGTTCAACGTGGGGGCCGAACTGGCGACCTTGCCGCGGGACCGTCGTCCCGGCATGCCGGGCGTCGGAAAGAAGGAAATCGCGGCCTTGGAAAAACTGATGGACAAGCTGAACGCGGAACTCGGTCCGCTCCGGGAGTTCATCCTGCCCGCCGGCGGCAGGACCGGCGCGGCGCTGCATCAGGCCCGCACGATTTGCCGCCGCGCCGAACGTTTTTGCGTGCGGCTGGCGCGGGAAGAGCGGACCGGAGAATTCGTGGTGCCTTACCTGAACCGGCTCAGCGACGCGCTTTTTGTGCTGGCCCGCTGGGCCAACAAAAAGCAGGGCGTGAAGGAAACGTTCTGGCGGAAATAGCCCCGCGCGCGGTCAAGCGCCGACCAGCGTCTCGCCGAAGCGCGCACCGAGGGCGGTAAAAACGATCTCGGCGACCTGCGCCAGGTTGAACCGTGAGTTGTCGATGACCAGGTCGGGGTGGAACGGGTTCTCCTGGTCCACGACAAAAAAGGTGGCGAGGTAGTTGTGCCGTTGCCTTTCGCCTTCCTCGACGATCTTCTCCGCTTCGCGGCGCGAGACGTTGCGGTCGGTGGCCATCTTGAGGACCCGCCAGTCGCGCGGCGCGATCAGCCGCACACGCAACCCCGTCTTCAAATCCTGCGTGACCAGCGCGCTGCCGCGTCCGATCAGGATCGAATGGCCGTGGATGGCCAGCGAACGGATCACCTCGGCCAATTTGCGCACGACCAATGCGTCGGGGACTTTGCGGTTGATGATGTTGTCGAACAACTCGCTCATTTCATCGCGCCGCTCGCCATCCAGCGAGTCCATCACGGTGCGCCGGATGTTCAATTCGTCCGCGACCTTGTCGAGCATCTCCCGATCGTAAGCCGTCCAGGGGAAGGAGGGGCGGCAGCGTTCGTTGAGGATTTCCACCAGCCGCTGCGCCAGCGGCAACGCTTCGCAGCCGAATTCCCGCGAGATGGTAATGAAAGGATAGGTTTCCAGCGCCCGGGTGCGTCCCAGGGACTTGACCGACTGCCAGGCGTGGACGTGCGCCGCAATCCGCGCCTCCATGTCCGTTCCGACCCAGCCGTGCGAAAGTTTCGTCATCGCGACCCCGGAGCCACCTGGCAAAGCCACTGATTATTTATTACCAGAAAGTTCGGCGACTTTCAAGCGGGCCAGCGCGCGCTGCAGCGCGGCCTGCACGCGGGCAACATCTACGCCCTCGGCCTTTTCGCGCAACCGCTGTTCCGCGCGCTCTTTCGAGCGCTGGGCGCGGGACTTGTCAATCTCCTCGGGCCGTTCGGCGCTGCGCGTCAACACGGTCGTACGGTCCTTTTGCACAATCAGGAACCCGACGCCCACCGCCACATAGCTGTCCTTGCCCTCGGGCGAGTGGATCCGCAACGGGCCGGGCTTGAGGGCGAACACGAACGGAGCGTGATCGGGGAGAATTTCAAAAAGACCTTCCTGGCCCGGGGCAATGACAAATCGGACCTGCTCGCGCAGGAACGACTGTTGCACGGTCAGAATCTCGAAGGAAAAAGTCTTCTCACCTGCCATGGCAAAAAAATCCCGTTAGCCGCGCATCTTCTCGGCTTTGGCGCGGGCTTCCTCAATCGCGCCGACCATGTAAAACGCCTGCTCGGGCAGATCGTCGTGCTTGCCTTCAAGGATTTCCTTGAAACTGCGCACGGTGTCGGCGATCCGCACGTACTTGCCGGTGATGCCGGTGAACTGCTCGGCCACGAAGTTGGGCTGGGACAGGAACCGCTGGATTTTGCGGGCGCGCGAGACGGTCAGCTTGTCTTCCTCGCTTAACTCTTCCATGCCGAGAATCGCGATGATGTCCTGCAGGTCCTTGTAGCGCTGCAACACCTGCTGGACACCGCGCGCGACCTTGTAATGTTCCTCGCCCACCGTGTTCGGATCGAGAATGCGCGACGTCGAGCTCGAGCGGATCGACCGCGGGATAAATACCCAGCTCGGCGATCTGCCGTGAAAGCACGATCGAACCGTCCAGATGCGTGAATGTTGTCGCCGGCGCCGGGTCGGTGATATCGTCGGCGGGCACGTACACCGCCTGCACCGAAGTGATCGAGCCGCGCTTGGTCGAGGTGATGCGTTCCTGGAGGTCGCCCATTTCCGTGCCGAGCGTTGGCTGGTAACCAACGGCGCTGGGCATGCGGCCCAGCAGCGCGGACACTTCCGAACCCGCCTGCACGAAGCGAAAAATGTTGTCGATGAACAGCAGTACGTCCTTGCCTTCGGAATCGCGGAAATACTCGGCCTCGGTCAACGCCGTCAACGCCACGCGCAGGCGCGCGCCCGGTGGCTCGTTCATCTGGCCGAACACCAGCACGGTGTTGGCAATGACGCCCGACTCGGTCATTTCCAGGTACAGATCGTTGCCTTCGCGGGTGCGTTCGCCGACGCCGCCGAAGGCGGAATAGCCGCTGTGTTCCTTGGCGATGTTGCGGATCAGTTCCTGGATCAGCACGGTCTTGCCCACGCCCGCGCCGCCGAACAGGCCGATCTTGCCGCCCTTGGCAAACGGGGCGAGCAGGTCGATGGATTTCAGGCCGGTCTCGAACTGTTTCGTGGCGGGCACCTGCTCTTCAAACGGCGGCGGCAACCGGTGAATCGGACAGCATCTTGTCGTGGCTGATGGGGCCCTTGCCGTCAATCGGTTTGCCCAGCAGGTCCATGACGCGCCCCAGCGCCGCCCCGCCGACCGGGACGGTAATCGGAGCGCCGGTGTCAATGGCTTCCATGCCGCGGACCAGGCCCTGCGTCGCCGCCATGGCCACGGTGCGCACGAGGCGGTCGCCAAGGTGGTTGGAGACTTCGCAGGTCAAATCGATGCCGCGTGCCTTGTCTTCGATCATGATGGCGCTGTTGATCGGCGGCAGGTCCTCGGTGAAAAATTCGATGTCGACGACAGGGCCGATGACCTGCGCGATCTTGCCTTTGCGTTGTCCGTCTGTGCTCATAGTGTTCCTCTGTAACCGCGGCTGTTCACCGCAGGACGCTTATCCCGCGTGTTCCAGCGCCTCCGCGCCGGAAACGACTTCCAAAATCTGCGTGGTGATCGAGCCCTGGCGCGCGCGGTTGTACTGGCGCGACAACTGGTCGATCATGTCCGAGGCGCTGTCCGTGGCGGCCTTCATGGCCACCATGCGGGCGGCCTGTTCGCTGGCCAGCGATTCAACCAGCGCGCGGTAAATCAGCACTTCCACGTACTGCGGCAGCAACGTGTCCAGCAACACCTCGGCTTCCGGCTCAAATTGATACGACGCCCTCTCCTGCTTCGTCTGGGCCGACGGCTTTTCCAACGGCAACAACTGCAGCACCGTCGGCTGCGATTTCAGCACGCTGACAAACGCCGCGAACACCAGAAACACCTGGTCGTACCGCGCCGCCGTGTAGTCAGCAATCACGCGCTTGGTGATCGCGCCCAGTTCCTCCAGCTTGACCTCGCGCGAGGGCTGCGCGAAATGCTGGTCAACGGCCACGCCGCGCGCCCGAAAATGATCCCGGCCCTTCTTGCCGACCGTGAGCAAGGCGGTTTCCGCCGTTTGTTCGGCGAGAAAGTGGCTGGCTTCGCGGATGATGGCGGCATTAAACCCGCCGCACAATCCGCGGTCCGACGTGATCAGCACGACCCCGATCCGTTTCACGTCGCGCTTGACCAGCAGCGGATGCCGCGCGCCAACGCCGCCGGCCAGCACGTCCTGCATGATCTCCCGCAACCGTTCCGCGTACGGCCGGGCCGACTCCGCCTTGGACTGGCCGCGGCGCAGCCGGGCCGCGGCGATCATGTTCATCGCGCGGGTGACCTGCTTGATGTTCTTCACGCCGCGAATGCGGCGGCGGATTTCACGGGTGCTGGCCATGAATCGTTAGCTGGGCTGCGAACATGCCCTTGAATTCCTCGGTCGCCTTCTTGAGGCTGGCCGACGATCTCGTCGGTCAACTCCTTCTTCTCGCGCAACGCCTTGCCCGTCTGCGGGTACTTGGTGCGATGAACGTGTAGAACTCGCCCTCGAACTGCCGGATCGCGTCCACCGGCACATCGTCGATGTACCCGTTGGTGCCGACCCAGATGATCATCGTCTGCTCGTCGACGGGCATCGGCGCGTACTGCGGCTGCTTGAGCAATTCGACCATGCGCTGGCCGCGGTCGAGCTGCGCCTTGGTCGCCTTGTCCAGGTCGCTGGAAAGCTGGGCGAACGCCGCCAGTTCGCGATACTGCGCCAGGTCGAGACGCAGACGGCCGGCGATCTTCTTCATCGCTTTTGTCTGCGCGTTGCCGCCGACGCGGCTGACGGAGAGACCGACCGACACGGCGGGCCGGATGCCCGCGTAAAACAGGTCCGACTCGAGGTAAATCTGTCCGTCGGTAATGCTGAAATGACGTTGGTCGGGATGTAGGCCGAGTAATCGCCTTCCTGCGTCTCGATGATCGGCAGCGCGGTCAGCGAGCCGCCGCCCTTGACGTAGGCGGGACTGAACTTCGGGGCGTTGTCGCTGAGTTTCGCCGCGCGTTCCAGCAACCGTGCTGTGCAGGTTGAAAATATCGCCCGGGAACGCTTCGCGGCCCGGCGGCCGGCGCAGCAGCAGCGACACCTGGCGGTAGGCCTGGGCGTGCTTGGACAAATCATCGTAAATGATCAGCGCGTGTTTGCCGTTGTTGCGGAAATATTCGCCCATCGCGCAGCCGGCGTAGGGCGCGACGAATTGCATCGGGGCCGGGTCGCTGGCGGTGGCGCTGACGACGATGGTGTAATCCATCGCCCCGTGTTTCTCGAGCGTCTCGACCACGCTGACCACGGTGGATTGTTTCTGGCCGATGGCCACGTAGATGCAGACGACGTCACCGCCCTTTTGATTGATGATCGTGTCCACGCAAATGGCGGTCTTGCCGGTCTGGCGGTCGCCGATGATCAATTCGCGCTGACCGCGGCCGATGGGGATCATCGAGTCGATGGCCTTGATGCCCGTTTGCAGCGGTTCCTTGACGGGCTGGCGTTCGATGACGCCCGGCGCGCGGGTTTCGATGGGCTGGAGGTTTTTGGTATTGATCGGCCCCTTGCCGTCGATGGGCTGGCCGATGGCGTTGACGACGCGGCCGAGCAGTTCCTCGCCGACGGGCACGGACAACACCCGGCCCGTGCGCTTGACGATGTCGCCCTCGGAGATCTCGGTGAAATCGCCGAGGATCATCGCGCCGACCTCCTCCTGTTCGAGGTTCAGCGCCATGCCGAAGATGCCCTTGGGAAACTCCAGCATTTCCTCGGCCATGCAATTAGGCAGGCCCTTGATGCGGGCGATGCCGTCGCCGCAGTCGAGCACCTCGCCCACTTCCTGGACGCTGACCTCGGCCTTGTACGCGGCCACGCTCTTGCGCAGCACCTCGGAGATTTGCCCGGAATCGAGTGAAAGAATTTCTGCCATGACCAACACCTCAGACTATTGCAACAGTTTCGATTTAATTTGCTCGAGCTTGTGGCGCAGGCTGCCGTCGATGATCTGTTCGCCCACCTGGATGATCGCGCCGCCGAGAATCGCCGGGTCCACCCGCTGCAGCAGGTCCACGTTCTGGCCCGTCACGCGCGCCAGTTCGGCCGCCAGCCGCTGCAAGGTGGCCGGGTCCAGCGCAACCGCGGTGATGACTTCGCCGCTGACCTTCTTGCGCGCGGCGGAGGCCTGGGCGATGAACTCCTCGATGATCGCCGTCAACCGGCTCGCGCGATCGACGTCGCTGATCGTGATCAGCATGTCGAGCACGAGCGGATGGACGCGGCTCTGAAACAGATCGGCCAGCGCCTGGCGTTTGCCCTCGCGCGTGACGTTGGCGTCCTTGAGAAATTGCAGCAGCGCGGGATTGGCCTTCAGCAACTCGCCCAGCCGGAACAGATCGTCCGCCACACGGTCAAGCGCGTTCTCGGCCTGCGCCATTTCCAACAGGGCGCGCGCGTAAGCGGTATTGAGGGGGTCGTGTGCCATGGCCGGTCAGGCTTTGCGCAACTTGCCGAGGTCCTTGATCAGGTTTTCGACGAGCTGGCGATGGGTCGCTTCGTTGAGTTCCTTGCCGATCACGATGGAGGCGATCTGCACGGACAGGCTGGCGACGGTGCCCTTGAGTTCCTGCAGGCCTTTTTCCTTCTCGCGCTGGATTTCCTCCTGGGCGCGCTGGACGGCCGCGGCGGACTCGGCCCCGGCTTTCTCGACGATTTCCTTGCGGACGTTTTCGCCGAGGGCGCGGGCTTCTTCGATGATCTTGCCGGCTTCCGCGCGCGCCTGGGCGACCTGTTTCTGGTAGTCTTCCAGCAGTTTCTTGCCGTCGGCGCGGGATTTTTCCGCGTCGTCGAGCGCCTGCTTGATGGTCTGGCTGCGTTTGTCGAGGGCTTCGGCGATGGGCTTGAACGCCAGTTTGCCCAGCAGTGCGAACAGCACGCCAAACGTCAACAGCGTCCAGACCCACAGGCCCGCGTCAAACTTCAGGATGTTTTCGCCGCCTTCGGCCGCGTGCGCGAGCGTCGGCAGGGCGCTTGTCGCGAGGATTGTCAGGTACAGCTTTTTCATGGGCGTCTCGCGGTTACTTGGCGATGAGAATGAAAGCGATGACCAGGGCGTAAAGCACCTGGGCTTCCACCAGCGCGAAGCCGATGAACATCAGCCTCTGCACCAGGGGCAATGCCTCGGGCTGACGGGCCGACGACTCGATCGCGCGGCCGAAGATGTTGCCGATGCCGATCGCCCCGCCCAACGCCGCGAAGCCGATGGCCACACCGGCGCCCAACCATGCTAATGCTTTTGGATCCATTGTGTGTCTCTCCTATTCCACTTCATTTTCTAATGATGCTCTTCCAACGACTCACTCAAGTACAACGCCGACAACAACGCGAAAATAAACGCCTGGATGAAGGCGATGAAAAATTCCAGCCCGAGCAGCACCACCGACACCGCAAACGGCAGCACCGCCGCCGGCCTGACCAGCATGTTTTGATGGTGCAACAGCCAGAGCCCGCCCACCATCTGCGCCGTGGCAAAGGTGAACATCACCATGTGCCCGGCCAGCATGTTGGCGAACAAACGGACGGCCAGCGAAAACGGTTCCGCCAACAGGATCAGAAACATGATCGGAATGGCCGGGATCTGTACCCAGAGCGGCGCGGGTAGCAGGAATTTCTTCTTGAAGTAGCCGATGGGACCCAGCTTGTACACGCCGACCACCTGGGCAATGACAAACACCGTGATCGCCAGCGCCCCCGTCACGTTCCAGTTGCCCGTGGGCGATACGAAAAAGGGGACCGGCAGTTTGCCGAGAATATTGCAAAAGAGCACAAAAAAGAAAATCGCCGCCACAAAGCCGAACCATTGGGTGGAGTTTTCCCCCAGAAACTCCTCCACGATCCCGCCCCGCACGAAATCAATCATGGCATCGACCAGATTGGCAAACCGGCCGTTGACCGCGCTGGACGCGGCAATCAAACGGGCACCCACGGTCATGACCACGAAGGTCAAAGCCGCCGCCACCCAGAGCATCACCACCAAATCCGTTATTTTGAGCAACTCACCCATGGTTTCTCACTTTTTTTGCGCCAACAGGACTTTCAGTCCCCAAAAAAATGGCACTCCATACGCCACCGCCAGACTGCCTCCCAGCCACCACTTGTTTGCGTCCGTGTACTGCAGCACCGCAAACAGCACGGCCAGAAAGACCAAAACCCGCACACTGGCCCCGGACAGCAGACGGCCTGTTTCCGGCGGTTTTCCCTGCTGTTGGCGGGTCCAGTCCCGTTTCAGCGCCGCCACGTGCAGCCACGCATACGTGCCGCCCATGATCGTTCCCAGGCCCAGCCCCAGCCACGCCGCTTTATCCATCTCAACCTCGCTTCACGCCATCGTTGTCCTGGTTCAGGAACCGCCACACAAGCGCGATCCCGCCCAGCGCCCCGAGAAAGAAGAACACGATCAACAAGACCGGTCCTCGTCCCGTGACTTTGTCCAGCCCATAGCCGATCGCCGTGCTGACCAGGGTCACCACGACCATCTGCACGCCCAGGGCCATATAGCGCCCCAAGCCTGAAAAATCAGGCCCTGTGTTCACGGGAATTCTGCGACGCAACAACGGAGCCGGCTTGCCCAACCTGGGGGCGGCGCAAAAGCATGTGAAAAATATCACAAAGTTCAACCGTGGCAAGCACTTTTCTTAAGATTTTTTAATGAAAATGGCCATGAGCCACAGAAACGCCGGGACCGTGTTTGTTGAGGGAAGACGGCCGGTTTTGACTCGGAAGTTGCCGGATTTCACTTTATCTTGGCCACCCATGCGACGCGCGGTCATTGATATAGGGACCAACACGGTGAAATTGCTGGTGGCCGAGGTCCAGGACGGCCAGGTTACCCCCGTCGTTTCCAAGGACCAAATGACCCGCCTGGGAGAGGGGGTCAACCGTACCAAACATCTGTCCCGCGCGGCGGTGGCCCGCACCATCGAGGCCGTCCGCCATTTCGCATCGGACGCCAAAGACCTCGGCGCGGCCGACGTGCTGGCGCTGACCACCAGCGCCGCCCGCGATGCCGCCAACTGCGGGGAATTCCTCGAGGAAGTCCGCCGGCAATGCGGGCTTGCTGTCGAGGTCATCTCCGGCGAACGCGAGGCGGAATTGATCTTTCGCGGGGTCTGCAGCGATCCGTTGTGGTCGAACCGGCGCATCCTGGTAATGGACGTGGGCGGCGGCAGCGTGGAATTTATTCTGGGGTCGGCGGGAACCATCGAGCGATGCCGGAGCCTGCCGCTGGGCGCCGTCCGGCTCACCGAGCAATTCCATGAGGCCGGTTTTGGGGAAATGGCGGAATTCCTCCGGCGCGAATTTCATCAGGCCCTCGCCGATTATCGCGTCAACGGCTGGAAACTGATCGGCACGGGCGGCACCGGCGTCACCCTGGCCCGGATCGGCCACGGCGACGCCGACCACATCACGATTTCCCAGGAAGAAATGCGGGCGCTGCTCACCAGCCTGCACGCGATGACGTTGGAAGAGCGCCAAAACATCCCCGGCCTGCCCCCCGACCGCGCCGACATCATTGTGGCCGGG
Organism: uncultured Verrucomicrobiae bacterium; assembly: GCA_963817685.1. Taxonomy (GTDB): domain Bacteria; phylum Verrucomicrobiota; class Verrucomicrobiia; order Palsa-1439; family Palsa-1439; genus CAWFPN01. The sequence continues at coordinate 132,599 of CAWFPN010000011.1, read as the reverse complement.
GCGGCCGTCTACCTCTTCGCCATGGAATCGCTCCAGGCCCACGACCTGACCACCAGCACCCGCAACCTGCGCTACGGCGCCTTGCTGGAGTAGTCGGCGATGGAGGCCTTGCAAATCCTGCTGACTTTTCTAACGAAATCGAGTTCATAATCGGGACGACGTGCCGACGACGATGAAATCCAGGGCGTGGCTGCCGTATGTGGCGCCGATGGGCGTTTACATGGCGTTCCTGCTGGTGCAGTCCAACGCGAATCTGCTCTGGGTGTATCCCGCCAAGACCGTCGCCGTCGCGGCGGTGTTGTGGTTTTTCCGCAAGGAGTATGAGGAGCTTTGTTCGCCGATGTGGTGTAGCGGCGCTTCTGCGAAGCGCCGGGAAGGGGAGGCGGATGAACGACCCGCGCTTCATAGAAGCGCGGCTACAACGTGGCTTTTGTCAATCGTGGTCGGCCTCGTGGCTATTGCGATCTGGATTGCCCTCGACCCGTACTATCCGAAACTCGGCCATGCGGAGGTGTTTGATCCGGGGCGCAACTGGGCGTTCATCGTCGTGCGCGTGGCGGGGGCGGTGATCGTGGTCCCCTTTATGGAGGAATTGTTCTGGCGGGCGTTCTTGATCCGGTGGCTGGTGAACGAGGATTTCAAGCAGGTGCCGGTGGGCACGTTCACCTGGCTGTCGTTCGGGATCACCGTCGCGCTGTTTGGCGGGGAACATCATGAGTGGCTGGCGGGATTGATCTGCGGGGCGCTGTACAACTGGCTGCTGTATAAGCGCAAGGACGTGTTCTCGTGCGTGGTCGCGCACGCGGTGAGCAACGCTGCCCTGGCGGCCTGGGTGCTGGCGCGCGGCGACTGGAAGTTCTGGTGAAATGAACCGGCGCGCGGGCATCGTCGTCGCGCTGGCGCTGGCCGTGGTGGCAGTCACGGTCTGGGTGCACGCGCCCTGCTGCCGGAACCAGTTCATCGATTGGGACGACGACCAATACCTTGCCCTCGCGGAGCAACATACTCCGCTGTCCCCGGCCACGGTGCGCTGGGCGTTCACCACGGCGGTCCCTTTCTACTATCATCCGCTGGCCTGGCTGTCGCACGTGACGGACTGCCAGGTCTGGGGATTGAATCCGTGGGGCCATCACCTGACCAGCCTCGTGCTGCACGGCCTGAACACGGCGCTGGTGTTCGTCTTCGTCTGGATGCTCGGGGCCTGGGTCCCTTCCTGGAATTGGAAGGAGCGCCTGGCCGCTGCGGCGGGTGTGGCGCTGGTGTTCGGGATCCATCCGCTGCAGGTGGAATCGGTGGCCTGGGTGGCGGAACGCAAGAACGTGTTGTGCGGATTTTTCTTCCTGGCAAGCTTGTGCGCCTATTTACAGGCCCTCGGTTCGCCGCGGCATCGTGGATGGTGGTGGGCTGCGATGGGCTTGGGCGTGGCGGCGCTGTTGAGCAAGCCCATGGCGATGTCGCTGGCGGCGGTGATGCTGGCGATGGATTTTTACCCGTTGCGACGGCACGAGACGATGGGATGGGGGAGATTGTTGCGGGAAAAAAGCCTGCTGATCGCCGCCTGCGTGGCGGATGCCGGGATCACGTTCTTCGCGCAGGCCCAATCGAAAACGGTCAGCAGCCTGCAGGAACTCGGTCTCGGGGAACGTTGCCTGGTGGCGGCGCGCGGCATCATCTTTTATTTATGGAAACTGGTCTGGCCCGCGTGGCTCCTGCCGTATTATCCGGGTGGAGGAACGGTAACGATCTTCCAGGCGGAATACGGCGTGCCGGCGGTGCTGGTGGCGCTGATCTGCGCTGTCTGCCTCTGGAAAGGCAAACGCATCCCGGCCCTGCCGGCCGCCTGGGGCGCGTTTCTAGTGTTGATCCTGCCTGTCTCGGGTTTGTTTCAGGCCGGGGCGCAGGCGGTGGCGGACCGTTTCATGTATCTGGCGATGATACCGTTATTGCTGCTGGCGGCGGGTGCTTGCGTCTGGTTGTGGAACCGATCCAGCATCCTCATGCGGGCGATGTTGGCGATCCTGCTCGCGGCCGAAATCTCCTTTTTCGGCGTGCGGTCGCGCCAGCAGATCCCGCTCTGGCACGACAAGACGGTCTTCTGGCAATCCGTTCTTGCGCGTTTCCCGGATTCCGGCGTGGCCAATCTGCACTACGCGCGGACCCTGGCCGAGCAACGGCGGTTTGACGAAGCCATGCCCTATGCGCAGCAGGCCGTGGCCGTGATGCCGGACGACGCGCTGGCCCATGCCGTGATGGGCCTGCTTTATCTCAAGACGCACGCCTATGCCGCGGCGGTGCCTGCGCTGCAGGACGCGTTGCGGCTGAAGCCGGGATTTTCCGTGGCGCAGTACAACCTCGCCTGCGCCTACTGCCGGCTCGGCGCCCTGAGGGAATCCTACGAGACGTTGGCGCCGCTGCTGGCCCGGCAACCGGAATTCGGACAGCTCGCCGGGCGCGATTCGGAGCTGAAGGATTTGCGGCAAAGCCCCGAGTACGGCCCGAAACTGCGCGGAATGCTGGGCGCACCTTGATACGGCCGCTGTTGTAGCCGCGAGCCTGCTCGCGGCAGCCCTCTTCGCCCCAGATCCGCAGAGCCGCGAGCAGGCTCGCGGCTACAAGGCCTGTTTCCGTGGCGGCAGTCTCAAGAGGCGCATTCGTAATGCTCGGGCCGCCATGAGATCGTTGCCGAGGGGCGGGTTGGAGCGTATATTGCCGCGGAGATGTGATATGGGAATACCGGCAAAGCTGATTGATTTTCTCAACCAAAACAAGGTGCGCTACGAAATCCTGCATCATCCCGAAGCGTTCACCGCGCAGGAACTCAGCGCCATCGAGCACGTCAAAGGCAAACAGCACGCCAAAGTCGTGATCGTCAAGGCCAACGGCGATAAATTGATGGCCGTGTTGTCCGCCGATCATCGCGTCGATTTGGAGAAACTCGGCCAGGCGGCCGGCCGGCCCACCGCCCTGGCCACCGAAGCCGAGTTCAAGGCCCTCTTTCCCGATTGCGCCGTCGGCACCATGCCGCCCTTCGGCGCCCTGTACGGCGTGGAAGCGTACGTGGAAAAGAGCCTGGCCGAAAATGATTTCATCGTCTTCGAGGCCGGCACCCACAGCGACGCGATGAAAATGAGTTACGCCGATTACGAACGCCTGGCCCGTCCGCGCATCGCGGAGTTCGCCGTGAAACTGCCTTGAACGATCCAGCATGACAACCATTACACTGCCCGAGCTTCTCCGCGACGAAACAACGCGGCGGCGCGAGTTTCCCGTTTGCGAAAAAAAGGTTTTCCTGGCGCACGCCGGAGTCAGCCCGCTGCCGCGGCGCGTGGCGGAGGCGATGCAACGCTACCTCGACGACGCCTCCCGCGGCGACCAGGAGAACGACGCGACGGAAGCGATGGTCCATGACACGCGGCGGTTGTCGGCGGAGTTGATCGGGGCCGGCGCGGAGGAGATTGCCTTTGTCGGCTCGACGTCGATGGGCCTGGCCATGGTGGCCACCGGCCTGGAGTGGAAACCCGGCGACAATCTCGTCTGCCACCCCGACGATTACCCCGCCAACGTCTATCCCTGGCTGGAGTTGCAGGGCCACGGCGTCGAAGTGCGCTCCGTCCAGCCGCGCCGGTACGGCAACGTGACGGTCGAAGACCTGGAGCCGCTCGTGGACGAACGCACGCGCCTGGTGGCGCTGGCCAGCGCGCATTTCATTTCCGGCTGGCGGCTGGACGTGGACCGCATCGGCCAATTCCTCAAACAGCGCGGGGCGCTGTTCTGCCTGGACGGCATCCAAAGCTTTGGCGCGCTGCGGACCAGCGCGCGCCACGTCGATTTTGCCGCCGCCGACGCGCACAAGTGGTTGTTGGGGCCGCTGGGCACGGCGATCCTCTACGTGCGCCGGGAACGGTTCCAGCAGTTGCGGCCCCCGCTGGTGGGCTGGCACAACGCGATCTGCCCGGATTACATCGCGCAGGACAAGCTGACGTTCTGGCCCGACGCGCGCCGCTACGAGCCCGGGAGCATGAACGTGGCGGGCCTGGTGGGATTGCGCGCCGCGCTGGAAATGATTTTGTCGTTCGGCCCGGAGGCGGTCGAAGCGCGCGTGCTTCACCTGGCGGGTCTGGTGATCGCCGGGGCGCAACAGCGCGGCTACGAGGTCCTCGGCCCGCCGGCCGGCAGCGGCGGTCTTTCCGGGATTGTCACCCTGGGGTCGTCCACGCGTGATGTGGCGCAGATCCATGGACGGCTTGCGGAGAACGGCATCGTCAGTTCCTTGCGCCGGCGTCGGGGCGGGGCGCGTTATTTGCGCGTCTCTTCGCATGTGTACAATCTTGACGGCGAGATCGAGCGGTTGCTGGCGTGCCTGTAACGAGCGGTCAGATGAAGTTGAAGAACCCGCCCGGTGCTTTAACTGTTGACAGACCGAAATGCTCTTTGTATGTATGACAAAGAGATGGCTGAACCGTCACGACGCGGGGCCGATCCCCAGTTCCATCACGGGCCAGGACGACATCCCGATACATCGCAACACGAAGGAGACAGAATGAGAAAGTTCTTCAAAATCAAACTGGGGGGCTTCACGCTGATTGAGCTGCTCGTGGTCATCGCGATCATCGGGATTTTGGCGGCCTTGTTGTTCCCCGCTCTCAATACCGCCCGCGAGAAAGCCCACCGCGCCGCCTGCGCCAGCAACCTCAAGCAGATCGGGCTGACCATCCAGATGTATACCGACCTGTACCAGAACAGTAACTGGACGGTTCCGACCGACAACAGCAGCTATGCCAGCGCGAACACGTTAAACAGTCTCAGTCTTTTGACCAACGGAAACGTGCTGAGCTCAGGCAGAATTTTTACTTGTCCGAGTACCACGCAGAAGGCGCAACCGATCATGAGTTCGCTGACCGACTCGAACATCAGCTACTCCTATGTGCCCGGGATCATGTGGCAGAGCACCTCGGCTGACTCGATCGTGGTGTTGGATAATTTTCCGTCAGGAAACAACAGCGCCGGTGCCACCTGGCCGACCACGGGCAATCACAAGGACGCGGGCGGGAACATTCTCTTTAACGACGGTCACGTGGAGTTCAGACAACGGCTGCCCTCGGTCGTCAAGGACGGAAACGCAAACTCCGGCAGCATGCCGCGTCCTCCCTAGCCGCGAACCTATAGAACTTTCTGGCAGCCCTTTCCGCGAAACGGAAAGGGCTGTTTCATTTGGAAGTTTTCTGTGGCAATGTCGACTCCCGGAGTTTACAAACCTCCCATGCCGAGGCGCGAGAGATTCTGCCTGGCCCTTGTTGTCGCTCTGCCGCTCGGCGTTTATCCGCTGAGCTGGCTGCCCTTTTCCCTGGCGCAATTCCGGTTCAGTGTCGCGCTGCCGGCGGCCGCGGCGGTCTTGTGCGTTCTGTTGCTCTTGTTCTCCATCCACTGCCTGTCCAGTCCCCGGCTGATAACCTGTCCGCGTCCGCTGCTGGGGCCCTGGCTCGGCGTGATGGCCAGCGTGCTGCTGTCGGTCCGGTTCAGCCGGCATCCGTACTTTTCCATCGGCGTGTTTCCAGCCGTTGCGGGCAATCTCGCGATCTTTCTGCTGGCCACCGGGGTCTCGCAAGAGGCGTTGCCGGCGTTGTCCGGGTGCTGGCTGGCGGCTGCCGTCGTGGTGGCGGTCGTGGGGATTGCCCGCGGCGGGACGGGGCCTGATTTTGTCTCGGTCATCGGCAACCGCAATTTTGTCGGGGCCTACCTGGCGGCGTCCGTTTGCATCGGCCTGGCGCTATGGATCCGGCTGGCCGGGATTGAACGGCGCCGGCGGGCGGCGTTGAACGCCCTGTTCCTCGCGGCCCTTGCGCTGCTGGTGGCCGCCCTCTGCCTGTGCCGATCACGAGGCGCTTGGCTGGCGTTGGCCACGGTGGCCATGACCGGCCTGTGGATGAAAGCCCGCGTCAACCGGCTGTGGAAGTCGGCCATGGCGGTTGCCCTAATCGCCGTGGCGGCAGTCTGGGGGCGCGGTTACGTTGAGCGACAATGGCAAACCGACGTGCGCCCGATGATCTGGAAAGGGACCGTGGCGATGATCCGCGCCCGGCCGCTGTTGGGGCACGGCTTGGGGGTGTTCCGCGCCGACTACGCCGGGTTTCGGCCACCCGAATATTTTTCCCGCCCCAAAGCGGCAAACCTGACCGACCACGCGCACAATGAGCTGCTGGAAACAGCCGCCGAACAGGGGCTGCTGGGTCTGGCGGCCACGCTTTGGCTTTGGACCGCGGTCATTGTCCTGGCAATCCGGTCCTGGCGAGGGGGTGAAGCCCGGGTCTGCGGGAGCGCGCGCTGGGGGTTCATGGCCGCCGCCGCGATTTTCATCCTGCACGGAATGGTGGACGTCGATTTGCGCCATCCGCCAGACCAGACCCTGTTGTGGCTTGTGTTGGGGTTGATTGTTTCCGGCGGACGATCCGAGCCGGCGCAACTTGTCGTGCGCTCCGGCCTGGCGCGCGGGGTCCTGGCGGCTGCCTGTCTGGCGGCGGCGGTAGTGGTGGCGATCATCTCCGTGGTCCAACCCGTGCGCGCGGATTGGTGGGAACGGCAGGCCCGAGTGGCGCAATCCCGTGGCGACCTGCCGGCGGCGTTGACAGCCGGCGGCCGGGCGCTGGCGATCGATCCTTTGCGGCTCGAGACGCATTATTTCCTGGCCGGCGTGCTGGCCCAATCGCCCACCGCCGAGTCCCGCCGGGAAGCCATCCAGGAAAGTCTGCGCATCGAGGAACTGGCGCCGGATTATGCGGACATCACCTACAACCTCGGCCAGTTGTACCTGGCGGCGGGTCAACCCCGCGACGCCCTGCCGTACCTCGAACGCGCCGTCCAACAAAATCCCTACGACGCCGACAAGCGGGTCGTGCTCGGCAACGCCCTGGCCGCGCTGGGACAGAAAACGGCCGCGCGCGAGCAATGGGAAGCGGCCGCCCGGATCCGTCCGGACGACCCGTCGATCATGTCGCTGCTGGCCCGCGATCAACCCGTGTCCCCGCCGTGATGGCCGGCCCCGGGGCTCCATTTCTTCAGTTCCGCGCACGCGCTGCAACGCCGCAAGGGTTTTGACAATCGAGGCGCGGGCCGCTACCTTGTGCGCGGCGTGCAAACCATGAAGATTCCCATTCCGAGAAAGACCGTTTATCGATTGAGCGTCTATCTGCGCTGCCTGGAGCAGATGACCGAGAACGGCGTGCAAACGGTCTCCAGTCACGGGCTGGCGCAGGCGGCGGGCGTCAAGCCAACGCAATTGCGCAAGGACCTCACCAGTTTCGGCCACTTCGGCACGCGCGGCCTGGGCTACGACGTGGCCAAACTCCGCGACAAGATCGCCGAAGTGCTCGGCCGCAAACGGCTCCAGCCCGTCGTGCTCGTCGGCGTCGGCCATCTCGGCTCGGCCCTGCTGGCCTACAAGGGATTCGAAAAGGAAAGTTTCGAGATCGTGGCCGGGTTCGACGTCGACGTCAAACGCCACCGCCGCAAGACATTTACCCAGCGGATTTTTCAGCTCGATAAACTCGAGCACTTCGTCCGGCAACACACCATCAAAATGGGCATCATCACCGTCCCCCCCGCCGCCGCCCAGGACGTGGCCAACCGGCTCATCGTGGCGGGAGTCAACGCCATCCTGAATTTCGCCCCCGTCGTCCTGCGCGTGCCCAGCAACGTCGTCGTCAGCAACGTCAACCTCGCCATCGAACTGGAAAATTTGAGCTACTTCCGCTCGCTGGCCGAAGGCTGAGCCTGCGGCTGCGAGAACCACACCCAGTCGCCGGTATTGATGTCCTGGCCCGGCGGATGTGTATTCGACAATCCGACCTGTCCTCCATCATCCACTTCGTTCCAACCGATGGAATACAGCACGTACTGGCCGTCCGCAGCACGCCGATAGTGGAGTGGCCCGCCATCGATCACGTCATGGGGAAGTTTGCTCATGAATTGCGGCGCCAACGCATCAAGCTTTTCGGGAAACTCACCACGCGCCAGCCGATACCGCTCCAGCGCGCAGGCGACGGCGGCTTCGTCCGCAGTGGTCTGGGCGATGGCAGCCTTTTTGGCAAGCACAGCTTGAGCGGCAAGCAGCACTTTGCAGAGTATGTTGTAGGGCGTGAAACGCATGGCTTCCAACGAGTTCTCGACCTGGAGCATCGTTTTGGGACTGAGATACTGGTGTTCCCAATCCACGGCAGGCAGGATTGTTTCAGTATAGAAACGATCCAGACTTACCTGGTCTCTGTAAAACCAGCCAGAGGGAATGACTCGGTCAAGCCAACTGCTTTCAGTAACGAAACCACGTGCAAAGAAAAGACTCGCAAACCCTGAAGGATCATCGCGCATTGATCGGGTCTCCTGACAGGCCAGGATTCGTTCGCCACGAAGGGCTTTGGCGTAGCCATCGAATGGATCGATGTTCTCAAATTCGAATTGCAGCGCCGCCAGCTGGCTCTCATTCCATCGGTGCGCGGCCAATCCTTCCCAGACAGGCTGGGCTGTCCCGTCCAAAATCGCGTTCCGAACCAGAAAGGAGATCACTATCGGCTCGTCTTTCAATTTGTCCGCAAGTCTCAGGCACATCTGCACGTCGTTGTATGCCGCGTTCGTCTGTCCCGCCGCCAATTCCGCCAAGGCACGCAGCCGGTAGACGCGCGTCAGTTGGCGCAGGCGGTTCAGATGGGGCAGCAGCGCGGCGTAATTATCCTCGTATCGGATTGGGAACCGGCAATAGGGCCTGCGGCTGGCCTCGGTGACTTCGCGCAGGATGGGATCGTGCTGCGCCAGCGCCGCCAGCAAGTCAGCGTTCGTGAAACACTCCTGCCAGGCCGACAGGTCCGCCATTTGGCCAGTGCGCCAATACGACTTGTCAATGGAAGTTCGCCTGCCTGGAGGACAATCCGGCAATCGGACCGCGTCGAGGCGCGGGTGGGGAGGCGGTTTCGGGAAGAGTTCGGCAAACAACGGGATGGCTGCGAAATTTTGGTCGTCAGGCACCGGTGGCGGGACGACGGACGACCATTCGAAGCTGTCGCCTTTTGCCTCGCGCCCGCGTTTGTATTCTTCCCAGGCATGTTTCCCGCGCCAGTCTTCCTCCGCGTAGAACAACGCCACCAGCGTGGTGAGACAGGCGAAGATGAACAGGGCCCGGCGAACCAGTTTCTTCAACACGTCATGTCTCCTCGGTTTTGAGGATGAGTTCGCTGTGCGGACCGGGTTCCTCCGGTGAACGCCGGCGCGGCGGCTCGGGTGCGGTGAGTTCGGTCAGCAATCGTTGCTGCTGGGCCAGCGCGACCGCGATGTCGGCGGGGGCAGTGGAGGGTTGTTGGACGATTTCCTCGGCCGACGGGCGCGCGGCAAGCTGCAAGCCGATGATGACCATCCACACAACCGCCAGGGCGGCCCACGCAACGGGCGAAGGCCAAAGCCATTGATGCCACCACGGCGCCTGTGCTTCTTGCGTGGCAGTGGGCGTGAGAATTTCCCTGCGCCAGGATGCGGGCAGGGAACGCACCGGTTGTTGACCCAGAAATTGTTCGAATTCATCCATGGGCTCTGATCTCTTCATAAAGTGGACGCAGGCGCTCCCTTAATTTGTCTAGGCCATAGCGATAACGGCTGGCGGCCGTGTTGGGCGGGATTTCCAGGGCCCCGGCGATGGCTTCAAAGGTCATGTTCACCCAAAGTTTCAAGTGCACGACGGCGCGTTGTTCGGCGGGCAATTCGCCCAGGGCCTCCGCCAGCGCTTTGCGAAAGGCGGATTCGTCCGGATGAGCGCCCGGAGCGAAAATGCCTTCGGATTCGGCGGCGAGTTGGTCGTGGTGTTTGCGCCGCGTCTCGCGGCGGCGCATCAGGTCGATGGCCTGGTTGTGCGCCAGACGGACCAGGAACGCGCGCGGTTCGGCCACACCGTCGAGCAGATCGGGCCGGGCGGCGATCTTGAGGAAAATCTCCTGCATCACATCGCGGGTGTCCGCTTCGTGGCGGGTGAGATTCAGCAGGAACGCAAACAGAGCCTGTGCGTGGTCGTCATACAGCCGTTGCAGGTCAAGTGGCGCGCCCATTCCCGTAACACTGACGCTGTCGTCAGCCAAAATTGTCTAAACTAACTGCGTTTGACGCGGGTGCCGTCGTTGTCGGCGACGAGGACGTGGGTGTCGCAGCGGATGTTCAGGCGGGTGTAGACGGCGGTCATGGCTTCGGCCACGGCTTTTTCCTTTTGCTCGGTGATGCAGAGGATGGACGGGCCGCTGCCGGACAGCCAGCCGGACAGCGCGCCGGCTTCGACGCCGGCGGCGATCACGTCGTCGAGCATGGGGATCAATTTCTTGCGGTATGGCTGGTGAAATTTATCGTCAAACAGTCCGCGCAGCAGGGAATAGTCGCCCGTGGCAAAAATTGATGTGATCAGCGCGACGCGATTGAGGTTTTCCACGGCATCGCGCAACGAGACCTGTTTGGGCAGCAACGCGCGGGCTTTCTCGGTGGCCACCTCGTAGTCCGGGCAGCAGACCACGAATTTGAGCGACGGCGGCACGCTGAACCGGCGGTACCGGACGCCTTCGCCGATCATCGCCGAAACGACAAACCCCCCAAACAGTGCCGGCGCGGCGTTGTCGGGGTGGTGCTCCAGTTCGGTGACCACATCCAGCACCGCGTTATCGGCCAGCGGACGGCCATTGAGTTCGTTTAACGCCGAGACGATGCCCAGTCGCACGGTCACGCTCGAACCGAGTCCGCCGGAAACAGGCAGTTCACCCTTCACCTCGATCTGCGCGCCGTGGGGTTTGACCTTGCTGCGCTGGAAGAACGCTTCCACGGCCGCGCGGCTCATGGCGTTGGCGGAGGCGGACCCGCGCTGGTCGTCCACGCGTTCGACTAGGGCCGCGTCGTCGGTCTCGCGGATGGAAATCTGGTTGTGCAGCTTCAGGGCGACGCCAAGCGTGTCGAAGCCAGGACCGAGATTGGCGGTCGTGGCGGGCACGCGACGGTGACAGACGGTTTTCTCACAGAGGCGCGATATTGCATGCCGCGTTTGGGCAAGTCAATGCGTTTTGGAATCTATGGACGCGCGTTTCTTACGCTTTTGCGCCGGTTCCCCGCAAATCTGATAGGGAAAGCCCGTTCCGGATGTTCTCCAAACGCCCAATCGCCTTGTAAGCCAATATTTTCCTGGTTGGCATACGTGCTGCTATACGTGAAAGAGACCGGCGTTGTTCAGCAGCGAGTGATGAAGATGATCGACAATAAACAAAATCTCTATCGCATCCTGATCGTCGATGACGATCCCGCCGTCCAGCAGTTGCTGGCGGGTTTGCTGCGGGGCCCGCATCGGGCCATTGAAGTGCGTGATACCGCCCAGGCGGCCCTGGACTTCCTCCAGCATAACGCCGTGGACCTGGCGTTTGTCGATCTCACGCTGCCGGGAACGGCGGGCGCGAAACTGGCCGAGAAGATCCAGGCCCAATGCCCCCATGCCCACGTCATCACCTGCACCGGCCACCTGGTGGAATCCAATCCGGCGGGGGCGCGTCCGAACAACGCCGAACGAGCTTTGCAGAAACAGAAACACCTCGGCGAGCTGTTGCAGCTGGCCGATTCCTACACGGCGGAATGAGATGAACGATTTTTTTGCGGCGCTGGCTTCAGGGTTGGCTGTGACGCATGCTGCGCGGGGTGCGCAGAACAACATGCCCGCAGCAGGTCAGCGGCCGCTTATTTCCCCGGCTGTTCCGTCCACACCACCTGCGACCAGGCCGTCTGCGCTCCACAGGTTGAGAGTCAGCTGTCCGAATCCCCCAACGCCATCAAGGTCGGCGCCTCCTCCGACCTCGGACAGTCTGCTCTCTCAACCTGTGCGCGTGGCGGCCGTGGTCTAAGCTTCCACCTCCGCTGCCTCAGTCCCCTTGCTGCACCTTTTGTCCCGGCTTGCATTCCCCGCAACCGCCGTTATATTAACTGCGCCAGACGCAGACTTTACGGGGGCGAAACGGATTCGACTTTGTGGAGTGGATGCGGGCGGCATGCCGAGGTTGTCAGGAGGCCTCGTTAAACACCTGGCACATGTAATAACTGCCAATCAAGAACTGGCACTCGCAGCTTAATTGACTGCGACGTTCCGCCTGCGACACCTGCTAGCGGGGTCGGAACGATGACAGCAGGTTAGTTCGCGGATGTCGTCTTCAGGTCCGCGGGCGAAACATTAACTGGAGGCTGGCGCGTCGGATGGCCTGTCCATCGGCAGTTCGGCGGGCGAGACCCAAAGATGGAATAAGCATGTAGTCGCACGCGTTGGCTTTGCAGAGGACGTGGGTTCAACTCCCACCGCCTCCACCACTTTTTGTTGGTGAGAATAGAAAGTTCTTGAAATCTGTAGCAGATTGTAGCAGATTTGGCCATCATGATGGCCAAAATCAAAGCCCAGAAGCCCAACGCTGAAACGAAGTCGTTTCAGGTCACCGTCGGAGGCGTCACGGTCAAGTGCTACGCTGGTCGAGACGGACGGTGGTTCGTCACCTACGCAATTGCGGGCAAGCGCCGCACGGAAGCCTTTCGCACCAAGGAGGTGGCTCGCGACCGAGCCGCAGAGATCGCGGGCGCTGTCTACAATCAAAAGGCGACCGCAAAGACTCTCACTGGTAAAGACCTTGAGGTGTATCAGTATGCCGTGTCGGCTCTGGAACGTTTCGGCATGCCGCTCAGTTCGGCAATCCACGAATACATCGCAGCCAGGGAGAAAATCGGTCAAGCCTCCCTCAACGAGGCTGCCGAGTTCTTTCGCCGTCACAATCTGCCTGATGTACCGCAGAAGACAGTCGCTGACATTGCGGCGGAAATGGTCGAGGCCAAACGCCGTGACGGCGCCAGCGAGGCATACCTCGAAGACTTGAACAAACGGCTGCCGCATATCACGGCTGCGCTGTCCGGCCCGATCATGCAGATTACCCGGCCGAAGATTGAGGAGTGGCTGCGTTCGCTCCCCGTGTCCCCCCGGTCGCGCAACAATTTCCGCAACGTCACCGTGACCCTGTGGCGTTTTGCCAAACAAGCCGGATATTTGCCCCGTGATCGCTCCACGGAAGCTGATGGCCTCCCCCGCGCGAAGGCAATCGGCGACAAGATCGAGATTTTCCGCCCCGCAGATTTCATCAAACTGATTTCCAAAGCCGACGCGGAGTTGATTCCCTTTCTTGCCATCGGTGCCTTCACCGGCCTTCGCCATGCTGAACTTCTACGACTTGAGTGGGAAGATGTTCGCTTTGCACAAGGGTTCGTTGAAGTGGCGGCACGGAAAGCCAAGACGGCCCAACGCCGACTCGTGCCGATCCAGCCAAACTTAGCGGCTTGGCTCGCACCGTACCGGGGGCGCGAAGGCAAGGTCTGTTCATGGATTCGCATCGGGCGAACCGCATCAGCGCTGGCGAAGGAGCATGGCATCGATTGGCCGAACAATGGCTTGCGCCACTCCTACGCGAGCTACCGGCTGGCGCAATGCCAGGACGCGGCCAAGGTCGCATTGGAAATGGGGAACACGCCCACCATGATCTTCCGGCACTACCGCGAGTTGGTCATGCCGCAGGAAGCAACTGCATGGTGGAACATCTTCCCAGAGCAGGCGACGAACGTGGTGCCCATGAGCGCGCACCGGAGCGCAACGTGAGCAATTCACCAGTAATACTGACGGAAATGACAATGAGTGATTTCAGCGAGACAGAGCCAAATTACATACTGGATACAGAAGCGATCCGTTCAATAGGCGGTGATAAACTGCGGGCGGCAGTTGCTAAACACGCAAGACTTTTCGTTTCGCCGATTTCCGTCTACGAGATTCTATGCCATCTCGACGAGGGCAATTTCAAAATGTTTCGCAGTATTCTTCTGAAATGCAAAATTCCGCAAATGTTGCCTGATCCGTGGGCTCATCATGCAACATATGTTGGGGCGGAGCTCAAAACGAACCCGACACATTTTGACGAAGCACAGATTTGTGAAGGATTGCTTTTGGTCTTGGAGAAGGCGAACAGTTTGGCTGAGTTCTATGGTCAGCACCTTAAACTTTCGGATGGCAGCCAACCTTCTCTCAAAGATTGTGCAGCTCATGCGCGACAAGTATTAGGAGCAGCAGAAAACGACTACCTAAAAAACGTCAAGAATGTCATGGATGAATTACTGAAATTGGACTCCAAAGAAAGCATCATCCATAGGACTGAAATCGATCATGCACGAGATGTGTTCTCAGCTCTAACGGAGCTTCGCAAGGATTACTTGGGCGGGAATGTGCCGCCGGATCGTTTGGCAGTTGCTGTGACCAACTCGATGTTCGTGCACTATGGGTACCGGTTCTCGCGCGTTTATGAATGCATCCGTTCCCAAGCAAAGCCGAATGGGAATGACACAGAGGATTCCTTGCTTTGCATCTACGTGAACGTGCTTGAACCGACCATTTTGGTCACAACCGATGATGGTACCGTTGAGGCCGTAAGGAAATCCGTGCAATCCTTCAACGCCTACTTCGCTTGGGCGTCGGACAAGAATGTGCGTGGCATTCCTCATCACGAAAGACAGGTGCGTGCGTATTTCATCCACAAGAACACGCCTACTGGGACGCCCAACGGAGATTGGTTCAAAGCTGAGGATGAGTTGAGAGAACTCTTGACGCCGATAGCAGAATGCAGTGCGATTAAACCGGCCGAGTTTCTCGCGAGAATCGGCGTGTAACGAGTACCGGCTGCGTTCATTCCTTGGAGTCTTGTGCCGAGCGGTTCGGAACGGCGGCAGCGTTGACGATGATTTCAAGGATCATCGGCTGACCATCAGCAACCAGAGACCGGGAGGCATCCGTCGTCTTCGCAATAAACGCCAATTCCATTCGCTGCATGACCGTTTCGAGACGGCGCAGCGCATGGCCGCGAACCACGACTTCGTGCGCAGCAAAGACCAACCGCAGTCGCTGTTCTTTGCCCTCGCTGATCAACTCGGAAAACCCGAATTGATCGAACGGCAGCAGCAGCGACCGTTCCGAGGAAACTTCCACGCGCAACGCGCGGGCTTGCGGGTCAGACGCCCAACTTTCGGGTGTTTTTGTGCTCATGTTTCTCCATGGTTAAACGACGATGACGACGGACGCGTTGGAGACGAGAGAACATCTCCGCCGCCCGGCGACCAAACCGAAGCATACAAAGGTAAACCCAATCCCGAACCACAACGCCTTGGCGAGGTGCGTCCTGGCCGGCGAATTCCATCGCCAACGGACGGTGACCGGAACGGGCCACGTTCTCGCGCAGTTGCTCCTTGTCCGGAGTGAAGATGCGGACACCGCGCCGGCCCCGCGAGATCGTCACGTACCATTGTTGGGCGTTGGTCGCAGCCTTGATGGTCGAGTCGGAGAACAGAACGTAATCCACAGTCTTTCCCTGTGAGCCGTAGGACGTGACAGCGTAGCCGGGCAGGAACTCGCGGAAATTCTTGTCCAACACCCGGCCATCCGCCAGTTCAATTCCGCTATCCCCACGGACGGCCTTCACGGTCACCAGTTCACCATTCGTGACGCGACCGCCTGAAGCCAGCCGGCGATTTGATTTGAGGTGCAACCGGTCGCCTTGCGCCACCGGTAATTCGCACGGCTGGCAGACGGAAAAACGGTCCAGCCACTTGTTCGAGACCGTGACGAACCTCCCGTTGACCTCGACCAGCACGTAAGACTTCAGGATGCCGGCCAGTTTACCCTTCGCACCCGGTTCGGCCTGGCGGACTTTCTGGTTGAACACGACAACGGCGTCTGGCGGGTAGAATCGCTCATCGCGCTTCTGCGCGTTTGTCAGGTCGAGTTTATCGAGAGCCAGTACAACAGTGTCTTGAGCGCCGAGGCGTCCCTTCGACTTCAGCGCGTCGCGCACCCGCGAGTTGATCCGGTGAACTTCTGCCCAGGTCTGGGAGACGACGACGGTCGAGGCATCCTGTTCCGACAGACCAAGGTATTCATCGGCGAGCTTGTCGGCTTGATCACTCAACCCGCACGGCACAATTGCTCCAATTTTGTCGAGTCTCTCAAACGACTCGCCCAGCTTGCCGGCGGCTGCCAGCTCGACCGCGCGCCGGTAACCCTTGATCTGCTTACGTTCATCATCGTCACGAGCAAGTGCCGGATCCTGACGGCGTATCGTGTGCAATTCCACCGGCCGGATGCCGGAGTGACGCTCAATGGCGAGGAGCGCGTCGGAAGCCTCAACCGCCCCATGCTGGCGAGTGTCGCCGGACAGGATCAATCGCGCGTTATGCTCGCGGCACAGCCGAATCAATTCGAGCATCTGCCGCCCGCCAATCTGACCGGCCTCATCCACGACGACGGCGGCGTTGTTGGCAAGTTGGCCCTTGAGAAGAAGCTGAGTCACCGTCGCTGGCGTGGGGAATCCCGCTTTCCCCATGTCCACGACCTGCTGGCGTTGAGGGGCAAGAACAACCACCGGCCGATCCGATTGACGGATTTGCTCGACCAGTTCCCTCAGCACGAAACTCTTGCCGGTGCCGGCACCGCCACGAAAAACCGCCACCGTGTTGGTTGAACAGAGTAGCCCATCAAGCGCCAGGCGTTGTTCGTCGTCGAGTTGTGGATTCGGTGAGCGTGGATTCGCTACAAGCGGCCACATGGCGGCGACACCTTCCTTGGCCGTTTGAACGATCTCGCATTCGCGCAGTAGAACGTCGCGCAACGTCACTTCGCCCGGGCGTTCGGCATTCCGGATATAGTCCCGTTGTCGTGTGAACTCCGTGAGTTGCGAAACTGGGAAATCTTCCCCGCGTGCCCGGCCCAGTGCCTCCTGCCACACCTGGCATTCCAGCACGACCGAGTTCCGGTCGAACAAATGTTCTTCGGCCCACTCCACAGCTTCACCAACACTGATAGGCTTGGCGTTGTTCACTGGCCTCTCCGAGACCGGTTGAACGTGACGCAGCGATTCGCGTTCGGCTTCGGTCAATTGCGAGTTCCACAGCGTTTGTAGTTCATCGCGGCTCAAGTCCTTTTGTTTACGGGTTCGTTCCGAGGTCGCCAGTCGCTCGCGCCAATCTTGGAGATTTCCAGCGGCGATCTCCGGCTTTTCCCTCAGCAATTTCGCCAGCGCCTCGTCAACCTGCGCGTGCCGCTTGGAAAAGCGGTCGCACAATTCTTCGGGAACGCCTTCGATTTCAAAGTCCCCGCGCGGGCGGTTCTGAATCCGATAGCCAAAACGGCGCAGTTCTCGCGCGAACTCGTGGTAGTAGACGTTCTCGGCAAACTTTCGGGCGCGCAGTAGTTCGTAGTTCTGTAGCGCCTTCCACCGATCTTCGACCGGATCGAATGTGGCGTTGAAGACGATGCAGTGCGTGTGCAGATGCGGATCGAGAGCACGCGACGTGTCATGCGTAAACAGGGCGGTAACGAAATTGCCGGTGATCCTGTCGTTCTGCGCTCCACCGGTTCGAATGCGGGTCGCGGCAAACGCCTCAAACTCTCGCAGCGCCAACTGCACGGCCCGCCCATGAGCATCCGAGAGGCGCTCATCCACACCAATCAATGCCATCAGCGATACCGACTTCGGTGGGGAGAACGTAAAGTCGTAGAAGATCCGCCGATTGGCCGTCTCGTGGCCATCCTCATTCCGCGTGGTGTTCAGTCGTGGCGTCAGCGTATCACCCGTGGCCGGATGCTGGTTCTCGCACAGCCGCAGAAAGTCATCGGCGCGGACTTTCCCGGACAATCCAAGCCGATCCGCGCCCAACCCGACCCATTCGCCGGCGACACGCTGCCCTTCGTTGTAGTAGTCGCCTACGCAGAGGTGTTCCTCGAAGTATTCTTCTGCGTTCTCCAGACTGTACTGTGTCTTTGCCGTGACCACGGTGGGGACACTACACGGACTGTTCGCGGATTCTGTGTAGCTGCTACATCAGCGGGCGCTCGATCTGTGGTCAACTGCGCCCATGAATACGACGCAGACTCTCAAGCCCAAACCGGGCAATCAGCACTGGGGAATCTATCACACCGACCGGGAGTTCGCCCGGGAGGTGGGTGATCCGATTCGCACAGTCGTTGAAGCACCCACCAAACTTGCCGCCGAGGAAGCCGCCGCAAAACTCGGGTTCAGCAATCCCTGGGCGCACCCCATTACCGCCGAGCAGGCGAAGCGACAACAAGCACTCTCGCGCAAACGCACATGCGGCATCCGGGTCTGATACCATGCAAACTCCCTCCACCGCCCAACTACGCACCGCCATCGAAGTGTTGAAGATGCTCGGTGAACGCATCAACAACAGCGCTGCCAATGCCGTCATGGAACTGCCCGAAGCGCAGTACTACGACCGTCACGCCGCCAACATTGAGGTTCGCAGCATCGAGCAAATCAGCCGCATCGAGACCGTCACCGGGCAACTGGAAGACTGGCGCAATCAATTGCAGCAACAGAAGAGGCAGTGTGTCACTCATCATGTTTAAGACAGGGCACGCCCTACCCCTTTGCAAGCCAAGGTTTCCGCGTCCACGAAGCCGACGCGGAGCGGACGCGGGATGTCCGCGCAACGTACTCGGTTCATGTCCCAGGCATCGACCAGTCCGCGACCGCGAACAGTCCCCATCCAGGACGCGAACGCAACCTGTCCGTGTCCACGAACAGTCCATGTCCACGTTCAGTCCGCGCCAACGGACACGTCCGCAAACAGTCCGCGTCCACGGTCGCGTAGTGGCCTCAACAGTCCACGAACAGGCAACGGCCATGGCCGCGAACCAGTCACAGACAGGCCACGGTCTCGGACAATCCCCGTCCGCGATCATGCCGTGTCCGTACACTGTCCGCAGAATTCAAAAGGCCAGCAGATGGTCCATGATCTTCCGCGCTGTGTCCATTCTCTGGCCGCTCGAATTCGCAACTCACACCCGAACCATTCCGTCTTATGTCCACATTTGATCCCAACACCATCCGCCAAGCGGTCGCGGAGTTTACGCCGCGCCGGCCACAGAAATTCCAAGACTTGCTTCCCGCGAAAGATGTCATCACTGAGTTGCGGCAGAAGCGCGCGTCCTACCGGGCGATTGCCGACCTGCTGACCAAGCATTGCCTACCGACGAGCAAGACCGCCGTTGCCGTGTTCTGTCACGAGGTGCTCAACGAAGTTGTCCGCCCATATCGGCGACCGGCCCGAAAACGCACCACTGCACCCGCTGCGCCTGCTGACCCAGCGTCAGCGGCTGAACCGAACACCGCTCCGCCAACACGCGCCCGTGGCCCGCGTATCGCGCAGGTGCGGATGCTCACCCCGGAAACCAAATGAAACGACTCGATCTCATCATCAACGGTAAAGGCGGCGTCGGGAAAAGCTTCTTCGCCGTGAACCTCGTCCAATTCCTCAAGGACAAGGGCATTGCCCACGTCGCCATCGACACCGACAACGAAAACTCGACCCTGAAGCGATTCCACGCCGATACACAATTCATTGACCTCGCCAACCGGCGCGAACTCGACGGCATTTTCGGCGCGCTGGAGAAAACAGAACTCGTCGTCGTGGATTGCCGGGCGGCCTCCACCGACCTGTTCCTCGACTTCTTCGCCGAAGTGGACTTGCCGACCGTCTTACCGGCACTCGGTGCGGCACTCACGTTGGTCATGCCGGTAAACCACGAGTTAGACAGCGTGGACCAGGTGCAGCGGCTCACCGACCAGCTTGGGAAGACAAGCAGCTACGTCGTCGTTCGAAACGCAGCGCACAGCGACAGTTTCGCGCTGTTCGAGTCTGCGGAAGTGCGCGTCCAACTGAAAAGCAGGCTCAGCGGACGGGAGATCACCATGCCCAGGTTGCAGGACTGGCTCGTCGAGGCGCTCAACCGAGAGAATCTGACCATCACGGCGGCAGCCAAGAATCCCGCATTCAGCCTCCTTGACCGGCAACGGCTGCTGACGTGGCAACGCAAGCTCTACGCCGAGATCGAAGCCGTCGCCGATTTGCTATTGCCGGGCAGGTGATTCCCATGCCGAACGAAAAGCCGCGCGATTTCGAGGAGGACTTTGAGCAGGCGGTTGCCGCATGGCGCGAGCAACACGGACTTCAGGAAAACGATGCCGTGCTGCTCTTGATCGAGTTGTTTCGCATCCACCAGCGACATTGGGACGAACTCCGCCGCCGCGAGATGCCGTCGTTCGATCAGGTCCGAGTCGACATTACGAAGCTCATCGAGGCAGCACGCACTTTCCAACAACACGCGACAACCCTGACAGAATTGCTCCGGGTCCTGCCGCAGACGCCGCGGGTCACGCGTGCGACGGCGATCTACGCCGCCCTTGCCGGCCTGCTTGGCGGCTATCTCATCGGTAGGGCGTGGCCATGAAGCTTAACTTCATGCCGATCCACCCGGTAAGCCTGCCGCTTGATCTTGTGGCGAGACACTCGCGTGACCTTCTTCTGGCCGGTGGTGTGTTGCTGGCCGGCATGGCGGCATGGTTGCTGTTTGTTCCACGAAAACGTCAACCGTGCGTCGCCCGACTTGGCGGACTGAAATGGAAACGCAATCAGTTCTGCCGGGGCTGGCTCATCACCGGCGACACCGGCTCCGGTAAAACCAGTTCCGGTATCAATCAACTCGCCCACCAAGTCTTTCAAAACGAGCCGACGTGGGGTGGCCTGTGCATTGACGAAAAGGGCGTTTACTGGGAGACACTCGATGCGATGGCGCGTCACTACGGACGCGAACACGATCTGGTTCACCTGCAAATTCGCAGTGATGACACAGACACCGCGTGGACACCGCCACACCGCTACAACCTGACCGGCGACCGCAGCATCCCCTTCACGACGTACGCCAAGTTCATCGTGGACACCGCCACGAGCCTTGGGCAGGGCGGGGACAAGGGATTCTTCAAGAGCCAGGCGCAGACCCACATCGCCCATGCGTTGGAATTGCTGTTCGAGTTGAACCGCCCGGTTACCTTGGTCGGCGCGTACGAGGTGTTATCCAGCCGTGATCTGCTGGAGGAGGAGATGGAAAACCTCCGGAATCTGCTGGAGACGCCACGTCGGACCGCCCTTCATGCGCATTTCGCCAACCGATTTCTCACCCAGCCCGACGAGCAACTCGGCGGCGTCCGCGAGACCATCGGCAACTACCTGCAATACTTTCTGACGCCCGAAGTCGCCGAGGTATTTTGCATAGGCGAAACCACGTTCGATTTCAACGCGATTGACCAGGGCAAGATCATCCTCGTGACCATGCCACAGAAGTTTCAGACCGAACGTCGATACGTAAACACATACTTGAAGCTCCTGTACTACAACCACGCCCTGCGCCGGTTCGACCGGCCCAAAGCCGAGCGCGCGAAGGACAACCTGCTGATCCTCTGGGCGGACGAAGCGCAGCGGTTCATGACGGCGAGCGAGGACGGCACGAGCGATTACAACTGCGTGGACGTGATCCGCGAAGCTGGCGCCACGATCGTCGCCGCCGCGCAAAGCACGACATCACTTGTGCCACCGTTGGGCAACGACAAAGCGAAGGTGCTGACCCTGAATCTCCGCAACCGGCTCATCTTCCGCGCCGCGGACGAGGCCGACGCCGTTCAAGCAGCGGATTTTCTCGGTAAGAAACGCATTGTGAAACGTTCCTGGGGATTCAGTGCTGGCAAGCGCAACGTCAATTATTCCGAGACCGAGGAGCACAAAATCAAGCCCCACAAGCTCCGCAATCTTCGCGACCACGAGTGCGTCCTCGTCCATTGTGAGAAGGGTTTCCGAAAGACCGTCCTGCCGCCCCTCGAACCTACCGGGCAAATCTCCTCATGGTTTAGGAGGCCGTGGATTTGACCAACCGTTACGTTTGCAAAAGGTTAAGAATTCTGTAACCTTTCGCAAACGAGATCAACTATGAAACGTGAGACATTAGCCAGGTTTGTCGAACGCCTCCAAGGTGTTGCCCATTGCACATAAGGCAAACAGGAAGCGCGGCAGGCCACCGGTATGCACCCAACGGATTCATGATGTGACGTGATGGCGTCACTCGGCAAGAGTGGAACCTTTCGCCCGCGACGCTCCGAGCCTGCTAAACCAAGAGCTGTCCGCCGAACCGCAATAGGAAAGCAGCAACATCGGCTCCGATAAGAAGAGAAACAGGCTTCCCTGTTTCCTCCCGAATCTTGTCAAGTGCATCATCAAGCACTTCAGTGCTCGAAATTGCCGTAGATACTATTAGCCCCATTTCAGCTTCTGGGTAATGATCAAATGCCCTTCGAATGTCATTCACTGCCTTCGTATCCCAATGCTCACCCTCAAACGATTTTACTTGGATCACACAGGTTCTTTGTTGCTGTAGCCCGGGAATAGGTAGCCCCGATTCGAAGACCACGAGCACATCCGCGCCGTGATCTCCAGCACCACCCTGTAACTTAACTTCCTTTACGCCAGGGACAGTCTTGAGAATTTCGGCAAACAGCGATTCAAGGTCGTAGTTTGGGTGCGTATGGTGAATCTTTTCTGTTATGTTGGCCAAAAGTGGTTGAATTTCCTGAGCGAGAAAGGTGATGTTTGTCTTGAATGTGCGCGGCTCACTTGTCGCGCCACTTTTCAAAGCTCTAACCAAGGCCTCGAATTCGTGATTCAGGTTGTAGATGTGCCACTTTCGCCCTTGGAGCTTCAAGCGCGCACTTAGAGCAGGATGCACACGCGCATCGTTCCTGTCGAAGACAAGAACGGATTCTGTGGCTACAGGAAAGCGGTGGTTGAAGTCAGCGTTGTCAAAGCGGAATACATAGGGGCCAGTGACACGAGCGAGTGTGCATTTTCCCCACTCGGGTACATTGACGTAAATAACGTAATCGCCCGCCCTCAAGTCGAGGAGGAACCATTGGCAGCAATCCTTCTCAGCATCTGTGAGGCTGTTCCACCCGCTTACCTCAATTCTCTCTTTCAGAAAGTGTAGGTCAGCGGTGGGTTCGTAGCTCCAGCCGAAACGACCTTCTCCTTTGTGTAGGGATGGGCTGATGATATCGCAATCGCTTTCATTGCTACCCTTTAGGGCATAGATCGTGAAATCCATCGTATTCATTTCTTAACCGCGGTTATATTCGCATGACATTAGCCACGGCATCTATGGTGGGTTGCCGGGATGCAGAGCTTCATCACGGGCAACGTGTACCAAATTCCCGATTCCCCGGTAGCGGTCGGCGTGACAGGTCAGAAGCAGGATTTGCAGGTGCTGGGCAGCGTTTTGGAGAAGATCAAGCACACGCTCTTGTCGAACGGGGTCGGTATTCACCAGCACATCATCGAGTACGAGCAACTGTCTGTCGTTCTGGTTGACGGCGGTTGCCACGGCGAGACGCAGCGCCAGAATCAGTTGTTCCTTCGCGCCCTGGGACAGCAAGTCGAACTGAAGCAGTTCCTGTTCGTTGCGACCCACGCCTCGAATCTGCAATGTGTCATCTAGGAAGACTTTACGGGACGGCTGGCCAGTCAACTGGGCAAACGTGCTACTGAGTTGGTCCTGCAACGGCGCGAGCACCGCCCGAGTGGCAGCTTGTTTGCGGCGTTCGATCAGATCGTGCAGCAGACGCGCGGCCCAACCCTTGCGTTGAGCGGCAAGCAACTCCGCCTGTTTTGTCGCGATCTTCTCCAGCAATTCGGTTTCTTGCGTATAAATGCCTTCGGCGCCAAGTGCTTCCAAGTTACCCGTCAATCTATCGCGTTCCGTTTTGGTACCCTGCAGCTTCTGAGATGCCTCCTCAGCTGCCCGTGCAGCGCGGCGATTGCGCTCCGGTAGTTTGTCGGCATCCGCCGGGAGCTTGGCTTGCGTTGCAGCGACGCGAGCCTCAGCTTCAGCGAAATCTCTCTGGGCTTTAGCTTTGGCAGCCGGCAATCCATCTGCGTAACGCGATTTTATCTGGAGAATTTGCCTGCCTGCATTTGCGAGGCGTTCCTTCAACACTTTCGAGGCACTGTCTTCGTTACCGCGTTGCGTGCGTCGGTCCGTCAGCTTGTCCAGTACGGCTTTCGCTTCCTTGGAAGTTTGCTGGGCCTGTTGATCGGCTTTCTTGACTTCGACTTTCAGTTTCTCCTCGTCAGCTTGGAGTTCGGTGAGGGTCAACTGTTTCTCTTTCGCCGATGGGCTGAGGGACTTTTCAAGATTGCGCGCTAAGGTCGAACTTTCGTTCGCTGCCGCCTCAAGCTCTTTCAGGTCTTCAAACTCATCGAGCAGCGTCGTAACGGCACGGCCAACCTCGCGGATGTCTTTCTCCAAATCTTTCCGCGTATCCAACAAGCCGCTGGCATCACCAACGGTCTTCATCCCAAGTTCCGACAATTCACTGCGTAAATCTCGGGCATTCTCGTCACGCTGGCTCAGCAACTCTTTGAGTTCCGTCGCGCCACTGCGCACCCGTACACGTCCCCACGTCTCCAGCAGCAGCTCTATCGACTGGCCAGTCTTTATCGTTTCGGTCCTGCCGCCCTTGATCGTGAGCGAATGCGTCTTGCCGGACTCGGTCACCGTGACCTTCTTGGCCTTATCCGGAGCGAGTTCGACGGAGATGCCGATGACTTCGATTTTGGCGGTCAATTCGCGAACCGTCTGCTCCAACTCCAGCAGCCGCTTCAATTTCTGCGGCGTCAGCGCCGGTAGTTTGGCTATCTGTTGCGTAAACCGATCAAGTTCAGCATTCTTTTTGTTCACTTGGTTGAGTTGCTTGTCCAGCCCAGTGGCGACGTACTGCGCTTGCCGCCATTTCAATAGATCTTGGATGCGCTCCAACTGGTTCTGCAACGAATCTCTTCGGCCCTGCTGATCCTGCAAAGCCTGCTCCAATCTGGTGTGGTCTCCCACAAGCCCGGCGATTGCTCCGTCCAATTTCCGGACTGCTTCGCCTTTTTCACCGATGGCAGGTTCGAGTTCCTTAATTGTCTGTTGAAGACCGGCAAGCTCACTGGTGTCATTTTCGACGGTATGCAAACGATTCTGTGACCGTTCAAAGTCGCCACGCTTCGCCTCAAGCTCTTTGAGGAGCACCTCCGCCTCCTTGGCAGCCGCAGCGATGGCCTCGGCTTGACGACGCTTCTCCGTCGCTTCTTTTTCCAACACGACCAGTTCTTCACCCAATGTCTGGAAGCGAGTTTGCGACTCCTCCATGTTGCGTTTCTTCTGCTGGAGTGCATTCACATCGGATTGCAGCCGGTCCAGTTCGTTAACGGCAACATCCAATGGCCCGCCCTTTTTCGGACGGCCTGATTCAGTGAAGATCTCGTTGTAAGTTTCGACCAGAGCCGTCTTCAGCTTTTCGATCAGCGGATCGAGTTCGACTTTCACCAATTGCGACCGGACAAGTTTGCCGGCTTCGCCTTGCCAGGCCGGCCACGTGACCGGCTCACCTTGACGCGCCCACAAATACTGGAACAATCCCCAATGCTCTGGTTTTGTTGCACCACGACCCGGCTGGTCGGATTGCAGCAGTGCTTGCAGGCGGTTATCGGCATCATCACCTTCGGCCTTCAACTCCCATTTGCTATTCACCATCTGGCTGAGACTGCTGCGAACGGCGTTCACGAACGTCTTCTCGATTCGATACTTCGTGCCGTTCTGTTGAAATACAATCGCAACACTTGGTGCGAGGTCAGTCCCCACCGGCTGTAGCGCCTTGATCTCATCCGACCGGCAGGTGTGACGGTCGAACAACGCCCGAGCGGCAGCTCGCACCAAAGTCGTCTTACCTTCTTCATTATGGGCCGCAAGAATGTTCAGACCGGTATCCAGCGGGCCGGCCTGAACTGATCCGATAAATGGCCCGACGTGGCGCAGCTCGATGGATTCAACAATCATCGGCTGGCCTCCTGAAGTTTCTGGAAAAGTAGCCGGTGTGCCTGTTTGAAGAACTCGCCGTCCAATTTCGGAAGCTCGATTCTTCCAGCGGTCAGAAGTTGCTGTGCTTCCGTGAGCGAAATTGCGGTCGTGGCGTCGATGCCAGGAGGCAGCGGCACAGTGGCAGCCAGATGCTCGATTTGGGCAAGATCGGCAACGGCCAATGCCAGTAGCGGATGGCTGCGCTGCAACTCCGCGAATTCAGCTGGCAGGAGCGCCATCGTCGTTTCGTCCACAACTTGCACTACCGGAAACGGCTGAAGCACTGGCTCAAGCCATTGACGGAACTCCTCCAGCAGACGGGGCGAAACACTGCCGCGCAACACTACGCGGAGAACAGAGTGCGCCGCTTTCGGCAACAAGCCGCTGAGTGTTTCTTGAAGCGACGACTTGGCAGCCTCGGTCTCAACGAGGTCAACCGTAACGACCACCCACTGCAAACTCCCAACAGGAATCTCTTGAACCTGCGGCGTCGCTCCGTGCCCGGCAATCTCCACCAATGCGAGATGACCCGAACCATCCTGCTCGAACGCGTCCGGCTCCGGTGTGCCCGGCATGACCAAGCGGCCGTTGTCGCAAATTTGCCATGTATGCCAGTGGCCCACCGCTAGATAATCCAGCGCAGCTCGACTGGCCGCTTCCAAGTGAATCGGAAAATCATTGGGCTGGTGTTTCCCCGGTATTGCCAGCGCACCATGCGTAATGCCAATGCGAACGCGATCAGGCGGCAAGTCCTTGGCGAGTTCCGCAATCCGCAAACTCGGATCAGTCGTGGAGATTTTCTGCTTCAACGGCGCGGCGATTAAATACGCGCCGGCGACCTCGCACACTGCCGGCTCGGTCAGCACGGTGACGTGCGATGGCTTGTTGGCAAACGGCTTCCGACTCCAGATCGACCCGGGACCGGTATTCGGATCATGGTTGCCGGGCAGAATGAAGACCGGAACTTCCGGAAAGCGGGCAAAAATATTCAAGGTCGCGCGTATGAGCGCATCGTCCACTTGGCTGTCTTCAAACAGGTCGCCGGCGATCAAGAATGCATCCACGCCGGCATCTTTGGCCACGGACAGCGCCCGCCCCAACGTTTCCAAGCGCACTCGGCGCAATCCGTCGGCGTTCGCGCCGAACTGCGTGAACCGCGCTCCCAATTGCCAATCGGCTGTATGGACGAATTTGATACCCATTACTCAAAGTCTCCTGCCATTTGTGCACTGATGCACCACCTCGCGCACTGGGTGCGGTTATACAACTCCGAGCAGGCTGCGAACAAGCCTTGTCAACGCGCGGTCTGGTTCTTGATCGTTTGTTCAGGCGGCCTGTGGAATGCCAACGCCGAGAGGGAGGATTCTGCCAGTGCTGCAATTTTCCGCTTGCAATACGTCTTGTATGCTATAACATACCTGCGCGATGAAAAACGACTTTGCCCAGAGTGTTCGTCAACTGAGAGCCCGTTTGAACCTCAGCCAAGAACAACTCGCACAGAGGCTAAACATTTCTTTTGCCACTGTCAATCGGTGGGAAAATGCCAAAGCCGAACCCCAAGGTGCGCAGCGTGACGCGCTGCGGAATTTGATGGAAGAGGCTGGCGTATCCGATTTGGTTTTGCGTCCGGAGATTGGCGAGGAGATCGCGCCAGCGCGCCGGAAGCGTGGCACGGCGAAGAGCACGGTGCTCTCCACCAAGTCGATGGAGCAGATGCTCTGGGATGCGGCGTGCTCGATTCGCGGCGAGAAAGATGCCCCAAAGTTCAAAGACTACATCCTGCCACTGGTGTTCATCAAGCGGCTCTCCGATGTGTTCGAGGATGAGATTGCGCGGCTGACGGAAACCTACGGTGACAAGAAAACCGCGCTGACTGTTCTCGAAGCCGACCATTCACTGGTCCGCTTCTACATTCCACCCCAGGCACGGTGGCCAGTGGTCAGCGGGCGCGAGCAATTTGATTGGCCCCGGACGCAGAAGCCGAAAACACTGGGCGAGCAACTGACGACAACGATTCGCGCCATCGTGAAGCACAACCAAAGCCTCAGCGGTGTGATCGACATCGTGGACTACAACGAAACCCGGAACGGCGAACGCGAGATCAGCGATGCGGCGCTGTCGGGTGTGGTCGAGACCCTGTCCGATCCGCGTTACCGGCTGGGACTGCACGATGTTGAGCCGGATTTCTTGGGGCGCGCCTACGAGTACCTGCTTCGGAAATTTGCCGAGGGCCAAGGCCAGAGCGCCGGGGAATTTTTTACGCCGCAGGAAGTCGGCTGGCTGATGGCCTACATCGTCCGGCCCCGGCAAGGCGAGGAGGCGTACGATTACGCCTGCGGGTCGGCGGGTCTGCTCATCAAATGCGAACTCGCGTTGCAGCAGCGCGAGCGGAAAATTTTCCGTCCGTTGAAACTGTACGGCCAAGAACTGACCGGCTCCAGCTACGCCATCGCCCGCATGAACATGGTCATTCACGACATGGAAGGCGAAATCGTGCGCGGCAACTCAATGAGCAACCCCAAGTTTCGCGAGTCCGACACGAGCCTGAAGAAGTTCGACATTGCCGTCGCCAATCCGATGTGGAATCAGCCATTCGAGGAATCGGTTTTCGAGAATGATCCATTCGGGCGGTTCGAGGAACAGGGTGGCCTGACCACCGGCAAGGGCGACTGGGCTTGGCTGCAACACACGCTTGCCGTGCTCAAACCGACCGGCCGCGCCGCCGTCGTGCTCGACACCGGCGCCGTCACGCGCGGCAGCGGCAGCCGCAATGAGGACAAGGAGAAACGTATCCGCAAATGGTTTGTTGAGCAGGACGTGATCGAAGGCGTGATTCTGCTGCCGGACAATCTGTTCTACAACACCAATGCCCCCGGCATTATCGTCCTCCTCAACCGCCAGAAGCCGAAGGCTCGCCAGGGCAAAATCGTATTGATCAACGCTAGCGACGAGTGCAAAAAAGGCCAGCCCAAGAATTACATCCCCGAAGCCGGCATCCTCAAGATCGCCGACGCATTCCTCAAGGGCGAGGACGTGGCTAAATTCGTCAAGGTCATCACGACCGCAGAAGCTGCCAAGAACGACTACAACCTCGCTCCCTCCCGGTATGTCGCGACCTCTTCTGCCGAAGCGTACCGCGCGATACCGGATGTCGTCAACGAACTGGCGGAACTGGAGAAGCAGGCCGCGAAGACCGATCGTGAACTGAAACGGATTCTGAAGCAGTTGGACTTTCCCGCAGGAGACACCCCATGAAGCGTAAGGTAATCGCCATTGCACATCGGACCGCTGACTACCGCGTGATGCTTGACCGCGTGGTGCAGTTGATTGACGCAGCTCGTCACACTTCCGCGCGCACGGTGAACGCTGTCATGACGGCGACATACTGGCTGATTGGCCGGCATGTAGTCGAGTTCGAACAGCAGGGCAAGTCGCGGGCGGAGTATGGCGAGGAACTCCTGAAGCGGATGGCGGCCGACCTGTCCACACACTATGGCAAGGGCTACAGCCTGACAAATCTGAAGCAGTTCCGGCAATTCTATATCGCCTATCCTGCGCTTCAAAAAAGCCAGACGCCGTCTGACCCATTACTATTATTCCCCAAAACTCCAAAAGGTCAGACACCGTCTGACAAATTGGCCGTGCGCGACGCATCCACGCGTTTTCCGCTTCCGTGGTCCGCCTACGTTCGGCTGCTCTCCGTGAAGAACGATCACGCCCGGCAGTTCTACGAGACCGAGGCGTTGCGTGGCGGCTGGAGCGTGCGGCAACTCGACCGGCAGATCAATTCGCTGTTTTACGAGCGCACCGCACTGTCCCGCAACAAGGCGAAGATGCTCACCAAAGGCGCGGCGGCGCAACCCGCGGATGCCGTCACCGCCGAGCAGGAAATCAAAGACCCGTACGTCTTGGAATTCCTTGGACTCAAGGACGAATACTCCGAGACCGACATCGAGGAGGCGCTGATCCTCCACTTGGAACATTTCCTGTTGGAACTGGGCGGCGACTTCGCGTTCATCGGCCGGCAGCGCCGCCTGCGCATCGGCGACGAATGGTATCGGATTGACCTGCTGTTCTTCCATCGGCGGTTGCGCTGTCTCGTGATCATTGACCTCAAGCGCGGCAAGTTCACCCATGCCGATGCCGGGCAGATGCACTTGTACCTGAACTACGCCCGCGAACACTGGACGCTGCCGGACGAACATCCGCCGGTCGGTCTCATCCTCTGCACCCAGAAAGACGAAGCGGTCGCCCGGTACGCGCTCGAAGGACTGCCAAACAAAGTGCTGGCGGCTGAATACCGCCTCGCTCTGCCGGACGAGAAACTTCTCGCAGCCGAACTCGACAAGACCCGTCGCCAACTGGAGGCGCGACGGAAGAGGAAATGAAGCTGCGATGGACATAGAAGACATCAAGTTACCATCGGATTGGCGAACCGGAACGCTGGCGGATCTTTGCTCGATTCAGAGCGACCACTGCGACCCCGGCAAGACCGCCCACACGATTTACGTCGGGCTGGAGCACATAGATCCCGGTGCATTCATTTCCTCACGATATGGCACACCAAGCGACGTGGTCAGCGCCAAGAGTCAGTTCCGAAAAGGCGACATTCTCTACGGCAAACTGCGTCCTTACCTCGACAAGGCTGTGTTGGCCGACCGCGAAGGCATTTGCTCCACAGATATTCTCGTGTTCCGTCCGCACAAGGGCGTGTCCCCGTTGTTCGTGCTTGCTCACATCCACTCCAAATCGTTTGTCGATTATGCGGCGCAGACAACACACGGCGTGAATCATCCTCGCACTTCGTGGACTGCCCTCAAAGATTTCCAGTGCTCCATCGCTCCATCACCCCAACAGCGACGGATCGCGGCGGTGTTGTGGAAGGTCCAACAGGCAGTGCAAACTGAGGCAGCGATCGTGCGTAACGCGCGCGACCTGAAAAACTCATTGCTACGGGGTCTTTTCACTCACGGCTTGCATGGTGAACCTCTCAAAGAAACCGAACTCGGCTCACTGCCGGTAAGCTGGGACGTTGTACCATTCGAGCAAGTTCTTACGATGGCGCAGTACGGCCTTTCAATCCGAGGCCAAACGCAAGGCCAGTACCCGATTCTGCGGATGAACTGCCAACTGGATGGACGAATCCACTTCGACAATCTGCAATATGTCGATGTGGACGACAGCATGTTTCGGGCATTCGCTCTGAAAGATGGCAACATTCTCTTCAACCGCACCAACAGCATCGACTTGGTTGGAAGAACAGCGATTTTCCATGCCACCAAGCCCGCCGTCTTCGCTTCGTATTTAATCCGGCTCCGACTGGACAAAGGCCAGATGTCGCCCGACTTCGTGAACTACTACATGGGCATGGAATCAACGCAACGGGCGTTGAAACTGTTGGCAACGCGCGCGGTTGGTCAATCCAACATCAGCGCCAGCAAGCTCAGAACATTCCTCGTCCCCAAGCCCGGCAAGGCCGAGCAGGACGGAATTGCCGGCATCCTGCAAACGGTGGACGCCAAGATTGCAGTCCACGAGGCGAAGCAGCGGGCGCTGCAAGACCTGTTCAAAACACTGCTGCACCAGTTGATGACCGCCCAACTCCGCGTGAACCATTTGAATCTTGATACAAACGAGGTGGAGTTCAGCAGTTAGAAGGGAGACAAATG
This sequence comes from uncultured Verrucomicrobiae bacterium, assembly GCA_963817685.1. Classification (GTDB taxonomy): domain Bacteria; phylum Verrucomicrobiota; class Verrucomicrobiia; order Palsa-1439; family Palsa-1439; genus CAWFPN01. Next base: position 101,075 of record CAWFPN010000011.1, on the reverse strand, counting down.
CCAGACGAACTTTCCATTTTACGAAAACCGCCCTTCGACAAGGCGATTGCCGATCTTGAGGAGTTGATGACGCAAAGCGGTCGGGCTTTCCTCATCGGCGCGGGTTGTAGCAAGTGCGCCGGCTTGCCCCTCACCGCGGAGCTGACCAGCAAAAGCCTTGCAAGCTCGAAACTCAGCGCAACGACGAGCGAGATCTTGTCGGCGCTCAAGAAGCAATTCGACGGATCATCTGAAGCCAACATCGAGGACTTTTTGAGTGAACTGGTGGACCTGCTGGCTATCGCCGAGAGGCGAACGTCGCGTGGCGCGAGCAAGAACAAGGTGGATGTGGATGGAAAGAGTTACGACGTTACGCAGCTTAAAGACGCGTCAGAGCAGATCAAGCTGGCCATCGCAGAAACCATTGATCAGCCGGTCTCCATCGCAACTCATTGGGATTTCGTCAGAGCGGTTCACCGGCCAGTTCGCCCCGGCAAGCCTGCGTCCGAGAGGCCGGTTGATTATCTGGTTCTGAACTACGACACGCTTGTTGAAGACGCGCTCGCTTTGGAGAAACTGCCCTACACGGATGGCTTGCGGGGAGGGACGACAGCATGGTGGGATGTCCAGTCCTTCCGAGGCAACGGGCTCTCCGCGCGTGTTCTGAAGCTGCACGGCTCGATCAATTGGAGTGAATTCGGAGACGACACGTTGCCCCGGCGGATTTCCACGAAGCTGCAACTGCCTTCGGGAAGCGAACGGAAGGTTTTGATATGGCCTGCGTCCACGAAGTATCGGGAAACCCAACGCGATCCCTACGCTCAGTTGGCGAGCATCACACGCGAGGTGCTGCGCCCGCAGCCAGGGGCGCAGACCGTGCTCGTGATCTGCGGGTATCGTTTTGGAGACTCGCACATCAATTTGGAAATCGACCGCGGGTTGCGAGAATCCGCCGGTCAACTGACAATCGTTGTTTTCTCAAACGATGAGAAACCAGAGGGGCAGGTCAAGACCTGGATGGAAGATCCAACCATTCGCGAACAAGTGCGCGTTTACGCCAAGAAGGGCTTTTTTCACGGAACTGCCGCAGCCACGTCTCCTGACGAACTGCCGTGGTGGAAGTTTGAAAATGTGGTTCGGTTGCTCAGAGGTGAACGATGAATAAAGAAGGCCGAAACCCAAACGACCCGATTCCAAATCTGGAAATCGGCAAAATTATCGAGGTGGACGGCTCGCACATTGTAGCCGAACTCGAACCCAAGATTGCCGAACTGTCGCGTGTTTACGGCGGTGAGACGTATCCTATCGGCCAGTTCGGGTCTATCGTCAAAATCCACTTTGGTAGGAAACATATTTACGCATTTGTTGGCCGCCTTCGGATGAAAGCTGAATATCAGGTGGAACGCGGGATTGCCCCGACATCCTCCTCTGACGAGCGCGTTGTGGAAGCCGATTTATTTGGTGAAGGAGAATGGTCGCAGGATACGATCGCGACTCCACCAAACTGGGAACTGCGGTTCGAGCGAGGTGTGGGGACGTATCCGCTCCCTCAACAGGCTGTTTATCTGACGCCGAAATCGGAGCTGCGCTTCATTTACGGACACGGAAAAGGTGCGGTCATTCATTTGGGCGAGCATGTCGGCTCTGGAGGCACACCTTGCTATGCCGATATGAACGAACTCCTCGGGAAGCACACGGCAGTTTTGGGCTCAACAGGTGCTGGGAAGTCGGGAACTGTTGCGGCAGTCATCCACAGCTTGCTGGAGAGGGGGAGCACGGCCCATCACCAAAACTGGAAGCCGCGAATTGTCATCCTCGATCCTCACAACGAATACGGCGCTGCCTTCTCTGGCCACAAACGTCTCTCGACCGATGAAGGGACGCTTCTGCTGCCATATTGGTTGCTGAATCTTCAGGAAACGCTTGCACTCGTTATTGGGAAAACGGAGTTCGTGGCGACATCGCAGGCGAACATAGTTAAGAACGCGCTGATAAACGCACGGACTGATGCCGCCACAGCAGCGCAAGTTGACCAGAACAAGATCACCGTAGACTCGCCTACGCCTTACTCGCTCGACAAGTTCAAAGAGAAGGTCAATGCGCAGCGACCCTCTGGGCAAAACAAAAAGGAACAAGAACCATTTGATGCTGTCATCAACAAATTGGAAACGCTCCAACGTGATACGCGGATGAAGTTCCTCATGCAACCATGGGACGGCACGACAGACCCACTTCCCGCTATTCTGTCGCAGTTCGTGGGAGAAGGAGACCCAATCCGAATCGTTGATCTTTCCGGCGTGCCTAACGAAGTGGCGGGCATTGCCAGTGCGGTCATTGCACGAACGCTTTTCAATCTGAAAGTCTGGCAAACGCCGGCTGAACGCGATAGCGATCCCGTTCTTCTCGTCTGTGAAGAAGCTCACCGATATGTCCCCGACCGAGGCGAAGCGCAATATGAGGCGGCGCAGGAAGCGATCCGTCGGATCGCGAAAGAGGGAAGGAAGTATGGACTGGGTCTCATCCTCGTTTCGCAGAGACCAAGCGAGGTCGAGGCCACCGTGTTGTCACAATGCAATAGCTGGCTTATTCACAGGATTACAAACGAGGTTGATCGTGAGCACGTCAGGGCAATTCTTCCTGATTCCGTTGCCGGGCTTACGAAGATGTTGTCCGGTTTGAGGCGTCGTGAAGCAATCTTCGTCGGCCAGGCAGCGATGCTTCCTTCCCGTATTCTGATTCGTCCTTTGGAGAAGGACAAACTGCCACGCTCACACGACATCGATTTTGACAAGGGATGGCAAACTGATCCGATGAACGCGCAGCAAATGGCGACTGTCGCCAAGCGCTGGCGCTACCAAGAGAGATAAGACTCGGCCAATACACACAGGGGCAAATGACACAGTTTCAGAAACACTACAAGGGTGCAACCGGCCAACGCAACTTGGTGCTGAACATTGTTCCAGTTCAATTCGATGATGCCGACGTTGTTGCCGGGGTGTTCAAGTTCAAGGACAAGGACCAACTGCGGGCGTTGAGAAAGACCCATTGGCAGACACACATCTTCAAGCGAATTACCTCCCCCGCAAATGACGAAATCCTCGCCGTTCAACTGGACGGCAAAGAATCCACGCTCGGAGATCAACACCGCAAGTTGAAGTTGTCCGAAAATCTGGGCGTTACGGCGAACCTCATCCGTAGCTCTCTGCTGCGCTATTTTCACGACAGCGGGAGTGAGATTTTTGATTTCGCTCCGATTAAAGTGGTGTCCCGAAGGCAAAGCGGTGTGTTCCTACCGCAAGTTGCTCCGGCCGGAACAACTTGCCCGGATTGGCTGTTGGTGAGTGCGCTTTTAGAAATTGACGTGAGGATCATGGCGTTCGAGAAGCGTCCGCCTTTTATTGGATTGGTCTTGAACGTGCGAACCACGCGGCGGATTAAACGCACGTGCGATGCTCTTCTCAAAGACGGTCTTGACCTGACTGGGCTTTATGTTGCCGAAGCAGTTGATTGGGATGACCCTCGCATTGCGCCCCGGCAACATCTGCTCGGACGAGTGACCGAGATTGAGAATGGCACACTGAAGTTGAGCGATTGCCGGGACAAGAAGTCGGCGATTGAGGCGTCGTCGGCAACGCTGGAAGCCAGCCGCGAAGCATTCACTCGTTGCCTTGTTCATGTATTTGGCAGCCAAGCACCGATGGTGGAAACCGCCCTTGATGCACGTTTGGCGACTGCGCGTGGGGGTAGGTGGAAACAAGATCGTATCCGCGAAGTCTTCGACAACCTGTCGAAAGCGCCAAACGAGTCGTTGCCAGGGACGAAGTTTACGTTGGAGCGGATTCTGAATGAGCAGAATGCCGGAGAGTTTCCAGTGGTGCGCACGACTCCGCAACCGATGTTCATCTTCGATCCAACCAACCAGCGTACGAATAAATACAAACCATGGGGATTGAACGAGCACGGCCCATACTCACGTCCTCACCACACACCAACCCGGCCCAGGGTATGCGTCATATGCGAACAGAACCGGAAGGGTGAGGTAGAGCAGTACTTGCACAAATTCCTTCACGGCATACCCGCTCCCGCCACCCAGCAAGATGCCAAGTCTTACTATCCGAAGGGACTGATCACCCTGTACTATCTAGAGGACTTCACCCCGCAATTCTTTCCTGCCCAGAACGCCACTGCGGCAGCGTATCGGAAGGCCGCTCAGAATGCTCTTGAGGAACAAGGCGACCGGCCGTGGGACTTGGCATTGGTTCAGGTTGATGAAGCCACGCATGAAATGCGGGGTGAACAGAACCCATATCTGGTAACGAAAGCCTCGTTCATGTCTCAGCAGATTCCCGTGCAGGAATTTGAAACCGAAACGATGCGCTACACCGGGCGACAGGTGGAGTTCTCGCTGAGCAACATGGCGCTGGCAACCTATGCAAAGTTGGGCGGAGTGCCGTGGCTTTTGCAAGCGGACCGGACTATCGCACACGAACTTGTGATTGGGCTGGGCAGCGCAAGCGTCGCCGGATCTCGGCTTGGCGAAAGAGAGCGACTCGTGGGAATCACCACGATGTTCACCGGTGATGGCAATTACTTTTTGGGGTCGCTGTCGAAGGCGGTGCAGTTCGATGAGTATAAGCCGGTCTTGCTCGAAACACTGGCGCGTTGTGTGGAGCGGGCGAAGACTCAGATGAACTGGGAAAAGGGCGACCAAGTCAGGTTGATTTTCCACTGCTTCAAGCCGATGAAAGACACCGAGGCCGAAGCGGTCAAAGAAATCGCCGATTCCTTGACCGATTACAAAGTGGAGTTCGCTTTCGTTCATGTGGTGGACAACCATCCGTTGGCCCTTTTCGACACGCACCAGAAGGGAAAGTACGACCCCGAACATCGCGCTACAAAAGGAGAGTCAGTTCCAGAACGGGGCTTATACCTGAAGTTGAACTCAAGAGAGGTATTGCTCACGCTAACCGGCCCAGCCGAACTGAAAAAGCCTACGGATGGCATGCCCTATCCGGTATTGCTGAGACTTCACAAGTCCTCAACGTTCCACGACGTGTCATATCTGGCCAAGCAAGTCTTCGTCTTCTCTTCGCACTCGTGGCGCAGTTTCCTGCCGGCATCCATGCCGGTCACGATTATGTACTCGCAACTGATGGCCAGGCTGCTCGGCAAACTGAACACGCTGCCTCAGTGGAATCCCGATTCCATCATCGGAAAACTAAATCGGTCCCGGTGGTTTTTGTGAGCACGACGGCGAACATGCTGATTCAGGACGCGAAGGAATTTCACCTACGAGTTCTTCGCTCTCAAATGCAGAAGAGCGATCTCGCGGCGAGTTTCGCATCGTGGCTACTGCCCAACCGCAAGGGTGACATTCACATTGATAAACTGGCAACCGCGGCCGCTGAAGCGAAGGGCGCTTCGAGAACCTTCCGAACGGTTGCCGTACTCGGTTTCGCGATGGAACGCCCCGAACTGAGGCAGCAGTTCTCGGCTTCATTTCGATCCGGGCTTAATTGGCTCATCGGTCGAAGCAGCCGCCTCGACGGTACACCCACCGCAATCATTTCCGATGGCGTTGCGTTTTTGGGCATTTCGCTGGGGGTGTTTTATCTCGATGACGCAATTCTGTGGCAACAGTTTGCGCCGTGGTGCGCTGAGGTAGTATCAGACGTTCGAAAATCATCTGGCCTGGATGGGACGCAAAAAGACTTTTTCCATGCAGCCCGTTCCCTAGGGTCGGCACACGCGAAGACAGCGAACGCTACAGATACAATCAGTCCTGTTGTCCTGTGTGCACTTGCCTCAAAAGGCGTCATCCAATGTCCTGTAGACGCCGCTGCAACGACACTCTGTATTTCGCGCCAAACAGAATACCGTAAAGATGACTGGTGTAGCGCAAGCATCAGACTCGCCGTCTTGGATTGGCTAACCAATGCTGCACCTGTAATCGATTTGAAGACCATGACACCAGACGATGTGGCCAAGCTGTTGCATCGCGTCCAAAGCTCATTTCTACGTTGGGTTTGGGAAGAGAAGCCCAGAGTCAAAAAGGCCGGAGCAATTCCCCGACAGTGGCACATCGACAACGAGTATCACGTGCAAAGTATCCTGTGGACAATTCTTAGCCCAATATTCCCAGACCTGAAGGAGGAGGAGTACACGGCGTCTGTTGCACACCTGCAATCGAGGGCCGATCTTTGTATCCCCTCACTCAAACTGATTATCGAAGTGAAGTTCTGGTATCCGAACGAAAAGCCGCAGGAACTCATCCAGCAAATCGCCGCGGATGCCAGCCTGTACCTCAAACCGGATTCCGGCTTTACCGCCATGATTGCTGTCATCTGGGACGATGAAGCCCGCGTGCAAGATCACGACCTGTTTCGTCAGGGCTTGAAGAGCATGCGTGGCATACACGACGTGATCCTGATTTCGCGGCCAAGCGTTATGAGAGAACCTGCGAGAGAGAAATGAAACCGAGTCTGGGCACAGAATCTAGCAGCGTTCAGAACCCGCTCATCCGGTATGCGACCGAAGTCGGTTGGGAGCATATCGTCGCAGCGGAGGCGGCGAAGCTGCGGCGGGGCGAGGCCGGGACGATGTTCTATGCGCTGCTGGAGGAGACGCTGCTGAAGCTGAATCCCGGCATCGTGACGGCGGAGAACGTCGGGGAGATCGCGCGACGGATCGAGGGGGTCAGGAATTCGATTGAAGGCAATGCGGAGATTCTCGCATGGTTGCGCGGCGAGCGGTCGGTGTACGTCGCCAGCGAGAAGCGGCAGCGGAACGTGCGGCTGATCGACTACGAGAAGCTGAGCCAAAACGTGTTTCAGGTCACCGAGGAATGGCAGTACACGAACGGGATGCAATCGAATCGGGCTGACGTGATGTTCCTGATCAACGGGGTGCCGGTCGCGCTCGTGGAGACCAAGAGCGCACGGCGACGCAACGGCGTGGAGGAGGCGTTGACGCAGATGCGGCGGTATCACCGTGAGTCCCCGGAGATGTTGACCGCGCCGCAGGTTTTCGACCTGACGCATCTCATTGATTTCTACTACGGCGCGACGTGGAATCTGGAACGGAAAAACTTGTTCAACTGGAAGGACGAGGAGTCGGGCAATTTCGAGCGGAAGGTGAAGCGATTCTTCGACCGGGGCCGGTTCCTGACAATGTTACAGGAATGGATTCTGTTTTACGTCAAGGACGACGAACTGCGGAAGACGGTGTTGCGCCAACATCAGACGCGGGCCGTCGGGAAAGTGCTGCAACGTTGCGCCGACCCAAAGAAGCAAACGGGCCTGGTCTGGCACACGCAGGGATCAGGCAAGACGTTCACGATGATTACAGCCGCACGGCTGCTGTTGGAGAACAAGGAGGCGTTCGGCAAGCCGACAGTGCTTTTGATCATTGACCGGAACGAGTTGGAGGGGCAATTGACCGGATGGGTGGAGCGATTGCTAGGCGAGTTGGTGAGCAAGGACATCGCCATCGAACACGCCAACAGCAAGCAGCGGCTCCGGGAGTTGCTCGCTTCGGATTTTCGCGGCCTGATCGTCTCGATGATCCACAAGTTTGACGGCATCCCCAAGGACATCAATAAACGGGATAACGTCTTCGTGCTGATTGACGAGGCGCATCGTTCGACGGGCGGAGATCTCGGCAACTACTTGATGGGCGCGCTGCCGAATGCAACGTTGATCGGGTTTACCGGCACACCGATCGACAAGACGGCGTACGGCCAGGGCACGTTCAAGGTGTTCGGCAAGCAGGACGAGGAAGGCTACCTCGATAAGTATTCCATTGCCGAATCCATGGGAGACGGCACGACGTTGAAATTGAAGTACGCCCTTGCGCCCAATGACATTCGCTTGCCCGAAGAAATACTGGAGAAGGAGTTCCTCTCACTGGCTGAGGCCGAGGGCGTCAGCGATGTGGACGAACTGAACCGCATCCTCGACAAGGCAGTGACGCTCAAAGCGTTTTTGAAGTCCGAGAAGCGTGTGAAAGCTGTCGCGGCATTTGTGGCCGATCATTTCCGCAAGAACGTGCAGCCGCTCGGTTACAAGGCGTTCCTTGTGGCCGTGGACCGTGAGGCGTGCGCGTTGTACAAACAGACGCTCGACAAGTTGCTAGCGCCGGAATCAGTCGTTCCCATCTACACACCGGCGCACAATGACAGTGAGCGGTTTCCGCTGGTTGCGAAGTACCAGACAAGCGAGACCGACGAGAAGACCGCACGCAAGACCTTCATCAAGCCGGCACTGAACCCGCAGATTCTGATTGTGACCGACAAACTGCTGACCGGCTACGACGCGCCGATTTTGTACTGCATGTACCTCGATAAGCCGATGCGCGACCACGTGCTGTTGCAGGCTATTGCCCGCGTGAACCGGCCTTACGAGGAGGAAGGCGGCATCAAGAAGCCATGCGGTTTCGTCCTCGATTTCATCGGCATCTTTAGCAAGCTCAAAAAGGCGCTTGCGTTTGATTCCAAGGAAGTCAGCGGGATCATCGAGAACATCGACGTGCTGTTCGCTCGTTTCAAAGACCTGATGACCGGCAAAGCGCGTGAGTACCTGCCACTCACCGGCGGCGTGATGGATGACAAAGCCGTGGAGCGCGCGATTGACGCATTCGCCGACAAGGACAAGCGCGAGGAGTTCTACACCTTTTTCAAGGAAGTCGAGACGCTCTACGAGATTCTCTCGCCCTCGCCGGACCTGCGCGATTCCATCGAACCGTTTGCGAAGCTCGCGGCGCTGTACGAAATCGTTCGGAATGCGTTTGAGGTGAAGACGCAGCTGTACGCGGATGTTGCCAAGAAGACGGAGCGATTGGTCAGAGAGAACGCGGCAACGTATGGCTTGAACAAGACGACCGCGACAGTGGAAATCAACGAGAAGACACTCAAGGCGATCCAAGAAGGTGACTCCTCTGACACGAGCAAGGTCATCAATCTCGTCAAGGCGTTGGTAAAGGCGGCTGAAGAAAAAGGCAACGAGCAGCCTTACCTGATTCCGATTGGCGAACGTGCCGAGGCGATCATGGAGGAATTTGACGACCGCCAGACATCCACGCGCAACGCCTTGGCGGAATTGGAACGGCTGGCGAAGGAGAAAATTGAGGCTGAAACAGAACGCCAGCGCACGGGAATGGACATCAACACCTTTACGATTTACTGGGAGTTGAAGGGTGATGGTGTCCAGAAGGCCCAAGAGTTGGCTCTCGCGGTCAACGAAGTGATGCAGCGGTTTCCCAACTTTCAGTTCAACGCCGAGGAGTTACGGCAACTGAAGGCTGAAGTGTACCGGCTGTTGCTGACCGTTGTTGACGGGAAGAAGATGGTCGCTCTCACCGAACGCCTCCTGAAGCTGAATCGGAAATGAACGTATGAGGAATGCGAGACAACACGGAATGGGATGCGGTCAAACGTTCAAGGCCGAAGTCAATCGTTGGGCTGGCAAGATCAAAGCGCGACCGGTGCAAATCCGTATCCAGCGCATGACGCGCAAATGGGCTTCGTGCTCCACCCACGGTCGGATTTCCTTCAATTCCGAGTTGCTGACGCAACCGCGCCGTTTCCGCGAGTTCGTTATCGTCCACGAACTGCTTCACCTCAAGGTTCCAAACCACGGTAAGCTATTCAAAAGTCTGATGAAGGCATACCTACCAGACTGGGAGCGTCGCGCACATCGCAATCCACTTCCAACCGGACTTGAGCTAGAGAGTGGAGTTGACTGATGCCTGAAATCCAATCAATCAGTGCTCGGCTCCAAGGGCTTCTTTCGAGCGGCTTCTTTCGTCCGCTTGCACGTCCGTCCGCAGCCATTTATATCGACTGCGCTCATCGGCTCGCCCAAAGCACGGATGAAGGTGGCCAGGTTTCCCATGCAGACACGCTCATTCTAATTCGCGAAGTGCTTGCGGTGCACCCCCAGATCCAACTGGCCGACGACGAAGGCGCTACGCTGACCGATCTACGGCAGCGAGCAGGCCAGCTTTACAACAAGCTCTTGGAAGCCGGTTGGGTACAGGAGCGTCACGTGAGTCTCGATGAACGCTGGGTCTTGCTCACGCCGCACCTGCGCCGCCTGCTTCGCCTGATTCGCGAATTGGCCACAGAGGATGTTTCGGATCTCAAGGACTTTGCCGCTACGCTTCGTTCCATCTGCTCCACCTTGCTCGCTGACGGCGCGCTTGATCCCGCTCGCTTTGGTAAGGATGAATACCGCCAGACGGTCAAGGAACTGCTCGACCGCGTCGAGCGTGCGACTGACCAAATGCACGCGGTCGAGACGCTCATTCTCCGTCACGAACAGCAACAGCGAAGCAGTGAATCTCCTTCCGAGACGTTGAATCGCTTTCTTATCGAATTCCACGCCGGCGAACACATGGTCTGCTACGATGCTCTCCAACAAGGCGGGCTCATCCCGCGCCTGCAGCATGCGCGCGCTGTCGTGCAGGAAGCACTGGCCAATCCGTATGCCAAACAGCGCCTTGCTGATGACCTTGTTGCCCATCGCGGCTTAACCCAAGCCGATGCCTACATTGAAGCCGAGCGCCTACTGGCGGAACTGGAACGTGGAATAGCGGCCATTCCAACCAAACAGCGCATCATCGATGGACGAATGGCCGATTTCAGCCGGCTGTCCGCCCAACGCTATCGTTACCAGACCGAGATTCGGGGTCGCCGTCCAGAGCAAGTGAAAGCGTACATGCAGGAGGCTGACACCCGGCACACGGGGCAATCGTTTGCCAATCTTGCCAACGAACCTGGCTTGCCTTTGCTCAGTGCGGAAGTCGCGCTTCGCTTTGGCTCCGACGCACTTTATCGCCCCCGGAGGTTACGCCCGCCTGTTGACCTTTCGGTCATTGCCCCTCCCGAAGGTCCTGATGCTCTCGACGCTCAGGAGTTGATTCGCCAACGCAACCTGGACGCGATCACGCCACAGCGGGCAGGAAGATTCATCGAGGAACACCTGCCAACCAAAGGCGCACAGCTTTCGACGGCTGAATTTCATCTTCACGCCGAAGACGACCTGCTGGATCTGCTTGCTGTTCTGGCGTTTGAGCGGGCGACAGGTTCCACACCACACAAACCACTGCGCTGGCGGGTTCACACAATGCGTGGAGAGCACGGGCTTGAACCAGACCAGATTCCCACCGACCGGCAAGCCGGGCGGCGTGTTGAACGTCTGACAATTGAGCGCATCGCATGAACCTACCTTGGCCATCCTTTTGGCAGCATGTCCGTGAGGACGACCGTTCTGCATTGCGTGATGTGTTGGCCGAGTTGCTCTCGACCGGTGTCCTCTATGGCGATGAGGGCCGGGCACGACAGCTTTACTTGACCGCTCGCGAGTACCAGCGGGAATTGGCCGAGTACCTCGCGCCGCTCAATCTCGATCTCGTCGCCGACGCCGACAAACCTATCCTGCAGGCTCGTCCGGTGCCTGGAGAATGCAGTTTGACCGCCCGCTTCACGAAAGACGAAACCCTCCTCGTGCTGACGCTATGGCGTATTTACTACGACACTCGGTTGGAGCGTCCAGTCGAGACAGTAGTCATCACCGCAAACGATGTCTTCGCGCGATTGAAACTGTATTTCGAACACATCGAGCCACCGACGGAATCGCATCTGGAGCGATTGCTAACCCGGCTACGCAGTCGCCGCCTGATCCGTTTTCGTCAGCACGAAGATGCGCAACGCTTTGGCGAATCGCTCGTGGAGATTTTACCCACACTCCAGCGGGTCATTCCCTTCGAGACCGCAGACACCTGGGAGCAACAGGCCGACCTCTACCTCGCTCCACCCGACGACACGGCATCGGAGGAAGAGTCATGACCGAGCAGCGCATCTCCCTGACCCGTGTACTGGCCATCAACTGGTACGGCTTCCGCCAGATTCTTGATGTTTCCAATCACACGCTCATCGCGGGCGCGTTTGGCACCGGCAAGACGGCCTTGCTCGACCTGATGCAGTATGTGTTGCTCGGCAAGCACTGGCGGCCCAATCGCGCCGCCGCCGGTAACGCCCGCAGTCGCTCACTTGTCAGCTATTGCCTGTGTGACACCAACACCATGCGCGATGGCGAGCCACACTACACCCGTCAGAGTTGCGTCAGCATCATCGCCTTGGAGTTCACGTGGCCCGCCGAAAATAGTAAAGCCGACCCCCGCCGCGAGACGTGGGGTGTTCGTTTCGAGTACAGCAGTCCCACTGCCGAGCCAAAGCACACTTACTTCCTGATTCCCGACCGAGTCACATGGAGTGATCTTGCTCCCAAGGACAAGCTGTTGGATGAAGAATCCTTCCGCACGTGGATTCGGCGCGAATACGAGATTGGCTCCAGCCAGAAATGCATTTTTGGCCGACAAGAAGATTACCTCGCCGAGATGGCTACTCCGCGCCATCTATATTTTGAGCCTGATCAGTTCCAGAAAACGCTCGCTAAGGCCATTGCGTTCGAGCCGGAGGATAGCGTTGAAGAGTTCATTCGCCGCTTCATCCTTGAGGAAAGCCCTCTCGACGTACGAGACGTGAAAGCGGCTCAGGATGCCTATCGCGATACCGAGGCACGGCTCATGAAGCAGGAAGATGAGGCGGCATTCCTGCGACGAATCTGTCACCAGCACGCCACCTACGAACAGGCGCGCCGCGAGGAAGCCATCTTCATCCATGCACGCTCCGCGTTGATTTGTGCACAAGCTCGTGAACGATTGGAAAAGCACCGCGAGGCGCTGGAACGGCTCCAAGCCGATCACGCGAATGACCAACAAGCTCTGGATGTGGCGGTCCGGGAATTAGAGCAGGTGACCAAGATCATCAATGAAGTCCGGTTGGAAGCCTCTCGCGACCGGGACCAAGTAAAACTCGACGATCTTTTGCGCCGCAAGAAGGAGCTTCACGACCAAGTGTCCGACCTTCGCGATGCGGCGAAAACTGTCCATCAACGGCTGGCCGACCGCCATTATCGCTGGACGCAGTGGCTGAAGCACGGCTTGGCCATCAAACTGGAAGGTCTGGCTCAAGTTCTGACTGCGGATGACCGGTTGCTTCAGGCGTTGCACACCGGCTCGGACGATCCGCGTCTGGCTGCCCTTCAGAAACTGGCGGGTTGGTTCAATGACACGTTTCTCGCTGTGGACAAGTTGCTGACACCGCTCCGGCAGGATTTGGACTCCGCCGAGAAACGGCTGCGACAACTTGCCGCTGATCTCGAATCCCTCGACCAGCGTCGTATGCCAGGTTCATTCCCTCTTTTCGAGGAAATGCAAAAGATGCTCGGAGACCGCGCAGAGCAACTCGGGCGGCTCATCGAAGTAAAAGCAGATGAGGACCGCTGGTGGCCGGCTCTTGAACTCTTCCTCGGACGGAATCGTTGGGCCATTGTTGTCTCACGAGACGACTACAAGGAGGCGCTGGAGATTCTTCGCCGCACCCCACCGGGCCGCGAATCAGAATCGTTGGTCAATCCTTTCGAGGCGCTGTCACCGCAACTGCGCAAGGAAGTGCGCGAGAATTCTCTGGCCACAAAAGTTGAAATCACCAATGAGGTCGCACGCGCGTTTGTGTTCCATCTCTTGGGGGATGTTGCTTGCGTGCAGAACGTCGAGGAGCTTGATCGCTGTGAGGCCGGACGAGCCATCACCCCGGAAGGCATCTACAAGCAAGTGCCCACACGTCGCCGGCTCCGGCCAGCGGGCGACGTGGCGCTAACTCTAGGACGCCAAGGCATCAAACGAATGCGGGCTGCACGGGAACGCGAGCAGATCGAGACACGAGCGCAGCGAGATGCCCTGAAGCAGCGACTTGACGACATCAACGCATGGCTCGACAGCGGGAAGAAGGGTGGACTCGGCGATGCTACACTGCCGGACCGCGCCACAGAATTGCCTTTACTGCCCAAGCTGCAGAAGGAGTTTGGCATTGTCTGTGAGACAATTCAACTGCTGACCACACCCGAGCGCGAGGCTCGTCTGAAGAAGCTCGCGACGCACGAGGAACAAAAGAGCAAGCTGGATCAGCGAATCGGTGTGCTGAAAGACCATCAACAGAGTTTTGCGCTCCGCACTAAACCCCATGAAGACGGTATCGTAACGGCAGAAGGAGACCTACAAACTGCTCAGGTCGAATTGAGCGCGGTTCGTGTTCGCCTGCCTCAAGGCATCCTCGACGTTGAGCTTGATGAAGTCCGCGATCGACTGCTGGCCGAATCTCCGACGTGGGAAAAGCGGCTCACTGCTGCACAAGACGCTGCTGGGACAGCCAGTCGCGGAGCAATCGAGGCACGAAACGCTCGCAACAACGAACGCTTGGCTTTGGCCACCGCGCGCGATGCTCAAGGTTACATGCGGCATCCGGAATACCAGACCGACTTTCCCGCCGATGACGAGAGCAACGAAGCGTGGGCAGCTCGACTTCAGTTGCTCGAAACAGTCGAGTTGGAAAAGTCGCGCACCCTAGCGGCTGAACGTCGCAAGGATTGGGAGCGCCGACTTCAGGAAGGCGTGCTCGACCGTCTTAACGAGAAGATTCAAGATGCCGACCAAACCATTCGCCAACTGCGCAAGTACCTCGACCGGCGCGTTGGCAGCTACATTTACCGCATCAACCATTGGCGTGACCCGGCGTTCGCAACGCTCTGGCATCTGCTGGATACCGGACTGGCGCCCACCGACCCACTGGTTCAAGGCATCAAGTCCGAGGAAATCAAACAGGCCAAAGCTGAGCTGATGGCCGCAGTCGAAGCCGCCGACAAGGCTGACGACCGCGCCCGCCGCCTGCTCGATTACCGCTACTATCATCGCTACGACTTGGAGATGGTGCCTGAAGGCCAGGAGAACGCGGCCGCCATTTCACTGGGACGCAGTGGACGCAGCTTAAGCGGTGGTGAGAATCAGGCCCCGTTCTTTATTTCCATGCTCGCTGCCTTCCGACGCGTCTACGACCTTGGCAATAGCCGTTCGCAGCATCTCGGCTTGGTCGTTATGGACGAAGCATTCTCCAAACTCTCGGGTGACGGCGTAGAGGATTGCTTGGAGTTGGCGCGCAACTTCCAGCTTCAACTTGTAATGGCCTTCCCCATCGACCGGCTCGGCGTCATGGCACCCTTTGCCGACACCGTCGTTGTCTGCCGCAAGGAAGAACACCGCGATACTGACGGTTACGTGACACGCGTGGATAACATTCCGATTCTGCTTCCACCGGACCAAGTAACAGAGGCACTCGCATGACCACCGATGATCCACGGTGGCGCGCACTGCCTATGTTGCGGAAATTGCACGACCAATGGTGGGCCGCGCGCGGCAAGTGCATCGGTAGATCGCAGCGCCCATTCTCCCGCGATTGGAACCAATTGCTCGAAGACGCTGGCTTACTTTCCGCCGAACAGCGCCGTGAAGCCGAACGTGATGCGCGTTTGATCGAAGGCACAGGGCTCGTGACGCTGCGTCCGGTTCGTTATCGACCGCATCTCATCGACCGCATTCTGGTTCCACTCGATGCCGAGCTGCGCCTGGTCGCCTTATTTGGCGACGTTTTGCCAGAGGCGATGGCTGCATTTGATCCGTCGTCCGTTCGTTGGGAACCAGAACTGAATTTTCTCACTACGGCCCGTTTCAACGTTTCGCCCGGCGATTTGCTCAAGTTGAACAACTTTCTTGCGAATGGTGGACGACAGAGGCAACCGGTGCCCCTGAAGGAACGATCATTGCAGATCTTTGGCGACGAGAAGCGACTGGACAGTTTGTTTCGGAGTTCTAGCGTATTTGCCGAAGGTTGTCTAACGTTGGAGCAATTGCGATGCTTCGTAGCACCCGAACCACTGGCATGGGAACGTGGTCCCTCATCTGAGGGGCCGGTCATGGTCATCGAAAACGCCGCCACGTACCATTCGTACTGCCGCTGGAACCGAGAACGTGGGATCTTCAGTGCGGTCGCTTACGGCTGTGGCAATCAGTTCATGCACTCCGTCTCCTACGTCGGGGAAATCTTGCGAGTGATTGGCGGCCAACACACCATCCGGTATTTTGGCGATCTCGATCCGCAGGGGCTTCGGATACCGAGATTGGCAAACGCCAAAGCCATCGCACTTGGACTCCCGGCAATCGAACCCGATGTCTGGTCCTACCGGCGTTTGCTTGAACTAGGAAGTGACAAGGCGACCGTGGCCACCGAGCCTGTCCATTGCGACGAACAAGACCTAGCGTGGCTCGGCACATTGGCCATCAACGCCGTCGCGCTATTTACCAAGCACCACTGGCTGCCCCAAGAGCACGTCAGTTGGGAGGACTTGCAATCCTCAACTTGGCAACGGTAGATGCGAAGAAAGTATCAAATCGGATGAGGGCCACAGTGACCAATGACCCGCTGCTTTATTGTTGACGCGCAAAATCAGACCCCGGTTCTACCCCGCTGGGTTTGAGCAGAGACCGCAGAAGCGCTGGGTCGCCATTGTGACACAAGGCGTAGCCATTCACATCCGCCGAGATCTTGTGAAGTTGCGCCCTTCCGAGATCGTGTGGGCTGCCAAAATGGTCGAAGAGCGGGGGATTGAAGCAACAGTCTCGCCACTGCTGCATAGAGTCGCCGGCATCATTTAGCCGCGCACCGGCGCGCCTCTCTGGCAGGATGTCCCAAGCGGCAACGAGAGCCTCAGCGGTGGCCTCGCTCGGCATTGACAACAAGGACGGCTCGCTGCTCCACTCAAGACGGACAAGCTTTGTGAAGCCGATTTCAGGTAGAAACGGGCAATTGAAGCGGGCCTCTAGTTCTTCTGGAAAAAGGCGGAGCAAGGCGATTTCAGGATTGCCTTTCCTTTCCACCGCATTTGCCGGGTGCATGAATGCGGAATCATCCGCAAGTTCGGGGAAATACCGAAGCACGCTGCGTCGGATGCGCAGGCAGGCAGGCCAACCGAGCGCAACCAGTTCGCCGTTTGGTTTGCGGACAACTGTCATATCGTCTTCAGCGACGAAGGCAAAATCACCCGTGCGTAGTAGTCGCAAGAAAAGGGTCGATTTGCCGCTACGGCTCTTGCCGACCAACGCAACACCAGTGGCACCGAATGCCGCTACACTGGCGTGGATGAATACCGCGCCATTTTGAAATAATTGCCAGCGGAGAAGGTCGCGTACCAAACGTAGTGTCCAAACCATACGCCAGGGTCCCGCCGGTGCGTCGACTACTATCGTGCCATGATTGACATTGAACAAGTAGGTGCATGGCGCGCTCTGGATTCCGCGGTTGAAGGCACGCCAATGCAGTGTCGGCGCATGCTCCTTCCCGGCGATGATGCGCCAGCAATCCCCATCGGCAAACTGAGCATCAAGCTCGAAGTAGCGGTGGCCACGGTGACGGACCCACCTGATCGACTGCGGGTCTCCAGTGACGAGCACCTTCGCGCCCATGCGCTGCAATTTGACTTGGGAATGGTCCATCAGAAAAGGGGGTAATTGCCGTCGAGAATACCGTTTGTGACGCGCTCAAGATCCGAGCAAACCTCCGAAGCGATCTTCGTAATCGCATTCTTGTCGACCGACAAAGAAAGCGTCTCGACCGTAGCGAACCACGGATGCGAGAGCGGTTCCGCCATGCGATTCACCATGAAAACGTTGGTGGACAGGCCAAGCTCGCTGTACAGCCGATGGGCGATGTCGTAGGCGGCTGCACTGTAAACCTTGCCGACATGGTATCTTGGATTCTTGCCGCCCAATCCTTCCATCGAATAAGGGCGGCAGGGTGCGATCACCCCACCGATGCGGTTTCCGCGGCCAACCATGCCTTCGTCGCCGCTCTCAATCGACGAGCCGGTGAAATTCATGTAGAGCTTCCGGCCTTCCATGTTGTCACCGGAGTTGAGCACGAGATCGCCGAGACGATACGACGGAGCGGCTTCCGCGAATCTCGTGCGCACACGTTGCTCTATGATGGCCAACCGATCAAAGTATTCCTTGCCGGAATGAGTGAGCCGTGACAGGAGCGGGACCGCGATCACCATCTTTACCGTATCGCTGTTCCGCACAGCCATAATCTTAATGTCTGACCCAATCCATGGATAGGTTCGTTTCGTCTCTGTGCTGTTGAGATCGTTTTCGATCTTAAGAACCGCGTGTTCGAGGGGGCTGAATGGAGCCCACGCTACTGCTGCCGACGTATCGTTTGCTTCGACCTTGCGCGTTTCCGGCAGGTCAGCGAGTGAGCGCGGATGAAACCGGAAATGGATCGAGGCCGTCGCCGACCTCACCTCGTCTTTACTGCCGAAGATGCCGCCCGTAGTCGTATGGGGACCGGAGCGAACCTCATACATAATCCGAAAGTCGCGATTGAAATCAAGCATCGGGAAGCGCGCGGTGAAGAACTCTCGTGTGGCGTCGGTCAGTAGATCTCGAACCGGAATTTCTTCGTCACCGAGGCAAGCGGATGCGCGACCGTTAATGAGGACGCGAATGGGGTCGAGGAGCTCACCGCCGCCGAAGGACACTTCCGCGCGACCGCACATAAGGGCGACCTTGTCGAACTGATGGCGTAGGATCGCGCCGAAGCGCATGCGCGTATAATTCGCGTAAGTGCGCGAGAGGTGCTCGCCGAGCGCGTCAGAAAGGGTATCGGGATGACCGACTCCCTTCCGCTCGACGATTTCGATGGGGCGTGTGGCCGGCTCAAGCTTGGTAGGTGAAATGACGAGGTTGTCCATGGCTAATGTGGGGCTAGTTGTTCTGCAAACATCTCTTCGAGCCGCGCGAGCGCGGGTTGAGCAATGCGGTTGGCGGCGTCCCGTAGTGCGACCGACGCCGCAGCCTGTTTCCGTTGCGCGTCGGGCACGAACACACCGCCGCGCTTCGCGTCGTAGCGCGCAACCGACTTGATCTGGTCGACTTCATCAATCCCGATCGGGATGCCGAAGTGTGGGCAGACCAATCCCCACACGGCATTAGGTAGATCCTCGTAGCGGACTACTCGGCCGAGCCGCTTATCGATATCGCCGATTGCGTCGCAGAACGAGGCGAACATCGCCGAGAAATAGGTTTCGCGGGAGGTTGGGTCTCCATGGGCTGCGGCGAACGGCAGGAAGGGATTGTTCGGTTCGGTGAACGCCCGCATCCACGTCGGCGGCCTGCGCTCGACCGAAACCCCGACCTCCACGGGATTCCGCACAGTGAAGACCCAAGGCGTCTCAGGAAAAGCCTCATTGATGAGCGGGGCGAAAAGCGAATTCCAACTACGAAGCTTAAGGACGAACGGCCCATCAGCGTGCTGACCGATCAGGTCGACAACGAAACGCAACGCGGCGACCATTTCTGGACGCCAGGCACGGGTTTGCGCCGGAATGAGCAAGCTGTAAAGCAGATCGTTAACGACGGTTGGCTCCGAGTACGCGGCTAGTTGTTTCGCACATCGGAGGCACACGATTTGAAGGGTCGAACCGACGCGAGCGGCATGCAGGATCAGGCCTGCCGGTTTCGCTCCAACCACAGCGGAGAGATACGGCGTCAACTTTTCCCAAGGGTAAAAGATCTCTGTCTGCTCAACATTCGTGTGATTAGCCAAAGTTTCATGAACGAATGGCTCGACGAAGTCGCTGGTGCGGATCGGAACGAAGGTAACCCGGAGGCCACGGTTGGTGCGCTTAACCGTAGCCGGGAATCGAAGCTGTAGACCTTCTTTCATGATTGCCAGATTACAGGAAGCCATTCAATCGGGACAGAGGTAACATCGGCCAATTTCGGTCACGATTCGGAGGACATACCGTCATTGGGGTCAAACTCTGTAAAGCGTGTTGCCAAACGGACCGGTTTGATGTTCGTGTGAATCCAATGAGCGTTGTGAGCGCAGTCGTCCACAGCGCGCTCTGAATAGTCAGGCGAACTCACAGAAGGCTGGCGACTCGCGTGGCGAGTCGGCCCCCCAGCGATGCCGGGATTCAATGACGTGATTTTCACTGTCATGGCCATCACCCATATCGGCGCGGTGTTAGGCTGCTTCACACATCGCACGCGGGGACGATGTCTCCTGAAAGTCGGCCAGCGCCAGTGGCGTCTCAGCCGGCAAGTGTAATCGCCCATGGCCTGGCCAACACACACTAGGCTGCCCAATCAAGTAGTCGGAATCCACTTCAAGGCTGATTTGCTCTGGCACAAGTGTTGCCACACACCGAAGTGCTTTTTGTTTGATCTCTCCCAGCACGCGCGCTGCACGGAACCGATGCTGCGCAATGACCAAGTGCCGTAGCCGAGAGGCCTGCTCGGCTCGTGACCAAGCGGACTCTGCGGCGGATTCTCTCGTCATCTCCAGAACCTCGCGGAACGTCAGGCGGGGCTGATGCAACGACGGTTGAGTTTTGTTCTGCTGACGCTGTGTTATTTGGTTTTTCATACACAAGTACATTCACAGTCGCCGGCATTTGCCTGACAACCCATGACAACCAGATTTGCCCCTCACACTGCGTTGGAGGTCGTGTCGGAAAGCGTACGGCTTGTCAGTTCATGTCAGACCGTTGTTTAACATTGAGAATATATTCTGAGACGCTTAACGTGTGCAAAATGCAGCAAACAGCAAAAGCGCGAGGTTGATGATGCAAGAACTTTTCTAAAGGGCGCCGGACGAAATGAACGAATCAACATAGATGTGTACAAGCCGCGAGCACTTGGTTCATGCTCCAATGGCGACGGAATGCCTGTAATTATTGTTGTCTGCGGTGGAGGTGGAAAGGACGCATGAACAGCTTCACGGCGTTTTGATGGGACCAATTAGCACCCGGAATGTTCTATCTTGGTCTGCTCGTTCGGCTTCCGCACTTGCAGCGCAAGTTATTGCACGTACGCATCTTGCGGATCATCCTTGCGTCTAGATCAGCCACTTGTCAGTTCTTGTCAGAGCATCTCTTGGAACTCGGCATTTATACTCAGATGAGCGCTCATCACAGTCAACGGTCAAGTGGAGATGCCGGGACGGGCAAGGACGGTCGTCCTTGCACTTCGCTTGCGAGACCGCACCCCAGAGGGCGGCTTCCGAACCAACTACAACCCATAGAAACCGAATTCAAATGAAAACGCACAAGTCCACCAATCGCAACCTTCTGATCACAATTGGTCTTTGCGTGATGAGCGCTTGGCTCATCGGCTGCAAACCCAAAGAAAACCCGTTGCCCGCCGCTCAAGGAGATCTGACATTCGGAATGCTCGCACCACTGACCGGGCCGGGAGCACGATTTGGAGAGGACCAGCGAAACGGCGTCCAGCTGGCCATCGACGAGATGAATAAGGTCGGCGGGATCAACGGACAGAAATTGCGATTGATTATTGAGGATACGAAAACCGAACCACCAACGGCCGTAACAGCCTTCACCCGCTTGGCAGACAACAAGAACCTGACTTGCATCTTTGGTTCTGCCGCAAGTCTTGATGTTCCGGCTTACCTTCCCCGCGTGGACGCGGAAGGAATCCCGCATATTCTTCCGGTTGCAGTTTTGCCGAAGATCACTGAAATGGGATCGACATGGACATTTCGCACTGCGCTGAACGACAAAATCGCCGCAGTCAAGATGGCCGATTTCGTGGTCAATCAATTGAAGGCAAAGAACATCGCGTTATTGATCGAGGATTCCGCTTTCGGAGAAACGGCTCTCAATTTCGCCTCAGAAGCAGAGCGGCTTGCGGTGAAACCTCTGGCCATAGAGCGCTTCAAGCGTGGGGACCTGGACTTGAAGCCTCAATTGACAAAGCTGCAGTCACTTGGGACAACGCATATTCAGTTTTGGGGCTACTACACCGAATTCGCGCTTGTTGCCAAACAGCTAAAGGAATTGGGCTATCCTGCGGTTTTACTGGGCAACCAAGCGCCCGTTAACGACAAAACAATCGAACTTGCAGGCCCTGCGCTTGAAGGGGCTATGAACATTTGCCTTTTCGTTCCGACCTCCTCCAATCTGCGGATCAAGGAATTCGTATCCCAATACCACGCACGATTTGGGGCCGACCCCGATACGTGGGCTGCGCAATCATATGATAGCATGTACCTACTTGCGGACGCTATTAAGCGAGGCGGCACAGGTCACGAAGGACTCCGAAAGGCGCTTGCGAACACTAGAGATTTCACAGGCGTAACAGGAACCATTTCCTTTAATCCAAATGGAGACGCCGAATTTCGGGGAATCTCCATCGTCAAGGTCGTCGGAGGAAAGTTTGTCCCACTGGAAGAATCAACCAACTGAGCTGTTATGTTTGGTCAACAATTCCTGAACGGTCTCTCACTCGGCCTGATTTACGGTTTATTGGCAATTGGCCTTGTGATGATTTTTGCCACTACGCGGATCATAAACTTCGCGCACGGAGAAATCTTCAGCCTGGGCGCGTTCATCGGCCTGGTGCTCCAGAGACACTTTCACCTATCATTTGGGTTGGCAGGGACTGCCGCGGTCGGAACCGCTTTCGTAGCCTTTTCTGCTTTCGGATACATTGTAAATACAAAGCTCCGTGATTCACTTACACAATCCGTTGCGACGATCGCTGTGGGCTTCGGTCTTCGCGACCTGATGCTGGTTGTCTTTGGTTCCGACAGCGAGGCATATCCGGCGGTCTATCCTGCGGGAGGAATTGCCATCTTAGGGCTAAGAGTGTCGTACGCTACCATGATCATCTCAGGGGTTACCATTGCAGTGCTTCTGGCAGTTGGAGCTTTCCTCTTGCAAACACGATGGGGGATTTTCATGCGCGCTGTCGCTCAGAATAATAACTTGGCACGTTTAAGCGGAATTCGCGCTCGGTTGTTCAAATCCATTGCTTTCGGAGGCGGAGCGGCACTGGCGGCATTAGCCGGGGTACTTGTTAGCCCTCAGTGGCAGGTCAGTTATTCAGGAGGTTCTTCTGTTGCGTTAAAGGCGTTTACAGCAGCACTGATCGGTGGTTTTCATAGCGCGACTGGAGCTCTTTTGGGAGGTCTTTTGGTGGGATTATTGGAAGCCTTCATCGCCGGGTATGTGTCCTCCACTTGGAAGGATTTGGACGTTTACGTTTGTCTGATTCTGGTACTGGTTTGTTTTCCAAAAGGCCTGCACAAGGCTGTAACACGGCGAATCGCATGAATCGCAAGCCACTATTCCTTTGCCTTGCAGTGGGTGCCTGCTTGGCACTTCTGCCATGCGTCATGTCGGCGCAGCCGTACTTCTGGCGCGTCGCGAGCCTTTTCATGCTCGCGCTGGTAACAGCATCGGGCCTGCACTTGATAACAGGAATGGCTCGGGTCATATCCCTATGTCATATCGCGTTATGTGGCGTCGGGGCGTATGCGGCTGGTAGGCTTACATTGACCGCCGGAATGCCACCGCTTCTATCTGTTATTTGCGGTGCAGCAATCGCCGGGACGGTATCCTTGGTTCTCGCTTGGATTACACTTTCCTTGGAAGACCTCTACCTGACGCTCGCCACGTTGGCTGCAAGCGAAATCCTCAGTAACCTTTTTCGGGGTTGGACCACAGTGACCGGCGGTGCCAACGGCCTGATTGGCGTTCCGCCATTATCCATTCTGCACATATCATTAGCAGCGCCACACCACTATTTTATTATTTGCACGTTGGCGGCGGTCGCGGCGATCTGTCTCATCTTGATTCTGGAAAGATCGGTCTTCGGTAAATCGCTCCGCGCAGTCGGCGATGCTGAGATGTTGGTTGAATCCTTTGGCGTGCGTCGCGATGTTCTGCGGCTCCTCGCTTTTGGAATTGGAGGGGCACTTGCTGGACTGGCTGGTGGAATCGCGGCCCACATGGACGGGTTCGTCGGTCCTGAAAGCTATGGGGTTTCTCATTCGGTTTCATACCTCTGCTTTCTCGTAATCGGTGGTCTGGGAAGGTTCAGGGCGATAATCATCGCGGGAGTATTTGCCGTTATTGTGAGCGAGTTCCTCAGATCGTTCGGGGGATGGCAGATGGTTATCATATCTGCCTTGGCAATCCTTACATTATGCTGGAATTCGCGGGGAGACATCTTCGCCCGCATGTGCCGCACAGGTAGCGCCACGCCAATCATGAAGTGATATGAAACGCGACATGACACTTGGATCCTCTCCGACACTGCGATTTAGAGGTGTGAAGGTGCGATTTGACGGAGTCACCGCCCTCGATTTGGCGGAGTTGGACGTGTTTGATAAGTCTCGCGTGGCGATCTTTTTGGGACCAAATGGAGCGGGGAAAAGCTCGCTTATCAACGCAGCAACTGGCTATGTCACAGTTCAAGCTCCCGGCAAAGTCACCTTCGAAAACGGGATCCAGTGCGAACTGTCCGGACTGTCGCGCGACAGAATTGTGCGGATGGGTATTGCCAGGACATTTCAAACGCCAGCACTGTTTCCGTCGCTGACTCTTGAGGAGTCGTTGCTGCTGCCTGCCGTTTTAGGACGACCGGCCAGTTTGTCGCGGCGGCTTGTTTCACTTTTCCGCCATCCAAAGTTCCACGGAGCTGCCCCTGATCTCGTTGAATTATTGGTCAAGGAATTCGCCTTGGACTCCGTCGTGACCGCACGCATGGACGAATTGCCATTTTCGATGCTGCGTCGAGCCGAGCTTGCACGTGCGCTTGCGGTTCAACCGAGGGTCCTCTTTCTTGATGAGCCATCGGCTGGTGCTGACGAGTCGGAAACGAACTTCCTGATCGAACTGATCGCGTGTAAACTCCCCGAGATGATCCGATCACTGTTCGAGAAAGGCCAGTATCGCTATCCTGACCTCGCCGTTGGCTTGGTCACACACGACCGTGCCTTGCTGGACGGTCTTGCGCGGAATTGTTCTCACGAACCAATGGTTCACTATTTTGAGCGAGGACAGCTGAAGACAAGCTCCTCATTGGGACTGTGGTTGAACTCCAAGGTAAACCCATGACGACTACTGTCGCCAAAACAAATGCGCATCTCGAAGTCCAAGATGTTCATTGCAGTCCTCCGGCACGGCCGGCGTTGCGTGGTGTGAATCTGGACGTTTCGCATGGCAGCTTCTTGGCAATCGTGGGGGCTAATGGTAGTGCAAAAGGAACTTTCTGCCGCTGCTTGGCGCGCCTCTGGAAGGAGAATCAAGGGTGCATTCTCGTTGATGGGCGAGTTTTGCCTGATCAGACGGAAGGATTGCCGGCCGTTGGAATGATGGTTGTTCTCCAGGGAGATAAGGTGTTTCCAGAAATGTCCGTGCTGGATAATTTACTGTGTGCGCCGGCGACTTGGCGTAATGGCGCGAGGAAACAACAACTGGACATTGTAATGCAACTACTCCCGCACCTTAAGGATCGTTTCCGGCAAAGCGCAGGGACGCTGTCCGGCGGAGAGCAACAAATGGTGGCGATTGGTCGCGCCCTGATGGCGAATCCTTCGCTTCTTGTTCTGGAGGAACCATCACTGGGGCTTGCTGCCCAAACAGTGAATGACGTTTATTCGACGTTGGCTCAAATCTCACGTGAAGGTCGAACTGTGATCGTGACCGAAGAAACACTTGTGGTCGCTGCCGCCTTTGCCAGCGAGGCATGTTTGATGAGCCAAGGACGGATTACCTTGGCTGGCCCCCCTCAAGAACTCCTTAACACCACCTCGAATCAGAAAAGTGTTGTTTATTCATGAGCTACCGGACTTTATTGAAAGATGTGCGCAAACGGCGCGGAACGATTTGGAACGTCCATGACGTTTTGAAGAAATATCCTTTCGGTGCTCCTCATGCACCGTGGAACAAAGCGAATGCGATCACCGAAGAAGATTGGATTGACGAATTCGTTTACGAGGGTTTCTTGGCTCACGGCGAACAATTTCTCTCAGCGCTTCACGGGCGATTCGCTGTCGCTTACGTTGACAGTGGAAGCGGTGAATTGTTCATTGCAAGGGATTGGATGGGCGAGCAGCCGTTTCATTTCATCGCCACATTGGATGCTTTTATTGTCGGAAACACCATCGCCGATCTAAAAGTTGCTGCGGGCGTTGATTACGCCTATGCCTACGTGCGTGCCTTTCCCCAAGCACACTACCAGAGGATCGATCTCAAGGACGCCCGCCCGGGATCTGTATCCAGTACAATTCACCTCAAACCTCCAATTCTGTACTATGACTTCGCTAGGGATGTCGAATCAGCCCGCAATAGCAACGCGGGCGCTCTGCTTGCAACAACTTCCGAACATCTCCGCGCCATGCTTCAGACGTCTGTTTCGGAACGACTGGCTCTTCATAAAGGCCGAGACGTTTACCTTCTACTTTCCGGCGGGCTTGACAGTTTCTCCATTGCTCTGGCTCTGAAGAACGCTGGGACGCCGTTCGAGGCTGTTACACTGTCAGTCAACGGGGGTGGCGGTGATGTGGCGGTCGCCAAGGAGTTCGCGAAGCATTTAGGCATTCAACATCATGTGTTTTCGGTTGAGCCGAAAGACGTGATTGGCGCATTCGAAGAGGCAGTTCACATCTCGGAATGTTACCACATTTACAATGTGTACTGTGCAGTGGGAATGCATCTACTTGGTACGAGGATGCAGGATCGTGGCTTTGGCGTTGCGTTTTGCGGTGAAGCGGTGAACGAAGCCGTTGGAGATTACCACGACTGGACGATTCAAGAATCGCAGACTCAACGTGAGATCGTGCTCCAGAAAGTGAATTTCGAACGTCTGGAGCAAGTCGAAGAACGAATCGCATACACTTGGGGTAAGAGCGCCGATGCGGGATTGTACAACAAACAATTAGGCACTGGCCTAGCGAAACATGCCGGCTCGCGTATGTACAAGCCGTTCCACTATCACGGTCTTTGCCTCGAATCTCCCTACTACGAACGCGAGATCCTGCGGAGCATGATCGCCATTCCACCGGAGGTCTTGAGACAAATCGGCGGCAAGCCAGGCCTCTTTCTGCACACGTTCGAACGCGACCTGCAAAAGCTCAAAATCCCAAAAGAGTTGGTGTTGAATTGCAAAAAAGTGCGTTTTCAGGACGCTTCCGAGGGAGGCGAGGGCGGTATCACTCCTGTCCTTTACCGAAAGGGAATGGATCAGAAGCGAGCCATTGAGGTGTTCAACAAGTTCTTCGGTTCCCATTTGAACTCGTCGTTAGAAACGCGGAGGCTGGTCTGCACAGCATCAGGATAAACGTGTAATGGCAATCCAAGATCAAGGCATTCCAGTGGACCGATACGCTCGGTTCACAGATTACATTCGTAATCTGTTGTTACCGGAGACGAAAGGACACCCGACACCGGAGAGGCTAAAGCAAATGCTAGACGCTGCAGTTAGCGACTCCGAATACCAAATGCCTCAGAAGCGTCTGCGGGAAGTAGTATATGTGGTATTGAATCATCCTCCGCTGGAATCGCAAGGCAATGTGAGACACTTCGTGGCTGCCATGAACTGGAAGAACGTACACAAGGTTGCAGGCCCGACACTGCAATTCCTTCGTAAGAAGTCCAGTGCAACATTAAAGCACGAACGTGTGCCGTCATGCGATCTGCGTTTTTTCCCAGATTCACCGCCAAATGATGTGAAAGAAGCCATAACACAACTATGGACAAAGAGTTGGCTGGATTACTGGAATAACACTTTAGATGGGATGACTCGAAATCTTTACACATGGAACCAGCTTCTGCTGCAAGAGGGAGCACGCCCTTTTCCACTCGGCTTATGCTGGGACCGACGACGCAGCAATAAAGACGTTCCCTATTTTCACCTGACCGGCGATTTAGCAGCACAGCTCAATCTCCCTCGGCCAATGTCCAAAGAATGGTTGAACGGCTTGATCACCCGCATTTTCGAAGCATCCGAAGAACACGCTCGCTCCAATGGGCACCTTCTCGCATTGAATCCATTACGCGAAGCATTTGACAAAATATATCGCACTGCGGACAGAAGAACTAACGAGTCTGTAGCGTGGGCAGTTTCCCAGTTACTTACATATTATGGCATATGGGGAGGTAGTGCGTTTTTAAGCATCCCGGTTCTTATCGGCACTCCCAATGTGTCTCGCAACGCGGTCTTTTCTATTTGCACCCTCCGGCCTCTATCGCCTCTCGCCGTCCGCGATTGGCAATTGATGGCGTCGGCGCTCTTACGTCCCTTGGTAGAAGAGGAGATGGATGCAGTTATTCAAGCAATGGATTACGCACAGGCTGCGTTTCACATAGGGCATTTTGTCAAGAACCGGACGATGCCGGTGTCCAACACTCTTGATGCCCTTGAGGGGCAAATCATAAACGGCGATTCGCAACATGAACTAGCGAACTCTGTGAAACGCGTTCAGACATGCTGGCGCGCTGTTAAACATGGTTCGGCGATGTTGGACGTTCACGCTCGCGCGATCAGAACAGGATTGAAAGAACGAAGCTTTCTACAACAAGGAAAAGAGTGGACTGCAGGATCACCTTACGATGTCCATTCTGCCCTTCTCACATTTTGTGCACGGGTGCAACCGTTGACCAGCAACCAAACGATCAGCTTAACCTTCGACCCTAACCATTCACAAATATGGATTGAGCCATGGATCAAAATGGCAGACGGGCAACATTGCAGACCTGCGGACACTTTCTATGACGGCGTGTTGGAGGAGATGTTAATAAATGCGGCACAACATTCCAATGTGAATACAATATTGGAAGTGCAGGTGCGCTGTAACAACATTGAACATGAGAACCAACCAAAGACTTCGCTCGCACTCGTGTTATCAAATATCTGCGCAACCCCCGAAGGGTGTGATGAACTACAGCTGAAGCCACGACACTGGCACCTTTGGACATGGGCGGGACCGGGGGGATTGCCGCATTTTGCGCGGTTTCTGAATTGCACGAATCTTAGCCAGGGTCTTTTCGTTCGCATCGATCCAGAGTCGGATATCGTGAGGTTCTCGGTTGCGATTCCATTCTCGGGGCTGAACTCTGCACCTGCACTGTTGCCCAAGCGACAGACAAACTTAGAGAATGAGGAGGTACCACATGGAAGAACAGTGTGACTTTGACCCGATTAGAATCCTGATAATCGACGATAATCCCCGCAGTCTGCAATCACAAGTTAAAGTCGAAGGTACTGATGCCGTCGTCCCGGCGATACCCGATCCCGATTTGAAACGGTATTTCGAGGTTCTCTGGCTAGCGACAGTTGAGGAAGCGCGTGAATTCCGGGACGCCTTCCGGGCCATATCCGTGCGCGCTCCGGAAGTCCTCGGAGACTGTGGAATTATACCGGAACTATTGTTCTTTGACTACGCACTTACCGGAAACATAGTGCCGGTGCAAAGGCGAGCTCATGTGGGGGCGCCCGGTTACAGAAAGGTTAGTCCACTTCCTCGTCTGGAAATGGCGTTGAAGAAACTTGAAATGACACTTCCTCCTTTATCGGAGCCGCGCCCGCGGATTCGCCGACTCGAAACACATTCCGCGGAGCCAACCCCGGGTCAACAGGCTGATAACTACGGCTGTTTTGCCGGAGGACTTGCTCTGGAAGCCTTCTTCGGCCATCCAACCACAGGAGTCCCAACGACGCGCTGGACCGAGGATAAGACTGCCGAAAGTGAAGCAGCCATTTTCGAATGGATGCTTGAGCGGGACGCCGGCCGAGCGTTCAAAGAGAAAGGCAGAGACGAACCTCATTGGATTCCCTTGATCAATTACGCGATGCCGCTTCTACGAAAGAGAATCGAGGATCTTCATGATGCCAAAATGGTTACACTATCAACGGATGATCTCCTCACGTTGAGTAGCGGCCTCTATAAGGGCGCATTACGCATGTGGTCGCGGTACGGCTTGAGACGTTTGCCGGTCGATGTGTTGTTCGTTGAGTGTCCGAAAGCAGATCGACCAAGCAAATTGGCTACCTGGGCTCGCAAGCGGCTTGAGTCTCTGCTACACGCAGCAAGCCCAGACTCAACGTTTGAACAGGCGAAGAATGACTTCGACAAGGGACGCGAGATCGCCAAAACACTGTGGAATATCTACAGTGATTCAGACCTTCCGCTTCGCCGGGAACTGGTTGCTCGTTTGGTGCAAAAGCAGAAGAGTACCGCGCTTTCCCCTGAAGAAGAAAACATGTTGTCCAAGGAGCAAGTCGAGTTTGGCCTATCGGTTTGCGCTGACGGCACGGATGTGATCAGCAAGAACGTCGTGACCCTCATAACCGAGGGAAAGGGCGCGTCCGCGTCTGGGCGAGCTGTACGCTGGGCCACGTTGTTCTTGATTATTCGTCTTTACGAGTGGAAGTCTCGTTCGCTCAAACATTATCAAACCAAGAACATCGCCCCTGGATTTTCCTTCCCGCGACCATTTAGGGAAATTACCCCTGCAGATGTGTTCTTGGTTCTGTATCCAGTGCCAGACAGTTATCCAAAAGCCGGCACTAGCACTTGGGAAAGGAACTTAATTCGGCTTAAGAGCGCCGAGAGGCCTCCTTTACCCACACCGAAAGGCGGAACATCAAAGGACAAAGATGACACAAACACTGGCAACTTGGGCTTGACGTTGACCGACCTTCTCGCTGGCAAGCAGTGGCGTGTAAGTGAGGAGACGACCAGAAACGAGTGGACATTTGGGCTAGTATCTGGAGAGGAATGTGTTCTCCGCGCGTACGCCAAAGATAATGGCTTGAGTCACAGTGACGGAAGTCCCTTTCTGGACGCAATTTTTCACTAAGGGGGCCAATCATGAATAGTGAGGTTAACGATAATCTCGACAATAAAACCCGATCGTATTTGCATGCGACTGATGCAGGTCTGAAGACACTGAGTCGCGAAGACATTCTCATCGAGGCAAACAAGAGCATCTACAGGTTCTTGCGAAAACAAGGGCTGTCCCATCAGGATGCTGAAGACCTAGCTCAAGATTGTTGTGTTATGCTTCAGAACGGTGGGTTAGAGAAATGGAACGAATCGAGTCGGTTTAGTTCTTTTCTCTTTGCGATTGCCAAGAGAAAGCTGTGGTCGTTTTGGAGAAAAGAACGAAAACGACGGGCGGTTCCGATGACGATTTCTCAAGATGATGATGAGAAAGGCTTATTTATTGGGGATATTCCAGCTCCAGTTGCACCGGAGATGTTTGAGGCAGACAGAATCGAAGACCGAAACAACTGGGAAAGATTCTTGCAGTCTTTGGAATCGCGTTGTGATTCGCCGGCAGAGAAGGATGCATTTCGTTCGCTGAGGGCGAAAGTGACGATTCCAAGTGATGAAGGAAGTGTTGTCGACGACCCCGGATGGGATCCGCAAACCATTACTAGTCACGACAAGGCGCTCTGTTACCGTCTTCTCGCTCGACTTAACAACGACCCGCGGTCGGGCGCGGCCAATGACACATCGTCAAATCAAGGGTCTTCGGATCTCCGGTTTCAAATGGAAGTTCCAGATTCGACGGTGTTGCGGGGGGCAAGGCTTAGAGCAGAGATCTGGCGTTATTGGGCTGATCGAGCAGCCGCGAAGTAAGAACGCCAGCCGCCGGGATTCCTGAGTTCCGCCGCAGCGACGGTGCGGAAGCAAACAGATAACGGAGGCCGGAGTTGGTCAAGCGGACACATCGGGCTGTTTGTTTCAAGTCACGTTTAGCGTCGTCGCGCCTATTGTAGACAATCCTGTTGCGCGTACTGCACATCTTGTGCACGCGTATAGGTCAATCGCAGGAATGTTCCGTCGTGTCATCTTTAACACGATGTCATTTGTCGGTTGCCGTCTGGCAGCCACCTCACAGTCGACACATATCTGTGTAATGAATGCCAATGTCGCATGGCCGCGACAATCCAGCAAGCGACGTGAAGACTTGTCAGTCTGGGTCAGGAGCAAGGCATCGGTGGTGCGATATATGAAGTGAAGGTCATTATGAAAAACAATACCAACAGAACAAATAGGCTGCTGAAGCCGGGTCGCAACGGTGGGAATGGTCACGATACGCCTCCAATTGCTGCGCCTGCCGTTTCATCGGACCACGGAGGAAACGGTAACGGGAAAGCCGCACAACCGTCGGTGGAAGCCACACCGGGCGCCTTTGTCGCATCGGACAACGAATACCGGGTCCTTTCCAAAGAGCATCCAGCCCTGACACCGGAGCGTGAGCTGATCCTTGGTGCCGCGTGGAACCGCAGTGGGGAGCAGGTCGTTCGCGCCCATCACGTCGCGAAATTCGACGCAGAGTGGGCGGGCGATGAACAGGTGTTGCGTCAAGTCGCGCACGATATTTCGGAAAACGTTCAGAGTGGCGAGTCGCACGAGAGAAACCTCAGCTCCGTTTTGCACTCCACTGATCCGTACGTGTATGAACAGCGCGAAACCAAGCCGTGGACGATTTGGGACCGAGTACAACTTGCCGCTATGCTGCTGTTCAGCATTGTCCTGCTCGCGGTGGACATCAACTCGACCGCGCTCATCCTGATGAACTCAGGACTGGATGGTTTCAGAGGACACTATTGGAAAGCAGCGCTATTCAACTTGGCCCTCATCATCGGTGGCGCGTTCTTGATCAAAGCGATCAGTGCTTGGCTCACAAGTGACCAAGCGCGTCGGCGCTACACACTGGTTGTGGCGTCTTCGGCTATCGTGTCACTGATCGTGGCACTCCCTGTGTTCGCGCGCATGTATGCGCGCATGACCATCGATCCCATCGCGCTTATGACGGGTGAGGTGGGCAGCGCGGGTAGTGTCAACAGTGCACTGACGTTCGCGCTTCAAATCTTCACCGGCAATCTGATTGCCGGGACCATGTGGCTAACAGCGTCATTGTTCATCGAACGGCATCGCCCCTCAATCCGGATCGAGAATCCGGCTTGGCGCCGCGTGAAGGACGACTTGGATGTCATCAGTAACCTGATGCGCCAAGAGGGTGAAAAGTTGGGGCTAGTTCAGGCTGGCTTGGTCCGAATCGATGCCGAACGGCGTGAACTCGTTACCCGCGCTGTCGAACTGTACAAACTAGCGGAACAAAGTATCCACGGAGGTCAGAAATGAAAATGCTAAATATCATTACCGCCATTGCGTTGGGACTGAACGCCACCGCGAATGCAGTGACACAGAGCGGTTCTCCGAACCACTACGTGATCGCAATCGGACCTGGATTGAGCAAAGAGAAAGGTGCCGAGGTGTTGAAACAGAGTTTCGACCTCCTCCTCAACCGTGCCCAAGCAGGCGACCGCGTCGAGTTCTACGATGCCCCGAAGTTGACGAAACTGGCCGATGTCGTCGTCCCGGCCGGTTCCGCCAGAGAGAGGGCCAACAGCCAAGAATTCGCAGCGAAGTTCGGCGCACTCAAGAAGTTCCTTGCGGAACCGACAGTGGACAGTCCGCAGCTCGCCGGGCAACTGCGCGTGCCGCAACTGTTGGACACACTGGCGAAGACATGCGAGCCCAGTCAACGAGCCGTCGTGATTCTTGTCGGCGCGCCGCTCTTTATCACAACGTACCCGAAAGAGATGGCGTTCAACATGGAGGGCAGTCTCACGCCTGGTGATGGCATGGTGGCATGTTCCAGCTTGCGGTCACTCTTCGGCACAGAAGAACGGAAAGGACAGTTGAATGGTGTAGTAATTCACTGGTTAACGCCGATTGACACTTGGGCAACTTCTGAAATGCATCGCAGCGCAGTGCTAAGGTTCTGGACTGTCTTCACGGGCGAGCAGGGAGCGGTGCTGGCCACGTTCAGCAGCGACACAGAGGCGGTGTTTGACCGGGCCGTGCGCGGCGAAAATCGCGCACTCGTATCGGTGAAGATTGATCCGAATGATCTTGGCTTGATCATGCGTCCGCCGCCCGCATTCAAGCGAGAGACCATTTCGGCGCCGCCGCCTGTGCGTGCAGCGATTGCCGCGAAACCTGCTAGCGAGACACCATTGCCCGCACCGCCGCCACTCACTCCTGCACTGCCTATCACAAACGCAGCCGCTCCGTCAGTTGTGCCGCCGCCAGCACCAGAGGTGACACCGTCAACCCGCGTGGAAGCCTCACTTATCGCGACAAAGCCCGAACCGCCCGCCAAGCCAGCGGAAGAAACCGTCGCGATGTCGGTGCCGTTGGAGATTCCAAAGCCGGCAAGAGGCAACATCGGAATTGCCGCAGTTTGGAGTGCAGAACCCGGCACGGACATCGATCTTTGGGTCGCGGCCAAACCCGGGATGCCCGAAGCATACTGGAACGAGCCGCGCGTGTCGCGTGTGCGTTATTTCCGGGACATCCGCACCGCGCAACCAATGAACGAGAACGCCCAGTGGAGCGCCCTGTGGGAATACGCCGAGGTCGAACGGGCGGAGCTTATTGAGCCAACGGTGTGGCTGAACGTTTATGCCGCGAAGGGACCAGTGAAAGGGATTGTGCGTGTGCAGTTCGACGGACGTGTTGTAGATCGTCCATTCTTCTTTAACGTCACACGTGGTAATCGCGGTCGCGATGCTAATCTCGCAGCGCGCTCGCGCAGCCCCTACTGGCAACAGATTCCGCTCGCAGACATGTTCCAAAACACATTCCCTGGCCAGAACGCAAACATGGGGTCGCGATGAAGCGCATTTGAGGACGGATCGAAACTGCCATTTGAGGGATGCAACCATGAAAGCCCGCACGTCTGCAGGTACGAACAAAATTCAAGCGCATTGCAGCCGTTCACACATCCTCCAACGAACAAGCTTTGGTTCCACACGGGTGGCCACGCCGGGTGTTGGACAAACCGCGCGTAATTACGCGCTTGGGTACATCATCATGTTTACGGGCATCAGCATCGCGCTTGTACTGGGTACGCATCGTCACATTGACTCCGCCCAGATCGCGGCGCGCTTCAGCTATCGGCTGAGTCATCCCTGCAACTTGCTAGCATGGGTGTACTTCGGGGCACTCCTAGGGATGCTGATGGTACTGGTCGTGCATCTGATCGGCAAGCGATACGGAACCGCTAAACCAGATGGCGTCATTCTTTCGAGAGTAGGATGGATCTGGGCGGTCGTTTGCACTTGCGGGTTGTGGGCTATCGGTGAAGCCGCAATGCGCTTGGCCATGGCCTACGGATGGTAATTCGCAGAAAACAAGGACAACACATGCGATGCTATGAATGCGGAAATAGAGTTGCGGACGGGCAGGGAGAATGTCCAACGTGTCATACGGCCTCTTGGGCGGTTGGCCCTGCTGCGCTGAATACGCCAGCTTCGCTGCTGACCGCAGCACACGGCGATTCATCGGTCGCAATGGCAAACCAAGAGCAATACGACGTGGCGATGCCCTCATCGCGCGGGCAAGTGTTGCTTCAACAGACAGCATACGTGGTTGCAGGTGCGGCATCGGCCATGCAATCCGCGTTCGCGTGTGTAATCCCAGTCAAGAGATCGGTCCGCGGGCGAGTGATCATTGCGGAAGCCCCTTGCTCTGAGGAGCCGAATCTGGATGTCTGCAAGATTATTACTCGAATACTCTGGATTATCATGCTCCTCCCATTCCTCATTTGCGCAGCGGTGATCTGTCTGTTGTTCCGCCGCTTCGCGCCTATCAATCTGTTCGTTATGCTGGGTGTTTTTAAGTTCCTGAATCCCGTGGCGCGGAACAAGCCACAAGTCCCTGTACGGTACTTTAGGGTACGGGAAGATGGATCGGATGCTGAAGTCATGGTGCGCATGAAAGGTCAGTATACTCACGGGAATATCGGGCTGGAGGATCTCGTGACGCTCTCGGGCCGTTCACGAGGAGGGACGCTGCGTGCCACGCATGGCTACAATCACAGGACAGCGTCAACCATCAGATTGGCTCGATCCTATTCGTGGGTGGGTCTGGTCCTGACTCTCCTCTTTATTTTTACTTTAGTGGTCAAGTTCCACGAACCAACCGTAAGACTCACAAGAACCATCAACTCAATTCGAGGTGCCCGATGAAAGCAACAAGAATGCGCATTGAGGAACGCATTCGGCGTATTGTGCGAGCAGACTATGACGCCATCGACCATCCTGAATTCCCGGAACGTCAGTTGCCGCCGCAGATCACCTTTTTCCAGATTACTGAACTGGCGCGTTTTTGGGATCACCCACAAACGGGACACGACTCACTGGCCGACCGCCAACAGCGGCTCATCACGGGTTTGTACGGCCTTCAAAGTCCTTGGGCTTATGTTGCTCTCGGCGCGGGCGGCCGTACATCGGTCTTTCTGGGCGTTCCCTGCCGATACGGCGGTGCAAGATCATGGGAACAGCGCCTCTCCGCACAACTCCCTGGAAGTTCGTGGCGGGTGCATCAATCTCACACACAGATAATGGCTAATCTGGAGAATCTTCCAATTGTGGCAGCGATTTCAGGAAATCCGTCCACTGACAATTCATGTGATCAACCGTCTACACCGGATCGCGATCTGCCCGGCCTCGAAGCACTTTTCGAGACGATGGCTGGCCCCCGGTGGGCATACATTGTGTTGGCACGCCCTCTGTTCGATCAGGAACTGACCAGTGATCTTCAGAACGCCGAAGCTGAGATGCTGGAAATCAACAGCGCTTACCAGCGTCGTGGATCCGCGGAGGAGAACAATAACCCCTTAGTTGCCCGTTATGTCTCCCTATTGGAGTCCTCGCTTCAGAAACTCCGGCAGGGACAGCGACAGGGCATGTGGGAGATTCAATCGTACCTGATGACAGACACCGCCGCCGACTGCGAACGGGGAGTCCATGCCTTGTACGCAGCTTTCGGCGGTCCCAACAGTGGTCCACAGCCGCTACGCATCAAGGCGGGGAGCCGGTCTGGCGGGAACTCTGGTACACGAATGGCCACACGACTGAACACGTCCGAGGTCGCCGTGCTAGCGAGCCTACCACGGCGTGAAGTGGCGGGGCTTCAGGTAACCGACTACGTCACCTTTGGCATGGCAGGCGGCGATGGTGGCCACGGTGACATAGCGGTTGGGAGGCTCATGTCTGGCGGTGCTAGCACCCCGCTCTGGTTCGAGATTCCCAAAGACAACCTGACCAAGCACGTGTTCGTGGCGGGAGTTCCGGGCGGGGGTAAAACCCGAACCTGTCTGTACCTGTTGTCACAGCTCTGGCGGGAACAGCAAGTACCTTGGCTGGTACTGGAACCTTCGATGAAAAGTGAATATCGAGCA
Organism: uncultured Verrucomicrobiae bacterium; assembly: GCA_963817685.1. Classification (GTDB taxonomy): domain Bacteria; phylum Verrucomicrobiota; class Verrucomicrobiia; order Palsa-1439; family Palsa-1439; genus CAWFPN01. Next base: position 64,074 of record CAWFPN010000011.1, on the reverse strand, counting down.
CTACTGCGCTCATCCATCGGACCTGATCTGAAAGTGTTCACAGCAGGAGACGAGTCCGTGGCTCCGTTGCGAATCAATCCATTGGAAGTTCCGGAAAGCATTCATGTGCAGACGCACATCGGAGGGTTGGCGACAATCTTCAAGGCGGCTTTTGCCATGGAAGCCCCAATGCCTTATGTCTTGGACGAAGCCATCCATCGAGTCTACGAGGACCATGGGTGGGACTTGGTGTCGGGCGCCCACCCCAACCGTAGTCCAGAGTGTCAACCGACGCTCGGAGACCTTTTGGACACGTGCAACAAGGTGGTGCGAAATCTCGGATACGACAGCGAGATCAAGGGGAATCTCCAAGCCGCGCTCAGAACACGGCTTTCCAGTTTGATGCGCGGCGCGAAAGGACGCATGCTCAACGTCAGAGAGTCAGTTCCAATGGACCGCCTTCTTTCGACCCCCACAGTGATCGAACTTTCAACTATTGGGGATGACGACGAGAAAGCGTTTTTGCTTGGTTGTCTTCTGTTAAAGCTCGCTCAGTACCGGCAAGCCGAAGGTCTTACCACAACCGGCCTGCGACACGTCACCCTAATCGAGGAAGCCCACCGACTGCTCCGGAACGTGCCAGAGACGGCGGGAACGGCTGTGGCCAATCCCCGGCATCGAGCCATTGAAGCATTCTCGAATATGCTGGCTGAACTCCGCGCGTTCGGGGAGGGACTCGTAGTAGTGGATCAGATGCCATCGAAGCTCGTGCCTGACGTAATCCGCAATACAGGACTCAAAGTCGTGCATCGCCTCACCGCAGAGGAGGAGAGACTGATCGTGGGAGGTGCCATGTCCCTGGATGAGCCACAGACGCGTTATCTCGCTTCTCTGCCGGCGGGCCAAGCCGTTGTATATTCAGACGGGAGTGCAAACGCCTGTCGCGTCTGCGTCCCAGACCATGCGGGTCAGGAAGGCTATCTCCGGGAAAACGTATCGAGTAGGGAAGTCAGAGCACACATGCAGGTGCGCATTCCGCAGGAGGTACACCCGCCTATTTCCCCCAACATGACAGTGGCAGCCGCCGTACCCGCAATTCCATCACTTCTGTGCATAGAAGTGTGCCCGGCGGAAACCTACGCGCAAAAAGAGGCCGTTGATGAATATGTTAGCCAGCACATCGGGGAGATCGAGTCCGGTTTCAAGAGAGCCGTAGCCGATGGGTTTGAAGCACTGTGGCAACTCGGAAGCAATATCGCCGGCGCGATTAGGCAGAATCGCCCGCGCAATGATGACGAGCGACTTTGCGCAATAATGACCGTCGCCAGCCGGATGGGCATGGTTGACGGGGACATCCGCGTTCTTAGGCGGAACATGGCGCGGTTGTGCGCCAACCACAGACAAGGAGGCCTTTCATGAAGGAACTCCATTCCCAAGACCTGCGATCGGATGACCCGGAAAATCTTCACGCCACTACCATCAAAGAGCATGTCGAGCCGGAACGTTTGGAGAGCGCGGCAGAGCACATCAGCCGAATGGAGCAACTACGCCCCGAGGCGTGGTCCAAAATGTCAGAGACAAATCGAGAATGGTGCCTGCGACAGGTTGGACAAAGGTTGTCGGAAGTATACGAATGTCCGGCTCCGCCATTTATTGGCAGCCGCCTAAAAGAGGATGATCGCGGCATTACCCTTGGCGAACACTCTGACTCTGATTACCTCATCAAGCTGGACCACGAAGTGCTGAAGATGAACGACCCTCACCGCGCGCTGGAAACTTACTGCCATGAATTTCGCCATGCGTACCAACATGAGATGGCAAGTCGTTACAATTCGGCGTTCCGACATCTGTGTCATAACGAAATCGAGGCAAAACGATGGTCGGAGAATCTCCAGCAAGGAAAATACGCGTCGTTTGAAGAAGATCCAGAGCGGTATGCGGCGCAGCCTGTCGAGAACGACGCACGAGATTTTGCCGCTAAAATCAGGGAGAAGGTGCGCACCAAACAGCAGTGATAAAGGGGCATCCGATTGCCTAGTGGCACGCTTTATTCACTTATGCCCCGCCGTGACCAACGCGGGCTTTGCTCCGCTCCACGTGCTACCGGTCTCGGTCCTGCCTCCCTCCTCGACCACGCTTGTTCCGCTCCGCAAGGCCCGCGCTCGTCACGAGCTAAACTTTCTTGGCTCACCACACATGTTGTCGCTTCCGTCTGTGGCTCGACGGTGCCGTTGCGCTCTGGCTCCGCTTCGCTAGGCGCTCCGCTCCGTCGCCGCTCCACTTCCGCCCGCCGACCGCAGACCGAAGCAGTTTGCACCACCCGGCCATTGGCCGCACAGGCGCATCTCGCCTTTTCACGTTTGGGTCTCGATATTGGACATCCGTTCTTGAGCATCTGCAACTCGACTCCATGTCGCCGTGACCAACGCGCCCTACGTTCCGCTGACCGGGCCATTGGTCGTTTCCCCTTTCTCCCTTCCGACCACGCCCGTTCTGCTGCACTCCGTGCGCGTTCGTCACAAGTGCTAATCAATTCATTCACCGCAGACGCGGCGGCTTCCGTCTGCGGCTCGGCAGCGTCGTTGCGCTTTGGCTCCATTCCGCTAGACGCTTCTCTCCGGCTCCGCTCCACTTTCCGCCCGCCGACACACAGACCAAAGCCCACCCAGTCGCACCCGCGAACACAGTGGCGAATCGCCGATTGCGGTTAGCAGGCCATTCGGCTGGTCGCCGACACAGCGCGATGAGGACCGGTTCAATTGTACGTCGGCGGCGCTGGTGTGCAAGGATACTACGGGTCGTGGCTTCCGTTCCTCCTTGACCCCCGCGCCGCCTTCCGAACCCTTGGCCTCTAAGATTTCATCGCGCACATCTCTCGCTGCGCTTGCAGGAAATCCTTCTGGCTGTAACATAAATGTGGTTTGTATTGACCCAACCGCTGGGTGTTTAATGAGGCGCAAAGCTCGATTCAGCCCCGCGCCCGGCCACGAAGACGAGCGTTTTTGAAAACAACAGTGCAACGCGACTTTTACCGGAACGGACAAGTCCGCCAGGAAGTGCCGCTGCGGAATGGCCACAAACATGGTGTCATCCGCACCTGGCACAGGAACGGCGCGCTCGCGTCCGAAGAGCCCTTCGAGGACGATCTGCCGCACGGCATCTGCCGGCAGTGGGATGAATCGGGCCGGCTACTTGGCCGGTACAAGATGGTCCACGGCACCGGCATTCAGCGGGCTTGGCATGACAACGGCCAGCTTCAGGTCGAGGTGTCCACGGTCGGCGGCCGGTTCTACGGACGCAACCGCATGTGGCTGCGCGACGGCACGCTGATCTCGGAGCACTTCTGCCTCAATGGTCGAGACGTCAGCCCCGACGCCTATCGCGCGGCGGCGGCCAAGGATGACAGGCTGCCGAAATCCCGAGGCAGGCCGGGAAAACCTCTCCCCGAGGGAATCGCCAAAGAAAAACACCTGCATCGGGTTTTCGTCGCCGGCCTCTTGGAGAAACCGAATCGGCGCGAAGCCCGCGCGTGGTTGCGAACGGTGACCGGCAAGAAGACCGCCCGCTCGCTTGGTTGTTTCAAACGCGAAACCGACGCCGCGCGATTCATCGAGCAGCTTTACCGCGCCGGTGCGCGCGAGGTGATCGTACCGGACATCTGCGACAACAAGGCCGGTGACCAATTCGCCGATGGCCTCCTTGTGCGGCTGCCGAAGGACACCGCGAAACGGACGGCAATCCGCAAGGTTTGCGCACAACTGCGGAAAAAGTGGCTGGGTGTCGTCCAACCGGACGCAGACTTCGGCGAGGCCCACCTGTACCTGTCGATGGCTTGAGTGGATTTCAAGTGTTCACCGCGCCAGACAATTCAACCGCAGCAGGCTCTCCAGCCGGTGAGGCTCAAACTGCTGCTGCGCTCTATCACTTCCTAAAAATGCGGATCGAGGTGGACTGTGAGCGTCAAGATGTGTTTGTCAGCGGCTCCAACACTCTCAAACAAGATGGTCGTTGGTATCCGTACATATGGCATGAGTACAGCCATTATCTGCAGAACTTCTGCACCACAATTGGCATCAGCATCACGATCAACTGGGTTGCGGTGATGGTTCAGTTTGCGAAAGTCCACGCCAATGGAAACACGCTGATCGTGCCAACATTCAAGGACCCGACAAACCCGTTTAATGCGCAGTACAAGTCTTTCCTCGACCAGGTAAACGAGCTCATCGGGCTGCAGGTCGAACTGGACACGAATCCCACCGCATCCGCAGTTCCTTTCAGCCTGTATGGAGAAGACTCATTTGCTGCTGACGTGTTTCTTTGCTTGGCTGATGAATCGGGAAAGAAGGTGGGGGTGCCGCTGATAGGAGACGCCTTTTTCGAGGGAATATCGCAGGCGACACAATGGTTGGCAGAAGGGCACGTAGTGTGGGATGACACGCTTTTGCAGGCGCGAAACGTCGCCGACAAGGACGTGTATTACCATGGGCTCATCAGGTTTTTCCGGCATCATTTTCCCAACACAAATCCGTGCTATCCGATGATTGCGCTCGGCAATCTGTGCCTGCTGACAAGAAGTCCCGGGCATTTCTTTCGGTACGTCTTTGAGCAACTTCAACAGAACGGTGTGCCTTCGGCGCCTGATCAATGGCTGGACTTGCGGCGGAGGTATGGAGAGTTGGGTTATGTAAAGGAAGGAGTGGACTTCGCTAGTGCTAGGGTCAACGAGTTCATCGACCAACAGAGAGCGCGTCCCGTCAATGCACTGACTCCAGTATGGAACGCGATGGCGAACACCATGCGGACGGGGATTGAGATGCAGCAGAGTCAGCCTGAGTTGTTGTGCGTCTTTAATCCCACTGGACGAGCTCTTGTTGACCTCGCCCAAACGCTGGGTTTTCCCCCACTATTCACGCGGAACATTGATTCTGGGTTCGGGTTGGCCGGCCACGCGGATCTTCGTTCCTTTTGCTTTCTCGGCCATGCTGCATTTGAGCTTATCGACGGCCTCTACCGCGATGGCCTGATCGCTGAGTGTTCGTTCCTCCACACGCGGATATGCAATTTCAGGAAGGGCAGTCACTGCAAGGACGACCGACTCAATCTGCCCGAAGTCGATGGCCACTACTGTATAATGGGTGCTGCGGCACAATCTCTTGGCATTAACGGCAGAGCATGTAAGAAATTGCCGTAGGAATCATGGCAGTTCTTACCAGAATGCGGAGATCATTTAGGTGTTGGCGCAACTCCGTTCGATGATCTGATTCACCGGACGACCAAGCAGTCGCGCAATTCGTCCACGCCAAGGATGCCACAGGCGGCTCGCCGGCTGAGCAAACATTCTGCGGCGGCATCGCCCACGAGTTTCTCGACGGCGTCGCGCATCGGGCGTGCGCCCAGTTTCGGGTGAAATCCCTTCCGCACGAGAAACGGCAGCACCGCCTTGTCCAGTTCGAGCTTGTGTCCGCGCGCCGTCAGGAACTCGATCTCGCGTGACAAAAACTTCTCTGCGATCTCCAACTGATGCTCGTAGCTCAGGCGACCGAACACGAGCTTCTCGTTCACGCGCGCGAAGATTTCCGGACGCAACGTTTGTTGCGCACGCGTGAGGACGTGGCGCTCCAACGTGGCGTCGTTGGAGTGTTGCAGACTCATCAACTCCGCCGAACCGATGTTGGAAGTCAGCCACACGTAGAAACCGCTGAAATCCAGCGTCTGGCCTGTGGCCACGGTGATGCGTGCGGCGTCGAGTAGTTGCAGCATGATGTCGAGCACACGCGGATGCGCTTTCTCCGCTTCGTCAAAAAGTAGTGAACCTTCCGCCGCGCGTTCGCGTACCGCCCCCAAGTAGCCGACTTCACCGAGCCGAGCGCCGAGCAACAGGCCCAGTGCTTCCTGCGTTTGGAATTCCGACATATCGAATCGGAACAACAGGCCTGGATTGAAGATTTGTGTTGTAGCGACGACGACCGTTTCCGTTTTGCCGACGCCGGTCGGCCCAAGCAGCAGGAAGCTTCCGCGCGGACGGCCGGGTTTCGTCAGCCCCAGTTCCCCACGGCGCAGGGCGGAGAGGATGCGCGGTAGCACGTGGGACTGGCCGCGGATTTCGCGAGGCAATCGCGCGTCCAGTTCGTGGAGATTGGCAATCTTAGTTGTGTCCAGTGGTTGGTTCATGCTCTGACCAGTACCACGGACTGTCCCTGTACTTCGTGTAGCAGCTACACAGCGAATTTGGATTCCTCTGGCAAACTCTCCTCAGATTCAGCGGGAGGTCCGCTGAGCGAACGAAAGGAAGAATAGAGGAAACGATATGAATGTGAAGCGTACAGAACAGCGGCAGGCGCGCGTGCGGTTCATCCTCGCAGTCGCGGCGCTGCTTACACTCAACAGCCTGTCCGCCTTCGCGCAGGCGGGCGGCGGCACCGGCTTCAACTCCACCGACCTGAAGACCGGCATCAGCAACAGTCTCGCGGTGATCATGATGTTCGGTTTTGTGCTGGGCATTTCGTCCGTGATCTACGGCGGGTTTGCGATTCGGCGCGGAGACGTTGATCAGGGCAAGATGTCCATCATCGGCGGCGCGATCATTGCAGCGGCCCCGGCGGTCGTGTTCGCGTTCTACAAGATTTTTGGTCTCGACGCGAACAGCGCGGTTGGCGTCGGCAGCTTCTAACCCACCCAACCTCCCCGAGCCACCATGACAACGGACCTTCGCTTCACCGACACCAATGCCGCTTCCGACTCTCAGGGACGGACGTGGGGTTTGGAGGGAAGCCTTTTCTGGTGGCTCGTGGGCGGCATCGGCGCGGCCATCGCGGTGTTCTTCGTCCTCCTCGTCATGCTCAAGATGTCGCTCATGGCTTCCGTCGGCTGCGCGCTTGTGCCGCTGGGGTTGTGCGTGGCGTACATCTTTGGCCTACGGCAGGGAAAACCACCCGGCTACGACCACGACTGTTTCGAGCACTGGTTTTCGGGAGTGGGCTTCGGCCCGGACGTCGAGGCCACGAGCAATTTGCATCATCCCTTATCGGAGAAACAATGATGAATCCCAGTGAATCTGCTGCCGTGCAAAGTGAGCGTGAGGCGTTGCTCGGCCAACTCCGTACTGCCGAAGTGACGTTGCGTGGTCGCCTCTACCGGCACCAACTCGATCCAGTTGCCCGCGCACACATGGAACGCGCGCTGGCACACGTCCGGGAAGCCTGCGTTGCGATTCGTGATAACGGCAGTGCCCGCACTGTGGATCAACTCGTGAGCGAACTGCTGCACACGCAACATCTGCTCCGCGCCCGTTGCCTGCGCTGTCCGCACCGAACTGTCAACAAATCAACCCACCACTGACCATGTTTGAACGCGCTCCCAACGGTTTCTTCGTCCGCGACCTGATAGTCTTCAACCATCTGCGCCGGGGCGGCTACGTGTCGAAGGGATTCATCTTCGACGCACCCGATCTCACGAACAGCCCGGCCGCCGACCTGAACGGTTTCCAAGATCAACTCTGTCTCCTGTTGGCTTCCCTCCACGAAAACCAACGCCTCCAAGTCCAGTACTTCTGTGACTCGGACTACAAAAGCGACCTCCTCCGCTACCAGCAGGAGACAGAGCGATTTTCCAACGTCTGGACCAGGCGCGTCCGCAACGAACGTTTCACGCGCTACTGGCAGGCGATGGCCGAACGAAAGCTCCGCCGTCAGCGCGTGATCTTCTACGTCTCCCACGCACTGGACAACGTGCCGAAGTCGTTCCAGACCGCCTCGGCCCGGCGCGCCTACTACGCCACGTTGCTTGACCAACTCGAAACCGAGTTTGAGCACGTCCACCATTTGCTGCTGGAGATTTTCGGTTCAAGCGGCGCGCGCGTCCTGCCGATGACCGACCTCGACCACTTCCGTCACTACAAGCGGTTTCTCAACCCGTCGTTGAACGACCGGTTCGATTACGATCCGGCAGACGGATTCGTGCCCGAACTGTCCATCCAGGACAACTGCTGGCACAGCGAGGGCAACGGCCAGAGCGATTACGGCTTCTTCCTCGATGGCCATTATCATTCCTTGATCGTGCTGACCAGGTGGCCGCGCACCACGTACCCCGGCATCATCCAGCGGCTCACGAATCTGCGACTGCTCGACTACACGATCACGGTCAACGTCGATCCGCTTCCCATCACCGAGGAGATCAACAAGGAGGAGAAGGCGCACGACCGCGTGGCCGGCGACTACGCCAGCGAGAAGAAGATTTCGCTGCTCACCGTGATGGAGAAGAAGCAGAAGAAGATTCACGCGCTGATGCAGGGCCAGACAATTCCGTTCCACGCCGCGTTCACGATCCGGGCCTGGGACAAAACCAAGGACGGTCTCAACGCCAAGACCGGGGCCATCAAGAACGCAATCAACTCGATGAACGCGGCGCAGTATTTCGAGAGCAACCTACCCAGTACGTCGAAGAACCTGTTCTTCCAGACGTGGCCGGGCTGGACGTGGGGCCGGTACAACCACCGGAAACTGTACTCCGAACACCGGTTCCTCGCCGACATGCTGCCGGTCACCAGTACGTTCACCGGCCATCTAGCCGGGGCCGAGGCGATCTACGACGGGCCGCACAACAACCTGGTCGGCATCGAGACGTTCTCCGGCTCGGCGGACAACAAGACGCCGCAACACGCCGTGCTGCTCGGCATGAGCGGTGCCGGCAAGTCGGTCACCGTTTGCGACCTGCTCACCCAGACTGAGGGCTACTTCGGCTACACGGTCATCATCGAGGAAGGGCTGTCCTACGGCATCTACACACAAACGGTGGACGAGGGCGCGCGTCCCATCATCATCCACCCGGATGGCGACCTGACGATCAATTACCTCGACACAAAAGGGCTGCCACTCACCCCCGACCATCTCTCCGCCGCGACCGCACTTGTGGCGCGCATGATCGGCACGAGTGCCCAGGAAGACAAACAGATGCTCCGTCAGGCTCAGATCGCCAAGTACATCAACCTGCTGTACGAGGATTCGTTCCAGGACTGGCAGAAGAAACGCCACGACCAGCTTCTCGACATCGCCCGGCACGCGCTCGCGCTCCAGAAGTTCCGTGCCGAACGTATGCCGCCCGGCGCGACAACGCTCGAAACCTTCGCAGATTTCCGCGATTGGCGGGCAAGCCATCCCCACGAAGCCGACGCCTACCTACGCCAGTTCGACGAGGCTACCGCACTGAAGTTTCTCAAAGACCCCAAGACGAGCAAGGAGGTCCGCAACCTCGCCTTCGCTAGCTTCACACCCGATGAGTTCCCGACGCATCGGATGCTCCAAGAATTGATGATGCTCGACCCGATGGGCGCGGAGCGCGACCAGATCATGGAGATCGCGACGCTGATTCTGCCGTGGTGCCGCGACGGCAACTACGGCTGCCTGTTCGACGGGACGAGCAATCTGTCGCTGACCGGCAAGATCGCCCACTTCGAGTTGGGCTACATCCCGGAGTCGGCGAAGGAACTCAAAGCGGCGGCGGGCTTCCTCATCACCAACCACGCCCGTAAACACATTATGACGCTGCCGCGCGCGATTCGGAAACGGAACGTCTATGAGGAGGTCGCCCGTTTCCTCGACATCCCCGGTGGCCAGGAGATCGTTCAAGAAAGCTACGCGCAACTCCGCAAGTTCAATTGCTGGAACATTTCCATCGTCCAGCAGTACGCCCGGTTCAAACAGAGCCGGATCCGCTCGGCGGTGTTCGGCAACAGCCGTCAGTTCTTCATCATGCGGCAGAATGACCGGGCCGATTTGGAGGACATGGGCAAGGACATCGCGCTGCCCGAGGTAACGCAGCACGCGATCATGAACTACCCGCTGCCGGACCATCAGATCGGGCAGAAGTATTCGCCGTTCACGTATCTGCACACCGACTCGGCCCGCAATCTCTGCGGCACGGTCCACAACGTCGCGTCCGCTGAGATGCTGTACTGCTCCAGTTCGAGCGGCGAACACTTCGACCGCCGCGCGCGCGAGTTGCGCCAGAGTCCGAGCATCGTGGAGGGCATCATCCTCCACGCCAACCCGCACAAGGAAACCAAACCCGAACCCAATATCCACTGACGCCTATGAAGAACACCATCATTATATATACGTGCCGAACCGCACTAGCCGCGCTCGTGGCTGGTCTGGTGAGTGGCTGCGCCGCCACGCGCCCCATCGGCGATGTCGCTCTGGGCGCGGGCGGCGCGTATCTCGGCTATGAGCTTTCCCACGGCAACCCCCTCGCCACTGCCGCCGGTGCGGCGGGTGGGGTCATCGTGAACGAAGGACTCCATTTCGCGGCCAAGAAACAGTCCGACAAGTCTTTCGCAGCCGGCTACGACAAGGGCAAGAGCGACGCGGTCAAGCAGCAGTACTGGCTCTACTGTCGCCATGCAACAGCCGCGCAACCATGCCGGCAGCGTCCGACTTTACCCCGTGCAATTGCCGGAACAGTGCATTGACGGGGTAACGTTCCAACCCACAACCAAGTTCCTCCGAATCGAGGAGTGATGAAAGGAGACCCCATGAAGAAGTCCATCGCCGTCACAGTGTTTGTACTGACCGCGGCGCTGTCCGCGAGCGCCCAATACGTCGTCTACGACCCGACGATGAACATGCAGCAGATCATGGATACCGCGCAGCAAATCGCGAAGTATGTCCAGATGATCAACAACCAGGTGCAGCAGATTCAAACGCTCACCGCCCAGTTGAACGAGTTCAAGAACTACGAAGCCCTGTTCGGCAACCCCGCGCAGGTGCTGCTTCCGACCCTCCAACCGCTCGTGAACGACCTGACCCAGACCGAACTCGGCCAGACGCTCACGACATTGGAAGGCACGGTCAACGCCGGGCAGGCCATGCTCTACGACGCCAACGGTCTGTTTCACAGCGTTGGCACGACGTTCACCACGCCGGACGGCCAGACCGTCACGCGTCTACAAGCGCCGTATCTGCCGGTCGCCGCCGTGCAAAAGACGACCGACAACTATCTGACCGTCTCGACCGACGCGGCAGCCCGTCGGGTTGCATTGAAGGATGAAATCGCCGCCACGACCGAGCAACTCAAGGCGGCGACCACCGATGCCGAGGTGCAGAAACTGACCGGTGTCCTCATCGGATTGTCAGCGGCGCTCAACAACACCGACTACGAACTCAATCAGGCCACGCGCGTCCGCACTGGTGCAGGATGTCGCCAACCGCAACGACGAGCAACGGCAGATTGAGGCGAACAAGGAACAGCAACACGCCGAGTTCACCGAGGCGGTGCAGCAATACGGGCAGAAGTTCCAGTTGCTGAACGCGCCCACCGCTGTTCCCAACCCAATAACCAACTCAATCGTCCCGACTATGGATCTTCGAAGGCATCTTCCCCACGTTCCTGCAGAAGTGCGCCGACTTGCACTCACTGCTGTGCATCGTGGCTTTCATGTTGTTCATCGTCGGGACGATCCTTTTCGTCCTGCACGGCTTCACGGGCAAGACGCTGATGCTGCACCTCGTGCGATTGTTCGTGCTCACCGCCTTGCTCGTGATGCTGCCGCAATGGGGCAACGAGGTGCAGACACTCCTGCAGAACTTCCATCCTGAGCGGCTTGGGCGTTGATCCCGCCCAGGTGCAGACCCAATACAACCAACTGCTCGTCGTCAAACGCGACACGGGCACCGGCCATTCGTGGTGGGACATTCTCAGCAACGTCACGTCAATTCACGGTCGAAGTCCTCATCTCCGGCATCCTCTGGCTGGTCGGGCAGTTTGCTTCGTTGCTGCTGTTCTGGGCGTACGTCATTCAGAAATTCATCCTGTTCTCCGGCTACGCGCTGTCGCCGCTGCTCATCGGCTTCATGGCCATCCGACCGTTGCGCCATATCGGGGCGCGCTACCTGTTGCACATGGCGGCGTGCTGCTCTGGCCGCTCGGCTGGGCCGTCGCCGCGCTCATCACACAGGGGATTCTGGATTTCATGACCGATCCGTCGTTCAAGTACATCGACCCATCGGCCACGCTCTACACGCTGCAAGCGAGCGTTGGCGTCGCTGTGCTCGCCTTCTGGATCGTGTTCAGCACGGTGGCTGCGCCGCTCGTCATCCAGAAGGTGATTGCCCACGGCGAGCTGGCCGGCGGCCAACTGATCTCCGGCGCGTTCAGCAGCTTTCTTCCAAACCGCCGCCACCACCGCCGGCGCCGCCGCCGTCGCCTCCACCGCCGGCATTCCGCTGGTCACCGCCGGTGCGGCCGGCACTGGCTGCCGTCCTGAGCACGCTCTCAACCGCAGCCGGCCAGGGCAGCGCCGGCGCCATCATCATTGCCGGTTCCGGTCTCCCGCCGCGCTCCGCGCGCGGGCGGCCGGGTGACGACATCACCGGCGACAAAGTCCGTCCGCGAACTCATCTCCAAAATCGAAAGGCCACTACTACTGACTGCCATGGAAACGACCACACCCAATCTTCATCAAACAACCACCACCGTTGCCGGCACCCCACGTGTCGCGCGCCGACGGCTTGATCCCACCCAACTCTTCGCCCAGCGCGACCGGCTGCCGTGGTTCTGGTTTTTCGTCGCCGTTGCCGTGACCGTGCTCGCCGCATTCGACCGGTACCACCTGGTCGAGCAGATTCAAGCAGCGCGAGCGCGTCGTCATCATTGACCCGGCGCAGACCTATTACATCAGTCCGCTGCTGCAATTTCAGGAGGCGAAAGACTTGCACATCCAGCAGGCCGAACTGGCGGCCGTCGCGTTCCTCGAACGCAACCCGAAGGACTTCGACCACCCGGATCTGCTGAAACAGATGTTCCTCAAGGCGGCGCTCCAGAAGGCCCAGGACCATCGTGCCCGGGAAGCCGTCGAGTTCCGCTGCCAAGCAGCTTCATCAGAAACCGGAGATTGCCCGCATTGACATTCTCGCCACGCGCGAAAATGAAGTGCTGGCCACGGTGTCGGGCCAGGTCATCCGCACCGGCATTTTTCAGGAAAAGGCGTTCACCGAGGCGTTCCATTTCAAACTGAGTCTCCGTCTGCTCCGCAACCCCAACATGGCCGCCAACGGTCGTTTCCCCACCGCTGTCGGCGACTTCAAATATGAAATCACCAATTAGCCTCCTCCTGTTGGCCGCCACCGTCGCTCTGGCTGAACCACCTGAAGCCATCCAGCGCGTCACACTGGATGAACGCGCTGTCATCACCGTACCGGTGGCGACGAACCGCGTCACGACGATTAGCTTCCCCGGCCCGATCACGGCAATTGATGCCGCAGGCGTGACCGCCGACGGAAAGTCGCCGGGCCAGTTCCAACTGGCCCACACGAAAGGGTCGTCGTTCCTGTCCGTCCGCGCGCTGGCGCGCCAAGGCCGCGACGAACCTCAACGTCCGCTGGAACAAGCACACGTACGTTTTCGAGTTGGTCGAGAGCGACGCACCAATTCTGGCGCTCAACCTCGAAGACCGGGCGGCGACGGAAACCGTCTTGCCCGCACCGTCTCGTCACACCGACAAAACTGCTGGCGTTGCTGGACAAGGCAAAATTATTTCCGCTCCTGAAGAAGCAGCAACCAGAAGCGGTTGCCGATGCTGAAGCCAGGACATTCGGCGACAAACCGCAGGTCACCGACTTCAATGACTACGAGATTCGCATTGAGGAGGTGTTCCGGTTCAACGCGGACGACACTCTCGTGTTTCACGTCGTGCTGCGGAACAAGTCGGACACGGAGATCCGCTACCTGCCGGAGAGTTTCGCCGTCCGCGTCGGCAACCGGCTCTACTACCAGTCCATCAGCGACGCGCCCGGCGTGTTGCCGGCGCACTCCGCCAGCACTGTGTATTTCGCCATCACCGGCACGCCGGACGGCGGACGCAACGAACTTTCACTGAAAAACGACTTCACCGTGCTGGTGACGCGGCTCAGTCCCAAGCCACCGCTTTCGACAATCAACACGAACCAGCCGCCAACGGGCCATCAGGAGAAACCATGAAACCGCGCGACTTCTCAACTTCTTCAAGACCACGCAGCGGCAAGCTGGTCCTATTCGTCGTGGTATTCGGCGGTGGCCTGGTGTTGTTCAGCGTGTTTCGCGACCGGACACGGAAGCCCAGCGAACTGGACGCATCCATCGCGCGCACACAACCGAATCAGGCAGACAAACCGCAGGTCGTGCAGTCGGTTGAGCGGCCAATGCAGCCCTTCTATCCGCCACCGCCGAAAGCGGAACCGCGCCTGGCGGCAGTGAGTGAAGACCCGAGAGTGTTGCTCCAACGCGCTCATCAAGAAGCATTGCCGGCACCGCTCGCGCCCATCGGCCTTTTTGCGGACGCGGCGGCCGGGCCTGCTGAATCAAAGTCGGTGAGTTCAGTCTATGCACCGTACGGACGGCTCATCTCGTGTGAAACGGTCATCACAGTGGACTCGGCCTTCATTCAAACGCCGATTGTCGGGCTGATCACAGAGAACGTGTACCACGCCGGCAAGCTGGTCATTCCCGCTGGCACCGAGGTTCACGGCACAGCGCAAACAGATCACCACCGCGAGCGCATCGCCAGCGGCAGCAGTTGGACGCTGATATGGCAGACAGGCGAGGAGCTGCGCATCAAGGCCATCGCGCTTGACCGCGAATTCTCCGGTGACCAGGAAGGCTGGGGCATCACCGACGGCAGCGCCGGGCTGCGCGGACAGATCATCAAGTCCGACGATATGGCCGAGATTAAACTCTTTGCCGCCACGTTCCTTTCCGGCGCAGCCGGGGCTTTCACCGAGAAGCAGCAAACCGTCTTCGGCCCGATGACCAGCCCGTCCTTGAACAACGCGCCGTTCGAGGGCGCGCAGAAGGTTCTCTCGGAGTACGCCCAGCGCATCTACGACGCGGTTCAACAGGACGGCTTCTACGTTCGCGTTCCGAGCGGGAAACAATTCTACCTCTATGTTCTGCAAACGATTGACCGTGCTGACGCCGTGCTCGGCGGCTCGGCCAAGCCTTTCGCCGAGGAAGAACAACCGAAACCGGCAATACCGCGTGAATCCATCGCTCCGGCAACGATGCCGGGGGCAACCCGATCATCATCAACCCTAATGTTCCAGCCATGAAACATCTCACCCTCATCCCATTGCTGTTCCTTGCGGCTTGCGCCACGCAACCCAAACTCTTGGTCCGGCCCGCGCCGCTACCGGCGGTCGAGCCGGTGGAGTCGGTGCGTTACGCCGAGGTGGTGCGCGCCTATTACGTCGGGCGCACCGTCGCCCCCGACCACCCCGAAACGATGCACGAGCAGCACCCGATCTATCGCGTCGAAGCAGCAGCGCGCTGGAATCTGCATCCGGGACCACAGACCACCGCCAACCTGTTGAACCCGCCGCCCGATGCAGCGTTTGCACCGGCACCCACGAACGATTTCGTGATCGCGGAGATGAACCGCCAGCGGGAATTCACGGCGCGGGTCATGCAAGAAGCCACGAGGCTCACCCAAGCGTTCGACGAATTGCAGAAGGTTGTCAACGAAATGAAGACTGTCGCCGGTAATCAAGTTCTGATGAACGCGCGCCTCGCCAAGACCGAACAGCAAGTTGTCGAGTTCACAATGGAACTGGAGAAACTAACTACGGCGGCACAGATCGCGACGAGCGACGTTCCCGCATCCGTTCCCGAAACACCGGACTCTCCGAAACCATGAAGACACTTTGCCGACGCGGGCAGTTCGCGCCCGTGCCGGTGAACACGGCAAATGCCGCGCAACCACCAACCCCAAAGGAGCTCAAATGAGCAGAACCAAATCAACCGCCCCAACGGGCGCTGGCGGTAATGCCGCCCCCACCGATCAGCCCAACTTCCGGAACAACCCGGAAGTGGATGCGAAGATCGACGCCTACATCAAGGACAACCCCAAGTATTGGGCCTACATTCAGGCCATGCCCCGCGACCGGCTCGAACGCACGGTCGTGCTCAACGAAGTACGCGAGCTGGACCGCCAGCAGCGCATACGGGACGGCGTTCTCAAACAGATCAATCGCAACCCGGAACTGAAACGCGCCTACGATCTCCTGGTGAAGGACCTGCCGGAAGACCAGAAGGAAGGCGTGATTGCCCAGATTGCCCGACAGGCACGGCGCGTCGTCGCCCGCACGCAGGGCCGGCAACAAACGCCAGCGGAAGGAGTCGGCGTCTAAACCCACCGCGCAAGCTCCGGCTTGGCACTGTCATGGCGCAGTCCAAGCCGGGGTCGGCGTGGCTGTGTCACCGGATTAAGTGTTTCAAGAGGATGTTGGCCTTGATGTGGTCCACGAAATCCAACGTGGCGGACTTCCGCGGAAACTTGCCAATGGTCATCTCGGCCATAACGAAAATGGGGTTACGAAGCCACTCGGAGAATCTGGTGCGAACTATCCGATTCCAAACGAGCGTCTCCCAACCGCCCATTCCGAACGACACCACGAGCCCACAACCATATTCGGGGATCGTCTTAGTGTGCAGGAAAAAGCCGATCGAGCGGTCAGTTCCTTTGAGTAGTTTCGTCCGCTTTTTTTCTTTCAGGGGGCGATACCATTTCAGCCGCGCGCCCTTGTGTTGCTGGAAATTGAGAACCGCCCTTCCGAAATCAGCCCCCACTGTTTCAGTGAGTTGAATATGAGACCGTGTACAACTAGCAAAATACTTTTTGCACTCAAGGAAGATCTGTTCCTCCAGATGCGTGCAGCTCTGCGACAATTGTTTCCTGTCGCCGGACATCTTGTCATCTATCGGTGGGCGCGTCGCCAGGACGATCAAGTCCTTTGGTTTTATGAATCGGAAATATTCCGGTCCAAGACGCACGCCTTTCTGCGGATGGAACGGCGGGTTGTAGATCAACTCTCCGTACCGGTATCCGAGTTCGACCAACGGTGCGGTGACCTCGCTGAAAGCCGCGCCATCCCGAATCTTGAAGGGCTGCGGCTCTTCCTCGTTACGCATGGCTGCCGAATAGGCAAATCGGTGATAGCGCATGGACATCCTCGGTTGCTGTCTCGTGAGTACTACTTGCAAGGCTCGGCGGGCACAACAACAAAAATGCAGATTCCGCGCGAAAGTGATTTCGCCGCGAAATCCGTTTCGGATGGGAAACGCGCTTTAGGTTTATCAGTGCGTTTTTCCGGTTTCTGTTATCGTGGGCGCTATTATGAAGGCGGGATCTTTCATAAGGCGTTTCTTCCGCAAGCTTTGGGTCTGGTGCTGTGCCGATCAGGTCAGCAACCAGACAAATCCGACCAAGAAAACTACCCTTTTGATGTCGTTGCTGCCCCTTTGGGAGCAGCTATTGGGTGAACCACAGGCTTTGATGCCGGGAGGTTCAGATGCCCCAGAATACCAATATTATCGGGCGCAATGTATCGCGAGAGCGATACCAGCATGGATGGACTCAAGGCGAACTTGCCACCAAGATGCAGCTGCTCGGCTGCTACATGACTCGCGACATTATAGCCAGCATCGAGATCCGCCGTTGCATCATCACCGACAAGCAAATTGAGTTCTTTGCTGCAGTCTTCCGTATTCCAATTCAACAACTGTTCCCTTCCACGCCGCATTTCGTCGGCTTGGTGCCCGAGTTTCACGAGGTGAAGCGGCGTCGCAGACCGAAGAAAACACGCCTTGCTCGACGCCGCAAGAAATAGGAAAGTGTCATGGCCGCCCGACACAACGGCTCAGGAACTGACGGGCAACTTGACCTTTTCGCATCGCCGAGGCCAACGCATGAGACAATTGACCCAATACGGACGGATGGCCGAGAGGCACTGGCGGGAACATTGTCCCAAGATGGTGCGCGAACTGGAGCGCAAGGGCCTCCTGCAGCAAATGTTGCTGGAGGCCGAGGACAAGACGAAGGACGAAATGGCGACACTCCGGACCCAGTCGATCAAGCAGGGAGCGACGCCGCAGCAGGCCCACGATCAGGCGTGGGAGATGTTGCGGGAGAAGTACATCCTTCTTCCACCCGAAGAGTAGGACCGGCCCGCCCCGAGCCGCCAAAGAACCTCAACAGCTACCGCATTACCGAAGCCGACCGTCTTGGCGAAGGTGGACTAAAGCAGAAGTTCCAGCGGAATCTTGGTGTAATCCAAGCACTTCGACGCGTGGAGGCGGAATCTCGATCCGCCACCGCCGAGGAAAAGGCGGCACTGGTGCGGTACGTCGGTTGGGGCGCAATGCCCCAAGTTTTCGATCCTGGGAATCGTGAATGGGCCAAGGAACGTGCTGCGCTTCAACGAGAACTGACTGAGGACGAGCACGAGCTTGCCCGGTCCACCACGCTGAATGCCCATTACACGCCGCCTGTGGTCATCGGCGCGATCTATCAGGCATTGACGCGTTTCGGCTTCCAAGGAGGTCGGGTTCTTGAACCGGCTTGCGGCGCCGGCCACTTCATCGGGTTGATGCCAGACGACATTCTACACCACTCAACCATTACGGGCATTGAGATTGACCCGTTGACCGCCCGAATTGCCAAGGCGCTCTATCCCGACGCCGACATCCGTGCGCAACCGTTCGAGCAATCGAAACTTGCGGACGGCTTCTACGACGCTGCGATCTCCAATGTCCCATTCGGTGACTACACCGTCCACGATCCGCGCTGGAATGACTACAAGTTTCCCATCCACGATTACTTCTTCGCCGCTGCGTTGGAAAAGGTGCGGCCCGGTGGTCTTGTCGTGTTCATCACATCGCGCGGCACGATGGACAAGTTCGACTCCAGCTTGCGCGAGTTGCTGTCCACCCGTGCGGAATTGCTCGGCGCGATTCGTCTGCCGAACGACGCGTTCAAGCGAAATGCCGGCACCGAGGTTACCACCGACATCGTGATGCTGCGCCGACTCCGACCGGGCGAAGCGCCGACTGGTCCCGCTTGGAAAGAGACGCGCGATTTCACCAACGACATCGGTGACGACTTCACCATCAACGAATACTTCGTCGCCCGGCCACACATGATGCTTGGGCGAATGCGGCTCACCGGCCGCATGTACCGGGACAATGAGCCGACGCTTGAGCCGGACGACCGCGATTTGGGCACGGCGTTGGTGCAAGCCGTTGAGCGATTACCGGCAAACATCTACCAAGTCCACATCCGCCAAGTCGCCGAGCCGACACTCGACCAAACCATCCCGGCACCGGATTACGTCAAGCCCAACGCCTATTGCATTCACGACGGCATCATCTGCTTCCGGGAGGAGAATGTTCTTCGGCAACTCCACGATCTGCCGTCTGAAACCCGCGCACGGATTCGCCGACTCATCGAGGTGCGCGACTCGGTTCGGGTTTGTCTGCGCTCCCAGATTGACGGCAGCAGCGAGGACCAAGTTGTCGAGGCACGCGAGAAACTCAACCACACCTACGACCGTTTCGTGTCGCGGTTCGGCCCGATCAACCGACGCGCCAACCAACGCGCCTTCGATGGCGATCCCGATTTGCCGTTGCTGCTTTCACTGGAGCACTACAACGATGAAACCCAGGTTGCGACCAAAGCCGCCATCTTCCGGGAACGCACCATTCACCACCGGCAGCCCGTCGAGTCGGTCAACTCACCAAAGGAGGCGTTGCTCGTCGCGTTGAACGAGCGTGGCCGGGTTGACCTCGACCACATGGCCGGACTGCTCAATGAACCAGTCGAGGAATTCCTACCCGACTTGAAGGGACTCGTCTTCCTCAACCCCCAGACCAATCAGTGGGAGACCGACGACCAGTATCTGTCCGGCAACGTCCGCGAAAAACTCGCCGTCGCCGATGCCGCCGCCATCACTGATCCGCGTTTTCACGAGAACGTCGAGGCGTTGAAATCAGTCCAGCCGGCGGACTTGCCGGCGACCGAGATCGACGTGCGACTCGGCGCATCCTGGCTGCCAACGGAAGACGTGCAGTTGTTCACGCAAGAGTTGCTCGGCGTTTCGTCGGGCGTCGAGATCAGTCACATCCACGCGCTCGGCACATGGCACGTCAACGCCGGTTGGGAAGCACGATCCGCGACGGCCAACACAACGGATTGGGGAACGGACCGGTACTCGGCACTCGAACTGATCGAAGACGCACTCAACCTCAAGACGCCGACCGTTTACGACCTCGACGAGAAACGGAAACCGGTTGTCAACGGCCAAGCCACCGAGGCGGCACGCGAAAAACAGGAGCGCATCAAGGAGCGGTTCAAGGAATGGGTGTGGCAGGATGATTCCCGGCGGGAACGGCTCTGCCGGCTTTACAACGACACGTTCAACCACAGCCGCGTGCGGACGTTCAACGGCGGCCACTTGACGTTGCCGGGCGCGAGCCAGTCAATTCAACTGCATGCGCACCAAAAGGCCGGCGTCTGGCGCATCCTGCAAACGCCGAACACGCTGCTTGCCCACGTCGTCGGCGCCGGCAAGACGTACACGATGGTCGCGTCGGCGATGGAGCTGAAACGGCTGGGGCTGGCCCGCAAGCCGATGTTTGTCGTTCCCAATCACATGCTTGGTCAGTTCTCGTCGGAACTGCTGACCTTGTACCCGGGTGCGAACATCCTCGCGGCCGGCAAGGAGGATTTCGAGTCGCAGAACCGGCGCAAGCTGTTCGGCCGGATCGCGACCGGCAATTGGGACGCCGTGATCGTGACGCACTCCGGGTTTGAGCGCATTCCATTGAGCCACGAGACGCAGAAACAATTCTTTGAGGAGCAACTGCACGAGTTGGAGATCATCCGGCTCCAGTACGCCGACAGCAGCAACCGCCGGCTTGTGAAGGAACTGGAACGCGCAAAGAAACGACTCGAAGCGCGCCTGCAGGCTCTCGCCGCCGAGCACAAGAAGGACAACACACTCACGTTCGAGGAACTCGGCGTGGATCGTTTGTTCGTGGACGAGGCGCACTTTTTCAAGAATCTATTCTACGTCACCAAGATGACCCGTATCGCCGGGCTGCCGCAGACCGCCAGCGAACGAGCGTTCGACATGTTTCTGAAAGTGCGCCACGTCCAGTCCACGAACAGCGGAGGCGGCGTGGTCTTCGCCACAGGCACCCCCATCGCCAACAGCATGGCCGAGATGTTCACCATGCAGCGGTATCTCCAGCCGGACGAACTCAAGAAGCACAACCTGCACCACTTCGATTCGTGGGCGGCCACGTTCGGCGAGCCGGTGACAGCAATGGAGCTTTCACCAGATGGCGCGGGCTACCGGCTGAACACGCGATTCGCCCGATTCATCAACGTACCCGAACTCATGCAAATTTTCCGCCAAGCTGCTGACGTACAGACTGCCGCCATGCTGAATTTGCCGCGTCCGGCACTGAACGGCGAGAAGGCCAGCATCCGCCACGCGCCCGCAACGCCCGAGCTGAAGGCGTTCGTTCAGGAACTCGCGAAGCGCGCCGAGCGGTTGAAAACCAATCGCGTTGACCCGCGCGAAGACAATATGCTTAAGATCACGTCGGAGGGACGCAAAGCAGCGCTCGATCTTCGCCTGATGAAGCCGTCCGCACGCGACGAGCCGGACGGCAAGGTCAACCAAGCCGTCGAGAACATCTACCGCATCTGGGACGCGACGAAGGCCGACAAATCCGCACAAATGGTGTTCTGTGACCTCTCGACACCGAAGGACCGAGGCTTCTCTGTTTACCGGGATATCGCCGAGAAACTCGAACGGCTCGGCGTGCCGACCGCAGAGATCGCGTTTATTCAGGACTACGACTCCGACGCATCGAAGTTGACGTTGTTTCGCGACGTGCGCGCGGGCCGAGTCCGCGTTCTTTTTGGCAGCACGCAGAAAATGGGTTCCGGCACGAATGTACAGGAACGCCTCATCGCTCTGCATCATCTCGATGCCCCGTGGCGACCGGCCGACGTGGAGCAACGCGAGGGACGGATTCTCCGGCAGGGGAACAACAACGCCGTGATTCAAATCTACCGGTACGTCTCCGAAGGCTCATTCGACGCCTACATGTGGCAGACGTTGGAAACGAAGGCGAAGTTTATCGCTCAGGTGATGAGTGGCGACATGACGATCCGCCGCCTCGAAGACCTCGACTCGGCTGCGTTAACGTACGCAGAGGTCAAAGCCATCGCGTCCGGCAACCCGCTCGTCATCGAGAAGGCGCAGGTGGACGCCGAGTTGATGCGGCTCACGCGCCTGCGCTCTGCCCACGCCGAGGAGCAATACCGGATTCGCACGAATATGCGCCGCTTGCACGAGGAGGCCGAGGTGTTTACCGAGCGGCTGGCGAATCTACGTCAGGACATCGCCACACGGCAGGATACGACCGGCGACAAATTCCGCATCGAACTCGATAAGCAGTTGCTCGACAACCGGGGCATTGCCGGCGAATTGATCGTCCGGCAAGCCGAGAAACTGAAGAGCCGGTTCAGCGAGGACATCAATATTGGGCGCTTTGCCGGCTTCGACATTTCCTTCCGTCCGGCCATGGACAAGAACGTCGAGATCATCGTGCGCGGCAAGAACCATTACAGTGCGCGTGTTACCGACACCGCGCAGGGCACAATCCGTTCACTTGAAGTGACCGTGCAGGGCTTTGAGGAACGCGCCCGCAAACTGGAGACCGACATCGCCGATGCCCACAAACGGGCCAACGAACTGGAGGGCAAAGTCGGCGCACCATTTGAACACGAGAAACGCTACGAGCAGTTGTGTCGCCGCCAGAGCGAAATCGAGGAAAAACTCGACCTCACCAAGAACCAAGCCCCCAGCCAGGCCGATGCGACGACGGATGACGACGTTCAGGAAAAGGCAACCGAACGCCAAACGACGGCTGAACCTGTTCGCCACCGGAAGCGGTCTGCAGTCCGCGTCTGACCGTGTTGAGACTGCCGCTGTGCCAAGGCTGTGTGCTGTCTTTTCCGTGCAGCAAATACACCCGTATTCTTATGCTACATGATATGCATGTTCGCAGAATGTACGCGACAGAACAGACAGAGTTCTTGGTCGGATGGTCGCTGGGGCAGGCTCGTGAGGACATGCCATGATCACGCTCACCTGCAAATCCTTCCGAGTTCGCCACGAGGCAGACAGCGTCATTCTTGAGATTGAAACCGCTGAGCCGGCGAACCTTGTCCCGCAGTTGTTGACCAAGGCTGACGTGGCAATGCGGCTGGCCATTAGCGAACGCAAACTTGAAACTCTGGTCGCATCGGGCCGACTGCCCGCTGTGCGCGTTGACAGTTGCATAAGATTTCGAGAGGTGGATGTGCTTCGGTTGCTGACTGAACATCACGAGTCCACAACGCGACCGATTGTTTCTACACTTTCATGAGGCCGAAAATCATCGCCATGACCGTTTCAAGCTATTGCCTTTTTGTGCCGTTTTATCGCACTTGCCATTGCGCTCAAGTTGTAGCAGTTTGTAGCAGTTCGGAGGCGTTTAGGTGCGGTTTGGTGCGTTTGGGGGGTGTATAAACCCGCGTAAATACGAATAAAATCACAATCGTTGTGGTTTCAACTCCCACCGCCTCCACCATTCCTCACATGGCTCCCGCCATGCCCGTCATGGCAAGCCATGTGAGGATAAATTGGCGAAGTGCCGGCTGAGTAACGCGGCGACCAGATCGATCCGGTGTGACACGATGAAGAAGATCCTCCTCACGGCCCTGAACATCCTGGCGCTGCTGTTGTTCGGCGTCCTGGTGACCGGCTGTTCCAGCGTAAACCAGTCAGACCGCGATTTCTTTTACAACGGGTGGGTCAATCCCAACGCCCCCGAAAAACAGGACGCCCTCCCGCCCATGCCGTGACAGCCAGGCAGCAGGACCACCCGCGCCTGTTGCGCCCCATCAAGCCGCGCTTAGCATGCGCGGCTACAGCGGCCTCGAAAAGAGCCCTTCGTGGTGAGACTCCTATGCCCGAATAACCAATCCGCCTTTGCCAAGGCTACGGCGGACGCGTACGACCTTAATCATTTTGAGAATGAGGACGGGGCGCTTGCTAGGGAGTAATATCGAACCGGTAAAACTCTTGTGGCGGGGTGGCAGCGCCGGCGTTGGTAAACGTCAAGCTGCCGCCGATGCTGTTGGTCAGCGATACGCCCGGGACATTCGACCACGTCCCGGAGGGCAGCGCGTTGCGGGCCTGCAATTGGTAGGTCTCGCCGGCGACAGTCGGGATGCTGAAGATGCTGTTGGTCGGCGTCACCTTAATGCCGCTGATTTGGTTGGCGGGAGGATTAAGGGAGACGGACAGCCTGAAGACGGCGCCGTTGCTGTGTGTTCCGCCGCTGTAGGTTGTCCCGTAGAAATTACCGTCACTGCCCTGCACCAGCCCGGCAGCCGAATTGGCCCCATCGTTGGGAGGACCGGTAAAGCGGTGAAGATTCGTGTAGCTGCCGCCTGGACTGATCCGGAACACGGCGCCGCAATTGCAACTGTTGCCCCCGCCGCCGAACGTCGTCCCGTAGAAATTGCCGTCACTGCCCTGCACCAGCCCGGCATAGGGGTTGTTCCCGTCGCTGGCGGGACTGCCAAACGAATAAAGATTTGTATAGTCGCCGCCGGGGCTGATCCGAAACACGGTGCCATTACTGCTCGTCCCCCCGTCGTGAGTCGTCCCGTAGAAATTACCGTCACTGCCCTGGGCCAGCGCGGCATAGGGATATTCTCCATCGTAGGAGGGGCTGCCAAACGAATAAAAGTCCGTGTAACTGCCTCCGGGAGTGATGCGAAACACAGCGCCCTCCCCGGCGTTCCCGCCGCTGTGGGTGGTTCCGTAGAAATTGCCGTCGCTGCCCTGGACAAGCTCGGCGGCTGGATTGGCTCCCGACGGGTCGCCGGTGAACGACCAAAGATCCGTCAGACTGCCTCCGGGACTGATCCGAAACACGGTGCCGCATCCAACATAATTGGTGACTCCGACGGAGCAATTCGTGCTCGTCCCGCCGTCCGAGGTCGTCCCGTAGAAGTTGCCGTCACTGCCCTGCACCAGCCCCTCTGGAAAACTCCCGTCGATGGGGTAGCCGGCAAACACGTGGAGATTCGTGTAGCCGCCGCCGTTGGGACTGATCCGAAACACGGTGCCATCCCCGTTGGTCCCGCCGTCGGAGGTCGTCCCGTAGAAATTACCGTCACTGCCCTGCACCAGTCCTCTGTCTGGATGACGCCCATCGTTGGCAAAGCTGCCAAACGAATACAGATTCGTGTAGCTGCCGTTGGGACCGGTCCGGAACACGCTGCCGCAATTGCAACTGTTCGTCCCGCCGTAGTAGGTCGTGCCGTAGAAATAGCCGTCGTTGCCCTGTACCAGCCCGGCGTAGGGATTGCCGCCATCGTTGGGAGGACCGGCAAAGTTGTGGAGGTTTGTCACCGTCTGCGCGCCGGTATTAAGCGCTCGACCGGCGCAGGCCAGCAGGACGGCAGCCATCATCAAGCGGAGTGCTTTGGGCGTCGCCCGCCCGCCCGAAATCCCTTTATTCGTACCCAAAACTTCTCTCCCGATAGTGCCGAACCGGCGCTGAAACAGATATACGATAACATTCCCGACAGGGTAAGTCGAGTTTGTTCGGCAGCGCCGGCGCCTCAACCCGCGCGGAAAAGCCGATGGACAGGCCGGGAGCCGCGGATTTTGCGTTTATCGATCGGCGGCCAGGCGCTGGATGAGTGCGCGGATTTGCTGGTGAAGCGCGGGAAGGGCATCATGCGCGGACGTGAAATCAAGATCGGCGACGTGCCAGTACTCGACGGACTCAGGCCAGCGGGGGAACCGGGTGGCGAGGTACGGCCGGTGTTCCACTTCATTCAAGGCGATGATCCGGTCGGCTTGTTCCAAGTCGTCTTCCTCCAGTTGGAGCGGGTAGCGGATGGTTTCGTCCAAGTGGATGCCGTGGGACTGGAGCGTGGTGATGACGTGCGAGGAAATGGGGCCGATGTTGTCCGCACCCAGGTCGGTGGCGATGCCGCGGGAAGACGCCTCCCAGTCCAGGCCAGCCTGGGCGGCCAGGGCGTTGAAAAGCAACTCGGCGAACCGGCTCCGGTAATAGTTGGCCGTGCACAGGAAAAGCAATCGATGGCTCATCTGTCGCCAGTAGATAGCACTGCGCGCCGCCAATGCAAGCCGCCCGTGCGCCGATTCCGGCGCCTTTGCTTTGTGTAAAAACATCGGCTGTGCTGCGCACAGCCGAGGCAGCTTCGACCTCAGACGATCGGACTAAGGTCGGTAATCGTCGATTTCAATGAGCTCGAAGTGTTTCCATGTCGCGCTGACGTAGACTTCATGGACCTCTTTTGCGAAGCCGTAATTTGACTGATCGGAGGCATACGCGCCCGTGTCGAGCCCCGTCGGCGCCACGACGCGCCCGCGTTTGATGATCCCGAACATTGCGTCGGCAAAAGCCAAAAGAAGGTTGTGGAACGCAGCGTCCGGCTCGCGCTCGTGACAAAAAATGTCTTCGTGGGCCTTGCCGGTCTTGCAATCAATGGCCAGATAGCCTGCTAGTTCGAACTTGTTTTCTCGGTCGATCCTCGACCGGCGGATCGGGACAACCATGGTGGCGTTATAGCGATCCCTCCGGTCGGGAGTACTGTTGACGTACTGGGGTTCAGTGGCAAGCGAGTCGCACGCGAAGACCGTTTGTTCAGCGCTGAGTAAATGCCGGAAGCTGGTTTCGTGGTGGACATTGAACCGTTTCTTGTCGTAGCCGTTCGGGAGACTTCGCGTGGTCTTGGTGTCGCGCGCGAGGGTCATCACATTGTTTTCGTCAACCAGGGCTTTCACCGCGACCCGAAAACGATACCGTCCGTCAAACAATTTATTGAAGAGCTTTTCAATCACGTCGCAAGAGGCAACCAGGGCACCGCACACTTCAGCGGGGCAGGGCTGTTTTGTGCCGTTGATCGTCAAGTCGCGGATCACGTGGCTCAGATTGTGGAACGACGTGCAGAGTGCCAGTCGTCGATACAGTGACTTGCTGATGAACGTCTGATACTTGCGCTCAAGCGCACTCCGTTGCCTGAGGTAGTCCTTCTCGCGGTGTTTCAACTCCCTGGACTGTTCCCCGATTTTGACGAACGTTATGGCCAGCAGGACCACCAACGCCAGGATGAGGAGAAATCCAGCCACCACGAAATACACGACGGGCGGTCCGCCAAGATCACTCCGAAGGTCGAACAGGAGGCTGATCGTACTGACAAAAGTGGAGATGACCAGAACGGGCACTGAAAGCTTGTGCACAATCGTGTCGCTTTCCCTCCAACCACCCCGGATCTTCCTGAGTTGTACCCTCAGGATACTGAGTACGGAATGGCGTCTTTTCGAGAACGGCTTCGCCGGACCGGGAATGGGTCGGAGATTGCGCTGTGCGTTTTTTGAGTGAACCGGCGCGTTCTCCACGAGGTTCAGAATGGGATGCATGGTCGTCTCGGACGCTGCTTTGGCTTGGTCGTCGGGTTTCATACCAACCTCCATTGTTTTGGCCTCACGCCATTTTTGTGATCGTTGTCCCGGGCGCGCAGATCGATGCCATCTGGTCGCCTAGACAAGTTCCCGTCTGCAGAAATTACTAACCACGAAACCGCCCGGGTGACGAGGCCAACCAGGGATGTAGAAGAGAAAGTTCCGACAGCGTGGTGCAACAGTTGGTATTTACAGCTCAACAGTTTCGTGGTTAACTGTAAAACCGTCACACCATGGCAAAACCCATAGACAAAGTTACCGATGGCCTGTTGCTGCGCGTGGCCGAACTATTTCTCGAAGGGAAGTCCGCGACGGAGATTCGGGACATTGTCAATCGGGAGTATTCGCCGGAGCAAAAACTATCAAGGCAATCGGCATATCCACTGCTGGCTAAGGCCATGGATCGCGGGTTTGTCAAGTTAGTGCCTCCCGTTGAACGGCGGTTGACGGAATTGGTAACGCAGAAATTCAAGTGTGACCCTGGCACGGTCCTGGTGGTCAACACACCCAATAAGTCTTCCAATTACCTGGTGGCGGCGGCAGGCGCCAAATTCGCCTTGGACCTGATCAAAGACATTGCCGCGCGAAAAAGCGGCTACGTTGGCTTGGGGCTGGGACCGGGCCGCGCCACATATGATTTTTCCGAGCACCTTGGTCAACTAATGAAGTCAGAGGTCGGCGCGCCCAAACTCAATTTGCTCGCCATCTCGGCTGGCTGCCCGTCTCGCTACCCCCAGTACGCCCCTACAAGCTTCTTTAACTTGTTCCCTCCGCATCTGATCAATGAGCAAGTCGGTTTGTTCGCCCAGACGCTCGTGCGGAACGACGAGTTCGACAAGGTCAAAGACCAGCCGGGCGTGCGCGAGGTCTTTGAGTACAAGTATCGCGATGAGATCGATCTGGTGGCGACCTCGATGGGAGACGCCTCGGATCAGCATGATCTGCTGGGGATGTTTCTTCGTGAAGCGAAACTGGACACCAATCAGCTTCAAAAGGAAGGATGGGTTGGAAACGTCCAGTACCGTCCCTACTCCTCCAAAGGGCCGATCAAAGAGGCCCCCACAATGCTCCGTGCCGTCACCCTGTTCGAACTCCATGAACTGAAGCAGTTGGCCGAACGAAGGCGCAGACACGTCATCTTGATGGCGCGCCAATGCGGCATTTGCGGACGGACGCGGGCCTTCGCGCTCAAGCCCGTATTGACCGTTCCCGAGTTGCGCGTTTTCAGTAGACTGGTGCTGGACGTTGCTACGGCCACGGATCTCATCAGATAAGAATGGGTAGGGTGACGGGGAGCGGGTCACCCGCTTGTACTACCGCTCCCTGAAGCTTACGTCCCGCCGCAGACGGTATATCCCTGTTGCCGGAGTTCCTCGGCCAACTCCTTTTCCATCTGGCAGGCCGCCTCGAACGGCATCGGGTTCAAGTACTCGTACATTTCCGGCAACAGTTTCACGCCGTACTTCTGGACGTAATGCGACGCCTTGTAGCCGGCCTTGTGGTTCTCGAACCGTTCCACGGGCGGGATGCCCGTCATTCCGACATAGAGGCACGGCTTGGACGGGTCCCGGCGCGGATTGGCGGCCAACACCTTTTTCTCGCCGAGCACGGCGGCCTCCAGCAACACGACATACACATGATGATGCAGTTTCGTTTCCATCGGCGCATTTCCCGGCGCGAGTATACCAGTTTTGCCGCCGGCCGCACGCCCCGGCGCAATCGCATTGCCTGTTTGTCCGCCCTTTGGTAATTTGCCGGCGGATGAAAACAACCCTTCAGTCCCTCTCTCTTGCCCTCACCTGCCTGGCCGCCGCCTGCTGTGTCGCGCCGGCTTCCGGGCACGCTCAAATCTCGCCTGTCGCCATCCAGGTCGAGGTGTTCAAGAAGCTTGTCAAGAACCCGCACCCGGGCGACAACGTCGTCGTCACCAATGACACTCACCTGGTCATCACCGTCAGGAGCGTTACGGGCCGGGCCGTTCCCGATGTGACGGTGAAATACTGGCTGGCAATCCGTGACGTGACAACCAGGGACGTCACCCTGGGCGTCGCCGACACCAGTTCGGTGACGCTTCCGGCGTTCGGCCAGCAGGAGATCACGACAAAAGAAGTGGAGAGCAGCTACCAAACCTTGCATCGGGACGGATTGAAGATCTACCCCGAGACCGGCACCAAGTTCTACGGCTACGGCATCCAGGTCTTGCAGGGCGGCAAAGTGGCCAAGGAAGTCTATGAACCAACCGAGCTCAAAGATGTGGTCGCCGGCCCGCCGAACAAACCCAATTAGACACCGGCGTGACGAGAGGGCCGCGACGGCGCAGCAGGAGTATCGGTCGTGAACATGTGCGTGGGCGGGGCGTGGGTTGAAAAGGCCCGCGTGATCGAAATAGCGCATCCCTACGACCAGTCGGTGGTCGATGCCGTGCCACGGGCGGACGCGGGGGACGTGGACCGCGCGCTGGCGGCGGCGGTGCGCGGCGCGAAGGTGATGGCCCGGCTGACCGCGCTGGAGCGGTACGGGATTTTGCTCCGGACGGCGGAGAAGCTGCAGGCGCAGGCCGGGGAATTCGCCCGCACGATCACCCTGGAAGAAGGCAAGGTGCTGGCCGAATCGCGCTTCGAGGTCAGCCGCGCCGTGGAGACGTTCACCGTCGCGGCGGAAGAAGCGAAACGGATCCATGGCGAGACAATCCCGCTGGACGCCGCGCCGGGCGGCGCCGGCAAATTCGGGTTCACCCTGCGCGTGCCCTGCGGCGTGGTGGTGGCCATCAGCCCGTTCAATTTTCCGTTGAACCTGGTGGCGCACAAAGTGGCTCCGGCGATTGCGGCGGGCAACGCGGTGGTCATCAAGCCGCCGTCGAACACGCCGCTCTCGGCGTTGCGGCTCACCCAAGTGTTGCTTGAATCGGGATTGCCGCCGGAAGCGATTTCCTGTCTGACGGGGCCGGGCGCTGAACTGGGCGACGCGTTGTGCGGCGACCCGCGCGTGCGCAAGATCAGTTTCACCGGCAGCCGCGACGTGGGGGAACGGATTTGCCGCGTGGCGGGCATCAAGAAGTTGACGATGGAACTGGGCAGCAACGCGCCGATCATTGTGCTGCCCGATGCCGACCTGGAAGAGGTGGCCGCGGCCATCGCGGCGACAGGCTATTCCAACGCGGGGCAGGTGTGCATTTCCACCCAGCGGGTGATCGCGCAACGGGACGTGTACGCGGACCTGCTGGCCGCGACGAAGCCGAAGGTGGAGGCGTTGACGACGGGCGATCCACTCGACGAGAAGACGAAGGTCGGCCCGATGATCCGCGAGAGCGAGGCGAAACGGGTGGAGCAGTGGATTGGCGACGCGGTGAAAGGCGGGGCGCGCCTTGTCACCGGCGGGGCGCGCCGGGGTGCGATTTACCAGCCCGCCATTGTGGCGGACGTGAAGCCCGAGATGGCCATCTCCGGCGATGAACTGTTCGGCCCGGCGGTGGCGTTCACGCCCTTCAACACCGTCGAGGAAGCCATCGCGCTGGCCAACGGCAGCCGGTATGGCCTTGCGGCAGGGGTGTTTACCCGGAATCTGGACACCGCGATGCGGTTTGCCCGTGAGCTGGAATCGGGCAACATCCACATCAACGGCGGCCCCCAGTGGCGGGCGGATTTAATGCCTTACGGCGGGCTGAAAGACAGCGGGTTTGGCAAGGAAGGGCCCCGCTACGCCATTGAGGAGATGACGGAAGTGAAAACGGTCTGTTTTCACTTGAAACACTGAAAGTGTTGACGGAATTTTGTCAGTTGTGTTACAAGAGAGTGAAACCGGGACCCATCAAGGGGGAAATGGGAGAAGGGGTCGCTTCGTTAGGAAGAATTATGGGATCAGCTACACAGCCAGCGTTGGGAGGCGCGTCTGCTGTGGACACGCAACTACAGAACCACAGTCTTCGGGTCGAGCGGAAGCACTTTACGTTTGACCTGAGGGAGAATCCGCGGGGCAAATTCCTGCGCATCGTTGAAGAGGTCAACGGTCGCTACGACGCGATCATCATCCCCCTGACGGGCCTTGAGCAGTTTCGCGATGCGCTGAACGAAGTCATCAAGTTCAGCAAGTCTCTCCCGCCCAAGCCATAGATCGCGGCCTTGCACCATCGGTGCCGTTGGCCTCACTGTCTCCCACAGTGGCGGGTTGGGCTGACCTTCCCGTTCGTTGAACCTGCGTCCTTTCCTTCACCGTGCTGCCTTCAGGATCTTCCGCAGCGACGATGCCGCTTCATCGCGGACCGTTGGATCGGGGTCCTGGGCAAGCTGCACCAAAATGTTACTCGCCTCGGCCGCGCTGTAATTGACCAGAGCCTCGGCGCACAGACGGCGCAGGTCGGCGTCGGTGCTGCTCCCCGCGTTGGCAAGCACCCCGAGAGCCGCGGGTGCGCGCGTTCTGGCCAGCGCCGCCGCGACCCCCAATTGCTGATTGCCGCCCGTCCGCCGTAATGCTTCCAGCAGGATGTCCTGATTGGCCGGGCCGGCGACCTGGCACAGCGCCTCGGCCGCGGTGAACCGGACAAACCCGTCGCTGTCACTGAGCAGCGGCACCAGCCAGCCGGCGGCCCGCGGCTCGCCCAGGCTGCCCAGCGCCCCGGCTGCTTCCGCGCGCACGAACCAATTATCATCATGCAGTACACGGAACAACGGTTTGATGGCCGCACAGTCCGGCCTTTGCCCCAGGGCGTGCGCGCAAAAGCGGCGCACTTCCGGGGAGGAGTCATCCAGTCCGCGGACCAGGGCACGACAACCAACGCGCAGGGAGTGATCGGCAATCAATTGGGCTGCGCCGGCGCGGACTGCCGGATCGCGGTGGCGCAGGGCCTGGACGATGAGCGGATCGTCTGCGGGCAGATGATTGAGCGCGTCGGTGGCGGCGTCCAATTGCTGCGCCTTGAGCAGGAGCACCACGCGCAGCCGGAGCAGTTCGATGGAACCGGGGTGTTGCTGCAGGAATGAGTCCACCGTCTCCATGGCCGCCTGCGTGTGGTTGGCTTTCAGATAGGAATTGGCGGTCCGGGCGGCTTCCTGCTCCGGTGTTCGCTGGCAACCCGCCAACAGGACCAATCCGGCAAGGATGAAATGCCTCCTCATCGTCGCCATTCGCTCCCGGCCGCTGGCGCAAGCATCCACACCTCAAGCATGCCCGTATCATCGCGACTGTGGTTTGAAGGTCAAGTGCGAATCTGGGCTTCTGGGTTGACACCCCTTTTAATGGCCCGTACACTGAGTTACATGGGAGTGACGATGGTCAGCGGTAAAGCAGTGCCTGCGAAGCCTGAATCCGCCAATCTCTTGAAGCTTCTCGATCCGATTGCTGTTGAGCTCATTCGGGTGGAAGAGGCTTTGGTGAGTCAAGTGAGCGGATTTGAGGCGGGGGTCAGCGACTACATCCGGTACGTCTTGGGCGGCAGCGGGAAGCGGTTGCGGCCGGCCTTGGCGCTGCTGGCTGGAGGCGCCACAGGCGGCATCAATGAAGGGCATATTACCCTTGGCGTGATCGTGGAATTGATCCATGTGGCCACCCTGGTTCATGATGACGTCCTTGACGAAGCTCATCTCCGACACGGCCTCCAGACATCTAACTCACGTTGGGGCAATGAGATAAGCGTGCTGTTAGGTGATTGTCTTTTTGCCCATTCCCTGCGCCTGGCGTCAGCGTATCCGACAACGACCGTTTGCAGGAGGGTGAGTGAAGCGACCAATATCGTATGTTCAGGCGAAATCCTGCAAACCCAGAGGAAATTCGACCTCAACCTGACGCTCGACCGGTACCTGGACATCATCAATATGAAGACCGGGGCGCTCTTTGCGGTCAGCTGCGAGCTGGGAGGGCTTTTGAACGCTGCGTCGCCCGAGGTGGTCAAACGATTAACTGAATTTGGGAGTAATCTTGGCATTGCCTACCAGATTTATGATGATTGTGTGGACATTTTTGGCCAGGAACGACAGGCAGGCAAATCACTCGGAACAGACATGAAGAAGGGCAAACTCACGCTACCGTTTCTGTTGCTGCTGCAGCACGCGGAGGCCGGCAACCGCCAGGAATTGGGTGAGATGATTTTCCGTGACGAACCAGACACGAGAACCCGGCTGATGAATCTGGTCATGAGCAATGGTGTTGTTTCCGAATCGCTGCTGACCATCGACAAATACATTTCCCGCGCCGAAGCCAATCTGGCCGGTCTGCCGGCCAACGCGTACTCCAAGACCCTGGGCGCCCTTTTGCTTTTTATCGCGGAAAAGAGTAGATTACTGCTTAAGGAAGAAGCGGCCGCGTGACGACACTCACGAAAATTTCGCAGAGACTCGGCTTTGGCCAGGCGCATCGTCCGGCCAGTCCGCCTACACCCGTGCCGTCTTCCGACCAAACGGCGGACCTGCATCACGAGGACGACGAGACCCTGGTCGCCCGGACGCAACGCGGGGAAAGCGGGGCGTTCGACATCCTGGTCGAGCGCTACAAGGAACGGCTCTACGCCACGGTCTATCACATGACCAGCAATCACGAGGACGCCAACGACCTCGTGCAGGACTCTCTGATCAAGGCCTACAAAAGCATCACCAGCTTCAAGGGCCAGTCCAGTTTCTACACCTGGGTCTACCGGATCGCCGTCAACCGCACCATCAATTTCCTCAAACGCCGCAAGACCCGCAACCACTACAGTCTCGACGACGTCGACAGCAACATCCAGTCCGACCCTGATTTCGTGGAGCTTATGTCGCATGTGACTCCGCGGCGGGAAGTTGGGCTGGGTGAACTGCAGGAAAAATTGAACGAAGCGCTGCAAAAACTGTCTGAATCCCATAGAGCGGTCGTGACGATGCACGACGTTCAGGGAATGACACACGCGGACATCGCGAAAGTAATGAAGTGTTCGGAAGGCACGGTACGCTCCCGCCTGTACTACGCGCGGCAGCAACTCCAGGCTTTCCTGAGTGAATATTTGTAGGCGAGTGAATCTGATTATGGATTGCAAGAAGGTACAACGGATCTTCGACGACTTCGCCGAGGGGCGATTGCCGGAAGCCACGGCGCGGCAGTTGAGCCGTCACGTCGAGGACTGCACCGATTGCCGCGTCATGCAGCAGCGCGCGGCGCGCCTGCAGCAGTTGCTGGCGGTCAAGCGCCACGAACAGCCGGGGGCCGAATACTTCAGCAATTTTGTCGGCGAATTTCATCGGCGTTTACAGGCCGAAGCCGACGTGCGTCCGGCCTGGTGGCGGCGCTGGGCCGCTTCCTTTACCGTGGAGCCTTCGCTTGTCTGGCGGTATTCGTTTGCCGGGGCGATGGCGGTGTTTTTTGCCTTCAGCATTGTCAGTTCCAGGGTGATCCTCTCCGCCGGCCGGCCGGCGGCGGCCGACCCCCTGCAGTCGGCGGCCGGGATGGCCTCGCCTCTGCTTGCCGAAGCGTCGTTGCCGGCGTCCCATTCGACGCCGACCATGGCCGTTGCCTCCATTTTGCCCCGCTCAGTCCAACCCTCCTCAGCGGGCAGCGTAGTGATCATTCCCGCGGCCGCATCAAGCGACAATGACGAAGCAAATGCGCCGCGGTATGTATTGGATCGCATCACGCCTGCCAGCTATGAGGTTGCCAGCATCCATTTCTAAGTGGCGTCTCGCCACTGTTATCGCTGTCCTGAGTGTCCTGGCCGGCGGTTCGCCCCGCGCGGCCACCGAACTGGAATTGATGGATGACGCCGTCAGTTCCCTTTACCAAAAGTCCAAGGACGCCATCGTCAAGGTCTATGCCGAGACCAGCCTGCCGGTGGCCGGCCGCATTCCCTTTCGCATGCCTCCGCGCGCCGCCACGGGTTTCTTCATCGATGGCGACGGCCATTTGCTGACGGTGGCCACGGTGGTGCAGGGCGCCGACTCGTGCTGGATCGATTGGCAGGGGCAACGCGTGCCGGCGAAAGTGCTGGGCTGCGATCCCGATACCAAGCTGGCGCTGTTGAAGGTGGACCCCGGCCAATGCGTCGGCGCGGGCCAGGCGCTGCCGTTCCTGACGCAGGGCAACTCGGATGACCTGCGCATCGGTTCCATGGTGATCGCGATCGGATTTCCCTACGACATGCCGAGCATGCCCACGATGGGTTTCGTGGGAGG
This sequence comes from uncultured Verrucomicrobiae bacterium, assembly GCA_963817685.1. Classification (GTDB taxonomy): domain Bacteria; phylum Verrucomicrobiota; class Verrucomicrobiia; order Palsa-1439; family Palsa-1439; genus CAWFPN01. The sequence goes on along the minus strand of CAWFPN010000011.1, from coordinate 28,598 downwards.
ACTGGACATCAAGTGCGGCGCGCACACCTTTATGACCAGCCATTTCCGGGTCAACTGCCGGTTGAGCCCCGGCCAGGGAGGCAGCCCGCTGTTGAACCCGCGCGGCGAAGTGGTGGGCATGGCCGTGGCCGCGCACGGCGACGACCAATGCTACGCGCTGCCCATCAACGCCGCCAGGAACGTCAGCGACGAACTGCTGCATGCCGGGACCACCCAGCACGGATGGGTCGGCCTGAGCGTCGCCGAACGGCGGTTCCTGCCCGGCCCGGCCGGCGTGAACCTGTGGCAGGTCTACGTCCAGCAGATCTACTCGAACACGCCCGCCGCCGAAGCCGGGTTCCACGACCAGGACGTGTTGCTGCGGATCTGCACCAACGAGATCCATCGCGCCGCCGACGTGCTGAACACGATGTTCTACCATCACTGCGGCGAACGCATCAAAATCACCGTCCTGCGCGACGGCCAGCGCCAGGAAGTCTCGCTGATCATCAGCAAACGCCCGCAGATCGAACAGGTCGTCATGTCGCCCTATCCGCCGTTCCCCTTCCTCCAACCCGGCATCGTCCTCCCCGCCGTCGAGCCAGCCCCGGCGCCAAAGTAAGGCCGCCCGTATTGGGACAATCTGTCCCACTTTTCCAGGCCAACCGGGCTGTTTAGCCCCAAACGCCCGCAAAGCCGTCAACACCGGTATGCAAAAATCATAAAGTGCTGTGGCCGCGCCGGTTAACCTCGATTCCGCCCCTCCTGCCAGCGAAAAATTTATGGTTGGACTAGGTTTGACTAGGTTTGACTGGGTTGGACTAGGTTGGACGGAAGTGGTGAGTGGCTGGTGGCTAGTGGCTGGTGCAGACCGAGGAAGGGGAAGCCACAGATGCACACGGATGGGCACAGATCGGCAGGGATTCCCGCCACGGATGGCATTGGTTTCCTCTGTAGGCCGGGTCACCCGGCTTCGCGGGCCATAGCCCCCGCTTCGGCGGGCGAAGGCCCGACCCGGCGTTCCAGCCGTTGGTAGGGCGGCTTGGCCCAAGCCGCCGTCCTTCCCCCTGTCCGCCGTAGGTCTGGCGAAGGCGGACTGCCATATCCCCCCTGCATATATCATACCGCCGGTTACGGTACCACAGTTTCGCCATCCCGCAAGCGTTCGGGCGGGTTATTTTCGTCAGCGCAGGCGAGGGACGCAAAGGCCGTCTGATCCGACAGGCCGTGTTCGATTACGGTGTGATGGCCAGCCGGTAGAATTGCTGCGTCAGCGACGCCCCGCCGAAATTCGTCAAAGTGAGGGAACCGCCAATACAGTTGGTGACGGACGCGCCGGGGACATTGGACCAGGCGCCGGTGGCCAGCGAGGCGCTGGACTGGAGCTGGTATGCCTCGGGGAATACGGAGGGGACGGTGATGACGACGTTGGTGCTCGACAGTTGGATTTGATTGATCTGATTGGCCGGCGGATTCAGGGGGACGCGAAGTTGGAACACCAGGCCCGCCTGGTTCGGGCCGCCGTTGACGGTTGTGCCATAAAAATTGCCGTCGATGCCCTGAATCAGGCCTGCCACCGGGTTGCCTTCGGCCGATCCGTCAAATTCGTGTACCACGGTCAAGGTGCCATCGGGGGTAATACTAAAAATCGTGCCGGCGGTGAAGCTACCGCCCGCCGAGGTGGTCCCGTAGAAATTGCCGTCGCTTCCCAGCGTCAGGCCGGCAATGGGGTAGGCTCCATCCGCGCCTCCGGTGAAACTGTGCAGAGAGGCGAACGTGCCGCTGGAACTGACCTTGAAGAGGGTGCCCAGGCCGTTTGTTCCACCGCCGTAGGTTGTGCCGTAGTACCAACCGTCGTTGCCGGCCGCAAGGCCTGCCTCCGGTTCGGCGCCGTCCAGTCCCTCACTGAACGTGTACAGCACGATGTAGTTCGTCGTATCGCCATAGGGAGGAACCAATTGGTAGACAGTATCAGGCGCTAGAGTTGTTCCATAGAGATTGCCATCAGGGTCTTGGACAAGGCTGCCGTGCGCGTTACCCCGGCAGTCCGATCCTCCGAAACCGCAGATCTGTATGCCACCATAGTAGACCCCGTCCGAAATTGTGTAGAATAAGCTTTCATTCGCGTAAAACCGGCTGCTTTGGGTGGTTCCATAGAAGACTCCGTTGGTAACTTCCAGGAGCGCCGTAAACGGGTTGTGACCATCCCCATTTTGTCCGTACACGAGGCTATACAGAAGCGTAAACTCGCCTCCCAAGCTGATCTTGAACATCGTTCCAAGGCCGTTGGTGCCGCCATCGGTGGTTGTCCCATAGAGTTGGCCGTCTGAGCCTTGCGTCAGCCACGCGTACGGATTTGCTCCGTCCAATCCGCTGAACTGATAAAACGAACTGAAGGAAACGGACGGACCGATGCGAAACAGCGTGCCGCACCCATTCGGGCAGCCGGAAGTGACGATTCCTCCGTTGAAGGTTGAGCCATAGAAATTGCCGTCGGGGCCTTGGGTGAGGCGCGCGTCGGGAGTGCCACCGTCAGCGCCGCCGCTGAAGGTATGGAGCACCGTAAAATTAGCGGCCGTCGGCGGTGGATTTGTCAGCAGCGTGCCGTTGTTTTGGAATGTGGAAAAAAATCGCACGTAACCATCGGCAGCGTCGATCAACCCGTTGTTGACCACCGGCCCATAAAAGTTGACGCGCGTGCCGTTGGTGACGATGAGGCTTCCCGCATTGGTCACCGCCCCGCCGAAATTCAGCGAACTGCCGCAATCGGCCAGGATCGTGCCGTTGTTCAACAAGGTGGTGAAGTTCTCAATGCTGCCGCAGCCCTCGATCAATCCCGGGCTGTTATTGACATACGTGCTGGCCACGCCGTTTGCGCCATTGGCCAGGTTGGTGTCCTCCCCAAGCAGCGTGCCTCCCTGCAGCAGCAGTTCGCCCCAATTGCTGGGGAAGACAGCGGAGGCGTTGTACCAGGCGTTGTCCGTGCGCCGAATCACCAGGGTGCTATTGCCGGCGACGATCATCGTGGCGCCGACTGCATTCTCCACGCCGCCGTAATCGAATGCATCGCGCGGGTCCAGCGTCAACGTTCCGCCCGACGTGGAGGAGATCGTGGCCCGGTTCATAATGCCGTAATTGTAGTTCCCGTAATTGCCTGTCAACGATCCGTTACCGGCGATCACGCCATTGTTGACCAAATCAGAGCCGATCAGGCCGTAATTAATGTCGTTGCCTCCCAGCACCTGCAACGTGCCGTCGTTCTGTTGATACGCTGGGTTCTCCAGGAAGACGACCCCGCCGCTGTTGCTGGAAATAATCGAGCCGCCGGAACTGCCGCCTCCATAGGCCACGGGCAATGCCAGGAACCAATCAGTTTGGCCGGCCAAGACCAACGCGCCGCCGTTAGTCACGACCACGGAGCCGGAATTGAGGACGCCACCGGTCGACAACGTCACCGTGCCGCCATCGGCCTCGATCAGGCCCTGGTTGTCGAGTGAATCGGCCGTCAAGCTCGAACCGCTCACCACGACTTCCCCGCCATCGCCAATCGTGAGAGTCTGCAGCACCTGCAACAGCCCCGTCGAGCCCGCATTGTCCAAGTACAGCGCATTCAGCGCAAACACCGGCGCGGAAATTGTCAGGTTGCTGACGCTCAACGTGCCCTGGAAGCTGCGTGCCGTCACCGCATCCACCGTGATAATTTTGCTGCCGGCATTCGTAATGAGCAGCAGAGAGTCGAGAACGGAAGGTTGCCCCGCCGACCAGTTGGTGCCCGTCTCCCATTTCCCGTCGCCGGAAGCGATCCAACTATTGGTCTGGGCGCTGGCCAAGCCGGTCCCTATGAAGAATGAAAGGAACAGAGAGCAGAAAACCCTCGCAACAAAACAGCGTGTCGTCCGGCCGGAGCGCGAAGCCGCATGAATGAGCGACATCATCAATCCCTGATTTCCAGAGAAAATGTCGTGAGACGTTTTTCCCTACAGAATTAAAGCGCACAGGCGGCCGCTTGTCGAGTCGATAAAGCAAAGCCTGGCAACGGGGAAGTTGCCAGGCTTGCTTTTGTTAACCTAAGCTATAAGTGTCCGATTACTTCTTCCCCAACTTGGCTTTCACGTCGTCGAGTTGGCCGGCGGAGCCCAGGACCTTGTTCTTGTGCTCCATCATCTTGGCGTATTCTTCGATGTAGATTTTGCCCGGATCGCGCAGGTCGAACTTGTCGGGGTGGTCGCGGAAGAACTCCCTATGGACGCGGGTCCAGACGAGGCGGCCGTCGGTGTCGATGTTGACTTTGCAGACGCCCATTTTGGCGGCGGGGATGAAATCTTCTTCGGGGACGCCGCTGGTTTCCATCATTTTGCCGCCGGCGGCGTTGATGCGGTCGATTTCGGATTTCGGCACGCTGGAACTGCCGTGCATGACCATCGGGTAACCGGGCAGCAGTTTCTGGATGCCTTCGATCACTTCAAAATGCAGGCCGAATTTCTTGCCGGGTTCGGCTTTGAACTTGTAGGCGCCGTGGCTGGTGCCGATGGCCACCGCCAGGGAATCGCAGCCGGTGAGTTTGACGAATTCCTTGGCTTCAGCCGGGTCGGTCAGGCAGACGGTGCCGACGATGTCTTCCTCGACGCCGCCGAGCATGCCGAGTTCGGCTTCGACGGACACGCCGCGGGCGTGGGCGCGGTCGACGACGCGTTTGGTGATCTCGACGTTTTTCTCGAACGGTTCGTGGCTGGCGTCGATCATCACGGAGCTGTAGAAGCCGGAATCGATGCAATCGTAACAGGTCGGTTCGTCGCCGTGGTCGAGGTGCACCGCGAAGATCGCTTCGGGGAAGACCTGTTCCGAGGTGCGGATCATGGCTTCGAGGTAGCGTTTGTCGGTGTATTTGCGGGCGCCTTTGCTGAGCTGGATGATGAAGGGCGCTTTGCTCTGGACGTTGCCTTTGAACAGGCCGACGGTCTGTTCCAAATTGTTGATGTTGTAGGCGCCGAGGGCGTATTTGCCGTAGGCGATCTTGAAGAGTTGGGCGGTTGTGACAATCATGTTCGAATTCTCCTGATTAAACAACGGGGTGCGTCTTAAACGTCTTCTCGCACTGCCCACACTAGCCAACAAGGGCTGGCAGGTCAAACCGATTTTGAGCCACAGATGCACACGGATGGGACACAGATAATGGAGCCACCAATGCACACGAATGGCACGAAGGGGCGGGGAATAGTGGCCGCGAGCAGGCACGAGGCCCGGGTTACTTCGCCGTCACCCACTTGGAAAGCAGCGGGCCGGCGGCGCGCCATTCAGGGACGGCGACGTGGTAGGTGAGATAAATCCCGCCGGTCTTGTCCATATAGACAAAGGGACCGAAATACAGCCCGGGCAGCTGTTTGCTGGTCAGCAACAGGTTGCCAAGGTCGGCGTTCGTGATGTTCACGGAAACAGGCAGCGTGACAGTTGAGCCGTCGCGCAGCACCGACAGCACTTCATTGATCAATGCGGGATCGGTGGTGGTTTTCTGGGCCCCCGGGCCTACCGGGTGGGCAAACCCCATGGTCTGGAATTTGGCGGTCCGCCAGTTGAACGGGGGCGTCTTGATGTTTCTGTAAATCCCGTCCGGATACATTCCTTCGTTGATGACCACATAGCTGTTCGGGTCCTGCCCGTCAACGGCAGCCACATCACCCCTGTCCTCACCGCTGCCGACGTGGCCGACGACGTCGGTGAAGGTCATGCTCATCGATTGAAACGGGTATTCCTCATAATCGCTCACATATACTGTGCTGCCGGAGGTCAACGTGGTGCGCCGGTAGCCCGGATGGCTCGAATCAGTTTGGTCCATCGCGTAGTGCGGCAGCAAACTCTCTTGCTCGCATCCGAGGACGCCGATGCCCGCGGCCGCCATGAGGCAGAGCAGGAGTTTCGGGGCCGCATTTTTTAAACAGGTTTTTCGGGTCATCTCTTTGCTGTAAAAAGCAATCCTCATACCCGGTCGGGGCCAGGAATGAACACGAGGGGGGGAGACGAATGGCACGAAGGGGGAATCGGCCGTGGCGTGCACTGATGCGATCAGCCGCCTCCGGCCGCCTCGCGGCCAGCGGTTGGATAAAGCGGATTATTAGGCGCGCTGTCTTGTCTCTCTGCCTCTGAACACAAGCCTCAGAATCACGAACAAAAAATACATGAAGAACACCAAGTTGATCAACGCCAACCAAATTGGGAACATATACATATCGCGAACATGAAGCCGTGTCAGCAGGTAGCCCATCGCCGCCCAAGCCGCAGACCACAAAAGCTGAAGTCTGATACCTTTAAGCATCTTGGGTCTGAGTGCGCCACGGAAGCGCGTGCACGTCAAGTACCCTAGCGGTATCAACAGAGCGCTGCAATACCACACTATGATCCAAAGTAATTCGTCCATGTGCCTAACAGTGTTACCAGCACAAATCCATCCCTCGAACAACAATGTCCATACACAGGGTTCAGCGTAAGTCGCTGTGGATTGCCGGTCAATATCATTTGCAGGCGGTTGTGGCTGTGTGGAAGCACCCTTTTGCCCCGGAAAACCTGCGGGTTGCGCTTGCCCTGTTACAATTTCACGCTTAGAATACAGCCATGAGCGTCGAGGAACTTGAAGCAGTCATTGCCCGTTTATCCCCTGCGGATCTGTCGGCGTTTGCCGAGTGGTTTGAGGAGTTCATGGCGGAGGCGTGGGACAAGCAGATCGAAAGCGACGCGAAGTCGGGCAAACTGGACCGCGCTGGCCGGCAAGCCGACCAGGATTTCGAAGCGGGGCGCTGCCGACCGCTTTGAACCACTTTGCCAGTCCTGAGTTTTGGGCCCACTACCACCGGCTTGCGCCTGAGACCCGCGCTCTCGCCGACAAGAGTTTTCAAATCCTGAAAAGTGATCCCCACCATCCATCTCTGCGATTGAAGAAAGTCGGCAACTTCTGGTCGGCCCGCATCGGGCGACGACACCGCGCACTGGCCAAAGAACGAGAAGAAGGGCTGGTTCTGGTTTTGGATCGGCCCTCACGGCGAATATGGGCGTTTGATCAAGGCGTCCTGACCGGCGATGAGCGAACGGCAAAAAGGGTGGGTGGCGCTGGCGGTGATGTTGGCGGTGTGGTGCACGCCGACGTTGTTCGTGAAATATTTGCTGCCGTACTACGACCCGTTTGCGCAGAATTTTTTGCGGTATGCCAGCAGCACGGTGGTGATGTTGCCGCTGATGGTCTGGCTGTTGCGCAAGGACCGCGGGAACGGGCGGGGCGGGAAGGGGCGGTGGCTGGTCTTTGTTTTGCCGGCGCTGGTGAACGCGTTGTATCAGACGGCCTGGGTGACGTCGCAGCTCTGGCTGGAGCCGGCGTTCACGTCGTTTTTGAATAAATCCAGCGTGCTGTTCGCGGCGGGGATGGCGTATGCGGTGTTCCCGGAGGAACGTCCGCTGTTCAGGTCGAACCGGTTCCGGGCGGGGGCGGTGTTGTGCCTTCTCGGCACGATTGGTCTCTCGCTGTTGCGGTCCGATCTCGGCGTGATGAAGATCAACACGGCGGTGTTGCTGGCGTTGTTCAGCGCGGCGTTGTGGGCGGCTTACAGCGTGATGGTCAAGAAGGTCATGCCGGAGAGCAGTTCGACCGTCTCGTTTGCGATTGTCAGCGTGATCTCGACGGCGGCGTTGGCGGTCCCGGCGCTGGGGTGGGGCAACCTGGGCGGCTGGCACCGGGCGCCGTGGCAGGTGAACGTGATTTTGGTGTTGTCGGGCATGTTGTGCATCGGGCTGGGGCATACGTTGTATTACTATGCGCTGAAGGCCCTGGGCGTGTCGGTGTGCGCGACGCTGCTGTTGTTGACCCCGCTGGGCACGCTGGCGATGTCGCGCTGGTTGTTTGGGGAACAAATGTCGGCCGGCCAGATCGCCTCGGGCGTGGTGCTGCTGGCGGGCGGGGCGCTGACGGTCTGGGCGAAGGAACGGCCGGCGTCGCTGGCCGTGGCTGGGGCCGCCGAGGCGGCGGACGCGTGAGAATTGCCCGGCGTTGACACGGTTTCGCGCATCCGATAGTTTGTGTGCGCCATGATGACACCAGATAAATTTGCCGCCCTCCGAGACGTGGCGACGCGTCTCCGAATCCATTCCGTCAACGCCACCACCGCAGCTGGTTCGGGGCATCCGAGTTCGTGTTGTTCGGCCGCCGACATTGTGGCGGCGCTTTTTTTCGGCGGGATGCATTTTGATCCGAAGAACCCGAAGAATCCCGGCAACGACCGGTTCGTGCTGTCCAAGGGACACGCCGCGCCGCTGTTGTACGCGGCCTGGGCGGAGGTCGGTTACATTCCCGTGGAACATTTGCTGACGCTGCGCCGGTTCGACAGCGAACTGGAAGGCCATCCGATGCCGCGCGTGCCGTTTGTGGACGTGGCGACGGGATCGCTGGGGCAGGGGTTGAGCGCGGCGCTGGGCATGGCGGTGGCGGCGCGCATCGACAAACGCGATTATCACACCTGGGCGTTGATGGGCGACGGCGAGACCGCCGAAGGTTCCGTCTGGGAAGCGGCGGAGACGGCGAGTTATTACAAGATGAACAACCTCAGCGCCATCGTCGACATCAACCGCCTCGGCCAATCGCAGGCGACGATGTTGCAGCACGATTTGGACACGTACAAGAAGCGGTTTGCCGCGTTCGGCTGGCGCACGTTGGTCATTGATGGGCATGACATGGCGCAGATCGTCAGCGCCCTGCGCAAAGCGCGCCGGAGCAAGGACGCGCCGACGGTGATCCTGGCCAAGACGTTCAAGGGACACGGGATTTCGTTCATCGAGGACAAGGACGGCTGGCACGGCCGCGCGCTCAAGAAGGGCGAGGAACACGACAAGGCCATCGCCGAGTTGCAGGCCAAACTCACCGGCGCCACCGGCGCGAAGGTCAAACGCGTCCCGCGCGAGAAACCGCTTGTCGTGCACGAGCCAGCGCCGCTGGATCCGCCCGCGTTCAAGCTGGGCGACATGGTGGCGACGCGCGAAGTCTACGGCGACGCGCTGGTCAAACTCGGCGCGGTCGATCCGCGCATCGTGGCGCTGGATGGCGATACGAAGAACTCGACGTACTCGGAAAAATTTCTCAAGGCGTATCCCGAGCGTTTCTTTGAGGGCTTCATTGCCGAGCAAAACATGGCGGGCGTGGCGGTGGGCCTGGCCAGCCGCGGGAAGGTGCCGTTCGCGTCCGCGTTCGCCTGTTTCCTGGAGCGGGCCTGCGACCAGATTCGCATGGCGGCGATTTCGATGGCCAACGTTAAATTTGTCGGCTCGCACGCGGGCATCTCCATCGGCGAAGACGGCGCGTCGCAGATGGCGCTGGAAGACATCGCGATGTTTCGCGCGATGGCCGATTGCGTGGTGCTTTACCCCTGCGACGCGGTCAGCGCCGAGCGCGCGGTGCAACTGGCCGCCAACCATACGGGGATGGTGTTCATCCGCACCTCGCGCCCGAAGACGCCGGTCATCTACGAGAGCCACCACGAGTTCGCGCTGGCCAAGGCGAACCTGCTGCGCCACGGGGACAACGACAAGGTGACCGTGGTCGGCGTGGGGGTGACGGTGCACGAAGCGCTCAAGGCCCACGACCTGCTGAAGGCGCAGGGCATCTCGATTCGCGTGATCGATTTGTTCAGCGTCAAACCCATCGACAAAGCATTGCTCGTCGAATCAGCCCGGCGCACCAACAACACCATCATCACGGTCGAGGACCACTACATCGAAGGCGGCATCGGTGACGCGGTGGCGGCGGCGGTTTCGTCCGAAGGCATGCGCGTCCACAAACTGGCCGTGCATCACATCCCGCATTCCGGCAAGCCCGAAGAACTCATGCAGCACTACGGCATCAGCGCCGCCAGCATCGTTGAGAAGGTGCGTGCGCTGTAACGGCGCGGGCAGAGGACAATCGAAGCGGGCGGGCGCGGGCCAATGACTTGAGTCATGACGCATTCCCCTCATCAACCTCCGGCCCGGCCGCTGGGCCTCGTCCAGATTGCCGGCATCGGTGTGCTGCTTGGTCTGCTGTACTGGCCGTTGCTGGCGTGGCTGGGGCGCGCGAGCCTGCAGGTGACGCAGTTGTCCACCGGCGCGCTGCTGGTGGTGTTTGCCGTGGTCGTTTGCTTCCAGGACAGCCTGCGCCGGTTGCGGTTTGAGCCGCACTTGAATGGCGTTGGAGTGGCGTTGCTGGTGTTGGGGATGGCATGTTTGTGGGTGGCGCGGTGGTGGCCGGCGGCGATGCTGCCGCTGATCGTTTTCTCATTTTGTGCCTCCTTCGCCGGCATCATTGCCTTTCTGTTCGGCGGCGCCGGTGTGCGTCAATTTCTGCCGGCGTTGTGCGGATTTTTTGTCTTCGGATTGCTGGTGGGATTGTTCCCGACGCTGGACTGGCCATTGCGGACGCTGGCCGCGCGTTATGCGGGCGGCGCGCTGGCTGCGCTGGGCACGCCGGTACAACTCGTGGTCGAGCCCGGACAGCCGGCGGAACTGGTCCTGCACGCGGGCAGCGCGTATTTTCGCGTGGCGACGGAGTGCAACGGGTTTGGCCTGCTGACATCTTCCCTGTTGCTGGCGACGATCCTCGCGTTTCAGTATCGGTTGCTGTGGCTGAACAAGGTCGGGCTGCTGGCGATCAGCGTGCCGGCCGCCATCGTCTGCAATTTCCTGCGCATCGTCAGCATCTGCCTCGTGGCGCCGCGGGTGACATTGTCTTACAATCTCGTGCACGAAACGCTCGGCACGCTGTTCTACTTTGGCGGGCTGGCCCTGGTGTGGCAGGCGGCCCGCCGGGCGAAAAGTCCACCCAGCCCCCGTAATTTGGATTGAACGGGACGGTGTATTCGTTCCACAATCCCCCGGAGTCAACAGTATGTTGTCCGTCATCAATGACACGCCGCTGGATTACACCGAAAGCGGGCCGGCCGACGGGCCGCCGGTGGTGTTGATCCATGGTTTTCCCTTCAGCCAGGAAATGTGGGCGCCGCAGATCGGCGACTTAAGCAAGCGGCATCGTGTGATCGCCTACGACGTGCGCGGCCACGGCAAGAGCCCGCCCGGCGACGGCCAGTACACGCTGGAGTTTTTTGTCGACGACCTGATTGGGCTGCTCGATCACCTGAAGATCGACCGGACGATCGTTTGCGGCCTTTCCATGGGCGGCTACATCGCGCTGCGCGCCATCGAACGAAACCCGGAACGCATCCGCGCGCTGGTGCTGTGCGACACGCGTAGCGAGGCTGATTCCAATGAAGCGAAACTGAAACGCGCGGCGGCGATCAAGCTGGTCCGGAAACACGGCACGGCGCTTTTCGCGGAAGGATTCGTCAATTCCATCTTTGCGCCGGAAACGTTCCGCTCCAACCCCGACGCCGTCGCGATGATCAAACGGACCATCCAGGCCTCGCCACCCGCCGGGATTTGCGGGACCTTGCTGGCGCTGGCTTCCCGTACCGACACCACCGGCGGCCTGCCCCGGATCGCCGTGCCGACGTTGATTTTGGTGGGCGACCAGGACGCCCTTACACCGCCGGCGGCGGCCGAGGCGATGCACGGGAAGATTCCCCGGAGCGAGCTACGCGTCATCCCGGGGGCGGGACACATGAGCAACCTGGAAAATCCGCAGGAGTTCAACAAGCGCCTGCTTGATTTTCTCGCGCGCGTATGAGCCGGATCCTCGTTTCGGGCCTCATCAACGTGGAGGTCACGCTCCAGGTTGATTCCTTCCCGATCGACTACACGCCGGTGCGCTATCCTTTCTTCGGCGTTGGCAGCTCGGTGTCGGGCGTTGGTTTCAACATCGCCAAGGCGTTGACGACACTGGATGATTCAGTGAACTTTCTGTCCCTTGTCGGCCGCGATCTGCCGGGCGCGCTCGTGTGGGAATCCCTGGAACGGCTCGGGATCGACCGGACATACATCGTCGCGGGCCTGGAGCAAACCCCGCAATCAGTCATTCTCTACGACCGCACCGGGCGCCGCCAGATCAACGTCGATCTCAAAGACATTCAATCGACGGCGTATCCCGTGGAGAATTTCGACGCGGCGATCCAGGGGTGTTCGCTGGCGGCGCTGTGCAACATCAATTTCTCGCGCCCGCTGCTGGAACGGGCGCGCCGCGCCGGCGTGCCCATCGCCACCGACGTACACGCGATCTCCCGGCTGGACGACGACTACAACGGCGATTTCATGCGGGCGGCCCACGTGCTGTTCCTGAGCGACGCCTCGTTGCCGTGCCCGCCCGAAGACTGGGTGAACCAATTGCTCGACCGCCACGGCTGCGCCATCGTCGTCGTCGGGCTTGGCGCGGACGGCGCGTTGCTGTCCGTCAAGCGCGACAAGTTCCTGGAAAGAATCCCCGCCGTCGCCACCCGTCCGGTGGTCAACACCATCGGCGCGGGCGACGCGTTGTTCTCCGCCTTCCTCCACGGCTATGCCCGGACGGGTGATCCCTATGAATCCATCCGGAAAGCGATGGTCTTCGCCTCGCACAAGATCGGCGTCCCTGGCGCGGCGGACGGGTTTCTGGACGGGAAGCAACTGGACAGCCTGTACGCCGGGATGATGGGCGGTACCAAGGGTTGATCGTTTTCTCACGCGGCGTTGAAACGATTGCAAGCGGCGGGCGTTTTGGTTACAGTGCCCCGGCCATGAAGAAAAGCTTCCTGCTATGCATTTTGCTGGCGCTGTGCAGTTGTCTCGCCACGCGTGTGCTGGCCGCCGCTGATCCCGGCGAGCGGTTTCTGGACGCCTATTTTCTGATCCAGGACGGCGACGCGGCGGAAGCCCAGAGCGACTGGGTGACAGCCAACGCCAAATACAAGGGATCGCTGGCCATTCTCGACGAGATCAAGGCCCAGGCCCCCGACTGGAACCCGCACATCATTGAATTTCGCTCCAACTATTGCCACGAGCATCTGGACGCGTTGAAGTCCAAACTGCCGGCCCCGGCGCCCGCACAGCCCGCCGCGGCCATCCAGCAGCCGCCGGCGACTGTTTCGGAGGCAGTTCCGGCGACAGCCCCGGCCGCGCCCGTGGCGGCGACGCCGGCGCCCGTCCCTGGCGCGCCAGTGGAAGGCGTTGCGGTCCCCGCCGAGAACGACCGGATCCAACAACTGACAGCCGAGTTGCAGCAGTCGCAGCAGACCATTCACCGGATCCAGCAGGACCGCGACACCTTGAAGGCCCAACTGGACGCGCAACTGAACCAGCCGGCCCCCACCGACAGGGCCGAAGCGCAAAAGGCGCTGGAACAACTGCACGCCCTCGAAGCCGTGCGCGACGCCCTCACGGCGCGGCTGCAGGATGCAGAGACCAAAGCAGTCCAGGTCGAGACGCTGCAGGCGCAACTCCAGCAGTCGCAGGAAAAAGTCAAACAACTGGAAGCCAGCCAGGTTGCACTGAACGCGAAACTGAAGGAAGCGCTGAGCCAGACCGCCGCGTCGCAAACATCGCCGCAAATCGAAGAGTTATTGAAGAAAAACGCGGACCTGACCACGCAACTGGCCGCCGCCAAGAACGAGGTTGCCGCCCTGCACGAAAACCCCGGCGCCGCACCGGCGGCGGGGGCTGACCTGGTTAAACTGCGCAGTGATCTGACGCGGACGCGGCGGGAATTGGACAAGACCAAACACACGCTGGACAAGACCAGCCAGCAACTGGCGGCCGTCCGCAAGGAAGTGGACACATTGCGCACCGAAAACGCCCGGCTGAAGGAGGCGGACGAGGAGGTCACCGACAAACTGACCGAGAGCGAGCGCCAGCTTCGTTCCGCCCGATTGGCCAACCAAAAGAACAGCGAGATCATTGTCGAGCTGCGCAAGGAAAACAAACATCTGAACACGGAGTTGAAGGACGCGCGCGCGCACCGCGGAACGCCGGCCGCCGAAGAGGCGCAACCGCCGCCCCCGACGGCTGCGACTCCCTCGCCGTCTTCCGTTGCCCCGATGACAGAATCGGCCAGCAGCGGCCAGCTTGTCGCTTCCATCAACGCCCCTGCCCAGCCGCCGGCCGTCACCAACACCGTGGCGGCCCGGCCCGTGGCCCCGCCGCGTCCAGCAACACCCCCGGGCCTGCAGGATTTGCTCAACGAAGCCCGGGCGGCCGCGGCACTGAAGGATTATGACACGGCCGCCAGCCGGTATCAGCAGGTCCTGGCCAGGGAACCCGACAACGTCACCGCCTTGTCGAAACTGGGCGCCATCCGCTACCAGCAAGGCAAGCTGGACGAAGCCGAGGAACTGCTGGGCAAGGCCGTGGCCGCCGCCCCCAACGACAGCGTGTCACGGTCGCTGCTGGGCGTGGTGTTTTTCCGGACCGGCAAACTCGATGACGCGTTCAACGAGCTGACGCGCGCCGTTGCGCTCGACCCGCACAACGCCGAGGCGCACAATTATCTCGGCATCACGCTGAACGAAAAAGGCTGGGGCGCCGCGGCGGAGGAGGAAATGCGCCGCGCCATCGAAATCGACCCGCAATACGCCGACGCGCACTTCAACCTGGCCGTGATGTACGCCAAACAAAAGACCCCGCGCATGGAACTTGCGCGTTACCATTACCAAAAGGCCATCGACCTGGGCGCGGAACACGATCCGCAATTGGAAACGCTTCTGAAAGCCCCCGCTCCGGCCCCCGCGACCCCTTAGCCGTCAGGCCGGCAACAGCAGCCGGAAGGTGGTGCCCTTTTTGGGCGTGCTGCGGACCTCGACCTTGCCGCTGTGCGCGTCCACGACGATCCGGTGCACAATCGCCAGCCCGAGGCCCGTGCCCTGCGCCTTGGTGGTCAGGAACGGCTCGAACAGGCTTTCCTGCTTTTCCTTGGAAATGCCCACGCCGGTGTCGGTGAAGGCCAGGCCGATGAAGGCAGGCGGCCCGGCGACGTGCGAGGAGGAAATGGTCAGGGAACCGCCTTGCGGCATGGCTTCCGCGGCGTTGAGGATCAAATTCAGGCAGGCCTGCTCGATTTGTCCGCGATCGACCCGCACCTTCGGCAGATCGGCGGCCAACTCCGTCTTTAACGTCACCTTTTGCTGGCTGAGTTTGTGCCGCGTCAACAGCAGCATGTCCCGCAACAGATCGTTGATGTCCACCAGCTCGAACGTCGGATCGTTGGAACGGGCATAACTGAGCAACTGGTCGACGATCTTGTTCAGATGGTCCATCTTCTCGGCGATGATCTCGGCATCGCGCGCGCGCGGGTCGGTCTCGGGAAACTTCAGCTCCAGCGAATGGAACAGCATTTTCATCACCGTCAGCGGATTGCGGATTTCGTGGGCGACTTCGGCGGCCAGCAGGCCCAGCGTGCCGAGCCGTTCTGTGCGGCGCAGTTGTTCGTCGAGTTGCACCATTTTCTCGTGCAAGCGCGCGTTCTCGATGGCCACAGCGGAGAGATTGGCCAGCGTGGAAAGGATTTTGATGTCCCGTGTGGAAAAGCGGTAGGGCTCCGCGGTGTAGACGTTCAGCGCGCCGACGATCGAGTCCGCCACCACCATCGGCACCGACAACAGGGAGATCAGCCCTTCCTTGCGGGCCAGTTCGATGTGCTGGTAGGCGTCGTGTTCCTGGACGTTGAAGACCTGCAGCGGTTTGCCGCGCCGGACGACGTTGCCGATCAGGCTTTCGTCCACGTTTAACGGGGGCCGGTCCTGGTAGGTGGAGCCGGCGCCGTGGCAGGCGCGCAACTCCAGCGTGGTGCGGTCGGGGCCGAGCAGCATCAGCGAGCAAACCTTGGTTTGCATCAGCGCGCAGGCGTCGCGAGCGACGCGCCGGAGGATTTCCTCAAGGTCGAGGGAGGAGATAATCGAGCGCGCGACCGAGAACAGCGATTCCAGTTTGCGCACGTTCAGGCCGACGGCCTCGTAGAGCCAGGAGTTGTGGATCACCTGGGCGGCCTGGTTGCCCAGGGCGACCAGCAACTCTTCGTCCTCGGCGCTGAAGGCGGCCACGCGCGTGGAATCCACGTTGAGCACGCCGATGAGCCCGCCGTCCACCACCAGCGGCACGGCCAATTCGCTGCGGATGTCCTTGCGCACGGAGATGTAGCGCCAGTCCGCGGTCACGTCAGGCACGAGCAGTGGTTTGCCCATTTTGGCGACCCAACCGGTGACGCCGCGCCCGATGGCCAGCTTGAGTTCCCGCGCTTGTTTGTCCAGGCCGATGGCGACTTCGATTTCCAACAGTTGTGTGTGCGGGTTGATCAGCGCGATCGAGCCGGTCGTGGCCTGGGTGATGTCCACCGCCTCGCGCAGGACGAGATTGAGGACCTTCTCGGGTTCCAGCGAGGAGTTGATGACGTTGCTGACGCGCGTGAGCAATTCGTAGCGGCGAAGTTCCTGGGCCTGGGCGGCGTCCTGTTTGGCTTTGTGCATGGTCAACTCGCCAGCAGGTGGATGGCCGATTCCAGCCGGTCCTGGATCGCGTCCAGGCGTGTTTGATCGGTGATTTTATTGCCCAACTGGTCCTGGACGTAGAACGAATCGATGGCGGCGCCCTTTTCCGTGGCGATTTTAGCAAAGCTGATGTCCAGCCCGAGATCGCTCATCGTCTGGGTGATGGTGTAGAGCAGGCCCAGGCGGTCTTCCGTCTGGATCTCGATGATCGTGCGCGTTTTGCTGATGTCGTTGTCAAATTCGATGATGGTCGGGATGCTGACTTCGCGGATGCGCGGGATGGCGCCGCGCGTGGCGCGCATGCGGGCCAGGAGCTGGTGGAAATCGATCACTTCCATGTTCGTCAGGGTGCGCTGCAGCATCGTCTCGGCCGTCTGGATCATTTTCGGTTCGCTGACGGCGGCGAACTGCCTGTCGCAGACCTCGAAAATATCCAGCACCACGTGGTCGCTGCGCGTGTAGATGTGCGCGCTGAGAATGTTGATTTCAGCGAACGCCAGCGAGCCGCAGATCTTGGAAAACAATCCCAGCCGGTCCCAGGTGCAGATGGACACCTGCGAATGGCCCTGGGCGGGCAGCGCCTGCCACTCGACCACCGGTACCAGGGCGTCCTCGGGTTCGTCAACGTCGAGCTGGCGCATCAGGAACTGATGGATCAACAGCAGATGCCGCGAGACCTCGTCGGCGCTGGTGTTGATGTAATAGCTGGCCGCCATCAGCTCGAAGTGTGAATAAATTTCCTCCAGGGGCAGCTTGTCCTTCAGCTTGATGCTGACCTCGCCGTAGAGCTGTTCGATGCGGCGCGAGAGAATGTTCTTGGCCCGCTCCTGGCCCGCCAGCAACTGTTTGGTGCGGCGGTACAACTCCCACAGGAGCGCCTCTTTCCATTCCGACCAGGTCTTGATGCTTGTGCCCGCCGCGTCGGCGAACGTCAGCAGCAACAGGCTGTCGAGCCAGGCCTCGTTCCTCACGATGCGACCGGCGGCTTCGATGGTGGCGTGGTCGTCGATGTCGCGCCGCTGCGAGAGCATGCTGAGCTTGAGATGGTCGCGCACGAGAAACAGCAATTGCGCCGTCTCGTCCGGTCCGAGCCGCAGCCGGTGGGCCACCTTGCGGGCCATCTCGGCGCTGGCCTCGGCGTGATGGGCCACGTTGGCGGCCTTGCCGACGTCGTGCAGCAGCACGGCCAGGTACAGCACGTGCGAGTGCTCCAGTTGTTGGAACTGCCGGCGGTAGCTGGCGTGCGGCGGCTCGACGGCGTCGATGATCCGGTCCAAATGCTCGATCACCTGCAGCGTGTGTTCGTCCGCCGTGTACCGGTGGAAATATTCGTGCTGCACCAGGCACGTCAGCCGGCCAAACTCCGGCACCAGTTTGCCGAGGAACTCGACTTCGTGCATCAAACGCAGGATGCGGGCGACCTGGCCTTTATGTTGGAGGATGGCCAGCAGCGTCTCGCGGGTTTGCTGGGAAAATTGGAACGAGCGGTCGACCAGCCGCAGGTTCAGCCGCACCAGCGTGCGCAGGTCGGGGCTGAGCTCCGCGCCGCGCTGTTGCGCATGGAGGAACACCCGGATCAACCGCTGCGGGTCCTCCTTGAAAATCCCCGGCCCGGACGCCGAGATGACGCCGTCGCGGAAAAGAAAGCCGTCCAGCGCCTCTTCCTTGCGCATGCGGCGGCCGATGAAGGCGACCAGCCGCGCGGTCTTGCGTGATTTCGTCAGCGCCATGCGCTCGGCCAGGGCGTTGGTGAGCAGGAAAATGTTGCGGGAATGCATGTAGTAATCGCGCATGAACGCTTCGGTGCGCCGCAGCAGGTCGTGCTGGCGGTAGTCGAACTCGTTGGCGATTTCCACCTGCAGGCCGAGGCCGATCACGTCGCAACTGCGGCTGGTCATGTAGTGCATC
Source organism: uncultured Verrucomicrobiae bacterium (assembly GCA_963817685.1). Lineage (GTDB taxonomy): Bacteria > Verrucomicrobiota > Verrucomicrobiia > Palsa-1439 > Palsa-1439 > CAWFPN01. The sequence continues at coordinate 10,305 of CAWFPN010000011.1, read as the reverse complement.
GAATTGCGGACGCGCAAAATGAAATCGTAGGCCAGTTCCAGTTGTCGTTGTTCCGCCGCTTCGAGGAACCCGAGTTTGCGCAGGTCGGCCAGTTTCAGCGCGTCGTACTTGAAGAACGCCATCCAGATCAGGTTCTGGAAATCGCGCAGCCCGCCACAGCCGTTCTTGACGTTGGGCTCCTGCAGGCAGACGGAATCGCCGTACTTCTCGTGGCGGATCCGCTGGTCTTCCATGCGCTCGGCGATGTACTGGTCCTCGTGCCCCCGCACGCAGTCCTTGACCATCGCGGTGCGGAATTTGTCGTGCAGCCCCTTGTCGCCGGCCAGCAGGCGCGATTCGATCAGGGAGGTCTTCGATTGCATGTCCTTGTTGGCCTGGGAAACGGCTTCGCTGATGGAGCGGGTGGAATGACCGACTTTCAGTCCGATGTCCCAGAGCATGTAGAGCACTTGCTGGACGGTCGCCTTGACGTACGGATGCGGTTTCAGCCCGCGTCCCTCGCCGCTGTGCAGAAACATGATGTCAATGTCGGAGTACGGGCTCAACTCGCCGCGGCCGTAGCCGCCAATGGCCACCAAGGCCAGAGGGACCGTCAGCAGTGATTGATTTTGGCGGTAATGCTCCGTGGCGGCCTCGAAAATATGCCGCAACGCGATGTCCATCACGTTGGCCCGGCCTGCGGCGATCTCCCGGCCTCCTCCGCCCGCGTGATGGGCCATCCGCAACCTGTGTTCCTCGACCTTCAGGAACCGCTTATACAGGTCCAGGATCTCGGAAGGCTTGCTTCCAGCCTTTAAAATCAGCCGTTCCACCGCATGCTGGCGGACTTTTTCCAAGTACCCTGGCTGCGTCATTGAGCAAACAATACGGGACAAGAGAACCGCCCGCAAGCGGGAAACCTTGTGCGCAACCTGTTGCTGGAAAGAACTTTATACAGTCAATTAATTGTTTCATACTGCCAACTTGATTTTGACCGCTTTTGGGCTATTGTTCCGGGACGTTTGGCCCTCAAAGGAGGGGGGTTGAAATGACGCAACGAACACGAAAACCAGATCCTTTGGCTGAAATAGTGCGATCCCAGCAAGAGGAAATTAAAAAGTACAAGTGGATCGAAAGCGAGAAGCAAGGTCGCGACATTGGTTGGGAACAGGCTGCCCGGGAATGGATGCAGAAATACTTTCCCGAATGGAAACAGCATCGGTGGCAGAGCGCCATTAAGGAAGCCCTGCACGTGGATGCATTGGCCGGCTCGGAAACCAACAATGGCTGGAACTGACCCTGCACAGGCGCCGCCCCGGCGCCTGTCTGGCGGCATCTCCATTTAAAAGCGAGAGATAGACTTGCGCGGCCATCGCAGGAAGCGATGGGCCGCGTTCTGAATCTCCATGCTTTGAAGCTGCGCCAAAGGTTGCCGCCAAGCCGCGGAATATTGTAACCTCGCCATGTGCTCAAGCTCGGCGTCAACATCGACCACGTTGCCACCCTGAGGCAAGCGCGCTATAAGAGCGCCGCCTTGGCCGGCGGCCCCTTTGGCGCGATGGCCGAACCCGATCCCGTGGAGGCCGCCATTGCCGTCGAATTGGCCGGCGCCCATGGCATCACCATGCATTTGCGGGAAGACCGCCGCCACATCCAGGACCGGGACGTCCGGATGGCGCGCCGGGTGATTCGCACGCGGCTGAACCTGGAAATGGCCGACGTGCCCGAGATCGTCGCCATCGCCGAGGAAATCAAGCCCGACGAAGTCTGTCTCGTGCCGGAGAAACGCCAGGAGGTGACCACCGAAGGCGGCCTCGATGTTGCCGCCGCGTCCCCGTCACTGGCGCGCACCATTGCCCGGCTGAAAAAGGCGGGCATCACCGTCAGCCTCTTCATCGATCCCGACGACAAACAGGTCCGGGCCGCCGCCGATGCGGGGACGGACTTCGTGGAACTTCACACTGGCGCATACGCCATGAGCGGCAACGAATCCGCAGTCCGGGCCGAAGTGGAGAAATTGGCTGCCGCCGCGCGCCTGGCGCACGGGCTCGGCCTGCGCGTCAACGCCGGGCACGGCCTGAACTACCATAACACGGCCGGCATCCTCGCCGTGCCGCACCTGGAAACGCTGAACACCGGCCACGCGATCATCTCGCGCGCGGTGTTCGTCGGCTTGCCCCAGGCCGTCCGGGAAATGCTGGCGCTGCTGGCGCCTTACACGGGATGAACGGCGCGCTCCAGATCATCGGCACGGGTATCGACATCGTCGAGACGACGCGCATCCAGCATTCGCTGGAACAATTCGGCGACCGATTTTTGAACCGCTGTTTTTGGCCGGACGAGATCGCCTATTGCCGGGGCATGAAATTTCCCGCGCTGCATTTTGCCGCGCGATTTGCCGCCAAAGAGGCCGTGTCCAAGGCGTTCGGCACGGGCATCGGCGCGCAATTGGGCTGGAAAGACATGGAAATCCGCAAACGCGACAGTGGCGAGCCGTACCTGGTCCTGCATGGCGGGGGAGAAGCGCTGGCCCGCGCCCGCGGGGTGACGGAAATTTTCATCAGCCTTTCCCACTGCAAGGAATACGCGGCCGCCCAGGCCGTGATCGTCGGCCGCTCACTGGATGCGGGCCAGTAGCACCGCGCCGACGACGCCGAAAGTCCCATTGGTCAGCCAGGCCGCCACCACCGGCGGGATCCGGCCGCCTTCACCCACGGCCATCGTAATGTGCGTCAGGAAATAGAAGGTCAACACCAGCACCAGCGCGATGCCGATACTCATCATCGGCCCGCTTCGGCTGACGCGCATGCCCAGCGGGATGCCCAGCCACATCACAATGAAACACGTCAGAGGAAAGGCGTACCGGTAGTGCAGCGTCACTTCATAGAGCGGCAGGTGCGCGGTGCGCCCCGAGCCTTTCAGCGTGCGGATGTAGCGGCGCAACTCGGCCGAGGTCATGTCATCGGGCTGCTGGCCTTCGAGCACCAGCCGGTTGGGCGGCTCGTTGTTCAGGCCGGCAAAATTCGTCTCCGCCACGTGCGCCAGTGCCGGCGGCGTCTGGCGGTCGTCATACACGTCGGCCTCGTAGAACCGCCACACGTTATTGGTCCACTGGGCGCGCTCGGCATAAACGTCGTACACCGGGGACGCGTCGGCCTTCTGTTCGTGGACCTCGACGTTCTCCAGCGAGTGGTCGTGCGTGTTGAACCGGCGGGCGTACCAGGACCGGTGCTGGGCAGTGTCCGAGAAAAAGAAATTCTCCAGCACGCCCCGTTTGCCTTTGCCATGAAGCTCGTTCATCAGCGCGTCTGATTTCTCCCGCGCCTTGGGCACGAACGCTTCGTTGACGACGAACACGACCAGCGAAGCGAATGCCCCGACGATCAACAGCGGCAGCGCCATCCGCGCCACGCTGACCCCGCTGGCGCGCACCGCGATCAGTTCGTTGTGCTTGCCCATCGTGGACAGGCAGAACAACACCGCCAGCAGCAGCGACATCGGCAAAATGAGCACGAACGCCTGCGGCAGCACGATCAGGTAATAATGCAACACCTGACCCAGCCGCGCATGGTATTGCATGAACTCGTTGAGGTTGCCCAACAGGTCCTGCACGATCCACAACATCACAAACGCGTCGAAGCAATACAACAACGGCATCGCAAACTCCTTCAACACGTATTTGTCCAGAATCCGCATCCCCCCAGAGTAGGCCGCTCCCCCCGCGCGACGCTAGAAGAAAAAATGGCGCCAGCGCGATGGCGGAAGACCCGCGCGTCGGCAGCGAGGGGCGGCCGCGAAAAAGCTTCGCGGCTGCAACGGCCACGCGATCCTCAGCGGTCGGCCGGTTTGATCTGGTAGACGGCCCGGGAGACGCGCTGGGCGTCGGGCATCAGGTTCAGCACCCGCAGGATGTAGCCGGTGCCCTTGTGGCTGTGGGGCTGCATCCGATCGTTGTACAGGCGCGTCAATTCATGGAAGTGCAACGCCTCGGCCCGGCTGCGCATGATGTCGGCGACAATCAACGGTGCGCCGATGGCCGGCAGGAAATAACGGTGGTCAATCGTGCCGCTGACCTCGGGATGATGATCCAGGACCACGGACACGAACCGCGTTTGATGTTCGTCCAGAAAACGCAATCCGCTGGAAATGGCCGCCAGGATTTTGTCGAAATGCACGGGATAGCTCGCGCTGCGCAGCAGTTGCAGGATCTGTTTTTCCACCTGGTTGAGCAGTTCGGGGGCGAGGGTGGTGAAATAATCGTGGCGCAGATGGATGCGCGCCAGCGATTCGCTCAGCAGCAGCAGGGTGCCCCACGGTTGATAGCCGCCCAGCAGCGGATCGTCCGCCCATTCGGCCAATTCCGCTGAACTGACCACGCAGCCGCGCGCCTGGATCTTTTCCGCCCAATGGATCTCCAGGGACTCGGCCACGGCGCAGCAAAGTTTGGAGCGCAACGTGGTGATGGCGGCTTCTTCGACCTGGCGGACGCGTTCGCGGGTGACCTGGCCGCGCATGTCGGCGATTTCCTGCAGCGTGCGCCGTTTCATCTGGGGACGAAACAGCGGGTCGGTCAAGCCGTAGCGCAATTCGATCACGAACACTTCCTGGCGATTGAGAAACTCCCGCAGCAACGCGCGAAAGTTGGGCACGCTGGCGTCATTGCTTTCCAGCCGCTTTGTCCAGTTAAGGAACCAATGGACGTTGCGCAGCGAGCTGGCGCCGAAACTGCGCAGGGCCAGCAGCCGTTCATCGGTCCAGGTGCGCACCTCGCCAATCGTTTTCACGCCGGCATGCTCCAGGCAATGCACGACGCGGGCGCTGAGACCTGAAGTCGCAATCGGCCAGTGGTCAATCTGGGCCCTGGTCCAGGTCGGTTTCTGAATCGGTTCAAGACATGTATGCATGACTTCCCTCCGGCACGGCTAATGACGAGCCTGACGTTCCTACCCGGCGCTGAAGATGCTAAAAAGATCATTTAACTTCAAGTTTATTTTCAGGATCGTTGCAAATCGCCTCGGGAGTGCAAACGTTATTCGTTGGTGAAGTGGCGCACAGTTTCTCCCGCCGGCCGGCAAAGCCCCTCTTGACTGGATAACGAAAAGCACACGGCCCCGCGCCAATTTGGCGCAGTGCCTGTCCCGCTGTGAAGCAGGTTTTGCTAGGGCGAACCGACCGGCGCGGGCTGCTGTGTGGAAGGTTGCGGTGCGCTCTCTGGCGCGGGCGCAGTTGCTCCCGGCGTCATGTCCTGCACCTGCACGTTCGGGGGTGGTTGATATTTGAAAACGTCGTCAGAGACGTCCTGATTGAACTTGAGGTTGGACAATTCCATCGACATCACTTTGTTGGTGCCGGACGCCGCGAATTGTTCGAATTTGTGGACGAACCCATCGTCCTGGCCGACGTAGATGATCGATTTCCCGAGGTAGGCCGCCATGGCGGCCATCTGCCTGTTGGTCAGGGCCGATTCTTTCCAGGTGCCTTCGAGCACGTACATGGGCTGGTCTTGCAGGGTCTGGACGCCCTTGACCGTGAAATCCATCATCTCCTTGTTCATCGCCCACTGCTGGCTGGGATCCATCGCCTTGAGCGGATCGAGCTTCATCCCGGTCTGCGTGGCAACGTCCTGCAGCACCTTCACCATGTCCATCTTGATCACCTGGCTGCGCCCCGGCATGGTCATTTCCTGCCACATGATGCCGTCGCTGCCGAGGATCATGTTCATTTTCATCGGCTGGCCCGCCACGGGCACGTCCATCTCCACGCGCATCCGGCGCGGTTGCTTCTGGACGATCGACCCCTGGCTGACGACGTCCCGGCCGAACATGCTCATCCTTTGCGTCACATTGCCCGACCACGACTTGTAGCCCGCCAGTTTCGCCGTCGAAAAATCAAAAATCTCCGCCGCCGTTTTGCCCGGCGCCGCGTTTGTCACCGCCGCGCCTGGCGGCGGCGCCGCCACCGCATTCGTCGGCTCCCCCCGTGCTACCAGCGCAGCCCCGCACAGGACACAAGCAACCAGAGTCCAAGCCACAGTCATTTTTGTTCGCATAAAAGCATCCCCCGTCAATTTTCCTCCCCACGCTACCACCACCCCCCATACCCTCGCAAGTCTTCGCGTTGGTTGGGCAAAAAAGAAGGGCCCCCGTCTTCGGAGGCCCTTCCGGTGACTGCTTTGGAAGAAGGACGCTTAGCAATAGCAGCTGCTGACCAACTGGTAATTCCAGCCGCCGTTGTTGTCCCAATACCGGTTGCTGTATTGGTCATCCACATACAGCGCGAACCACAGGTAAACGGGATTGTTGTGGGTCGGCTCCGGGCCGTTCAGGTATTGCGACCAGTTCCAGTCCTCATCATAGCTGCCGTAGCTATTGGGGACGTTTTGGACCCAGCTGGCCGTGCCCCAGTTGACGGTGTTCCAGGCATCGATGGTCCAGACCGAGCCGGCCGAATGGCCGGAAGCCACGGGCCAAACGCCGAAATCGACTTCTTCCCAGTTCGCCGTGAAGTAGCCGTCTTCGTACTGCGCGTAGGCATAGCCCGACTTGTACCAGATCGTTTCGGCCTTGGCGCAGTGCGCGGCAAAGCCCAGGCTCGCCGCGGCGATGCAGAGTGTAATGAACAGTTTCTTCATGTTGTCCTTTCCATGGTGCGGATGTTTTTTCCTAACCTGTTTTCGAGACCCCTGACCTCAACAACGTCAGGTTCACGGTCGCCACGCTAGCATCCAGCCAGTCCGGCTGTCTGTCAGTGGAACACTGAAAATGACGTAAGTAATTTTCTTACACCGCCTGTCAGTGCGGCGCTGACGGGCCCGCCTGGCCGGGCGACCCCGCCACGGCGGGAAACGGCACGTTGTCCACCAGCGGCTGGTTGGTCTCGATCTTGAACTGCTTGCGCAGGGTGTGGATCAGCGCCTGGACCGCCTCATTCTGCTTTTGCTGCTGGAGATGTTTTCTCATCTGTTCCTTCACATTGGCCGGCGCGTCCTCGAATTTCGCGGCGGAATGCTTGGCGGCCGCTTCCTGCTCGGCATACGCCTTGAGTTCCGCGTCCGAGACCTGGAACTGGTCCAACCCCAGGCGCTGCTTTTGCAGGTCGGCGTCAATCGTCATGCTCACTTCCGTCATCGCCAGCTGGTATTCCATGAAGGCGCGCATTTGTTGCAGACGCTGCTGGATTTGCGCCTTCAAGACAGGGTCGTCCGCCAACCCGTCGTGCTTGGCGTTGGCGTACAACACCATCCGGTCCAAAAACGAGTTGTAGACCTGGCTGCGCACCGCGGGCCCCTGGCCATAATGGAAAAAGGTGGACCGGAATTCGTGCAGGAACCAGTCATAAGGAACGGCCTCTCCATCGATCCAGGCCACGGTGTTGGTTGGCGTCAGCCCCGCGTCGGCGGGCGCGGGCAGCGCCAAGTGTTCCACCGGCGCCAGCGGGCGGGCCGGCGCATTGGACTGGCCGTCCGCCAGCGCGACCCCGGCGCACAGACCCAGCACGGTCGCCAAGAGGCAAGAAATTGTTTTCATGGGAGAAAAACAAGGGCCCTCTGCCGGGCAGAGGGCCCTTGCCCGTTAACAGACGATTATTGGACTTCGCAGGTCTCGGAGAAGAAATATTCCCCGTTGTCCCAATTGGTGCTGCCAACAACGCCGTCATAGTTCCAGCCGCCGTTGTTGTCCCAATACCGGTTGCCGTACTGGTCGTCCACATACAGCGCGTACCAGTACTGGATGCTCGTCGGATCGGTGGCTTGATACGTCATCGTCACCGTCCACCATTCATCCTGGCTGCCGTACTGGTTGTTCACATTCTGGCACCAGCCGGCGGTCGCCCAGTTCACCGTGTTCCACGCATCAACGGTCCAGACGGACCCGGCGGAATGTCCCGAAGCCACCGGCCAGACGCCAAACAGCGACCGGCAGACGGTGTTGGGGTTTTCGTAGGTGAACCCTTCGATTTCCAACTGGCCGGCAAAATGCCGGATTTCCCAGATGGTCTCCGCTTTGGCGGCCGCGGCAATGCCCAGGGCCATGGCCATGATCACGAGTGCTTTCTTCATACGATCTTCTTGTCTCCTATTTCTTTTTCTTGTTCACGGGAAGATCCGGGTTGATTAAAGGACGGCCTATGATGGCCCGTCCATGTGCGGGGCGCGAAACCCCTAAGGATCCTCACCGCCGCCAAAGCTACGCGAAAACGCTCCCCCTCGTCTGTCAGTGGCCCACTGATTTTTCTGTAAGTAAATTACTGATGAGCTTGTAAGTAATTTACTGACAAGACCGCCGGACGCAGTTGTGTGCTTCGGCCGGCAAGATCACCGGGTTTCACCGTGGCCCGACTCATTCGTGGATGAAGCCCGTGACTCGCCTCGGTCACTGCGTTGTGATATGGAATTGGACATGGACGACGCGCCTTTCTTTCACGCTCTGGCGGTGTTCGCCTGCAAGGCCAACCGGCTTTACCGGATTTATGTTCGGCCGAATGAGTTGGTGTTCATTTGGGCGGGAAAAGGCGGGGAAGGGTTGGCGGGCGCTCGGGCAACTGCGCGGAGAGGCGGATTGTCTTCGTTGGTCGGCGGCGCGATGCAAGCGGCGCTTGATCCGTCCAAGAGCAACGAGACGCGCCGCGAGGTGCTCGACCGGACACCCCTCGACCAGTTGATCGGCGATCACCCCAACAATTTCAGGGCGGCAATTGACGAGTTTGAGGAAGTGCGGATCGGTCCACGCTCCGATCATCATGCCCGGGCGTATTCCGATCATGGCCACCAGGCTTTGCTTTATCTCCGGCACCGGACACTCGGCAAGTATCGCCTGGGGATCGCGTCACTGCACGACACGCAAATCGCTCTCAAGGAGCTTCCCCGCGTTTTTGGCGACAAATGCCGCGTGGAGATTCAATTGCCCGACCACGACCAACCTTGCGGCTGCAGATTTTGCCGCTTTAATGGATGATTCAGAAGCCGTCTGACACAATCGGGTGAATCCCTGCCGCGCGTCTCCACTTGTCCGGTCTGGACTGGCGGGGAGGGGGGAACTGTGCGATGGTACCGGGCAGTATGATATATGCAGAGGGCATAGGTCTGAGGACGGGAGGCGGCTTGGGCCAAGCCGCCCTTGTATCTTCAAATGGTGGTATTCTCGCCTTTGGTTTCCCACAGGAGTGGGAGCAGCAGAGCGGCCCTTGGGGGGCATGCCCCCCAAGGGCGCGGCGCGGACGAGATCGTAGTCGCCCTCGGTTCGGTTCACGCCTGCCCGTTGGTAGCCAGATCCGTCCGCGCTTTCTGTTGCTAAACTCGAACAGTTGCCAGAGCGGTCACCGGCCCCCTGGGCGCCGCGACCTGCTCGCATCGCAAGGAGGAGTCTAACCAATGTCATCGCCCCTCGTCTATGTCGGAATGGATGTTGCCAAAGCCACGCTGGATCTGTGTGCCTTGGGCTCCGCCCAAACGCAGCGCCGCCACCTGCCCAATGACGCCAAGGGCCATCGCGCCTTGTTGCGCTGGTTGCGCCCACTCGGCCCGGTCCAGGTCGTCTGTGAAGCCACCGGCGGTTATGAACGCGCTGCCGTCGTGGCGCTGCAGCAGGCGGCCATCCCCGTCAGTGTCGTCAATCCACGCCAAGCCCGCGATTTCGCCCGCGCGCAAGGCCGGTTGGCCAAAACCGACCGCATCGATGCGCAGGTTCTGGCTGAGTTCGGTCAACGGCTGCAGCCCTCGGCCACGGCCGTTGCCAGCCTGGCCCAACGTCAATTGGCCGAATTGGTGGCGCGCCGCCAGCAAGTCCAGCAGTTGCGCACAGCCGAACACAACCGCTTGGAGCACACCGTCCACCCGGCGCTTCGCCGCCAGGTGCGTCGTCATCTGCTGGGACTGGATCGCCAGCTCCAACAACTCCAAACCTGGATTGCCGAGTTGGTCCAAGCCCAGCCCCTGCTGGCCCAAAAGGTAGCGCGGCTGTGTCAGGTCGGCGGTGTGGGCCACATTACGGCTGTCGTGTTGCTGGCCAGCATGCCGGAATTGGGCACGCTCAATCGCCGGCAAGCAGCCGCCTTGGCCGGAGTAGCGCCGTTGAATCGTGACAGTGGGCCTCGTCGGGGCCACCGGCTCATCGGAGGCGGCCGGGCCGTGCCACGGCGGGCATTGTACATGGCTGCCCTGGTCGCGGCCTATTCCAACCCTCGATTCAAGCAGTTCTATCAACGACTGCGCGCCGCAGGCAAAGCGCCGAAGGTGGCGCTGGTGGCCGTGATGCGCAAGCTCATCATCCTGCTCAATCACCTGCTCAAAACCCCAGAATTCCAACCCACATGAAAAGACAGTTGCTA
>CAWFPN010000010.1:0-708068 GCA_963817685.1 uncultured Verrucomicrobiae bacterium | reverse complement strand
TACCATTCGGCCTGGAGTGCTGATGCCCAGATTTCCTGGTGTTGTTAGCCCCCCCGAGCCTTGCATCAGAATTCCCTGCGTCGCGTTCAGTTCCAATTGAGTGAACTGGTCGATGTGATATTGGTTTGCGCCGAGCTCGATGACGCCGGCATTAAAGGCCAATGTGCCGCTTCCTCCACCCACAGGACCGGGAGTTGTTCCGTTGGCGCTGTTATCGAGCAGAATGTTTTGCGCGACAAACTGGACAGTGCCCCCCCCTTGATTAAAGCCCCGGATTTCGGCTGCATGGAGGGCAAGATTGGCAAGTGTATCCTGGCCGACTTGGCCTACGCCATACGTATCGATGGAGGAATAACTCAAGAGCGATAGTGTTTGCGCGCTGCTCTGTAAACTTTGCAGAGCCGTACCAGAAAGAATCAAGCCGCCGACCGACTGCAGGTTGCCCGGATCTGTGAGCGCCAAGCTAATCTGGCCGCTCGCAATGACGATGGATGTGCCGTTCAAAATCGCCGCCGGATCGAGCGTTGTTTCTCCCGTCGAATCGATGTTGATGCTGGCTCCCTTCAGTTGAACATCGGCCCCAATCGCCAGAACCGGCTGCGTGGAAGAATCCACGCCGGAACGGCTGCTCGTCACTGTGGGATCTGCGCTCACCCGCAATAAAACTCCATTGCCACTCCCCGCGAGACTGGAATCACCCAACAAGATTGTTCCGGCTGTGCCCGACAAGGCGCCGGATGCTTCAATCTCAGCGCCAGGAGCCAGCGTTAGCTGATTATTCGCGACAAGAATAATGTCGGGTCCCGTCAGAGGTGTTCCGGAATTATCAACCAGCACGTTGTCCGTCTCGACAATGACTTTTGTTCCCGTCGCGTCCGTCTGGCGAACCCCGCCGATCAGCAAGCTTTCCGCATTGAAAGAACTCAACTCGGCCGGGTCAAGAACAAGGACTCCGGATAGATTGGGTGCATTAGGACCGGCAATCAGGATGTCTTCCGGGCTGCTAATATCAACCAAACCTCCCTGGCCGCCAACCCCCGCCTCGGCCATCACATTCCCATTCAAGGCCATTGTTTGTGTCGCGGAGAACACCAGCTGACCCGCATCAATAGGAAGGCGCGGCGCAACAGAACCGCTGGCCGACGCAGCCTGGCCCAGTGTTTGGTTGGCCAAAAAATTATCGTACTGGGCGCGCTTGCCCACCACCGTTGAAGACGCTATGTCAAACGCCCCGAAGAGCGGCTGGATGACCTGATTCGGGTTAAGATCGTTGAAGCGGTACCCGGATACAAGACTCGACCCATCCGGCAAAGCGGCCGTGGCTCCGACGGGCGTTCCCGCCTCCGGCGTCACGAGGAATGCGCCGGGAAGCAAAGCATAACGAGCCGGCAACAAGGTATACGTTCCCGCAGCCAGACCAGGACTTGCATTTAAATGAATCTGGTCGCCAACCGACAAACCCTTGTTGACGTAACCGGCGTCGGAGCCAAAGACATCGGGTACCACTGGATTCGGATTGTAAGGAGCGAAGGGCGCGTAGTTCGCCAGATAACCCGGCAAAATGGCGAAACTCGATGATGAGGCAAGAATATCCTGTGAGCCTCCGTTCCCAGGAATCCACTGATACGCGTAAAGATCGCCCCCCCCGCGAATGTCGATTTGAGCGCTCGGGTCCACCACAACACCGGCGCTTGATAACTGAATCGACTTAGCCGGGACTCCGCCTCTGGTAATGTCGAGGCCCGTCGGATCAATCCATGAAGTGCCATTGACTTCGATCCCGTACGGGACGACGACAGTCTGGCCCGTGATCGGATCGATGGCCGAAACAGAAGTGACGCTGTTATTTCCAAGGGTCAGCTCCTTGGTTGAGGCGAACGTTGTTCCTGAAATGAGATCGATTGGACCGTTGCCGGCGCCATCCCACCCCAACTGGATTGTTCCCAGCGGCGCACGTAAGACACCATCCTGATTGATCGTCGAGGCATAGACCGCCAGCGTGCCACCAGCCGATAAGGGAAGTTGGCGATTTCCAGACGCCTGAATTGTCACTGACCCAGCCTGCAGACTGTTATTTAGATTGTAATCAAAAGCAGCGATTGTAAAGCCAACGGCCGTTGGTGGATAAATCTGGCCGGCGCTTAGGGTCATGGCGCCAGCCATCTCCACCGTGCCGTCCCCACGGATGTCTCCTCCATTGGCAACAAAGTTTGCCAGGCCAATGTTCTGCAGAGAGAGTGCGCCGATATCGATCAGGCTCGACGCCTCGACCGTCAGGTTTCCGGAACCATAAGTTGGTGAAAATAAGAACGGGCGGTTCTGGCCGTTTTGAAAGGGGGTCTCGAGTTGCGAGGCCTGCTCCGGAGCTTGGAAAGGTGTTCCCAGGTCGATATACGGGGCTGTAAGATTGACGGAAGAGTCGGCAAAGAGAACGCCCCCATTTGCGACCGTGATCATGCGGTTCGCCGATAGGGTGACCGGACCTGAGAATTGAACCGTCCCACCCAAGGTCAGCGAATCGAAGCCGCCCGCCTGAAAACTGTCGGCGGAAAAATGGCCAAAGCCGTCAATCGGTTGGCCATTGATGCCCAAAACAGGATAACCAATCGCTGTTTGTCCCGCCGGATAAAACGCGGGAGACAACACCAGGTTCTGTTGCGAGACGGCAAGCGTAACATCGAGGGGAGTTGAGGCGCTGTTTCCACCAGCCAGCGGGGAATAAAAGCGCCCGGAGGAAACCGTGAGGTTGCCACCCATGGCCGTTGGTCCGCCAGCGGCCCCTTCCAAGGTTGCCTCAGTAATCAGCTCCTGAGTGCCGGCCAAAATAATCGATCCGCCATCACTGTCGATGCGCGTTGGGACCAGCAATGGGCCTGTTGTTGACGGGGGACTTGCCCCTAGAGAACCCGGCGCGACGTCCAGTATGCCACTGGCCCCCGACACATCGAGTATTGCCCCGGCTTCAGCAAGGATATTCCCGGAGACCTTAATCGTGCCGCCAGGTAATACGGAGCCGGTCCGATAGTTCTGTGCATTTGGTGTAAGTAAGGTGGTGCCGCTGGCCGATAACACACTTTGTGGCCCCAGATCAACCGTGGGTAACACCTGTCCTTCTTGGATTCCGAAAACAGAGTTGGCTCCTCCGGAAATGCTAATCGTGCCGCCCGGAGCCAGGATCGATCCCAGTACGGCAACGGTGTCACCACTTAATGTCACAGCTCCTTGCGGGTCCGTGCTAATGACCGCGCCTTCTCCCATGACCAAATCGCCCCGCACGACCACGGGATCCGGCAAAAAAGCATCCCTGATCCCGCTGGCCCTCAAAGTAAGGCTAACCGGCGTCCTTAATCCTTCCGGCTGCAAGAATGGCATCAATGTTGCCACACCATCTGCATTCACACCAACCTGCAGATTTAGCACCTCCGGGGCAATCACCGTATTAGGCGCGATAACCATGCCTGGAAGATAGGAACCCGGCTGATCCCCTGCGCTCCCCAGACCCGTGAGTGCAAAACTGCTAAATCCGCCGGCGCTAAAAAAGTCCGGCGATAACAGCAATGTGTCAGGGTTCGCTGTGGCGCCTCCGATCTGAATGGAGGGTGCGAGAATGGTTAAGGAGCCTCCTTTGGATCCGGAATATGCCTGTAAACTGGAATCGAGAATCAGCTGGCCGCCAACGATGGCCGCGATGTTGGGATCTTGTCCCACGTCGATCAAGATGCTCCCTCCCTTCCCGTACGTCCATTTGCCGGCTGCGCTCGTAACAACTCCACCCGAGGCGTCGATGGTGCTCCCCTGCGCCAGATAGGCACTATGACTCTTCAGGGAAATCGATCCCCCATCGACGTGGATGGGTGCATCTGCGCTGTAACTCAGCGCAACCGTTCCCTCGACGCTTAAGCTGGCGGTCGGACCAAGGATAAAATTGCCGCGAGTCGGGTCGGGTGGCGGAGTTGCCTGCAACGCCGGAAGCGCATAGGGCGAAAAATCATAAGCTGTAAATTGCAAATTCCCCCCGGGCGCTGCCACGCTGCCCTCAATATCCAAGTTGGCCGCGGAAAGATTGATCGACCCGCCCGCCACGCTGGTCAATTGGATTTGTGCGGGCACCGCGATTGTTCCATCACCATCATCGACGGTGAATGAACCAAAACCATTTTGACCAATTAAATTGGGTGATAAGACAACCTCCGCCTTCCGGGCTGCTTGCAACGGCAAGGGATTGCCTGAGCTGTCGAGCGCAAAAGGGGCAGCCGGTTGTAAATCGGAACTTGCTTGGAACACAATCGAAGGAGGTGTCGGATCAAATGGCAAGAACGCGGGAGTGCTTGCGTCCTGCGCCTGAAACACCAATGACAAGCTGCTTGGCGCGGGAGCCTGCTGTTGCTGACGCGGACCGGAAACGGTGTTGCCGACTAAGTTGCCGTCCAGGGCCATGGCAGGCGCTGTGATGCTGATGCCGCCGCCATTTGCCCCCTGAACATAGCCTGGTTCAAATGCCGAAGAAGTTACCGCGCCCTGATAAAACCGATCGGGTGTTGCTTGTGCAGCAAGAAAGGAGTTTCCTCCGGAAATCAGACTTGTTACCGGAACCACACCGCCTTGATAATTGACCCATCCACCCGAGACGTTGATCATTGAGCCTGGCTGCATAACAACCGACTCACCCGCGCTGATGTTCACGGTTCCACCCGCTACTGTCAATTCACCCACGGAACGTTGAATCAAATTAACGTAACCCGACGCGTCAGCCAGCGGTGTCCCGACCCAGGGAAGGCCATTGTAGGTTCCGGTGTCCCGACTATCGACGTAAATGGTTTGACCGTGCAGGGGCCCATTCTGCAGCAGCGGTGAATTGGCCAGCGCGGCTGCGGTCAATTGCACGGCGACGATGTTTTCCGAAACAGGAACGTCCACGCCCTCCGTGCCTCCCACGTCAATCGAGGCGCCCAAATCGAGATAAACCTGACCGGCTCCGTTGGCGTGAACAAACGATTCGACGGCCGATTGGCTTCCTAAACCAGTCAAGTCCCAAATCCCGGCGTTCAACGCAACATTCGCGTTTGGCGCCAGGACAAGCGAATTCGGCGCAAGATAAATTGCCCGACCTTGAAGATTGATTTGCGACGGCAACGCCAGCGTCGTCCCCACAACAGTGTCGGCACTGGAGAGTTCAGGCAGGATTTGAGTGACACTGTTAGGGCCCAGCGTCACCACGCCGGTGCTGGTTGGAAGAAATGCGGGCAAGTTGGCAAACCCCCCGCTTCCGACGGCATTGTAATCGGCCAACAGATCAATCCGGCCATTCAAGGAGACCGAGGTTGTGCTGTTAATAAAACCAAGCTGGTTGACTGCCGCACCAGCTAAAGTAATATCTCCACGAGGCACATCAATGAGGCCTCCGTTATTGACAGTCCCCGCAGCGAGTGGCCCGACCGTGGAACCTGCTTGTGGATCAACAACGGCCCCCACATAAACATCAAGACCACGCAGGCTTGGATCGGTGGTGGCGTGAGCGGCGAAACCCACTTGAAGCCCGGCCGCGAGAATGGTCTGGCCATCCGGAGTCGATATCATACCCTCGTTGCTCACATTGGCCCCAATCAGAAACACTCGCCCGCCCACATGATCAGCCGTCGTGGGCGTCGAGATAAGCGCGCCTGGTTGAACTTCGACATCGCCCGGTTGACCATTGGGGGTTGATATTGTGGGAGGCGTGAAGGTCGGCGTTCCGTTTGCGCCAGCCGCCAAAGGAAGGGATGAAAAGAGGAATTGGGTGTCCGGATTATTGAGCAAGCCGCGGCTGACCAAGTTATCGTTGATGGGCAACGAGGCGGCAACGAGGGTGTTGACGTTGATTTGCGCGGATCCGCCAAAGATGATGCCATTGGGATTGATCACGTAAACCTGGCCAGGGGCTTGAATCATTCCCAGGATCTGCGAGGGGATCCCCGCGGGATCATTGACCTTGTTGAAAACGATCCATGAACTTTGAGCAGAACCGTTCTGCGACTGATTAAACGTGAGCGTTGTTTGCTTGCCCAGATTAAAACTCGACCAATTCAAAATCGCTGACGGGGCATTTTGCACGACAGTGACTTCCGTTTGGTTTCCAATGACAGATTGCTGTGGCAAACCGGCCCCGGACCACAAAGATGGATTGAGCGACACCCGAGAATCCACTTGCAGCCCACCGGCGACCAAGCCGTTTGGAACATCGGGGAGCGTGGTTCCCGGCTGATTCGGATTGGAACCGAGATTGTTGGCTCCCTGGATCGCGAGCGCGCGTGCTTGCGCTTGCATCTGTTGGACCGCCTGGAGAGCCAGGGCGGTCCGGGTCAACCGGACTTGGCCAACGGGCACTCCCGCCGTCATCCCTACGCTCCGTGTCAACCCGGCGGCACCGGTCTTTGAGGAGGAAGCCGGGGGTTTACTGATCCTCAGCATGTCCGCGGCCACGAGATCACGAACCGTCATCACAACGAGCAGGATGCTCACCGTGACTGTCTTGGTAAGATGCCAAATCTCCCGTATTGACCGTGACCCGCTCATTCAGAAGTTTGTTTTGGTGGTCCTGAATCAGGTGCTGAAGTTTGAGACTGTGTACTCAGAAGCTTGTCTCGAAACGTGGTCAAATCCTTCTCATTTAATGTGACCCGTTCACTCAAGAGCTTGTCCTGGTAGTCCTGGACCTGGTTCTGAAGCTTGACGCGGGTGAGCCCGACGAACGGTTCACGGGCGGCGATGGCATCACCTAGGCCGAACTTTTGATACCGGTCAAGGATTTCACTGGCGATCTTATAAAGGGCCAGATTCTTCTGCTGGCGATCGATCACAAGCCGCTCCAACCCGATCTCGACTTGATCCACAAGCGCGTCCCGTTCCGCCTCTTTCTTGCGGGCCAACTGCGCCGCTTGCCGGCAGCTCTCCATCGCTTCTTTGAGTTGCGCAATGTCCTGATCTTGGCGGGAAACCTGGGCCTTGAGGCTTTCCACGGCCTGGGCCGCCAGTTTGTTTGCATTGGCTTGTTTGGTGATCGCCTCGAGCTTGGCGGTCAGGCTTTTCTTCTCCTCGGCACTTTGCGCCTGGGCTGCCTGGAGTGTGGCGCGATCCGTCTCGGCGGCGCGCAATTGGAGCATGGTATCTTGCAGCCGTTGACGCAAGCGGGTCTCGATGGTGTCCGTCTGATCATCCGCCTGGATTGCCTGGACTGCCAACAGGCAAAACGCTCCCAGGACCAAAAAGGAACCAATTTTTTGTTTCAGGTAAATTGGGCGATGGAATGGTTTCATAGAATTAGAATTTTGCGTTTACATCAAACCAGAGCGTATCGGCCTTCAACGTGGGGCCGGCGACTTGGTCTGAACTCATCCAATTGATGTTCACGTTGATCCGGGGCGCCAAAGCCAGGTAGCCGCTGATCGTGTACCCTTTCACATTGGTGCCGCCCCCTCCAAAATCCGCGTCACAAAAGCCATCGATGACCGCATCCGATTCGACGTACCGATAGTTCAAGGCCAGGTTCCAGTCCCAGCGTTTTTGCAGGACAACGTCTCCCAGTTTGACGCCGAGGATCCACGCGGTTCCTCCGCCGACAAAATTAGTCGTGTTAGGCGCGAAGTTGTTGACGGCGAGGGCGCCGACGCTCTTTTGATCGAAGGCGACGTTTTTGATGAACTCTCCCGTCAGGGAAATCACGAAAGGCTCGAAATGGTTGTAGTCCACTCTTCCGGTGAAATCGACGTCGTGAAAAGGGGTGGCCAGGCCATAATATTGCCACTGGTCAATGTTGCCATTATTATTGGCGGGCACGGCGGAAATATTGCGCAAGGCCATATACGTGTTCCCATATTGTGCAAACGCAGGGCGGGTGTCGTCCGTATTTCCCTGGTCCTGGGATGTCAAAGGAACGAAAGGACTGGAGAGTTTCCCTTCGGCGTGATCAAAATAATAATAGGCGCCGGCGGCTTTGACGCTGAAATCATCGTTGATTTTCCAATCAACCCCCGCCTGTCCCGCGTAAAGCCACTTGTCCTCGCTGGGATATTTGGCGGGACGGTCGGAGGAAAAATTGAAATCCGTGCTGAAAAACGGGAAGGCGCCGCCGACAACAAATGGTGTGACTCCCTCAGCCACCTGCTTCCTGGCCCGCACCGCAAGGCCGTCGAAACCGATGTTGTCCTCCCAGAGGATCGACGTTGAGAAGAACGGATTATCAAAACGGCCGGCTGTGACCGTCAGATTGGTCAAGATAGATCCCCCCCACTCATACTTTAGAAATGCCCGATCCAGCCAAATGGCATACTTACTGAAGTCGCCTCCCTGTGCGTTATTGGCCGCACCCAGGCTTTGGTTGGCCGAAACCGGTTGATTATCCTGGCCAGTCGCCAGGCGAATCCCGGCTGTATAACCGTCGTCCAGATCGATCTGTGCGCCCAGCCGGGCGCGGAGCCGGACCAGGGTCCGATCTTGGTCAACATTGCGCTGGGGCGCGAAATCGACCCCGGTGGGGTCGAAAGGCGAGCCGGTATTGATCGCGTTGAAATTTGGAAACACGCCCAGCTTGGTGTTGCCTCCGGAACTGTTGTTGCCTCCGGGAAAGAAGAAGTCTTCATAACGAAGCCGCATATCGCCGAAGACCCCAAAGCGGGACACCCAGGCGGGAAGCGCATCCGGCGACGCCCAATGTTCAGCGCGGGCTTGTTGCATGACGTCGTCCTTGATTTCGTCGCGTATCTGCGCCTTGACGATCTCGGGAACATACTGGACGCTGACCGTGTCATTGGTTGCCTGGGCGGTTTGAGGTTTCACCGCCTGTGCCCGGGCTTCGGCCGCATCATTTTCCGCTTGTTGAATCAACTCTTTGGCATCTTCCGCGGAGAGCACGCCCCGCTCCACCAGGCGGTTGATCAGATTGATGGTTACGTTCTGTGATTTTGGTCTCGGTGAAGAGGCTGGGCGATCCGGCGCCGTCGACGCCGGGGGATTGGCTGGTCCTGACACGTCGTTCGTATCTTCCGGGACCGTCTGTGTGCGGTACGGCAAGGACGCCGGCGGGCTGTTGGTGATCGTTGAATCAGGAAGACCAGCCGACGGACTGGCGCCGCCGGGGGCCGTTGACCCGTCAGAGTCGGCCGCGAACCCATGGGGGCAAACAAAAACAGCCCCCCAGCAAAAGGCCTGGAGGAAGAGCAATTGGATATAACGCTTGAGTGTGATCACGGGGATTATCTTGAGAGGGCCAGGTTTGAATGTTGGGCAGTGAGCCGCAAGACAATGGGCATCGGCATTCCATCGGGCGGAGGTTCCTGCAGAATAAGCCCGACCAACACTTCGTTTGTCAGGGCATTATCAAGCGCCGGGTTGCCGGTTGATTTTGCGAGACGCGCGCGCGTGATCCGGCCGGTCCGATCGGTCCAGATTCGCGCGACAATGCGAAAGTCCGCGTTGTGGATGTTGGTGTTGCTTTGTAACGCCTGGGAAATCGTGTTTTGAATCTGGCTCGCATACCATCCCCAACGGCTGTTGGAGCCGTGGCCCCCGGACTTGCCTGTGCCGCCCACATACCCGTTGCCCGCCGCCAGGCCAAATCCGTCCCCGGATCCGTTGCCTTGAATGCTTGTCCCCAGGGCAGGCGTGTCACTGGCCGGCGACTTGGCTTCTTCGGGCTTGGACTCCGCCTCGGCAACGGGCGTTTGATCCACCATCTTGTCGTCGCTCTCCGTGGGGGTGGGAGGCGTTTGGGCAGGAGGGGGCGGGGGGGAGTAACAGGAGGAGGCGGAGGCACATTGACGAAGACATAATCCTGTTCCTTGTGCGACCGCGAATTCTGATTGAATAGTTTTTGACCGAACCACACCGCGATCGCCAGGGCGGCCAGGAGGCAGCAACCGATCATCACGCGATGCTTTTGAAAAAACCCCGGTTCCTCTTCCTGGTAAAAGCCCATGCTATTTCCCTTGCGACTTTGTGGCGAGGCCGATTTGCGTGATGCCAAGCCGCCCTAATACATTGAGCACATCCATGATTTTTTGATATTGAGTGCCGCTGTCCCCGGCCACCACCACCGGAAATTCGGGAGTCTGTGACTTTAACTGCACGAGACGCTGTTCCAGTTCCGGCAAGGAAACGGGAATGGTATCGAGAAACACTTTGCCCTCGCTGTTGACCGAAATGGCTTTGGTCTTGGGTTTGCCCAAATTCGGTCCCTTTGCTGGCTGTCGGCAGGTTGACTTTCATTCCTTGAATGGCCGCCGTGCACATGAGAATGAAGATCACCAACAACACGTACGCCAAATCAAGCATGGGCGTGATGTTGATATCGTCGTAGGGTTTGCCGTCGGATTGGGCTTGCATGCTAGTGTTTTTCCAGGGCTTCCGTCAGGGAGTTTTCTTCGTTCTCGCCGCCGTAGAATTCGGCCATCTTCGTGACGAATTCGTCGATGAACACCTGCATGTCGCTCGTGGCGTCTTTGACACGGGACAAAAGATAGTTGTAGCCAAACAGGGCGGGAATCGCGACGGCCAGCCCGGCCACGGTCGCGGCCAGCGCGGCGGAAATGCCGGGCGCGATGCTGTTGACGTTCACTTCGCCCTGTTGCGCAATCGCCGCAAAGGTAATCATGACGCCGACGACCGTGCCCAACAATCCCAGGAAGGGGCCGCCCGAAATGGCAATGGTCAACAAGACCATCAGGCGATTCAGCTTTTGCGTTTCACGCACCAATCCGCCGTCCAGGGTCGCGCGGATGGCCTGGACCGACCGCCCCGAAAGCGCCTTTGTGCCGCCGTTTTGCAAGCAGGGAAGCCGTTCATCTTTCGCCTGGCGGTTGCGGAGTTCCTCGGCGCCGATGCTGTAAATGCGATAGATGGAGGACCGGCGAATTGTCCGGAGACTCTTTTCGTCAATGCGGCCTCCCAGCGTCTTGACGTGCTCCAAATCGGTATGGACCAGAATGGAAAGATTCGAGGAGACATGGTGCCAGACTTTTGTGAAGGCGGCGTTTCCTTTCGCCACTTTATTCAGGTAGGACGCTTTGCCAATCATCACGCACCAGCTGATGAATGACATGACCATCAGAATGCCGATCACGACCCAGCCGTCCAGCGACAGCGACTTGAGAATCACGCCCAGATAACCGCCGGTGAACCAGCTTGAGGTCTTTTCGTCCGGCCCCAGGTTGATCAGTTTGGGGCCCTTTTCACCCTGGCCCACGGCGGCCATCTTGATGAACCCGGGAGATCGCGCGACCCTCGAAATTTCAAATTCGTCCAGTTCACCGTTGAAGGTTTGTCCGCCAAGCTGCAGCGGCGTGTTGATCGCCGCATTGTTCATCGCCGGCAGCGAGGCGTTCAGGGTGGCAACGGATTCGCCGTTCAGAAACAGCGTCATCGTCCCCGGCGACGCGACCAGCGCCAGGTGCTGCCAGCTACCCTGGGTCATCTGCGTTTTGGCGACACTCCGCTGCGCCTGGCCATCCCTGGAAACCTCAATAAACGGCGCGCCGTTTTCGGCCCCGATCACGAAACTCGTGCCATCTTCGTGCCGGCTGAAAATCGTCTCTTTGGACGGCAATGCCGACAGCTTGATCCAGGTTGAAATCGTGATCGGAGATCCTTCCGACCACTGCAGCGAGGTCGACGGAGGAATCAACAGAGTCGTTTCTTCGTCCAATCGGAGCCCGGAACCGATGAACGAACCGTCCGCGGGGATGCCGGCGTTCTGCGACAGGTTGCCGTAGCCCGTTGAGTCGGTGGCCGGAGTGCCGTGCTCGGAAAAATGATAGACCAGGACGGTGTCCGGATCGTACGTGCCCTTCGCGTCACTGACTTTATCGAGCTTGGTGTCCCCGTTCCCATAGTAAAGCCAGAAACTGGTCTTGGTCCCGGGTTTCAAATCGGGCACTTTCACCCAAACAAATGCCTCCCCCATGAGGGCGTCGTATTTTTCGATGTGATACGAAAGGAGGGTCTTGTTGTCATCCGCCACAAACCGAAGATCGCTCCCATCGTCCCTGGCGCCATCAAACTGAAAATTCCCGGCGTGTAATCGAAGGAGGACCGGTGTGGTGCCGATCGGATCAGCGATGGCCACTCCGGTTGCTGTTGTATCGATGGTGATCTTCTTGCGAAGCGACCATGCGTCGTTCCACCAGTCCGATGCCTGTGCCGCTCCCGACAAGAGGAAAAAGAGCGTCGTCGCGAGAAGCCCGCGTTTGAAGGGGATTGCCTTGAATAGTTTCATCATCGCCTGCTGTGTTTTATGGTGCGCCATCATGGGATTGACTCATAATTCAGCCGAAAGAACGAACGTCAGAAGAGGGTCGTACGCTCTTGTCGGCGTATCGGATTGGGGTTTCAGGTTGGCCCGGGTAAGCGGGACGCCCAGGTCCAGCGACCCGCTGAAGTGGTTCAGCAACCGGATCCGGCAGCCGACTCCGACGCTGGCCAAATCAAACGCGGACACCTGTTGCGGCAGCGGGTCGATGTCCATTAACTGGCCGCCCTCGGCAAAAAGATAAACCCGGCAATCGGGGGCCTTGTCCTTCAACACGTCGATGAGAGACGGACTGCGCAGCTCCACCGTGCCCAACATGGCATCGTCCCCAAAGACTTCGCCTTCCAGATAACCGCGGACCGTGTCCAGGCCGCCTCCGCCAAACTGTTCCGCGCTGACCAGCGGCTGGTCGGACACCTGGCCGTGGATTTTTGCGAAGAGCTGGATGTCATCGGGAAAGTCGTGCGTGTGGGAAAGCTCTCCCCGCAGGTACATGAAGTTCCCGTCCGCGTTGTACCGGCCATATGTGCTTGGATTGCTGCCCAACTCACGGAAGGCAAACGTGGGGCCGATATCAAATTCGGTCTGGTCGGTTTTACCCACCCAGGACGCGCTATACGTCAGATTGAATGGAATGTAATAATAGCTGTTGGTTTGGACGGTCGTTGTTGTGTTGGTCGGAGTGGAAGTTTGGGTGGTATCCTTGTAGGAAACGCCAAAATTCAGGGATTCGGTAAACGCGTTGCCGCCGGGCAGATTGAAAGTGGACAGGATGCCGATGGTGTAACCGCGGCCGGCCACAGCGAGACCGCCGCCGAGAGTGGACACGTTGCTGTCCTGTTTCGTTCCCTGGAGGCTCAGGGTCCACCAGTTGATGGCGGGCACGCGCGCCAGGTAATATCCGGAAAAGACCTTTACCTCATTCGGATCTTCGGGTGTCAGTTGGAAACTGCCCCCGACAGAATGTCCCCATTGCCATAGATTGTCATAGCTCAGCGCCCCATTCAGGCGAAGCTGGCTCGTGTTGGCGCTGTACCGATTATTCAGCTCCAGGCTTCCGTGCAGGGGAAGTGTGTCCTTGACCTGCAAGTCAACGTCCACCGTGCCGGGCGTCGCTCCCAGATGCAACGAAGGCGTCACGCGCTGGTCCGAATATTGATTCAAGGTCACGATGTCCCGGTTCACGTCATTGAAATTGAGGACTTTGCCTTCCATGAGTGATGGAGCCATCGCCCTGATCTGGCTCGGCAGGAAATACCGCGCTCCCAGCACCCTCAATCGGCCGACCGGAGATTCCGTGACCTCCAGGACAATGCTGCCGTCGTGCCATGGCTGCGCTGGAATCTGGACAAAGACCGCCTGGTAGCCTTTGGCCTGATATTCCTTTTCCAGGGCGGCTCGGGCCTTCTCGACGTCATCCTTCGTTCGGCCCGGACCCAGATAGGGATAAACGGCCTCCTCAATCTCAGTCCTTGTCAAATGGTGGGCGCCCTTAACCTGGTATTCTTGGATGAAAATCCGTGGCTCGGAAGCTCCCAATGTCATTGGACAAATGAACCAAAGCGCAAACACAATTCGAGTTATCCTTTGAATTTTCAACTGGCATCTTCGCCTAGCGGAGTTCGCAATATACCGGGGCACAATACCGACGCGCAGCAGGCAGACCGAGACGTTTATTGTTACAATTTGGCGTCTTTGACGCGGAATTGTAACAATGGTGCTGAGCAAACGGTTTTCTCTAAAAGAGAAGCCCCTCTCCCTCAATTGTGTAGAGGAAGAGGGGCCCCCGCGAAAGAATTCACCTGAGTGAATTCTGATGATCGATCAGCTCCGGGCGGTCTTCGTGGAGCGGCGAACCATGAGCAACAAGCCAAGCCCACCAGCCACCAACGCCCATGAGGCGGGTTCTGGTACGGCTTCGAAGCTCACGCCTTCTGAACCCAGAACCAGGCTGCCAATGTCCGTGGCAGCGGGCCGGGGGAACGTGCTCGACGGCTGCAACTCGTACAGGTTCAGCGTGTCCTGGCTGGATACCTGGCCATCAATCTTCGGACTGAAGAATCCGAAGCTGTTGCCGCTGGTTTCCTGGATTGACCAACTGCCGGCTTGCGTATTGTCGACAGTCGCAGCCGCTGAACTGTTCGCCGTCGCGGTAGCGCCGTTTAACGACGAAACGCCACCCTGGTACAACAACCCAATCTTCGTGGCGGCGGGTTGTTGGAGACCGCTGCTTCCCACACTCGGCACGGCGTTGCCGGGCACGCCGGTGGCCCAGATCGTGGACGCCAGCTTGCCATTGGGATCGGCTTGCGCGTTGCCATCGGTGGCGGCGGCGCCCCAGAACAGGTCAGTGCGTGAGCCCCAATTTGCACCGTAGGTGTTCACGAGGTCCTGCACAGCCAGCTGCGGTAAGCTAAACTGGGACCCGGGTGTGGCACCATAGAAGTTACTGATGCTGCCCAGGTCAACGTCCAGGTTCAACCCCGCGCCTGTTCCACCGCCTGCCCGGAAGCCCAGGATCAAGTCACCCTGGACCGCCGTTACGGTCTGCGCCCGAACGGGCGATGTGAGTAGTGCGACACCGGCCAACGCCAGCAAGCACAGTTTCATTTGTGTTTTCATGGTATTTTCCATTTCAGAACGTGATGTTCGATTTCGATGGTCCTGACGCCGGCTTAGTACGCCCTGCCGTCGGAGACCGGCTGGCCTTCCGCCGTGCGGCCGACCGTCATCACGCTCAGAGCAATGCCGCCGAACGCTGTCGGATCTTCGGCTTCAATCGTGCTGACGAGCGTATTCAGGGCAGTCACCTGATTGGCTGACTCGTTGTTATTCCAGACGCAGTGCTCATAGCTCCAGTCGGTGTACTGGCCGTTTTGCACAGCCGCGGGACTGTAGGCAACACCGTTCCAGGTCATAGCACCGGCGGTGCCGTTGGTGACGTTGTTCGCGTCAGCCACGCCCAGGTAACCGATAATCCAGCCCTGGTTGCCGGTATTGGTGGAAGAATTGCTGCCGGCGGCATTCAGCGCGCCAGAAACATTTCCGCCGCTGCTGTAGCCAGACTGGCCAACCGGGAACGAGATGCCATCCACGGTCTCGGCTTGGTAGGGCTTGACGTTCGTGATGACGTTGCCGGGGCCGATGAAGACCTGGGATTGGTTGGGAGGCGAACCAACGCCAAAGCCGGTTTCCGAGAAGTTATCAACACGCGTGCCGGAATCGTAATTGCGGCCGATAACGTAAACGAGCGTGTTCTCATCATTCGTATTACCCGTGAAGCACTTCATCGTCAGGGCGCCGCCGGAGAGGATTTGCTGCGCCAGCATGCTTGTCATGTTGTTGATGCTGGTGGGGGCCCCGTTATTCCGGCACCACTCAAACGGCACGATGCCAACAACGGTGTCGTTTTGGACCTGGGGGTTCTGGAAGATCGTCGAGTTCTGGAAGTTGTCGCAGAACGCGGCGTCAGCATAGGCAACTTCAGTGCCGGCGGCCAGACTCGGCGTGCCGGTCGAAGTCAAACTGCTTTCGGCGGCCAGCCAGTTCTGGTTTTCGAACGAGGGATTGCCTTGATTGATGACGCGCAGCAGACCGTCAACCGATCCGCTCCATACCGTTTTCACGTCCACAGTGATATTGGTATTGCCAACCAACGCTCCGGTGAATTCCGCGTAGCTTGAGCTATTGAACGATGTCCCGCCATAGCCATACTTCAGGGTGCCAGGCGTGATCATGCTCTTAATCGCATTGAGAGTCACCGTCCGGAACGCGGTGGAACCGGTGATGCGAAGGACGTTCGTCTGAGCGGAAGCAGAACTGGCAATTGCCAGCGCCGCCAAACCCGCCACCATTGTTAATCCATACCTTTTCATACTATCCCCTTTTCGTTGTGTTGCTGTTGTTGTTCTGTTAGCGGAGCCCGCGCTACGACTCGACACCCCGGTACAATTTGCTGCTGTCCTTTTCAGGCTTCTCATCTCGTCTTCAAATTGTTTTGAAGTCCGCGGCGCTTGTTTCGGCGTTGCTCGCTTGCCCCGCAGTTCAACAAAGCCGCGTTACGGGCCAAGGGGGGTTCCGTTACAATCGTGTGATACAAGGGGCGGGGTGTGACGGTCCAAAAGTAAGGCATCCTGCATAGAATAGGTGGATGTGCGCCATATGGAACAATGGACCGGGATCCGTCGAGAAGCGCCGGGAGACGGTGTCAGCCAACGCGGATTCTCCGGAAAACGGGGGTGCATGGAGTATGCTCAAGCCGGTCGGCGCCACGGTGCTCGGCATCCAACCGGTGCCTGGCTGGCCGCCAGTCGGTGCTGAGCAAGCTGAGGTGATACTGCTTGCCGCGCGTCCTAAAAATGGCATAGTACGTTCTCAATGTGGCGTCGGTCATGGATGCGCCTGTAGCTCAGTTGGACAGAGCAGCGGATTTCTAATCCGCGGGTCGCGTGTTCGAATCACGCCAGGCGCGCCAAGCCTCCGGGGGGTGCGGACCTTGTGTTGGGGAAAGGACGATGAAACGTTTTCACGCGAGTTGGCGGTCTGCCGGCCCGATCTTGCCGGCCTGCCTGGCGCTGTGCTGGTGCGCGACCGGCTGCGCCCATCCCCATTCCGCGCCGGCCGCGCCGGGTGAAACATCCGGCACGGTGCGGATTGTCCCCGCCCAATTGGGAGCGATCCCCGCTGCGATCAGGAAGGTCGATGACACGTACCACTTTGTGGTCCTTGATTTCTCCTCACGCGCCATGCCTCCCCTGGGCACGCGCCTGGCGGTTTATTGCGGCGACAGACAGGTGGGGGAAGTGCGGATCACGGAACCGTCCCGCGCGCAATTCGCCACGGCGGACATTGTTTCCGGCGATTTGCGGGTGGGCGACGAGGCGCGTTGACAGGCCATTATGCTGAGTGTGACTGAAGCGAAGGAAAATATTCTGGCGGCGGCACGGCCGTTGTCCGCCAAGTCCCTGCCGCTGGCGGCCGCCCTGGACTGCGTGCTGGGCGAGGACGTGGTCTCCAGTGTCAATCTGCCGCCGTGGGACAACAGCGCCGTCGACGGGTATGCCGTGCGTGCGGGCGATGTTGATTCCGCCACAGAGAACAATCCGATCCATCTACGCGTTTCCGCCGAGGTTCCGGCGGGCACGATGCCGTCCGCGCCGCTGGATCCCCGGACTTGCGCCCGCATTTTTACCGGCGCGCCAATTCCCGCGGGGGCCGACGCGGTGGTGATGCAGGAGGACACGCGGCCTCACCACGAAGGTTACGTGGCCGTGATCGAATCCGCCGAACCGGGCGAAAACATCCGGCCCGCCGGCGGCGATGTGGTGGCGGGCGCCACGGTGTTGCGCGCGGGAACGTTGCTCGGCCCGGCGCAAATCGGGATGGCGGCGGCGGTGGGCCTGGCCGAGTTGCGCGTCGTGCCGCGTCCGCGCGTCGGCGTGCTGGTGATAGGCGCGGAAATCACCGAGCCGGGCCGGCCGCTGGGCGCCGGCCGGATTTACGACGCCAACAGCGCCGCCTTGTGCGGCTGGGTGCGGCAAGCCGGTGGCGAACCGGTCGATCTCGGTATCGCCGACGACACGAAGGAGGACCTGCAGGAAAAAATCGATTACGGCCTGAGCGAATGCGACGCGGTCATCACCGTCGGCGGCGCGTCCGTCGGCGAACACGATCTGGTCAAAGACGTCCTGCTGGACCTGGGTTGCCAGCAACAATTCTGGAAAGTGGCGATGAAACCCGGCAAACCGTTCGTGTTCGGCAACCGGGCTGACCGTCTCCTCTTTGGCCTGCCGGGCAACCCGGTCAGCGCCGCCGTGACATTTCTGATTCTCGTCCGTCCCGCGCTATTGAAGATGCGCGGACTTGTCGACCTCGACCTGCCCGCCGTGGAAGCCGAGGCCGGCGCCGATTTCATCAACGAAGGGGAACGCCTGCATTACATACGCGCGACGCTGGAGAAGCGCGACGGCAAATGGTCGGCGCTGCCGCTGCCCCGGCAAGGCTCGCACGTCATCTCGTCCATGGCCAATGCCGATTGCCTGGTCGAAGTGCCGCCCGCCTCCACCATTGCGCGCGGGACGCGGGTCAACGCGTGGAGGATTCGTTAGCAAGGTCGCGCCATGAAAGAAACCAACGTCCACGTTCTCTCCCATCCGCTTGTACAAAGTTTTCTCACCGACATCCGCGACCGCAACGCCAGCCACGCCACCGTCCGCAACCGGATCCGCGGACTTTCGGTGCTGCTCTTTTATGAAGCGACCAAGGACCTGCCGCAACAATCCGTTCCCGTGACCACTCCGCTGACGGAAACAGTCGGCTCGCGCGCGGGCGCCAGTGTCGGGCTCGTGCCGATCCTGCGGGCCGGCCTGGGAATGGTGGACGGCATCCTGGAATTCTTACCGGAAGCGCGTGTGTATCACCTCGGATTGTTCCGGGACGAGAAAACGCTGCAGCCCGTCGAGTACTACAGCAAGTTTGCCGGGAAACCCGTGGACATCGCGTTTGTCCTCGACCCGATGCTGGCCACCGGCGGGTCCGCTGTCACGGCCGTGGCCCGCCTGAAATCCTGGGGCGTGAAAACCATCAAATACCTCGGCCTGTTCGCCGCCCCCGAAGGCATCCGCCATCTGACCGCGTCCCACCCCGACGTCGCGCTCCACGTCTGCGTCATCGATTCCCACCTGAACGACCGCGGCTACATCGTCCCCGGCATGGGCGACGCCGGCGACCGCCAATTCAGCGGGGAGTGACTAGACCAGATGACGGCACATTGTTGTAGCGGCCGCCGTCCCGGCGGCATCGGCGACGCATGGCAAGGACAGCGCCCGAGACGGGCGCCTCTACAACCGCATCGTTGTAGCAGCACACCGTTGTAGGGCGGGTCGTTGTAGCGGTCGCCGTCCCGGCGGCATCGGCGATGCATTTCCAGCGCTGATTTTATGCTCAGAATTTGATACCTCTGGCCCATGTCCGCTCCATACAAAGGCAGGCCGCCACGATTGCCTGAGGTGTTTGACTTTCAAGAGCCCGCGGTTTATTTCGTCACATTCTGCACATTTGCGCGCCGGCGAGTGCTGGCTTGTGATTCCGTTCATCATGCGTTTCGACAATACGCCGAGCGAGGAATGACCGAGAAGAATGTTGCCGTTGGCCGTTACGTCATCATGCCCGATCACGTTCACCTGTTTGTATCCGGCAATGCGGAATTCAATTTGGGTCTCTGGATCCGCGGTTTGAAACGGGCTTTGGCCACCGGGCTGACGGACCCGGGCACAAACCGATTGTGGCAACCGGGATTTTTCGATCACAGGCTACGCAGCAATGAGAGCTACACCGCAAAGTGGGATTATGTTCACCAGAACCCGGTCCGCGTTGGATTGGTCATGCGAGCGGAGGACTGGCGCTATCAAGGCGAAGTCGTTGCGATCGATAGGGTTTAATCCTGCGCATGTGATTTGTAGAGGCGCCCGTCCCGGGCGCTGCCGTTTCCCCGCCGCCGGGACGGCGGCCGCTACAACGACGCGATAGAGATAATTCGCAGCCATAAAGTAGTTGTTGTAGGGGCGCCCGTCCCGGGCGCTACCTTTGCGCCCAACCATCTGGCAAGTCGATAGACCGCCAATGTCCAACGTACGAGGTCACGAATCTCTCTACGCCCCGAACTTGTCCAACCGTCGGGCGTTGGCTTGCATCAGGCGGATCAGGAACTTGGCTTCGAAGGTGCCGAGGCTGCCGTGGTTGGCGGCGCGTTCGGTGAACCGGTCGAGGCCGTCCCAGCCGGCGATGTCGCTGTAGAGCATCACGGGTTGCGGGTGCCAGGAATGGCCTTTGACGGGCACGGGCGTGGAATGATCGCCGGTCACCGCCAGCACGGTCGGCATCTCGTTCATCAGGATGGACAACGCCGTGTCCGCTTCCTCGATGGCGGCCACCTTCGCCTGGAAATTGCCGTCTTCGCCCGCCGCGTCGGTGCCTTTGACGTGGACGAACACGAAATCAAACGCCCGGATCGCGTCCGCCGCCGCTTCGAATTCTTCTTTGACCGTGGTGGGGCCTTCGATCTTCTTCATGCCGACGAGCTGGGCCAGGCCTTTGTACATCGGATAGATGGCGATGGCCGCCGCCCGCAGACCGTAGCGTTCCTGGAACGAAGCGATCTTCGGCTGATGGGCGATGCCGCGCATCAGGAAACCGTTGGCCGGTTTCAGGCCCTTCAGGACAGGCAACGCCAGCTTGTAGAAATCCGCCACGAGCTTGGCGGTCTTGGCTGCCTTGGCCGATTTCACCAACGGCTTGGCGGCCGCAATCGGCAGGCCTTCGCGATGCGGATCGGTGTCGCCGACCGGCCCTTCCAGGCCTTTGCCGCGAAACACGACCACGAACCGGTGGCCTTTGCCGGGTTTAATAATGACCTGCGTGTCGCCGATCTTTTTGATCTTTTTCGCCAGCAACGCGCATTGCGCTTCGCACACCTTCGTATCGATGCGACCCGCGCGGCGGTCAGTGATGATGCCTTTCGCGTCCAGCGTGCAGAAATTGGCGCGAGCGGCGACGTCGCCGTGCTGCAGTTCGATCCCCAACCCAAGCGCCTCGATCACGCCGCGGCCCACCTCAAATTCCAGCGGATCGTAACCAAACAGTCCCAGGTGACCCGGACCGCTGCCCGGCGTGATGCCGGGGGCGACGGGGATCATTCTGCCCTGGGCCGCGTGTTTGGCCAGGGCGTCCAAATTCGGGGTGCGTGCCGATTCCAGCGGGGTCCGGAAGCCGGTTTCCTCGGTGGCAATATCACCCAGACCATCCAGGACAACCAACGCCAGTTTGGAATTATTCGGGACAATCAGCTTCTGATAAAGTTCATCGAGATGCATTTTATAATTTCCTTAATTTAGGCTTGAAAACAGCTCGCTTTAGCGCCATGTTGGCACACGTCTCGTTTCGTTGTCAAAGACGAAAACCGCAGTTCATAGTGACGAAGTTGCACAAGCAACCGGACACCGGCTGACCGTGAAAAACTCCTTTTTGGACAAGCTTATCGGCCGTATCGACCGGGTCGATCCACAAAGCCTCCAAGGCTTCGTGCTCAAGCTCGCCCGTGAACGAGGGTTTCTCGAAACCCTCTTCAATACCATCCAGGAAGGCATCATTGTCGCCACCGCCGACGGGCGGATCAGCTATCTCAACGCCGCCGCCGGTGAACTGCTGGGGCTGAACCCCGAGCAGGCCGTCGGCGAACAGCTTGCCCGCTACCTGCGCGACCTGGATTGGAAAAAAATCTGGTCGGCCGATAAACAGGAGTGGAGCAAGGTTGTCACCCACGAACTGGAGGTGTTTTACCCGCGCCAGCGGTTCCTGAATTTCTACATCGTGCCCCTGGTGGACGAAGAACACTCCATCGTCACTGGCATGGCGGTCATCCTACGCGATGTGACCGAGACGCGCAAGCGTACCGAGACGGCCATCGAATCCGAAAAACTTTCGGCGCTGACCCTGCTGGCCGCCGGCGTGGCCCACGAAGTCGGCAACCCGTTGAACTCGTTGAACATCCATCTCCAATTGATGGAGCGGGAGCTGAAAGGTCTGCCTTCCGATACCGCCACGCAATTGAAGAAGGACCTGCGCATCGCCCGCGATGAGATCGCCCGGCTCGACCGCATCATTAATCAATTCCTGCGCGCCGTGCGGCCGACGAAACCCGACTTGCAGCGGGCCTCGGTCAACGACATCGTCAACGAGACAATCTCCCTGCTGGAACGCGAGATTTCCGACCGCGACATCCTCGTGGAACGGGAACTGGGCAAGGACATCCCCGCCAGCCTGGTCGACCGGGCGCAACTGAAGCAGGCGTTCTATAACCTGATCAAAAACGCCCTGCAAGCCATGCGCGCCGGGGGCATCCTGCGCGTGCGCACCGAGGCGACGGACACGCACGTGATCGTTTCCTTCATCGATACCGGCCACGGCATTTCCCCGGAACAGGTCGGACGGATTTTCGAGCCGTACTACACCACCAAGACCGACGGCAGCGGCCTGGGCCTGATGATCGTGCAACGCATCGTGCGCGACCACGGCGGGATGATCGATGTGGAAAGCGACGTGGGCCGCGGCACCACGGTGCGCATTAAACTGCCCATCCACGAAAAACGCACCCGGCTGCTCGAAGCCGCCGGCGCGGGGAACCGGATCGAATGACCGAATCGGCCAAACCCACCGTCCTGATCGTCGACGACGAGCGCACCACGCGCGAAGGCCTGGAGCGCGCTTTGCAGGGCCGGTACAACGTCCTGCTGGCCGATGACGGGCAGAAGGCGCTGCAGATGCTCGAGTCGCAACACGTGGACGTGCTGTTGACGGACCTGAAAATGCCGGGCATCGACGGCATGACGCTGCTGCGCCGGGCCGGTTCTCTGGCGTCGCCGCCGCTGTGCATCATGATGACGGCCTATGGATCAATCGAGAACGCCGTCGAGGCGATGCAAGCCGGCGCCTATCATTATCTGACCAAACCCAACATCAACCTCGACGAATTGGAACTGGTCATCCAGCGCGGGCTGGACGGCCGCCGGCTCCAAACCGAAAACGTCACGCTCCGCTCGCAGCTCGACAAAAAGTTCGGCATGGAAAACATCATCGGCGCCTCCGCCCCGATGCAGCAGGTCTTCGAGATCGTGCAGCAGGTCGCGCCATCGCGGGCGACGGTGTTGATCACCGGCGAGACGGGCACCGGCAAGGAATTGATCGCGCACGCGCTGCACAACCTCAGCCCGCGCAAGAACGGCCCGTTCGTGGCCGTGCACGCGGCGGCGCTGCCCAGCACGTTGCTGGAAAGCGAATTGTTCGGCCACGAAAAGGGCGCGTTCACCGGCGCGGTCGAACGGCGGATCGGGCGCTTCGAGATGGCCGACGGCGGGACGCTGTTCCTGGACGAAGTGGGCGAGATTGAGCCGGCGATGCAGGTGAAATTGCTGCGCGTGCTCGAGGAACGCCGCTTCGAGCGCGTTGGGGGCACGAAGACCATCGAGTCGGACGTGCGTCTGGTGGCGGCGACGAACAAGGACTTGAAAAAGCTGGTCAGCGGGGGAAAGTTTCGGGATGATTTGTTCTATCGGCTGAGTGTGGTCAGTGTGGTGCTGCCGCCGTTGCGGGAACGGCGAGAGGACATTGCGCTGCTGGTCAGCGCGTTTCTCGAACAGTGCAGCCGGGAAAACAACAAGCCCGTGCGGGAGATCACGCAGGAGGCACTGAACGTGCTCATGGCCTACGACTGGCCGGGCAACGTACGGGAGCTTCGCAACACGATCGAGCAGATGGTCGTCCTGTCGCGCACGGAACGGCTGACGCTGCGCGACGTGCCGGCGGCGGTCCGCGGCGGGGCTGATTTGACGAAGATTTCGGTGGTGCGCGCGGGAATGACCGTGGAGCAGGCGGAACGGCAGTTGATCGTCCAGGCACTCAAAGAAAGCGCCGGCAACCGCACCAGGGCGGCGCAAAAAATCGGCGTCAGCCGGCGCACCTTGCATCGAAAATTGAAGAAGTACGGATTGGAAAACCTGTAGGCGTATCGGGAGCGGAACAACATGGCGACAGAGCAAACAATTCAAAACGCGGTCTTCCAGATCGAGTTGGGACGCGGCAAGCGGGTCATCCAGTGGATGGCGGTCATCCTGTTTGCCATCTTCTTCGGGCTGGTCTGGTATCCCGCCGTGCGGTTCAACGGCCTGGAAAAGCGCGAAGCGATGGACATGGCGCAATTGGCCCGCAACTACGCACGCGGGCAGGGTTACACCACCTACGTCATTCGTCCCCTCGGTTTGTGGCAGATGAAAACCTACCGGCCGGACCACGAACAGCACCTGATGCATCAGCCCGACCTGTATAACCCGCCGCTGTACCCGCTGGTGCTGGCCGGGCTGTTCAGGTTGATGCCCCCCACCGTGTTCGATCTCAACCCCAACGACCGCGTGTTTTCGCCCGAGCGCTGGGTGATCCTGCCGTTCAACCAGGTCTGCCTGATGCTCAGCCTGCTGCTGACCTATCTCTGGGCCAAACAATTGTTCGATCACCGGGTGGCCGTCACCGTCGCGTTGTTGCTGCTGTTCTCGGACACGCTCTGGTCGTACGGCGTTTCGGGCTTGCCGACGAGTTTCCTGGCGTTGCTGTTGTTGCTGGCGATGTACTGCCTGTTCCTGGCCGATCGCCGGCGCCATCCGGTGGACGCTGCCGAATCAGGGCCGGAAGAAGCATCCGGCCAGCCGCCCGCTGTCCGCCCCGTGCCGGCCAGTGCGGTCCTGCTGGTCCTGTTCAGCGCGGTGTTGATGGGCCTGTGTTTTCTGACCCGTTACACGTCCGCGTTTCTGGTGCTGCCGATGGCCCTGTATGCGGGCACGATCATGCGCGGACGCAAGCCGGTGCTGTGGGGGTGTGTCTATGTTCTGGTGGTCCTGGCCGTCGCATCCCCCTGGCTGATGCGCAACGTGCGCGTCTCGGGCAGCGTGCTGGGAATCGCGCAATATCAACTGGCCGGCGACGAAAAACTGGAGCGCTCGTATCATCCGGATTTTTCCGACGCGTATTCGGTACACCATCTCTCCGGGGACTTTCTCCGGCGGGCACGCGGCCTGATCACCGGTTCCCTGAACGAGATCGGCGCGGGTGTTCTGCTTTTCTTCTTTGGAGTGGGATTGATGTATGGGTTTCGCCGCCCCGATGTTACGCGGCTGCGCCGGGTGGTCCTGGTGGGCCTGGCCTGCGCGGCGTTTGGCATGGCGTTCATCGGCAATCCCGGCGAGTGGGTCGGCGCCGAGGTCTTCGGCGGCAACCTGCTGGTATTGTTCCTGCCGCTGGTGGCCATCTACGGCGTGGCGTTTTTCTATCTGCTGCTGGACCGGATTCCATTCCGCATCAAGTTAACCCGGGCCGCGGCGATCGGGGCGTTTGCCCTGTTGAGCGTGGCGCCGGTCATTTTCACGTTGCTGCCCCCGCGGCGCGGCGTGTTCCCGTATCCGCCCTACGTCCCTCCTTACACGCGGGTGTTCGCCGGGTGGTTCGGCAAGAATGACGTCGGCTGCAGCGATTTGCCCTGGGCAATGGCCTGGTATGGCGACCGCCGGACACTCTGGCTGCCGACGACGGTCAATGACTTCACCGAGATCCACGACTTTGTGGCGCCCAAAGGCATCTCCTTTCTGCTGTTTACGCCCTACATGCTGGACCAGAGATTCCAGAGCGAGGTCACCAAAGGCCAGTACAAAGACTGGGTGACCCTCGTGAGCGGCAAAATCCCGCCCAGCTTCCCGCTCAAGGCCGCCACGATTCTTCCTCCCGACAACGAACAGATGATCTTTGCGGACAAAGTGCGCTGGTCCGGAAAACATGGCGCCGCCGCCGAACAACCCGCCGTCGGCCAAGGCGCCCCCGCTCCCGCTGCCACCAATCCCGCGCCGCCGGCCGCCCAGGCCGCCCCCGCCAGTCCATAAAGGCCCGCTTTGGCCCGCGCCGCCGCCCGGAATTCGCTTTCGCGCGACGGCGTGTGCGGCTATAGTGGCTGCGCGGAATCATCAATGAAGTTGAAGCCTGAGGCGGCATTTGCGGCTGGATTGTGGGTCGGCGCTGTGGTGATCGTGGCCATCGGCGCATTTGACCTGCGCTCCTGGCAACATACGGGGAACAAACCTTCCGCGGAGCTCTCGGCCGCCTTGTCCGCCAAATCCGATGAGGTCCTCGCCCTCCGCCAGGAACAAGTCCGCCTGACAGCCGAAAACGGCCGCTTGCGCGAGACGGTCGCGGAGTTGAAAAGCAATTTACAGGAGCGGATCGTCCAGGAAGCGCACCGGGAAACGCGACGCGTGCCGTTTCGCAATCCTCCGGCGATCGACCCGGCGGAAGCGTGGATCGCCGACGCGGTGGCCGGCAGCGACGTCCTGGCCTTGCCCCGCCTGGAAGAAGCGGCGCAGCAGAACGACCAGGCCGCCCTGGAGGCGCTGGCGTTGATGGCGGAACACGACGGCGCGGAAGCCTTGATGCGCGTTTGGAAATCGGACGCGCTGACCCTTGCCAACAAGCTCACGGCCACGCGCTATCTGGCGGCGACACTGGAGGTCAATCCCCACGGCCAGGACCTGCTGCGGTCGTTGTTCGCTTCGCCCGCCACGGACTTGCGGGTCCTCTACGCCGCGCTGGACGGACTCGCCGATCCCACGATTGCACCGGGCGACGGCCAGGCGCTGACGCTTCCCGTGCCGCAACGGCCCGAGCCTGATTTTGAGATGCGGATGGAACTGCTGGATGAATTCGGCTCCGCGGCCACGGACGAGCGTCTGCTCACCCACATGGACCAGGCCCGCGCGGCGTTGATGGCGCGCTGGGCCCAGGTGGAGCCGGCGGCGCAGTAGCTTTTCGGTGTTCTTTTTTCCGCCGCGACTTATAATACAGGAAACCAAGGAGGCCCTGCAGCGGAGCGTCGTTCTCTCGCCCGCTTCCGCGCGTGTTGTGAAAGCGAACGTCAAGATGGTCGTCGGGACGGTGGCGGCGGCGGTGATCGTGTTGAGCGCCGGGCTCAGCGCCTGGTTGCGCATCCTGGAATCCCGGCAACTGTCACAGCCCTGCCCGGTGAAAACCTACGGCGGCACCAATTACGTCGTGCAATTGCAGGAAACAGCCGTCGGCCGCGCGGACAACGGGTACGTCGTCATCGTCTACGCGCGGCTGCAAAACCCCAATGCCTACGACGTGGAACTTAAACGCGACTGGTTTGTCCTGATCGACGGCGACAAGGAGTATTTCCTGCCGACAACCAACGGCACACAGACCGCCACGATCACCCTGCCGGCCGGCGGCGCGCGGGACAAGGAGATGTTCAGCTTCGCCCTGCCGGAATCGGCCCTCGGAGGGACAATCGCCCTCAAGGTCGGCAAGGATTATTGGGCGATGGTCAAGGAAGACAAACCGTTCGATCGCACGCTGCGCAACGGCGAGTTCATCTCCTTTCGCCGCCGCCAATGGTGAACGGCCCCGGAGGACGCGCTCATGTGGAAACGCCTCAAGTTTTACACCGTCTCTGCCCTCGTCATCGCCGCGGCCAGCATCCTGCTCTACCGGCATTTCTTTGAACAGCCCGCCGTCGTCCGCCGCGTCGTCGATGCCCCCGCGCTCGTGCAACAAATCCAGCAGCTCAACGAACTGGTCACCGTCAAATACAGCATCCAGAAAATCATCGGCCTCCAGCAGGAAAAAGTCCCGTTCGGCTCCGAATCAGTCCTGCTGATGGTCCAAGCCACCGCCCTGGGCGGCGTGGACCTCTCGACGCTCAAGCCCGGCGACGTCAACGTCGGCCCCGATAACAGCGTCACCATCAACCTGCCGCCGCCCCAGCCCCTGCACGTCTTCATCGACGACTCGCAAACCAAAGTCTGGGACCACACCAAAACCTGGTGGACACCCTGGGTCCCGTACAATTCTTCACTCGAGCAACAAGCCCGCCAGGCCGCCCTCGAAGCCGTCCAGGCCGCCGCCCTGAACATGGGCCTGCTCAAAGACGCCCGCCAAAACGCCGAGTCCGCCATCCGCAACCTCCTCGCCGCCACCGGAATCAAATCCGTCACCTTCACCCCGTCCGCCGCCCCCTCCGAAACTAACGCCCTCAACGCACCTGGCAAGTGATCGCTGTCGTGAATTTTCCCTGGCGGAGACGCCGAAGATGTGCGATGGTGGCGCCGTATGACATATGCAGTGAGCATAAGCCCTCCGGCTTCCGGGGCCGGAGGTGGCGGCGCAACCGCTCTGTCCGGCCGGCGCGACAGGGTGCGGACGGCCCAGCCCGCCCTCCGGGCGACTGGCCTCTGGCCGCCGATCTGGAAAAGTCAAACCTAGTCCAACCATAAATATATCCGGTTCGACCGAAGGGTGGTCAAAAATAGCCAGGCCGCCCCTTGGTGCCTTGGTGTCTTGGTGGTTGGACCAGCCGTTGTTTCACCACCAAGGCGCCAAGACGCCAGGAACGACGGGAATATCGCCGGATGGCGAAGAGCGGCGCACGGGCATGGCCAATCGCTGTCGTGAATTGACATTCCGGCATCTTGGGCCATCATTGGCCCGGTTTTATGCACCCGATCCTGATTCATACGGCATGGCTGGACATTCACACCTACGGGGTGTTGGTGGCAGTGGGATTTCTCGTCGGCTTGGCCGTGGCGGCGCGCAACGCGAAGAGCGAAGGGATCAAACCCGAGCTGATCAGCGATCTGGGCGTCTGGCTCATCCTGGCGGGGATGGCGGGCGGCAAACTGTTTCATATCATCTTTTTCTGGAACGAATTCAGCCTGGGCTGGCGGGAGGAAGGCGTCCGGTCGTTGCGGGAAGGCTTCGTGTTCTATGGCGGCTTCATTGGCGCGAGCCTGGCTGGCTGGTTGTATGCCCGCGGCAAACGGATCTCGTTCGCGAAACTGGCCGACTGCTGCGCGCCGGGCGTGGCCATCGGACACGCCTTTGGCCGGATGGGCTGTTTCTTCAATGGCTGTTGTTACGGCAAAGTATGCACGCTGCCCTGGGCCGTCAAATTTCCGCCGCCGCACATCATGGCCGGCATCCCGGTGCATCCGACGGAAATCTACGAGGCGCTTGGCAACGTCGTGCTCTTTCTCGGCCTGAGCGCGTATTACAGCCGGAAACGGTTCGACGGCCAGATCTGGTGGCTCTATGTGCTGGGCTACGGCATCCTGCGGTTCTGCGTCGAATTCTTCCGGGGCGACTACGACACGTATTTCCTGGGCATCTTCACCTTTGGCCACGCGGTGGCGGCCATCATGATCCTCATCGGTTCGGTCGCGCTGTTCGTTTGCCGCGGCGCGACGGCCAAACAACCCGCGCCCGCGGTCTGACCATGTCACTGCACGCCGTTTCCGCAACCACCCAGGGCCGGCGGCTCGACCAATTTCTCCAGGGCGAATTGCCCGGACACTCGCGCGCCTTTTTACAAAAACTGATCGAGCAAGGCCACGTGCTCGTCGACGGCAAGCCGCACAAGGCCAGTTACACCGTGCGCGCCGGCGACCAGATCTCCGTCGAAGTCCCGCCGCCGCGTCCGCTCGCGGCGAAGGCGGAAGCCATCCCGCTCGATGTGCTGTTCGAGGACGACGACCTGATCGTGCTCAACAAATCCCCCGGCATCGTC
Source organism: uncultured Verrucomicrobiae bacterium (assembly GCA_963817685.1). Taxonomy (GTDB): domain Bacteria; phylum Verrucomicrobiota; class Verrucomicrobiia; order Palsa-1439; family Palsa-1439; genus CAWFPN01. Next base: position 678,624 of record CAWFPN010000010.1, on the reverse strand, counting down.
GTGCATCCCGGCGCGGGCAACGCCGAGCACACGCTCGTCAACGCCCTGCTGCATCATTGCCGGGAAAAACTCTCCGGCATCGGCGGCGTGCAACGTCCCGGCATCGTCCACCGGCTCGACAAAGGCACCAGCGGCTGTCTGGTGGTGGCCAAGACCGACCTGGCCCACCAGTCGCTCGTCACCCAATTCAAATCGCGCGCCACGAAAAAAATCTATCGCGCTCTCTGCCAGGGGAAATTCGAGAAAACCACCGGCCACATCGAGACCGTCATCGGCCGCAACCCGCACAATCGCCTGAAAATGACCACGCGCGTCGCGCGGGGCCGGACCGCGCTCACGGATTACCGCGTGCTGAAACAATTCGCGGACTTCGCGCTGGTGGAACTGGCGATCCACACAGGCCGCACGCACCAGATCCGCGTGCACATGGCGCACATCGGCCACCCGGTGCTCGGCGATACCGTCTACGGCGGCGCGCGCTCGAAAGGAGAAAACATTTCGGTTGCCCGCCCGTTGCTGCACGCCTATAAACTCGGGTTCATGCACCCGCGCACGCAACAGGCCATGGAATTTACCGCGCCCGTGCCGGAGGACATGGTGGCCTTATGCGAGAACTGACCGACATCATCGACGCGACCATCAAGGCGGTGGAAGACATGAAACGCTCCGGCATCACCCACGTCGCCGTCTCGCGGGAAACATTGGACGAGCTGGGCAAACCCGTCGCCCGTCCCGCCGCCGTGGTTACCGCCCCGGTTGCTTCGCCCGACAACTCAAACGTCGCCGCCGAACTCGCCCTGATCCAGGGCCGCGCCAAGGTCTGCGTGAAATGCAAGGAACTGGCCAGTTGCCGGCACAGCGTCGTCTTCGGTGTGGGCAACCCGCGCGCCGAACTGATGTTCATCGGCGAAGCGCCCGGGGCGGATGAGGACGAACAGGGCGAACCGTTTGTCGGACGGGCCGGCCAGTTGCTCACCAAGATCATCCTCGCCATGGGCTACCGGCGCGAGGACGTCTACATCGCCAACGTCCTCAAATGCCGTCCCCCCGAAAACCGTCCGCCGCTTCCGGACGAAGTAACTAATTGCCTGCCGTACCTGTTGGCGCAAATCGATCTCATCAAACCCAAAGCCATGGTGGCCCTCGGCGCGACCGCCGTGCGTTCGCTGCTGGACGTCCAACTTGGCATCACCAAAATGCGCGGCCACTGGTACACCTTCCGCGACATCCCGATCATGCCCACCTTCCACCCCGCCTATTTGCTGCGCAACCCCCCCGCCAAAAAAGAAGTCTGGGACGACATGAAAGCCGTGCTGGAGAAATTGGGTCGGCAAGTGCCAAAATAATGAGCGCCAATCCTTTTCAATCCCGGGAGGGCGAGGCTCCCGCCGAGCCTCCGCGCGAACAACCCAACGGCTCGGCAGGAGCCTCGCCCTCCCGCAAACATCCGGCACACGGGGTGCGCACGGAAGTTCATGACCCTGCTATCGTATTCGTCACCGTTTGCACCCGAGGGCGCGCGCCTTGGCTGGCAACGAGTGAGGTCCATGATTTGCTCCGCAAAGTGTGGCGCGAGGCAGACGCCTGGCTGGTCGGAGACTACGTTCTCCTGCCGGACCATTTGCATTTGTTTGCGGCACCGAATCCAGCCAGCGAAATCCAATTGGATCCTTGGATCCAATATTGGAAATCGCAATTCTCCAAACGCCACGGCAATCCGGGGCATTGCTGGCAAACAGACCACTGGGACAGACGCCTCCGCAAAGAGGAAGCCTACGCCGACAAATGGGACTACGTCCGAAATAATCCCGTCCGCCACAAGCTTGTTACCAAAGCCGGGGATTGGCCGTATCAAGGAAGAATTTATGATCTGCCATGGTGAGGGAGGGCGAGGCTCCCGCCGAGCCTCCGTGCGAACAACCGAACGGCTCGGCGGGAGCCTCGCCCTCCCGCTACAGCAGCGTTGCCCAGCGGCCGAACACCGTCTGACCGATCCCTTGGAGCGCGGGCAGATGGGTGTGGGCGTTGAGCGTGATGGCGCGGCCGTTCAGGCCGCAGGCGGTAACTTCTTCTGCGAACGTGTCCACCATCGTGCGGACGTGGGCGGCGTTGACCTCGATATGAAAGAGGAACGCGTAGGCGTTGCGGCCGTAGCGGAAGGCTTGGTGCGCGGTCAGGGCGGAGGACGCGAGCAGAGTGGCGCCACGCGGCAGATCGAAAACGTCGCCGTGCCAGTGCAATCCCATGAAACTGCGCGGCGCGTCTTTCCAGAGCGCATCGGTCCTGGCCGCGTCGGCGAGCGTCAGGCGGTGCCAGCCGATCTCTTTCTTTCTTCCCGGATAAACCTTCGCGCCGAGCGTGGCGGCGATGAGCTGGCTGCCCAAACAAACACCGAGCACGGGGCGTTCGCGCCGCAAAGCGTCTTCGATCAACCGGATCTCGGCGGTGAGATAGGGGAACTTGTCCTGTTCGTACACACTTTGCGGGCCGCCCATGACGATCAGCCCGGCGGCATCGCCGATCTCCCGGGGAACAGGCTGGCCGGCGTCGGAGCGGATGGTCCGGGCCGTGACGCCGGCGTGTTGCAGGATGCCGGCAATGCTCCCCACCGTTTCGATGGGATGATGCTGCAGCACGTAAATATGTTTGTCTTTCATACTTAAGCGATTACTCTAGCACAACATGCAACGCGTGTTAATTACCGGCGGGGCGGGGTTCATCGGGTCGCACCTGGCGGAGTCGTTGGTGACGCAGGGCAAGGAGGTCTACGTCATCGATGACCTGAGCACCGGCTCGGCGGACAATCTCGCGGCGTTGCGCGGCAATCCACGGTTCCATTTCACCCAGGCTTCCGTGCGCGACGGGCGCGAACTGGACCAGCTCGTCGGCCAGGCCGATTTCATTTATCACCTCGCGGCGGCGGTCGGCGTCGAACTCGTCGTCAAAAATCCCGTGTACACCATCGAAGACAACGTGCGCGGGACCGAGGACGTGCTGGCGGCGGCGGCCAAACGCGGCGTGGGCGTGCTGTTGACCTCCACGTCCGAAGTGTACGGCAAGAGCGAGCGCGACCGGTTTCGGGAGGACGATGATTTGCTGATCGGGCCGCCGACGTTTGGGCGGTGGAGTTACGCCTGCTCGAAGTTGCTGGATGAATTCCTGGCGCTGGCCTACTGGCGGGAAAAACAATTGCCGGTGTTCGTCGCGCGGCTGTTCAACACCGTCGGCGCGCGCCAGACGGGCCGGTACGGGATGGTCGTGCCGCGGTTCGTGCAGGCCGCCTTGCGCGACGAACCAATCCTGATCCACGGCGACGGACGGCAGACGCGGTGTTTTTGCCACGTCAGCGACGTGGTGCGGGCGTTGGTGGACCTGCCCCGGCAGCAGCGGGCGGTCGGCCAAGTATATAATGTGGGCGGCACGGAGGAAGTGTCGATCCTGGACTTGGCGCGGCGGGTGAAACAGTTGACCGAGAGCCGGTCGGAGATGCGGTTGATTCCCTACGAACAGGCCTACGCGAAAGGCTTCGAAGACATGCGCCGGCGGGTGCCGGCCACGGACAAGATCTATCAATTAATGGGCTGGCACCCCACGAAGTCATTGGACGAGGTTCTCCAACTAATGGTGCAACACGAACGAGCCGTGGACCATCAAACCGGGGGAAGATGAAGCCCTGGCGGCAATCCGAAGAGCGAAAATGGATATTGCATTTGAAATTTGCTTATGATAACGTTATCTTCCACTGATGGGAAACGGTGGGGTAGTAGGGCCATGAGTGAAAAGCGTGACATGAACGCAGACTCCAAATCTATGGTCATGAACTCTGCGCTGTATCGGGAGTTCCTGGCCGAGAGGGAAGAGATTCTACGCCATAAATGGCTGGAGAGTGAGAAGGTCGGCCATGATATCGGGTTCGAACGGGCGCTGCTGGACTGGATTGTGAAGCACCGCTCGAACTGGCGCAGACACCGCCGGGAAGCGCGGACGTAAAAAACATAAACCGTGTTGCACCTTTAAGCGGGCCCCGCGAGGCCGGCAAGGAGCAAGAGATTGATCAACTTTAGCCATAGGCAACTGTCTGCTCGACGCGAGCAGGCGGTTTTTTTTGTGCCATGAGCGCCGCGGTGATCATGGACGCCGTGGCCATCGAGCGCGCCCTCACGCGCATGGCGCACGAAATCGTCGAGCGCAATCAAGGGGAAGGCTCGATCGCGCTGGTCGGCATCCGCACCCACGGAGTTCCGCTGGCGCGCCGCCTCGGGGCGAAACTGCAATCCGTCCTCGGCCGCGAGGTGCCCACCGGTGAACTCGATATTTCCATGCACCGGGACGATCTCGACTTGCGCAGCGCTCCGCCGCAAGTGGGGCCGTCAAACATTTCGTTCGACGTGAACGACAAAACGATCGTGCTCGTCGACGACGTGCTGTTCACCGGCCGCACCATCCGCGCGGCGCTGGATGAGATCGCCGATTTTGGCCGGCCGCGCCGCATCCAGCTCGCGATCCTGGTGGACCGCGGCCATCGGGAACTGCCGATCCGGCCTGATTTCATCGGCAAAAACGTGCCGACGGCCCCGGAGGAACGCATTGGCGTGCGGCTGGCCGAGTTGGATGGCAAAGACGAGGTGGTGCTCGAGAAATGAAAATCACCTGGCAACGCAAAGACCTGCTTGGCATCCAGGAATTGTCGGTCGACGAAATCAATCTGCTCCTGGACACCGCCGCCGCATTCAAGGAAGTCGGCGAACGCGCTGTGAAAAAAGTCCCTTCCCTGCGCGGCAAGACGCTGGTCAATCTCTTCGTGGAACCATCCACGCGCACGCGCACCAGTTTCGAGCTGGCGGCAAAACGCCTGTCCGCCGACGTGATCAACATCAACACCACCGCCTCCAGTCTCGTCAAAGGCGAGACGCTCAAGGACACCGCGCTCAATCTCCAGGCGCTCAACGCCGACATCATCGTCATCCGCCATTCGGCGGCGGGCGCGCCGTATTTTCTTTCGCACATGCTCAAGGCCAGCGTCGTCAACGCCGGCGACGGCGCGCACGAGCACCCGACGCAGGCGTTGCTCGATGCGTTCACGATGCGCGAGAAAAAGGGCCGCATCGCCGGGCTCAACGTCACCATCCTCGGCGACATTCTCTACTCGCGCGTCGCGCGCTCCAATATCTGGCTGCTGACCAAGCTCGGCGCGCACGTCACGCTCGCGGGACCGTCGACGCTGGTGCCGCGCGTCTTCGAGGAATTCGGCTGCCGCGTGACCTACGACGTGGAGGAAGCGATCCGTGACGCCGACGTGATCAATCTGTTGCGCATCCAGCACGAACGCCAGCGCAAGACGATGTTTCCCAGCACCGGCGAGTACGCCGCCCTGTTCGGCCTGAGCAAGGAACGCTTCGCGCGGCTCAAACCGGACGCGCTGATCATGCACCCGGGCCCGATCAACCGCGGCGTGGAGATCGACAGCGACATCGCCGACTGCAGCCGCTCGGTCATTTTGGAACAAGTCACCAACGGTCTCGCCGTGCGCATGGCCGTGCTGTTTCTCTGCGCCGGCGGACAGACAACGGAACCATGAATTCGCTGCATATCAAAAACGGCCGGGTGATCGATCCCGCCAGCGGGACCGACCAGGTGCGCGACGTGTTCATCAGCGAGGGCCGCATCGCGGCGGCCGCGACCGCCGGGGCGGACGTGATCGACGCCACCGGCCGGATCGTCACGCCCGGCTTGATCGACATTCATGTCCATTTGCGCGAGCCCGGCCGCGGTGACAAGGAAACCATCGAGACCGGCACGCGCGCCGCGGCGCGCGGCGGGTTCGCCTCGGTGGTATGCATGCCGAATACTACGCCCGCTGCCGACAACACGGGCACCATCGCCTTCATCAAACAACGCACCGCCGAAGGCGGCTGCGTCAACGTCTTCCCCACGGGCGCGATTTCGAAGGAGTTGAAGGGCGAGGAACTTGCGCCGATCGGTTCGTTGAAAAAAGCCGGCGTCGTCGCCATCACCGACGACGGTTATTGCGTGCAGAACAACGAACTCATGCGCCGCGCCGTCGAGTACGCGAAGATGTTCGACCTGCCGCTGATGGACCATTGCCAGGACTACAACCTCGTCGCCGACGGCGTGATGCACGAAGGCCACTGGAGCGCGGCGCTCGGATTGCGCGGCTGGCCCGCCTCGGGCGAAGACGTCATCGTGGCGCGCAATATCCTGCTGGCGGAATTGGCCGACTGGCACGTCCATTGCCAGCACATTTCATCGGCGCGTTCTGTGGCGCTGATCCGCGAGGCGAAGAAGCGCGGCGTGAAAATTTCCGGCGAGGCCTGCCCGCATCATTTCACGTTGACCGACGAATCGCTGAAGACCTACGACACGAATTTCAAGATGAACCCGCCGTTGCGCAGCGAGCGCGACCGCCAGGCGTTGATCGAAGGACTGGCCGACGGCACCATCGCCTGTATCGCCAGCGACCACGCGCCGCACTGCAGTTATGAGAAGGAAGTGGAATTCGACCTGGCGCCGTTCGGCATCATCGGCCTGGAGACGGAACTGGCGCTGTCGCTGGCGCTCGTGCACAAGAAAGTGTTGACCCTGCCGCAGCTCGTGGAGAAATTCACGATCAATCCCGCGCGCTTGTTGCGGCTGCCGAAAGGCACGCTATCAGTCGGGGCCGATGGTGATGTGACGGTGATTGACGCGGACCGCGAGTGGATTTACGATGTCGAGAAGACGGCGAGTAAATCGCGGAATTCCCCGTTCCACGGCTGGGAGCTGAAGGGCCGGGCTGTGGCCACGATCGTGGGCGGCAAGATCGTGTGGCAAGGCTGACGGGTTTCCCAAAACGAAGTGTGGCAGGGCCGTGTTGCGAGGCGGCTGAGTCTCTGTGAAACATAGAAAGTTCAAGACGCTCATTATTTTATGAATGGAGTATTTGCGCTCGAAGACGGGACGGTCTTCCGCGGCGAAGGCTTTGGCGCCAAAGCCACCGCCTGCGGCGAAGGCGTCTTTAACACATCGATGACAGGCTATCAGGAGATCCTCACCGATCCGTCCTACAAAGGCCAGATTGTCGCGATGACCTATCCTGAGATCGGCAACTACGGGGTGAACTCAACCGATGTCGAGAGCTGGCGGCCGCACGTGGCGGGATTTGTGGTGCGCCATCTCTCCAGCGCGCCATCGAATTGGCGTTCGGAAATGCCTTTGGAGCAATATCTCGAGAAGTATGAAATTCCAGCGGTCCAGGGAGTTGATACACGAGCACTGACAAAAATCTTGCGCGTCAAAGGCGCGATGAAGTCATGCATTTCGACAGAGGACATCAGCGACAAGGAAGCGGTGGCCCGCGCGCGGGAGTGGAAGGGAATCATCGGCGTCGACTACGTCAAGGAAGTCACGCACCGTGAAGCGTTCGTTTGGGACCCGAATGACAAGCAGAGTTCGAACTGGAAGATTGAGCGCGGTCCGGATGGCGCGATGCAGTACAACGACGAGCTCCGGCCGGCGGACATTCCGATTGTGGCCTTTGATTTCGGCGTCAAATACAACATCCTCCGGCGCCTGCGCCAGCGGGGGTTTCGGGTCCATGTCGTGCCGGCGACGGCCACAGCGGACGAAGTCATGAAGCACAAGCCGCAGGGCGTGTTTCTCTCCAATGGGCCGGGCGATCCGGAAGCGTTGGAGTACGCCCACAAATCCGTCCGCCAGCTTTTGGGCGCCGTGCCGATTTTCGGCATCTGCCTTGGACATCAGATCCTGGGATTCGCGTTTGGCGGTCGGACATTCAAGCTGAAATTCGGTCATCGCGGGGCCAATCAGCCCGTAAAAGATTTGCGATCTGGCGCGGTGTCGATTACGTCACAGAACCACGGTTTTGCGGTCGATCCCAAGAGCGTCCAGGGCAACGACGTCGAGATCACCCAGATTAATCTCAACGACCAGACCGTGGAGGGAATGCGGCACAAGAAGCTGCCCGTATTCAGCGTGCAGTATCATCCCGAAGCCTCGCCAGGACCACACGATGCGGGGGCTTTGTTCGACGAGTTTCGGAAAATGATTACGTCCGGTAAGAAGAATTAACTTGACACTGTAGTGCAAGAATTGGCATCTGCCTTTTTCATCCACACAAGTAGAATGGCAATGTCCGCCGGAGTTACCCCAGAGATTCTCGATGCCTGGCCAATCGAGTCCGGACGATATCGGGTGAGCTTCTGTCTTGATTCTGTGCGGAGTGCTGAGATCTTGCCGTAGTCGATCCAGTCCGGCAGCCGTTTGTCTTCGAGCCGCCTGAACCGTTCGATTTGCTCCAAGTCGCGAGCGATGTAGCCTTCGTACTTGATTTGTATTTCCACCTGTTGCTGGACGTCCTCCGAGAGATCGCGCCGGGCGATGGGAAGAGATGCGTAGGTGATTTCCGGCCTCTTCAAAATCTCCGCATACGTGCCGGTCCCGTCCCGCGTTTTTCGGAGTCGATCAATCTCCGCCACCACCAGAGTGCGTTTTGCAACGAACGCATTCCAGCGCTCATCGCAGGCCAGGCCAATCCGGTGGCCAATTTCAGTGAGCCGCATGTCGGCGTTGTCCTGGCGTAGCTGGAGGCGATACTCGGCCCTTGAGGTAAACATCCGATACGGTTCATCCGTGCTCTTGGTGATGAGATCGTCGATCAATACGCCGATGTAACTATCGGCTCGCGTGAGAATTAGAGATGGTTTGCCTTGAATCTTCAGAGCTGCATTGATGCCAGCGACCAAACCTTGAGCGCCTGCTTCCTCATAACCGGAAGTCCCATTGATCTGGCCGGCGAAATAGAGATTCTGCACCCGTTTTGTCTCCAGGGTTGGATGCAATTGATGCGGGAGACTGTAATCGTATTCGACCGCATAAGCAGGTCGAAGCAGCTCGGCATTCTCCAGGCCGATGATCGACCGGATCATGTCGGTCTGCACATCCTCTGGGAGGCTCGTCGACGCGCCGTTCACATAAAACTCATTCGTGGTCCGCCCCTCCGGTTCTAGGAAGATCTGATGGCGCTCCTTTTCTGCAAACTTCACCATCTTGTCCTCAATTGAAGGGCAATACCGCGGCCCGATCCCTTGGATCTGGCCGGAGTACATGGGCGAGCGGTGGATATTCGCCAGGATGATTTCCCGTGTCTTCTGCGTCGTGTAAGTGACGTAGCACGGGATTTGTTCCACGTGGAACGTCTTCGGCGTGGTGTAGGAGAAGAACGGGATAGGCTCCTCGCCAGGCTGCAGAACCATCTTCGTAAAGTCGATAGAACGCCGGTTCAGCCGTGGCGGGGTCCCTGTTTTTAATCGGCCAAGCTCAAACCCCAGGTTCTTCAGGCTGTCCGACAGCGAATACGACGCCGGCTCGCCCGCCCGGCCGGATTCGACCTTGGCCTCGCCAATATGTATCAAACCCCTAAGAAATGTGCCGGTCGTGACGATGACAGACTCGCCGTCGTACCGGACGTTCATCTTGGTCGTCACACCCCGGACGCGGTCGCCCTCCACGATCAACGCCTCGATCATGGCCTGTTTAACATCGAGGTTCGGCTGCTGTTCAGCCACCCATTTCAAGCGAAACTGGTAGGCTTTCTTGTCGCACTGGGCCCGTGGCGCCCATACCGACGGCCCCTTCTTGGTGTTGAGCATCCTAAACTGGATGCCGGTCAGGTCCGTGTTTATCCCCATCTCGCCGCCCAAGGCGTCAATCTCCCTGGCAAGATGCCCCTTCGCCAGCCCGCCAATCGCAGGGTTACAGGACATCTGACCAATGGTATCCAGGTTCGTGGTCAGCAGCAGCGTCTGACAACCCATCCGCGCCGCCGCCAAAGCCGCCTCCGTCCCGGCGTGGCCGGCCCCGATTACGATGACGTCATAATGCTTCTGATAAACAAACATGCCTCTTACTTCCCAATACAGAATGTGCTGAAAATCTTTGCCAGGATGTCTTCAGTCGCCGTCTTCCCAACGATCTCGCCGATCGCATCCAGCGCAATCCGCAATTCCTGAGAGATAATCTCCTGGCTGGCTTTAGCATTCATTGTAGCAGTGGTAGTTGTCAATGAATTTAATGAACGCTGGATCGCATCGGCCTGTCGCTCGTTGATGGCAACGTCCACATCAGCCGATCCAACGCGGCCTGACCACGCTATGGCCTCGATCTTGTCCTTCAACTGCTCAATCCCGTCCCCGCGCAGGGACGAGACACCGACCGACTCACATTTCGGGAATGCAGCAGGCAGAACGAGTTTTCGTGGCAAATCGTGTTTATTAAGTACCTGGACCGCCGGCTTACCTTCATAAAGCGCCGAAAGCTCTAAATCAGTCTTCGAAAAGGCACGAGAACCGTCCAGTACGTGGAGTATCAAGTCGCTAGTAGCAAGGCTCTTGCGACTGCGATTTATACCGTGATGTTCGACCGTTCCGCGAGGCTTTCTAATGCCGGCGGTATCAGTCAGACGGATGGGGATACCGCGGATATTGGCAGTTTCTTCGATTGTGTCGCGTGTCGTACCGGCAACGGGAGTCACGATGGAACGGTCCTGGCCGAGCAGGGCATTCATCAGGCTGGATTTGCCCGCGTTAGGCCGGCCAATGATGGCGACGGCAATGCCCTGGCGCAAGATCCGGCCTTCCTGGGCCGTCGCCAGGAGCTGATTCAGGAACGCCATGATCGCGGTCGTGTCAGTGAGCCATTTCTCCCTGGTATCAGCCGCAAGATCATCTTCCGGGAAATCGATGGTGGCCTCGATGTGGGCCAGCACGGTGATCAGCCGTTCCCGCGCCTCGTCCAACCGTTTGGAAAGATGTCCCTCCAACGCGTGGACAGCAGCCGTATGGGCGCGGTTTGTCTTCGCCCCAATCAGATCCATCACCGCCTCGGCCTGGGTCAGATCGATGCGCCCATTGAGAAACGCCCGTTTCGTGAATTCTCCCGGCTCGGCGAGCCGGGCGCCGTTCTTCAGGCATTGGGCGAGAATGTTCTTTGCCGTCAGCAACCCGCCGTGACAATTGATCTCGACGACGTCCTCCGCCGTATAAGTCTTCGGCGCGCGCATGACGGTGAGCATGACCTGGTCGATCATCTCCCCGTTTTGGCCGATCGTCCCGAAGTGGACCGTGTGCGAGGGAAAATCCGCCACGCGGCCGCGCGGCGAGAGATAGATCGCGTCGGCGATCCCCGTCGCGCGCGGCCCCGACAGGCGCACGATGGCAATCCCGCCTTCCCCGATGGGTGTGGAAATTGCGGCAATGGTATCTTCCATGAGTCACTCGCCAAACGTCGGCCGAGTATACCAGACCGGCGGGGGGAGTTTCAACGGGCGCGGATGGAAGGCACAGCAGCGGCCCGGTCGCGATGCGCGAAGAGGATCAGAGTGCCTTCCTCGGGAGCGTCCAGCGGTTCAACCTGGCCGGAGGACAGAACGCGAAACGAGCGGTATCCCAACTCAGCGAAGAATTGGAAGACAGCTTCGCTGCTGCTGCCGGCACTGTGCAGGAGTTCGTTCCGGACCTCGATCAAGACGGAAGGTTTGGCGGACTCCATCGTGTGCCGCGCCCCTTCCAGCACTTTCAACTCGTGACCTTCAGTGTCGATTTTCATGACCGCGACGCGACTCAGGCGCGGCTGTTGCGCCGCCAAAGCGTCCACAGTCAACAGATCGACAGGCTGGCTCTCGCCGTCGTGGCCGCCGTGTTTTTCCAGCGAAGAGGAACCGAGATTGTCCGCGGCGCCGATATGGATTACACCTTTGCCGGCGGACGATGAAAGCGCCCCTTGCACGCAGACGACATTGGTGAGATGGTTCAACTCGGCAACGCTTCTCTGGAGCGAACGGAACAACGCGCCCACCGGTTCCACCGCCACGACCAGCCCCTCGGGGCCCACCAACCGCGCCGCCACCAGAGTAAACAAACCGATGTTGGCGCCCGCGTCGAGAAAGACGTCGCCCGGCTTCAGCATCGACCGCAACAACGCCACATTGCCCCGTTCATACTGTTCGCCGAGCCACCAGATGTTTTCCCCCACTTCGTCGAACAGATCGCAGGCAATGCGCAGTCCGCACCGCAGTTTGACCACGTCCGTCCAGTCCGTCTTCGCCAGCCGTGGCCGGACCATTCGGTCGCTGATTTTCCATTTCCCGCGATAGTACGGCAGCGTCCGGCTGCACGCGCCCGCCAGGCAGACAAGGAAGGGAGCCGCGCTACGCCGCCGCTCATCAGACTCCCGTCGCGGGGTGTCTTTCATGGAACAAACTATACGCCACAAGTGTGGCCGGCGCAAATATGTGGAAGGCGGTCGGTGACGAGCGATCAGGACCGCGCCCTCGCTGCCCGCCGGTCTAAAAAAAGGCTTGCAACGCGCCACAGATGTATGCATAAGGCATAGTGTATGAACGCTGCATCAAACACTGCGACCTTCGGGGAGATGGCCCGCCGCTACACCCGGACCGTGCTGGCCGCCAAAAAATGCAAACCGGCCACGCGCACGTATTACCGGAGCAGTTTGCGGATGGTCCAGCGCATCTGGACCGGCCTGACCGACACGCCCGTGCGGGACATCACGCCCAGGGCCTGCCGGCGCTGGTTCAACATCCGCTCGATGGACGTCATCGCTTCGCGGGCCAATGCCGAACTGTCCATGCTCAAAGGCGTCCTCGACCTCGCGCAACGCAAAGGACTGATCGCCGTCAACCCCGCCGCGTCCATTGCCGGCCACAAGATCGACTTGAAGTTTCACGCGTTCATCCCAACCCCCGAACAATTCACCAAACTGGTCATCATCGCCCGTGGCCGGAGCCATCGTTCGACGCTTGAATCCCTGCTCTTCTTCGCCTACAGCGGCCTGCGCCGTCATGAAGCCGCCGGACTGACCTGGAACAACATCGATTTCGATGGCGGCAACTTCGTCGTCACCACCCTGCAACGCGGCACGCGCGAACGCCGTGAGCGCTATCTCCCCCTGTTCCCCAACCTGCGCGATCATCTGCTCTGGATCCAGTCCAGGCGGCGCGGATTGAAACCGGAAGACCGCGTCCTGCGATTGAAGGATTGCAAGACCAACTTCTTCCTCGCCTGCCGCAACGCCCGCATCCCGCACATGGACAACCGCACCCTGCGCCACTTCTTCGCCGTCACCGCCCTGCAGCAAGGCGTCGACTACCCCCTGCTGGCCCAATGGATGGGCCACAACGACGGCGGCGTCCGCCTCCTGCGCATGTACGGCCACCACCGCCGCCAAGACTCCAAAACCATGGCGGCCCACATGACGTTCAAGGTGGAGTGACTAGTGGCTGGTGGCTAGTGGGGAGTGAGGAGAAATGGAGTGCTGGGTGCGACAGATTCACGGAAAAGATCGGGGAGGCGAGGCTTCCGCCAATCTACTGCGGCACGGCCAAACCAACTCGGTAGAATCGCTGTGGCAGCGAGGCGGCGTTCGTATCGATGAGAGTTTTGATGCCGCCGTTGCCAAAGAAACCGGGTGCGAGCGTCCAAGTCACCAGATTCGTTGTCTCTTCCAGCAGATAGCGGACGCCGTTGCTTGTTCTGACGCTGATCTGCACGTTTGAGCCCGCCACCTGAATGGCGGTGATGACGGGGATGTCGTTTGTGGTGATGACGAGGCCGCTGTTGACGAAGCCGGAATGGAAATTCGTCGAACCGCCGTCGAGGAGGTAGATGACGCCGTTGTTGATGACCGGCCCGTAGGCTTCGAGAACACTGCCGGCTGTCGTCCACAGCGAGCCGTTGTTGGTCAGAATACCCGTGAACGTCAGCGTCCCGCAATTGGCCAGGACCGTGCCCCCCTGATCGACGACCACATTGCCGTTGATCGTGCCGCAGCCGGTGAGGAATGCATTGGAGCGAATCTCCAGGTTGTTGGCGAACGAATGCACACCGCCCAACAGATTAAACGTGGACGAGTCGAAGCCGTCGCCGACAACGAACAACTGGCCATTGGTAACGAACGTCGAGGCCGAATTCAACACCCCGGCATTGAAGGTGACGATGCTATTCACGCCGTTGGTGGCGACGAGACCGTCCACCGTCACTGTGCCGCCGTTGAGAATCAAGCTGTCGGAGCCACCGCCGGGACTGACGACCAACGTGCCGCCGCCGCCATTCGTCACGATCAAGGTGCCGCCGTTCACCCGAATGACGTTATTGGTGGCGATGCCGACGGATGGGTCACTGTCACCAATCTGTGCCGCGTTGGCAATCACCGCGCCACCCGGACCAACCACGACCTGATTGCTGCTGCCCGGAAATCCGACGTTGAGGGCATTGACATACCAGGCCGCGCCATTTCCGGCAACAGTCACCAAATTGCTGCAGCCGGACGGCCAAAAACCCAGAGCTACAAATGCCGAGATGACGGTACCGCCGTTGGTGATGGTGAGCACATTGCCGGAGCCAAACCTGCCAACCAGCAGAGAACCATTGCTCCATACCGACCCGCTGCCGATGACCAACGCCGCATTCCCGGCGCTGGAAGGCTGGTCGCCAAGGTGGCCGTAACCGTCGTAAACAGCGCCACCGTTGCTGATCGCCAACGAGTTGCCGCTGCCATTCAAACCGACGTAGAAGCCCAACGTCGTGTTCCAAACCGAGCCCGTGCCCGAGACGAGAATGGCGTTATTGTTGCCCGAGTCCCCCTGGTAGGTATCGGTCGCGAAAACCGCGCCGCCGTTGGTGACGACCAACTGATTGCCCGCGCCGCTGTTGCCCACGGTGAGATCATCGAGATTACTCCAGACCGATCCCGTGCCCGAGACAATGACCGCATTACCGTTGGCCCCCGCCTGGTTCCCGATGACACCGAACGAATTGGACAACACACCGCCGTTTTCGATAATCAGCGCATCGTACGACTCCGTGTCGCCTACGATGTAGCTCTCAGCAACGGGTACCCAGTCGAGGGCGGCACCATTGAGGACATTGGTCTGGTTGTTCGCCGTGAACTGCGCCCGGGCGGGCGCTGCAAACAGAAAAAAACAAAGCACAAAGGCGAGGACAGCACCAGCCCGCATTGCCCCGCTTTGAAATGCTGAGGGATCGTCTGGAATCCCGGTCTTCATGAACCTTTCCTACCACCGCGGAGAACTCGCGCATCTCCCGCACGTTCGGAATGACCCCCGCATTCTAAAAAACAACAATTCAAATTGCAAGACCAAACCCCCTGAGGGGCAGTGGGTAGTGGTGAGTGGCTAGTGGCTAGTGGGGAGTGGAGAAGTAGTGGCTAGTGACTAGTGGGGAATGATAAAATAGTGGTCAGTGGGTAGTGCCTATTGGAATAGCCCGCCTCTCCATCACGTCAATCCTCGTCCCTCGCCCTTTCTCCTTGCCCCAGCCCAATACCCTTGCATACCATGCTCTGCGCGAGTAGCGAATTTGTGATGAATACAGGCGTGCCTCCAATTACTGAACGCGAAACCTTTGAAGAGAAGCAGAAACGCTGGGAGTTCTTCAGCTTTGCGACGACCAGGGGGGCGCACGATTTGCGGCAAGCGCTCGGTGTTGACGAAGCAAGCTTTCGCATGGTGGTTGGGTCTTCACACCCTGACGCCCGCGCCTACTATGTTTATCAGGTGCTGGACGAAGTACAAAAGGTTGGCGTTGCTATTTTGGGATGGCAAGAGTTTCTCAGCTCACCAGACGATGAGAAGAAATTTAGCAAGTCAAGTCAACTAGACCGCGTGGTCATTGAGTCAATGGCAGATCAGCAAAGTATGTGGAGCCGCAAGTTGTTAGAGGTGCTGGTGAATCTGATTTCGTTTCGCCAGACAAATGAAGACGCCTACTATCGACATCTGTTGCTCTTGGCTGATTTGGATTATTTTCTTTCACTGCAAGAGGATCTAGAGGCGTTTTATTCATGCAGAAGTCATAACGCTGAGTACAGCGTCAGTCGTCTACTCAGCGAGATTGGTCGGCTTGAAGCCGCAGGCTTTGATATTTCGAAATGCTGGTACCTCAAAGACAAACGACCGACTATCGAGCGCTCGCTCAAGCCGGGTCGGATTTTTGCCAGTGTTTACAGCCGATTACACAACGCACTACGAATTGCCACAGAAGCGGACAAGTTGGCTATGGGATTTAGCTATAGGCAGTTCTTTTCGACAACCAGTCGAGACCTTCACTTTGACCCTTCGTCTCTGACAAAGGATTACGATCTAAGGACCGTTGAGAGAGGCATCGGCCACTGTGGCGTACTTGGCCTGCGAGTACTTGTTCTAAGCCAGCAGTTGACCGGTCTTGCACCTGACGGCGTTAATGCCCAAGTCCGGCAGTATTACGAATCCGACAGAGAGCATATACAGTTTTGCGAAAGACTCGTTGGCGGGCGAGCGACCGTAGGCGATTTTGTTTTAGCCGGCCACGATCTCGCTGAAGTAGTGGAGGTCAGGACAAGCAAATTTGGGTATGAAGCCTACAGGGTGCGTTATTTGGCTGAGCGTCCCATACCTGAGATTGCGGAGGATTGGTTCATTGCTCGGTTCATTCTGGTGATCTTTAGGAGGAAAGACCGGACTGGTGCACTAAATCGATTCGTCAGCGAAGGTAAGCTGCCGCAAGACGTATCTGCAAAGTTAAACGCCTTGCCGCCCGCGACGCAAGATCACCTGTTTAGAGAGGCAGTGGTTGATTTATGGAACCGCGCACTGCGAGATTACTTCGCGAGAGGGCGCACAGCGCAAACTGACCGCTCTGAGTCATAATCGGACGTGTAGGGGGCAGCGCGTTATCGTTCGAGCTCAACTCTCGACACCGCACTGGTCGATCACAGCGTGCAATATAGGCAGCCAGATTATCGCATCGTACGCCAAAATCGGTGTTTCCTGAACTTGTAGTTACGAATAGAATTCTTCTTTGTTGCAGCGGAGCGAACGTAGGAATGAAAAAGACCAATTTCGATGCGTATCTGCAGGAGCAGATGAAGGGCCCGGCTTTCGCGGAGCGGTTCCGCAAAGTAGTGGCGAGTGGGCAGTGGCTAGTGATCAGTCGAAAGACGCCGCGCCGGAGAAAATCTTCGAACCGTTGAGTTCCCGTAGTTTTCCACTTCCCTCCGCCAACTCCCCACTATCCACTCGCCACTACCCACTCCTTCCGCTATTCTTTCCCCCGTGACCGTGGAGAGCTATCGGGAGTTGGTCGTCTGGCAGAAATCCATCGAACTGGCGGAGCGGATCTACGCCGTTTCCAAACGGTTTCCGAAAGAGGAAAGCTACGGCCTCACGTCGCAGATGCGCAGGGCGGCTGTGTCCGTCCCCAGCAACATCGCCGAGGGGGCAGCGCGCGAAGGCACGGGAGAATTTCTGCAATTTCTAAGCACAGCGCGGGGTTCGTTGGCGGAACTGGAGACCCAACTGGTGCTGGCCGAACGACTGGGCTATCTCCCCACCGCGCAAGTCAGGGAACTGGAAAAAATGTGCGATGAAATTAGCCGAATGCTAAGCGGCCTGAGAAAATCACTGAAAAAGAGCGCTTAGTCGCAGAAGCTCGGCTGATTTCCCAGTCCTCACTCGCCACTATCCACTCACCACTACCCACTACGCAGACGCCAGGATGCGTCTGGATTCGTCGAGGAAGATGCCGCGCAGGTTCATGCGCAGGGCGTCGGGGTTGCTCGCGCAGGCCAGGGCGGCTTCTTCGGTCACCATCTTGGCTTTGACGAGCTTGAACAGGGCCTGGTTGAACGTTTGCATGCCGTCTTCGGTGCCGGTCTCGATGGCGGCTTGCAGTTTGTCCATGTGATTTTCTTCGAGCATCTTGCGCACGGTCGGGGTGTTGAGCATGATTTCCACGGCCGGGACGACGCCGCCGGCAATCGCGGGCACGAGCCGCTGGCAAATCACGGCCTTGATGTTGGCCGCGAGCTGGTGGCGGATCTGGTCGCGTTCGTGGGACGGGAAGAAATCGAGGATGCGGCCGACGGCCGTGTAGGCGGTCGTCGTGTGCAGGGTCGTCAGCACCAGATGCCCCGTGTCGGCTGCCGTCAGCGCGGCCATGAACGACTGGCTGTCGCGCATTTCACCGATCATGATCACGTCGGGGTCCTGGCGCATGACGTGGACCAGCGCGCGCTCGAAGCTCAGTGTGTCGAGGCCGACTTCGCGCTGTTCGATGACGGATTGTTTGTCCTGGAAGACGTACTCGATGGGGTCTTCGAGGGTGATGATATGGCATTTCTCGTTGAGATTGATGTGCTCGATCATCGCGGCCAGCGTGCTGGATTTGCCCGAGCCGGTGGACCCGCAGACCAGGATCACGCCGCGCTCGGCGGTGGCGATCTTGGCGAGTTGATCGGGCAGGTGCAGTTCGGTGAACGACGGGATATTGGCTTTCACGAAGCGCATGGCGATGCAGAGTTCGCCGCGCTGGTGGTAGACGTTCACCCGGTAGCGGCCGAGGGATTCGTGGATGTAGGAGAAATCGACTTCTTTTTCCCGTTCCAGGCGGGATTCGAGGTGGCGCGGCAGCATCAGGCGGACGATTTCCTGGACCTGTTCGATGCTGGGCGGATCGACCTGGACGGGGAACAGCTCGCTGGCGATGCGGATGGTGGCGTTGTGGCCCGCTTTGATGTGGATGTCCGAGGCGGACATGTTGACGGCGAATTTGAGGAGGCTGTGAAGGTATTCCATCGGAGAAGTTAGCGTGAGATTGAGATGCTCAAAGAGTCAACGGCGGCAGGAATGACGCTGATCTGGTCGCGAGCTTTTTTGGAAAGGTCCAGGAACAACAGCACGACATGAAACCCTTTTCCCTGCTCGTTTCGCGTACACTGCACCACCACCCCGCGACAAACGATCGCTTCGTCCTTCCGCGCACTCTTATTCGGCAAGCGCATCTCCACGCCAACTTCCGTCCACTCCGGCATAAACGTATCAGTGACGAACGTGATGCCTTTGTGGGTGAGTTGGAAGCTGTTATCGAGAACGGCGGCTTTCCGATCGCGTTTGCCTTTCAGCTCCGCGTCGAATACGCCTGAGACATCTCTCTTTGTCGTCGCCATTTAGTCTCCGTCCTCAGATACAGCCTCAGCAACGTAGCACCGCATCGGGTCTGTGTCAATGGAAGCGCTTTTCGCTGCCTACCACTGGATGACGCACGATGCCCATGTCAATCCGCTGCCGAACACGATCAATAAGATAAGGTCGCCGCGCTGGAAACGCCCTTCCCGGGCCGCTTCATCCAGTGCAATGGCCACTGAAGCAGCAGAAATGTTGCCATATCGGTGCAAATTGACGTACACCTTCTCCATTGGTGCGCCCAGCCGTTCAGCCAAAGCCTCCAAAATACGGAGATTGGCTTGATGCGGGATGACGCATTTAATGTCGTTAATCGTCAGGTTACACCGCTTCAGCGCCTCTTGTGCAGCGGTCTGCATGGCCGTAATTGCCTGTTTAAACACCTCTTTACCAGCCATTTTCAAATAGTGCATGCCGGCGCTGACAGACTCCTTCGTCGCCGGGTAGCGCGCCCCGCCCGCAGGCATGAGGAGAATGTCGGACTGCGAGCCATCGGCACCCATGCAAGTCGTCAAAATCCCGTGTTCTTCGCCCCGGCTGCGCAAGATTGCCGCGCCGGCGCCGTCTCCGAACAGGACGCAGGTGCTGCGGTCCTGCCAGTCCACGATGGTGGAAAGTTTTTCCGCGCCGATGACGAGGATCGTGTTGTACGTGCCGGAGGTGATGAATTGGGAGCCGATTTCCAACCCGTAGAGGAAGCCGGAGCAGGCCGCCTCCATGTCGAAGGCCGCCGCGCGCTTGGCGCCGAGCTTCTTCTGGATCAAGCAGGCCGTCGCGGGGAACGGCATGTCGGGGGTGATGGTTGCGCAAATGATGAGGTCGATTTCGTCTTCGCGCACACTGGCCTGATCCATGGCGCGCCGGGCGGCCTCGACGGCCATGTCGGACGTGCACATCCAATCCGGCGCGATCCGCCGTTCCTTGATGCCGGAGCGCGAAGTGATCCACTCGTCGGTGGTATCGACCATTTTTTCCAGGTCGGCATTGGTCAGCACGCGGTCGGGCACGTAGGAACCTGTGCCGACGATGTGGACCGGCCTAGTGGGCCGCTTCAACCGGGGGCTGCGTAAGGGGGGTTTGCTGGAATTTGGCATTGAGCTTCTTGATCTCCTCAACGATGTGCTCGTTGAACTGGCCTCCGACGAATTCGGCGGCGATGCGGATGGCGTTCTTGACGGCCTTCGGGGAACTGGCGCCGTGGGCCTTGATGCACACGCCGTTGATGCCCAGTAACACCGCGCCGCCATACTCGTCCGGATCGGTCTTGCGCCGGAGCGATTTGAAGGCGCCTCCGGCCAGCATCGCGCCCAGGATGCGCAAGGGGTTGCGTTTGAGTTCCTCCTTCAACCAGCGGGACACGACGCGGGCCGTGCTTTCGCAGGCCTTCAATACTGCGTTGCCCACAAACGCGTCCGTCACGATGACGTCGGCGGCGTTGGCAAACAGGTCGTGCGCGTCGATATTGCCGACAAAATTGAGGTCCGAGAGCTTCAACAGCCGGTGGGCTTCCAGCGTCAACTCGTTGCCCTTCATTTCCTCGGTGCCGATGGACAGCACGGCCACGCGCGGGTTCGGATAACCCAGAATGCGCTTGGAGTAGAGGCTGCCCATCAAGGCGTATTGGACGAGATTGGACGGATGCGGCTCGAGATTGGCCCCGGCATCCATCAGCACGAAAACGTTCTCCGGCGCGGGCATCAGGCAGGCCAGGCCGGGCCGGTCCACGCCATCGAGCGTGCGCAGTTTCAAGTGCGAGGCCGTCAATAGCGCGCCGGTATTGCCCGCCGAGACCACGGCATCGGCTTCGCCGCGTTTGACCATGTCGATCGCGCGGCACATGGAACTGTCCTTCTTGCGCCGGACGGACTGCACGGGCGGGTCATTCATCTCGATGACTTCGCTGGCGTGGACGATTTCGATGCGGGAATCGGTCACACCGAGCTTGCGCAATTCCGCCTCAATGCGGGTCTTGTCGCCGACCAGAAACAGGCGCGCGATGTTCCGATCGTCGCGCAGCGCATCCGCCACGCCCGCGACGATGTTTTGGGGTGCGAAATCGCCACCCATCGCATCGACGGCAATCTTCATGGCAAGCACTCGGCTCGGTTATGCTGCGTTGATGGAAATGACCTGGCGGCCCTTGTAATAGCCGCAAGACGGACAGACATGGTGCGGTCTGACCCGGGCGCTGCATTGCGGGCAGGCCGATAGTTGAGGCGCCTTGGGCCGGTTGGCGGCCTTGCGCGTGCGCAGGCGCATCTTGGACATTCGTCGTTTCGGTACACCCATGGGAACTCTTCTCCGTTACTTCAGTTTCAGTTGATCCAACGCGTGCCAGCGCAAATCCTCTTTTGGCGGTTTGCACCGGCAAGCGCTCTCGTTCAGGTTCTTGCCGCAGACCGGGCACAGGCCCTTGCACTCTTTCTCACAAAGCGCCTTCTGCGGGAGTTCCAGGATAATATCTTCACGGATATTGGGCGTCAAGTCCACGAAATCCTCGCCCTGGAGGGGCTGGTGGAACACAAAATGGTCCACCGCCAGCGGTTGGTCGAAGACTTCCAGGCAACGGCTGCACCGCAACGTCACCGGCGTGTGCACGCGGCCCGTCACCAACAGGGCGTTTTCCTGGATTTGCGCCAATAAATCGTAGCTGATCTCGTGACGGAAGGTGACGTTGGGATCGTCCAGTTCCATCATGGTGGCGGGCGCGCTGCCTTGCAGGACCTCGCCTTCCTCGGGAATGCGTTTGACATTGATCTTCATATTTCCCCCCTGAGCGTAACCCCGGGCCCCGCCCGTTTCAAGGGCGCGGCGCGAGCTTGCGTTTCAATGCTTGTTGGACATCGCGCGGCACAAAACCGCTCACGTCACCACCCAGCCCGGCAATCTCCTTGACCAGTCCCGAACTAATGAAGATGTATTCGTCCTTCGGCATCAGAAAAATTGTCTCAATCTTCGGGTCGAGCCGGCGGTTCATCAGCGCCAGCTGGAACTCAAATTCAAAATCGGACACAGCCCGCAGCCCGCGCACGACCGCCGTGGCTTTCTTTCGGTGCGCATAATGAATCAGCAGACCCTCAAAATCGTCCACCGAGACGTTGCGGATTTTTCCAACGGCGGCCCGCGCCAGGGCAATGCGTTCCCGGGTGGAAAACAGCGGCGCTTTCTGCGCGTTGGCCGCCACGGCCACAATCACGCGGTCAAACATCTTCGCGGCGCGGCGCGTCACGTCGAGATGGCCGTTGGTGATGGGATCGAAGCTGCCAGGATAGACGGCGACGGTCGGCATAATCCTCCCTGCTTGTGCCGCTACGATAAATTTCGACGGGCCTATTTGCAATCTTTTCTTTTGCCGCTTCCTTGCTACATTGGGAACCGATGAGGAACACGAAGATCATCTGCACGATCGGCCCCCAGACCGAATCGCCCGAAATGCTGGAGAAAATGATCGCCGCCGGCATGGACGTGGCGCGGCTGAACATGAGCCACGCCACGCATGAGTGGACGCGCGAGGTGTTTCACCGGGTCCGCGCGGCCTCGGAGCGCGCGGGGCGGGCCTGCGCCATCATGATGGACACGCAGGGGCCGGCCATTCGCACGGGCGACCTGCCGTTGCCGCTGCATCTGGAGCCGGGCGACGTGTTCGAGTTCACTGTCAAAGGCGCCCGCAGCGAAGAGGAAAAGTCGGTGGACGTGAATTACCCAAACCTCATCAATGACATCCACGAGGGCGACACGGTGCTGGTGGACAACGGGGTCATCCGCCTGAAGGTCCTGGAAAAACTGCATCGCCGGATGCGCTGCGAAGTCTTGACCGAGGGCGACCTGGGTTCCCGGCGCCACATCAATCTGCCCGGCGTCAAGATCAGCATGCCGTCCATCACCGACAAGGACCGGGCGGATATCGAGCTGGGGATCCAGTTGGGGATCGATTTGTTTGCGCTGTCGTTCGTGCGGGAGCGCAAGGACGTCGAAGAATTGCGGGCCTTGCTCAAGGCGCGCCATTTTGAGGCAAAAATCATTGCCAAGATCGAGGACCAGCAGGCCGTGAAGAACCTGGCCGATTTGATTGACGCCAGCGACGGCATCATGGTGGCCCGGGGCGATCTCGGCATCGAGGTGCCGTACGAGGAATTGCCGATCATCCAGCGCCGCACGGTCAAAGGCTGCATTCGTCACGGCAAGCCCGT
Source organism: uncultured Verrucomicrobiae bacterium (assembly GCA_963817685.1). Lineage (GTDB taxonomy): Bacteria > Verrucomicrobiota > Verrucomicrobiia > Palsa-1439 > Palsa-1439 > CAWFPN01. The sequence goes on along the minus strand of CAWFPN010000010.1, from coordinate 655,383 downwards.
GATCGTGGCCACCCACATGCTGGAGTCGATGATTGAGAACCCGATGCCGACCCGGGCGGAGGTCACGGACGTCGCCAACGCGGTGTTCGAGCAGGCGGACGCGATCATGCTTTCCGGTGAAACGACGGTGGGCAAGTATCCGCTGGAATGCGTCGAGGTGCTCACCCGCATCGCCGAGCGCATCGAACAGAGCGGCGGCGCCGGTTATGCCGAGGGGGCTGATCTGCGGGAGGAGCGGCAGAAGGTCGTTCGCTCCGCCGTCGTCATGGCCAATGAATTGAATGCCAAGGGCATCCTGGTGTTCACCCGGTTCGGCTACATGGCCCAGTGCACCTCCTGGCAGCGGCCGAAGTCCTCCCCCATCTTCGCCTGCACCAACTCGGAACGGGTCCGCAATCAATTGAACCTTCTCTGGGGCGTGACTCCCTTCGTCACTGACTTCAGTGAAGATCCCGAGGTAACCATCCTGCGGGCCGAGCGCTATCTGCGGGAACACAATTTCGCCAAGAGAGGCGATCAAATCGTCGTCATTTCCAACATCCTCGTCCGCGATAAGCTCATCAACGCCATCCAGTTGCGCAATGTGGAGTAAGCGCGGCTTCGGCCTCCCGCCGCCGGTCCCAGAAAAAAGCAGCCTTAACCCTGTAAGGCAGTAAAAATATGGCCCGCAGGCTGCTCTAGAGCAACCAAAGCAAAGGGAACAGAAGGGAGCTTTCAGGTGTCAATGCCGCAACAATTCGTTAATTGGCGCATCCAGCGCCACCAACAGACCATCCAACGCGAACCCGACCGGCAAAAAAACTGGTCCGGGCTGCACGAGCTTTGCGTCCAGGCCGGCAGACAGGAAGAATTTATCGGCTTCTGCCAGGAAGTCATCAAGGCGCATCCCGGCAACCGCCTGGCGTGGCCGTTTGTGGAACGGGCGAGCAAGGAAAAGGACAGTCTATTGGACTGGACGTCGTTCACCGAGGAAGTGGTCCGGCTCAACCCGTCCGATGAGTCCGCCTGGTCCCACTTCGACGCGGCGCATGCGCAGTGCGATGATGACCTGGAATTGATCACGTTCTCCGAGGGAATTACGGCGCGCGATCCGAAGAATCCATTCGCGCTGCCGCGGCTGGCGTTTCTCTACAAGAAAAACGGCCGGTATACCGATCTGATAGCCGTTTGCCAGACGCTCCTGCAACTCAATCCTGATGACGCACAGGCCTGGTGCAACCTGGCCGACTCGTATGCCGCCCGCAGCCGCTACGACGAAGCCGTGGCCGCCTACGAAGAGGCGCTCCGGCGCAAACCAAATTTCCTGGTGGCCTGGAACAATCTCGGCAACGTCTGCCATTTGCAGGGCAAGTACGAAAGCGCCGTGCGCGCCTACGAAAAGGCCGTCGCGCTGAACAAGGACGACGCCGCGCCGTGGGTCTGGCTCTGCCTGGCCTACGTCGAGATGGGCGACCACCAGAAGGCGCAGGAGGCCGTCCAAAAAGTGCAGAAACGGCTCCCACTGGTGGCGACCATGTTGACGGATGAATTATCGGACCGTGTCGCCGCCGCCCTGGCCGAGGAATTTCCTCATCCGGCCCTCAAGGTGCTGACGCGCGTGTCTCCGTAGATCGCTTCGCGCAAGACGGTCCACGGCGGAGGCGCGGTCAACGCGTCCCGTTTCGCCGATTCCAATACGAGCACGCCGTTCTCCGCCAGCAGCAGGGGCAGTTCCTTCTGTTCCAACAACGCCTGCGCTGTCTTTCCGTAGGGCGGATCGGCCAGCACCAGCGTGTAACGCCGCGCCGCAGCCGCCAGTTTTCCCAGTTCCGCGAAGAGATTGGCGCAGACCACGGTCAGTTCGCAGACAATTTCCCGGCCTTGCCGGAAGGTGTCGAGGTTTTGCCGCAACACCTTCAACGCGTCACGCGAGTCGTCCACGAACGTGACGTGGGCCGCCCCGCGGCTGGCCGCTTCGATGCCCAGCGCGCCCGTGCCCGCGTACAAATCCAGCGCCACCGCGCCCCCGACGCGGTCGCCCAGGCTGGAGAAAATCGCTTCGCGCACGCGGTCGGACGTGGGGCGCACGCTGCCGCGGTGCGGGGCGCGCAGGGGCATTCCCTTGGCGATGCCGGCAATGACGCGCATGGTTAGTGGTGCATCAATCCCTGCAGAAGTTGCTGGGCCGCGCCCTTGAAGAGACGGTTGGGCAGGTCTGTCTTGGGAGAGTTGAACGTCCCAGAGACCTGGAAATCCAATGTCAGAAAACCGTCCGCGCGCTGGGTGAACAGGTTGCGCACCGGCTGCGGGACATTGGCCATCATGCCCGGGCCGAGGGCGATTGTCATCGTGTGATGGAGCGTGTTGTCGGCCAGCGACGCCCAGCCGTTGCCGGTGATTTGCACCGTGGGCGAAATCAGGCGGATCACCGGCGTCTGTAGCACATTGTTGGTGATGGAAAATTCCAGGCGGCATTCGTCGAACCGAAGGTCCTGCAGCGCGGGCACCTGCAGGATGGTGGACAGAACGTTGAGCAAGGGCACCCCGGCCAGTTCCGCGCCGACGAGTTCCGCGTGGCCGTTGCCGGCGATGGTGGGCAGGCCGCCGGTGCCCGCCAGCGTGACGGTGGTCTGGAGTTTGCCCTTGAGGACGCGTTTGGCGCCCGCCTCCTGCAGCAATTTGTCCACGTCGGCGTCCTTGATCTGCACCTGGACGGCGTACTGGAGGTCGCCGAGCACGCGGACGGAGACGTCGCCGGAGATGGTTCCGCCGGCGACTTCGCCGGAGAGCGAGGCCAGTTCAATCGTGTCGCCGGCCAGCTTCAACGTTGAAGAAATCTTTTGCACCTGCAGTTCGTTGGACAGGTTGACCTCGTCGATGCTCGCTTTGCCGCCGCCGCTGAGCTGGTTGTCGGCGAACCCGATGGAACTCGACAGGTTCATGTTCTGAACGTGCAACACTTGCTTGTTCGTTTGCGTCATCATCACGATGTCGCCATCGGTCAGCGCCAGTTTCGAGAGCGAAATCTCGAACCCGCCGCGTTTGACGGTGGCCGGCGACTCGGGCGCGGCCTGGCTTGGCGTGGAGGCGGAGGCGTTGGCGGCGGCGTTGGACGAGGCCGCTGCGGCGCGGGTGGTGAGCGCCTCATAGTTCCATTGGCCTTTGTCGTTGCACACCAGCACGACGGCCGGTTTGTGCAGGGACACTTCCTCGATGGCAACGTGCCGGTGCAGCAACGGCAGCAGCCGGTAATGCAGCGCGAACGCGTCCGCCGTCAGCAAATCGCCGGAAAACCCTTCCGGGTTGGCCACGGTCACGCCTTCGAGCGAGACGCCGCTAAACAGCGAGACATCCAGGTCGTTGATTTTCACGTTCGCGCCCAGCGCGTCATGGGCGGCGCCGAGGGCGGTCTGCTTGAACTCGGCCGATTGCAGGTAGCGGTTGAGCAGAAAAACGGTCGCCACCACCAGGACGACAACAAACGCCAGCAGGACCCCGAGAATTTTCATGACGGTTTTCATATATGGAAACGCAGCCCCCCTAGAAATCGTTTGGTTTGTCGGAAGCCGCTGTTAGAATAGCGCAACAAGACGATTCATGACGAGATTTTTTGTCATCTTCAATCCGGTGGCGCGCGGGGAACGGTCGCATCGGTTACGGAAGTTCCTGGAGGCCAGGATTTCGGGCGACGTGACGCTGGCGCCGACGGTGAAGGCCGGGGACGCGCAGGGTCTGGCGGCCCAGGCCGTGATCGACGGTTACGGCACGATCATCGCCGCGGGCGGCGACGGCACGATCAACGAAGTCGTCAACGGCATCGGGTTGTCCGGTGTCCGGCTCGGGGTGCTTCCCGGCGGGACGGTCAATGTGCTGGCCCATGACATGAAAATCCCCCGCCGACTCGAACAAGCCTGGGCGGTGATCGAACGGGGACACACGCGGACGGTCGATCTGGCGCGGACGGAGTCGGGCGGCAAGGTGCGGTTTTTTCTTCAACTGGCCGGGGTGGGTTTCGACGCGCATGCGGTGCGGGCCGCGAGTTGGGAGTTGAAGAAACGGGTCGGCCCGTTGAGCTACGTCTGGGCGGGACTGCAAGTCCTGAGCAAGCGGCAGGTGCCGGTGGACGTGTCGGTCAACGGCGGCGGGCCGCGCGCCACCGGGATCGCGGTGCTGGTGGGCAATGGGCGGTTTTACGGCGGGCCGTTCAAGCTGTTTCCCCGGGCGCGCATGGACGACGGGCTGCTGGATGTGTGCGTGTTTGAGAACGGCGCCTATCTGGACGTGCTGCGGTACGGCCAGGGCATCCTGCGCGGCGTGCATTTGCAATTTTCCGATGTCCACTATTTTCAGGCGCGCGAATTCACCTGCAGCGCGGCCCAGCCGGTGCCGTTCGAACTGGACGGCGAGGACGCGGGCGAAGTGCCGGTGCGGTTTTCCGTCGCGCCGCGCGCGCTGTCCGTGATCGTGCCCGAACAGGCGCGGGGGAACAACCATGCTTGACGAATTCATGCGGTCGCCCGCGTTTGTGATGGCCTGCCAGCAATTCGACCGCGTGGCCGACATCCTCGACGTCGGCCAAAGCGAACGCGAACGCACCCGGGCGCCGAAACGCGCGGTCATCGTCACCATCCCCACGCGGATGGACGACGGACGGACGGAAGTGTTTACCGGCTATCGCGTGCAACATCATTTGTCGTTCGGGCCGACCAAGGGCGGGCTGCGTTATCATCCGGCCGTCACGCTCGGCGAGGTGGCGGCACTGGCGATGTGGATGAGCTGGAAATGCGCGTTGTGCGGGCTGCCCTACGGCGGGGCCAAGGGCGGCGTCGCCTGTGATCCGCACCGGATGAGTCCGGGGGAATTGGAACGGATGACGCGGCGGTTCACCCAGGAAATGATCCCGTTTATCGGCCCGCACGTCGACGTCATGGCGCCCGACCTGGGCACGAACGAACAAATCATGGCCTGGATCATGGACACCTACTCGATGCACGAAGGCGATCCGGTGCCCCAGATCGTCACCGGCAAACCCGTCAGCCTTGGCGGGTCGGCCGGCCGCCGGGAAGCCACGGGACGCGGCGTCGCTTATCTGGTGAATCGCACGCTCGACAATTTGAAGATTAAATCAGATGGCGCGCGGGTGGTCATCCAGGGATTCGGCAACGTCGGTTCGGTGGCCGCGCAGCAACTTCACCGGTTTGGCGCGAAACTCATCGCCGTCAGCGACGAGACGGGCGGGCTTTACAACAAGAACGGGCTGGACGTGAACCAGTTGATCGACCGCTGCGCCGCCGACGGACGGTTGGCGGCTTGCGCGGATTGTGGCGACCACATTACGAACGAGGAACTGCTGCAACTGGAATGCGAAGTCCTGGTGCCCGCCGCCATCGAACGGCAGATCACCGAGAAGAACGCAGGCAAACTCCGCTGTCGCGTGCTCGCGGAAGCCGCCAACGGCCCGACGACGTTCGAGGCCGACGCCGTGCTGCGGCAGAACCCGGATATCTTCGTGGTCCCCGACGTTCTCTGCAACGCGGGAGGCGTGATCGTCAGCTATTTCGAATGGGTCCAGGATTTACAGAGCTTTTTCTGGACCGAGGCGGAAGTGAACGACAAACTTTACCGGCAGTTGGAGACCGCGTACCAGCAGGTCCTGCAACTGGCGAAGAAACAAAATCTCTCCACGCGCGACGCCGCCCTGGCGCTGGGCATCAGCAAGATCGTCCAGGCCAAGAAACTGCGCGGCCTGTTTCCGTAGTCGTGTCGTTCTTGGTGCCTTGGTGTCTTGGTGGTTTGCGGGCGTCGTTGTTTCACCACCAAGGCACCAAGACACCAAGAGAGACGGCTAGGCGAACTCGAACTGGCTCATGGTGCGGAAGACCTGGTAGCGCTGTTCCATTTCCCGCGGGGTCAGCGTTTGCAGGCGGCCGAGGCTGAAGGATTCCACGTTGAAGGAAGCGACCACGCTGCCGTGGATCACGGCTTTGCGCAGCGTCTCGTGGTCGAGGCGGTTGACGCTGGCGATGTAGCCCGCGAACGCACCCGCAAAACAATCGCCCGCGCCTGTCGGGTCGTGGATGTCCTCCAGCGGATAGGCGGGCGCGCTGAAGAAGAAGTCCTTCGCGAACAACAGGCAGCCGTGCTCGCCTTTTTTGACGACGACGTATTTCGGGCCGAGTTGGAGGATCTTGCGGCCGGCCTTGATCAGGCTGGTGGTCTTCACCAGCTCGCGCGCCTCGCTTTCATTGAGCACCAGGCAATCGATTTTCTTCATCAACTCCAGCAGCGGGTCGCGCGCCGTCTCGATCCACAAATCCATCGTGTCGGCCACGATAAACCGGGGTTGTTCCATCTGCGCGAGCACATGCAACTGGAGTTGCGGCGAAATGTTGGCCAGGAAAAGATAGGGCGTTGACTTGTAACGCAGGGGCAACCGGGGCTGGAAAGTCTCGAACACGTTCAGGTTCACCGACAACGTGCGGCGCCTGTTCAGGTCCCACTCGTATTCGCCGCTCCAGCGGAAGGTCTTGCCCGGGGCGATCTCCAGGCCTTCGAGGTCGATTTTATGTTTGCGGTAAAGTTCCAGGTACTGTTTCGGGAAATCGCTGCCGACGATGCCGACCAAATTGACCGGCGTGAAGAAGCTTGCGGCAATCGAGGCGTAGCTGGCCGAGCCGCCCAACAAATCGCGATGTTCCTCGACCGGGGTCTTGACGCTGTCCAGGGCGATGGAACCGGTGATCAATAAACTCATCTGTCATTCTCCAAAAGTGTGCGTTCGTTCAACCGTTCTTTGAGCGCTTGCGCGGCGCCGCGCGGGTCCTCCGCCCGCAGGATTGCCGTGACGACGGCCACCCGCCTGGCGCCGGCGTCCAGCACCTGATCGAGATTGTCCAGGTTGATGCCGCCAATCGCAAAGAACGGGACGGCCACACGTTCGCTGACCTCGCGAACAAGCTCCAGGCCGACGGGTGCCACGCCGGGTTTGGTGGCGGTGGCAAACACCGGCCCGACGCCGATATAATCGGCGCCGTCGCGCTCCGCCGCCAGCGCCTGTTCCAGGGAATGTGTGCTGATGCCCACGATGCGGATGGCGGCCAGTTGCGCCTGGCGTTCGTCCGGCGGAATGGCCGCCCAATCCTCCTGGCCGAGATGAACGCCGTCAGCGCCCGTTTCGTAGGCAGCGGCAATGTCGTCGTTGACGATGACCGGCACGCCAAACCGGAAGGCGGCGCCCAGGACCGCCGCGCACAACTCGACGCGTTGCGGATGCGTCAGCTCCTTGGCGCGCACCTGGAGCACGTCCACGCCGCCGTCGATGAGGACGCGCGCCGTTTCCGCCGGGTCACGGTCGCCGAGGTGCGCCGTGTCGATAAACCCGTAAAGACGGGCGGCCGCGATGCGCGAGCCAGACATCAACCGAAAAACACTTTGGCCACGTCGTACAATTCCTTGGTGACGCAGCGATTGCGCAGACGCAGCTTCGGCTTGCCGGTCTTTTTGTCGATCACCTCGGTGATGACCGTGTCCAGATCGATGCCGACAATCTCGGTGCCCCGCAGCGCGGCCATCTTGCCGAACTGGCCCGCCGCGGCCAGCTCGACGGCCTTGACGCCGTAGCGCGTGCCGAGCGCGCGATCGTAGGCGCTGGGGGTGCCGCCCCGCTGCACGTGGCCGAGCACGACGGCGCGGCTTTCGATCCCTGTGATTTTCTCGATCTCGCGGCAGAGGAACTCGCCGATGCCGCCCAGCCGGACGTGGCCGAACGCATCCAGTTCCTTGCTCTGAGTGACTTCGCCGCCGTCAAGCTTGAAGCCTTCCGCGACGGCGACGATGGAAAAGTTTTTCCCGCCGGCCTGGCGTTGTTTGATGATCTTGCAGATCGCCTCCAGCGAGATCGGAAACTCCGGCAGCAGGACCAGGTCGGCCCCGCCGGCGATGCCCGATTCCCAGGCGATCCAGCCGGCCTGCCGGCCCATGACCTCGACCACCAGCACGCGGCTGTGCGCTTCCGCCGTGGTGTGGAGGCGGTCAATCGCTTCGGTGGCGATGTTCACGGCGGTATCGAAACCAAAAGTCTGGTCGGTGCCGTCGATGTCGTTGTCGATGGTTTTCGGCACGCCGATGACCGGCACGCCGCGCTTGTGCAGGCGCGAGGCAACGCTCAGGGTGTCGTCTCCGCCGATGGCGATCAGGGCGCTGACGTCGAAGCCTTTCAGGTTGCGGATGATGATGTCGATTTGCTCTTCGGTCGGGTTGGTGCGCGAGGTGCCGAGGATCGTGCCGCCCAGATGCAGGATGCCCGACACGCGTTCGCGGCTCAGCGGGATGAATTCGCCCTTGATGACACCGGCCCAGCCGTTTTTGAACCCGATGACTTCATAGCCTTCGAGCAGTGCTTTGCGGGTGACAGCGCGGATTACAGCATTCAGGCCGGGGCAATCGCCGCCCCCGGTCAACGTGGCAAGTTTTTTCATGGTCGTCCGTTCAATGGTTAGGCAGCTTGGGTCTTCAATTGTTGTTCTTCGGTCTTGGCTGGCACCAGAGGCTGCGTGGCAGCCAGCAGCCGTTCGACAAACGCCGTCGAGTACCGTCCCCGACGGAAATTCGGGTCCTTCAAAATGACTCGGTGCAGCGGGATCGTTGTCTTGATGCCACGGATGATGAACTCATCGAGCGCGCGGGCCATCCGGTCCATCGCGGTGCGCCGGTCGCGTCCGTAGCAGATCAGCTTGGCGATCATCGAATCGTAATACGGCGGGATCGTGTAGCCGGCGTAGACGTGTGTGTCCACGCGGCACGCCGTGACCGCCGGGGGTGCAGAGAAACTCGATGCGGCCGGGGCACGGCTGGAAATTGTTGAAGGGGTCCTCGGCGTTGATCCGGCACTCGATGGCGCAGCGCTGGAACTGGATGTCCTTCTGGTCGTAGCCGAGTTCCTCGCCGGCGGCGATGCGGATCTGTTCCTTGACGATGTCGATGCCGGTGACTTCCTCGGTGACGGGATGCTCGACCTGGATGCGGGTGTTCATCTCGATGAAGTAGAAATTGCCCGTCGCATCGAGCAGGATTTCCACCGTGCCGGCGTTGACGTAGCCGACTGCTTCGGCGGCTTTGATCGCCGCCTTGCCCATCTTTTTGCGCAGATCGTTGGTCAGGATCGGCGACGGCGATTCTTCGAGCAGCTTCTGGTGGCGGCGCTGGAGGCTGCAATCGCGCTCGCCGAGATGGATGGTGTTGCCCTTGTGATCGGCCAGGATCTGAAATTCGATGTGGTGCGGGTTTTCAATGTACTTCTCGATGTAGACGCACGCGTTGGAAAAGGCGCGTTCCGCTTCGGACCGGGCGGTGTGGAAGCCTTTGACCAGGCTCGGGTCGTTGTGCGCCACGCGCATGCCGCGTCCGCCGCCGCCGCCGGCCGCCTTGACGATCACCGGATAGCCGATCCGCCGCGCGATCTTGAGCGCATCCGCTTCCGTGTCCACGGGCCCGTCGCTTCCAGGCACGACCGGCACGCCGGCCTTGCGCATGGTTTCGCGGGCGTTGACCTTGTCGCCCATCGCGCGGATGGCGGCGCTGGACGGGCCGATGAACTTGATATTGCAGTTCTCGCAGACTTCGGCGAAATGCGCGTTTTCGGACAGGAACCCGTACCCGGGGTGGATGGCCTCAACGTCGCCGACTTCCGCGGCGCTGATGATCCGGTCGATCTTGAGATAGCTTTCCGAGCTGGGCGCCCGGCCGATGCAAATGGCTTCGTCGGCCAGTTGGACGTGCAGGGATTCCGCGTCGGCCTCCGAATAGACGGCCAGTGTGCGGATGCCGAGTTCCTTGCAGGCGCGGATGATCCGGACGGCGATTTCTCCGCGATTGGCGATTAGGATTTTGTCAAACATGACCAGGTACTCGCAACGGCGTCGAAATTGTTCCGCCCGGCCTTATTTGGCGCGGACGGCAAAAAGTTTCTGGCCAAACTCGACGGGCTTGGCGTTCTCGATCAGCACTTCGGTAATGACACCCTTGACCTCGGCCTTGATCTCGTTCATGACCTTCATGGCTTCGATGATGCAGACGACGGTTTCTTCGTCCACCTGCTGGCCGACTTCGGCGTAGACCGGTGCCTCCGGGGACGGCGCACGGTAAAATGTTCCCACCATGGGCGAAGTGATGTGCTTGATGTCGGTCGGGACGACAGGCTGGGCCGGGACGGCTTCCGCGGCAGCGGGGGCCGCCAGCTGGGGCGCGGCGACGGGCGCGGGGGCCGGCGGGGCGACGGTGACGGTTTGCTGGATGCCTTCGGGGCCGCGCTTGATGCGGATCTTCAATCCGTCATTCTCCATGGAGAACTCGGACAGATCGTTGTCCTTCATCATGGCGATGATCGCTTTGATTTGTTCCAGTTCCACGATAGCTTCCTTATAAAAAGCGCGACGTTCTACCGGCTCGCTTCCACCCTGTCAAGCTCCCTTGGCGCCGCTGGGCTCCGCCGCCTTCTGTCTGGCGGCCGCAACGGCTGCCTCCAACCCTAAGACATAGCTCAATGGGCCAAACCCACTTATTTGGCCGACGCACACGGGAGCGATCAGAGATTTCTCTCTAAATGCCTCGCGCGCATGGATATTTGACAAATGGATCTCAACAGCAATCGTTCTTACCGCAGAAATCGCGTCACGTATCGCCACACTCGTATGCGTATACGCAGCCGGATTGATGATCATCGCATCTATTTGATCACCAACACATTGACCGATCTTATCCACGATTTCTCCTTCATGGTTCGATTGGAAGAAATCCACTTCCACCCCCAATTCAGAACCACGCTTGCGAATGAGCTTTTCAATCTCAGCAAGCGAGGTGCGACCGTAAATGTCAGTCTCGCGTGACCCGAGCAAATTCAAGTTTGGGCCGTTTATGCAAAGGATCTTCATTATTCCTTGGCAGGGGCAGACTCTAGCAAACCGCCGGGGGATTGTCTAACGCTTTCCTCGGCATCGGCCAGCTCCTGGCTATAGCGCTTATTTGTGGGGTTGAGCGACGTTGCCAGCCGCAATTGCTGCAAAGCAATCGCGTCCGGACCGCGCGCCGCCATCTCGGCCCGGGCCAGCCGCCAATGATAAGAGGCGCGGTACGGGTCGTCCTCGATGGCGGCCCGATAATGTTCCGCCGCTTCGTCGAACAGCCGCAACCGCACCGCCAGATCGCCCGCAGTGGCCTGGTAGGGCGCATTAAACGGCGCCAGACGGGTGGCGTGCCGCGCTTCATCCAACGCCCCCAACGGATTGGCATGCATCAACGCATATGCCTGGTCATGCCGATAGGTTGCCCAGAGCGATGCGCCTTCCATCCAAATCACCACGCCCGCCACAGCGGCGCAGAGGGTGCCGATCACCCGGTGGCCCCTGTCGCGTTCGGCGACCGGCTTGACGCTCGGCAGCTCCTTCAACCCCTGCAGGATGCCCAGCAGCAGGAACGCGGGGAAAGCCACCCCCGGCACATACAGATCGAAATCGACCAGCGCATGCACCACCCAGCCCGTCAGCGCCGCGCAAACCGCAATGGCCGCCGCGTCGCCCCGGCGCTGGCTGATCAGGCGGAAACTGTCCTTGAGCGCCACCACCCACAACACCCCGAAGATGACAAAGGCCGCCAGGCCGGAGTCCGACCACATTTCGAGAAAGTTATTATGGACCAACTGCGCTTCTTCCGTCTGCGCCGTCTTGTATTTAGGGTAGATCGAACCAAACGTACCCGGTCCCGTGCCCAGCCAGGTGTGGTCGCGCACGATGGCGATCGCCCCCCGCCAGTAATCGCCCCTGGCTTCCATGCTGGACGTCCCCGCCGAGATCACGCCGCCCCGGTGGGCAATGAAAAGGATTGTGCCCAGCAACGCCAGCGCGGCCCCAATCGTCATGTTGCGCCGCGCGCCGGAGGGAATTGCGCACAGCAGCGCGGTGACGATCATTACGGCGAACGCGATGTAGCCGCCACGGGAACCGGTGAGGATCAGGCAGAACCCCATCAGGCAGCCCGCCAGCACCAGCGTCGGCCGTCTCACGCGCGTGTCCCACCCCCTGCTCCGCACGGAAATCCACGCCAGCGTCGGCGCAAACGCGATCACCAGGAACCCGGCCAGCGCGTTGGGATACCCGCCAAACCAGGCAAACGGCCGGTTGCTGCTCATGCGCAGCAGGAAATCCTTCGGCGCTTCCGTGGTGTCGATGTAGGCCGCGGCAAACTGCCGGGTCTCCTCCAGCCCGCCGAAATACTGCCGCAACGCCGCCACACAGACCAGCATCGTCGCCAGCCCCAGCCCGCTGAAGATCGCCACCGCCGTCGCGCCGTCGCGCACGTACCAGGCCACGGTGTAAAACAGCAGCACGCAGCAGGCGAAATAGACCAGCGTATCGACCGACACCTGGCGGTTGATCGAGTACAGAGTCGGTAACGCCTGGGTCGCCAGGAACAGCAGCGGCAGCAGGAACAGGAAATCCACTCGCGCCGTCAACCGCTCCGCATCCAGCACCAGCCACAACAGCGCGACGAGGATGAACACAAAAGCGATCTGGTTCGGCCACGGTTCCAGCACCCATTCCAGGGCGTCCATCGGCACGAACATCAGGGCCTGCGTGACCACCGGCGTGCCGAATTTCAACGGCGCGAAGAAGGCCAGCGCGGCCAGACAGGCAATCGTCCAGCGGCCAAAAGTTTTCATGGTACGGTCAGGACCTCAGTGCTCCCGCCAGCTTGAGCAGGCCGACTTCCAGCGCCAGCGTCTCGGTAATGTTGCGCGTCAGCGCTTCGCGGATCTGTTCAACGGCGTCGAGGTTAGCGGAAGCCTGGGCATAGGTCAAACCGCCCGCGGCGCGCCTTAACGCCGGGACGCTATCGGCGTGGTCGAACAATTGTTCGTCAGCCCCTTCCACGCAGAGCAGCAGATCGCCGAACCAGGCGTACATCTCCTCCAGCACCTGTTCCCGCGCGGCACGGTACTCGCCTTCGACGCGCGCTTCCATCTGGTTCTCCAGCCGTTCGCGCATCTTCGGCTCCAATTGCTCGTAGCGCTCCAGGTTTTCCTCGCCTTCCACCCGCTGCCGGGTCTCCGCCCGGATCGCCTGCAACAAGGCCGTCAAATCGCCCAGCAACCGGTACACGTCGGGAATGCCGCGCTTGTCCTGCCCGGAGAATCCCGCCAGCAACGGCAGCACTTGCGCCCGGTACGGCGTCCCCGCCCGCGCGGCGGCCGAACCGAGGGAAAGTTTCAGGCACCGCGAGAGGATCGTGGGCAACAACCGCTGCGGTTCGGCGCTGAGCAGGACGATGATCGTCTGCGCCGGCGGTTCCTCCAGCGTCTTGAGAAACGCGTTGCTGGCTTCCTCGCCCATGCAGTCGGCGTCCACAATGACCCCCACCTTGACGCGCGCTTCCGTCGCGCGCAGATGGATCGACCGCTCGAACTCCCGGATCTGGTCCACGCTGATGCGGCGGCTCTTGGATTCGGGCCGCACCCAATAGATGTCCGGATGAATGGTCTCGTCGATGCGCTTGCAGGAATCGCACTGGTCGCAGGAATCATTCTGTTTCTTCAGGCAATTCAGCGCCTTGGCCAATGTGCGCGCCAGCGCTTCCTTGCCACTGCCGCGCGGCCCGGTGATCAGGTACGCGTGGGCCAGCCGGCCATGCTGCAGACTGCGCTGCAACAACTCCGCCGCCGCCTTCTGTCCTGTCAGCCCGCTAAAGGACATGGCGCACGACCTCCCAAATCTGCCGTTCCACCGCCTCGATGCTCTGGCTGCCGTCGATGACCTTGATCCGGCCGGGCTCGCGGTTGGCCAGGTCGAGATAACCCTGCCGGACGCGCTGGTAGAATTCCTGCGATTGGGTCTCCATCCGGTCGAACAATTCCCGTCCCCGCGCCCGTTCCAGCCCGACGCGCGGGTCGAGGTCGATCACCAGGGTCAGGTCGGGCACGCAGGCGCCAACGGCAAAACTGTTGATCAACGCGACCTTCTCCGGGTCGAGTTTCCGGCCCACACCCTGGTAGACCGTGGTGGAATCGAAAAAGCGGTCGCAAACCACCACCTGGCCGCGGGCCAGGGCTGGTTCGATGAGTTCGCGCACGAGCTGGGCGCGGCTGGCGCAAAACAGCAGCAATTCCGTCTCCGGCATCATCGCGGCAGACTGCTTGCTGTATTGGAGGATATGACGGATTTGTTCACCCACCTCGGTGCCGCCCGGTTCTCGGGCAAGAATTGCCGGACGGCCTTCCCTGCCCAGGCGGGTGACCAAACGGACAATATGGGTCGACTTCCCGCACCCTTCCCCACCCTCAAACGTGATAAATGTACCTTTTCGAGGCATTTTTGAACGTTTTTGGATGATACCGGCCCCGGGGCGGAGGGTCAAGGATTGGCACTTGGCTTGCTATTTTATTGGCCAAATAGATGGCTTGGACGGCGGAATTGAGAATGTAAAAACCGATGGTGAACCATGGAACTGACAGGCAATAACGCAACGCAGACCGAAACGGTAGACGCAGGAGCCGCCGCCGCTCACGTGGAGGACCGTGTGCGCGTGCTGGCCGTTGACGACAATGACGATTTCCGCTCCATGCTCGTCGACCTGCTTGCGCCGCTGAACTATGAAGTCAAGACGGCCTCGAACCCCATCAAGGCGCTGGAACTCTTCCGCCTCGAGAAAAACGGGTACGATCTCGTGCTCCTGGACTACTACATGCCGCTGATGGACGGCGGCAAGACGTTCGAGTGGCTGCGCAAACTCAAACCCGACGTCAAAGTCATCATCTGCTCCGGTGCCGACGAACTGCGCCTGCGCCAAATCCAGGCCCAATACAAGATCGACGGCTATCTCCACAAACCGTTCCGCATCCCCGAAGCGCTGGCCCTGATCAAGCGCGTGATGGGCACCCGCGTCCCCACCGCCGCCTGACTTGGTCGTCGGTTAATTTGTTGTAGTGGCGTCCGTCCCGGACGCTTCTGCCAGCCCCGCCGCCGGGACGGCGGCCGCTACAACCCGACGGGCGCCGCCGCCAACAGTTCATATCCCATGGCAGTTTTGACACCGACCCACTACCCCTGACTTGCGCGCCACATGCCCACCTGTGCTAGAATAAGTCGATGGCCAATGCGGAGATCATGAGCAAACAGATTGGCGCGACGCTGCTGGAATTGGTGCAAGGCGACATCACCGCGCTCGAGGTGGACGCCATCGTCAATGCCGCCAACAAATTCCTCGCCCACGGCGGCGGCGTGGCCCTGGCCATCGCCCGCAAAGGCGGCAGCGCCATCACCGTTGAATCCGAAACGATCATCGCCGAACGCGGCCCGTTGGAAACCGGCGACGCCGTCATCACCTCCGGCGGCAAACTCCCCGCCAAATTCGTCATCCACACCGTCGGCCCCGTCTGGGGCGAAGGCAGCGAAAACGACAAACTCCGCCGGGCCATCCACAACAGCCTGGCCCTGGCCGACGAAGAGGACCTCAGGACCATCGCCTTCCCTGCCATCAGCACCGGCATCTACCGTTTCCCCGTCGACCAGGCCGCCAAACTCATGCTCACCGAAGCCGCCAATTACCTCCGCGGCCAAACCGCGCTGGAACGCGTGATCTTTTGTTTGTACGACGACGCCACCTTCCGCGTGTTCGAAGAGGCGTTCACGGCGCTGTAGACGTGTGAAGCGTTGCCGCCTGTTGGGCGCGGGCCTTGTCGATCCAAGGCTGCAATTGGCGCCTGTCGAGAGGGTGCAAGTCGACCGTCTTCGACCAATCGGCAATCGCCTGGGCGTATTGGCCGTTGGCGTAATGGATCAGGCCGCTGTCATAATAGGCGTAGGTGGGTGTGTTAGTGCCCAGATGGACGGCCTTGGTGCAATCGGCAATCGCCGCGTTGGTGTTGCCTTGCGAGAACTCGATCCAACCCCGCGTTCCCCAGGCATTGGCATATTCCGGGCCGAACGCGATGGCCTGATTGGCATCCACCAGCGCCTCATTGAGCGAGCCGTGTTGATAGAGCAACCAGGCGCGGAGATTATACGAATACGCGCTGGACGGATCCAGTTCCACTGCCCTGGTGGCATCGGTGATCGCCTCCTCCAGGTCGCCACTGCGCCAGCGAACATCGGCCAGGTCGGCGTAGATCAGCGAATTTGTCGAGTTCAGTTCGACGGCCTTTGAACAATCAACAAGCGCGGCCTCGAATTTCCCCTGTTCCATCCAGGCCCGGCCACGGGAGGCGTAAGCCCAGGAGTATTTCGGTCTCACCCGGATGGCTGCGCTGAAGTCGGTGATGGCCCCGTCGTAATCCCTCGTGTGTTCCTTGGCTCGGCCGCGCATGTAATAACCCCACGGTTGATCCGGGTCGAGATCGATGAACTGACTGGCATCCGCGATGGCCAGATCGTATTTCCCGTTCCGGTAATGGTCCTTGAGGCGCGCGGCACAGTTCAACCGGGCTTCGTATCGCTCGTGCTCGGCTGCCCAGTCCCCGCTGGGCGAATAGGAGGAGGGGAGTGGTGTCAGGATGTCAAAATCAGACGGCCCGGCGCCCCGCAGGTTTGGAAATTCATGCGATACCCATTCGAGCAGCAGAAACGTCACGCCCATGATCGCGAATATGTTGATCGCAGAGCGTAGATTCATCGCCTCAACCGCGAACCATTTTCAGCCCGGCTGCGGTTCCTTGCAAGCCCATTGTGGGGCGGCCCGCCCGAAGAACAATTTTGTTCAAACTGACCCGGTGGACTGGCGGGGAGGGAGTGGATGTGCTACTGTGCGGCAGCATGGTATATGCAGAGGGCATAGGCTTGGGGGCTGGAAAGGCGCGAACGCCGGGTGGGGTCACCCGGCCTACAGGCGGAATCAATGCGATCCGTGGATGTACAGCCCTTCGTGATCTTCGTACCTTCGTGGTGAAAAAACGGTGCGGCTCGGCTGGAGCCTCGCCCCCCCAACTCCATGCCTCTGTGGTCAAAATCCGCTGCCCGGAAGCCCAATCCGCCTTCGCCAAAGCTTCGGCGGACAAGCCTAGTCAAACCAAGTCGCACCTAGTCAAACCTAGTCCAACCTTAAATTTTCCCATCGGACCGCCCATCCGTGTAATCCGTGGAAGAAATCCCGCCATTCGTGCCGATTCGTGTGCATTCGTGGCTGCCTCCATCTGCGTGCATCGGTGTGCATCTGTGGCCCAATACGGCCTAATACGACCTAATACGGCCTTAAATATTCCGGGAGGGGGGTAAATTGGCTATTTTTGACCACTTACAGGGTAGGGGACCGGCGGTTGGTCGTACCTTATATAGACCGGCGAAGGGCGAAATCGAGGAGGCGGGGGGCGAACCGTTTCATCCACAGACCGGTCCTGCCGGGTGCCGTGAGGGCGACCTGGCGTTTGTGTTTGAGACAGGCGTTGAGCAGGACGCGGGCGACTTTTTCGGGGGATTGGCCGCGGAAGGGGCTGAGATGGGCGGACCCGTCGTAGCGGACCATGTTGTCGAAGAAGGGCGTATCAGTGTAGCCGGGCAATATGGCGATCACCTCGATACCCGTGCCGTCCAATTCCATCCGCAACGCGTCGCTGAGGGCCAGCAAGGCGAATTTACTGGCGCAATAAATACTGTTGCGCGGCGTGGCCACCACGCTGAGCACGCTGCCGACATTGACGATTTGGCCGCGTCCCTGGCGTTTCATGGCGGGCAGAACGGCCTTGATACTGCGCACGGGGGCGAAGAGATTCAGGTCCATTACCCGTTGCACGTCCTCGGCGGCCACGTCGGTCACCAACGCGCGCAGGCCCGCTCCGGCGTTGTTCACCAAAATATCGATCCGGCCAAACCGGGCAAGCGCGGTTTCCACGAGCCGCGCGACGTCGTCGTCCACGGTAACGTCGGTGCGCAGACAGAGCATCCTGTCGCTACCGTCGGGAAATTCCGCGCGGATGGCCTCCAGCAGTTCCAACCGGCGCGCCGCCAGGACGACGTTGGCGCCGGCGCGGGCGAAGGCCAGGACCGTTTCCCGGCCAATGCCGCTGGAAGCGCCCGTCACGATCACTGTCCGGTCCGCGAAAGCATTTTTCATTTTCGTCAGAGGAAGGAAATGGTATAGAGAAACGGCAGTTTTGGCAACGCACGCATGAGCCCGGCACGCAACAAGAAGTCGCGGGTGATCCTGGCGATCGACGATGAGACGGAGATCCTGGAGATCATCAAGGAAACCTTCGGGACCAAAGGCTACGCCGTCCACACAGCCTCCAACCCATCCGAGGGCATCGGCATCTACGAGCGGCTCTGGCGGGAGATCGACCTGGTGCTGCTGGATTTTCTGATGCCGGAAATGACGGGGGACCTTGTCTTCGAATGCCTGCGCAACATCAATCCCGGCGCGCGCGTGTTGCTCTTGACCGCTTGCGACGACAACGTGGCCAAGAAGCTGTTTGAGGACGGTTTGCGCGGCTACATCCAGAAACCGTTTTATTTGGACGACCTGACCCAGCGGGTGGAAGAGGAGATCGATGCGCCTTGAGCCGGGCCTCCGCCGGAATAGATTGGCAAGCGACGCAAAAGGGGATTAGACTGAAAAGCCATGAGCGATCAGGATCGATTGAACGCGGAGAATCTGGTCGAAATCCACAAGGCCCACGATGAATGGGTGGGCAACCTGCTGATCGGCTACCTGCGGGACAACGGCGTGGAAGCGACGTTGCAGGAGCCGGGCTCGACGGTGCCGGACGTGGTGGAAACCATGAGCGGCGTCGACAAAATCTACGGCATTTTCGTCCTCGACCATGACAGCAAACGCGGCGCCGAATTGGTCCGCGAATTTCTCTCGGCGGCGACGGACGAATCGGTGCTGGAGGCGACGGCCGCCGAAAAACTGCGTGTCGACAAGGACACCATTGCCCGGTTGCGCGGGGCGGTGCGCGAGGAGCGGCGGACGTTTGAGTTGTTGGGCTGGCTGGGCGTGGCGTTCCTGGGATCGGCGGCGTTGTTGTGGGCGATCTGGCCCGCGTGGCTGAAGATCGAGGCGCCCGCGCCGGAATTTCGCTGGGTCATGGTGATCCTGCTGTTGCTCGGCGCGCTGTTTGCCGGCACGTGGTCCAGCAAGCGGATGTGAGACACCTGTGAAACTGGTCCCCAACATCGATCATCGCGGACGCCGGGCACGGCTTGTCTCGGGCATCGTCGTGGCCATCGGCGGGGCCGGGCTGATCGTCGCCGGGTTGTTTTATGGCGGCGGCAAGGCCCTGTTGATCGGCGGAATCGTGGTGCTGGTGGCCGGCGGCTTCATGATCTTCGAAGCGGCCAACGCCTGGTGCGCCCTGCGCGCGATGGGCATCAAGACGCCGGTGTAACGGCGGCCCGCCCGGACGTTTCTCCTACACCTTCTTGCGGAAGTAGTCGATGGTCAGGCGCAGTCCCGCCTCGATGTCCACCTTCGGTTCCCAGCCCAGGATGCTTCTGGCCCGCGTGATGTTGGGCCGGCGCTGTTTGGGGTCGTCCACCGGCAACGGTTTGAGCACGACTTCGCTTTTCGCGTCGAGCATTTTGAGGACGAGCCTGGCGAACTCCAGGATGGTGAATTCCGTCGGATTGCCGATGTTGACGGGTTCGTGGTAGGTGGATTGCGAGAGCCGGTAGATGCCGTCGATCAGGTCGGTGACATAGGTAAAGCTGCGCGTTTGCGAGCCGTCGCCGAAGACGGTGATGGGTTCGCCCCGCAACGCCTGGCCGATGAAGGCGGGCACGACGCGGCCGTCCTTCAGGCGCATGCGCGGGCCGTAGGTGTTGAAGATGCGGACGATCTTGGTGTCGAGATGATGGTAGCGATGATAGGCCATGGTCATCGCCTCGGCGAAGCGTTTGGCCTCGTCGTAGACGCCGCGCGGGCCGATGGGGTTGACGTTGCCCCAGTAGTCTTCGGTCTGCGGATGCTGCAAGGGGTCGCCGTAGACTTCCGAGGTGGAGGCCAGCAGGAACACGGCCTTCTTCGCCATGGCCAGGCCGAGCGCGTTATGGGTGCCGAGCGAGCCGACCTTGAGCGTCTGGATGGGCAGCTCCAGGTAGTCGATCGGGCTGGCCGGCGAGGCGAAGTGGAACACGAAGTTCACCGGGCCGTCGACGTTGATGTATTGGGTGACGTTGTGCTTGATGAAGGAGAAGCTCTTGTTGGCGGTGAGGTGTTTGATGTTGTCGAGGTTGCCGGTGATCAGGTTGTCCATCGCGATGACGCGATGGCCTTCGGCCAGCAGGCGCTCGCCCAAATGCGAGCCGAGAAAACCCGCGCCGCCTGTGACCAATGAAACCGGTGCCGTGGAAGTTGATGTCATAAGTTTTACCGTGCTCTCCCCATCCACTGATGGATTGACGGGGATTGTGCGCAGAAGAATCTTGAAATCAAGCCAGAACAACCAGCGGCCGACGGTTGGCGGCTTGCCTCGGCCGGGCGGCTGCGTTAGGCTGGCGCGCGTGAAACAACGGCTGTTTACCGTCGCTTTCGTCCTTTGCCTGCTGGCCGCGGCCTGCCGGCGTCCCGGCGGTCCGAGCGGGGAAACCCTCGTCTTCGCGCGGGGCGCGGACTCGCAGAAGCTTGATCCCGCCGACGTGGATGACGGCGAGTCCGTCAAGGTGCTCAGCAACATCTGCGAAGGCCTGGTACGCTTCAAAACGGGCACCTCGGCCATCGAAGCCTGCCTGGCCACGTCGTGGACGATCAGTCCCGACGGGCTGGTCTACACGTTCCACCTGCGTCCGGGCGTCCGTTTTCACGACGGCACGCTGCTGGACGCTCCCGCGGCGGCGTTCAGTTTTCTCCGGCAAATGGACCCGTCGAATCCCGCGCACCTGAAACAGGCGACCTTTGCCTACTGGGCGGCGATGTACGGGATGGTCGAGTCGGTGCGCGCCGTTAATGCCGATACGCTCGAGTTTCGCCTGCGCGAACCACAGGCGCCTTTTCTGGCCGACTTGGCGATTTTCCCCGCCTACCTGATCAGCCCGAAGTTCATCGACCAGCGGCATCCCGTGGGTACCGGACCGTTCCGGTTCGTCTCCTGGGTGCCCAACGAAACGATCGAACTGTCGGCCAATGCCGATTACTGGGACGGGCCGCCGAAGATCCAGAGGCTGATTTTCAAGGTTGTCCCCGATTCCGCCGCGCGGCTGATCCAGTTGCAGACGGACGACGTCCAGGCGATGGACGGCATTGACCCGAACGATCAGCCCACGATCAAAGACGACCCGGCGCTGAAGCTTGTCACCGGCGCCGGAATGAATGTCTGTTATCTCGCGTTGAACTGCTCAAAGCCGCCGCTGGACAACAAGAACCTGCGCGACTTGATCGCCGCCAGCATCAACAAGACCGATCTGGTGGCCGCCGTTTATCGCGGGGCCGCCGTTGTCGCGAAGAATCCCCTGCCGCCGTTCATCAGCGGTTACAACGATGAAATCCCCGACACGGCGCGCTACAGCCTTTCCCGCACCATGCCGTTGGACCACCCCCTGCGGCTCGAAGTCATGACCAATCCACGCCCGTACCTGCCCAATCCCCTCCGGGCCGCGGAAATGATCAAGGCCGACCTGGCGCAGGCCGGCATCCCCGTCGAGATCGTCCCGAACGAATGGGGTTCGCACCTCAGCCGCACCAGTCACGGCGAGCACGAGATGGCGTTGCTGGGGTGGGTGGGCGACAACGGCGACGCGGACAACTTCCTCTACGTGCTGCTGGACAAGGACACCGCCACGCTCGGCTCGGCGCTCAACATCTGCTTCTGGAAAGACGACGCCTATCACGACCTGATGATCGCCGCCCGGCGCGAACTTGACCCGGAAAAGCGTGCGGCCTTGTATCGCCAGTCGCAATAGATCGTCTACAAGGAAGCGCCGATGGTGCCCCTGGCCCACGCCGAGAGCCTGGCCGCCTGCCGCGCCAACGTCGACGGCCTGCGATTCGAAGTCAACGGCGACATCCTCTTCCACAACGTCACGATGCGCTAGCGTGCCAGGCGAAAGACGGAGAACCGGTCGGCGGCCAGTTCCAACGTGAAGTGCTTGAGCCGTTCGGGATGGTCCTGGAACAGTTCGGCGGCGCAATCGGGTGGGAGCGGGCCGAGCTTGTCGGCTTTGTAGCGGCGCGATTCTTCGGCGTCGAACAGGAAGCCGGTGTCGTAGATGAAATAGTCGGCGCCGTGGCGGCGCGCAAATTCATAAAACCCGTCCTCACCGCCGTAGATGGCTTCCAGGAACTCCCGGTAGCGCTCGCGGATTTCCCGGTTCTCGAATTTCGGGTGCAGAATGATCGGGCGGCCGGTATGTGCCCAGAACACGGGCGATTCCGTGATCGTGGCCAGGACCACCGCGTTACTCGGCGTCTGATCGTTCAGCCAGCGCACGACCGGGACGTATTCGGCGGGCGCCGGCTGGACGCGCTCCAAGGGCTGGAAGTCCAACCCCGCCAGTTGCGCCACCGTGGCGGCGAAGACCGCCGTCTTCCACCAAAACCGTTGGGTCAGCAACCCCGCCCCCACCACCGCCGCGGTAAACCCGAGGAACGTGAAGTAGCGCACCACCATCCACGCCAGCGGAAACAGCAGCAGCGTAAAGACGATGAAGATCCTCACCGCGACGTCCGTATCGCGCCGCGTCAACCACATCGCCAGCACCGCCAGCGGCAGGCACCACGCCAGGCTGTGCCTGAACTCCTGCCAGGTCGCCGTGTTAAACGCCCCTTCCCATAAAAGCCGCGCTTCCCACGGCAACTGGGACGGGTCGGCCGGTTTCATCCCGAGGAAATGCAGCTTGGCGAAGAACAGGGCGTAGACGTGCGCGTACTCGCCGGTGGATTTCTGGAACAGCAGGCCGAGCAGGAGACACAACGCCAGCGAGCCCGCGAAGATCCTGATCGCCCTTCGCCGTCCGCCGTCGATCCAGACCGCCAGCGCCAGCGCGTAGAGCGCACACAGGGTGGGCGAGAGATACACCTGTTTTGCCCGCAGCACAGGAATGGCCAGCGTGCCCGCCGCGAGCACGATCACAAACCACGGCAGCCTCGGCGTCCGGCCTTTACCCAGGTACACCAGCACGGCCGCCGCCACGAACGGCGCCATCACGAACTGCGTCAAATGCCAGCTCGCCAGCGCGGCCAGCCAGAACAGCGCCGCCACGATCTGGTCACGCCGTTTCTGTTCCTGCAACGCGCGCACGGTGAACGCCAGGGCGAACAACAGCAGCGGGACCGCGAAGTCTTCCCGCAGAAACAGGTTCTTCACCGTCCGCCCGTAGCTCGGGTACAACGCCGCGTACAACGCGCCGCGACCACGCCCGCCCCATCGCTGCGCCACAGCGCGCGCGCCAGCAGGAACACGGCGAACAACGACAGGCTGGAGACAAGACAATCGTACCAGACAACGAACACGTGAAACGGCATGGCCGGTTTCAGCCAGCGGTACAACACGCCCACCGGCACTTCCATCGCCACGGTGAACTCCGCCCAGTCGTCGATCGTGTCCGGGTGCTGCACGTCGCGGTCGCGCGCGAGTTGGCCCCAGTCGGCGGCGGGATGTTCGGCGAAGAATTTGGCGAACCGGTACTGGAAGGCGGCCTCGCTCCAGAATTGTCCGGTCTCGTCCTGCGCGTTCCAGCCCGGGTTGGCGAAGATCTTCGCCGTCTTCAGATGGACGTGAAAGACGTAGAGCAGGCCGACCAGGGCCAGGCAAACCAGCAATCGCGCGCGCGCAATCATTGGCCGCGCATCTTACACAAGCCGGCGCGGCGCGTCACGCTTTCGGGCGGAACTTGATGCCGCAGCCGACGGACTTGGTTTCGCTCACCGGGACGGGCGTGCCGTTGACGACCGCGTCGAGGGCGTCGTGCAGGTAATGTTTGGTGACGCTGGCGATGTCCTTGTCGTCATCGATCGCGCCGTGATAGACGAGTTGGCCGGACTTGTCGAAGAGGAACGCCTCGGGCGTGTGCGATGCGCCGAAGGCCCGCGCCACGTCGGAAGTGCCGTCCACGACGTAGGGAAACTGAAAGCCGTTCTCCTTGGCCCGCGCCTGCATGACTTCGAAGTTGTCTTCCTGGTAGTTGGTCGGATCGTTGGAGTTGATGGCGATCACGCCGACGCCCTTGGTTTGGTAGGCGTTGCCCAGTTCAACGATTCGTGATTGCCAGGCTTTGGCGAACGGACAATGGTTGCAGGTGAACACCACCAGCGTGCCCTTTGTCCCGGCCACGTCGGCGATGGAAACCTGTTTGCCGTCGACATTTTGCATCTTAACGGTCGCCTGCGGGATCTTCCCGCCGATCTCCAGGGCTTCTGTATTCGCGGAAGCCGCTGCCAGCGCGACGGATGCACAGATGATTGCGATGCGGATTTGATTTGTTCTCATATATATGGTTCCTCCAAGCATACAGATACGACACTGCGCTCAGGTTATGGGTTCAATAGTGGTTTTACTTTCTCCTCAAACATGGCGTATGACCCCGGTCCCTCCCAAAAATCCGTCAATTTGCCGTTGCCGTCGTAAATGAACGTCGCCGGGAGCGCGCCGGTCCAGCGCGAGTCGATCCCGTTGACGAACTCGTTGTCCTTCTGGGCCTTGAGGTACGCCGGAAAATCCACCCCGCGCTCGGCCAGGAATTTCTTCACGTTTGCCAGGTCAGCCTCGTCGTCATTGGACACCAGCACCACCCGCAACCCTTTCGGCTGATCTCGTCGCGCCACCTTCAACAGGTCCGGGAATTCCTCCTGGCACGGGCCGCACCAGGTGGCCCACATATTGACCAGGACCGCCTTGGCGCCCGGCGCGTGGACCACGCGCATGACATCCTCCGCTTTGACAGCCGTCACCTGCACCTGGTCCACCGGAATGGGCTTGGTCCCGCCGCAACCGGCCAGCAGCGCGAGCGCAACGGCACAACACAGAGAAGCTCCCTCTCGGTTCATCGTGCAATAGTGTACATCAGAATGCGCTTTGCGCCAGCGCGCGATGACGCCGCATGATTGCTTTGTCCCCAGCGTTCTGTTAATGACAAACAAGGAGGCGTTCCGATGGACTGGATCGAAAAACTGCTGCTGGCTTTCATTCCGCTCTTCGTGGCGATTGACCCGGTCGGGCTCGTGCCGTTGTATCTGGGGATGACCGTGGGCGTCGAGCCGACCCGGCGCACCCGCATTGCCCATCAGGCCACCTGGACGGCGGCGATTGTGGCCGTCGGCTTCATGTTTCTCGGCAAACTGATCTTTCATGTGATTGGCATCACCGTTGGCGATTTCCAAGTGGCGGGCGGCCTGATCCTGCTGGTGCTGGCCTCGCGCACGCTGCTCCAAACCGGCCCGAACGTGGCGCCGTTGTCGGATGACTTCGGGATTGTCCCGCTCGGCCTGCCCCTGATCGCCGGTCCGGCGACGCTGACGACGCTGTTGATCCTGATGGATACAGTGGGCATCCCCTTCACCCTGGCGGCGCTGGTCATCAATCTGGTCCTCGTCAGCCTGGCCTTGCGGTACAGCGAACGGTTGGCCCAGGCCATCGGCCTGACCGGCCTGAACGCCATTTCCAAGATCATCTCCCTGCTGCTGGCCGCCATCGCCGTCAGCATGATCCGTCGCGGCTGGAACGCGATGTAAACCGGACGCCTCCGACTGACATTTTGTCAGTCCAAACTCATCCTCAAAACAAATTAAGGCCGTATTAGGTCGTATTAGGCCGTATTGAGCCACAGATCCACACAGATGCACGCAGATGGAGGCAGCCACGAATGCACACGAATGGGCACGAATGGCTGGATTTCTTCCACGGATTACACGGATGGGCGGTCCGATGGGAGAATTTATGGTTGGACTAGGTTTGACTAGGTCGGACTTGGTTTGACTAGGCTTGACCGGGCCAGATTGTGCGACGTTGACGCCGTCATCCCGAGCGTGTCGAGGGATCTCTGTCGTCCCGTTCGCTTTTCGCGCTAAATCCCTGTCCCTTACCACGAAAGCACGAAGGGCTGTACATCCACGGATCGCATTGATTTCGGCTGTAGGCCGGGTGACCGCACCCGGCGTTCGCGCCTTTCCAGCCGTTAGGTGTATGCCCTCTGCATATATCATGCCTCCGTAGAGTAACACATTTTCGCAATTCTGCAACAGTCCCGTCCGGCCATGTTGGTCAGCCCCGGACTTGCCCCAAAAGCACCGGCGCGCTTGGGGGGTGAACACGGACGGGCTTGAATCGATGATATATCCGCAGCGGATATATCATCATCGCCGTAAAGGATTGCCGATTCCGGCATTTCGTCGGATAGCACGGCCTTCCTGCTTGGGCGGGCACGTGTGTCAATCCTTGGTACCGACCTGTTTATTTCAGAGACGATAACGACAGAGACCCCTCGACAAGCTCGGGGTGACAGCGCGGCTCAGGGGGGAAACGGCTTCGGCGGCTTGGGCCAAGCCGCTCTACCAACGACAGGAACGCCGGGTCAGGTGACCCGGCCTACAGAGGAAATCTGTGCTCCATCCGTGTTCCATCTGTGGCTTTCGGTGCCCCGTTTTGGGTTTGACTCAAGGGCGGGATTCGCTACTCTCGCTGGCTACCCCGTAGCAACGGAGAGGCTTGAAGAATATGGCGAAACTTTCCATCAATGACTTGAAAGACTTTCGCGGTCAGCGGGTGCTGGTCCGCGTGGATTATAACGTACCGCTGGACGAGAACGGCGGGATTACCGACGATAAACGCATCAAGGCGACCCTGCCGACGCTGGAGTATTTGTGGAAGAACGGCGCGCGCGTGGTGCTTTGTTCTCATCTGGGCCGTCCGAAGGGCAAACGCGATCCGAAACAGAGTTTGCGGCCCGTGGCGCAACGGCTGGCGGAATTGTTGTCGCGGCCGGTGGCGTTCGTGGACGATTGCATCGGCGAGAAGGTGGAGAACACCGTCGCGATCATGCAGCCGGGCGACATTTTGTTGCTGGAAAACGTCCGGTTTTATGCCGAGGAAGAAAAGAACGACCCCGTGTTCGCCGAAAAGCTGGCGAAGAACATGGACATTTACGTCAACGACGCTTTCGGCAGCGCTCATCGGGCGCACGCGTCGACGCACGCGGCGGCGGAGATCATCAAGAAACGCGGCGGCAAGGCCGTGGCCGGGTTTTTGATGGAGAAGGAATTGAAATATCTCGGCGGCACGCTGGCCAATCCAGCGCGGCCGTTCGTGGCCATCATCGGCGGCGCGAAAGTGTCGGACAAGATCAAGGTCATCGAGAATCTCCTGTTAACAAGCCGACGCGGTGCTGATTGGCGGGGCGATGGCGTACACGTTTTTGAAGTCACAAGGATTTGGCATCGGAAAATCGCTCGTCGAGAACGACAAGCTCGATATGGCGAAGTCGTTGCTGGAAAAGGCCAAGGGCAAGAAGTTCCTGTTGCCGCAGGACCATCTGCAGGCGACCGAGCCGAAAGCGGGCGCGACGACGCGGATCACCGACGGGCCGAGCATCGAAGACGGCTGGTGCGGCGTGGACATCGGGCCGCAGACGATCGAACGCTACAAGAAGGAAATCGCCGCGGCCAAGACGATCATTTGGAACGGGCCGATGGGCATTTTCGAGGTCCCGGAGTTTTCCAAGGGCACGTTCGGGGTCGCCCAGGCGGTGGCGGACAACAAGAATTGCACGAGCATCATCGGCGGCGGCGACAGCGCGAAGGCCTTGAAGAAGGCGGGCCTGGACAAGCAAGTCACGTTCGTTTCCACCGGCGGCGGCGCGTCGCTGGAATTTCTCGAAGGCCGGGAGCTGCCCGGCGTCGCGGCATTGAGCGACAAATAACCTGGATTATTTATGAACCCCAATCGCAAACCCATCATTGCCGGCAACTGGAAAATGTACAAGACGGCGGCGGAAGCCGTGGCGCTGGTCAACGCGCTGAAGGCGGAGGTCGCCGGCGTCACCAACGTGGAAGTGGTCGTTTGCCCGCCGTTTACGGCGCTGAGCGCGGCCAGCGCGGTCTTGAAGGATTCCAACGTCACGCTTGGTTCGCAGAATATCCATTGGGAGAAGGAAGGCGCGTTTACGGGGGAAATCTCCGCGGCGATGCTGAAGGAGTTCAATGTCCAATACGCGATTGTCGGGCACAGCGAGCGGCGGCAGTATTTTGGCGAGACCAACGAAGGCGTCAACAAGCGGGCCAAAGCCGCGCTCGCAAATGGCATCCGGCCAATTGTTTGCGTTGGCGAGACGCTGGCGCAACGCGAAGTCGGATCAGACCGAGGCGGTGGTGCGCGATCATGTGACGGGCGGTCTTGCAGGTTTCACCAAAGATGATATGCTGGCGACCGTCATTGCCTACGAACCGGTCTGGGCCATTGGGACGGGCCGGGTGGCGACTCCGGCGCAGGCGCAGGAAGTGCACGCGTTTATTCGCGGGTTGTTGACGGAGAAATTTGATGCGTCAGTCGCGGGCCAGGTGCGGATCCAGTACGGCGGCAGCGTCAAGGCGGCCAACGCGAAGGAATTGCTGGGCCAGCCTGACATCGACGGCGCGCTGGTCGGCGGCGCGAGCCTGGACGCGAAGGGATTTGCGCAGATTGTAAAGAGCGTTTAACAAAGGAATCGATGAACACGTTTTTGATCTGGTTGTTGACAATCGTCCACGTGGTGGTGGCGGTATTTCTCATCGGGCTGGTGCTGATGCAGAAATCCTCCGATCAGGGTGTGGGCGCGGCGTTTGGCGGCGGGATGACGGACACGGTGTTTGGCGGCGGCACGACCACGGCGCTGGTGCGGCTGACGATCTGGTGCGCGTGCATCCTGCTGGCGACGACGATGATTTTGGCCGTGCTGCATACGCACCGCGAGACGAGCCGGTCGTTGATGCAGCGGGCGTTGGAGTCGGCCCCGGCGGCCCCGATGGGCGTGCCGGCGTCCGCGCAGCCGCTGACGATGCCGGGCAGTTCGGCGCCGCAGCCCGCCCCGTTGTCAACGCCGCCGCCGGCGGCCGGACAAGGCGCGGCTCCCGCTGCCCCTGCTGCTCCCGCGCAACCGTCGTCGCAGCCCGCCAAGTAACCCGGCGGGAGAACCGATGCTCTCCCGACGATTGACCGCCCTCCTCAGCGCGGGGGCGATTGTCGTCTGTGCTGTTTCCTGCGGCCCCGGTTCCGCCAGTCTTTCCGAAAGCGCGCCGAACACGCTCTATCTGGTGGGTGGCGATTTCAAGGGATTCGACCCGGTGGACGCCGGCGACGTCGAATCGGCCGGCGAAGTCTCGCGGGTGTATGAAGGGTTGCTGGAGTATGACTACCTGGAGCGTCCCTATCGGCCTGTACCGCGGCTGGCGGCATCGATGCCGGACGTTTCGGCGGACGGGCTGACCTACACCTTCACGATCAAGCCGGGGATTCGCTTCAGCGACGACCCCTGTTTTCCCGGCGGCAAGGGGCGCGAGGTGGTGGCGGAGGATTTTGTTTATTCGTTCAAGCGCGTGCTCGATCCGCACCTGGAGTCGCCGGGCGACTGGATTTTTGCCGAACACGTCCTGGGCGCGGACGCCTGGGTGAAAACGAATGCCGCCCGCAAGGGGCCGGCGGACATGACTGTCCCGTTGCCGGGGTTTCAAGCGGTGGACCGGTACAAACTGCAAATCCATCTGGCCGAACCTTACCCCCAATTGTTGTATGTGTTGACGATGTGCTATGCCTTTGTGGTGCCGCATGAGGCGGTGGAATTTTACGGCGAGCAGTTTCGCCTGCATCCCGTCGGCACGGGGCCGTTCCGGTTGACGAGCTGGCGGCAGAACTACCGGCTCGAGTTCGAGCGCAACCCGGGGTTCAGTGGGCAGGCGTATCCCGACAAGGGGGAACCGGGCGACGCGGCGGCGGGGTTGCTGGCGGACGCGGGCAAGCCGTTGCCGCTGCTGGACCGGATCGTTGAGTACGACATCCGCGAGTTTTACACCATCTGGCAGATGTTCCTGAGCGGCAAAATCCCCAGTTCGGGCATCAACAAGGATTACTTTGAAAAGGTGATCACGCCCAACCTGGCGTTATCGCCGGAACTTGAGAAACTCGGGATCAGGCTCTTCAAGACGCCGGACCTGGCGACGGATTACATCGGGTTCAACATGCTCGATGCCACGGTCGGCACGTCGGCCGATCCCGCCGTCAATGCCCGGCACAAGAAGCTCCGGCAGGCGTTTGCGACGGCCATCGACGTGAAGCAGTACATCGAGGTCATCACCAACAACCGGTACACGCCTGCCAACAGTCCGATTCCGCCGGGAGTGGCCGGTCATACCGACAAGCCGTATCCCTACGCGTACAATCTGGAGCGGGCCAAACAGTTGATCGCCGAGGCCGGTTACAAGGACGGGCGCGACGAGAACGGCCATCCGTTGCGGTTGACGATGATCATGCCCGGCTCGGGCAGCACGGACTCGCGGCAGGCGGCGGATTTCTACGAGGAACAGCTGCGGGCCATCGGCGTGGAACTGGTCGTCCAGCAATTGAGTTTCGCCGAATATCTGCGGCGCGAGCACGATGGCAACACGCAGGTGTTTTGGGCGGGCTGGGTGATCGACTACCCGGACGCGCAGAATTTCCTGCAGCTTTTTTACGGGCCGAACAAATGCCCCGGCATCAACGCCACCAACTACCGGAACCCGGAGTTCGACCGCCTCTACGAGCGTATCCTGACGATGGGCGACTCGCCGGAACGCACGGCGCTGTATGAGAAGATGGCCGACATGACAACGGAAGATTGCACCTGGGCCCTGGTCGCCTATCCGCTGGCGTACGGCCTGTACCAGCCGTGGTTCCAGGACTACAAACCGCACGCCTTCCCGTATCCCAACCTGAAATTTTACAAGGTGCTTGAGCATTGATATGAGCCACAGATTCACACAGATTTTCACAGATGATCCGCGTTTATCTGTGTGCATCTGTGGCCCACACCATTTGGATCGACCATGATCTCCTACATCATACGCCGCCTGTTGTCCGTCATTCCGATCACCATCGGGGTGTTGTTCATCACGTTCTTTGTGTTCCGCGTCGTGGGCGGCAACCCGGCCTACCGGCTGGCGGGCAAGAACGCCACGCCGGCGCGGATCGCGCAGATCAGCCACGAACGCGGCTACGACAAACCGCTGTTCCTCAATCTCCGCGAGTTTCCCCGCGACCTGTTCGATGCGCAATTCCCGATCCTGTGCGGCAATCTCCTGCGGTTTGATTTTGGAGAATCGATCACCACCAAACAGCGTGTGAGCACGATGTTGCGCGAGGGCGCGGGGCCGTCGTTGTGCGTGGCGCTGCCGCTGTTTGTGATCGAACTGTTGCTGGCGGTGGCGCTGGCGTTGCTGGCCGCGTATTACCGCAACACGTGGATTGATCGTGGCCTGGTGTTGGTGGCCGTGATGGGCATGAGCGTCAGCTCGCTGGTCTATATCATGCTCGCGCAATACTGGCTGGCCGGCCAGTGGCGCTTGTTTCCCGTCTGGGGATTCGAGGGGCCGCGGTATTTGATTTTGCCGGTGCTGGTCGGCGTGGTCGGCGGGGTGGGCGGCAGCCTGCGGTTCTATCGGACGGTGATGCTCGACGAGATGTACCAGGAATACGTCCGGACCGCCCTGGCCAAGGGGGTGTCGTCCCGCGCGATCCTGTTCCGCCACGTCCTGCGCAACTCGCTGATCCCGATCCTGACCAACGTGATTATCGCCATCCCGTTTCTTTACACGGGCGAACTGTTGCTGGAGAATTTCTTCGGCATCCCCGGCCTGGGCCGCCTGACGGTGATGGCGCTACAAAATTTCGATGACAACGTCGTGTTCGCCACCACGTTCATCGGCGCGGTGCTGTTCGTCCTGTTCAACGCCCTGACCGACATTGCCTACACCTGGGCCGACCCGAGGATCCGGTTGAAATGAGCGCGATGACCCAACCGGAAGGCTTGTGGAAGCTCGCTTGGCGGCAATTGCGCCGCAACCGGGTGGCGATGGTTTGCCTGGCGATCCTCTGCGTGTACACCGCGACCTGGGTCTACGCTGAAGGCGTTTATTGGACCGCCAAAATCCGCGGCATCACGCCCGCCTACAAGGTTTCCCACTACGAAATCCGCAACGAACTGCCGAGCCTGGCGCATCCGCTGGGCACCAACTTCGCCGGACGCGACAATCTGAACCAGTTGGCCCAGGGCACGCGGATCGCCTTCGAGATCGGCCTGCTCACCTCGATCATTGTGATCCCGCTGGGCTTCGTGCTCGGCGCGCTGGCGGGCTACTTCGGGGGCAAGCTCGATAGCGCGATCGTCTACGTCTTTTCCGTGGTGGCGTCGGTGCCGGACATTCTGTTGATCATGTCGGTGGCTTATGTCACGCGCGCGGCGGTGGAACGCAGCGCGGCCATGCAATCCGTCACCCGCTACATTGATCCGGGGCTGCTGGCGATTTGCGTGGCGATGGGGTTCACCGGCTGGGTTGGGTTGTGCCGTCTCATCCGCGGCGAGTATCTCAAGCACCGCGAACGCCAATACGTGCTGGCCGCCCGCGCTTTGGGGGTCAGCCACGGCGCGATCATGTTCCGCCACATCATGCCCAACGTGCTGCACCTGATCATCATTAATTTCTCCCTGCGTTTTCCCGGCCTGATCCTCACCGAGGTCGTGCTGAGTTACCTGGGCATCGGCGTCGCCAGCGAACCGAGCTGGGGCACGATCATCAACGACGCCAAGCAGCGCCTCTGGCTCGGCAACTGGTGGGAACTGGGCGGGGCCACCGTGGCCATGTTCTTCCTGGTGCTGGCGCTGAACCTTTTTGGCGACGCCTTGCGGGATGCGCTTGACCCGAAACTCAGAACGGTGGAGGCGAAGACGGGGTAGTTGACATAACCGTTCGATCGTGCTATCGTTTTACGAAAATTTGATCGATATGACAACCGTAACCATCTCTCCGAAATTTCAAGTGGTCATTCCTCTTTCGGTGCGCGAGTCGCTCCAGTTGCAACCCGGTGAGAAAATCCAGGTGTTGCAGTATGGCGACCGCATCGAATTCATCCCGGTGAAAGCGTTGAAATCCATGCGCGGATTTCTGAAGGGCATCGATACCAGTGTCCCGCGCGAAGGAGACCGCCTGTGAATGTCGTGGATTCCTCAGGTTGGCTGGAATATTTTGCCGGCGGGCCAAACGCGGGATTCTTTGCCCCTATCATCGAAGATACGGTCAACTTGGTCGTCCCGACGCTCTCTGTTTTTGAAGTATTCAAACGTGTCGTGCAGCAGCGCGGCGAAAACGACGCGTTGCAAGCGGCGGCCCTGATGCAGCAGGGCCGCTTGGTTGATCTGGATGGCAAACTCGCGTTGGAAGCAGCCCGCCTAAGCGTCGAACTCGAACTACCACTGGCCGACAGCGTGATCCTGGCAACCACGAGGGCGCATCAGGCGACCTTGTGGACGCAGGACGCAGATTTCGAAAAGATCGAAGGTGTAAAGTTCAAACGCAAGCGATGACAACCACCGCAACATTGCTCGATGTCCGCGATTTGTGCGTGAGCTTCTTCACCGATGAAGGGGAAGTGCGCGCGGTGGACGGGGTGTCGTTTTCCATCAAGCGCGGCGAGACGCTGGCGTTGGTGGGGGAATCGGGCAGCGGCAAGAGCGTGA
Source organism: uncultured Verrucomicrobiae bacterium (assembly GCA_963817685.1). Classification (GTDB taxonomy): domain Bacteria; phylum Verrucomicrobiota; class Verrucomicrobiia; order Palsa-1439; family Palsa-1439; genus CAWFPN01. The sequence goes on along the minus strand of CAWFPN010000010.1, from coordinate 621,763 downwards.
CGGCGTTGTCGCTGGCGAAACTGGTCGCCACGCCGCCGGGCGTGTACAAGGGCGGCGAGGTGCTGCTCGACGGCGAAGACGTCTTGAAGATGGACAAGGAACGGTTGCGGGCGATCCGCGGCGCGAAGATCTCCTACGTGTTCCAGGAACCCGCCACCTCGCTGAACCCGGTGTTCCGCATCGGCGCGCAGATCAAGGAATCGCTGCAGTTGCATCGGCCCGACGCCGCCACGGATGCGGAAGTGATTCGGCTGCTGAAACTGGTCGGGATTCCCGAGCCGGAGCGCCGGCTGCGGGATTATCCGCACCAGCTCAGCGGCGGCATGCAGCAACGCGTGATGATCGCCATGGCGCTGGCCTGCAACCCGGCGCTGCTGGTCGCCGATGAACCGACCACGGCGCTGGACGTGACGATCCAGGCGCAGATTTTGGATTTGTTGAAGGACTTGAAACAGCAGCTCGGCATGAGCATTTTACTCATCACGCACAACCTGGGCATTGTCGGCGAACTGGCCGACAACGTGGCGGTGATGTACGGCGGCCGCATCGTGGAAACGTCGCCGGCGGCCGCCTTGTTGGCGAAGCCGCTGCATCCGTACACGCTGGCATTAATGCGGTCGATCCCGGAGCTCGGCGCCCGCGCCACGCGGCTGCAATCGATTCCCGGGACCGTCCCCAACCCCGCGCATCTGCCGGCCGGCTGCAAATTCCATCCGCGCTGCGACCGGGCGCAGGCCGATTGCACCGTCGATCCCGGGCCGCCGTTGGTGGAGGTCCAAGGCGGCTCGCGCCGCGTACGTTGCCCGTATTGGGAGAAGCCGGATCTCCAAAGGAGCATTGTATGACTTCGGCCCGTAGGAGCGCCCTTCCGGGCGCGACCACCCGACAACGCTCTCCGCACCAAAGCGCATTGCGCAAGGGTCGAGTCTCGACTCCGAATCTCTGCTACTTTGTGACGGTTAACTCCGCAGACCGTGACCCGCTTTTTGCCAACTCGGAGATGGCAGAAATCGTTATTACCTCGCTCACATGGCTGCAAGAACACGGCCGCGTCCGCCTGATGGGGTTCGTTATAATGCCCGACCATGTTCATGCTGCATTTGTATTGGCGGCAGAGCATTCCCTCTCCGAAATAATGGATTCGTTCAAGGGATACACGGGTAAAAAGCTCAACGAATTGCTTGGTCGACAAGGGCAGCTTTGGCAATCCGGCTTTCATGATCATTTTGTGCGGGATCGGAAGGACTTCGAGACCAGACTTTCATATATGCATGGGAATCCCGTCCGCAAAGGATTGGCACGGCTCGAACACGAATATGAATATTCTTCCGCCAATCCGCGATATTCGCACCTGATCGATTGGGCATGGTTGGACGGCGTGGGTCGCGCCCGGAAGGGCGCTCTTACGAAAGTGGGGGTGATGCGATGAGCCTCTTGGAAATCAAAGACCTCAAGACCCATTTCCCGGTGCGCGCGGGCGTGCTGCAGAAGCCCGTCGCCTGGGTGCGCGCGGTCGATGGCGTGAGCTTTGCGATCAATGAAGGCGAGACGGTGGGCCTGGTGGGCGAAAGCGGTTGCGGCAAGACGACACTGGGCCGGACGATCCTGCGGCTGATCGAGCCGACCAGCGGGGAGATCCGGTTCGACGGGCAGGACGTGACGAAACTCAGCGGCGCGGCGTTGAAACCGTTTCGCCGGAAAGCGCAGATGATTTTTCAGGACCCGTACGGCTCTCTGAATCCGCGCATGACGGTGCGCGAGATCATCGGGGAAGCCCTGCGCATCCACCATCTGTGCGCCAATCGCGACGAAGAGCGCGAGCGCGTGGCGTACCTGCTGCGTTCCGTCGGCCTCTCGCCCGATCACGCGCGGCGTTACCCGCACGAATTCAGCGGCGGCCAGCGGCAGCGCATCGGCATCGCACGGGCGCTGGCGGTGGAACCGAAATTCATCGTCTGCGACGAGCCGGTGAGCGCGCTGGACGTCAGCGTGCAGGCGCAGATTGTGAATCTGTTGAGCGAACTGCAGGAGACGTTCAAGCTGACTTATCTGTTCATCGCGCACGACCTGGCCGTGGTGGAACACATCAGCGACCGGGTGCTGGTGATGTACTTCGGCAAGATCGTCGAGGAAGCGAGCGCGGAGGAGATTTACAGCCACCCGTTGCATCGGTACACACAGGCGTTGCTCTCCGCGGTGCCGACCATCGATCCCGCGCAACGCCGGCAGCGGATCATCTGGCCGCCGGGAAACCTTTCCCCGGCGGAAATCCGCGCGCAACTTCAGGAGCAGCCATTCGAGTGGCGCGAAGCGCGCGCGGGCCACTGGGTCGCCAGCGATTCCGTCAGCGGCGGTTGACGCCTCATTCCCGGGCTTTCGCCAATTCCGCGCGGGCGGCTTCGAGTTCTCCTTCCTTTTTTTGCAGGGTGGCTTGGCAGTTAACGAGGTCGTTGGAGATGGCTGACAGATCGGATGCGACCTTCTTTTCCGCCCTATGCCAGGCTTCGTCGTCGAAGACCTCGACTTCCCTGAATCCGTAGTACTCATCGAGTGTGTGCTGGCTGCGCGTCTCGGTCGCTCGTTGGAGCAGTTGCTGCAGGGAGGAGCGCCGGGCCAATTGGGCATCCACCGTGGTTTCGCAGGACCGGACTTGCCCGTTCCAGTAGGACCGGGGAAAGAAACGGCACTGAATGCCGTCGCGGAAATGGAACGCGACAGCCGCCGCCGCCAGCGCGCAGAAAACCAGGACTATTCTTTTCCCACACACACTCTCAGGCACTCAAGCACCTGGCCACTTAGTCACTCTAAAACCCCGCCCGTTCAATTTCGCTTTCGCCCCAGAGAATCTCCCGGGCGCGCTCGTGCTCTTCCTCGGGGACCAACACGCGGGTATCACGATCGAGATCTTCGGTGTCGGGGCCGGCCGTCGCCTCCTGGAATTCCGGATGCAGGCCCCACTTCTCCAGCATCAACACGACCAGCTCGGATTTGACGGCCGGGCCCTCAAACAGGATTTTTCGGCTCATCGCCGCCTGCCTCCGCATTTCCTGATGCCAGTTCCACAAACAGCTGCAGCAGATAGCCGAACAGATGGACCCGGACGATGGCCAGCGTCCGCTCATCGGTGACGTCGAAGCGCGTCTTGTTCAGGTCGTCTTCGGTGATGTGGAACAACTCGCCGAGAATCAGCCGCGCCTGGTTCAGCGCGCTGATCCAGGCGTTCACGTGTTCGGCGGAAAAACTAACCTGAAATGAGGCCGGCGCTTCCTCGTCCGCCTGCAATCCCGTCAGGTCGCGCAGCACCGTTTCCCCGGCGGAGACGAACAGATGCCGCAAATCCGGGTCGACGAACTTCTGCCAGTCCGCGTTGGCCTTGTCGCTGTCCGCTGTAGGCGGGGGGAACAGCCGTCCGCTGGCCCTGGGCGAATCGCGCTGCTCCAGTGTCTCGCCCAGAGTCTCCAGGCAATCCGCCAGAAACGGCTCGATGCCGCTGATGCGGATGGTTTTCGTGTCGATGGGCTGGACGCGCAAGCGGCTCATCACGAGGATTTCTCCAGTCGGGCGAGCAACTGGTAGCCGTGCAACTGGTGGACGTAATGTTCCGCCTGTTCCCGGCCGCCCGACCAGACCAGCGAGCGGCCCTTCTTGTGGACTTCGAGCATATGGCGCTCGGCCCTCTCGCGCGGGTAACCGAACACGCGCTGGAAGACCATGGTGACGTAGCTCATCAGGTTGATCGGATCATTATAAACGACCACGTTCCAGGGCGTATCGAGCGCCTCCCCGGTCTTTGTCTCTTCGATCTGAATGACGCCTGGCTCCGCCATGCCGGGGGGAGAATATCAGAACCCGGTGCGTTTGCCAGCGAGGAAGAGGCGAGGATCGGTTTCCAATGCATGGTCTCCGATGCCGTCTCTCGTGCACATGACAAGACAGCGGCAATCAACGAAGATTGCCGCTGTCTCGCTTTGTCGCCTGTGACGGGCTGGCCGTGACTGGTGAGGTGTTTTCAGCCAGCCCCTTCCGGTGATATGACGCTTCTTCCCCTACCTGACCTTCCATCCGGAAACATCATCGAATCAGACACCAAAAAACCATGCCCCCCAGACCCACCCAAAACGTGAGTCCTAACCCGAGCCAGACCTTAATAAAAACATCCCAATTGGACGGATCCTCTTTGGAATTCATAGTGGCTGCTCCTCTGTCTCTACACCGCACTGCTTGATTCGCAGACCTTGGCGACAAATTCGCCCCGGTTTGCTTCTGGTCCTTGTGCCTCCGCCATCTGCCGCAGCAATCCAATCCTTGCGGTATGACGGTTGGGAAAGCTTTCCTGTCGTTTGCAGACGCGGAAGTTGCCTGTGATGTCGGGCTTGATGATAGCGAAGTTCCAGCCCTTGTGCTTACTGACGCCAACGGCGCCCAGGATGGTTTCTGTCAGGTCCCCATACCACTCGTACTCTTCGCCGACACCGATTTCCAAACCCACGTTCCGGGGCAGCAACTTTTGGAATGCCTGCCTGCCCATGCCGTTGATGATTACCATGATTGCCCTACCTTCCTCACCTCCAACAAACGATTGCAGAAAAAGTGCCAGATTTTCAAACTCCAGCGCAAGAGGCTGCGGCAGAAATGCTTTTGCAAAAGCCAACAGACACAAAAGCGCCCGAAACACTGACAATTTGACACGAAAGGACTTGGATGAAGGACACGATGACAGAATCGCCGCATCAACCGGTGTCAGGCGCGGCCTGCATTCGGAACGGCTCTCAAAATGGTCGCAAGAAACCTTCTTCTGCCTTCCGACTGCCATAAGGTTTTTTGCAGACTGATTTTTGTCTTCCGAATCACTTCGTGCGGCGAACGGCAGAGACCCTTCGTCACGCTCGGGGTGACAGCAGGCTCGGGCGGCCTTGTCCTCCATCTGTTCGGGCTTGATTTGGCGGCGCGGAGTGCGAGAATAGATGCCTTGCTTGCGCGGGCGTAGCATAGTGGTAATGCACCGGCTTCCCAAGCCGGCTAGGTGGGTTCGATTCCCATCGCCCGCTCCAAATTCCTTTCGCTCCTCAATCGGCACAGGCGGCTTGTAATTGGCGGGTTGTGCATTTTATTTCGCCCCGAATTCTGCCCCATCTTGAATTTCTGCTATCACCCGAAAAAGGGGCTTTTTGAGCCCATCGGGTGAGTGTACGGGTGAGTGTATTTCAGAGGGTAATTTTGGGCAATGGCGTGGGGTAGGGCGGCGACGGTTGGGGGAGGCTGGGTCAATCCCCAGACCGCCCCACATTCTGCCACAAGCATTCACAGACCCTGTTAAAATGCCTAACTGGAATGGCGATGGAGCAAGGGGGGCTGCGGCGGCCAGGGCGGCCTGGCGGGGTCTGTGCAGGGTCTTGCTATTGCAACCAGCCCCTCTCGATTGGTAGACTGCAGGCGTATGAGCCGCATTCGTCAGTTGCATCTATATTTGGGATGCATCTTCGCCCCGCTTCTCATCTTCTTCGCAATCACTGGGTCGTGGCAGGTCTTCATGTTGCATCGAAGCTCGAAGGACGGGACATACAAAGCACCACGCATCTTGTGGCAATTGTCCTCTGTACATCAATTCCAGGAGTTCCCCGTCCACGACGCTTTGGTACACCAGTCACATCCGTTTCGGTGGTTTTCTCAGCAGGGTCAGATGGAAGGTTGTCTGTGCTCTAGTATTCTTGTTGGTTGGCCAAGGATTTGCGTTGTTTGTGCTGCCCTTAGCGATAGACGTTTCCGTTAATGGCTTCAGCCAGCGGCTGCCCGTTGACCCGCTCCCCATGCGTAACGACTAGCCCCAATCTACTCCTAGCCAGGTCTCCAGCAGGTTCAAGAGGCAAGACCTGGCGGCGGGAAATCAAAGACCCTCCAGAGACCCACAGATGGCCCGCAAACATTGTCCCCTGGGCCATTCTGAATTGACGTCGTTGGCCTAGCGTGGTTGAGTTCCAATTGCTAGGCATTATGAACCGCCAAATTTCAACCTTGAGGCTTTGGATTGAAATCGTCTTTGCCGCAACCATAGGCTCGGGCGAGCTTGTTTTGATGAAGTTTTTGGATGCTCATCCTAGCGTCGCCCCTTACGAATTCATTTACCCCTCGGTCGCCGGTCTCCTGCTAGGCATCTTCGGAGGAGGCCCAGTATGGATTATCGGCCCAGCAACAATGTTGTGTCTGCCCATCGGGATGGCGGTCAGCATGGTCGCAGGTGGACATGGGTTTAATCTGTGGCCCATCGCACTGGCTTTCTTCGGCGTCTTGGCGATAATTGGTCTCTGTGGTGCTGCCATAGGCCGCAAGGCAAAGCAATGTTGGACGAAATGACGCAGCCCTCTGCGGCATGTCTGTCCCCTCAACAGCCCCACAGATGGGCTGCATTGAGCCACAGACCCTGTTAGAATGCGTTACTGGCTGGATGATGGGGCGACTTAGGGGAATGGCGGCATTCTGGCGAAATCCTGCCCTGTCAATAATCTCGACGACCAAAGAGGTCTGTGATACGATGCGTGGGTAGATTTAGGGGAGACGTATGAAGTTCAAGAGCCTGCTCTGCATTTTCTCGCTTCTGTGTTTCGCTACGGCCAACGGGCAGACCCTGTACGACATCACGTTCAGCCAGTTTACGGCAGGAACCGTATATACTTCGGCAAATGGCGGCCCGAACGATTTTTCGTCCTACGCCACCAATTACGGCGGGCCGTTCGTTTCCTCGCAAATTAGCAGTTCATTCCTTGACCTGACTGGCACGCCATTGGTTTGCACAACGGGACTGAGTTCCTTTGGCATTTTCTCAATGTCTATGGGAAATGTATCCTCCAGCATCGTCACGCTGAATATGCAGTTAATGTTTGGCTCCGGGGTTAATGCTCTCGTGCAGTTCAATCAAGGGGGAATCCCAGGCCTCAATTCGAGTGCCTTCAATGCTACTACGCTGGAGCTCTTCTTCAATGGGGATACGATGTCCATCTCGTCAGACGATGGATTGAGCTTTTCACCAACGGATTTATATTCTGCCTCAACAAACTTCTCTCGCTCGGATGTTCTGAATATTGATTTTAGCCTGAATACCTTCGCCAAAGAGTTTAGCCTGACAGTAAACAATATAATCCTCGCCACAGATGCACCCATCGGTTCCACCCTGCCAATTAATAATGTATCGATTGCTCTAGGGGATATTCCGACTTCGGGGACGACAGGGCAGGCAGGCATTGACAACATCATCGTAACCGCCTCCCCCATCCCAGAACCGAGCACAGTTTCGTTTGTAATCCTGACCATGTTTTTCGCCATGCTGTTCCGCAGACGGGGACAACGGGCTTCTATTCCTCGTACACAGTCTCAGCCCCGTTCCGTTGGTGCTCTTGAAGGGAGGAGGGCACATTGGAATGAATCCAGATGGCGACGGTGGTAGGCAACCCATTTCGGAATAAAAACCTCTAGTCCCCGCCCGCTGGTATCAAGACCCGCCTACAGCAGCAATAGGGCGAGCACAACCGCCAGCATGACGGGAAATGGTTTCTTGGCCTTCGTAGCCAGTTCTTGCAATGAAGCGAATACCGCAAGTGGCAATTCAGAATCTTTCCCCTGCTCCTGCTCCAGTTCCTGGGCGATTTCTTTCATCTCTACAATCAATTCAGCCAGTCGGGCGACAAGGCGTTGGCGGTCATCGGCGTCCTGGCGGCTCGAGTGTATTTTATGGATTTTCACGTGGCAAGGCTCCTGGGCTGGGCGGCGAGTTTCTTCCATCGCTCAAACTCGACTCGGTCGACGAGAATTCCAGTGACCCACAGCCACGGCTCGTCATCTTTCAATACGATTGGGTCGTCAGGAGCGGCGTAAAGATAGCCGCCGCTGCTGCTTGCCCCCGCCAGTCGCCGCCGCAGACAGGGACGAGGGCAGCCATTTAATAAATTCGTCGATGTTGTCCCAGACCAGCAGCCCTCCGTGGTTCATTGCAACCCAATAGTCGGCCTGCGATTTGTCATTGTTTTCCAACTCAGTGGGCACAGCTGTCAGACCATAGAGGTGGGCGACTCCCTCGGCAGTTTTGGTCTTGCCGCTGCCGACCTCTCCTGCCATCACCAGCGGTGGTTTGCATTTCATGTTCGTGGGCAGGCAGGCCGCCCATACCTTGAGGAGCGTCTTGTAATGCTGCCCCGCATAATTGGCATCCCTGAACAGACTACATCGTTCAAAGGGGTCTTGTGGCTCCGACAGTTCCCAAGGGGGTAACGTCTGGCCGACAGGGAACAGAACGCCATCAGTCCCATTGTCCACTGTTGCCACATGACCAGCGGTTATCTTGACTACCTGGCCTTCGCTGGTGCTGATATAGATTGCCCCTTGACGACTCGCCCAGAATGTTTCGGGGGTGATGCCCGTGCCCCGCAATGCAGCGTCCTCAATCGCAGCGGCGATGTACTTGAAGGCTGGGTTGCCTCGATTTATCGCAGTCCATTTTGATATGTCAGACAAAAATTCGTCGGCTTGGACTCGCAGCAGACGTTTGGTGATTCCATCAAAATACATCGCTGTGGGAAAGTCTCGATGCTGTTGGTGAAAATAGAACTTTCCTCTCTTGCCCAGAAAGTCGACTACCAACCCAGCAATTTCCTCATACTTTTCACTGGCTGGCGAACGGGTTGATTGGATTTCAATGATTTGCCCCCGCAGGTCACCAACTGTATCTGTAATCGCTGGGATGGCGGCGGTTTCGGCCTGGGTGTTCTTGGGCAGCTCTATCAACGCTATGTCGTCGGGCACGGCGTGGTGCCAGACATCGCCGCAGCATGCCCTGTCCAGCGTTCTGTTTCTATAATCCTGCCTGTTCCATTTATCCCGCATCAGGCCGCTTTGCTGGAACAGTCTATCCACTGTGGTTCTGTCCCCCGACCAGAACCACAATATAGACGCTAGGGCAAGGTCTGCCTCGGACTGCGAACCGTAGCCAGAAATGTCACCAGACCACAATGCCTCGAATTTATTCCCATTGGCTGCGTGCCTGGCCCGCTGGATGATGTCCGAGTCGGCCAGCCCCGTCGGTTTGGAGATGGTTACGGCCACGACTGGTTCGCTGCGGTCAAACACGTCGGCTAGGAAGGCGTCCAGTTCCTCTTGCCGTGACGCCACATGACAGGGGAAGCCGTTTAGGTTTTGCCCCGTCACCGTGAAGTAGCGGGCATGGTTGTAGACTTCGATGCCTTTTTTGGCGTCCCTGTGGCCTGAGCCTGAGAGATGAGCTTTAATCCAGAGTTTGACGCCCGTTTGTGACGGCGATATTTCCGTGTAGGAATTAAACCGTGGTAACCACAACTCGGCCAGAGAGTCCTTTTTCACGTGGCCGTTGTCCATGCAGTCATCGAAGTCAATGCCGACCAGCCCGTCTTTCCACACGAACACACGGCCCAACCCGTTCACATCGGGCGTTTGGTTGAAGTATCGCAAGGCGTTGGCCAGACTTGACCAGTCTTTGTGATTGGTGGTGCTGGCGTCCTGGTTCGGCCTCATGGTGCTGCACAGTTTGGGAACCTTTGTCGGCTTGCCGCCTCGGTCTTCATACCGCCAGCCAACCCAGCGGAGGTCAATTCCCCGCAGTTCTTCGGGGATATGTTTCAATAATTCTGGATTGAGTTTATACATCAGTCATTGCATCCGTCCTTTCAACAATTTGGATTTGCCCAGGTAGGTCATTGTGTCACCGCCAGACGTTCACGCAGTTCACTCTCAATACACTCTCTGCGTTTTTCATCGTGATAACAGTGCAGGGCATTCCACGCAGAGAATTTATGTTGAATCATTGGCAACGTTGCTGTGTGCACGGCAGCGATGGCGTTGGCTTGCCTGAAGTGTTGCCCGCCCAGGTATTTCATTGTGGTACGCCCATCCTGTCCCACATTTCGTGTGTGATGGCATCGTCGATGGGTTCGATTGAACTACGTGGATACATATGGAGGTCATCGTGAACCAACCCGTATTGGTCTTCACAGAGTCCCGCCCATTTTTTCATAATGGCGTTGTTGGCGTCGGCCTCTACATAATGAAACAAGGAAAGGTAGTTCATTGGGTGACCTCCAGCGTCATCGCCGCCGTGATTTCGTCCTTAATGATAACGTCAAGGAACACCTGGTTTGCGGTCTCCACGGACTGGTGCTGAAGGAAATTCCTGTCATCATACTGAAGGTTTTGGGAATACCGTAGGATGGCATTGTGTGCTGCTGTTGGCACGCAGTGCAATCTGCCCTCGTCGTTCAGCTCGGGAAAGATTACGCCGTCGTACACAAACTGTTCACCTTTCCTCCGTCTGCCACGACGTTTGGGCTCTGCCATCAATTTTGCCTGGAGTTTATTCTCAACCACGGGAGACACCTCAGGAAAGATAAAGCCGTCGAATTCAAACTCTTCCTTTGTGCGGTGGCACCCCCGTCCGCCACGTTTCGCTTGGGCACGCTCTGCCGTCCAGCGTGCCAAATCTTCGTTCTCCGCCAGACATCGTGCCTTGTCGTCGGCGGTCATGCCCGCTGCCACTGATTGCCAGAAGTCGGGCTGGTCATTGTCGCTGCTATTATTGCTGCTGCTGCCTTGATTCATAGGTTGCTCCTGATTGTGAAAAGACCGCCCCGCCCGAACGACGGGTGGCAACCCGCCGCAACTGGTATTGCGGTGGACGAGGCGGCTGGACTTGCGGTTTGGTGCCATTTTCGTTCATGCACTATTTTACAACCCGCACCCCCAACGAGGGCGTGCTCGCCTATATATATGTAGGCTGGATGCGGACGGAACATAGCGTTAGTATCTGGTATGGAGATAGTTGCATATATAGGGCAAAGACAAACCCTGCAAATTATTGTCTTGCGGCACTTGTTCCCGTATACAATAATTCAGCCCTGATGAAAGCGGCGAAAAGACCAGGACGACGGCCAAAGCCGTGCACGAGTACAGACCCATTGGTTCAGGCATTGCACAAGGCCCGCAGAGGTCGTTCGGCTGACGAACTCAGGGCTTTGTTGGCAGAACATGGCGTGGCAGTCTCCCGTGCGGCAATCAATTCCTGGCTCACACGGAAAAAATGCAGACCCAATCAGTTTATCCGAGATGACCTAAAGCGTGCATTGGACTCGATTGCGATGGGCAAGAAAGGTGTTCCCCCGCAACAGGCAGATGAAGATTTGCTCATGCGACGGATTCAACTCGCCGCCGTTGCTCGGAGGGCTCATGGTCTGGCCATCCTGCTGCGTGCCCGTCAGATTGGGGTCGCCGATGAGACGGTAAGGGGATGGCTGGTGCGTGGAAAAAAGCCGAACCGACATCTCAGGCAGGCATTGTCTAGGGCACTGGATAGCATATGGCCGCTGGATGAAGGTGGCCCGCTGGCAGGCTGGAACATCAACACAGGCCATTGGCCCCCAACTAACCCAGAACAACTCGCCCAAAGGTGGAACAAGGTTCTTGGCCGCCAACAACGCTCATAGCAAGGTTTTCATATTGCCTCGCCCTGGCCCGCATCAAACACGACCCGCTTGGCCATCTCCACCGAATGCTCCGCCCTCAGATGTGAATACGTTTTCGCCAGTAACGACCCGCCATCTCTATGTCCCAACCATCCGGCCACTGTTCGAAAATCGACGCCCGCCTCGACGCAATTGCTGGCGAAAAAGTGCCGAAGACTGTGCCTGTGAAATCGAGGGAACCCCAATCGCTTGCAGGCAGTCCGCAAAGCCCACATTGCATTCACATCTTTCAAGATTTTGGCCTCTTGTCCAGGCGGTCGCCGCAGGGACGACCGTATCGAAACAAGCAGCCTCTCCAATGGCAGGAACAAGGGGATGACCCGACATTCATGGTTTTTTGTTCCCGTCTCCCCACCCGTAATAGAAATTGATTTGCGTTCCCAATCCACATCCTTCCAACAGACCGCCCCTGCTTCGCCTGTCCTACAACCGCTATAGCCCAGAAACTCAATCCAATTTGCGGACTCCACCGCTCGTAGACGCATGTCCGCAACAATCATCCTGAATTGCATCTTTGACGGGACAATCACAGCCGCATAATCCAGTGGACGACGCCGAAGCCCCGCCGCTGGATTTTCGGTCAAAAAACCATGAGAGATTGCGTATTTGAAAATGAGCACTAAGGTTTCCAGGTCGGCGTTGAACGTCCTACCTTTGACCTGCTTGCTTCGGGTGGTCGCCCATCGCTCACAGTCGAATAGGGAAATTTTCCCAATGGATTTATCCTTTAGCAAACGGAGCAGATTGTTTACACAGGTCACCCGTCGTTCATGAGTCGACTGCTTTATATGGACTGTCATCGAATCCAGCCAACGGGCGGCGACCTGGCTGAAGGTCAGACCGGCGGCTGTGGTCTTGGCGGCAGGAGCCGAACCAACTCGCTGGCGGTATTCCGCCAGCCGTTTCTTGGCGATGTTTCGGTCTTTCGTCCTGAGGCATTGGCGGTGCTGTCTCCCCAGATGTTTAACCACGGCAAAATATGACCCGCAATCAGACCTATACAGACATTCTCCTACTCGAACCAAAACGAAGCGGCGGTTCTGGCGGGTCTGTTGAGCAGCAATCATGTTGGCACGCTGGGGAACGGCTGGCACAAAATCAAGGCGGCGATGACTTGGCGGCGACTACCTCTCGGCATAGGCGAGGTGAGTGTGGCGGGTGAGTGTAGGGCGTACAAGTTAAGTATAACGGCCTCGCCATATTACGGATGTGTTTCTTGCGAGGGAACCCTTCCCAAGCCGGCTAGGTGGGTTCGATTCCCATCGCCCGCTCCAACCAGAAGTAGTTCATGTACCAGCCCAAGCCAGAACCGAGAGAGGGCCAGCCCCGTCAAGGGGGTGCGCTTTTCCCCCTACCCAAAAAAGTCCACCGCATAAGATTATGAGAAAAACTTGACGATGGTTTTCGTCTCCTTGTCCAATTTTACACGTGTTCCGAAAGAAAATCCTCTGAAATGGGCTTTTTTGAACTGATCCGGCGCGCGGGGATGCCTCTGGCACACGGTAGGCTGCTTTTGAAGGACGGAGGGAACCGCCAACAGGCGGTAAGTGAAAATGAATCGTAGCATGACGAAGAATCAGTCTGCGTTCACGTTGGTGGAGATCATGATTGTGGTTGCCATCATTGGGTTGCTTGCTGCGCTGGCAGTTCCTGGCTTTGTCAAAGCCCGCAAACAGTCCCAGGCCCGTCGCACGGTGAACGACGCCCGTCAACAGGACGCCGCCATCGATCAATGGGCGCTTGAGACCGGCCAGTCTGACGGCAACGCAGTCAATACGACAGGTGCCGCCACGTACTTGAAAACGGCTTGGAGAACCAACGACGTGCTGGGCCATGCCTACACGTTCGCTAACGTGGGCACCCAGCAGGTACAAATCGCGCCGACAACAAAAACGGCCCTGGCGAACGTCGGCATCGATTGGGGGCCGTATTGAACTGCTTGTCCCCCTTCGCCCATTGAGGGAACAAGTTCTTCAAAGACTGGGTTGCCGAAGTGCCGGGACGACCTGATTCCAGCACCCTTCCACGCTCTGACGCGCCATCGCCCGGCTTTCAGCGCCCCAACCTTCCATTCTTCCAGGCTTCCATCCCTGCACTGTTCCGCCTTCCATTTCGCTATTGCCCTTTCGCGGGCGTGTGATTATATTCGCTTGTGAAATTTTTCCCAAGCGGGACGCTTGGGAGGGGCAGTGCAGGGAGTTGGCAGGGTCGCGGCGATGGCATATTTCATTACAGACACGTGTATTGGCTGCACGGTATGCGAGCTGAAGTGTCCGGTTGACACGATCAGCGGCAAGTCGAAAGAGCTGTACACCATCCACGTCGAAGGCTGCATTGATTGCGGCGTCTGCGCGATTTATTGCCCCGTTTCCTGCATCCAGGACCAGTACGGAAACCTTGTGGAACGCATTAAGCCCAAGGATATTCCGAAGGCGCTGGTCATCGTGGACGATTGCACCGGCTGCGAATTTTGCGTGGATATTTGTCCGTTTGATTGTATTCACATGATTGAAGACCCGACGCATACAGGCGTGGGTCATTACAAGGTGGCGAACGTGGTGGCGGCGGAATGTGTGGCGTGCCGGTTGTGTGAGATTGTTTGTGACAAGGACGCGATTGTCGTGCCCAACGCGCCCACCCACCGGGCGGCGATGCTGCCGCATCAGTTGGAGAAGCACTAGTTCTTTGCAATGAGCGAAGGCAGGCAGCCAGAGCAGGAGTCGGCCGGCGTCCCCGCGGACGGCGCGGAGGAACGGCCGCGTTTGGTGACGTTGGTGCTGCAGCTGGTGGTGATCCCGCTCGGGGTGGTGTTGTTTTGCGTGGCGCTGGGGGCGTTGTTCATGTGGCTGACCTCGGAGCGCAAGGGACTGGATGATTATCTCCAGTCGTTGCGGACGACGTCGGGGGCGCGGCGCAGCCAGCAAGCGGAATATCTGCTGAATTACATCCAGGAATCCAAGCGCTGGCAGGGGATTTTCGATATCACCGCCCAGATGAGCGGAGACCGCGAAGAGTTCCTGGCAAAGAACCCGCGCGCGGTGGCGGAGATCATCCAGATTTTTAACGAGTCGGCCGGCGAAGACCCGAAGACGCGGCGGTATTTGGCGTTGGTCCTTGGATTGTTGGGGGACCCGGAGGCGTTACCGGCGTTGCGCAGCGGGCTGACGGACGGCGATCCGGACACGGTGAAGAACTGTCTCTGGGCGTTGGCGCGGTTCAAGGACGCGGACTCGGCGCCGGCGATCATCGACCTGACGCATTCGGATGAGCCGACGGTGCGGCTGATGGCGGTGTACGCGCTGGGGCCGATCGATGTACCGGAGGCGCGCACGGCGTTGCAGGCGGCGCTGAATGATCCGAACGATTTGGTGAAGTGGAACGCGGCATTCGGGCTGGCCAGCAAAGGTGACGCCGCGGGCCACGCGATGTTGGTGAAGTTGTTGGACAAGGATTATGTGGACCGGTTCACGGAGGCGACTCCGGAGAACAGGCAACGGTATCGGGTCGCGGCTGTGGTGCTACTGGTGAAACTGGACGGCGCCGCTGCGATTCCCATACTTGAAAAAGTGAGCACTGAAGACGCTGATTTGCAGGTGCGCAGCGCTGCGATTCAGCAATTGAATAAATTGAGGCAGAAGTAATTACACATGGCTGGTACACCATTAAAGGTGCAGGGCGCGGACAAGCCGCAAGTGGGGCAGGAATTGTCGCCGCGCGAGGAAGCCGTTCGCCAGTTGAAGATCAAAGGCTTCCTCGATGCGGACGGCAAACCATTGCCGCGCAGGCAGTTCATCATCGCTCTTGCCATGGCCTGGCTGACTTTTGCGGCGGCGGTCGGCGGCGGGTTGGCGGCGTTGTTTGCGTTCATGGTTCCCCGGGTGGATTTCACCAGGGTCGAAGTGTTCAAGGTCGGTCCGGGAGACAATTTCCCTCCCAACACAGTGGACGTGTCATTCATGCCCGCTCATCGCGTCTGGATCGTGAACCACGACCACCGCATTTTCGCCATCCTGGCCGTGTGCCGGCATCTGGGTTGTACGCCGAACTGGATGCCCGATGCGCGCATTTTCAAGTGTCCCTGCCACGGCAGCGGTTATACGATTGACGGGGTGAATTTCGAAGGGCCCGCGCCGTTCCCGATGTACCGGTGCGAAGTGACGGTGGCCGACGACGGGCAAATCGTGGTCAACAAGGGACGCTTGTACGCCTGGGAAAAGGGTGAGTGGGACGATCCCCGGTCGTTCATCGCCGCCGTGTAAACGGGGGCGGGTGTTGACGCCGGGCAAAGGCCGCAGGAGACACAATGCTGGATAAACTGAAGAAAGCGGTTGTTGATTCGCAGGTCAAGAAATCGATCTTCCGTGTCGGCATCCCGAACACGGACCGCAAACGCGTGCTCGTCATGCTGGGCAACGTGTTCCTGCATTTGCATCCGACCAAGGTCCGCACCAGCGGCGTGAAACTGCGCTACACCTGGTGCGCGGGCGGACTGTCGTTCTTCCTGTTCCTGGTGCTGACGTTGACGGGCGTGCTGCTGATGTTTTATTACCGGCCGACGATTGAAGGCGCGTACGTGGACATGCTGGACATCCGTTCGCAGGTGCCGTTCGGCATCATGCGCGAATTGCACCGCTGGTCGGCGCACGCGATGGTCATCATGGTCATGGTGCACATGTTCCGCGTGTTCATGACGGGCAGCTACAAGCCACCCCGGGAGTTCAACTGGTGCATCGGCGTGATCCTGCTGGTGCTGACGTTCCTGCTGTCGTTCACGGGCTATCTGCTGCCCTGGGACCAGCTGGCGATCTGGGCGATCACGGTCGGCTCGAACATGGCCAAGGCCACCCCGTTGGTGGGCGTCGGGCGGGCCGTTTGCGGATTTCTTGCAGATTGGCGGCGTGCCGCTGGTGCATCCCGGCGATGACGCGCGGTTCATGCTGATCGGCGCGCAAGCGAGCTGGGCGGCACGACGTTGTTGCGGTTTTACGTGTTGCACTGCGTGGGCATTCCCTTGATTGCGGCGGTGCTGATGGCGGTGCATTTCTGGCGCATCCGCAAGGACGGCGGCATTTCGGGGCCGCTGTGAGCATCTGGTTTCGTTGTAGCCGCGAATCTCATTCGCGGCCGGGCTGCCGCGAAAATGTTTCGCGGCTACAAAAGACTTAAAGACGTTTTTATGGACGAAGCAGCATTACATCAGAGCGCGTTGTTTGAAGCGTTTAAGGCGATCGCCAACATCCTGGCCACGCCGTGGCTGAGCTTTACCCTGGCGACGGTCGGGCTGTTGATGCTGTTGCGCTTCCGCCGTTACGTGTTCAACTGGTGGTTCGGCGGGGCGGTGATCGTGTTCCTGGGGCTGGCGATTGTGGTGGGGATGAAGGACCCCAATTTCTACCTGATCGTCGGCAAACCGGACAACGTGCCGATCACGGCGATGTTGTTCATTTCCGCGCTGGTGTTGTGGCTGGCGATGTCGCAGGCGGTGAACAACGATCGGCGCGCCGGCCAGAAGCTGCCGCCCGAGGAACGGGAGAGTTCGCAGCAGAAAACATGGGTCTGGCCCGACCTGCTTTACATCGAGTTCATCGCCTTGATCCTGTGTTCTGTGATCCTGATTTTGTGGGCGATTTATCTGCGCGCCCCGCTGGAGCAACCGGCCAATCCGTCGGCGACGCCGAACCCCTCGAAGGCGCCGTGGTATTTTCTCGGGTTGCAGGAGATGCTGGTCTATTACGATCCCTGGTACGCGGGCGTGGTGCTGCCCAGTATCATCATCCTGGGCCTGTGCGCCATTCCCTACATCGACGTCAATCCCAAGGGCAACGGTTATTACACGTTCAGCGAACGCAAGTTTTCGATCACGCTGTTCCTCTACGGCTATCTGGCGTTGTGGGTGTTCATGATCATCACCGGCACGTTCCTGCGCGGGCCGGGCTGGAACTTTTTCGGGCCGTTCGAATTTTGGGACCCGCACCGGGTGGTGGCGTTGAACAGCGTAAATTTGTCCGACTACGTCTGGGTGGTCCTGTTCCAGAAACTGTATCACCTGACGCACATCGACTGGTTCAACCAGGGCCTGCCGAACGTCAAGAACGTCATCCCGCAACTGGTGCCGCCGGATTTCCTCAGCGTGGGCTGGCAGAACAGCACTTGCCGCGCGTTTCTGATTGAAGTGGGCCACGCCTGCAAGCGGGAGTTTGCCGGTCTGCTGTTCCTGGCGTTTTATTTCATGGCGATGCCCGGGGTCCTCGCCAAAACGGCCTTGAAGAAATTTTATGAGCAGATGGACCTGGGTCGGTACAGCTTTTTGGCGATGTTGCTGCTGACGATGTTCACGCTGCCGTTGAAGATGGTGCTGCGCTGGACGATCAATCTGAAATATTTCGTGGACACCCCGTGGATCAAGTTCTGACCCGATGAGAAACCAACCCGAGACACTCCACGAATATAACATCCCGCGGCTGAACTGGTGGTTCCTGATCAGCAGCGCGCTGTTTGTCGGCTGCCTGCTGCTGATGATCTGGGTGGATTACTCCGGCGGAAAAATTCCCTGGCTCGGCCTGCACGGAGACCGGGAATGGAAGAATTATCAGCGCGCTTTCTTCGCGCTCGACGAGAAACGACTGGCCTCCGACGAGCAGGCGGGCGAACTCAGGGCCAACGAAGCCGGCTTGAAAAAGTTCCAGACCGACCTGGCCAACACGAAGAAGGAGCTGGCCTCCAAGCAGGGTGAAGAAGCGCAGGTCAAGCAGGAGGTCGAGGACGCCAAGGTCGATGATGATATCAAGACGCGCACGTTCACCATGGAGAAGGCGGTGCGCGACCAGTACCGGTCGTTCTATGAAGCGGCGCTGGAGGAGACAGGGGACAACACCAATTCCTCCGACGTGCAGGAGTGGAAAGACAAGGCCGAGGAGGAAAACAGCAAGGTCAACCGCCTGGACCTGCGCAAGCAGGCGGCCGACACCGCGCTGGCCGACGCCAAGGCGCGGTTGGAGACGATCATCGGCCGCGAACAGGAGTTGCAGGGCAAGATCAAGCACCTCGAAGACAACATCAATTTGATCGCCACCCGGCTGGGCCAGATGACCAATGCGCTGGTGCAGGCCGTCATCACCGCGCCGCTGCTGGAGTTTGCGGCGTCCCCGTATAAGGTGGAACAGATCATGGTGGATAACCACCATACCGACGTCAATTTCACCACCGTCCCGCGGTTGGACCGCTGCGAGATCTGCCACAAGGCCATCGAACGCAAAGACCCGACGCCCGAGGAACTCGGTTGGCGCGCGCAACACAAGATCACCGCCATCGAGTGGTCGAAGGAACCGGAACCGCTGGCGGGCCATCCGCGGCTCGACCTGTTCGTCGGCGACAATTCGCCGCATCCGGCCAGCACCTACGGCTGCACGGTCTGCCACTGGGGCTGGGACCGCGAGACGTCGTTCTCTCGCGCGGGCCACACGCCGGATGACGAGGAGAAACATCCGTACGTGTTCGACACGACCAACCGGCAATGGGTCGCCGTGACCGTGACCACGAACGATGACGACGACACGCCGGCGCCGCCGCCGAAGGACGCGGTCGATATGACGCAGAAGGCCGCCTGGCAGAAGAATTATCATTGGGAAGAGCAGGAATTTCTCCTGCAGCCAATGCGTCCCTCCAAGTATGTCCAGGCCAGTTGCCTGAAGTGTCACGCCAACGAAACCAATCTGGAGGGCGGCGAGAAACTCGATCACGGCCGCCGGCTTATCGAGCAACTCGGCTGCTGGTCCTGCCACAAGATGCGGCAACTGGAGACCTACAGCACGCATCACGTCGCGCCGGGCGAGGACTTTGACAGCATCTGCAAGTCGTACGAGGTCGATCCCGATGAAGTGCGCAAGATCAATTCGCTGCCGGAAGAGCCGGTGCTCAAGGTCGGCCAGGACTTAAGCCTGCCCGTCCGCACGCTGCGAAAAGTCGGGCCGAGCCTCTATAAGATCGCCGGCAAAACGAACAAGGATTGGACGCGCAAATGGCTGGCCAATCCCGTCGCGTTCAAACCCAACACCTACATGCCGCGCTTCTGGGGATTGTCCAACAACAAGGACACCGCCGACCGCAACGCCGTCGAGATCAACGCGATCACGGAATTTCTGTTCACCGTCAGCCAGCACCCGGATTACCCGGCGCCGCCCGTCAAGGGCGACCCGGAGAACGGCAAGACGCTCGTCGGCCAGCTCGGCTGCATGGCCTGTCACGTGGTCGGCGACAGGCTGGTGGACATCAAACCGCCCGCGACGCTGGCGAAATACATGGACGAGTGGCAGTATCGCCGGTTCCGCTCCCAAGGGCCGCAACTGGCCGGCGTCGGCAGCAAGAACACCGTCAACTGGCTTTTTGCCTGGCTCAAGAATCCCAAGCAATATCATCCGAAGACCAAGATGCCGAACCTGCGCCTGTCCGACCAGGAAGCCGCCGACGTGGCGGAATATCTGTCCAGCCTGCGCAACGAAGCGACGGACCAGGAACAGGTGCCGGCGATCCACGAGCATGACGTGGACAGCCTGACGCTGGAATTTCTTCAGGTCACCCAGCCGGCGGAACAAGCCAAAGCGACGCTGGCGGACACCAACGGGTTGAACGATTTCATCGAGATGTATTTCGCCGGCCAGAACACGATGGGCTACTACCAGGACCCGGCCCGCATGGCCCGCGAGGAAGCCAAACTCAAGGCGCTGCAGAAACAGTACAACGACGAGTTGGATGACGCGATTGGCCGCCAGGCCACGCAACTGGAAGCCCATTTGACCCAGGTGAAGGCCGAGATGAAGGCCGCCAAGGAGACCGTCGCGTCGCTGGATTTCTCCGAGAAGAAGAACCTGTTCCTGGGAAGCAAGCTGATCGGCCGCTACGGCTGTTTTGCCTGCCACGACATTCATGGATTTGAGGACGCCAAACCCATCGGCACGGAACTGAGCGAAGAGGGCAGTAAACCGGTGGACAAGTTTGATTTCGGCGTGCTGGAAATCCCGCGCGACCGCGTCGCCTGGTTCAAACAGAAGCTGCACGACCCCCGCTCGTTCGACCTGGGCCGCGTGGGCGTGACGCGGACGCCGCAGGAACTGCTCAAGATGCCGAAGTTCAACCTGACCGACGAGCAGATCGAACAGATCGTCACGGTCCTGACCGGCATGACGGACGAAAAACTGGAGCCCAGCGAGGCCCGGCAACTCAGTCCGGCCGAATTCCAGATGGAACGGGGCCGCTGGACGGTGAAGGAATTGAACTGCGAAGGCTGCCACCAGGTGGAAGGCAAAGGCTGGGCGATCCGCGCCACGGGCATCCCGCAGGGGATGGAACCGCCGATGCTCAGCGGCACACCGGTGCAGTTGCACGAAGGCCAGCGGGTGCAGCCGGACTGGATGTTCAAGTTCCTCAAAGCGCCGCAGACCGGCCAAATCCGGCCCTGGCTGCACGTGCGCATGCCGACGTTCGACCTGAGCGACGGCGAGGCCAACGTGCTGGTAAAATATTTCGCGGCGGAAGGGCGCACCCAGTTCCCGTACCAAACGTCCAAATCAGACCTGTCGCCGGAGCATCTGGCCGCCGGCAAACAGCTCTTCACGCAACTCAAGTGCGCGCAGTGCCACATCGTCAACGGCATCGCCCTGGGCAAACCGCTGGCCGAGATCCCGGAGGAAGACCGGCCCCGCCTGGCGCCGAACCTGTCCATGGCGCATGACCGGTTGCAGCGCGACTGGCTGGTGAACAAGTGGCTGCCCGATCCGCTCTCGCAATATCCCGGCACGCGCATGCCGCAGTTTGAATACGGCACGGTGGCGCCATCCGTGTTGGGCGGCGACGGCCGCAAACAGGTCGAGGCGCTGGTGGATTACGTGTTGTCCCTGGGCGCGCCGCAACAGCCGCCGCAGACAGCGCAAGTGGCGCAAGCGACCTCGCCCGCCCCGGTGTCGTCGCCGCAGCCGTAGACGATGGAACCACTTCATAGAGGAATATGGAAGCGCTGAAAAAAACGGGCCAACTTTGACCTTGCAAAACGTTGGCTCTCAATAGAAAAGTAAAGGCAACGTTGAGGAGACTCCCATGAAACATATGAAATTTTATCTCTGCATCCTGGCAGCGGTCGCGTTGGCCGGGGCCACCGTCCGCGCCGACGATACCGCGTCGATCTCCGGCAAAGTGGCGTTTGACGGCGCGCCGCCGAAGATGAAGAAGATCACGGTCGATGCCGACCCGAAATGCGCTGAGATGCACGCCGATGCGCCGTTGCGGCACGAGGAAGTGATCGTCAACCCCAACAACACGCTGAAGAACGTGTTCATTTACGTCAAGAGCGGCCTGGAGGGCAAGACCTACGACGTGCCCGCGACCCCGGTCGAATTGGACCAGACCGGCTGCCATTACGTGCCGCACGTGTTCGGCATGATGGCGCACCAGCACCTGAAGATCGTCAACAAGGACGACACGCTGCACAACATTCACGCCATGCCCACCAAGAGCGCGGAATTCAACGTCGGCCAGCCCAACCAGGGCATGGAAACGATGAAGACCTTCGCCAATCCTGAAGTCATGGTCCATTTCAAGTGCGACGTCCACCCGTGGATGTCGGCCTACGTGGGCGTCGTCGACAACCCGTTCTACTTCGTCACGGGCGATGACGGGACGTATTCATTGAAGGGGCTTCCCGCCGGCACGTATGTGGTCGAAGCCTGGCAGGAGAGCTACGGCACGCAGGATACGACCGTGACAGTGGCCGCCGGCGAAGCCAAGACGGCCGATTTCACCTATAAAGCCCCGTAACGGCAAACGACCGCAGTCGGTGGCCCGAACGGCCATCGCCGATGATGACCGATGAGGGCCTTGAGTCGAGAACGACCAGGGGCGCCTCGGCGGTTTTGTCCCGGGTGGGACAGGAAAGGATTGTAGCAGTGTCAGACACAACAATCGCGCACCACGGAGAAGCGCATTCGCATCCGCATGCGGAGGCGCATGACCACGAACTGTCGTTCTGGCGGAAATACATTTTTTCGACCGACCACAAAGTCATCGGCATGCAGTACGGGCTGACGGCGCTCTGCTTCCTGTTTTTCGGGTTCAGTTTGGTGATGATGATGCGCTGGCAGCTGGCCTATCCCGGCAAACCGCTGCCGTTGCCGTGGTTGACGAACCTGCTCGGTGCGGCGCGCATGCCCTCCGGCATCATGGCCCCCGAGTTTTACAACCAGCTCGGCGCGATGCACGGCACGATCATGATTTTCCTCGGCGTCGTGCCGCTGGCCGTGGGCGCGTTCGGCAATTATCTTGTGCCGTTGCAGGTGGGCGCGCAGGACATGGCCTTCCCGAAACTCAACATGGCCAGCTATTGGGCCTATTTCCCCGGCGGCCTGATGATGCTGGCCAGCTTCTTTGCGCCGGGCGGTTCCGCGCAGTCCGGTTGGACGTCCTACGCCCCTCTGGCCGACGTCGCCACGCCCGCGCAGATGACGCTGGGCGCTTCGCTGGTCGCTTATTTCGCGCATCCCAGCGGTATCGCGGGATTCTTTGCCGACGGCCTGGCGCCGTTGTGGACGGGACAGACGATGTGGTTGATGGGCATGGTGTTGTTGATCACCTCGTCCCTGCTCGGGTCGGTCAACACGATCACGACCATCATCCAGTTGCGGGCCAAGGGGCTGACCTTCATGCGGCTGCCGTTCTTCGTCTGGTCGCAATTGGTGACGGGTTTTCTCCTGCTGCTGGCCTTCCCGCCCCTGGAAGCGGCCGGCGTGCTGCAATTGATGGACCGCGTGGCGGGCACGAGCTTTTTCCTGCCGACGGGGCTGGTGGTGGGCGGCAAGGCCCTGGCCGTCAGCGGCGGCGGCAGTTCGCTGCTGTGGCAGCATCTGTTCTGGTTTCTGGCGCACCCGGAAGTCTACGTGCTGATCCTGCCCGCGATGGGCATTGTGGCGGAAGTGATCGCCAACAATACGCGCAAGCCGTTGTGGGGCTACAAGTCGATGGTCTACGCGGCGATATTTCTGGGGTTCATGTCCTTCATCGTCTGGGCGCACCATATGTTCCTGACGGGCATGGGCACCTCGATCAACGCGTTTTTCCAGACGACAACGATGATCATCTCGATCCCGTCGATCGTGATTTTGACGGCGCTGATCCTGTCGTTATGGGGCGGCTCAATCCGCTTCACCGTGCCGATGCTGTTCGCCCTGGCGTTTCTGCCGATGTTCGGCATTGGCGGGCTGACGGGGTTGCCGCTGGGCCTGGCCAGCGCGGACATTCACCTGCACGACACCTACTACGTGATCGGCCATTTCCATTATGTCGTCGCGCCGGGAACGTTGTTCGCCTTGTTTGCGGGCATTTACTTCTGGTTCCCGAAGGCCACGGGCCGGAAGCTCAACGAGACCCTCGGCCGGATCCACTTCTGGGGGTCGCTGGTGTTCATGAACGGCATTTTCATGCCGATGTTCATCCAGGGCATGGCCGGCGTCTCGCGGCGGTTGTATGACGGCGGCGCCTCGTACCTGCACGCGCAGCACGTGCTGTATTTGAACAAGGTGATGTCGCACTCGGCCTGGGCGCTGGGCGTGGTGCAATTGGTGTTCATCGTCAATTTCTTCTGGAGCCTGTTCGCGGGGGCCAAGGCCGAGGACAATCCCTGGGAGTCCACCACGCTGGAATGGGCGACGCCCACGCCGCCGCCGCACGGCAATTTCCTGAAGGTGCCCGTGGTCTACCGCGGGCCCTACGAGTACAGCGTGCCAGGCGGCAAACGCGATTTTCTCCCGCAACATTTACCGGAGGAGGCCTAGATGTCAGCTGTCATTGAGATCCCCTACAACGTGGAAGAGCGGCCGGACACAGGCTTGTACAATGCCAAGCTGGGCGTCTGGCTGTTTCTGGCGTCGGAAGTGATGTTGTTCGGCGCGTTGTTTTCCACCTACGTCCTGCTGCGCACCGGGGCCGAGCACTGGGAACACGGCGCGGAGATCCTCAGCGTGCCGCTGGGCACGCTTAACACGCTGGTGCTGATCTTGTCCAGCGTGACGATGGTCTATTCCTGGGCATCGCTGCAGGCGGGTAATTTCGCGCGCTATAAGATGTTCATGGGCACCACACTGCTGTGTTCGCTGGTCTTTTTGGTGGTCAAAAGCTTCGAATATCGCGCCAAGTTCCAGCACGGATTGATGCCCTCGGTGAGTACGTATATCGCGATTTATTTCGTGATGACCGGCCTGCACGCGTTGCACGTCATCGGCGGGATCATCGTCAACAGCTACCTCTGGGGTCCGGGCAGCAAGATGTGGTTCACCGATCCCAAACGGTTCACCAATCGCGTGGAAGTCGCCGGGTTGTACTGGCATTTTGTGGATCTGGTCTGGATTTTCCTGTTTCCCACGCTGTACCTGTTGCCCGGTAAATAAAGCGGAGGAGGATCACACATGAGCGCACACACTCCGGAAGCCATTGCCAGACAGAGGAAGATTTACATGACCGTCGGCGCGGTGCTGCTGGTCGGCACCGTCGTCACCGTGATGGCCGCCAACGTCCATCTGGGGATCATCCTGGGCATCATCATCGCCTTGATCATCGCCACCATCAAGGGCTCGCTGGTGGCCGGCTACTTCATGCACCTGTTTTCCGAGAAGAAGATGATCTATTTCGTCCTGGCGCTGACGGCGGTGTTTGCCGTCGTCATGCTGGGGTTGATCCTCTTCTCGTATGGCGACCAGCAGGGGGTCAAACCGGGGATCTTTGACGTGCCGCAACAACACGCGCATCCGCACCACGAGGAAGCGGCGACGCCCGAGGCGGCGCCAGCGCCTGTCGTGACGCCCGCGCCGGCTCCTGCACCCGTGACACCAGCGCCGGCAACAGCACCCGCAGGAGGCCAATAATGTCCCTGAAAGCGTTTCACGTTTTCTTCATCACCGTGTCTGTCCTGTTGTGCCTGGGGTTCGGCGCCTGGTGCATCGACTCGGATTATGCCAGGGGCCGGACCAGTTACCTGATTGCCGGGTACGTTTCCTTTGCCCTGGGCATCGCGCTGGTCGCGTACGAAATCATATTTCTAAAAAAATTCAAGGACAACCAATGATCCCGGCTGTTTCCATGCTGGCCTGTGCCGCCTGTTACGGCGCGCCGGACGCGGCCCAAACGCACGGGATGAACATGGGCATCCTGACGATGCTCGGCGTCACGGGGCTGGTGCTGGCGGGGTTCGGCGGCATGATCGCCTATTTTGCGAAACGGGCGCGCCGGTATTCCGTGGACAAGATGCCCTGAGTCATTCAAGCCAAGAGGAAGACAAACCATGCTGGAAAAACTTCTCGGATTACCGGCCGACGCTTCGTCGCACGGCGCGCGGGTGGATATGCTGATGCTCTGGGTGCATCTGCTGATGCTCGTGCTCTTCGTGGGCTGGATCACCTTCTTCATCTATACGCTCATCCGGTTTCGCAAGGGACGCAATCCGAAGGCGGATTACACCGGGGTCAAGACCCATGCGTCGTCCTACTTGGAAGCGGTGGTTGCCATCCTCGAAGTCGCTTTGCTCGTCGGCATTTCCATCCCGTTCTGGGCCTGGAAAGTCAGCGCGTTTCCGACAAGCCCGGACGCGGTGCACATCCGCGTGATCGCCCAGCAATTCGCCTGGAACATCCATTATCCCGGCCCGGACGGCAAATTCGGCCGCACCGACATCAAGCTGGTGGACGAATCAAGCAACCCGATCGGCCTGGACCGCTCCGACCCGAACGCCAAGGACGACATCGTCACGGTCAACCAGCTTCACATCCCCGTGAACCGCCCGATCGTGCTCGAGATCACCACCAAGGACGTGATCCACAGCTTTTTCCTGCCGGTCATGCGGGTCAAACAGGACGCCATTCCCGGCATGTTGATCCCCCTCCATTTCATGGCGACCAAGACATCGGACCAACTCCGCCAAGAGATGGCGGAGACAGTCGCGTTGCCGCTGGCGAAATCCTATGACGGCTATGTTTCGATGCAGGACTACGCGGACAAGGACGGAAAGGTCGTGTTGCAAAAGGGCCACGCACTGGCCGCCGATGCGCTGGCCGCCTTGGTCGCGAACGGCGTGACTTCCATTTCGATCGGACCGCGCTATGCCGCCGAAATCGCCTGCGCCCAACTCTGCGGCCTGGGCCATTATCGCATGCGGGGCTTTTTGACGATTGACGACAAGGCGGCCTACGACAAATGGATCCAGGCCCAGGAAGACGATCTCCAATAAGGGCGGCCCCTTGAGGACGCACCGCTGTACATGACTGAACGCACACATCCCTGGCTGCACCGGTTCGCCTGGCTCACCGCCGGCGCCACGTTCCTGCTGATCCTGGCCGGGGCCAGCGTCACCAGCAATCGCGCGGGATTGTCGGTGCCTGATTGGCCGACGACCTACGGCCAATTCATGTTCTCCTTCCCGGCTTCCAAAATGGTGGGCGGCATTTTCTACGAGCACGGCCATCGCATGATCGCCAGCACCGTGGGGATGTTGACGATTCTGCTGGCGCTCTGGCTGGTCAAGGCCGAGCCGCGCCGCTGGGTGCGCCGCCTGGGGATTCTCGCTCTGGCAGCCGTGATTGCGCAGGGGATCCTGGGCGGATTGACCGTGAAATTCTTTCTGCCGCCGCCGGTGTCGATTGCGCACGCGGGCCTGGCGGAAGCGTTTTTCTGCATCACCATCGCGCTGGCGATGGTGACATCGGCCCGGTGGACACAGGACGGACCGCTTTTGCCTACTCCTGGCGCCGGGCGCTTGAAGCGGTTGGCTGTCATGACCACGGCGCTGGTCTACATCCAGGTCCTGCTCGGGGCGGCCATCCGTCACGCGAACATCGGCGTGCTCGCGCACATGATCATGGCGGCCGTTGTCTCCGTGTTCGTGTTTGCGCTGGCGATGATTGTGTTCGCCCGTGTGCAACGGCCTTCGCTCCGGATCCATGGGCTGGCGCTCGCCCTGCTGGTGGCCGCGCAGATCGGGTTGGGCTTCGCCACCTTGCTGGTCCGTGTGCCGAAAGCCGAGTCAGGCCAGCTCGATCCCGTTCAGATCATCGTGCCCACGATTCATTTGGCTGTCGGCGCATTGATCCTGGGGACGTGCTTTGCCTTGACGCTGCGGCTCTGGCGGTTCCTCGAAGAGCCGGCCGGAGAGCCGGCGAGCGCGCGGCCGCCGAGTGTGTTGGGCGCGTATGCGGACCTGGCCAAACCACGGATCGTGTCGATGGTGCTGGTGACCACGACGCTGGGGTTCTTTCTGGGCGGCAGGGGAATCCATCCACTGTCGTTGCTGATCGTGACCCTTCTCGGAGTCGGCTGCGCGACGGGCGGCGCCGCCGTGCTGAATAATTATCTCGAACGCGAAGTCGACGGCAAAATGGCGCGCACGCGTCATCGGGCGCTGCCCGCCGGCATCATCGCGCCGTCCAGCGCCCTGGCCTACGGCATTTCGCTGTTGCTGGCCGGTCTCTTTTTGTTGGTCTGGCGGGTGAACCTGCTGACCGGCTTCCTGGTCCTGCTGGCGGCGTTCCTCTATGTGCTGGTGTACACGCCGATGAAACGGCTGACGTGGTTCAACACGACTGTGGGAGCGATTCCCGGCGCGATCCCGCCGTTGTGCGGCTGGGCGGCGGCACAGGGCCGGCTGGACGTGGGCGGCTGGATCCTGTTTGCGATCCTATTTGCCTGGCAACATCCGCATTTCTATGCCATCGCCTGGATGTTCAAGGACGACTACCGCAATGCCGGTTTCAAGATGCTGCCGGTGGTCGAACCCAGCGGGGCGAGCACGTTCCGCCAGACGCTGCTGTTCTCGGTGCTGCTGATCGGCGTCTCGCTGCTGCCCACGGCCATCGGGATGACCGGCAAAGTCTATGCCTATGGCGCCTTGGTCATGGGGCTGGCGCTGTTTCTCATCGGCGTCGTCTTCTCGCGCAACAAAACATTCCTGGATGCGAAGCGGTTGCTCAAGGCTTCCGTGATCTATCTGCCCCTGCTGCTGCTTCTCATCATCGTCGACGCGGGATTTTAGGGACAGTTCATCATGAACGATTCCCTTCTTGAAGTTAAAGAACTCACCCACAGCTACGGCAAGCGCATCGCGCTGGACAACGTCAGTTTCACCGTGCGGCGCGGCGAGATTTTCGGGCTGCTCGGGCCCAACGGCGGCGGCAAGACCACGCTGTTTCGCATTCTCAGCACGTTGATCGCGCCCGCCCAGGGCCGCGTCCGCCTCTTCGACCGCGATGTGACGACGGACCTGGTCGCCGTGCGGCGGCGCATCGGCGTCGTGTTCCAGTCGCCGAGCCTGGACAAGAAATTGACGGTGCTGGAAAACCTGCGGCACCAGGGTCACCTCTACAATTTGCGCGGGCCGGCGTTGCAATCCCGCATGGAAGAATTGCTCGGGCAGTTCGGGATGGCCGAGCGCGCCGGCGACCGGGTGGAAACGCTTTCCGGTGGCCAGCGCCGCCGGGTCGAGCTGGCCAAGGGCTTGTTGCACAAGCCCGAACTGCTGCTGCTCGACGAGCCGAGCACCGGCCTTGACCCGCGCGTCCGGAGCGAATTGGGCGATTACCTGGAAGTATTGCGCAGCCGGGACGGCGTGACGATTTTGCTGACCACGCACATCATGGAAGAGGCCGACCGCTGCGACCGGCTGGCGATTTTGGACCAGGGCAAACTCGTGGCCCTGAACACCCCGCACGCCTTGAAGGAACAGATTGGCGGCGACGTGATTTCTGTGGAAACGAAACAGCCCGAACAATTGCGCGATCAAATCAAGGCAAGATTCGGCATCGAGCCGGTCATCCTGAACAGCAGCCTGCGCTTGGAGAGGTTGCGCGGCCACGAGTTCATCACCGACCTGGTCGAGGCGTTCCCTGGGCGGATCGACGCGATCAGCGTGGGCAAACCGCGGTTGGAGGACGTGTTCATCCATCTCACGGGCCATCGGTTTGAGGGAGGGGACGCATGAGCGACGAGCGCGAGGTGTATTTCCTGTTGCCGGCGCTGACGTTGTGGTGGCGCGAGATGGTGCGGTTTTTCCGGCAACGCGACCGCGTGGTGGGCGCGCTGGCTACGCCGCTGGTGTTCTGGCTGCTGCTCGGGTTGGGGCTGGGCAAATCATTCCAGGCGCCGTCGGCCCCTGGCGGACACGGTTATCTGGAATACTTTTTTGCGGGGACAATCGCGATGGTGCTGCTGTTCACGGCGATTTTCTCGACGATCTCAATCATCGAAGACCGTCGTGAGGGATTCTTGCAGGCGGTGCTGGTCGCGCCGGTGGGGCGGTTCGGATTGGTGTCGGGCAAGATCCTTGGCGGCACGACGCTGGCGCTGCTGCAGGGGCTGGCGTTTCTGGCGCTGGCGCCGTTGATCGGGTTATCGCTGAGCGTCGTGTCGGTGGTCTGGCTGGTGGGGGTGATGTTCCTGATGTCGTTCGGATTGACGGGCCTGGGATTTCTGATCGCCTGGCGGATGGACTCAACGCAAGGGTTCCACGCGATCATGAACCTGTTCTTGATTCCGCTCTGGCTGCTTTCGGGCGCGGTGTTTCCCGCGTCGGGCGCGCCGGCGTTTGTGGGATGGGTGATGATGTGCAATCCCGTGACCTACGGCGTGGCGGCGTTGCGCCAGGGACTGTATTGGTCGCAGCCGCTGGCGACGGCCGACCTGCCGTCGAAGACCGTGACGCTGACGGTGACGGCGGCGTTTGCGGTGGTGATGTTCATCTGGTGCAACCTGGCGGCGCGCCGGACAACCGCGGGAGACCTGCAGTGAAGACGGAGGGCCAACGGCGGATCATCCAAGGGCTGTTGCTGGCCCTGCTGGTGCTGCCGTTCGTTGCGGTGGCCGTCACCATCGTGGCGCGTGATACCTTTTCGTTTACGCGGCTGGCTCCGTTGCCGATGCTGGGCCAGGCGCCGGAATTTTCGTTGATCAACACGGACGGCCATCCGGTGCATCTGTCCGATTTGCGCGGGCGCGTGTGGATGGCCAGTTTCATCTTCACCCATTGCGCCGGCCAATGCCCAAAGGTCACACACGACATGGCCCAACTCCAGACGCAACTGCCCCGGCGCGAGGATTGGCGGCTGGTGAGCGTGACGGTCGATCCCGAACACGATACCGGCCCGGTCCTGGCGGCGTATGCGGACATGTTCGGGGCCGACCGCACGCAGTGGCTGTTTCTGACCGGCGACAAGACCGCCATCCGCCGCATGATCCAGGATTCATTCCATTTGTCCGTGCAGGACAACCCCGACTCCGAAGACCAGCCGATTTTGCACAGCACGAAGATCGTCCTGGTCGACCGCGACGGATTGATCCGGGGCTATTACGACGGGACCGACCCGGACGCCTTGAAACAACTGGTCGTGGACGTGACCCGGCTGCTGGCCGCCCGCTCATGATTCAGCTCTCCGATTTGCCCGCGGTTAACGCGACACTGAACGCGACCAGCGGTGTGTTTCTGGTGGCCGGCTACATCTGCATCCGCAAACAAAAGACCGCCGCCCATGCCGTCTGCATGATCGTGGCCTTGACCGTCTCAGTCTTGTTCCTCGGCACCTACGTGACCTACCACGCCCTGGCCGGCGTGAAACATTTCCAGGGCACCGGCTGGGTTCGCCCCGTCTATTTCACCATCCTCACCACCCACACATTTCTCGCCATCCTCGTCGCCCTGGTCCTGGCCCCCATTACGGTCATCCGCGCCGCCCGCCGCCGTTTCGACAAACACAAAGCCATCGCCCGCGTCACCCTCCCCGTCTGGCTCTACGTCTCCGTGACCGGCGTGGTGGTTTACCTGATGCTCTATCGGTGGTATGCGCATACGTGATCTCTTTATTCTGGCGTGCCTGTGGCTGACGTCGGTTTGCGCTGCTGAACCGGGCGGAACGATCTCCGGCGCGGCGCGGTTGAACGGGCGCACGCCGAACATTCCGCTGGTGTATCCGGAGGAGGACCTCCCGGTGTGCGGGTCTGAGGCAAAGCCGACGCAATCGCTGTTGTTGGGCACGAACCAGGCCGTGGAAGACGTGGTGGTCTATCTCGGCGGGGCAGTTCCCGGCGGCAGCCGCGTTCCCGATGCAGTGCCGCCTGTCGTTCTCGACCAGCGGGACTGCGAGTTTGTCCCCCGCATCCAGATCGCCCGCAGCGGTGCGAAGTTGGTGCTGAAGAATAGCGATCCCGTGTTACACGTTGTGCGGCTCGAATCGATGAGCGGCACGAACGGGGCGGCGGTCTTGCTCACGGTCGCCACGCCGTACGCGGGGTTTGAGCGGGACTGGAAATTGGCCGATTGGCGCGAACCGACCCTCCTCAAAGCCTCCAGCGCCAACGGACATAAATGGATGGCGGGCTACATCGCGGTCCTGCCGCACCCATTGGCGGCGGTGACGGATGAGGACGGCCGGTTCACCATTCGCGGTGTGCCGCCCGGTATGTACAAACTCTACGCCTGGCACGAAGCGCTCGGGACGCTGACGCGCGATGTCAGGGTGTCGGCCGACCGGACGGCGACGGTGGATCTTGAATTTTCGACGGAGCGTCCGCGCCCTGATCGAGATGCGCCCGTGCCGAGTGCAGCAGCGCGCTGATTTCCCGCCTGTCCGCGTCCGCGCGGGCCAGACGAAGCGCGTTTTCGAAGGCGGCTTGGGCGTTCTTCCAATCCTGCCCCGCGATGAAACACTCGCCCAGCGTCCGCCACACATCCAGGTCTTCCACGTTGTGCTCGGCTGGCACGCGAAGGACCTCGATGGCGTCCTTGGGGCGGCCCGCGCGTGTCAGGGCGTGCGCGAGGTTCTTTCGTCCCGGCAGGCCGTCGGGAGCGATCTCGACGGCGCGTTGTCCGCAGGCGATGGCTTTGTCAAATTGCTTGTGGCGGGTGTACCATTGCGTCAGGTTGATGAAGGCGGGCAAACAGTTTGGATCATTTCGAATGGCGTCCTGAAACAGGGTCTCCGTATTCTCCCAGGCCTGCGTCCGTTGCGCGCTCAGAACGGTCAGGCAGACAACCAACGCCGTTACGGCGACTGTCATCGGTTGAAACCGTTTGGCGGCCGTCACAAGTCCGAAACTGAGCGGCAGGGCCAGGCCCAACAATGGCAGGTAGGAAAACCGGTCGGCGACAACGTGGATGCCGACGGGCACGAGGCCAATCGTCGGCAACAAGGTGACGAGATAACCCAGCCAGGAAAGCCATAACACAGGAGCGCGCCGTCGCAACGCCAGGACCACGCCGGTAACCACGGCAAATCCGCAGAACCAGCCGGCCGCCGTCACCGGAGTCCAGCCCAGTTCATCAAACCCCGGATAAACAGCGGAGAGATGAAACGGCCAGAAGAACCGTCTCACGTAAAACAGGCTGCAGTAACCGACCAACCCCAGACGTCCCCAGACGGGAATCGCTTCAGTGCCCACCAGCGTCTGGCCTTCTCCGCCGGCCTGCGCGGCAATCGTCACCCATCCGATGAGCAGGCTGATCGCAAAGAAGGGGATCTTGTCGGCCACCGCCCGCCGTCGGAACAGGGACGCATCCAGCAGCAGCAACACCAGCGGAAAGGTCACCGCCGTCGATTTCGAAAGGGCGGAGGCAATGAACAAGACAAGACACGCCCCGTAGGCCGCCCGACTAGCCTCGCGCACCCAGCGCAGATACGCGCCTGCGGCCAGCAAATAGAAGAAGACAAACAACACGTCCTTGCGTTCCGTTGCCCAGGCAACCGATTCGACGCGGAGCGGATGAACACCGAAGATTGCCGCGGTCAGCACGGCCACGGGAGCGGCGAGCGGACTGCGTTCCCGCAGGACGGCGTAGACCAGCGCCAGGACCAGGAGCGTATTGGCCAGATGCAGGACCAGGTTTGTCAGGTGGTAGCCGAACGGGTCATGCCCCCAGAATTGGTAGTCCACCGCGAACGACAGCCATGTCAGCGGGATGTAGAGCTTGGCCGCTGGTGCGGTGAACATGGTCCATAGATTGTTGAGGGTGAGCGCGCGGATGACGGGGTTTTGGGTGATGTGGGTGGTATCGTCCCAGTCGACGAACTGGTTGAGCAGGCCACGGCCGTGGGCGGCCAGGGTCAGAAAGGTGACGGCAAACGCGCCTCCCCACAGCCAGCGGCGGGTGGTGGAAGGTGCGTTCATGCGCGGGGCGCAAGCGCGGGTCAGGGCAGCTGGGCGGAAACGATCTGGCTGACCAGCCGGTTATCGGCGCGGCCGGCGGTCCTGGCCTGGACGGCCTTCATCACTTTGCCCATGTCGGCCTTGGCGGCGGCGCCCGTTTCGACGATCACGGCTTTGACGATTTCCTCGATCTGGGCCTGGGAAAGTTCCTCGGGCAGGTAGGATTTCAGCACGGCCAATTCGGCCTTTTCCTTTTCCACGAGATCGGCGCGGCCGCCTTTCTCAAACCCGTCGATGGAATCCTGGCGTTGCTTGATCTGTTTCTTGATCACGCCGACGATATCGGCGTCGGTCAGTTTTTCCTGTTTCTTCTCGATCTTGAAATACTCCAGGGCGGACTTGAGCATCCGCAACGTGGACAACCGCGCCGCGTCTTTGGCGCGCATTGCCTCTTTCAGATGGGACTCAATCGTTTCACTGAGCATGGCCGTACAGTAGGCGGGCGGCGCGCGGCTTGTCAACCGTCATTCACACGTGGATAGGGCCAGGATGATCCAATCGTCGCCGACGCCGGGGCCTTTGATGAGGACGGAGCATTTGACCGGGACACGGGCCACGGTCTTGACGAGCAAGGTGTTTCCCGACCACCATTCCAGTTCAACCTTGTGTCCTTTCCTGTCCTCCGAGCGCGGGGTGACAAAGAGCACAAATCCTTCTCCGAGATCCAGGCGGCTCTTGGTCCCATGGTCCAGAGACGCCTGCTGGATTCCCAGGAGGTGATAGAAGTTGTAGCCGAACTCCTTTTTGAGTTTTGGCTCCAGGTCATTCAACGCGGTGTCCGTCGCGTCGGCGCTGTTGGATGCCTGAACCAGGCGTGCCTGAAGCGAGGCGGCGTGCGCGTTTGCCGCCAGCAGCAGGACGACCAGGCCTGTGAAAAGCAAGCGCATGTTCAGGTGCCAAGATGGGCAAACTTTGTTTTCATTTCCGTCATGTTCGGCGTCCAGGGCAATCCTGACACCCAGATGACCGCCACGTCCTTGTCCGGCGTGTCCACCGTCGTCGCCACCGCGTGGGGGATGACGGTCGAGACGCGTTCGACAATGGCCCGGGGCGCGTGCAAGGTGATCGCGGCGACAGTTGTCTCGGGCGTCGCGCGGTTGACCTGCTCCATCCATATCCAGGCGCCGGCGGCAACGACGGCGGCCGCCACCGAAGCCAGGGCCAGCCGGTGCGCGCCCAGCCAGTCAAGGGGGCTGGATCGCGGGAATGGCGCCGCGATGGTCCGGCCTTCGCGCGCCTGGATGTCCCGTTTGACTTTCGACCAGAACAATTCAGGCGAATCGCCCATCTTCGGCTTTGGCGCCGCCGCCAGCATTTCGCGGACGTGGCGCAGGCGCCGGTATTCGGCGGCGCAGAGGGCGCAGCCGCGCAGATGCCGTTCAACGAAGAAACGGCGGAGGCCGTTGACTTCGCCGTCCAGCAGGGCGCTGATCCATTTTGTGTCATGTCCTTTCATATCGCTTCTTTCAACAATTTCTGCAGATGCTTGCGCGCGTAGTGCAGCCGCGACATCACCGTGCCGATCGAGCAACCCATGGCCGCCGCGATCTGTCCGTAATCCAATCCTTCAAATTCCCGGAGCTGGACGACCGCGCGATGCTCGGGCGAAAGCTCCAGCAGCGCCGCGTCAATTTGCTCCCGCAATTCCCGGCGCCGCACCTCGTCGGTCGGCAGCGGCTGGTTCGACGGGGCGACCTCCACTCCGGCATCGACCGGCAGGTCGTCGGCGTCCTCCAGCGGCACCGTTGGCCGCCGGTCGCGTTTGCGGACCAGGTCGATGCAGAGGTTCGTGGTGATTCGGTACAACCACGTATAGAACGAGGCGTTTTTCTTGAACCCCCGGATCGCCTGCCACGCTTTGACGAACGTTTCCTGAGAAAGATCGACGGCATCGGGCTCGTTACGCACCATGCCGTACGCCAGTCCGTATACCCGCTGGCGATACCGGTTGACCAGGGCCTCGAAGGCGTCAAAATCGCCCTGTTGGCACCGTTCAACCAGCTCGCGGTCCGTCGGCCCGGCGTGCACAACTTCTGCCGCATGATTGGACGCCGCCTGGACGGGAATATTCACGTGAATTTGATCCACTGTTTCCATCAGCCTTTCACCACACCGATTGGCCGCAGACGCGCGACTTTACGCGCAATCCCGGCATGATGACAAACATCCACGACGTTTTCCACGTCTTTATAGGCCCAGGGCGCTTCCTCCAGGGCCGTGCCGTGTCCCTGCGCCATCATGACCACACCCCGCTCGTCCATCTCGCGCTGCAATTGCTGGAAACTCCTCTCCTTCTTGGCCCGCGCCCGGCTCATCATCCGGCCCGCGCCGTGGCAGACCGTCCCCCACGTCTGTTCCATGGCGCCTTCGGTGCCGACCAGCACGAATGAATAGCGTCCCATGTCGCCGGGCACGAGCACGGGCTGGCCGATTGGTTTGTAACGGTTGGGCAGCGAGGCATGGTGCGGCGGGAACGCGCGCGTCGCGCCTTTGCGGTGGACGCAGAGCTCTTTCTCGCGGCCGTTCATCTTGTGGCGTTCCAGCTTGGCGATGTTGTGCGGGACATCGTAGACCAGTTCCATGCCCAGTTCCTTGGGGGAAATGCCCAGGGCCTGCAGAAAGGCGCGCTCGGCCTTGGCCATCAACACCTGGCGGTTGGCGAAGGCGTAGTTGGCCGCACACCGCATCGACGACAGGTATTCCCGGCCTTCGGGCGAATGCACCGGCGCGCTGACGAGCTGCCGGTCGGGAAGCTGGATCCCGTATTTCTCGGGCGCGTGGCGCAGCACCTTCAAATAATCGTCGCAGACCTGGTAGCCGAACCCGCGCGAGCCGCAGTGGATCATCACCGTGACCTGTCCCAGGCGCAATCCCATGACCTCCGCCGCGGTCTCGTGGAAAATCTCGTCGACCACCTGGACTTCGAGAAAATGGTTGCCGCTGCCCAGCGAGCCGAGCTGGCCCTTGCCGCGCTCCAGTGCGCGCTGGGTGATGTTCGACGGTTCCGCGTCGGCCAGCGCGCCTTGTTCCTCGATGAAATCCATGTCGTCCGCTTCGCCGAATCCGTGGTCGACCGCCCAGCGGGCGCCCTGGTGGACGCATTTGCGCTCGTCGTCGAAGCTCAATTTCAAATCGCTGCCGCGGCCCAGGCCGCAGGGGATGTCGCGAAACAGCTGGGCGACGAGTTCTCGGATCTTCGGCGCCACGTCTTCCCGCTGGAGATCGGTGCGCATCAGGCGCACGCCGCAATTGATGTCGTAGCCGACGCCCCCCGGGGAAATTACGCCGTCCTCGCGCGGATCGGTGGCGGCGACGCCGCCGATGGGGAAGCCGTACCCCCAATGGATGTCGGGCATGGCCAGCGAATATTTTTGGATGCCGGGCAGGAAGGCGACGTTGGCGACCTGTTCCAGGCAGTTGTCGCCCACGACGTGCTCCAGCATTTTCTCCGTCGCGTAAATGCGTCCCGGCACCCGCATGCCGGGCTTGTAGGCGGACGGCAGTTCCCACAGGTAATCGCTGATCTTTGCCAGCGGGTTCATGGGGCCACTGTAGCGTTGGCGGCGGAAGGGCGCAAGACAAGGCGGCGGAGGGCAATTTCCACGGCTGATGAGGTCGAAATGGCCATTATTGAGGGGTTGATGGCGCCGGACCCGGCCTTTCTCAAAAATGATTAAGGCCGTATTAGGTCGTATTAGGCCGTATTGAGCCACAGATGTACACAGATGCACGCAGATGGAGGCAGCCACGAATGCACACGAATCGACACGAATGACCGGACAGGCCGGAAAATTTATGGTTGGACTAGGTTTGACTAGGTTGGACTTGGTTTGACTGGGTCGGACTTTTGGGCCTGCCAGGCGCGGCCTGCTGTGTCCTTGCCCCCTGGCGGCGGCCAGGATTATACTGTCTGCATAACTCATGCTGCGCGTACGGTAGCACAGCTAGGCCGGCTTTGCTTGGTCAAATTGAAGAAACACCCATTTTCCCCGCTTATTTGCCAGACCAGAGCATCGGCCGGCGGGATAATTCAGTGGTTTTTCATGGCAAATCGGGCAGTTTGGTGGGGGGGAGGAAGAAAGCGCTTGCTTAGAAAAGGCGGGGGGTGATAATCGTGTGATCGAAGCAATTCCGCATCTGGGGGAGTAACAGGGTGTTTTGACCGAGCAGGAGACGAAGTGTCCCCGGCTCTTTTTTTCACAAATTCAGTAAATCGTTTTACTGAATACTTACTAGGAGAATGCGTCATATGAAATCGAGTCTGAGACATGGAATCGTCGTCTTAACAGCACTTATCTGCACGGCATCGGCTGCTTCCGCTTTTCCCACATGGATCGGGGTTTATGGGACTTTTGTGCGGCACACTGACGGCACCAATCCCGGCGCGTACATGGTCCTGATGAACCAGGATTACGTCGGGCTGCATGCCAACGTCGGCATCCAGATCAACGGCGGGGCGTGGACGGAGTATGCGATGAACTACTCCGGCAACGTCAGCGGCAACTCCGAATGGACCTACACGCCGTCCACCGCCTATGCTGCGGGCGCCTCGGTGAAATACTATTTCCACGGCTACGATAATTGGGGGGGCGTCATTTGGGACACCGCCAACGGGCTGAACTACGGTTTCACCATTGCCAGCGGCGGCGGGGGCGGCGGTGGGGGCAGTGGCAGCATGCTGTGGCCGGGCGTCGGCTATGCCAGTGATCCCGCTTCCAACATTCATCATTGGAAGGAAGAAGCCGTCTTCGGCAACGGTTACATGAACGTGATGATCGACCAGAACGGCTCGCTCTATGACATTTATTATCCCAGTGTCGGCGCCCGTCACAGCGTCAGCACCTCGAACGAAGGCTATCGCGGGCCGATGGAGTTTCCCTATTGCCCGGGCCTTGACCAGGAAGCCAACGGCCAGATGAACATGATCGCCGGCCAGGGCGGCATCGGCGTGACCGGGACGGTCTACTGGCTGCAGAACTCGGACGGCACGGACTACACCGGTGTCAGCCAGAATTACGTGACGGACAACAATTCCGTGTACAGTGTCTCGACGCTGAACATTTCCGGCTACCACATCAAGGTCGAGCAATACGACTTCTGCCCGGCGCCCTCCGCCTTGCCGGTGATCACCGACGGCACGCGCACCAACTACGGCGTGTATGTGAAGCGCTACCTGTTGACCAACCAGGAGTCGACCTCCAAGACCATTGATTTCTATTACGACGCCAATTTCAACATCAATGGCGGCAACGACTACGACTCGATGTTCTTCGACACGACCGCCAAGGCGATGGTGGCCTACGACAACACGTATCGCTCGGTGCCGGTGCAGGTCAGTTCCTGCGACCCGAATGGCTACACCACGGAATACTCGCCGTCGTTTGCGTTCCCCTGGGAGAAAAACATCTCGCTGTACTTCGCCACTGCCATGAAACTGGTCACCAACTCCGTCACCGGCGCCGGCGCGCCCGCCGACGGCAGCTGGCGGGACTACACGGCGACCGACAACCAGGAAGGCTGGATCGGCAAGCACGTCACCATCGGCGCGGGCCAGACCGTTGAACTGGACGTCGCCGTCGCGGGATCGTGGGATGACTTCGCGGGCGCGACGGGCACCTACCAGTACTGGGGCGTGCCGCTGCTGAACTGGTTCTACGGAAACAGCATGGCCCAGGCGGAATCCGCGACCGAAACCTACTGGTCGAACTGGCTGAACTCCGGCGTCACGGTCAACTTCCCCGACCCGAACTACAATACGCTGTTCAAGCGTTCGCTGCTGGTCAGCGCGTTGCATTTCGACCAGGCCACGGGCTCGATCATTGCCGGCATGCACAACGGCGCCTATCCGTTCGTCTGGCCGCGCGACGCGATTTACGCGGCGGTGACCTTTGCCCGGACCGGCCACACCAACGAGGCGGCCCAGGTCTATCACTGGCTTAATGACGTGGCACAACGCGCCAGCGACAGCACCGTGGGCGGCACGTCGTATTTCTACCAGAAATACACCACTGACGGTTATCCGGTCTGGACGGCCGCGCAGCTTGACGAAAGCGCCAGTGCGCCGTGGGGCCTCTGGTACTACTACCAGATCACCGGCGACAGCGCTTTCCTGAACAAGTACTGGAACCTGGCCTACACCTCGATCCGCGCCGCCAGTGAAAACAGCGGGATCAATTCGCAGGTGATTTCGGAGTACGGCCTGATGAACGGCGAGAACGTCTGGGAGGATTCCTGGGCGCCGTTCCTCTATTCCAACGCGAGCATTGTGCGCGGCCTGCAAGACGCGGCGAACATAGCCAATTCCGTCGGCCAGGCCGGCTGGGCCGGCACGTTCAGCAGCCGGGCCGCCAGCATGGCCAGCGCCATCAACGCCCGCATCGATGCCTCGGTCGAACCGGCCGACATCAGCCAGTTGGGCCTGGCGGTCCCCTACGAAGTGCTGCCGGCCAATGACGCGCGCATGCTCAAGCTTGTCGACGTGATCAACGGCCGCCAGTCGTCCGGCGGGTTCACCGACAACCTCGTCGTACAGGGCGGCGACGACTCGGGAATGCTCGACCGTTACCAACACAACATCAGCGGTTCGCCCGACGTGTACTGGGGCGGCGGTCCTTGGACGCTGGCGACTGCCTGGTACGGCGAGTATTTCACGCGCCTGCAGGATTTCTACGGCGGCAAATCGCTGGTCACCACCAACAAGGCGATGCTGGACAAGATCATCAGCAAACTCGGCCCGTGCGGCTTGTCCAGCGAACAGATCGCCGAGAGCGTGGCCAACCAGAAATATCCCGGCTTCTGGCTGCAGACGGCCTGGCCGAACGTCTGGGAATCGCATTCCACCATCGCCGACGCGATGATGATGTTCCTGGACTACAAGCCGAACGTGGCGGACAACACCTGCTACTTCGCGCCCAAGCTGCCGACGGGCTGGACCACGATGACGTGGAACAACCTCTACTTCCGCGGCCAGCGACTGAACGTGACCATCACCGAGAACACCGGCAACGTACGGGCCGACGTCAACAAGACGACCAGCGGCGCGACCGGCATCGACATCTACCTGCGCGTCCCGCAGGGATCGTCGATCAGCTCCGTGCAGTTCAACGGCGGCGGTTACACGCTTGGCGCATCGGATTATGACAGCGCCACCGGCCGGGTCCATGTCCGCGGCGGTCTCAACGACGGGGCCAACAGCATCATCATCAACTACGGCGGCGGGTGCAGCACGCCGGCGATGCAATGGGCCGGCGGCACGTACAACTGGCCGCCCAACGGCCAGATCCATTCCACGGACGACTTCTGGGTGAACATCCAGTCCTACCCGATTGGCGCCGCGACCTATGCGCACGTTGTCTACAGCACCGACGGCGTCACCTGGCTTTCCGTGGACCTGTCCCTCAACGGCACCACGGGCAATAACGACGCCTGGCATGCGGACCTCGGCAAATTTGGGTCGCGCACGGCGATCCAGTACGCCATCGAAGTGCGCGACTGCTACGGCCGATCGATCTGGGACAACAATAACGGCGCCAATTATCGGGTAACCGTTAATTAGGCGTCCTGCCGCAGGGGCGCGGGACCTCACCGAAACGCGCCCCTGACTTTCGCCGGAGAACAGGCATGAGACGAACAAGGCTGGAAAAGGCGGTGATGAAGGCAGGCAGGCCCATCTGGCTGCTGCTGGCGGCCGGTCTGGCCGCGTCCCAACTGGCCGCCGACGCGGCGCTGGCGTGGTCAACCCTGCCGTCGCGCCAGCAGGACACGCCGGGATTTGTTTATACGGCGTCGCCGGCGGACTGGCGCACGAAGAACATCTACCAGATCGTTACCGACCGGTTCTACAACGGCGACACCAGCAACGACAACTCCCGTGGCGGGTTCGACCCATGCAACGGCCAGGCCGTTCACGGCGGCGATTTCAAGGGGGTGCAGTTCCAGCTCCCTTACCTGAAGCAACTCGGCGTCGGCGCGATCTGGATCTCGCCGGTGATGTACAACGTCAACGTGGACGACAACGGCAACATGCCCTATCACGGGTACCAGCCGTTTGACTTGAACCAGATCGAGCCGCACTTTGGCAGTCTGCAGGACCTGCGCAACATGATCGACGCGGCGCATGCCCAGGGCATTTCCGTGGTCCTCGACATCCTCGTCAACAACATGGCCGACCTGATCTCGTCGAAATACGGCGACAATGCCGTGTACAATCCCGCCGGATTTTCGGACATGTGGTGGTGGCGCGGGTACACCTACCCGGCGCCGTTCGATACCCTGAGCCGGTTCCACAACAACGGCGCGATCAATAATTACAGCGACCCGAACCAATACATCCGCGGGGAACTGACCGGCGGTCTGGACGACATCACGACCGAGGATCCCGGGACGCGTCAGGATCTTGCGACCATTTACCAGGCGGTCATCGCCGCCACCGATTGCGACGGGTTTCGCGTGGATGCGGTCAAGCACGTCGAGGCGGGTTTCTGGGACTATTTCGTGCCGCAGATCAAAAGCTACGCGGCCTCTCTGGGGAAGACCAACTTCCTGATGTACGGCGAGGTGTTCGACTCCGACGACGGTTTTGTCGGATCGTATACCGGGCCGACACGGTTCGAATCGATGCAGGATTTCCCGATGCAGGCGGCGATGCAAAATGTGTTTGTTTCCGGGCAAAACACCTCGCAGTTCACGGACCGGTACAACGCACTCACCAATTACGATGCGCCGGCGCGCGCCCAGCTTGTCAACTTTCTCGACAATCAGGACCTGCCGCGAATTCTCAACAGCGCCAATCTGAACGACAACTGGCCGGCCTTGAAGGTGGCGCTGGTGTTTCTGTACACCTATCCGGAAATTCCCTGCCTGTACTACGGCACGGAACAGGGGTTTGACGGCGGCGCCGACCCTTACAACCGCGAAGACATGTTCGCCGGTTGCTGGGAGTCCGGGCCTTCGGTGGGCGACAATTTCAACACGGGCCACGTCCTTTTCCAGTGGGTCCAGAAGCTCAATGACACGCGCGCCTGGTATCCGGCACTGACGCTGGGCAATTTTACCCAGCGCTGGCAGAATTTCAGCGGCGCCGGCATCTACGCCTACACGCGGCAACTGGGAAGCAACGAAGCGCTGGTGGTGCTGAATACGTCGCCGGCCGCGCAGGCGTGTTACCCGGCGGTCGCGCATCCCGCGGGCACCGTGTTCATTAATCTGCTGAACAACGCCGAAACGCTCACCGCCGACGCGGCGCAGACGTTGTGGGTCACCAACAACGGGTACACGGCGAAGCTGTTTATCCCGCTGGGCGATCTGCAGCTGCGATGGGTGGGCAAGACCTACAACTGGCCGCCCACCAACCAGGTCAGCGCCAGCCAGGATTTCTGGATCAACACCGATTCCTGGCCGCAAGGGGCCGGGGTCGCCGCGCAGGCGATCTATTCCACCAACGGCGTCACCTGGGTGACGACGAACATGACCTACGCGGGCGCCGACGCGACAAACGATTGGTGGCACGTTGATCTCGGCAGATTGCCGGCGGGCACCGCCATACAGTACGGCGTGGCGGTGACCGACCGCGTGGGATCGAACCGTTGGGACACCAATGGCGGCGCGTACTACCAGGCGGCGGTCCCCGCGGGGCCCGCGCTGACGTGGATCGGAAATGTTTGGAATTATCCGGCGAACGGCCAAATTCGGCCGATCGACGATTTCTGGGTGAACATCCAGGCCTATCCGCAAGGCGCGGCCGCGGCGGGCCAGGTCGTGTTCAGCACCGACAACGTCACCTGGTTCGCCACGAACATGACGTTTGACTCGACGGTGGGCAGCAACGATTCCTGGCACGCCGATCTCGGCAATTTTCCCGGCGGCAAGACCATCCAGTACGCCATCAACATCCGCGACAGCCGCGGCACTTCATTGTGGGCCAACAATGGCGGGACCAACTACTCCGCAACGGTCAATACGCAGGTCCCTCTGGCCTGGATCGGCAACGCGTTTAACTGGCCGTTCAACGGTCAGATCAAGTCGAACACCGATTTCTGGGTGAATATCCAGAGCGACCCGGCCCACGCGGGCGTGTCGGCTTCCGTGGTCTACAGCACCGACGGGATCACTTGGAAGTCCGCCGCTCTTTCCCAGAACGGCACGGCCGGCAACAGCGATCTCTGGCATGCCGATCTCGGCCAATTTCCTTCGCGGACAATCATCCAGTACGCCATCTCCATCATGGACGGGAATGGCAGGACGATGTGGGCGAACAATAACGGCGTCAACTACCGGGCCGGCGTCCAGTAGCGGTGCGGGAAAAACGGACCGGGCTTGCCCGGTGCAAGGAACAGGGGAGTTTATGAAAAGGCAACACAGGGTCATGGCGGTTTCTGTTGCGGCCATTGTCGGCTGCTGGCTTGCGCCCGCGAGGCAGCTCCGCGCTCAAGCCGACAGTTGGAGCAACGGCGGCGGCGGCAAGTGGGAA
Source organism: uncultured Verrucomicrobiae bacterium (assembly GCA_963817685.1). Lineage (GTDB taxonomy): Bacteria > Verrucomicrobiota > Verrucomicrobiia > Palsa-1439 > Palsa-1439 > CAWFPN01. The sequence goes on along the minus strand of CAWFPN010000010.1, from coordinate 577,546 downwards.
ACACCGGGCAATTGGAGCGCCGGCGCGCCGTCGAGCAGCCAGCAGATGTTCATCACCAACGTGAACACGAAAGCCATTTCCATCGATGCGGTCACATCCGGCAGTTTTGCCAGCACGTTGACGGTCAACAGCCTGACCCTGTTCGGCGGCGGCGCGAATACACTGTTGCTCACAAATTCCGGCACAGTCACACCACTGCATGTTCTGAATGTGCTGACGATGGGCAATGGCGGTGTGCTGATCATTTCCAACGCGGCGATGCAGGTCGACGGCAACAGCTTCGCCGACGGGACCGCGACGATGTTGACCGGCCAGGTCACGGCCGCGGACGTCATCGTGGGGTCCGTCACGGGCGCGCAGGGAACATTGACGGTGGCCGGGGGAACGTTACAGCTTTCGTCGTTCCTCTCTTCCGGTGACGCCGTCGGCGGAACCGGCGCGGTGTGGGTGACGGGCGGGCAGGTGATCGTCACCAACGCCTACGCCTGGGCCGGTTACAGCGGTGTTGGCCAAATGAGTTTCTCCAACGCCACCGTCCTGGGGCAGCTCATGTTTCTCGGGCAGTTTCCGGGCTCGCAGGGCACGCTGACCATGGTCAACGCCACCTATCGCCTGGCCTCGTTTCTGAGCATTGGAGAAAGCGCGGACGCAACCGGCGCGGTCTGGATGACGGGCGGCCAATTGACGGTGACCAATGCGCCGATCGAAGTCGGCTTTTCGGGTTCCGGGCAACTGACGGTTTCCAATGGCGTCGTGTCGGCCGCCCAGTTGTATGTGGGCACGTCCGTCGGTTCGGCGGGCACGGTGACGATGCTCAACAGCGCGACCATCAATCTGTCGTCGAACATGGTGATCGGCAGCACGTCGTCGAATTACATCTTCGGCGGCGGCGTCACGGGATCCGTCTTTGCCGCGGGCACGGTTTGGTTGAAGGGCGGCTCGCTGATGCTCACCAATTCGCAGATGGACATCGGTCTGGACGGGATCGGTACGGTGATCGTCTCCAACGGCGTCATACTGGCCCGCGACGTGCGCGTTAATGCCACCGATCTCGGTTCAATGAGCGCCTCGTCCGCCCAGGGCAATCTCACCGTGCCCGGCGGGAAAGTCACCGTGTTTAACAGCCTGGTTCTGGGTGATTGCGCCAGCGGGGGCGGGGTCGGCAACGTGTTTGTCACCGGCGGCAGCGTCATCGTCACCAACAGCGGCGGCACCGGCACCATCGACGTGCGAGATGGCACGCTGGCGCTCAGCAACGGCCTGGTCCAGGTAGACCGGCTGGTGATGACAAATTCCTGCGGGCTGATTGCCAACAAGGGCGGCACAATCATCGTGGGCACGCTCGTGTTGGACCCGAACTTGAGCGCCACGGGCGACGGCCTGCCCAACGGCTGGAAGCAACAGTACGGCCTGAACCCATTGTCCTCCTCGGGCAACAACGGCCCGAACGGCGACCCGGATGGCGACGGGATGAGCAATCTGCAGGAATATCTGGCGGGGACCGACCCCACCAACAGCGCCTCCGCGTTGCGGATCATTTCCGTGGTCCGGGAAGGGGCCGACGTGCTCGTCACCTGGCAGACCGTGGGCGGCAAGAGCTATGTCCTGCAATTCATCCCGATCAACACCATCGGCTACACCAATGTCTTCACCGACTACAGCCCTCTGATCACCATGCCCGCCGGTCCTGCCTCCACCACAAATTATCTCGACGTCGGCGCCACCACCAATGCCCCGGCGCGCTACTACCGCGTGCGGTTGGGGCCTTAGCGGGGGGACGCATTGCTGGAGCAGCCCGGGCAGGCCCGGCGCTCAAACATGCTGGTGGCGGATGTCCCGGGCTTCGTAGAGATAGACGATTTCCTCGGCGATATTGGTGGCGTGGTCGCCGATGCGTTCGAGGTTGTGGGCGATGCTCATCAGGTTCAGGCAACGCGTGATGGTGTGCGGGTCTTCGATCATGAAACTGGTCAGCTCGCGATGGAGTTGATGGTTCAGCGTGTCCAGGCGTTCGTCGCGTTTGATGATCTCGCGGGCCACTTCCGGCCGGGCGTACACGAACGCGTCCAGCGCGTCGCGGATCATCCCGCGGGCGATGTCGGCCATGCGCGGAATGTCCACCAGCGGCTTGAGTTGCGGTTCCTTGTTCAATTCCTCGGCGCGATGGGCGATGTTGACCGCCTGATCGCCGATGCGTTCGAGGTCGCCGGAGATTTTTGTGGCCATCATCACGAACCGCAGGTCGGTCGCGGTAGGCTGGCGCAGGGCGATCAGCTTGACGCAGCGGTCGTCGATCTCGATTTGCAACTGGTCCAGTTGATCGTCGTCGGCGTCCACCTGCCGGGCGAGGGCGTCGTCGCGCTGGACGAGCGCCTTGAGAGACTGGGCGACGCTTTGTTCGGAAAGTCCGGCCATGCGCAGGAGCGCTTCCTTCAGGTCGGCCAGTTCCTGGTCAAAATGGCGTTCCATAATCAACCGAATCTCCCTGTGACATAATCTTCCGTCTGTTTGTTGCTGGGATTGGTGAAGATCTTCTCCGTTTTGTCGAACTCGATGAGCCGGCCCATGTAGAAGAAGGCGGTGTAATCGGAACAACGCGCGGCCTGCTGCATGTTGTGGGTGACGATGACGATGGTGTAGTCCTTCTTGAGCACCTGGATCAATTCCTCGATCTTCATCGTGGCAATCGGGTCCAGGGCGGAGGCCGGTTCGTCCATCAGCAGGACCTCCGGCTGCACGGCCAGCGCGCGGGCAATGCAGAGCCGCTGCTGTTGGCCGCCCGACAAGCTCGTGCCAGGCCTGTCCAGATGGTCCTTCACTTCATCCCACAAGGCGGCCATGTGCAGCGCCTTCTCCATCCGCTCCTGCAGGACCGAGCGGGACCGGATGCCGTTCAGGCGCAACCCGACAGTCACGTTTTCAGCAATCGTCATCGTCGGGAACGGGTTCGATTTTTGAAAGACCATGCCCACGCGCCGCCGCACCAGCGTCGGGTCAATCTGCGCGGCGTAAACGTCGTCGCCGAACAAGAGGATCTTCCCCTCCAGCCGGGCGGCGCGCACGAGTTCGTGCATGCGATTCAGGCAGCGCAGGAACGTGGATTTTCCGCAGCCGCTGGGGCCGATGATGGCCGTGACCGCCTTGGCCTGGATTTGCAGGTTCAGGTCGAACAGGATCTGGTGGCCGCCAAACCAGCCCGAAAGCTTGTCCACATGGAAGGCCATCTCGGAGGAGGCTGCTGGCAGCGAGGCCGCTTTCTCCGGCCCCGGCGAGCCGGACGCGATGGCCGGAACGATCGGGTCCTTCTGTTTCGGGACGGCCTCCGGAGCGGCCGGCTGTTTGTTGACGGTCAGGTTCACATTCATTTGGGGACTCCGGCGAATCTACCGCGCGTCAGCGCCCGCACACCGATATTAATCGTAAAGGTCATCAGCAGCAATACCAGCGCCCCCGCCCATGCCTGGCGGTGCCAATCGTCGTAGGGGGAAATCGCGTAGGTGAAAATCTGCAGCGGCAGGGCGGCGATGGGATCTTTCAGGCTGTGTGTCCAGAACCGGTTGCCGAAAGCGGTGAACAGCAACGGCGCCGTCTCCCCCGCGACGCGCGCCAGCGCCAGCAGCACGCCCGTGACGATGCCCTTCAGCGCGGTCTTGCCGATGATTTGAATGATGATTCTCCAGCGGGAGATCCCCAGGGCCAGGGCGGCTTCGCGGTAGCCGTTGGGCACCAGCAACAGCACTTCCTCGGTGGTGCGGATAACCAGAGGGATCATCATGAACCCGAGAGCCACGCCGCCGGCATAGGCCGAGAACCCTTTCATGGGGATGACGACCAGCGTGTACGCGACAATTCCCCAGACGATCGACGGCACGCCGTTGAGGATGTCGGCGCCGAACCGGATCCACCAATTCAGTTTTTCCGAGCCGTACTCGGACAAATAAATACCGCCCAAAACGCCCGTGGGCACGCCGATCGCGGCCGCCAGCCCGAGCAACAGGAGCGTGCCGACAATCGCGTTGGCCATGCCGCCGCCCAATTCGCCGACGGGCTTGGGCAGATGAGTGAAGAAATTCCAGTCCAAAGAACTGGCGCCGGCCTTGATCAGATAGAACAAGACCAGCCCGAGCGGCGCCATCACCAGCAGCGCGCAGGTGAAGGACACCCCGGACATGATCTGGCTCTTTGCCTTCCGCCACGTATGGTAGCTGGGGTTGACCGTCATGGCAATCAAGCGCCTCGACTGTTCTTGGGGCCGCCCATGGTCATAATCAACAGTTGGGCCAGGATATTGGTGACGATCGTGACCCCCAGAAGCACCAGCCCGATTTCGAACAAGGCGGACAGATACATGTCCGTTGTCGCCTCCGTAAACTCATTGGCGATCACGCTGGCCAGCGAGTAGCCCGGCGCAAACAGCGAGGCCGCGACCTCGGGCCGGTTGCCGATGACCATCGTCACCGCCATCGTTTCGCCCAGCGCGCGGCCCAGCCCCAGGATCACCGCGCCGAACAAGCCGCGTTTGGCGTAACTGAGCACCGCGATGCGGGTCACTTCCCAGTGCGTGGCGCCCAAGCCATACGCCGCTTCCCGTTGCAGGTCCGGCACCGAGCGCAGGATCTCCCGGGACACGGATGTGATGATCGGCAGGATCATGATGGCGATGATGATGCCCGCCGCCAGCATGCTCACGCCGTAGATCGGTCCCTGGAACAAGGGCAGGAAGCCAAACCACTTCTGCAGCAACGGGAATAGATGCACGCGCAGCCAGGGAATCATCACAAAAATCCCCCACAATCCAAAGATGACGCTGGGGATGGCCGCCAGCATCTCGACAACGGTAATGATCGGTTGCCGGAGCCGCAGGGGCGCAAGCTCGGTGAGATACACGGCCGTGCCGATTCCCAGCGGGACGGCGATGATCAAAGCAATCACGGAGGAAACAATCGTCCCAAAAATAAACGGGAGCGCCCCATATTCCTCGTTCACCGGGTCCCAGGTGGAATCGATGAGGAAATTCAGCCCAAACTTGTGCATCGCCGGGCGTGATCCCTGGTAGAGCTTGAGTCCCACCAGGATCACCAGGAGCAGGACCGACAATGCCATCGCGCAAGTCAGCCACTTGAACAGGATGTCTCCCACCCGTGAAGGGGGAGTCATGCGCAGTTCCGCTACTGCGGCTGGTCCTGCTGTGGCGATGTTGCTCACGTTCACTAAAATACCGTTCCCATGTTACAATTGCGTGACAACCCGGTTGCGCCGCTGTGACATCGCCGCCCCCGGCCGGATCCAGGGGGTGCCGCCGCAACGGCTACGACATCGGCTGGAACCGTTGCGGCGGCGAGGAGGACATCCCGTATACGTGAAAAACCGTGTTTCACTGGACGCGCCGCCAATCACGACCGGCGGACGCACCCGCCTTGCGGCGATGCGCAACGCTAGGGCGCGGGTGTAACGAACCAATCGCGGGATCGTTACAGAATGGAAAATTCGACGGGCACCCCGTAGACGGTTTCGAAGAACTCCCGTTTGCGCGCGGCGCCCGCGATGTGCAGGCCGGGGTCGATGGGAGACTTCACACCGATCAGAACGTGGCGGTCCGTAACGGTACACTGCACCTGGCTCACGGATTGCAGATGGGGCCGGTCCAACCCGTCGGCCAGGCGCAACAGGGCCGCGAGCTTCTGCACGACGCGTTGTTCCCCGGCCGCGAGGCCGGCATATCCCTCGTGATGCGGCGCCGGCGCGGCTTTCCGATGGTACCGGGCCACGGTGGCGATCAAGGCCGCCTCTCGCGGGCCAAACCCGGTCAACCGCGCTTCGTTTTCGAGAATGAGCTGGTAGGAATGCTTGTGATGTTTCGAACCGCTGATTGTCCAGCCGATGTCGTGGAGCAACGCGGCGGCGTCCAGGATCTCACGCTGTTCGGGGCCGAGTTGATGCAGCGGCTGGAGTTGATCGAATAGCGACAACGCCAAATCGCGGACATGGCGGCAATGGTCGACTTCCCAACCGAAACTTTCGAGCAATGCCTCGGCCGACGTCACTCCCCGGCTCATTTCACCTGGGCCCGGGCGGCCAGCGCGCTGCCGAGAACGCCGGCATCATCGCCCAGACCCGAGTCCAGAATGTTCACCCGCTCCGGATTGGGCGCGATGGTGTGCGCCCAGGCGGATTTGCGGATGCGGGGCAGCATCTTGTCGCCCAGCGCCTCGATCAGGCCGCCGCCGAGAATGACGGCCTGGGGATTGAGAATGTTGATCAGGTTGGCCGCGCCGATGCCGACGTAATCGCAGGCGTCATCGATGATGTTTTGCACCAGCTTGTCGCCCTCGCGGTAGGCCTCGGCCAGGATCCGGCTGCGGATGCGTTTGAGATCGCCGTCGCAAAGATCGCGCACGACGCTCTTGCGGCCTTTGTCCATGGCGGAAACGACCCGGCGCACGATGGCGCTGCGACTGGCCACCGCTTCCAGGCAGCCACGGTTGCCGCAGCCGCATTTCGGCCCGTCGTGGGCCATGACAACCATATGGCCGATTTCGCCGCCCATGCCGCCCGCGCCCCGGTAGAGCTCGCCGCGGATCACCATGCCGCCGCCAATGCCCGTGCCGATGAACAGACAGACAAAATCCCGCAACCGCCGGCCGGCGCCCGCCTGGTGCACCGCGATCGTTCCCGCCTGGACGTCGTTGACGATGCTGACGGGAATGTGCAGCCGCTTGCTCAGCAATTTGCCGAAGGGCACATTTTTCCAATGCAGATTGGGGGCCACGCGCACGATCCCGCCGCGCGCGTCCACCAGACCGGGGATGCCGACGCCGACACTGCACACGGCCGTATGGGGCACGGCGGCCGATGCCAGCGCCTCATTCACGCACTCGGCGGCACGGTCCAGCACCCCGTTTGGCCCGAGGTCCGGGCGGGTGCTTTTCTTCTCGCGGGCCAGCAGCCGGTTTCTTGAATCGAACACGGCGGCGAGGATTTTCGTCCCGCCCAGGTCCATGCCGACCACGAATTGTCTGTTCTGTGGGTGTTTCATTACCAGGTGTCCACGATCTCGCCGAGTCGCGTGATGATTTTGTCGATTTCCTTCAGGTCGCGCCGGCGGCCTTTCTGTGGTTTGACGTCGAGCCGGGTGATCCAGTGAAGCATGGCGTTCAACTCCGATGTCCGCTTGCGATGGGCCGTCTCTTCCGGCTGCGCGTCGCGCACGGCCCGTTCGACGCGCGCCACCTCCGCCTGCAGGGCGGCCAGGTAATTGCCGCCGGCTTCCTTGACCAGCAGCCGCAGGGTATGCAGGGCGGCGGCCAGATCGCGCTGGGTGCGTTCCGCGCGGCTCTTCATGGGATCACCGACAACACGTCTTGCACCTTGGCGCGCAAGTCATTGGCAATGGCGCGCGGCGTCCGGTTTCCGTTGATGACCTCAAATCCGTATTCCTCCTGCATCCGGCCGAATTCCGCCTGGATCAGCCGCTGGTAATTCATGAAACTCTCGAACATGTCGCGCGACAGCCCGATGTCCATGCCGCTTTCCCAATAGTTCAGCGTGGTGGTTTTCTTGAAGTTGCGCTCGACCAATTGCTGCGGGCTGACGCGCAGGTAAAACACCGCGTCCGGCACGAGGGCGATCGAGTAGAGTGACTTGACCCATTCACGGTCCGCGCCGCGCACGATGTCGCGCGCCATCAGCGTGTAAATATAGCGGTCCGCCAGCACGACGAAGCCCGCGCGCAAGGCGGGGATGATGCGGTTCTCCAATTGATCGGCGAAATCGGTGGCGTAGAACAGGCTGCGCGTCGTATGGCTGAGGATGTTGCCCTGCTGGGCGTGTTCGAGTTCCTCGCTGACGAGCATGCTGCGTTTCAGGCCGACGTTGACCGTTCCGTAGCCGAGGTTTTCGAGCCAGGCGTTGAGCATCTCGATCTGCGTTGAGCGGCCCGAGCCGTCGGCGCCTTCAAGCACGATCAATTTGCCCTTCAGTTGCGCCGGCTCGCAGCCGGGCACTTTTGTCCCGTAAAACCGTTTGCCGATCTTGAGCGCGCTCATGGGTTGCCCCGCCAGCGAAAGGACGGCAAATCGATCTTGGGCTCGACGTATTTGCGCACCATCGCCTGTTGCTTCTCGACCGGCAGCAGGCCGTCCATGACCACGAAGCTCTCGGTCTCGATCATCTTCCGGTATTCCGCGTAAATGCGGCCCTGGAACAGCCGGAAACTGTCGTAGGGATCGTGCGCCAGGCCGAGGTCCATGCCCGCTTCGAAGTATTTCAATTTCGGACGGCCGCTGAGGATCCGGTCCAAGGCCACGTTCAACGGCGTGTCGAACAGGAAAGTAATGTCGGGCATGACGGCAAAACTGTAGAGATTGCGCACCCAGCGCGGCTCGCAGCCGCGCACGATGTCGCGCGCGAACGCGGTGTAAATGTAGCGGTCGGCCAGCACGATGTAGCCGGCGCGCAACAGCGGCAGCACCTGCCGCTCATAGCGGTCGGCGAAATCGGTGGCGTGGACCAGCGAGAAGGTGGTCGGCGTGAGCAGTTGGCGTTTCTTGCCTTTGCGGGTGGCTTCGCGGACGAGGACGGAGGAGTTCCATTCGGTGAAGAACACCTTGAGGTTTTGCATCTCCATCCAGCGTTTGAGCAGATAGATCTGGGTGGACTTGCCGGAACCGTCAAGCCCCTCCACAGCGATCAGTTTGCCCGGGAAATTGTGACTGTTGTTCACGGTGCGACGCGCAACTTCACCTTCTTCGTCCAAGGCGGCTTTTGATCCAGAAATTCCTCGAAGAGAGCGAACTGCCGTTTGTGTTCGACCCTGTAGAAACGTATCATTTTGGCGGCCGCCTTGGCCAGATCATTATTGGTGCGGCCCCAGCGTCTTTCCGCGTCGCGGAGATGGTCGAGCAGCAGCTCAACGTCATGGCAGTGCCCCATCAGGTCCTGCAGGCGTTCCACCGCCCGGATGCGGGCGTCCATCGGGAGGTGAAACACGGCCTGGACCGCTTCCAGCCCGTACCGGTAGTGTTTGGCGGCGATGCGAAACTTGTGGAAGCACCGGCCGCTGTGTTTCTTCAGAAATTGCTTTTGCCGGCGCCGCAGGACGCGGCGCAGATCGTGCAGCTGTCCGGCGGCGTCCCGTTGCAGCCGCTTGTTGTCGAGGTGGCGGTCGCGCCGTTTGATCAAGGCCTCGATCCGCTGGTCGAGTTTGCCGGTTTCCAGCACGTGGAGAAGCTCGCGCAACTCGACCATCCGCGTCGCGCGTTCGACCAGCAGATGCTGCTCCAGCGTCGCACGGGCCGCCCGAGTCGAGGCCGGCAGGCGGTCGGTCGCGCCCCGCAGCAGGCGCGTGTTGACGTCGAGTGTGCGCACCGCGCCGAGCAGGCGCGTGATCCGGCGTAATTCCCGTTGCAGTTGTTTGAGGTCGCCCGCCGGAAACAGCGGGGAGAATGTGTGGAACCCCACCCGCAGCCGCCGCGACGCCACGCGCATCCGGTGCAACACCTCGGCATCGCCCGTCGCGCCCGCGGCCCGCAGAGGAGCAAAGATCAACCGCAGTTTCTCCAGCAGATATTCCTCGATGCGTGTTTGCAGGGCCTCGGGACTGCTGCGGCCCGGGCGGGCGCCGAGGCGCGCCACCGGCTCGGGACGGGGGAGGCTGCTGGCGCTGACCGTCATCTCAGACCTCGGTCTGTGCGCGTTGCAACAGCGCTTCGATGCGGGCGATCAGTTCGGACATCACGAATGGTTTGGTGACGTAATCGTCGGCGCCCTGTTTGAACCCTTCGAGTTTGTTCTCGGTCGAGGCCATGGCGGTGAGCATGATGATCGGGATGTTGCTGCCCGTGGGGCTGGATTTGACGAGCCGGCAGACTTCAAAGCCGTGCATCAGCGGGAGCATCAAATCGAGGATGATCAGCACGGGCTTCTTTTCGAAGACCGTGTTGACGGCTGTCAATCCATCCGGGGCGACGGCCGTGCTGTAGCCGCGCCGGCGGAGATGGAACTCCAGCAGCTTGGCCGTATCCGGCTCGTCTTCAGCAATTAAAATCAGTCGGCGTCGCACCATAGGGTGATTTCCCCGCGAGAAGGTACCGTTGCCGGGCGGAAACGCAACGGCGATTGTGTGACGATTCAGTTACGAAGGGGTGTTGGAGAACAGCAGGTCGGATTGATCGTGCAATTCCTGGGTCGAGAAAGCCTCGGGGGCCGCGGCGGGAGCGGGTTCCTTCCAATGGAGCAACTCGATCCGGCCGTCCAGGTGTTCCACCAGGGCCGTGCTGCTTTCCACCCAGTCGCCGCAGTTGAAGTACTCCAGGCCGCGAATGTTCCGAACGGCGGGTGTGTGGATGTGGCCGCAAACGATGCCGTCCGCCTCGTGCATCTGGGCGAACCGGACCACGGCCTCTTCGAACTGGCTGATGTAGCTGACCGCGTTCTTGACCCGGCTCTTCACATACGCGCTCAAGGACCAGTAGCCCAGCCCGAGGTGCCGCCGGAACCAATTCAGCGGACGGTTGGCCTTCAGGAGCAGCGTGTAGCCGGCATCGCCGAGATAAGCCATCCACTTGGCGTGCGTGGTCACGGCATCGAACTCGTGCCCGTGCATGATCAACAATCGCCGGCCATCGTGTGTGGTGTACACATCCTGGGTTTTCACCACGATGTTGCCGTAAACACCGAGAAAATTGCTGCAAAACTCGTCATGATTGCCCGGGATGACGATGATCTTCGTGCCTTTGCGGCCCCTGCGCAGGATCTTCTGCACGATGTCATTGTGGGCTTGCGGCCAGTAGTGGTCCTTCTTCAGACGCCAGATATCGATGATGTCCCCGACCAAATAGAGGGTTTTGCACTCGGTTTGGCGCAGAAAATCCAACACCCCAGCCGCGTTGCAGCCGTGCGTGCCCAAGTGCAGGTCGGAAATCCAAACGGTACGATATTCCATACTACTTGGACACTAGACCAGACATGCGACGGTTCCGCAACAACAACGTTACAGCTCGGTGAATCCTCCGGGCAGGACTACGAATCTGTAACCACCTTCACTTCAAACTGTTGGGACGGTGAAATAGAAGGCGCTGCCCTTTTCCAACTGGCTCTCCGCCCAGACCCGGCCGCCATGGGCCAGGACGATGTGTTTGACGATCGACAATCCCAGCCCCGTGCCGCCCATTTCCCGGCTGCGACCCTTGTCGGCCCGGTAGAACCTCTCGAAAATGCGCGGCAGATGCTCGGGGGCGATGCCCGTTCCATTGTCCCGGACACAGACCTCGACTTCGCCGTTGGCTTCCTTTGCGGTGACAGTGACGCGGCCGCCGGTCTGGGTGTATTTGATCGCGTTGTCCAGGAGATTGAACAGCACCTGGTGCAACCGTTGCGCATCCGCCCGCACGGCGGGAATCGTTCCGGGCAATTCCAGGGCGACGGTCATCGACCGTTCCTGGGCGCGCTGCTTCAATTCCTCGACGACCGCCTCCACTGTGGCGGGCAGTGAGACGGGCTTGAGTTCCAGCCGGGCCTGTTGCGACTCCAGTTCGGAGATGCTCAACAGATCGTCGATCAACGCCTCCAGTCGCAACGAATGCTTCTCGATTGTCTGCAAGAACTGCCGGGCCGTCTCTTCGTCGGGCGGCTGCTCGTCCAGCAACGTCTCGACGTAGCCTTTGATGATCGACAGCGGCGTGCGCAATTCATGGCTGACGTTGGCGACAAACTCCTTGCGGACATTTTCCAGTTGTTTGATCCGGGTGATGTCGTGAAACACCACCACCACGCCCGTGCGCACGTCCTCCCGGCCGCGCAGGCAGGCGCCGTTGACGTCGAACACCCGTTCCTCTTCGCCGTAAAATGACAGTTCGCGGGCGTTGACCTGGTCGTTGGCCAGGGCCTGGGTGATGATCTCCTGCAACGATTGATTGCGAAACGCTTCCATGACGGTCCGGCCGACGACGGTCTCGGGCAGGTTGAATTGCCGCCGCACCGTGATGTTGGCCAGGCGGATCCGGCCGCCGGTGTCCACCACCAAGACGCCTTCGATCATGTTCGACAACGTGGCGTTGAGCTCCGCCTTTTCAGCGGTCAGCTCGCGCAACCGCGTTTCCAACTGGTCGCTCATTTGATTGAGGGCATGGCCGAGTTCCCCGAGTTCGCCGCCCATGTTTTCAGGCGCCCGCGCCAGGAAATCGCCGTTGGCGACCCGCGTGGCCATTTGCCGCATCGCGTCAATCGGTTCGCTGTAGCGCCGCGCCAGATAGAACAGGAAGGGAATATCGATCAAGCCGACGATGATGCCGACAATGGCCACCGTGTGGCGCACCCGGCCGGTGGTCCGCCCAATCTCGTGCAGCGGCAGCGCCACGCGCACAAAGCCCAGCAATTGCGGGGACAGCGCCGTGGAATACACCGGCACGGCCACGTACAGCAAGTCGACACCGATGGTGTGGCTCAAGCGGCGCGCGCTGCCGACGCCGTGTTCCAGCGCCTCCTGCAACTCGGGCCGATGCAGGTGGTTCTCAATCTCATTGAGATCGCCGGGCGCCACGTCGGATTCGCCAATGACGGTGCCGTCGACGGTAATGATCGTGATCCGCAGTCCCGTCTGGCTGCCCAGTTGGTGGGCCAATTGATTGATTTCTTCAATCCTGGGGGAAGGGGCGGAAAGTTTGGCGGCGAACACCTGGCGGGCCAGCTTGGCCTCGCGTTCGAGGTCCTGCTGGATTTTTCCGACCAGGTACGGCGGCAGCGAGACGTCGATGCAGACGATCACCAGCAGCAGCAGGGTGCTCAGGAGGGCCGCCAGCCCCAGGAACCACTTCCATTGGAGGGTCAGTTTCACCTCGCGCCGACGATAGCGGACAGCCCGCGCGGATGCAATCGAATCGAGCGAAAAAAGGCGGACAGCAAGTTGTTGCCATCCCGTAACAAATCCGTTACACAAGAACCCGCGAGGAGGCTCCGATGCTCAAGCGATTGATTCCACAGGAATACGATTTCTTTACTTCCTTTGAAAAGGCCGGGCTGCACGCGGTGGAGGCGGCCAAATTACTGCTCAAGCTCACGGAGAATTACGCCGAAGCCGATCCCATCGCGCGCGAACTCAAGGCCGTCGAGCACGCCTGCGACGACGTGGCGCACGCCACGATGGAGCAGTTGAATAAATCGTTCATCACCCCCCTGGACCGCGAGGACATTCATGTGATGATCCTGGCCATCGACGACGTGGTGGACCTGACCAATGCCGCCGCCAACAGCATGGCCTTCTTTGGGATCAAAGGACCGACCAAACACGCCGTCAACCTGGCCAAACAGGCCGTCCGCGGTTGCGAGAAACTCGCCGATGCCCTGCGCGGACTGCGCTCGACGAAGAACTACGAACAGGTCATGCGCGATTGCATCGCCATCCATGAAGTCGAGAACGCGGCGGACGACATCCTGCACAACGCGCTGACCGAGCTGTTCGCCACGGAAAAGGACGCCATCACGGTCATCAAGTGGAAGGACATCTACGAGACGATGGAAAGCATCACCGACCAACTCGAAGACGTGGCCAACGTGCTGCAGGGCGTGATCGTCAAGATGAGCTAGCCGTCGCGCGCCCCGGGGACCCGCATGACAGCCTTCTTCAGCGACCTGGCGGACATTGGCCGGCATCCCTACGTGCTGCTGGTGATCCTCACCGCGCTGGCCTTCGATTTCAGCAACGGCTTCCACGATGCGGCCAATTCCATTGCCACCGTCGTGAGCACGCGCGTGTTGCGGCCGTTTCAGGCTGTATGCTGGGCGGCCTGGTGGAACTTCGCCGCCGCCTGGTTTTTCGGGATCCACGTTGCCAACGCCGTTGCCACGTGGGTCCACGCGGACTACGTGACCACCGAGGTGATTTTCGCCGGGCTGCTCGGGGCGATCATCTGGAACCTGATTACCTGGTACAGCGGCCTGCCGTCCAGTTCCTCCCACGCGTTGCTGGGCGGGTTCGGCGGTGCGGCCATCGTCCATGCCGGGAAAACGCAGGGCGTGCTCTACACCGCCAAGGTGCTGGCCACCGTGGAATGGATCGTCCTGGCCCCCATGCTTGGCCTGGTGCTGGGGTTGTTGTTTGTGTTCATCGTGATGTGGGTGTTCCGCAAGGTTTCCCCTCTCAAGATCGACCGCTGGTTCCGGGTCGCCCAATTGGGGTCGGCGGCGGCCTACAGCCTGGGCCACGGCACCAACGACGCGCAGAAGACCATGGGCATCATCGCCGCGTTGCTTTACGCCAGCATCTGGAAAACGCAGCAGGCGGCGTTTGCCGCCGGCAAAGTCGTGTTCCCTTTCTGGATTGTCTTGATCTGCCATTTGGCGATGGGTCTCGGGACGATGGCGGGCGGCTGGCGCATCGTGAAAACGATGGGCATGAAGATCACCAAACTGCGCCCCTACGACGGCGCTTGCGCGGAGCTGGCGGCGGCCACTTCGTTGTTCACGTCCGCCAAACTCGGCATTCCGGTGAGCACGACCCACACCATTACCGGCGCCATCATCGGGGTCGGTTCCGTGCGCCGTCTGTCGGCGGTCCGCTGGGGTGTGGCGCGCCAGGTTGTCTGGGCGTGGGTCCTCACCATCCCGTGCGCCGGCATCGTGGCGGCCGGGATGTACGTGCTGCTGATGTGGGTCAAGAGATAGCGGGCAACCGCGGGATCAGACGGTGTCGGAGAACCGATAGCCGACCCCGCGCACGGTCTCGATGTAATCGGAGGCCTTGCCGAGTTTCTCCCGCAACCGCCGCACGTGCGTGTCCACCGTGCGCGTGTCCACGTCGCCCTCGTATCCCCAGACGTCCGTCAACAACCGGTCCCGCGTCTGCACGCGGCCGCGGCGTTCCATCAACATCGCCAGCAGCTTGAACTCGGTCGCCGTCAGTTCAATCGGCTTGCCCTTCAAACTCGCCTCATGTTTCGCCGTGTCCACCACCAACTCGCCGAACCGGATGACTTCGCTGGGGACGGTGGTGTTGCGTGAACGTCCGAGGATCTTCTTGATGCGCAGGGCGATTTCCCGCGGGCTGAACGGTTTGGTGACGTAATCGTCCGCGCCCAGTTCGAGCCCGACGACGCGGTCCACCTCTTCGCCCTTGGCCGTGAGCATCAGGATCGGGATGCCGGCGGTCTTGGAGTCGGCCTTCAACTGCTTGCACACCTCCGTGCCGTCCATTTGCGGCAGCATCAGGTCCAGGATGACCAGCGCCGGAAATTCATCACGCGCCTTCTGCAAGGCCACCCGGCCATCGCGCGCCGTGATCGTCTTGTAACCCGCCTTCTGCAGGTTGTAGGCGAGCAGATCAACAACGTCCTGCTCGTCATCCACGATCAGTATGGAATCGCTCATGCCAACAGCCTCTGCTACCGGCGTCACGCCCCCGCGACGGCTCTGTTACGGTCATGTGACAAGTGCCGGTTTGCACTGATTTCCTAGCCCGTGACCGCGCCTTCGGCCGCGGAAGAGACCAATTTCGCGTATTTGGCCAGCGCGCCCGTCTTGTAGCGCGGTGCGGGCGCCCGCCATTGGGTCAACCGTTGTTTGATTTCGGCCTCGGACAATTCAACGTCCAGCCGCCGTTTCGCCACATCAATGGAGATGATGTCCCCTTCGCGCACGATGGCGATCGGGCCGCCCTTGGACGCTTCGGGCGCGATGTGGCCGACGGTAAACCCATACGTCGCCCCCGAGAAACGGCCGTCGGTGATCAACGCCACCTGGTCGCTGATGCCCTGGCCAACGATGGCGGCCGTCACCGCCAGCATCTCGCGCATCCCCGGCCCGCCATGCGGCCCTTCGTAGCGGATCACCACCACGTCGCCCGCCTTGATCTTGCGCTCCTGCACCGCCGCAAACGCGTCGTCCTCGCAATCGAACACGCGCGCCGGCCCGCGATGCGAGGTGCGCTTGTGGCCGACCAGTTTCAACACCGCGCCTTCCGTCGCGAGATTGCCTTTGACGATCACCAGGCCGCCGGTCGGTTTGATCGGGTCGGACAGGGCGCGGACCACCGGCTGCCCTTTTGTCTCCACGGCCGCGCGGGCTTCTTCGCCGATGGAGCGGCCGGTCACCGTGATCTTGTCGGGCTTCAAGAGTCCGGCTTCGAGCAGGCGTTTGGCGATCAGGCCCGTGCCGCCCGCGTGATACAAATCGGTGGCGACGAATTTGCCGGCCGGTTTCAGGTCGGCCAGCAACGGCGTGCGGTCGCTGATCGGATTGAAATCGTCGATGGCCAGGGGCACGCCCGCCTCGCGCGCGATGGCCAGCAAATGCAGTACGGCATTGGTCGAGCCGCCCGACATCGCGACGGCGGTAATCGCGTTCTCCAGCGCCGCCCGTGTGATGATCCGGCGCGGACGCAGGTCGCGTTTGAGCAGTTCGATGATTTGTTTGCCGACGTTGAAGCAGACTTCGTCCTTCTTCGGGTCCTCGGCGGGCACGCTGTTGCTGCCCATCATCGAAATGCCGAGCATCTCCGTGGCCATGGCCATCGTGTTGGCCGTGAACTGGCCGCCGCAGGCGCCCATGCCCGGACAGGCCGCGATTTCCAAATCGCGCAAATCATTGGCGGAAATCTTGCCCGCCGCGCAGGCGCCGACGCCCTCAAACACGTCCTGGATCGTCACGTCCTTGCCGTGATAATGGCCCGGCGCAATCGAGCCGCCGTACATCATCAAGCCGGGCACGTCCAGCCGCGCCAGCGCCATGACCGTGCCGGGAATCGTCTTATCGCACCCGGAAATCGCCACCAGGCCGTCGAACAAATAGCCGCGCACCACCAGTTCGATGGAATCAGCCACGATCTCGCGGCTGACCAGCGAACAGCGCATCCCTTCCGTGCCCATGCTGATCCCGTCGGAAATCGCGATGGTGTTGCACTCCAGCGCCACGCCGCCCGCCGCGCGCACGCCTTCCTTGACCTTTTCTGAAAGCCGGCGCAAATGCGCGTTGCATGGCATGGCCTCAATCCAGGTATTGGCCACGCAGATCAACGGTTTATTGTGCAAATCCTCGTCGGACAGGCCGACGGACCGCAGGTAGGACCGCGCCGCCGCCCGGCCCACGCCTTCAGTGACGACTTTGGAACGATGTTTCAGTGATTTCAGGTCAGTGCTCATAAATCAAACTCCCGTTGCAGGTCCGGCGGTACCAGTTGCTTCAGCTGCGGCTGGGTTTCCACCAATCGCAGGATGTCCAACCGGTCTTTTTCGCGCTTGGTCCGGCGGCGCGTCGGTTCGCGATAGGCGGCGATCTTGGCTGCCAGGAGGTCTTCAGGGCTGGCCACAAACATCTCCCGCTCCAACACCAGTGCCTTGCGCCGCCGTGAAATAATCTGTTGCAGATGCTCGTCCGTCTGAATCTGGATCCGCACCTTCGAATTTGGATCGGTCAGGTTCAGGCTGTGCTCGAATCGCTCCACCCGACAGATGTTGCCGACGGCCTTTTCCAGTTCGGCCAGCCGCGCCGAAACGACGACAACATCGCAATCCAGCGTCACGACCGGCTCCGCGTAAGCATTCACCGCCAGCCCGCCGATGACGCAGTAGTCGATCTGATTGTCGCGCAACAGCGCCAGGAAGCGATCAAGAAAATCGCTCCTGTCCTCCGTCACCAGCTTCTGGAATTCCTTCGCCGTCATTTCCCGAAAGCTTACGCCGGGGCGGCGCTCCTGTGAAGCGTTGAATTGAGGCTGATCCATGTCCAGTAAAACTATTTAAGGCCGTATTAGGCCGTATTAGGCCGTATTCGTCCGCCGTAGTCTTGGCGAAGGGGGGTTGGGCCGAATTGGGAAATCCACGGATTACACAGATTTCACGGGTGAACGGGGTTCCCGTCTGAAAATTGAAGGTTGGACTAGGTGCGACTAGGCTTGACTGGGTTTGACCAGGTTTGGCTTCCGGGCATCGGATTCTCACCACGAAGGCACGAAGGGCACGAAGTCGTCTGGAGGGCGAGCCTCCCGGCGAGCCGCGCCGCCCTCTCACCACAGAGATATAAGGATCACAAGGCCCTGTAGCCGCGCGAGTTACCCCCGGTTTTGTCCGTCCAGCCCCCGGAAAATTTAAGGTTGGACTAGGTTTGACTAGGTTTGACTGGGTTTGACGTGTCCGCCATAGGCCCTGCGTAGGCGGGCTAGGTTTGACCAGGGCGGAACTGGCTTCCGGGCATCGGAATCTCACCACGAAGACACGAAGGCCTGTAGCCGCGCTTGTTAAGCGCGGTCCTCGCCCCGCCCGAGCGGCCCCGGCTACCTCCTGGCGTATGCCAACTGCATATATCATTCCGGCAAGATAGCACGTTTTCGCAATCCCGCAACAGTCCAGATTGGACAACATTCCGTTCACTTGCCGGTTCTCGTCCCTGTCGCGCCCGCGCACCCGGAGCGAAGGGCTTTTCAAACAACCTCCCGGCGTGCTAACTTTTCCTTGATCCGGCTTGGCCGGAGTGAAGAAGTTCCGGGTCGCCATTTATGAAATTGTTGATTGCCGGCACCTTGGCAACGATCGTTTTCACGAGCGCCCTGAACGCCGGGCAAACGCAACCCATGTCACTGGACGCCCTATTAGAACAAATTCGCGCCACGAACAATGTCCCCGCGCTTGCGGCGGCCGTTGTGCTCCACGGCGAGATCGTCGGCATAGGCGCGGCCGGCTTCCGCAAAGACGGCTCGCCGGAACGCGTCACGGCGGACGATAAATGGCACATCGCCTCCTGCACGAAGTCGATGACCGCGGTGCTGGCCGCCATGCTTGTCGAGCAGGGGCAATGGCGCTGGGACACGACGCTGGCGGACATGTTCCCGGACCTCGCGCCGCAGATGCAACCCGAATGGCGGGGTGTGACGCTCGAAGAACTTCTCACCCATCACGGCGGCGCCCCAAATGAGTTGAAAGAAAATGGTTTGTGGGGCCGTTTGTGGGAGCGCATCGGCCTGCCGCCGGTCGAACAGCGCGAGTACTTGACGCGTGAATTGCTGACGAAGCAGAAACCCGCGGCGCCGCCGGGCACAAAATACATTTACTCCAACGCCGGTTACGCGCTGGTCGGGCACGCGATGGAAATAAAGCTCGGGCAAGCCTGGGAAGACTTGATGCGCGAACGCCTCTTCAAACCTCTTCGGATGGACTCCGCAGGTTTTGGCCCGCCGGCAAGCCCCGGCCGGGTGGACCAGCCGTGGGGACATATTCTCGGCGCAGACGGAGAACTTCAACCGATTCCACCCGGCCCGAAAGCGGACAATCCGGCTGCCATCGGTCCCGCCGGTGCGGTGCATTGCAGTATCGGCGATCTGGCCAGGTATGCGGTGTTCCAGGTGCGCGGCGCGCGCGGCGAAGGCACGCTGCTTAAACCCGAGACATTTAAGAAACTGCATGCACCCTTCGGCAAGGACAATTACACCTGCGGCTGGGTTGTGATGCGCCGTTCCTGGGGCGGCGGTCCGGTCCTCTACCATAACGGCTCGAACGTCACGAACTACACCGTCATCTGGCTCGCGCCCGAGAAGGATTTTGCCGTGGTAGTCTGCACCAACCTCGGCGGCGACCGCGCCGAAAAAGCCACTGAGGCCGCCGCCTGGGCCCTGATCCAACAATTTCTCCTGAAGCCCTAGGCCTTATAACTTAAACGCGTGGGGGAGCAGTTCGGAGAGGAGGTGGAGGTGGACACGCTTCGTATTGCGGGAGTCGGCGCTGATGATGACGCATTCGCCGAATTCGGCCAGGACCTGGCGGCAGGCGCCGCAGGGGCTGAGGCTCGCGCTGGGGGCGACGACGGCGATGGCCTGGAATTTCCGGTGGCCTTCGCTGACGGCTTTGCCGACGGCGACGCGTTCGGCGCAGATGCTCAGGCCGTAGCTGGCGTTCTCGACGTTGACGCCGGTGAACACTTTTCCGCCGCTGGTCAGCAGGGCGGCGCCGACGGGGAATTTCGAGTAGGGGGCGTAGGCGGCGCGTTGGGCCGCGCGGGCGGCGGCGATGAGTTTTCTGAAGCGTTGGACGGTGGGCGTCACAGCATCGCCACGAATTCCGTGATCAGCTTGGAGAGTTTGCCCTGCGCGGCTTTGCCGACTTCCAGCACTTCCTCGTGCGTGAGCTTCTTGTTGCTGATGCCGGCGGCGAGGTTGGTGATGCAGGAAATGCCGGCGACTTCGATGTTGTGGTAGCGGGCGATGATCACTTCGGGCACCGTGCTCATGCCGACGGCGTCGGCGCCGATCCAGGCGAACGCTTTGACCTCGGCGGGGGTCTCGTAGTTCGGCCCCGGCGTGGCCAGGTAGACGCCGCGCCGGACCGGGAGCTGGATTTTTTCCGCCGCCGTGTCGAGTTTTTCCCGCAACCGGCCCGAGTAGGCCTGGGACATGTCGACGAATTTGACGCCGCCGTTTTCCGACCAGCCGTGCAGCGGGTTGGCCGCCATGTGATTGATGTGGTCTTCGATGACCATCAGGTCGCCGGGATTGTACTGCGGGTTGATGCCGCCGGCGGCGTTGGTGACGATCAGCACTTTCACCCCGAGCGCGTCGACGACGTGGATCGGGTAAATGATCTCGGCCATCGTGCGGCCTTCGTAGTAGTGGAACCGGCCGCTGAGCACCATGAGTTTTTTGCCCGCCAGCGTGCCGAAAATCATCTGTCCCGCGTGTCCCGCGACCGTTGGCTTGGGGAAATGCGGGATGTCGGTATAGGAAATGACGACCGGAGTGACGATGCTCTGTGCGATGTCGCCCAGGCCCGAGCCGACCACCAGGGCCACCTCGGGCTTGAAGCCGGCCAGTTTCGCTTCCAGAAAATCCTTCGTTTCCTTGACGTTCGTTGTCATTTCGTAGTGTCCTTATTCTATCTTCCGCACAATCAACGGTCCCCGGGCCGGGCCGGGCGCGCCCGCGATGGTGTAGGCCTGTTGCGCCATCCGCTCGGCGGCGTCGGCGCGCGCTTCGTCGTTGTAGTGCATCACCATCAACGGTTCGCCCGCTTCGACTGGTTCGCCAATCCTCTTCGGTTGTTCAAATCCAACGGCCGCATCGATCGGGTCGGCCGCCACCGTTCGGCCGCCGCCCAGCGCGATCACCGCGTAGCCGATCCGGTCGCAGGCGATCGATTCGACGAAACCGGATGCCGGCGCCGCGACGGCTTTCGTGTATTTGGCCGCAGGCAGGCGTTGCGGGTCCTCGCACACGCGCGCATCGCCGCCCTGTGCCGCGATCATTTCGGCAAATTTCTTCAGGGCCTCGCCGTTCGCCAGCTTCTTTTGCAAGATTTCCTTCGCCTCTGCAACACTTTTCACTGCGCGCGCCATCAATAACATCTCCGCCGCCAGCGCGAGCGTGACCTCGATCAGGTCGGCCGACTCCGTTTGGCCGCTGAGAATCCCGAGGCACTCGCGCACTTCCAGCGCGTTGCCGATGCACCGGCCCAGCGGTTGGTTCATGTCCGTTTGCAAGGCGCACACGGTCTTGCCGCAGCGTTTCCCGACTTCGACCATGGCGCGGGCCAGTTCCAGCGAAGCTTCCCGGGTGCGCATGAACGCGCCGCTGCCCCATTTCACGTCGAGCACCAGGCCGTCGACGTTTTCCGCCAGTTTCTTGCTCATGATGCTGGCCACGATCAGGGGCAGGCAGGAAACCGTGGCGGTCACGTCGCGCAAGGCGTACAGCTTCCTGTCCGCCGGGGCGATTTCGGCGGTCTGCCCGGTGATGGCGCAGCCGACTTCGCCGGTGACCCGGACCAATTCCGCCAGGGTCAGGTCGGTGCGGAATCCGGCGATGCTTTCCAGTTTGTCCAGCGTCCCTCCCGTGGGCCCGAGGCCGCGCCCGGAAATCATCGGCACGCTCACGCCGCAACAGGCGACCAGCGGCGCGAGCACCAGCGAGACGCTGTCGGCGAGGCCGCCGGTGCTGTGTTTGTCCGCGTAAAAAGCGCCCGGCCGGCGTTTCCATTCGACGGTGCGGCCGCTGTCGACCATCGCGCGGGTCAACGCCAGCGTTTCGTCGAAGGTCATTCCCTGGAAGCAGATGGCCATGGCCAGCGCGGCCATTTGGTAATCGGGCAGGTCGCCCCGCGTGAACCCGTGGATGAAGAAACGGATCTCCTCCCCGGTCAACGCGCGGCCGTCGCGTTTTTGTTGGATGAGTTGGGCGGGAAGGAACATGCGACGGGTCAGCAGAGCAAAACGGCCTGCCCGGGAACGTCCGGAGCAGGCCGATGCCAGAGGTTGTTCAACCTATCTCGGGCGTCCCCAGCAGAAGACCAAATGATACATGTCGGTCAGGAACATGTGGAGTTGATGGAACATGCAGCCCAGCGGGCCGAGCGGATTGGGATTGCCGTGTTGCATCGTGCCGCCGGCCTGGATCAAATCCACCTGGGCGGCCAATTGTTCCAACTGCGGCTGGCTCAACTGCGAGAGCCGCGCGTCGACTTGGTCACGGGTCATGCCCATGGCCGTCATCTGCTTGGCCACTGCCTTCTCACCGAGAAATCCGTCGATCTTTTGGATGGCCGCCGTGGCCCGCGCGGAGTCGACTGATTCGACGAGCGCGGCTTGTGTGGAAGAGACAACGCCGAGTACGGCGACGGCAAACGCTACGACCAGGAATTGAGGAATCTTCATGAATCGCCTCCAGATATGTTCAAAAGAATATACGCAATCTCACGGAGCAGACAAGGAAATTATCCCGCGCACCCAATTCAGTTCCCGGCAAATGTTTCCCACAAGCTGTTCGCGGCCGCGCAATTGCTCGGGCCAGGTGTAGGTTTCAATGATCAACGGCACGGCAGGGTCCACGGGCGTCCGGGTGAGGAAGCTTTCCACCTCGGCCAGCGTCGTGCCCACCGGCGACTCCGGTTGCGGGCAAACGGGCAGGTGATAATGCACCCGAAACCGCGCGATGCCCGCCGGCGGCGCGTCCGCCGGCCAGTCCAGCGAGAAAAACACACGCTCCCCGCGCGCGTCCGCGCCGCAGACCTGGTGCAGGTAAATCGAGTCCTGATAGAACGGTTTCAGCTCCGTCAACTCCGCCGCGTTGGAAACGTGGACCTTGGCCACCGGCACGCCGTGGTGTTCCAGCAGTTGCCACGAGGCGGCGAGGTCTTCAAACTCGACGAGTTGATGGGACAAATCGAAGTTGACCGCGAGGTACCGGCGCAGTTCCGCCGGGACGAACCGCTCGAAAAAGTCGACCGTCTCCGCCGTGGTTTCCACGCAGAGGCCGGGCTCCGGTTCCAGCGCCACCACGCAACGCACGCCGGTGCGCTGGTGGACTTCCGCCGCGTGCCGGGCGCAGCGCAGGATGTTGGGCGCGATCGCTTCCATCGGCACGGGCTTGAGCGCGCCGAACGGGACGCTGACCGACACGAACGGCGCGTCCGGCGGCGCGAGTTGCGCCAGCAGATCGACGCAGGCGTTGGTGAAGCGCATGCGCTGGTCGGATTCGTGCCAGGCGGGCAGGTAGACGCGCTCCTTCACCCGCCGGCCGTGGAAGGAGGGCATGACGAAGCCGTTGACGGTGACCAGCGCCAGGTCGCGCGTGTCGAGGTGGTACTTGAGCCGGGCGACCTGGTCGCAGTCGTTTTGGAGTTCCCGGACCAGCCTCTCGGAGAAACGCAGTTCGACCGGGAAGACTTCGCCGGCGAAAGCCGCTTCTTTCAGTTGCGCCACCTCGCCTTCGAGGCAGGCCCACAGTTCGGCCGGCGAGTCGTACGGGAAAACGTTCAGAGCGTAGCCGGGGGCGCGGCGGGCTGGGAAATTTTCTGGCATATCGCGTTGAGAAATTCGATGGAACGGCGGGCCACTTCGGGCGCGCGATGGCTGTCCCGGGACAGTTCGACGTTGATCAGGCCGTTGTATTTGTTGTCCGAGAGCACGCGCAGGATCGCGACGAAATCCAGTTCACCCTCGCCGAACATCAGGTGCTCGTGCTTGCGTCCGCGCACGTCCTCGATGTGGACGTTGCGGACCAGGTTGGCGAATTTTCCGTAGACCTGGCGGAAGGGGGCGTTCTCGGTGCAAAACGCGTGGCCGACGTCCAGGGTCAGGCCGAACCGCGCGGAGGTGAGATGTTTTTTGAGCACCTCGAACTTGGCCATGTCGTCGACCAGCATTCCCGGCTCGGGCTCGAACGCCAGTTGCACGCCGCGCCGTTTCGCGTGCTCGGCCAATTGCAGGCAGCCGGTCACCAGCCAGTCCCAGGCCTGGTGCTCGGGAACGTCCGGCTCGGTCTCGCCCGACCAGAAGCTGACGCACTCGGCGTTGAGTTCGTGGGCGATGTCCACGGCGCGCCGCAGAAATTCCAGCCGGATCTGCCGGCCTTCGATGCTGACGAGGGTGGGATAATGTTTGCGTTGCGGGTTGAGCAAATAGCGCGCGCCCGTCTCGATGACGACGCGCAGCTTGAGTTTCTCCAGCAACTGGCGCAGCCGGAGCACGTCGGCGGGCTCGGCGGTGAATGGATTGCAATGATGATTGTCCAGCGTCAGCGCGACGCCGCGATAACCGCAGTCGGCGATGATCGCCAGCGCTTCCTCAAGCTTGTGGTGCGCAAAGCCATTCGTGTTGTAGCCAAAACTTAAATTCATCGTGCCTGACGCCGCCGCGCCGGTCCACTCGCTTTGCCGGCACGGCAATAAGCTCGATAAATAGCCCGGGTCTGCTAGATTTGCGAGTGGAAATGAGAAGGACGCGAAGCTTTCTTTCACCCGTCGCGTGGGCGGTCCTGGCCGTCACGTTGGCGCTGGGGCCGCTCGGGCCGGCCCGGGCCGACCTTTCGCCGCTGCCGTCACGCGGTGACTCCGGCCTGCTGAACGACTCGCAGACGGTCCATCAACGCGACCCCGCCCGCGCCGCGTTGTACCGGGCCCGCGGCATCAACCGGGTCAATGACGACAAATTCCAGGAGGCGCTGGACCAATTCCAGCGGTCGGCGGTGTACGATCCCGACAATTCGACGACGTTGATCAACATGGCCTACTGCCTCGACCGGCTGGGCCGCTACGACGACGCCATCGCCCAACTGGAGCATGCCAAGGCCGTTGATCCGCAAAACCCCATGATCTATCTCAACTGGGGCAATTCCCTGATCAACCTGAAGAAGTTCGACGAGGCGATTGAGCCGCTGCAGACCGCTGTCACCCTCCAGCCCAGCAACGAACTGGCCCACATGAACCTCGCTTCCGCCCTGACCAGTGCGGGCCGCCACCAGGACGCCGAACGCGAACTGGCCGTTGCCGCCGGGATCGCTCCCACTAACGCCGCCGTCCTCTATAATTGGGCCGTGGTCCTGGCCACCGAAGGCAAACCCGCGCAGGCCGTCGAAAAATATCGCCGCGCGATCGAACTCGACCCGAACAATCTGTCCGCCTACTACAATTGCGCCGCGCAACTGGAAAAACTCGGCCGCCTCGACGGCGCCATCGAGGAAATCCGCGCCGCCCTGATCATCGCCCCCGACAACGACACGCTCAAGGACATCCTCGCCCGCCTCGTCCAGGCCCAGCGCCAGCAGCTCCCCGCCGTCAACGCGCCGGCCCCCGGCCCGTAGCGATTCAACACCGTTCAACCCAGCAACAGCCGGCAGACAAGCGGGGCCAAGTCGGTGGCATCGGCGATTTCACCGGGCTTGTTCATCCCCGCCGCCGCGCGTTCATCCACCAGCAACGTCGCCCAGCCTTCGTCGCCCTGCGGGAGCCGGCCGTGGGAACCTTTGACCAGATCGGGATTGGTTGCCGTGGCGAGCTTGAACGTGCGCGCCATGCGGGACCAGTCGAACCACAATTCGCACGGGTCGTAGCCGGGTTTGCGATGGATGTCCACCGTGTGGGCGAACCCGGGGGCCTTCGCCCAATCGGTCCACCAATAATAGGCGAACCATTTGCCGGGCGGGGCGACGGCCACCAGTTCGCCGGAGCGCGCGTGGTCGATGCGCGTGAACTCGATGCCGGGGACCTTCTTCAGGGCCGTTTTCGCGGCGGCGGCGGCTTGTGGTTGGCAGAAAATGTGCGCGACCTGGTGGTCGACCATCGCAAACGCATCGCTCAATTCAAAATCCAGGTGCTCGCTCCCGCCGATCTCGCGCACGCGCAACAGGCCCGCCTCGCGCAACAAACGGTTCGGACAAATCGCGCCATTGACTGGCGTCAGCGAATATTCCGAGCAAACGATCACGGCGGTATTTCCCGAGAATTCCTTCAGCAACTCTCCGACGATACCATCGATCTCGCGCAACGCCTGCTGTGTTTGTGGCGATTCGGGGCCGAACTTCTGCGACGCATAATCCAGGTGCGGCAAATACACCAGCAACAGCTCCGGGCTGTGTTTGCGCCACGTGTATAAGGCCGCGTCCGCGATCCACCGGCTCGACGCCAGCGAAGCGACGGGGCCCCAGTAGGTCGGCAATTTGAAATCTCCGATCTCAGATTTCAAAGTTTCATAATAACCCGCCGGCTTGGAGTAACACCATTGCACCAGGCCGCTGTCCAGATGCAGCGGGCGCGGAGTGACAACGATGTCGGCGTTGATGAACATCGAGTTCTGCCAGAACAACACCGCCGTCTTCAGGTCCGGCCGCACCGCTTTGAGCAGGTCCCACAACCGCGGCTGCTGGACCAGCGCGGCGGGTTGTTCCCAGAATTTCACTTCGCGCGTGTCGCGATCGTAAAAACCGTTGGCGATGATGCCGTGTTGCGCGGGCGGTTTGCCGGTCAGCAGCGTGGCCTGCACGGAACAGGTCACGGCGGGGAAACTCGGGCGCAACGGACGCATCGATCCGCGCCGGGCCAGCGCGGCGAGATGGGGAATCAACTGAGGCCGCTCGAAATGGCGCGGGGACAAGCCGACGACGTTGAGGACGACGACGTGTTTGCTCATGGCGCTCAGGTCATGGCGAAGCGTTTGCCCAGCGCGAGAGCGGGGACCAGCAACGACAGCACCAGACAGGCCCCGATCCAGTCGCCCATCGGTGAAACCGCGACGAGCAGGGCATCGACCACGATGATCCCCAGCACCAGCCATTTGATTGTCGCCTGCCGTTGCGGATTGCCCGCTTCATGCTGCGAGAGGAACGTCACGCCGGCGGCGTACGCGCCGATCACCGCGGGGAACCACCACAGATGCGGCGGCGAACAACGCATCCCCAATAAAAAATTGGTGAACCGGCAGGTCCCCAGCGCCAGCGGTCGCAGACCGGGAATGTTCCGCGCCCATGAGTTGTAGAAGAAAATCATCCCGGCCAGAAACGCGGCAACGCTGAACGCCACTTTCCCCACCGGCGCCGCCAGGACCAGCCCCGCCGCCATCAACACCGCGCCCAGCACCCAGGCCGTGCCCCGGCTGATCTCGCCGCTGGGCAGCGGACGCTCGGGTCGCTCGATCAGGTCGAGGTGGTAATCGAAACAGTCGTTGAACACGATGCCCGACGTGTACAGGCAGGCCGACGCGCCCATCAACAACGGCAGTTGCCACTGCGGATCGCCCCCGCCGCCGATGACGAACCAGCCCGCCAGCGGATCGGCCACGGCGGTAAACACATTGGGCAAGCGCAGCAGTCGCGCATACGCCAGGAGCTTGGAGCGCGCAGGAGGCATGACCGGCATTGTCGCGGATGCCGGCGGTTTTTTCCAGCCTCAATACAAAACAACCCCCCACATAACAATTCTGTCATGCCGAGCTTGTCGAGGCATCTCTGTAGTTCTCCACGCACGACGACAGAGACCCCTCGACAAGCTCGGGGTGACAAAAGGAAGGTCGTTGTAGCCGCGAGCCTGCTCGCGGTGCTGTTGGGGCAGTGCTGAAAACGTGGGCCGCGAGCAGGCTCGCGATCGCAAACCACAAACAGGCGCTTAGGCGCTTGAGTTTGCCATCCGCGTCCGCCACAATCCGCGCCGCATGCAAACCCGACTCGGCAATCGCCTCGCCCTGCTCGCCGTCGCCCTCGCGCTGGCATTTCCCTTTCTGGTCGCCTGTGAAAAAATCCACGAAGCCGACGCGCTCTGGCATCTGAAGACCGGGGAATGGATCATGGCGCACCACGCCATCCCGCGCGCGGATTTTTATTCGTCGACTGTCGCGGGCAAACCGTGGCTGGACTGGGAATGGCTGTTCCAGGCGGCGATGCAGGTTGTGTTCGCGGCGGGCGGGTTCAAGGCCCTGGTCCTCGCCAAGGCCGCGCTGGCCGGGCTGACCGGCCTCTTGCTTTTTGAAACGGTCCGGCGCAACGGCGCGGGCGCTCTGGCGGCGGCGACGGCGGTCATCCTCGCGTTTGTCGCCGCGCGCGAACGGCTGGAAATGCGGCCCGACCTGGCCTTGCTGGTCTTTGCCGCGGCGACGATGGCCGTGCTGGAAACAGCCCGGCGCGGCCACCCGAAATGGCTGCTGTGCCTGCCGTTGCTGGAAGCGGTCTGGGTGAATTGTCATCCGTCATTCCCCCTGGGCATCGCGCTGGCGGGCGTATACGGCCTCGGTTTGACTGTAGCGGCGGTCTATGACCGCCGAAATTCTGCGGGAACAACGACCGGCGCTCATAGAGCGCCGCTACAGGATGGTGAATGGCGCTGCTGCGGGTTGATCGCGCTGGTGCTGGCATTGATGGGCGCGGCCTGCCTGGTCAATCCCTACGGAATCGATCTCGTCCGGCACGCGCTGGCCGAAACGAGCGCGTCAGGCCCGGCCGGGGCCATCGGCGAATGGCAGCCGACGACCCAGGTCATGCTGACCGAGCCGGACTGGGCGTTGCGGGTGTTCTGGTGGTTGTTCTGGGCGACGCCCGTCGTGCTGGTCGCGCGGCTAGTCATCGACTGGCGCAAGTTCCCCTGGGCCCACGCGCTGGTGCTGGCCGGGATGAGCGCGCTGGCGCTGCGGGCCAACCGGTTCACCGCCGTCTACGCGATCGTCACCGCGCCCATCCTGGCCGACGCGGCGGTGGTCCTTCTGAAAAGGTTTTTCGAACCGCGCCGGCCGATGCCCTGGGCAAATTTCGGCGCGACGGTCGCGGTCTGCGCCCTGGCCTGGTTCGCGGTCTGGGTGGTGGTGTCGGAACGCTGGGCCAAATACGAGAACCGCACCGCGCGGTTCGGCTTGGGGCTGGACGAGCAGGCGGTTTCTTTGCAGGGCATGGACCGCTTGATGGCGCTCCCGCCGTCGCTGGGCTTGTTCAACACCTTCCCTTCCGGCGGTTCGTTGATCTGGCGTTGCGTGCCGCCCTGGCAAGTGTTCACCGACGGCCGGGCCAACCTCTATGGCCGCGCGTTCATGGACCAGTACCGCGCCGCGCTGCGCGATCCCGACAAATGGGAAACGTGGATGGGCCAGCGCACCGTCTCGGTCGTCTTCGTGCAATACGGTACGGGTGACGACAATGTATTGCTCCAGCACCTGGCATCGAGCGCGGATTGGACGTTGACCTGGTTCGACCACGCCGCCTGCATTTTCACGCGGACAGGCATCGCCCCGGCGCAGACCGTCTGGGACGATCCTGACGCGACCGAACAGTACGCCCGGCGCGTGGCCGATCAGGTGGTGGGCAACGATTTGTATTCGCGCGGCCAGATCCTGGCCACGATGGGGGATTTCCTCATGGTCTGCGGCAAGACCGACGCGGCGGAACGCTTGTTCACCGACGTACTCGCCGTCAATCCCCGCGTGTCCGAGGCCTGGATGAACCTCGGCGTCATCGAACGCAACCGCGGCCACTACGACCGCGCGCTGGAACTGGCCGATGCCCTGTTGGCGCGCAATCCCTATTATTACCAGGCCCGCTTGATGCGGGCTGAGATCGAAGGTGCCAGGGGCGACATGGACGCCGCCATCGAGGACGCCGACGGCGTGCTCTGGCGCGTCCCGCATTCCGCCCAGGCCTGGTTCGTCCGCGCCCAACTCGCCGCCCGCCAGGGCGACCGCGAAAAAGCCATCGACTGTCTCAAGCGCGTCATCGCCGAACGCGTCGAAGACCCCACCGCCTACTGGTTCCTGGCCAAACTCCTCGTCGGCGTCGGCCGCCCCACCGAAGCCATCCAAGCCTACGAAAACTGCCTGCGCGTCTGGGTCGGCGCCCCCAAACAACGCGCCCAGGTGGAAGCCGAATTGCGCCAGGTGAGAGCGTCGGCAGCGGAAAAATAAATCAAGGAGAGAAGCAATGAATACAAACCGAACCGCTCAACTCACTTACTTCCTGCTCCGCCTCGTGGCAGGCTTGTTATTCATCCAAACCGGCGGCGTGATTCTGTTTGGCTGGTTTGGCGGAATGCCCGGCCATCCCGGTCCACCGCCCCTGATGTCCCAAATAGGGATCGGTGGCGTGCTGGAATTCTTTGGCGGCATCGCCATCGTGCTTGGCCTGGCCACCCGCCCCGTCGCCTTCATCCTCTCCGGCATGATGGCTGTCGCCTACTGGCAATTTCACGCTCCGCAAAGCCCCTGGCCGACCCAAAACCAGGGCATGCCCGCCATCCTGCTCTGCTTCATCTTCCTCTTCATCTCCGCCCAAGGCCCCGGCCCCTGGAGCCTGGACGCCCTGTTCTGCCGCAAATGCAAAAGCGCCGCAGACGCAGGATGACTGTGGAGGGGGGGCAGTGATGACGAACTGGATGACAAAGAGACCTGACTCCATTATCCTGTTGTGACAATGGGTGACGGCTTTTCAACTTCGGAATCCGGGTTGTTTGAGGTGTTGCCCGGCTTGCCCGGAGTTGGACCGCGACCAGAGCAGTTCAACGCGGGCGTCTGGGGCACACACACAGAGGGGTTCGTTGTCCGTTTCCACCCACGCTCATCCGAGTCGTGGGTCGGAAACTTCCAACGCGGTATTTGTGGCTACAATGACGTGTTCATTCATCCTGACGGTCGCACGGTTGTCGTCGTGTCAGGAGGTCAGGCTTTTCATATTGACCCAGAGAGCCGAGTGTTGCTGCGTCATTTCGGTGGCTGCATTTCTACTGTGGTTCACGATGCGCCACGCCGTCTGGTAATTCTCGCCGATTTGACTCACCTGTGGGCACTTGATGAGTCTGGGGAGCGGTGGGCCAGCCAGCGCCTGTCACTTGACGGCATTCGTAATTTGCAAATTGAGGCAGATTCGGTTGTCGGAGAAGCATTCGATCCGATGAGAGACCGGTGGCATCCATTTTCAGTATCGCTGCGGACTGGCGGGTGATTTGAGATTGGAGATTTGAGAGGGCTCGGGAGGCGACTGCCCGGCTGTGACGCAAACACATGATCGCCTTGAACGCGGGATGAATCACAGTTAAAATTTCGGGCGGTCAAAAAACTCTAGCGGGAGGAAACGATGAGCAAGGTGCGAGTTCTGGTGGGGACGAAGAAGGGCGCGTTTGTGCTGGCGTCGGACGGGAAACGGGAGAAGTGGGAGGTCAGCGGGCCGTTTTTTGGCGGGTGGGAAATTTATCACGTGAAAGGGTCGACGGCCGATCCGAACCGGATTTACGCGTCGCAGTCCAGCGGCTGGTTCGGGCAGGTCATCCAGCGCTCCGATGACGGCGGGAAAACCTGGAACCCGCCCGGCGGCGGGCCGACCATGTCTCCCCAGGGCATGCCCCAGGGCGAGAGCAATAAATTCGTTTACGAAGGCGAGGTCGGCAAACACCTGTGGTACGACGGCACGCCGCATCCGTGGGAGTTCAAGCGGGTCTGGCATCTCGAACCGTCGTTGACCGATCCCGACACCGTTTACGCCGGGGTGGAAGACGCCGCGCTGTTTCGCAGCACCGACGGCGGGCATTCCTGGAAGGAACTGCCCGGCCTGCGCGCCGCCAAAGGCCATCTCTGGCAGCCCGGCGCTGGTGGGATGGGATTGCACACGATCCTCCTCGATAAAACCAACCCGGACCGCATGTACGTCGCCATCTCCGCCGCGGGCGTGTTCCGCACCGACGACGGCGGCAAGACGTGGAAACCGGCCACGCGCGGGTTGAACATGCAATACGAACTGCCCGACAAAAGCTCGGAGGTCGGCCACTGCGTCCACCGCATCGCCATGCATCCGTCGCGGCCGAACGTGCTGTTCATGCAGAAACACTGGGACGTCAACCGCAGCGATGATGCCGGCGAAACGTGGCACGAGGTCAGCGGCAATCTGCCGAGCGATTTCGGGTTCCCGATCGACGTCCACGCGCACGAACCGAACACGATCTACGTCGTCCCCATCAAGAGCGACTCGGAGCATTATCCGCCCGACGCCAAATTGCGGGTCTACCGCAGCCGCACCGGCGGCGACGAATGGGAACCGCTCACCAAAGGCCTGCCGCAACAGGATTGCTACGTCAACATCCTGCGGGATGCGATGGCCGCGGACTCGCTCGACAAATGCGGCGTCTATTTCGGCACCACCGGCGGCCAGGTCTACGCCTCGGCCGATTCCGGCGACAACTGGAAACCCATCGTCCGCGATTTACCCGCCGTGCTGTCCGTCGAGGTCCAGACGCTGCCATGATCCGGGTGGAGTTACCGTTTCACCTGCGCACGCTGGCCCATGTTGACCGCGAGGTGACGCTCGCCATCGATGGCCCGGCCACAGTCCGCTCGGTCCTCGACGCGCTCGAAGTCCAGTATCCCGTGCTGGCCGGCACGATCCGCGATCACGTCACCCAAAAACGCCGCCCCTACCTGCGCTTCTACGCCTGCGAGAAAGACCTGTCCAATGACCCTCCCGACACCCCGCTGCCGGAAGCCGTCATCTCGGGCAAGGAACCCCTCGCCATCATCGGCGCCATTGCGGGCGGCTGATCACTGCCGTGATGGAGGGGGCAGGGGATTTCAGATCTCAAAATCAAGCAACGAGGCACAATCACCGCGTCCGGTTACTTTGGACATTTTGGACAAAACGGACAAAATCCTTGTTTTGTCCAAAGTGACCGAAATGACCGGTTTGACCGGATGTCAAAAATGGCAAAAAGCACTTGCGCGGCGGGAATTTTTTACTATTGTTTCGGCGACAAGAAGGAATTTTGGCGATGGAAGAATTGACGTGTCCCAATTGCAACGTGGATGTTGACCCGGAGGAGCTGAAGCGGAACAATCTGCATTGTCCCACCTGCGGCTTCGACATGAGCGACTCGGCCGGCGACAAGGACGATCCCCTCGACGATGACGAAGACGACGAGGACGAGGAAGACGAAGAGGAAGAAGAGGACGACGATGAGGAGGATGAGGACGAAGACGAAGACGAGTAGCAGCGGCTTCGATTTTCAGGTCCTCCCTGTTCAATGTTGATCGAAACCTTCGTTGGCGGTCCTGTCGAGACCAACGGCTATCTCGTTTGCGACCAGGCCGGCGGCCACGCCATGGCGATCGACGCGCCTTTGGGAACGGCGGCGCAAATGGTCGAGCAGGCGCGCCAATGGGAAGCGCCGATTGAGACCCTCATTAATACACACGGCCACTGGGACCATTTTCTCGATAATGCCGCGCTGTTGCGGCTGACCAAGGCCCGGTTTGGCATCCACCGGGACAGTGCGTTGTTGCTGGCGCTGCCGCAGACCCGGATGTTCGGGCTGGACATCGAGATCGAGCCGAGCGAGCCGGACTTTTTCCTGGAGGAAGGCAAGCCGCTTGTTGTCGGGACGTTGCGGTTTGACGTGCTGTGTTGTCCGGGCCATTGCCCTGGAAGCGTTGTATTGGTTGAGCCGCGGGAGCGCGTGGCGTTTGTCGGGGACGTGTTGTTTGCCGGCTCTGTCGGCCGGGCCGACCTGCCCGGCGGGGACTACGAGACGCTGTTGCGGTCGATCCGCGAGAAGCTGGTTCCGCTGGGCGACGATGTGCGGGTCCTGTCGGGCCACGGGCCGGCCACCACCATCGGCGAGGAGCGGCGGACCAATCCGTTCCTGGCCGGGTTGACGTAGTTCGGGGCGCGAGGAGGCCGGGTTTGCCGGGGCCGACCCTCATTTGGCCCTTGAAAATCAATGGTTGCAAGCAGGTCGGCGGTTTTGTAGGATTCGCCGAACCTTAACCCTACAAGGAGGAAGTAAGAAGCTATGGCTAAATTGACGAAGTCGGCGACGCTGAGCACACTCGCCACGAAGACCGGTCTGTCCAAGAAGCAAGCGGGTCAGTTTATTGATGAATTGATCAAGCTGGCGTACAAGGAAGCAAAGAATTCATTCACGATTCCTGGCCTCGGCAAGTTGGTCCTGGTCAATCGCGCGGCGCGCATCGGCCGCAATCCGGCCACGGGCGCGCAGATCCAGATCCCTGCCAAGCGCGTGGTCAAGTTCCGCGTTGCCAAGGCGGCCAAAGACGCCATTCTCGGCGGCAAGTAGGCAATTCGCGCAGAGTTTCACGATTTGCAGCGAAGACAAGTTGGGCGGCCCGAATTCGTTCGGGTCGCCCTTACTTTTTGCCCGTCACGGATTTCTGTGTGAAGGCCGTGATGTTGTGGATGCCCGCCACGCGGGCCGCGTCAACAATCGACACCACCGTGCCGTAGCTGGCGTTCTTGTCGGCGGAAAGTTCCACCAGCACGTCGGGGCTTTTGTCCTTCGCGGCGCGCAGGGCGGATTCGAGGTTGATCAGGCCGATCTGCTCCTTGTCGAGGTAAATCCGGCTGTCCGGGGTGACGGTGATCACCACATGCTCGATCTTTTCCTTGCCGATTTCCTCCGCGGAACGGGCCTCTGGCAGAGAGACTTTGACGGCGGCCGGCACCATCGTGGTCGCCGAGCGGAAGGTCGTCGAGGCGATGAAGAAGATCAGCAGGTTCAAGAGGATGTCCACCAGATTGATCATCCGGATCGACGGCGTCCGGTGTCGTTGGGACATTTCGAAGATGCGCATGGAGACCTGGAGAGGCGGTTAACGGTACAGGCGGGTGAGCAGTTCGTTGGTGTGCCGTTCCATCTCGAGGATCAACAACTCGATGCGCCGGCGCAGGTACATGTAGGCCGCCAGCGTCGGGATGGCCACCGTCAGGCCCGACAGCGTGGCGATCAACGCCTCGAAGATGCCGCGCGAGATCGCCGACGGCTCGCCCAGGCCGTGTTTGGCCACGTCGGTGAACAGGTTGATCATGCCGGCGACCGTGCCGAGCAGGCCGAGCAACGGGCTGATTTCTGCGATGAGAGAAAGCGTCGTCAGCCCGCGTTCCATGCGTCCCACCACCTGGCGGGCGACGGATTGCACGGCCTCGACGTTCTCGTTCTTCGGCAGCGCCGCGTGGGCGAAGGCGGTTTGGACGAGTTCGCCGAGCACCGTCTCATCGGTTTCGCTCACCACCTTCAGTTTTTCCTTCTGGTCCGGGGGCGGCGACGGCTTTTCGATCATGCCCATCAGCACGGGCGAAATGATCCGCTTGCGTTGCAGCGCCCAGATTCGTTCCAAAATGATCGCCACCCCGACGACCGAGCACAGCATCAACGGGTACATGGCGATCCCACCTTCACGAAACCATTCCGGCATTTTTAACCTCCTGATATCGATCAATAATCGAACGTGAAAATCACATCGCGCGGCTCTTTGCCGAGCAAGACCTGCAGCTTCTCGGGCCACGGTTCGAACGGCGCGGACTCCAGGATAGCCAACTCGCAAAACGAAGACAAGACAACACCCACGGTGCTCTCGGTGGTCTTCACCCCCTGGACCGAACCGTCCTGCAACAACTGGAACTGGACAACGACCCTGCCCGCGCCGTCCGCGCCCAATTGGTTCTTCTCGATCAACGCGTACCAGCGGCTCTGCACCGCCGCGATGATTTGTTTGTCGTACGCCCCGAACGGACTGCCCTCCACGTTGAAGGCCGTGACGCCGGAACGGCTCACGCCCGCGGCCACCAGATGCGATTTGGCCGCCACAATCTCGCGGTCCGATCCCGGTATCCCGGCGGCGGCAGCCAGCGCAGGCTGGGCCGGCGGCACGGGTTCCCTCGGCACATTCGCCGGCGCGGCGTGCGGGACAGACTCGATCTCCGGCTGCGCCATCACCAGCTTTTTCTCTTCCACCAACGCAAGACCTTTGGCGGGGACTTGTTTGGGCTGTTCAGCCTTCGGCGCGGGCGGTTGCTGCTGCGCCTTGGCGGCGGCTTTTTGCGCCGCTGACGGCGGGGCTGGCGGAGGCGACGGCCGCGCCGGGGACGCCATGGGCCGGGAACCACCCGCGCCGGTCCCCGGCATGACGTTCTCGGTGCTCATGATCCGCGTTTCCTTGCCTGCCAGATAAGGTGTCGCGCCGTTCTTGCCGGTGGGGTTTTCGGCATTGGCGGCGACGGTTGCTTTGTCCGAGTAATACCGGGCGTTCTTCGGCTGCTCACCCGTCACCTGGCTGCTGTCGGTCTCCATGAACTGCTTTGGCGCTTCCTGTGGGGTCCTGGACTCGGGGGCCGGCATGAACGTGATCGTCTGTTCCTCCGCTGGTTTCTCCGGAGACGGGTAGGCGGGCGGGCGCAGCATGGTCGCCAGGGCCGCAATCGGTTTGAACAGGGAAAACCGGGCCAGTGTCGACCGGTACTCCCAACAGCCGAACGTCATGACGTGCAGCAGCAGCGACACGAGTACGGCCATTTCAAAATGGAAACTATAGCGGTTCATCCTTCCGCGTCGGAGAATACCCAAATCCCGGCCACGCATCAACTAAGCGTGGCCCGCCAGGCCGAGCTTCTCCAGCGTGGCGCGCACCCGCTCGACGGGCAGGCCCATCACGTTGCTGTAGCTGCCTTCGATGCGCTCGACGACGCCGTCGCCGTGCTCCTGGATCGCGTAAGCGCCCGCCTTGTCCAGCGGGTTCACTTTCCGGAAATACTCGGCGATCTGTTCGGTGGTCAACGGCCGCATCCAGACCCGGGTGCGGTCACAGAACATCACTTCCACGTCCAGTTCCCGGTGGATCACGCAGATGCCCGTCAACACCTCGTGCTGTTTACCGGCCAGGCGGCCCAGCGTCTCGACGGCTGTCTTCATGTCGGGCGGTTTGCCGAAAATCACCGTATGCAACACCACGAGGGTGTCCGCGCCGATGACCAGCGCCGATCGGTGACGGCCCGCCACCACGCGTGCTTTGCGTTGCGCGTTGACCATGGCCAGCGTGTCCGGCGCGCGGCCCGCCAGCATCTCTTCCGCGCCGATCGGATGCACCACGGTGAACCGCACACCCATTTCCCTTAAAAGCTTTTCACGGCGCGGCGAAGCGCTGGCCAGAATGATTTCAGGTTTGTTTGTAAACATGCTTTCGGCTACCCTAAACGGCGAAGTATGCAAACCCCGGCGTCCAAAGTCGAGCACCTCTATCTGCACGTGCCCTTTTGCGCGGCCAAATGCCATTACTGCGCCTTCTACTCCGAGGCCGGCGGCGCTGCCCGGATGGAGGATTACGTGGACGCGGCGGTGATCGAGTTGGAGCAATACGCCCCGCAACTTCAGCCCGCCACGATCTTCTTCGGCGGCGGCACGCCCAGCTTGTTGCCCGCGCCGTTGTTGCGGCGTCTTCTCGAAGCTGTTGGCCGCACATTTGGGCCATTTTCGCCCCTTGAATGGACTGTCGAATGTAATCCTTCCACAGTCTCCACGGAAAAGGCCAAACTCTTCCGTGAATTCGGCGTGAACCGCATCTCCATGGGCGTGCAGTCGCTCGATGACGAATTGCTGGAAGTGATCGGCCGCGTCCATTCCGTGAAAGCGGCGGTAGAGTCCTACGAAAAGCTGCGCGGGGCGGGATTCGAGAACATCAACCTCGATTTCATCTTCGGCCTGCCCGGCCAGACCATGGACCATTGGCGCCGCACCCTGGACAAGGCCATCGCGCTCCAGCCCGAACACATCTCCACCTATTGCCTGATCCTGGAAGAGGACACCGAGTTCTGGTCGCTGTTCCAGAAAGGCCTGATCAAACCCAACGAGGACCAGGAACTGGCGATGTACCAGTACGCCATCGAGACCCTCGCCGCCGCCGGTTACCGCCAATACGAGATCAGCAATTTCAGTAAGAGCGGACGCGAATGCGCCCACAACATCGCCTATTGGGAAGCCAAAGACTACATCGGCATCGGTCCCAGCGCCTGTTCCACCGTCGGCGCGCAACGCTGGCAAAACGCCCCCGACACCGAACGCTACATCGCCGAGTTAAAAGCCACCCCGCCGCGTCGCGCCCCGACGTGCAACGAAGAAACCCTCAGCCCCGAACTGCGCGCCGCCGAACGCGCCGCCTTCGGCATGCGCATGAACGCCGGCGTCCCCGCCGAGCTTGTTCGCGGCCGTTGGGACAAACAAATCGCCGAACTCCTCAGCGCCGAGCTGGTCCACTGGCGCCAAAACCGCCTCGCCCCGACCAAACGCGGCCTCCTCTTCGCCGACCAAATCGCAGCAGAGTTTGTGTAAGATTGCATTTTATCTCAAGACGCAGTACAAGGAGGCTTTTAACGTTCTGACGTGAAAAAAACTTGTACCGCCTATGGCGACGCCAATGGGTCGGGACGTAACAAAATCAATCGAATGTTAGCCAAGGCGGCAGGCGGATGGAAAAGTGCACACAATTTCTCCGGACGACTAATCCTCCCTTTGATTTTCACACACCAAAATCAGATTAACGGCAAAACCGAACGCAATCCAAAAGTTGAACTTGGTAGACGGTGCTACGACGAAGCCCGCGCTGACGGGTTCTGGGTAGTAGACGCAAGTTTGGGGGATGAGAGTGGATCGAGGACACTGCGTAACACGCGGCTCCCTGCGTTAGTAGCTTTGCATCAGGAACTCAACGATAAGATCTCCTCGAAGATCAGGATCGCGGGTCCTTACTGGGGCATGAATCTTGTTCTATGGGCGAGAGGGCTCGTGGAGCATCCTGCGATCGGTGTTGGAGGCGGCTTCCAGTATTTCTCTCCGGGAGGTCACGCTAAGAGGGCTCGCGTGCGTCTTGCGATTGGAAGTCTTAGGCGGCGCGTAAACACCTCAGGTTTGGGCGCATGGCTCGACGACGCATCCAAAACCCTCGGAACTGATCATCCAGTATACGCTCAACTGCAGGAGGTGCGGAAGCGGCTACACTTGTTGGTCGGTGAAGATCCGGCTCGCCAGCAAGTGGCCAGCGTATACAAGAAGTGGTTTGATTCGCTGGCGGCGGTGCCAGCAACCGGACGCTCACTGGCTCTGTTCCAAGACCTTTCGGCAGCCTACGCGCTAGGCAAGTCTTTACCGAACCTTGGTCAGAATGAAGGAACCGCGCGAAGACCGGAATCTGTCGCAGAGCCGCTGATGCTCAACTGCCTCTAGGACGATTACGCCAAAACTTTTCAGTGCAGTAGAACTGAACTATTTCGTCCGGCTTAGATGATTGGCGGCGTGAACGGACTACGACGTGACATGATCGCGATGTAACGCTTACAAGCCCGACACCTGCACTAAAGGACGCTGCCCACCTAGCCGGCTTCTGGGAAACGCGATAAGCAACATCTGCCGGAAGTGCCACGTACGACTCCTCGGCGAAATGCAGATTATTCTCCGCTTGTGACATGGCCTCCTCAATGCGGTTCAACTTCAACTCCACTGCGATTAGCCGCTTTTGCAACGGTATCCAACCGTTTAGCTTTTGGAGGCGGTTGCCCGTGCCGCGAACGAGGAAGTGATCCGCCTCAAGGCGTAGTGTCTCCTTGATCACGGTCTCCGCCGGAATAGCCGGGGCGCATTCCTGGATCAATTCGTCTAGAGTAACCGAGCCGTTCCCTTCAACGTCAGGAATTCGGTGTAGCAACGCTGCGCGCGTCAGGGATGTCACAGGGCGGGTTTGCCCGTGGCGTAGACGACGGGCGACATTGTGCTTGTTAAAGCTCAATCCGACCAAGTCGCAAATTCCCCAAGGCGTTACGAATTCCGACCTGACGATGAGCTGCAACGATCTCAGCCACTGCACGACTGGCTTAATCATTTTAGCTTCGGAGTTGAACATTCATCTCCCCCCACGATGGTTCGCTCCGTTGAGCATGTTTACGTTCTGACACAGTGTACATGCTACCATTTGACTTGCCAAGATCAAATGCGCTGGCACCGGCTCAGGCATGTTTTCATCGACTCATTCCGGGCTTGTGGGGGGCGGGGGGATGGGCGAAGGTTGCTGAATGATGAACGAAACGGATTCCACGCCGAAGACGCCTGTGAGTGTGCCGGAGGAGAGGCGGGCCACCGAATATCTGGCGAATGAGCGGACGTTTCTGGCTTGGATTCGGACGAGTATTGCGGTGATCAGTTTGGGGTTTGTGATCGGGCGGTTTGCGGTTTGGTTCCGGCGGATGACGCTGGCGGTGGAACAGAAGCCGGGACAGACGAGCGCGTCGATGGTGGTGGGGGTGGTGATGATGGCGTTCGGGGCGTTGCTGGCGATGCTGGCGGTTTGGCGGTATCACGCGGTCAATCGCGCAATCGAAGAGGGATGCGTGAAGGCGGACCGGGGGATGGTGATTTTTGTGACGGTCGTGGTGGTGTTGCTGGCGGCCGGCATGATCGCGTTCATGCTGGTGACGGGATGAGGCTGGCGGACGGCCGGGCTAGGCGGGGGAGGGGTTGATCCAGGGGCCTTTGCCGGATTCGGTGTTGTCTTTGAGGACGTAGACTTTTTGGCCTTTGTTGTCGCCGGTGCGGACGATGAGGGCCAGGCGCTGGATGGTGGTGACGTTGATTTCCATCGGCTTGTTTTGGGACTGGTCGATGACTTCCAGGCGGTCGCCTTCGTGGCTGACGGGGGTGATGGTTTGCCGGAGAAATTGTTTTTTGGCGGGCGACCAGTAGGTCATGCGGATGTCGAGGCCTTCGCGGATGGCGAGGTTGATGAGGTAGTCGCGCCCGGGAAGGTTGAAATTGCGGTCACGCCGGTTCCAGAGGATGAAACCGCCAAGGATCAGGATTGTCAAAACGATTGTCACGGCGTCTGCTCGATTCTGTCTCCGTTTCGAACGTGTAAAACGACCTGCGGGTCAGGGCAGGTAGGAGGAGTAAACGCAACGTGACGCCAGCCTCTTCGTTTCTCTGGGGGTTACTAAAACACACGCCACCCACAAAGTCAAGTAAATGGTGCGTTGCGAGGCTGGCTGGGGCGGACAAGCCCGGTCGGGTGATAGGTCAATCTGTTGTAGTGGCGTCCGTCCCGGACGCTTTTGTCAGCCCCGCCGCCGGGACGGCGGCCTCTACAACCCGACGGGCGCCGCCGCCAACCGGCCCACTACCCCGGGTCGGCCGGGGGCTGGAACTGCGGGGCGGGTTGGTTTATGTTCGCCGGCGGTCAACCGATTCGGGAGGAAACATGAACAAGGAAAAAGTGCAACTATTGGCCAAGGACCTTCGCAAACAGCCACCGCGCAGCCCGCACGACAAACTGGGCGGGTACGTCATCGGCGCGCGCAGCCTGGACAAGTGCCGGGCGTTCCTGCTGGGCCTGAACGGGGAATACAATTTCCAGCCGTGCAGTCTGTCGTCGTTTCTTTGGGAGTTCACGGGGATCACGGCGGCGCAGTTCAAGGAGTTTGTGGCCACGGGCGCGTCGGATGACGAAGTGGGCCGGTGGCTGGTCGAGCATTCGCAGGTGAAGGACGCGCTGGCCATCATCAAATGGAACAACGCGCTCAAGGACCGGCTGATCAGTGAGTTGCCCGACCGGTACCAGCAGTATTACGAAGAATACGTGCCGCAGTTCTGTCCGCACCCGAACCGAGTCCATTTCTTCTTTGACGTCTATGACGACGAGGAAGGGCGATTGTAATCGCCGGCTGACCGGGAGATCAATTCCGCTGTTGCGTCAGAAGGCGGCGTTGATGATCGGGATGACGCTCCAGCTTTCCTTGCTCTTGATTTCGTTCCAGAGGCCGATCTGGATGCCGGTGGCGTCGTCGGCGAAATTGGCCAGGCCGATCTGCAGGCCGTGCATGTCGCCGGCGTGGTTGACGATGCCGAGTTGCAGGCCGCTCATGCGTTTATCGACGCCGCTGTAGATGCCGTCGAACTGCAGGCCGCGCGTGTCGCCGTGGACGAAGCTGAGCAGGCCGAAGCCGACTCCGTGGAAATCCGCCGTGGTTTCGTGCATCAGGCCGATGTCCACGCCGAAGACGTTCTTGTTGCTGCCGTAGATGTTCAAGCGCAGGCCGTTGATCGAGTAATCCTGGTTGACCAGTTCGATGGGCGGGACAAGCGCCAACTGGATGGGGTAAGTGGCTTCCGGTTCGGTGGCGGGGGCCGGCGCGGGGGCGCTGTCCGCGAATGAACTCACCGCCGTCAATACCGCCGCGCTTACGATTGCTGTCAGAATGTTCGCTGCCTTCATGCGTCTGTCTCCTTGTTCGATTAAAGT
The DNA here is from genome assembly GCA_963817685.1 of uncultured Verrucomicrobiae bacterium. GTDB lineage: Bacteria > Verrucomicrobiota > Verrucomicrobiia > Palsa-1439 > Palsa-1439 > CAWFPN01. Next base: position 535,285 of record CAWFPN010000010.1, on the reverse strand, counting down.
TTTTCCCCTGTCTGCGGCATGGCCCTCCAGCCTTGAAGCCTGCCAGACTGTCCATAAATCTGCCTTCTGCGGGCCAATGTCAAGAGACGAAAACGGCCGTGTTTCATTATTTGCCTGTGTCCCGCATCCGGGGGGGACGGCCTGGAGGGCGGCCGGTTCGACGCCTGATCCATGTAACCAATGGACTCCCGGGACCGTCTGATTGAATGAGAGGGGGAAGGGGTACGTCTAAAGGTCAAAGGAAGGATGGTGGAGTCAGATGAAACGAGGACATGTGGGTGTGCTGCTGGCGATGCTGCTGGCCGGACCAACGGTGTACGGGCAGACGTTGGCGAGGGGAACGGGTTCCGACGGCGCGGGCGGGGAACATGTTGTTCTTCCATCCCACGTCCACAGTCAGATGGACCAGCGTCCGGGTGTTTCGGTCTTGAAAGGCGGGATTGATCCGCGGTCGGTCTATTATCGGGGCAACGATGCCGGGCTGCATCCGGGCTGGCGCGCGGGGGACGTCCGTTACGATGGCGACAGGTACGGACACCATGACCGCAGCTTCGATCATGGACGCGGACAGCAGACCGTCGTTTTCGTGAACGTCGCGGCGTACTACAATGCCGGCGCTTATGCGGACGCGCCCACGGTCGATCAGGTGCAGGACGCTTACTATCAGCCTGGTTACCAATGGGGTGTCTCGCTGGGCCAATACCGCGTAACGTGGGACCAATTGCTCAACTATCTCAGCGCGTATGTCGTGACCGCGCCGCCGGTGGCCCAGGACGCGTTCCGGGCCGGGTTTATCGACGGGTTTGGCGACAGCGGGCCGGCCACGTTTGATCACGCCATGCAAATCGCCGGCCAGTAGCCGCGTCCACCAAGTCCATCGACAAGCCGGCGATTTTCGGCCATATTAACTGCATTATGGCAAAGCGTCTGGCGCAGATCGTCGATCGCCTGGTCGATTCTTTCCACAAATACGGCGGGATCAATCATCTCGACGGGGCCAATCTGCCCTCCCGCGACGCGGTGGTGGAGATCACACGCGACCTGTTGCGGCTGGTCTTCCCGGGGTTCTACGACAAGGACGCGATCCATTCCGCGCAGATCGTCGAGTACAGCTCCGAACTGATCGCCTCTGTGGCGCGCCGGTTGGAGAACGAGCTGGGCAAGAGCCTGGAATACCGTCCCTGCGAGGGTTGCGACCGCAAGGACCTGGCCGGCACGGCGACGCGTTTGACGCAGGAGTTCCTGGGCGAGTTGCCGGACGTGCGCGCGATTTTGCAGACCGATGTGACGGCGGCCTACGAAGGCGATCCGGCGGCCATCAGCAATGAAGAGATCATCCTGGCCTACCCGGGCATCGAAGCCGTGGCGGTGCAGCGGATGGCGCACGTGCTGTACAAGCGGCAGGTGGCGTTGATCCCGCGGATCATGACCGAATGGGTGCATAACAAGACCGGCATCGATATTCATCCCGGCGCGGCCATTGGTCCGCACTTTTTCATCGACCACGGCACGGGCGTTGTCATCGGCGAAACGAGCGTCATCGGCCAGCGCGTGAAAATTTACCAGGGGGTCACGCTGGGCGCGAAAAGTTTCCCGAAAGACGACAAGGGCCGCGTGGTCAAAGGCAACAAACGCCACCCCAATATCGAGGACAACGTCACGCTCTACGCCGGGGCGACCATCCTGGGCAATGTGACCATCGGCCGGAACTCAATCATTGGCGGCAACGTCTGGCTGCTGGAGTCCGTGCCGGCGGACACCGTCGTTTACCAGGAAGGCGGCAAGACGCTGATGCGCACGGCCGCCGCCGATCGCGGCCGGATGCTGGGTCACTCGCACGGCGCGGGGATTTGAGTTGAACCGACGTATTTACGCTGACCATAACGCCACGACGCCTCTCGCGCCCGAAGTGCTGGAGGCGATGACGCCCTACCTGCACGAGCATTTCGGCAACGCCAGCAGCATCCATGTTTTTGGCCGCGAAGCACGCGCCGCGTTGGACGACGCGCGGGCGCGGATGGCGGGGTTGTTGGGCGCGCAGGAAGGCGAGATCATCCTGACGGGCGGCGGCACGGAATCCGACAACACGGCGATTTTCGGCGTTGCGCGGGCGCGGCGGGCCGGCAAACGGCACATCATCACCAGCAGCATCGAACATCACGCCGTGCTGTACGCCTGCGAATATCTGGAAAAAAGCGGCGAGTGCGAGGTGACCTACCTGCCCGTCAGCCGCGAGTGCCTGGTTGATCCGGACGACCTGCGCAAGGCGATCCGGGCCGACACGGTGCTGGTGTCCATCATGTCCGCCAACAACGAGACCGGCACGGTCCAGCCGGTCCGGGAACTGGCGGCGGTCTGCCGCGAACGCGGCGTACCCTTCCACACCGACGCCGTGCAATCGTTCGGCAAGGCGCCGGTGAATGTGAATGATTGGGGCGTGGATCTGCTTTCGATTGCCGCCCACAAATTTTACGGACCCAAGGGCGCCGGCGTGCTCTACGCGCGGCGGGGGGTACGGATGGACCCCTTACTGTTTGGCGGCAGCCACGAAAACGAGCGGCGCGCGGGCACCGAGAACGTCGCCGCCATCGTCGGCATGGCCCGGGCCGCCGATCTGGTCACGGCAAAGATGGCGGTGGAACAACCCCGCCTGTTCGATCTCACCGAACGCCTGGCGGCCGGCATTACGGAGCACGTGAGCGGCGCGCACCGCAACGGCCACGCACAGCGGCGCGTCGCCAACACGGTGAACTTTGGTTTCGAGGGCTGCGAAGGCGAAGGCTTGCTGCTCGGGCTTGATTTGGAGGGCGTGGCCGTTTCCGGCGGATCGGCCTGCGCCGTGGGGTCGCTGGAACCGTCGCACGTGTTGAAGGCGATGGGGCTGCCGCGCGAGCTGGCGCGGGCGGCGGTGCGGTTCTCTTTCGGCACGGGCAACACCGCCAGGGACGTGGACGACATTCTGGAGGCGCTGGTCCGTGTGGTCGGGCGGCTGCGGGCCTTCGCCGTGAAGGCGTGATGGCGGCGGCGCGGCAGAGCGGGCGCCGGCTGTTGGTTCTCTGTTTGGCCGCGCTGGCATTGTTCATCGCGCTGAACGCGGTCGCCTATCGTCACGCCTGGCGCATGACGCATTTCCTCTCCACGGGTTCCCGTACGCCATCGCCCCAAACGCTTTCGCTGCCGGGCAGGATTGCCGTGTTGTTCCGGGGCGTGGAGATTCCCAAGCCGGGCGTGAGCGTTGTTCCCGGCAAATATCCACAGCCGTCGCGGACGGTGCGGTTCGTGGCGCGCGATGGGGTGAACCTGGAGGCATGGGACATTCCCGCGCCGACGAACGAGCAGGGCGTGGCGGTGCTGTTTCACGGTTACGCGGTGTCGCGGTCCGCCCTGCTCGGGGAAGCGCAGGTGTTGCACGGCCTGGGTTGGCGGACGGTGCTGGTGGATTTTCGCGGTTCGGGCGGTTCGGACGGAATGGTTACGACGTTGGGATGGCTGGAGGCCAGGGATGTCGCCGCCGCGACGGCCTGGGCGCGCAACGAATGGTCCCGGGAGCGGCTGATTCTGTACGGCCAATCAATGGGCGCGGCGGCGGTGCTGCGGGCGATGGCAACGGAAAATGTGACGGCGGACGGCATCATTCTGGAGTGCCCGTTCGACCGGATGCTGACGACTGTGGGACACCGCTATCAATTAACGGGGCTGCCGGCGTTTCCGTTTGCGCGGTTGCTGGTGTTTTGGGGAGGGGTGCAAAACGGGTTCAATGCCTTCGCCCACAATCCCGTCGTCTACGCGCGCGCGGTGAGCTGCCCGGCGCTCGTGCTGGATGGTGAACATGATCCGTGGGTCCTGCCGGACGAAGCGCGGCGCGTGGCGGCGGCAATGCGGGGGCCGACGCAGTGCCATATTTTTCAGGATGGCGGTCACGGCGGTTACTGGTGGGACGCAGCGGAGGAATACCGCAGGACGGTGGGCGAGTGGGTGGCGGCGCTGCCCGCTAATCGAAGAAGCGATAGCGGAAGATGAACCACAGGGCGGCGAGGCCGTCTTTCCAGCCGATTTTCTTTCCCTCGGAATAATCGCGGCCGGAATAGCTGATGGCGGTCTCGTAGAAGCGGTAGCGGCGGCGGGCCAGCTTGGCGGTCAGCTCCGGCTCGATGCCGAAGCGTTCGGCGTTGAGGTTGAGGCCTTCCACGCATTTGCGCTTGAACACCTTGTAGCCCGTTTCCATGTCGCTGAGGTTCAGGTTACAAAACAGGTTGGACAGCAGGGTGAGGAACTTGTTGGCCATGAAATGCCAAAACAACAACACCCTGTGGGTGCTCCCGAGAAAGCGCGAGCCGTAGACGACGTCGGCGCGGCCGTCGAGGATGGGCCGCAACAGATTTGGATAATCGCGGGGATCGTATTCGAGGTCCGCGTCCTGGATGAGCAGGACGTCGCCCGTGGCGTGCTCGATGGCGGTGCGGATGGCGGCGCCTTTGCCGCGGTTGTGGGGATGGGCGACCAGGGTCAAGCCGTCCTTTCCCGCGAGTTGTTTCAGGATCGCGCCGGTGCCATCGGTGGAGGCGTCGTCGACGAGGATGATTTCCCTGTCCAGGCCGCACACATCGGCGGCGCGGACGCGGTCGATGACTTGTTCAACGGTGCGCGCCTCGTTGAAAATGGGGATCAGAATGGAAAGCTTTTTAAAGTCCTCGGACATTGACCGCGCAGTATACGACAAACCCGAAGAGGCTCAACGTAAAAAACAAAATCTCGTGGCAATTGCCGGGTTCACGTGCTATCGTAGCTGCCCGTAGCGCAGGCCGGTCAAGGGCGGGTTAGCCAAGTGGTAAGGCGGGAGTCTGCAAAACTCTTATCATCGGTTCGATTCCGATACCCGCCTCCAACTCCATCCCCTGCAATTCCAAGGAGTTGCAGGGGGTTTCTTTTCCGGTGCTGAATTGCGATAGCGGCAGTGGATACCACACGTGGATACCACTAGATTTTCATTAGCCGCGCTTTGCCCATATAGGCTCTGAAGACCGGCAGCGTTGAATCCATGCCCCCGTGAGGGGTTCTGCTCGCGAGGAAGCAGAGGGTCGCGAGGGTGCGAGCATTGTGTGGAAGCGATACTCAACAGACGAGGGTCACAGTGAACGCGGTGCTCTGAAAACCAACCCTCTCAGAGGTTAGACTCGAACGCCACGATTGAGCTTCCGGGTCCGGTCGTCAAGGTCTGACGGCGTTTCGGACAAGCCAAGGCGGGCGCCCTTTTTGCACATGCGGGTGATCTCGTTAACGACGCGCCGCAAATCCTGCTTCGGAAAACGCTCCGCAATGACTAGTCGGACATTTGCGGTGATGTCGTTGATCATCAGTTGCAGGGTCTCGCTTTCGCTGCGCAGGTAGTCTCGAAGTACTTGGCGCGGGTTGTCGCCACGTGCGCAAGACATCCAGTGGTCCACGCGCCTTGGCGTAAGCCGAAGCAGCGGATGCGTGGTCAATCACGGCGTATTCCAAGCCGTGCTCACAAATTCGCTTGCAGAGGAAAACTTCGTTGTTATTCAGTCTCATCAACGAAGCGCAAACTTCCCATGGACTTCGGCTGCCAGCCGAGTCGGGCAACTCCAGATGCCCACCCTGTGCTTGAGAATCAAGAGAACCAAGCGTGCGCGCGGTTGCCTCCACCTCGCGCAGCTTGTCGCCGATTAAACAGAGGGCCCGGTAATCGCCCTTGATCGCGCCGAATACCTCAAAGTATGCCGCGTGTTCTGTATCGCTCATCCGCTTCAACGAGGGAGGAGCGACGCCGTCCCGCTGCTGGCCCTTTCTCCTAATCATACGTCCCCCTTCCGTGTTCTCATTCAGTCTTCAAGAGTTTGAGTAATTCCGACCGAGGCACGAGCAGTTTGCCCCGCAGCACCCGGCAGGGGCGAAGTTTGCCCCGCTGAATCATCCGATAGACGCTGAAGTAGTGCACACCCAGTAGCTGCGCTGCTTCCTCGACGGAGTAGGCAAGGCGTTCTGAATCCGGCAGCGCTGATGGTGGCGCCGGCGGCACGATGTTCACTGTTCCGTTATTCCCAGACATTGCGACTGAGTGTAAAAGGTCGCGGCCCCATCTTTGTTCCCGATTGGGAACAAAACGCAAATACCCGATCTCGCAGTAGCAGTACGTGACTACCTCTACGATCTCTGACAGCGGCTGCTCCTGGAGTTGTTCTAACCCACCAGACAAGGTTGTAGCGAAAACCCCCTATACGCGTGTACGCGATTTACTTACACTCGTGTCAGTAATTTACTTACAACAAAATCAGGGTGTAGCCGGACAGACAAGAAAGACAACTTCTGCTATCAACTCGCACTGCTAGGAGAAGCGTTGAGCATACTTGCGAGGCCATGTCTCTTCGTACCTGCCGAGTCTCTTGAGTTTGCTGAGGAACGGTGTCGTCGATTCAGCATCCTGGGGGGGTACTTACCGCAACAACTGTTTCCCTTCCGCTCTTGGGGATCCCTCATGATTATCTCGCGCAGCCGGGTGTTGCTGGTGTCCGTTTGTCTGGCGATCATCGGCGTGCTGCCCGCGACTTCCCGCGCATCCACACCTGGCTCTGATAACGCGTCGACCAATGCCTACAGCGGGGGGTGGACCAATGGTTCCAATGGCGGGACGGCGTTCCAGCCGTGGTCGCTGAATCCAACCAACACCGGCGGCGGTCAGGGTTATTACATCGGCAGTTCAACAGCCAATGGGGGAGGCAACTCGGGCAATGATATCAATACCACCAATTCCAAGGCCTGGGGGTTCTATTCCAATAATGGCAATGTCACAGCGGCCGAACGCCAGTTCAGCAATGGCGGGCTGATCATCAGCCAGAAGTGCACCATCGCGTTCGATAACGGCTACATCAACAGCGGCGGGCCGTCCGTGGGCGTCGGCCTGCAGGGCACCAACGATACGGCCAGATTCGAGTTCTATTTCGCCGGCGGAGACAGCCAGTACCGCATCCACGATAGCGGCGGCGCCACGGTCAGCACCAGCATCGGCTGGACGCACACGGGATTGAATCTGACGTTTACGTTGACGGGCACGAACTCCTATTCGCTGTTTGTGACCAACCTGAGCAGCGGCACTACCTACTCGTTCACCGGGAATCTGACGGGTCTGTCCAACGCGCCTATCGACCGTGTCCGGCTCTGGAATGCCAATGCCGGCAACGGGTCCAACTACGATGCGTTCGCCAATAGCCTGAAGCTGGATTGCAACGGTTATCCCGTCACCGTAGCCGGCAACAACGGGCCGGTCTGCGTGGGCAATACGTTGAGCCTGACCGCAATCGGCGATAGTATCGATACCTATAGTTGGACGGGACCGGCCAGTTACACCTCTTCCAACCAGAACCCAACCATTTCCAGCGTCACCACCAATACCGCCGGCACCTATACCGTCACCCGCACGAAGAACGGCTGCGTTTCCGTCGGCCAGACCACGGTTGTGGTCGTCAATACCAATCCGGTCACGGTGGCCGGCAATAACGGCCCGCTCTGTGTCGGGCTGACCCTGGACCTGACGGCGACCGGGCCGACCAACGGCATTTACAGCTGGATCGGGCCGGCATTCTTTACGTCCAGCCAGCAGAACCCGACCATCAGCAACATCCAGACAAACCAAGCGGGCAACTACAGCGTCAGCGTGACGGTCAACGGCTGCAGTTCCACTTCTTCGGTGACCGCTGTCACCGTCAATCTTGGCCCGACCACGACGGCCGGCAGCGACAGCCCCCATTGCGTGGGCGACACGCTGAATCTGACCGCGACCGGTTCCAGCAGCGACTCGTATAGTTGGAATGGGCCGAACGGTTTCAGTTCGACGAACCAGGACCCGACCGTCACGAGCGTGACGACAAATGCAGCCGGCACTTACAATGTGGTGCGCACGATCGCCAGTTGCGGCACTTCGCCGACTTCCTCGGTCACGGTGGTGGTCAACCCGATTCCCACGACCAGCGCCGGCAACAACGGCCCGCTCTGTGCCGGCCAGACGTTGAACCTGACGGCCACGGGCAACACCAATGACACGTACAGTTGGACAGGCCCGAACAGTTTCAGTTCGTCCAGCCAAAACCCGTCCGTTTCCGGCGTCACCGCCGGTTACACGGGCAATTACACCGTGACACGCACAGTCAGCGGCTGCACTTCGCCGGCAGCGACCACGACAGTCACGGTGGCGGCCTTGCCAACCTGCTCGATCAGTGGCGCAGGCTCGATCTGCGCCGGGTCGACGGGCAACACCTACACCGGCCCAAGTAATATGGTCACTTACAGTTGGTCGGTCAGCGGCAACGGTTCCATCTCCGGCACCAGCACGTCGCAATCGGTGAACATCACCGGCGGCAGCGCCGGGTCGTTGACGGTCAACCTGACAGTGACGGATTCGGACGGTTGCACCAATTCATGCAGCCAGTCGGTCACCGTCAACGCGATTCCAGTGCCGAGCCCTGGCAACAACGGGCCGCTCTGCGCGGGCCAGACATTGAATCTCTCGGCAGTGACGGTGACCAACGGCACGTACAGTTGGACGGGGCCGAGCGGGTTCAGTTCGACCAGCCAGAATCTGTCGATCAGCAATGCTCAGCCCACCAACTCCGGTTCGTACTGCCTATCAGTCAGTGTGAACGGCTGCACTTCGACACAGGTCTGCACCTCGGCAACGGTCAACGCGCTGCCGGGCATCAGCGCTTCGCCGACCAATCTGACGGTCTGCTTGGACAATCCGGCGACGTTTAATGTGAGCGCGACCGGAGCGGGCTTGAATTACTTCTGGCGCAAGCGGGACACGGGCTGGGGCGGCGGCGGCTGGACGTTGAATGCGGGTGGCGGCGGATTCTTCATCGCTGATTCCACGCAGAACGATTCTGGCGACCCGGCTTCCAACGGCGGCCATGACATCAACAGCGCCAACAATGTGACCTGGGGTTTATACAATAATAGCGGTGCGTTAACCGAAGCGTTGCGGCCGTTCAATGCCACGCTGGGCGTGGGCCAGCAGTTCGCCATCGATATGGACAACGGCAACGTGCCGTCCGGCTCGGTGGGGTTCGGGCTGCAGAACACTGCGACCAGCAGCAACCGGTTCGAGATCTATTTCCGTTCAGGCCAGACCAATTACAAGATCGATGACAACAGCGGCGAAGTCGATACGGGCATGTCGTTCACGCGCTCGGGCATCCACGTACTGTTCACGCTGACGGGCACCAACAGCTATTCGGTGACGATCACCAAGTACATCGACGGCACGACGGTCACGTTCAGCGGCACGCTGATCAGCACGTCGAGCACGGGCATCGACCGGCTCCGGCTGTTCAACGCCATCGGCGCCGGCGGCCAGGCCAATAACGTGTATTTCAACAACGTACTGTTCAACACCGAGGACGACAATGTGGCGGCGGCGGCTTACAACACCGGCAACTGGACCAGCGGCGAAGACGGCGGTCAGGCGCCGATTGCCGGGGCGGCCAATGCCAGCAGTTACTCGACCAACTCGGCCACAACCGGTAACGCGGGCTTCTACGACGTGGTGGTCAGCGGCACTTGTAACCCGGTGGCGATCTCGGCGGCAGCCAGTCTCACGGTCAATGTCGCCCCGGCCATTACGAATCAGCCGGCCGGTCAGACCGTGTGCCTGGGCAACTCGGTGAACTTGGCGGTGTCAGGGACCGGCAGCAGTCCGTTGTTCTACCAGTGGCAGAAGAACAGCGCGAACATCACCGGGGCGACCAACGGCAGTTACACGATCGGCTCGGTTGCGACCGGCGATACGGGCACGTACTCCGTGTTGATCAGCAATTCCTGCGGTTCGGTCACATCAATGAATGCGGTGTTGACGGTAAATACGCCGCCGTCGATTAGCGCGCAGCCGTCAAATGCGACGGTCTGTGTGTCCAATTTCGTTTCGTTCTCGGTCTCGGCCACGGGCACCGGGCCGTTGCATTATCTTTGGCGCAAAGGCGGCGCGGGTTGGGGCGACTGGGGGGCGTGGATATTGGGCAACACGAGCGGCGATACGAATCAGGACGGGGAATTCATCGGGCCGTCTGGAAACATCGATACGACGGGCCGTTCGTGGGGGTTGTATGCCAATAGCGGGCAGACGGCCAGCGCGATCCGGCCGTTCAACGGCTACCTGCCCATCGGCCAGACCTTCAAGATCGACATGGCCAACACATTGGTGCAATCCAACGACTCGGTCGGATTTGGCCTGCAGGACGCGCTGGGAACCAACCGGTTCGAGTTCTTCTTCTCGGGTGGGAGCACCCAATATTCCATCAATGATGGGAGTAATACCGTCCGCGGTGGCGCACTGACCACGTCTGTCGGTTACACGACCAACGGATTGCACATCGAGTTCACGCTGAACACGGGCGACACGTATTCGGTCAGCATCGTATCACTGGGCGGCGACACCAATGTCATCACCGGGCCGCTGGAAGGCGTCACCTACGCGAACATCGCCCAGGTTCGCCTCTTCAATTACAACGCGGGGACCGGCAACAATCTGTTTTTCAACAACCTGAGCCTGCCAGGCAAATCCGACAACGCGGCGGACGCGGAGTACAATGTCAGCTATACCAATCTCACTTGGTACACCGGCGACGGCAGCGGCTGGCAGTTGGATGGGGCCAACTATGGCGGCGCAAACAACTACGGCTGGTTCATAGGATCTTCGACCAACACCGGCCAGGCCGATCCCGGAAATGATTCTCGTATCGATACCGCGGGCAGCAAGGCGTGGGGCCTCTGGGCCAATACGTTTGGCATCGTTGAGGCAAGGCGGTCGTTCAACGGGCCTATGGCCATCGGTAACACGTTCCGAATCGCCATGTGCAATGGCTATGTCACCAATGGAGCATCCGTGGGGTTTGACTTGCAGGATTTCTCGGGCACCAACCGGTTTGAGCTTTATTTTGGCGGCGGCAGCGCCGATTACTTCATCCACGATAACTCCGGGGGGGCGCGGGACACAAGCGTGCCCTGGACCAGCGACGGGTTGTGGATCACCTTCACGCTCACCAGCACGGACACGTACTCCGTCGTCATCAGCAACGCCACCCCGAACACCTATGGCGTCGGGAATATCGGAAGCCTGCCCGTCACGATCACGGGAACATTGACCGGTTTCGCGGGAACCTCCATCAACCGGGTGCGTGTGTACAATTTCACGGCGGGCGACAACACGCCGCATGATTTCTACGTCAACAGCATCAGTGTGGGCAGCAACCTGTATGACAATGCTTCCGACCCGGCCTACAGTAGCGGGTGGAACAACGGCAGCGACGGCGGTCGCTCGTTGTACAGCGCGCCGGACAGCAATACGTTCACCATCGCCTCCTCCACCACCAACGACGTCGCTTGGTATGATGTCATCCTCAGCAACGCCTGCGCTTCCCTGCTTTCCTCAGAAGGCGTGCTGACCGTGCTGCCGCTCCCGTCGGCAACGGCGAGCAACAACAGCCCGATCTGCGCGGGCCAGACATTGAGCCTGTATGGAGGAGGGACGGCCAATGCGACGTATTCCTGGACCGGGCCGGGGGGATTTGCGTCCACCAACCAGAATCCATCGATCACGAACGCGACAACCGCCGCTTCGGGGACCTATTGCCTCGCCGTCACTTCCTCCAGCGGTTGTGTGTCGAGCCAGGCCTGCACCGTTGCCACCGTGAATGCTTTGCCGACGGCAACGGTGAGCGGCTCGGCGTCAATTTGCTCCGGATCCTTGGCCACCATACAAGCAACGCTGACCGGCACACCGGACTGGATTGTTACCTGGTCTGACGGCGTGACCACCAACTACACCACCAGTCCTGCCACCCGTACCATAAGACTCATTACTTCAATCGATAGTTCTACGGTAACGAATTTTACCGTCACCTCCGTTTCAGATGCCAACTGCACGGGTACAGTCTCTGGCAGCGCGGTTGTCACCGTGAATCCGGCGCCCATTGGAACCATGCGCACTTCAGCCAACTCTGTTTGCGTTGATTCGAGCAGTAATTCCGCGTACGTTTATTATTCGCTTGTGCAATCCGGAGCGTCTTACGCCTGGAGTATTAATAATGGCACGATCACCAGCGATCCCACGGCGTCTTCTATCGCATGGTCAGCGGGAACGTCGACCCCCGTTACAGTGACCGTCGTCATAACCATTGGCGCCGAATGTTCGAGCACACAGTCCGCGACTGTTACCGTGACCACATTTCCTGACCCGACTATCACTGTGGCTGCCGCGGTTTGTGCCGGTTCGAGCGGTAACACGGCCTCTGTTCCCGACGCCGGCTCCAACGGGACTTACAGTTGGTCAATCGATCAAGGCAGCATCGACACGGGACAATACACGCGCTCAATCACCTGGACAGCGGGGGGCGCCGGGAGCGCCAACTTGAGCGTCTCTGTTGCCAACGGATCAGGCTGCACCAGCAATTCTACGGCAACCGTCCAAGTGAATCCAACTCCGGATCCGACTATCACCGCAGCCTCTTGGGTCTGCTCACAATCAACGGGGAATGTCGCCTCCGTTGCGGGTGCGGGCCCGAGCGCGACCTACGTTTGGTCCGTTACCGGCGGTTCGATTCTGACGGGACAAGGAAGCAATGCAATCACATGGGCAGCCAGCGCGTCGGGGACAGCCTCGTTAAGCGTGAGTATGACCAATGCCTTCGGCTGTAGTTCGTCCGGCAGCACGAATTTACCCATTCTGCTTCCAACGGTCATCTCAAACTCCCTGGTCTCGCAACTCGTCTGCGCCGGTTCCAATGTGATATTTGCCGTGTCCGCCGGCGGAGGTTCACTGACCTATCAATGGCAGCAAGCCGGGACCAACCTGGTGGATGGCGGCAACATTGAGGGGTCGAGCACACCGACATTGACGATGAGCAACGCAACAACTGTAAATGCAGGTTCCTACAGGCTGGTTGTTTCGGGTGCATGTGGCGTGCAGACATCCAGCGTAGCAAACCTATCGGTGGACGCACCTGTTTCGATTACGACCTCTCCGACGAACTTGACCGCGTGCGTCGGCGCTTCCGCCTCACTCTCGGTATCAGCATCGGGGGGGGATATACACTACATTTGGCGCAAGGGCGGCGCTGGCTGGGGCGGGTTTGGGGCTTGGGCGCCCGGATCCAACGATAACTCGAGCGCACTCTTCATCGGGTCGTCCGGCACCATCGATACGGCAGGGCGGGCCTGGGGGCTATTCGATAATGGACAAGTAGGCGATGCACTCCGGCCTATCAACGGGCCGCTGGCGGTCGGCTGCCAGCTCAGCCTCGATATGGCCAACGGCGATGTCAATAGTGGGGGGACCGTTGGGTTTGCGCTCTGGAACGCGGAAGGCGAACACGTCTGGGAGTTCTACTTCTCGGGCGGCTCGGACTTTTACACCGTCAATGACGCCAACGGGCCGACCACTACGGAGCAGGGCTTTACCACGGGTGGCTTGCACGTCGACTTCACTCTCATCAGTCCGACCAACTATACGGCAGCGATCACCGAACTGGCAGGGAATTCGGAAATCATCACAGGGGCATTGATCAACCCACCTTCGGGAGATCAAACGATCACCCGAGTGCGTCTGTTTAGCGCCTCTGCCGTGACAAACATGGCCAACAGCGTCTACTTCAACAATCTCATTGTGTGCGGCAAGTCCGACAATGCCGGGGACAGCGTGTATGACGATGGTTGGTTTTATAGTGATGGCGGCGGCTGGGAACTGAGTTTCACCTCGACAAACACCTCGATGAACGGAAGGTTCATGCAAAGCTCGATCGAACCCGGCCATGAGGGGAACATCGACAGCCCCAACGGTAAGGCTTGGGGATTGTTTGCTAATAATGGCAACACCTCCACGGCGATGAGAGCGTTTAACGGGCCGTTGCAGACGGGACAGGTGTTCGCCGTTGACATGGAAAACGGCGTCATCGGTTCCGGCGGCTCCTGTGGGTTCGAGCTGCAGGACTCTACCGGGACGAATCGGTTCGAGTTTATCGGCGCCAACGGACTGGCGGATTACTTGGTCCTCGACGTCGGCGGAACGAATGACACCGGCGTCGGATTGTCCAACGGCGGCCTGCACCTGACGTTCACGCTGACAGGGAGCAACTCCTATATATTTGCAGTCGGGACAAACACCGTGCATGCCGGCACGCTGGAGGGCGTGACGAACGCCGGCATCGACCGGGTTGTCCTGTTCAACGCAAACTGCGGCGCAGGCAGCACCAGTGACGTGTTTTTCAACAACATCAGCGCCGGCTTAAAGTCCGATAACGCGGGCGACCCCGCGTATGCCGGCGGTTGGAACACCGGCACCGACGGCGGACATTCCTTGAATGAGCCCGACAGCAACACCCTGACTATCGCCTCGGTCAGCGCCTCGGATGCCGGTTGCTATGACGTGGTTGTCAACAACGCGTGCAGCCTGATGACCACCAGCACGCCGGCGGTCCTGACGGTGCCGCTGGTCGCTTCCATCAGCGGCCCGACCAATGTCGCCGCCCGCTGCACAGGCTCTTACAGCGCCCCTGTTGGGACCGGCGTTACGTACCAATGGACAATCTCGGGCGACGGCACGATTGACAGCCCGTCCACGCAACCGACAGTCCTGGTCATCGCCGGGGACGCATCCAATAGCACCTTCACTTTAACCCTGACCCTCACCGACCAGGGATGTTCCAGCGTGGCCTCCAACACGGTCACTGTCAACCCACAGCCGGGATGGCGCGGGGAATATTATTCGGACCAATATTTCAATAATCTGGCGTTGATTCGAATGGATCCGGCGATTGATTTCTCCTATTCTGGAACGAATTCTCCGGCTCCCGGGATGCCCCCGATCCATTTCTCGGTCCGATGGACCGGGCAGGTGGTGGCCACAAATACCGCCACCTACCACTTCCAGACATATTCTGATGACGGAGTCCGGTTATGGATCAACGACCAGTTGCTAATTGACGATTGGCAGGACCAGACTCCCACCTACCAGACTTGTACGGCGGCTCTGACGAACAATCAGGTTTGTAATGTTCGGATCGAGTACTATCTCGATTTTGGAGCGGGTCGGATCGACTTTGGGTGGGGGCTGCCGTTCGCAGGCCCCATCGTGTACACGGATGTACCGAGCTCTGAACCGCCGGTGACAAACAGTCTGGATGGCGTGCCATCGGCGCTGGCGTCGGCGCTCGGGATCACCGCGTTGAATACCGCAGCTGCCACGGGGACCGTGTCGATGGGCGAGCAACTGTTCCAGGCGTTCAATGACCCGTTGACCAACGATCTGGACGGGACATTCGCCGATGTGGTCTCCGTCACCGGGTCGGAGACCAACGATGCCCTGGGATTGTGGCAGGTGGATGGCACGGAGATCTTTGCGGTCGATCGGCGAGGGTATGCCGAATACCAAATGGCTGTGCCGTCGGCCAACGTGTACCGGCTGGCCGTGGATGGCCGCGAAGAGAACGCTGCAGCCACCGATTTTTCGCAGTTTGATCTGCAGGCCTACATCGATGGCGAATACCTGGGACGGCAGACCCTGGTCGCCAGTCCCGTCAACTACGGCGAAGTCCATTATTACACTCCATGGTTGCTGCCCGGCAGCCATCTCATCCGCATTTTCTGGGACAACGCCGCCGACGCCACGTCATTGCGGATCCAGTCTCTGGCCCTGCAGACGCTCGGCGGTCCTGTGAATTCCAACGGCGTCAGCAGTTGGGTGAATACGCGGCTTCGGACGACCTGCGGCCTGGACGTGACGCAGGCAATGACGAGTTTCACGTCGCCCGCCTGCCTGGAAGGCCGGGGCGGGTTCTTGTCGATGATGGACGTGACCGCAGTTGATCCGTCTGCGGACGCCACCAACGACATCATTCCACAGGCTAATGTGGGATATGTGCTGTATGCAGCCGATCCGTGCATCCCGCCACATACCGGACCGCGTTGGTACGCCGATGTGCCGTTGTCTCCCGATACGGGAACGGTCGTTTCTGTCTCCTATCAGAACGGCGGACTGATCCAGAGCAATACGGTCACCTGGACACCAGTAAATGTGCTGCAAGGGACCAATCTCACGATTCGTGTAAACGACTCCCTCCTGTTTACGGCGATCCCCACCGGGACCAATTTCGGCAACGTCGTCATTAATATCAACGGGGAGGACTATCGCTCCACATCTGATGCGCCGACTGCCTATCAGTTCACTACATCTGGCATCAACGTGGTGACAGGGACCTTCTACGGGACAAACGGCCTGCAGCAAAGCGGCACGTTCACGGTCGACGTGGTCGGTTACGACTTTGGCAGCGGTCCCGATTGCTGGTTGCCCTGGACCAGGGGTTGGTTCTACAATGAGGTGGTGCCGGGGGAGGCCTCTCTTCAGGGAGATCCGCGGTTCATCCGGTTCCCGTCGCCCGTCAATAATCAGGGCGGCTGGCTGTTGATCGACCAGAACGAGACCCGGCCCATCATCTCCCGCATTGGCACCAATGGAGCGATCCTCGCGTCTACCACGGGCAACGGCCTCCAACTCTACGGTGTGAGGCAGACATCAAGCCAGGTCCTGACCACGTACCCGGACGGGACCCGCCTGGTGGAGATCTTGTTGGTGGAGAGCCCGGTGGTGAGCGATGTGACGATCCAAGTGTACGCGGCGGCCGGCGGCATCACGCTTGACGACGGCACGACCGAAAGGACCCTGACGGCGGCGGATTTCGATGAGCTGGGCCAATACTGGATGATGTTCCTGATGGCGCCGGATGTGACCAGCTCGTCCTGTTATAAGCTCAACGCGTACCAGGGTACTCAGTCCCTGTTCCGGTGCCCCACGTGCCCGTAAGGAACGCGAAAGCATGAAGAGAACTCCATTCATCTGCGGGATTGTCGGCGGTGCCACAGTTTTGGTGTTGACGCTTTTCGTCCTTCGCCGACAGCACGAGCCGTGCGGCCTGAAGCCGTCGGCCCCGGCCACGAATGCGGCTGCCCCTTCTCCAACGAGCCGGCCGCCGTGCCTTCCCGCCGTCCTTCCCTTGCAGGCGAGCAACTACATCCGCCGCGAGGTGTGGACAGTGACGACCGTCAGCGGCGTGGACCGGGCTGACCGCTTCAAGGCGCTGCATGCCATTCGGGCCGATTTGTCGCAGGCGGAGCTTGACGCGCTCTACCGCTATCTGCGCAGTCAGTCAGGGGTGGACCCGCGTGACACAGGCTTCGAACGGGAGTTCAAGAATGAGTTGATGAATCAGATGGTTGGCATCAGACCTCTCCCGCGCGATCTCAGCGCTCAGCTCATTTCAATCAGCCAGGACGAGAAGCAGGATCCAGTCATCCGAGACTACGCCGTACAACACATAGGCGGGGTGTGTCAGAGAGTGCGCGGGGATGAACAGCAGCAGCTCCAGACGGCACTCTGGATTGCGGCGGGCAGGAAAGGCAGCAGCACGGTCGGTACGGCCCTGTTGGCGCTTTTGGACTTGGCGGCTGACAAGGAGCGGGTCGCGGGCGCCGCCCTGCAGACGGTCCGAGACCCTGCTTGGGGTACGGCTGCCAGGTCGACAGCTCTTCAAGTCTGCGGGAGGCTGGGCGTAACCAATGCCCTGCCGGCAGCCATTGAGTTGGCTCAGGATTCTCCGGCGGTTGTGTTGCGGATCTCTGCGATTGCGGCCATCGGGGAACTGGGGGGAACCAAAGAACTCACCCTGTTACGCCGCTGGGAACCGGATGCAGACCCGTTGCTCGGGCGTGTGATCAAGGCCGCTGAGGCGAAGATCGCCCAACGATCCCAATCCAGGCTCGCGGAGGCCTTCAACAATTGACGGAACCGTAATGAAGACACGCGCATATTGTTTGCTGATTCTGGGCTGCTGGATTACGCCGGTTTTCGCGCAAACGGATACGAACCAACTACCGTACGATAATCCTTGTCTCTCAAGATGGGTGTGGACAATCGCTTCCGCCCCATCGGTCCAGTGGACCGTCGCCATGTCTCCCACCGTACCCGTATACGGCCAGCCATTGCTGATCACGTTCACACCTGTCCCGGTCCTGGGATATGCTTACGCCTCGGACGCCGCCCGGTGCAGTCTGAGCATCCAGCAGATCGTTCTGAAGCCCCAAGGCGACTTCCGGCCATTCACTGAATCGCTCATTGTCCCCTATCAGTGGCAACCGCAAATCCAACTTTCGACACCGTTTACCTACAAGATCCCGCAATCAGCGGCCCAACAGACCGCCAACGCAAGCCAAACCATCGTCCTGTCCCCCGTGACAGGCACGAACGTTCTGTCCGCAGCCCTCCCGTCTCCTTGCGACTCAGACCGGCCTGCAGACGTGCAATTGCTGGTGCCCAATCTGGAGGTTGATAGTGACGGAGACGGCCTGTCTGACCTTTACGAAATCAATGTCTCACATACCGATCCGAATAACGCCTACAGCTCCACCAACGGCCTGCCTGACGGCTGGCAAGTCATGCACGGCCTGAACCCCCTCGACCCGGGAGAGGCGACCAATGATCCGGACCACGACGGCTTGAACAATCTCCAGGAGTATCTGCACGGCACCGACCCTCACAACCCGGACACCGATGGAGACGGAATAAGTGATGGGGACGAGGTAAATCTCTATCATACCGATCCGACCAGGGCCGATACGGTGGGCGACGGAATTTCGGACGGCTGGAAAGTGTTCCACGGTTTGAACCCGCTGGCACCCCAATCAATGTCGCTGATCACCAACAACGCTGCCACGACAGTTTGGGCCGGCATGACGTACTGGGATTTGTGGTTGACCGGGGCACAATCGAACACGGTTATCCGGCATTTCTATGTTCCCACCCAAGCGGCCAGCAACAATTTCACGTCCATCCAGGCGGCCATCAACGCGGCCACCAATGCCGGCAGCCTCTACATCATCCACGTGGCAGCGGGCACCTATAACGAGAATCTCACCATCACCAACCAGCATTCCCTGATGATTCTCGGCACAAATGCCTCCAGTACGATTGTCTCAGGCACGGCCACGAATCAGCCGGTCATTAGCGCGACTGGATTCACATCGCTCAATATCCGCGGATTGACGATTCGCGACGGACACGCCTATAACGGGGCTGGCATCATGGCCAATGCGCCCAACGGGACGTTGCGCGTCAGCAATTGCATCATCACCAACAACACGGCGCAGGCGCTGGGAGGCGGCATCTACTGCGTCGTGACCAGCAACGAGGACGTGGCATCACTGGTGGCTCCCACTGTCCGGGACGAGCAGTGTATCGGCCCCGCTTCCTTGCTGGTGCAGACGCCGCCGGGGCCTTGCGGAGGCTCGCTGGGAGCGCAATCAGCCCTCGGCTGGGTGATCCCATCGGACCAGCCGTGCTCGAACCGGTACCAGTACGCCGTGCACGGCTCCACGCTCCCATCGTCGGCCATCTTTAATTGCATCATCGCGGACAATAGCGCCTCTGACGGCGGCGCCGTCTGGGTCCAGAGCGGCGGAATGGGCCTGTTGCATGACACAATCGTCACCAATCACGTTCTTTCGATCGTCGGTTCGGGTGTGTATGCCACGCCCGGATCCACTGCAGCGGCCATCATCAACAGCATCCTCTGGAAAAACGGAGGACAGGACGTGCATTATGTTCCCACCAGCTATTCCATCGGCTCGTCCAACCAGGTGCTGGACGGCATTGGAAATCTCGCGGCAGACCCGCAGTTCGTCAGCGAATTCCTGCACAACTATCATATTCACCCCGCTTCTCCGGCTCGCGGCGCGGCATGGCAAAGCGAAATCGCCGATGACATAGATCGTGAAACCCGGGGGGCCTGCACCAATGCAAGCAACTCGGCCATCACCGGGCTCTGTGACGACATTGGAGCGGACCACTATCTCGACTCCAGCAATGATGGGATCGCAGACAGTTGGAAACAACAATATGGCGTCACAGATCCCAATGCTGATCCGGACCAAGACGGCCTGAGCAATCTGCAAGAGTTCATGCTGGGGACGGACCCGAACAACCCTGATACAGACGGGGATGGATATAATGACGGCCAGGAGGTCTTTTTCGCGACCAACCCGCTCGATCCGAATAGCCATCCGTCCATTCCCGCCAATCTGGTGGCTTGGTGGACTTTCGGCGACGGCGGTGGCACGAATGCGGCGGATGCCAGCGGCAATGGTCAGACCGGCCAAGTTGCGCTAACCAACGCGGTGGCCAACGCGTCGGCCTGGCTTACCAACGGTGTTGAAGGTGGCGGGTTGGCCTTTGACGGGACAGGCTCCAATTGGGTGGAGATCGCTGGCGGCGGCAGTTTCAACAGCATTACCACTGGTTTGACTGTGTCCGCCTGGGTGCAGATGCCCACGAATGCTGCTCTGGGCATGGTTGTCTCCAACGGCAGTTTCCAACTGGAAGCGGGCCAGGGAGAGGTGGAGTTTAAGGCGTTCGTGAGCAACCAGAACGTTTTGGTGACTGGCGCCATCACGAATGACAGCCTATGGCATTTGATCACGGGAACGTTTAACGGCGCCGCCTTGAGTCTCTACGTCGATGGCAGCCTGTTGGCCAGTCAGGCAGCGACAGGGACGATCGATTATGTCAATGCTCCGATCATGGTCGGCATTGGCGCGAATACGAATTCACTGCCGTTCAACGGGGCCATTGATGATCTGCAAATTTACAACCGACCACTGGCCCCCGGCGAGGTCATGGGCATCTATAACGCGCAAAACAATGGCTACGGCGTGTCCGATGTGGCCGAGGCCAACAACCTTCTGGCCAATCCCTATGCCCCGTACTTGCCTCAGTTGATCGGCTGGTGGGGATTTGACGAGACCAATGGGTTAACGGCGACCAATTCCAGCGCATTCGGCGCCAACGGAACCATGCTCAACATGGGCCCGTCCAATCGCGTGCTCGGTTACGTGCGGAAAGGACTGTTGTTCAACGGCACCAACAC
This sequence comes from uncultured Verrucomicrobiae bacterium, assembly GCA_963817685.1. Classification (GTDB taxonomy): domain Bacteria; phylum Verrucomicrobiota; class Verrucomicrobiia; order Palsa-1439; family Palsa-1439; genus CAWFPN01. Next base: position 514,310 of record CAWFPN010000010.1, on the reverse strand, counting down.
GGCCGTGGAAATTCCCCTGTCCCAATTCCCCACCTTGTCATCGGCGTCCAACGAAATCAGCGTCGCCGCGTGGGTCAATCTCAACGCGAACGGCTTGAACAGCACGGGCACCATCTTCTCCCTGGGTTCGGTTTCCAATGGGGTGGAACCCGAAGCCGGCTTGGTGCTGGCGCTGACCAATGGATACCCGGTCTTATCGGTATTCCTAGCGGCCGGTTCGGCTACTCCTTTTGTCCTGTCCGCTGCCAACCCCCTGCCGACGAACGAGTGGCATCATGTCATTGGTGTGTACAGCGCCAGCCGGCAAACCATGGTGCTCTATGTGGATGGCGCCCAGGCTGCGATCAACGACAGCCTGGGCCAGGCCGGCTCGCTTTTGGATGGCGGCGATAGTTACATCGGCGCCGTGGCCACCAATGCCAGCAATGGCTTGATGGCGGTGTTCTCGGGCGTTCTAGATGAAGTACGACTCTACAACACGGCTTTGTCGGGCCAGACGGCCGCCCAACTGGCCCAGTCAAGCCCAATGGTCGGCTGGTGGACGTTTGACGAAACCAATGGGCCAACCGCGTTTGACTCCAGCGGCCAGGGCGACGACGGCACCCTGGTTGGCATGACCCAGTCCAATCGCGTTCCCGGATACATCGCCAACGGCCTGCTGTTTGACGGCACCGGCACCGCCGTGGACGTGCCGAATCCGGCCACCTCACCCTTGTCGATGGTTGCCAACGAATTCACCATCGCCGCCTGGGTCAATCTGGCCAGCAATGGCCTGGCAGGGACCGAAACCATCTTCTCCCTCGGCTCCACAAACCTCGGACAACCGCAAGTGGGAGGAATCCTGGCCCTGACCAATGGCTACCCGACGCTGACGGTTTTCCTGTCGTCCGCTCCGACCGCGCCCCTGATCTTGACGTCCACCAACGCGATTCCCACCAATGAATGGCACCACGTGCTGGGCGTCTACAGCGCCAGCGGCTCGAACATGACACTCTACGTGGACGGCGCCCAAACAGCCGCCACCAACGGCCTGCCACAACCCGGCCCGGCCCTCAACGGCGGGGACTGCTACATCGGCGCCCTGGCCACCAACGGCCTGCAACAGATCTTCTCCGGCGTTCTGGATGACGTGCGCTTATACCGCGTATCCCTCTCTGCCACCACCGTCTCCAATCTGTTTTATATGCAGCAACAGGTCCAACAAATCATCCAAACCCAACAGGTCCAGCAGGCGTCGCAACAGCAGATCATGCAAACCGAGATGACACTCCAAGCGCCCAACGTCACCGGCGAATCCCAGGCCGCCGCCGCATCAAGTTTCTCAAGTGCTCCATGGATAGCGCAAAGCACAAATGTAGTCCAGGACAGCGAAACCCAATTCCTCGTGGACACTAATCTGACAAGCGGCACTTTGTACATACCACCGAATGCCAGTGCGCCTTTCACTCCTCATATCCACTGCGTTTTTTAGACTGTAGGAGAAGATCAGATGAGACGAAATTTAAACAGAGCCGCAAAGATCGCCGTACATCACGGGCTGGTGCTCTTCGCGGTGCTGATGCTGGGGTTGCTGGTTGCACGCCCGAGTTGGGCTCAAGGAGACGATGACGATAGCGGCGTGAATCTGCCGACGCCGGCCAGCGGGGCGCAAGCGCCGAGTGACCAGTGGGATTTTCAGACTGATCTGTTTACGGGGCGTTTCACTATGAGCGTGCCGATTCGAGTGGCGCCAGGTCGCGGCGCTGTAACGCCGAGCCTGGCCCTGGGCTACAACTCGGGGGCTGCTAACGGCTGGTGTGGAGTGGGCTGGACGCTGGATACCGCCTCCATCCAGCGCAATCTGCGTGACGGCACGCCCATCGGGCATGGTTCGGATGGCATGCCGAATTCCAGCTATAGCCCTACCTGCCCATTTGAGACGAGTTTCGGCGGAGTTCAGACGCGGTTGTTTAACATCGGCGGCAGTGCTTACGCTTCTGAAGTGGAACGCAATTTTATCAAATATATCCACGACCCCTCCGGTGGCGGCTGGACCGCGGTCGATAAGGCGGGTACGACGTACTATTTCGGGTCCACTCCTGCTTCGCAGATTTCCAACCAGTTTGGCACCTATCGCTGGGCGGTGGACAAGATCGTCGACATTAACGGTAACACGGCCTTTTACAGCTACACCAACGACATGGGGCAATTGTACCCCATTGCCATTGATTACAACGCAAATCCGGGCCAGGGTTTCCCGGCAACGCACCATGTGAGCTTTGCGTTGGAAACCCGGCCTGACACGAATATCAACTGCAAGATCGGCGTCTGCATCACGCAAGCCCAACGGCTCCATCAGATTACCGTGTTCCTCACGCCCCAGGCGGGCATCACCAATTTTGTGCGCCAGTACACGCTGGTTTACACCAACTCGACCTCGACCTACCGGTCATTGCTGGCGGAGATCGATGTATCGGGTTCCAACTCCACCTCGATCCTTCCGCCGGTGAAGTTCCAATATCAGCAGATGGCCTTTGCGTTCAAAGATCCTCAAGGATGGGGACCGCTTGTGCCCCCTCCGGGACAATCCGACAACAACGTTAGGTGGACTTCCCTGGGGAGTGGAATTAATCAGATCGAATCGCAATTAATCGACATCAACGGCGATGGCCTGCCCGACCGTGTGATGCGAAAGTCAGCTGCCCCGTCGGACCTGTATTATGTGCAGCTTAATACCGGGCAAGGGTTTGCCCCCACCAACATCCTGTGGAGGCCTCTCCAGGCATCGGGGGTAAGGGACTCGGCCAGCCACTCGCAATCAGATGGCACCAATGTGTGTCACTTCTCCTACGGAAATTTGGGTGCCATGACGGACTATTGGGGATACGTGAGCGGATCAGGCAGCGACAACGGCCCGTTCCACAACTATTTGGGATTGATGGATATGAATGGGGATGGATTGCCAGACCGAGTCATGCGACCTGCCGATGTCCAGATTTGCAAGTTTACAATTGACGGTGCTGGACACACCAATTGGTCCTCGGGTCCTCCCGCTTATACCAACCTGATGGTGCAGTTGAATAATGGCACTGGATTCTATTCCGAGCAGCCGTGGTATTCGACGACGAATGGGACGGGAAGCATGATTAAAGAATGGAGCGCGCTTTCCCAAGGCCAACAGAGGTTGAAGCTCACGATGCTGGACATCAATGGAGATGGGTACCCCGACCGCGTGATGTGGTTCGGCACAAACAACGCTACCACCTATCTGGTCCAACTCAATACGGGAACTGGATTCAGCAACAGCCTCGTCCAATGGGGCCCACTGAACAACACCAATGCTTGGGCCAGGCAGTATGATAGAGTGCAAGTAACGTCCCAGGCCGGATCATCGCCTCCGTTTTTCCTCCGCACCGCCATGCGCCTCCAGGACATCAACGGCGACGGCCTGCCCGATCGGCTCATGGTGAAGACCGACAACTCCGCCTATGCCGGAATTGCCGTGCAGCTAAACAACGGCATTGGGTTCGAACCAACCGAACGGTACTGGGGGGGCGGGACTCTGACAGGGGTCCAGGGTAACCAGGACTACGGCCCTGTGATCAGCACCACAGATGCAAGCGACGGCAGCACTTTAGTGGAACTCATCGACATCAACGGCGATGGTTTGCCCGACCGTGTGCTTGCTCCGCGCAATGGCGAAAACTATTTCACTGTCCAATTGAACACGGGGACGGGGTTCGGCCCTCCGATTGCCTGGTCCAATGTCAATGCGCAGGGGAGCCTGGATTCCAGGTGGTCGTGCCTACGAGTTGCAGGCACAAGCGTCGGAAACATCTGGGCGGATCTCGTCGATATCAACGGCGACGGTTTGCCGGATCGCGTGATGAGCCAACGCGGCAACGGTCCTTACACAAATCTTGTCGTGCAGCTCAACGCCGGGCCGTTTCCCGATCTGATGAACCGGGTCGATAACGGCATGGGCGGTTGGACCAAGATCAACTATGTGCCTTCCACGCAGTACACCAACACGGGGCCCAATGACGTCTCATTGCTGCCCATGCCGACGTATACCGTCTCGTCGATGACCACATGCGACGGCCGGGGCAATACCAATACCACCGGCTACTACTATAAGGGCGGCTATTACGATTGGGATAAGCAGGAGTTTCGCGGGTTCAATCAAGTAGAGGTCACTGATCCATTGGGGACCAAAACCGTGACGTATTTCCATCAAGGCCGGCAAGCGACGATCACCGGCACCATGACGCCTGACGGCCTCTTCAGCGATGACGACGGCAAACAGGGCACGCCGTATCTGATCGAGGTGTATGGCAGTGACGGCAACCTGTACAGCAAGACGATCGACCTCGTGGAGGTGTTCCCCACGCACACCAACGCGACGGCCACGTGCACGTTCCCGTTTGTCCAGCAAACCACGAAGTTTACCTATCCGGTGGGGGCAACTGCAGGCGCCGCCCGGACAACAGCGGTCCAGTACAATTACGACACGGAAACGGGCAATTTGCTGGACACCTACAATCTGGGCGAAGTCACCGCCAATCCCACCGGGGCGATCACCGGCTACGTCTCCTCCAATCAAATCTATACGCACACCCGTTACGCCAGTTTCTCCGGCGCGTACTCGAATGTCCTCAGCCGCCCTTCGCAGATCTGGACCAGTTCGGACCCGCCGCCGGGTACACACGTGCTGCAAATCACCTATTTTTATTATAATTCTTCCGCACTACTAACCAATATATCACGCGGCATCGATTGGGACGGCACATTCGCCACCACTTCCATTAACGGTTATGACCTTTTCGGGAACCCAACCAGCGCGACTGATCCGGCGGGCATCACCCGGGTCACCAGTTACGATTCCGTCTACGAGTTGTATCCGACCCAGCAGGTCGTCGGCGCAATATTCACCAATACAGTCAGCATCGACCCGCGGACCGGGCAGGCCCTGACGGCCACCGATCCCAAGGGCCTCAAATCGGAAACGGTCTACGATGTGTTTTACCGGCCTCAGGAGACCCGCCTGTATACAAACGCCACCGATTTTGTCTGGAAACAACATTACGATTATCAGACCGGCGGGATGGGTTCGGATGGCACATCCTCGAACAGCCTCACCGTCAGCATCAATGACGGCAACTCGCTAACCGTCACCAACCTGCAAACAACCACCTATTACGACGGCTTGGGCCGCGCCATCCAGACCCGCGTCAAATCCGAAGTGCCCGGTTTATACCGCGTGGCCACCACCGAATACAACGCGCGCGGACAAGTCCAATTCCAATCATTGCCCCTGTTCTGTTCCGGGCAGGCCTATTCGGCGAGTTGTACGAATTCGCTCGGGACGTTAACGCAATACGATCCGGTCGGCCGAGTATCTTCCGTGACACCGCCTAAAGGCGACGCGAACTCGCCTACAGGCGCGAGCACGGTGAGCTACGTGGACCCCGCGACCGGGGACCCGTGGGCGACCGTCGCAACCGATCCGATGAGCAACCAGCGGATTTCCCATATGGACTCCAACAATCACGTGATCAACATCGTCCAGGCCACCGCGGATGGCGGCCGATTTACCACCTCTTACGCCTATGATTTGCTCGGGCGGCTGATCCAGGTCACCGATAACGCCGGCAGCATCACCACCATGCAGTACGACAGTCTGGGGCGGAAACGCCAGATGACCGATCCGGACATGGGAACATGGTCCTACAATTTCGATTCCGCGGGCCGCATGACCCTGCAAAAAGACAACAAACAGCAGGTGATCACTTTCGATTACTCCGGCGACCCGCTGGGCCGCTTGATGCGTAAATTCATTTACAATGCCGGCGGAACACTGGTCGCCACCGTCAGCAACACCTGGGATGTGAGCGATGACCCGTCCAATTACACCGTCTTCAAAGGCCAGTTGTACAAACTCACAGACCGGCAGGGAACGGTCAAGGCAAGTTATGATATCCGCGGGCGCGCGCTGAAAGCCACCCGGCATCTCAACACCAACGACACCGATTACACCGTCCAAAGCCAGTACGACGAACTCGACCGCGTCACCTCCGTCAGCTACCCGGAAAACACTGCCGCCATCCAGTACAGCTACGACACGGCGGGCCATCTGCAGCAGGTCCAAAGCACCTGTGGCACCGGCTCCAATGAGACCTTCTATACGGCAAACGGCTTCAATGAGGTGGGACAGTTGACCAATATGGTTTTCGGCAACGGTGTCCAGACCACGCTGAACTACTACACCAACTCCAAACGCCTCAACAACATCATCACCACCAAAACCAGCGTGACCCTTCAAAGCCTGGGGTACACCTATGATGCCATGTCCGACATTCTCGGGATTCAAGAAGGCGCGGATACGGGGGCAGGCTCGCAAGCGCTCTTAAGCGCCACCTATGACGGGCTCTATCAACTGACCGGGTACACCCTCGCCGGCGCCACCTACAACAATACCTATGACCCCAAAGGTCTGGGCAACATCAAGTCCGGCACCGAATTCGGGACGGGGTCGTATACCTACGACCTCGCCCGGCCGCATGCGGTGACCAGCGTCGGCAACGGCACCTCGTTCTCCTACGACGCCAACGGCAACATGACCAACCGCAATGGCCAGGTGCTGGTCTACGACGAGGAAAACCAGTTGGTCGCCGTCACCAACAAGGACGGCTCGTACGTAACATTCGGCTACGCCGACGGCGGGGCGCGGTTGTGGGAAATCAGCAGCACCAGCGGGTTGCACGTCTGGATCGGCGGCATCTACGAGATCAAGGCGGGCAAGAAATTGTGTCATGTCCTGGCCGGCTCCCGTCGAGTCGCCACCTTTGAGGTGACCTCGCCCGTCTGCCAGCTCATCCAGCGCACCCCCTGGCTGGCCGCCTGCAGCACCGCCTTCAACGTCGCCACCACCTGGCCCCTGCAGGAAAACCGCACCCCATTAACCGCCGCCTTGATCCCCCTGGTCGGCATCCTCTGCGCCTCCATCTTCAGCCGCCGCCGTGCAGTTGTAGGCCGGGTGACCCCACCCGGCGTCCGGAGCTGTCGCCGGCCAGCCTTCCGTAGGAGCGCTCTTCCGAGCGCGATCTTCGGTCGTCATCCCGAGCCTGTCGAGGGATCTCTTCCGTCCGACTTTGGCGTTGCCCTGTCACGTCGCTACGCCCGTCTGCACCTCCGCGCCTACCCCCTCTGGCTCCAATTCATCTCCATCCTCCTCATCGTCGCCACCTGGCTGGCCGTCACACCCACGCAGGTGGACGCCCAGCAGTATTCGCCGGTATTCTACTACTACCACCCCGATCAACTCGGCAGTTCCAGCGTCCTGACCGACCGCAGCGGCAATCAGGTCGATCGGATCGGCTATAAAGCCTTCGGCCAGCAACAGGCCCCCGACAACTCGTCCGCCTTCCAGGTCTCCAACCGTTACACCGGCCAGATCTTCGATAGCGACACCGGCCTCTACTACTACAACGCCCGCTACTACGATCCGGTTATCGGCCGGTTCACCCAACCCGATTCGATGGTGACCGACCCGGCCAATCCGCAGGATTACAACCGCTACAGCTACGTCCACAACAATCCCCTGAACCAGACCGACCCCAGCGGCCACGGCAACTGGTTGACCGGCGCCTGGCATTCCATTGCGGACCAGTTTCACCACGCCTCAGGCTGGGAATTGGCCGGCATCGTCGTCGCGTATGCGTCGCCATACGGGTGGGCTTACGCAATCGCCGCGGTGCTCATTGTCGAATTCGCCGCAGCCCGCGTTCAGGAGTTCAATACGGCGGTGGCCGTTGTTGAGGGCGTGGCGGATATCGTTGTGGGGGCGATCTTGTGCTGCACGCCGGCCACCGCCCCGGCAGGCATCGGGCTCATCGCCGCCGGAGCATTGTCGCTGGCCTCGATTAGCGCCGGCTTGGCCGGCGATCAAAACCTAAGCGCCAACCTGGGCTGGGCAGCGCTGGGAGTCAGTGTCGCCTCACTGGTCTACGGCATCGCCTCAGCCGCTGCAGCACAGGGTTCCCCATCTGATCAGGGCTCGGCAGGCCAACCACAGTCACTCGATGGCGGGGGGGACCAGACGGGCATTAACCATTCAAATGACATGGCAGGACCTGGGGCCGGGTCTGATAATCCGAATCAGGATAATGGAGGCTCCGACGGCTTCGGCCAATTGAAAACGAGATCTGTCGACGATTGGCGAGCCCAAGCTGTAGGGGGCACGCACAGTTTTTGGTATGTACAGGGTAGCGATGGCCAGCAATATATAATTTCTGGTTGGCCTCGCGGTGGTTGTTTGGACATTTCTATCAGCAATGACATTTACGGTGGCATTGACAACATAACAGCTGGAACGTCGTGGGACAGCGGAATTTCATTGGAAAACGGCGCTGCCGCAGATAAACTAATTCAGGCAGCAAAGACTTGGCCGCAAGATCAGGTGGAATACAATGCTATGCAGGGCGCAAACAGCAACACGGCGGCGCACTACCTCGCTAGATCGGCAGGCTTTAGTGTTCCTGCCCCTCACGGAAGTTATGGGTGGGACGCTTGGTGGGGCGCCTCCCGGTGACGGGAGGATCGCCAGAGGAATGACTGTGAATTCTACCCGTATATTATGCACAATATCAGCCTTTGTAGCCATTCTGTTTTGCGGATGCATGCAACATGAAAACAGAACGAATCAATCGGAGGCTGCGTCAGCCCTTTACGCAAATTATGAGACTGTTTTCTATAGCAAGGCAAACCTCTTGGGGGTCTCCAGCGTGCCTCATCAGCTATCCGAAGAAGAGAGACGAATCGCGGGCATGCCCTTCGCTGATCTTCTAGGAGGACTTGGTGCACTTGGCGCGCAGGTTCCTACAGAGACACTCAATAATGCAGACGCTGTTTTAATTGGCGCGAAGGACTTTCGGCCCCCTTCAGGACCTACAGGCCTCGGCGACGTTCAATCGCAGTTCTGCTATGTGCTGGTACTTCCAGAACGAACCGCATTTGCAATTGGCGAAATAATCGGCAAGTCCCCTCTTGCAACGCAAGTCGAGTCATCCATATGGAAGTGGTCGGTAAGAGGCACTGAGGGGCACCCGGAACCTATGCCGTTTTACGCCGCCCAGGTCGGTCGCTCGTTTGTAGTAGTCGGCAATACTGTAGACGCCGTTAAAGAGATGACCACAATCCTGGCAACAAACAATAATGCTTCTGGCAATGTGATTAGCACGCGCGACTGGGAAGAGATCAGTGCACACGATATGTGGGGTTACAGGCGATATATTGATAGCGCCGACAACACAGTCGACAAGATCGCAGCTGGAACGGAGGACGTGATGTCCGGGACAACGGCCTTGGCATTTTTTTTGGATTTCGAGCAGAGAACGGGGGTGCTTCGCCTCTTTAGCTCTACATCAGAAACCGCTGATAAAATGAATGTAAGGCCCGGGCTGCCTTTGTTCAGGCCTGCAGGTAATGGAATGTGGGAGGCGAGGATCCTCCTTTACGGGAATGCTGATGCCGGGCAGCAAACGTTTATTGTGATGGGCTTATTTGGCTTTGGCGTTTACTTATGAGACCGTAGGTGTCAAATGTGCCAACCAATAGCAGGCAAGATGCCGGCTATTTCCACTGCACAAGTTCCGGACCCAGCTTCTCGCTAATCACAGCCTGCACGAGGGCAGGCTGGTTTCGCTTATCCTCCTTCGCTGAAGCTACGGCGGACAAGCCATCCGAACGCTTCAACACACGGGCCACCCACATCCAGTGCTGTCCCCCGATCAACCTCGGGAAATCCGGCGCTGTCACCGCCCGGCTCCCTGCGAACGGGTTAGAAGCGCGACTGCTTCCGGCTCTGTCGGTCGTTGTTATGGGACCGTAGTCGGGGTGCTGTCAACCGCTTTGTGTCCTGACTTGCTTTACTCCAGAGGACGGTCTGCGCTGCATCAGCTCTGTCACAACCTCGTGAATCCGGCGTTGCGGATCGATTCTGGGGAAGAGGTCAACTAGACTGACGTTGAACACCTTGGTGAAGTAGGGTAACTCATAATCGTCCACATAGACCAGCCGTGACTCGATCTTGGCGACGCACACACGGTCGATGTCCCATCCCAGGATCTGCAGCTTCGTCGCGAGCAACTCCTGCGACCACCCCCTCGCATACCTCAGCCTCCGCACCTGAGGCCCCACCATATTCAGGTACTTCATCTGTCTCCCGACGCTTTCCACACAACGGGTGCTCCAGCTGTGGGGATGACGAGCGCACTGTGCTGCGCAGGTAGGATTCTCAGTGGTATGGTCTCAGCGATCATCTCGTGCACCTGTTCTACATCGGCGCACGAAATCCGTCATGACGGGCTAAAGAAGATTCTCGTGTAGGTCAAAGGAGTAGGTCGGTACTGATCGTTGCGGACGCCGGTACCGCCTTCATTTAGGCAGCCTGTCACCGGAGAGGGATCGGCACACGCGCTTCAAGCCATCAGACGGGGGTCAATTCGGTCTCTGCCGCGGGTGAATTACACCACAGAACGGCGGCCCGAAGAACGGCGGGAGCCGAGTCAACTCCGAGCTTGGCCTTAATGCGTTGTCGGTACAACTCGACAGTCTTGTGATCCAGCGAGAGTTGCGTGGCGATCTGCTTAATGTCCAGGCCGCGGCCCAACATTTCGAAGACCTGCAGTTCGCGTGGGCTGAGAATGCCTAAGGGGTGTCGCAAGTCAACGGTTTCATGGGTCAACGCGCAACTGGTAAACCATTTAAACATCCGGGCGCTCAGGTAGACCTCACCATCCAACACGGTTCGGATGGCGTGTACGATCGTCTGCACATCCTCGCCCTTGTTCATGTACCCGCGCGCCCCAGCATGGAAACACAACGGTGCGTATAACTCCTCGTTGTGTGCGGAATGGACGAACACCGGCAGCCGCGGATACCGGATATGCACATCGCGGATCAAATCCAACCCGTGTGATCTTTTCAGCGCGATATCGACGATCATGATGTCCGGGCACAACTGCTCGACGGCTGCCAACGCCGGTCCCGCATCCTCAACCTCACCGCAGACGACCATGTCAGCCTGGCCATTGATCACCATTCGCAACGCCATCCGCACGGAGGGATGATCGTCCACGACCAACGCTTGCCGCTTGCGCGGCACTTCAGACTTCGCTGACTCCTCGCGTTGCATACGCCAAATCCCTTTTCTCCCCGCCCGTGCTATACCATAAGGGCTTTATGGCCTTAGTACAAGTCGAAAAGCGATGAGTTACGGTCATAGTACGGTCGTGTGCGCTTGAATTTTGGTGACCGCGATGCTGGCGATATGGACGCCCTCGCCATTTGCAGCCGCCGCGTAGCGCGGTGGTAATTCCTTCACCCAATCGACCGTGAACTTTTGAAACGCCAAGGCGAGTTCGCGCAAGTTCTTGCCCGCGATCTTCACCTCGTGCAGAGCGATGGTGACGTTGATCGTGTCGTCGGTTCCCGGCTCAAATCTCACGCAGACCAGAGTGTTGATACGGGAGCACAAAGAAGGTTCCGTCAGCCAATTCGACCCGCAAACACCTTGGCTGAACGGCTCTGTTCCATGAGAGAAAATTCCTTTTCGGCAGGTCACCCGAAGGTGCGTCCTTACTTTGGTTTCGTTTCATAGGTTTCCTCAAACTGAAGTTGATTGTCCGATGCGCTTGTGTTTTGTCGATAGCCTTCACGCTAATCGGGACGTGCCGTCGCCGTTCGCCGAAGGCACCACCAGCCATGTCCAAGGCCAATTCGCGGTCACCGGACCGGCGGATGTTCTCCCGCAGTTGCTCTTTGTCGCTGGTAAAAATCCTGTATCCCCTTGCGCCCCCGCGAAATTGTCACGTACCACTGCTGCTGGTTGGTGGCGGCCTTGACCGCCGAATCGGAGAACAGGACATACTCGACTGTCTTGCCCTGTGACGCATACGACGTGATCGCGAACCCTCTCACGAACTGGCGATAATCCGCTTCGAGAACCCGGCCGTCCTGCAATTTAATCCGCCCATCGGCCTGGATTTTCTGCACGGTCACCAACTCCCCGTTCACCAACCGTTGCCGTTGCCGGGTTCGGCCATTGGCCTTCAGTTGGAGCCGGTCCCCACCCGTCAGAGGAAGCTGACGCATTTGGCACACAGTGAAGTGACCCGCTTGCTTGAAGCGTACAGTCCGAACCTTGTCCGCGCTTTCGACCACCAGACCTCTTTGCGTAATGGCCAGCAAACGTCCCACTTCACCCCTTTCAAACCCTGCGGCTGGGCGCTGAAACACCAGTACACGCTCAGTCGTATACGAGCGTTGATCGCGTTTCTGGGCATCGGTCAAATCGACCGGTTCGAGCGCGGTGACTGTCCGGTCTTCCGCACCAAGCAGTTTACGGGATTTCAGGGTTGCTCGCACCCGGTCGTTTACCTTGTGGATTTCCGACCAGGTTTGCGAGACCACCACCACTGACTGCCTGTCCGCAGCCAGATTGATGTAATATTCGGCCAGCCGATCTTGTTGGTCGGCCAGCGAACACGCTACGATGGCTTCTAGTTTGTCCAAGCGGTCAAAAGAGCCAACAAAATTCCCCTCGGATGCCTCCTTGACGGCTTGCCGATATTGTTCAATCCGGTGCCGTTCGGCGCGCGTGTGCCCCCGCGCCGGATCTTGCCGGCGAATCTCATTCAACTCCACCGCCTTCAGGCCCGAGTACTTCTCAATCGCGCGCAAAGCATCCGATGCTTCCACGGCTCCATGCTGGCGCGTGTCCCCGCTGAGGATGACCCGGCCAGAATTGGCACGGACATACCGGAGCAATTGCTGCATTTGCCTGGCACCGATCTGGCCGGCTTCGTCAACGATGACGACCGCACCTGGCGGCATGCGCTGTTTCGTCAGAAACTCGCTGACGGTCTGAACGCGCTGGAATCCATCATGCTCCAAGCCGATGACTTGCTGGCGTTGCGGCGCGATGACCTGAATCGGATGACCGGCGGTCTCCAGTCCACGGCGTACCTCTCGCAGGGCGTAACTTTTGCCCGTGCCGGCTCCGCCGCGAAACAGCGTGATGAAATCGCGAGAATTCAGGATTTGATCAACCGCCGCACGTTGGCCTGAGTCCAGTCTCGAATCGCGAAGGGCATAGCCGGAGGCCAGGGGGCGAAAGTGCCCAATGCCGTCTTTCGCCAGGCAAACGATTTCCCATTCCCGCTCCAGAGTGCCTTTGGTTGTGATATTGTGCGGTTTGCGTTCGTCGCGGATGTAGCCGCGATCCCGAGTGGCCTGCTGCAACTCTTCAATCGTGATGTTCTGGCCACGGGCGTGCTCCAGGGCATGCCGCCACAGTTCATACTCCAGAACAACCGAGCGACGGTCGAACAAGTGTTCCTCTGCCCAAGCCACTGCGGCCAGCGCACCACTCCCGATTTGCTGGTCCCGCTTGGGCGAGCCGTTCTTCAGACTGACAAGGGCCTGCTTCTCCGTGGCGGAGATTTGGCTGTCCCAGTGACGCCTCAATTCCTCCAGACGAATCCCTTTGATTTTGCGCATCCGTTCGCTTTGGGCAATGCCCTCGCGAATGTCCTTCACATTGCCATCGCGCAGGTGTGGTTTCTCCGCCAGCAACGCCTGCATCTTCTCATCAATCTCCTGATGGCGCTTCGAGAACCGCCGGCAGAGTTCCGGAGACACACCCTTGATTTCAAAGTCGCCACGGGGATGGTTCTTCACTTCGTATCCGAATTCGGCGAGTTCCCGTGCCAGCGTATGATAATAGACGTTCTCGACGTATTTCCGGGCTCGCAGCATCTCGAAGTTCTGTAACGCCTTCCAACGGCTCTCTGCTGGATCGAACGTCGCGTTGAACAGGATGCAGTGGCTATGCAGGTGCGGGTCCAAGGCGCGCGAGGTGTCATGTCGAAAGACGGCGCAGACGATATTTCCGGTGGTTCGATCCGAGAAACTCCCCTGGACGCGGACCCGCGTGGCAGCGAACCGCTCCAATTCCTCAAGTGCCTCCACGACAGCGCGGTTGTGGGCTTCCACAATGCGGGAGTCGCGTCCGACTAGCGCGGCAATCGAAACCGATTTGGGAGGTGAAAAGGTGAAATCGTAGAACACGCGGCGATTCGCCACCTCGTGTACTTCCCCGGCGTCTCCAGCCAAGGTTCGGGTCGTCTTAAGTCGTTGCGTCAGCCGGTTGCCGCTGCGGGGATCGAGGTTGTCACAAAGACGGAGGAACTCCTCACGCTGAACCACTCCCGTGATCTGGAGAGACTCCGTGCCTTTGCCGAACCACTGTCCGGCAATGGATTGTCCTTCGTTGTAATAATCACCCGCACACAGGTGCTCTTCGAAGTACTCCTTGGCATTAGCCAGACGGTACTGTGTTTTGGGCGACAGCATGGACGACGGATACCTCACTTCGCGGGAAATTGTGTTCCCAAACGGGAACAGATTGTTGCGGGGAATGCGCTTTACTCCAGCGCATGGAAAGATGGCACGCCCGACCCCTAGCTCACGCTAGAAGTTTTCGGACCTCCGTATGGTAGGAAACTGTTACCATGAATGACGCTTCACCGTCCGATTTGGTGGAACGCCGATTGGCCGAGGCAGTTAAGAACTACGTTCCACGAGTGTCAGCCAAATGGAAGAAACTTCTCTCCCTTAAGGAAGGCATTCTGGAACTTCGGCGTAAGCGCGCTTCGTACAGGACCATCGCGGAAATCTTGCGTAATATCGATGTACCGGTCTCACACGTGACCGTCAGACAGTTTTGCCTTCGTGTCTCGAAGTCAAAACGACGGCGTGGGCAACCCCGTAAAGCCGCTGGTAAGCCGATGTCTCACGAGGCGCACAGCCGGCCTCAGATCCGCAACACAGGCAACCGCGCGGTGCCAGCCAGCAAGGAACGCCGTGGGCCGCGCATTGCTGACCCCAATACCATCTAGCCATGCAAAAGCAGATCAATCTCGTTCTCAACGGCAAGGGTGGAGTTGGGAAAAGCTTCTTTACCGCGAATTTCGTTCAGTACCTCAAAGACCAGCAAATGCCCCATGTCGCCATCGACACGGACAACGAGAATTCGACCCTGAAACGTTTTCACCCGGATGCCCGGTTCGTGAATCTGGCTAATCTGCGGGAACTCGACAAACTGGTTGCGGCCGTCGAAAGCGCCCACCTCGTGGTCGTGGATTGCCGAGCCGCCTCAACGGACGTGTTCCTGAACTACTTTGCCGAGTTGACGTGTCTTCGATGTTCTCAACAGAATGGGCGCCGCCCTGACGGTGGTGTCGCCGGTGAATCACGATCTCGACAGCGTGGAACAAATCAGCTTCATCGCGAAGGCATTCAACAACCGCTGCCGCTATCTGGTGGTGAAGAACCAAGCCTTGACGGAGCACTTCACGATTTACGACACCAGCAAGACGCGGAAACGATTGCTGAACGAACTGGCTGCCAAAGAAATGATTATGCCCAAACTCCATGACTGGTTGGTCGCGCTGCTACAGCAGGCGAATCTGCCGGTCGGGCAGGGGATTCAGTACCAGAAATTCTCCCTCATGGACCGCCAGCGGCTCAAGAACTGGCAGCGGCAGTTCCACGAACAAATCGACTCCGTCCGTCAGATCATTTTGCCGAGTGAGCCATGAGCGAAGCCGACCCAAAACAGGCGCTGAAAGACGCCATTCTGGAATGGCGGAAGAAGTACAGTGTTCAGGACGGCGATCCGATGCTGGCCGCTGTGGAATTGTGGGAAATCTACTTCACCCACGCCAAACTGAACGAACCGAAGGAACGACCCCCGTCGTTTGAAGACTTCCGTAGCACGATGGAGCAGTTGGAGAGGCTCTGCGGCGACTTCACGGGACGAGCCGGCGAGATCATTGAGGAGTTACGGGCCGTGCCGAAGATCAGGAGCGACCTGAACCGTTTTCCTGTTTTTGCCCTGGTATTCACTGCGGCGTTGGCGCTGCTGGCGGGCGTCCTCATCGGGAGGCTAGTACGGTGAGCAAAGCACGGTGTCTCGGATTCACAATCGCCGGCTTGTCGCTTGCCGCGTGTGCGTACTTTCTCCTGAGCCAAGCCCCACCGTTCTCGTGGGTGTTCGCCGGGGCCTTTGGGATTCTTGCCGCCTTCGCGACTGCCACTTCTCTTCGCACGAGCCATCGTCCGATCGTGCGATTGAAGGGGCTGACGTGGACGCGGGAAGATTTCTGTCGTGGCTGGCTGATTACAGGCGACACCGGCTCCGGGAAAACACGGTCCGGCATCACACCACTCCTGTACCAGGTCTTCCAGAACGAACCGAACTGGGGCGGGCTCTGCATTGATGACAAAGGCATCTATTGGGAAACGCTCTCGGAGATGGCCCGGTATTTCAACCGCCAGAACGATTTGATCCTGCTCCAAGTCCGACCCGACAATGCGCCCCTCAGTTGGAAACCCACGCATACCTACAACCTGACTTCCGACAGCAGCGTCCCATTCAGCACGTTCGCCAAATTCGTCGTGGATACCGCCGCCAGTCTTGGCCAGCAGGGCGACAAGGGATTCTTCAAGAGCCAGGCGCAGACGCATATCGCGCACGCCTTGGAGGCGCTGTACGAAATTCAGGCCGACGTGACGTTGGAGAACGCCCACGAACTCCTGTTGAACGAAGAAGAACTCGACGACGCACTAGGGGAGCTGGCAGACGGCTATCCGACCGAACGCCGCCGCGCGCTCGTGGAGCATCTCCGGTTTCGCTACCTCACCCAACCACCCGAACAGATGGGCGGCGTGAAGGAGACCATCGCCAACTACCTTCATAATTTCCTAACGCCTGATATTGCGCAGGTTTTTTGCCCCGACAAGAACACCTTCGAGTTCAGCGACATTGACCGGGGCAAGATCATTTGTGTGGCGATGCCTCAGAAATTCCAGACCGAGCGCCGGTACGTGAACACGTTTCTGAAAATGCTCTTCTACACCCATGTCTTACGGCGGTTTGACCGGCCCAAAGCAGTGCGCCAGCGGAATAATCTGCTGATCCTCTGGGCTGATGAAGCACAACGATTCATGACCTCAAGCGAAGATGGCATGAGCGACTACAGCTCGATTGACGTGATCCGCGAAGCCAACGCCACCGTTGTTGCCGCCGCCCAATCCTCCACGTCGCTCCTGCCGGCACTGGGCAAGGACAAGGCGAAGGTGCTTGTGCTCAATCTTCGTAATCGCATCATCTTCAAAGCCGCCGATGAGGAAGATGCGCAGGAGAGCGCCGACTTCCTTGGCAAGAAGCGCGTCGTCAAGAAGACGTGGGGCGTCTCGGGCGGCCAAGCCAATCGCAGCTACGCCGAGCACGAGGAACACAAGATCAAGCCCCACATTCTCCGCGCACTGCCGAAGCATACCGCCGTTCTGGTCCACTGCGAACGAGGTTTCAAGAGAACAACGCTGCCGCCCATCGAACCGGATGGCCGAGTCTCGCCCTGGTTTAGGAGGCGATGGTTTTGAGAGCTTGGAATCGACTGGATTCGCCCGTCAGGTTTCGTGATACTCAACCCGATGCGAGCCAAACGGCATGAAGCAAAGGACAGCATGAGCATGCTGAGAGTGTTCGTCAGTTCCGTCCAAAAGGAATTGGAAGACGAACGGGTCATCGTTCAGAATCTTCTGAACACCGACCCTTTCCTTGCGGTTCACTGTGCTCCTGTGCTGTACGAGTTTGAACCCGCCTCGCCTGACAAGGCACTGGAGGGATGCCTCAAAGCCCTCGATACCTGCGAGGTTTACTTGCTCATTGTCGCGGTACAATACGGTGCACGCCTTGGCGAACTCTCGATCACTCATGCTGAATACCGTCGCGCCAAGGAACGGGAACTGCCCGTACTGGCCTTCATCAAGGGTGAGCGTCACATGAAGCGTGAGGAGGGCACGGACCTCCTGCTGAAGGAATTGGATTCGGATGGCTACAAGTATAAGCGCTTTGGCAATGTCATCGAGTTGCAGAAGGAAGTCCGAGCAGCCCTGGTAAAGCTGCTCAAAGAACAGTTTGGCGTCGCCCCTTCCTCAGACGAGAACGAAATCGCACAGCAGACCATCGAGGCTACCTCCACGTTCGAATCGCAGCCGATGAAACGCCTCTCTTGGGAGAATCTCGACCAAACTGTTATTCGCCGGTTGATCGCCACGGCTGAGGCGAGAAGCCCCGAGGACATTTCCACGGCTGACCTTTTAGCTGGGGCGTCGCTGCGCGGCCTCCTCTGGCACGACCCGGAGTCAAACGAGCACTACGCCACCGCAGCTGGCATTGTGCTGCTGGCGAAAGACCCGTCAGCCGTTTTTCCACAATGCCGCATCCTCGCCGACGCTTACCGGGCTACGGAGCCTGACGGCCAACCGCGCGACCACGAAGACATTCGTGGCCCCATGCCGTTGGCTATTGACCGCACCATCGCCTTCATCGACCGCAACACGCGACACCCGATGAAGGTGGTCGGCCTCAACCGCGTTCGGTTGGACGAATATCCTGTCGAGGCATTGCGGGAAGCCTTGGTCAATGCCGCAGCACATCGACAATACGAAGACGCGGGGCGCAAGATCATGCTCGAAGTATTCGCCGACCGGGTCGTCGTCTCCAGTCCCGGCATGCCGCCCAGCCCGATCACTTTTGAACGCCTGCGGAAAGGCAAATATAGACCCTGTTCCCGCAACCCCGTTTTAGCCCAGTGCCTGTCCTACTTTCATCGCATCGAAGAGCGAGGTAGTGGGTTTCGTCGAATGCGCGAGCAGATGCTCAATCACGGATTGGACCAGCCGTTGCTTGGCAGCGACACCGGCTATTTCCAAGTCACCTTCCCCGGGCCAGGCGATGACCTCGAACGCATCCGGGTGCCTGAAACGCGGCTTATAGTGACGCCGGCCCTTGAGGCTCGGCTCAATGAAAGACAGAAAAAAATAATCGCTCATGTCCTTGAGACAGGGCATGTCACGAGCGGTTGGTGTGTGCAGAATTTACATGTGGTCAAGGATACCGCCCATCGCGATTTGGTGGAGCTTGTTGGCCAGCAAATTCTGGTCAGGACAGGACGCGGACGTAGCGCAGCTTACCGGCTCAAAGAGGTCGGCCTTTGAATCGTCCGATAATCGTCCGATTTTTTCCTCGAATCGTCCGATGAAGCCGAAAAATTAACAGATTGAGCCCAGATTACAGAGGTCGCTTTCATTATGGCTTACATTGACGCCTACTCCCAAACCCAGAATAAACCATGAATGCGCATACAGCGACACCTCATATTCCCGGCAAGTCTTCGCGGCCGCAACCCGCAGGCAAGGTCAATGGCCGCCTCCACTGATCAACAAGCAATTCGCTGCCTCGTCCACGACCAGCCAGCCACATCCCGAACCGCTGGTAAGCAGGTTCACGGCCACAGCGTCACCGATTAGCTTCTCAACGGCATCGCGCATGGGACGCGCGCCCAGTTTCGGATGAAATCCGCGACGAACAAGAAAGGGGAGAACCGTGGCGTCTGGCGTCAATTCATGACCCTTGGCCTTCAGGAACGCCAATTCCTGATTCAACAGCAATTGCGCTATTTCCAATTGGTGATCATAGTTCAGACGGTTGAAGACGAGCTTCTCCGTAATACGGGCGTACAACTCGGGACGCATTGATTGCTGTGCGCGCGTGAGGACATGACGCTCCATCGTGGCTGGCGTCGAGTATTGCAGATTCATCAGGTCGGCGCTGCCGATATTCGATGTGAACACCACGTAGAAGCCACTTAACTCCAGCGTCTCGCCGCTGGCCAGTGTCACCCGCGCTGCGTCCAGGATTTGCAGGAAGACATCGAGTACGCGGGGATGCGCCTTCTCAATTTCATCGAAAAGCAGCGTCCCTATTCTCGAGCGGTCGTAAACCATCCCCAGCGTCCCGCGTTCACCAAGCTTGCCGCCAAGCAGCAGTCCCAAGCTCTCTTGCGTTTGATATTCCGACATGTCGAAGCGGAACGCGTGATCTTTGCTCATCAGGAAACTGGTGAACGCCAGTGTGACTTCCGTTTTGCCCACGCCAGTCGGGCCGAGAAACAGAAAACTCCCGCGTGGACGGCCGGGCTTAGTCAACCCGAGTTCGCCACGCCGAAGAATGGAAACAATGCGCGGCAAGACGTGATCCTGTCCGCGAATGCGCTGCCGGAGGTGCGATTCCAGTTCGTGCAGTTTTCCATTCGATCCTTGCTGGTGAACCCGTTGTTGTCATGGGTTCTCATCTTGCCGATTGCACGCTGAAAGTTGTTCCCAACTGGGAACAACAACCGCAGCTAATCGCAGTACAACTCTGGCTCATGAAAACAAGATTCTTAATAGCAACAATCAGGTTCACCCCGATCCTCGCGCAGGCAGCCGGCGGAACAACTCTTACAAGCGGAGTCAGCAGCGCACTGGGCATCGTCATGCTCATCGGGTTCATCTTCGGAACAATCTGTGTCGTCGGCGGCGGGTTTGCGATTCGCCGTGGTGATACGGATTCCGGGAAACTCTCCATCATCGGCGGCCTCATCATTGCTGGTGCGCCCGTGATCGTGAAGGCGCTGTTCACAGCGTTCGGCATCGGCACTTCGACAGTGGACGTGGGCACATTCCAATGAGCAATCAAACACTGCGACTCACCGAGACCAACAGCGCCGACGACTCCAAAGGCCGGACATGGGGTCTTGAGGGGAATTTGTTCTGGTACATGACCGGCGGCTGCTTCACATCGGTCATGACGCTGTTGATCACCTTCAGCGTCGCGAAGGTGTCATTTCATGGTCTCGTTGATGATCGCGGCGGTTCCGCTGCTGCTCACACTCGTGTACGTCTACGGCTTCCGGCAGGGCAAACCGCCCGGCTACGACACGGATTGTCTGGATTTATGGATCAAGGGGGCTGGCTTCGGCCCTGACGTATGCCGCCAATCCACGCACCCGCTCAAGGGACACCATGTTCGATAACGCCCCACACGGTTACTTCGTTCGCGACCTGCTCGTCTTCAACGGCCTGCGGCAAGGCTGCTTCGTTTCCAAGGGGTTCGTTTTTGAACCACCCGACCTCGACAACGCCCAGGTCTCCGACCTGAACGAGTTCCAAGACCAAATCACGCTGCTCCTGGCATCGCTCGGCGACGCGCGCCGGCTGCAGGTGCAATTTTACTGCGACTCGGATTACCGCGCCCCGTTGCTTCGTTACCAGCAGGAAACCGAGAAGATGCAGAACGTCTGGACGAAACGCTGCCGGAACGAGCGGTTCATGCGCTACTGGCAGGCGATGGCGGACCGTAATCTCCGCCGCCAGCGTCTCCTCCTCTACATCTCGCGCAAGATAGACACCTCGCCGAAGGCCACCAGCACCGCCAAGGCGCTGGCGGCGTTCTACGAGATGACGCTTGAGCAGATGCAGGCTGAGTTCACCCAAGTCCACGAGATGCTGGCCAGCATTTTCGCGGGGCAGGGCGCCCGCGTCATCCCGATGACCGATGCGGACCATTACCGGCACTACAAGATGTTCCTGAATCCGTCTCTGGCCGAGCGATTCGATTACGACATTTTCGACGCCTTCGACCCGGAATTGTCCATCCAGGAGAATTGCTGGCACGGCGAAGCCAACGGGCAACGCGACTACGGTTTCTGGATGGACGGCTACTACCACTCCATCATCGCCCTCACTCGCTGGCCGAAAATGACCCATCCCGGTCTGGTCCGCCGGCTGACCAATCTCAGGCTCCTCGATTACACGATCACCGTCAACATCGACCCGCTGCCCGTTCGCCAGGAGATCCTCAAGGAAGAAAAGGAACACGACCGGATCGCCGGCGACTACGCCAGCGAAAAGAAAGTGTCACTGCTGACCGTGCTGGAAAAGAAGCAGCGCAAAATCGCCGCGCTCGCACGAGGCGATACACTCCCGTTCCACGCGCAATTCATCGTGCGCACCTGGGACAAGACGAAAGAGGGCCTGTCCGTCAAGACCAGCGCGATCAAGAATGCGATCAACAGCATGAACAGCGCTCAGTATTTCGAGTGCGCGCTGCCGAGCACGTCGCGCCAGTTGTTCTACGAGACATGGCCGGGGTGGACATGGGGACGCTATGAGCACCGCAAACTTTACGGCGAAAGCCGGTACATCGCGGACATGCTCCCATTCTGCGCCACCTTCACCGGTCACCTGGACACCGCCGAGGCGATCTACGAAGGATCGGCGAGCAACCTGGTCGGCATTAAAACGTTCGCAGGGCAGGCGTCGAACGTCTCGCCGCAGCACGCCGTCTTGCTCGGTATGAGCGGTGCCGGGAAATCCGTCACCGTTTGCGATCTTCTTACGCAGACCGAAGGCTACTTCGCCTACACAGTCATCATCGAGGAGGGGCTGTCCTACGGCATCTACGTCCAGACGGTTGATCCCGATGCCAAGCCCATCATCATCCAGCCGGACGGCAACATCACCATAAACTACCTTGACACGAAAGGTCTTCCGCTGACACCCGATCATCTTGCCTCTGCGACCGCTTTGGTCGCCCGGATGGTTGGCGTTAGCCAGCACGAAGACAAGCAGATGCTCCGGCAGGCGCAAATCGCCAAGTACATCAACCTGTTGTACGAAGACGTGTTCCAAGAGTGGTCCCGCAGGCATTCCGAGCAACTGCTCGCCATCGCCCGGCAAGCCTACACCTTGAGCCACTACCGGCGCGACAAGATGCCGCCAGGCGCAACGACGCTGGAAGCGTTCGCCGACCTGCGCGACTGGAGGGCTAAGCACGAAGACGAAGCCCGCGCGTACCTCGAACAGTTCGACGAAGGCGAAGTCCTCAAATTCCTAAAAGACCCCAACACGAGTAAAGAGGTGCGCAACCTCGCGTTCGCCTATGTCAAGCCCGAGGAATTTCCGACGCACCGGATGTTGCAGGAATTGATGTTCCTGGACGCGTCCGGTGCCGAGCGCGACCAGATTCACGAAATCGCCACGCTGCTTCTACCGTGGTGCCGCGATGGGAACTACGGCGCGTTGTTCGACGGTGTCACCAACTTGTCCCTGACCGGCAAGATTGCCCATTTCGAACTGGGCTACATCCCGGACTCGGCGAAGGAATTGCGCGCTGCCGCCGGCTTCCTCATCACCAACGATGCGCGCAAATACATCATCACGTTGCCCCGCGCGTTGCGGAAAAGGAACGTGTACGAGGAGGTCGCGCGGTTCCTCGACGTCCCTGGTGGGGAGGAGATCGTCAAAGAGAGCTACGCGCAGCTTCGCAAGTTCAATTGCTGGAACATCTCGATCGTGCAGCAGTACGCGCGCTTCAAACAGAGCCGCATCAGGTCGGCGGTGTTCGGCAACAGTCGGCAATTCTTCCTGATGCGCCAGAACGACCGCGCGGACATCGACGACATGGCGCAGGACATCGCCATCCCAGAGATCACGAAACACACCCTGATGAACTATCCGCTCCCCGATCACCAAGTCGGGCAGAAGTATTCCGCGTTCACCTACCTGCAAATCGATTCGCTCCGGCCGATTTGCGGGACGGTCCACAACATCGCCTCACCCGAAATGCTGTATTGCAGCAGTTCCAGCGGCGAACACTTCGAAAAGCGTGCCAAGGAACTGCGTGGCAGCAGCAACATCATCGAGGGCATCATCCGTCACGCCAACCCAACCCCGGTAGCCGAACCCGTATGAAATTCTTCCATCTCATCGCTATCGTAATCATCCCACCCCTGCTGACCGGGTGCGCCGCGACGCGACCGATTAGCGACCTCGCCATGGGCGCCGGCGGTGCGGCACTCGCCAGCGAATTCTCGCACGGCAATCCCGCCCTCACAGCCGCCGGCGCCGCAGGGGGTGTCCTTGTCAGCGAAGGGCTGCACTACGCCAGCCAAAAGCAGGCCGACAACGCCTACAACAACGGCTACGAGAAAGGGCGCAGTGACGCAGCCAAACAGCAGTACTGGATACAGGTCAACCAACAAAAGGAGAAAGCCGGACAGAACCAAGACAATGTCCGCTATTACGAGATCCCGGTCCCCGAACAGACAATCGACGGGGTAATCCTAAACCCAACAACCAAACTCCTACGAATCGAGGAATAAGCCATGAAACGAATGTTCACCGTTATCGCCGTCAGCTTGCTCTGCGCCGCATCAGGCCGCGCCCAGTACATCGTCTACGACCCCGCCTTGCACACGCAAGGCATTCTTGATGAAGCCGAGAACATTGCCAAGTACGTGCAGATGATCGACAACCAGGTTCAGCAGATCAGCACGATGACCTCGCAGTTGCAGCAGCTTCAACAGTACAACCAGGTCTTTGGTAATCCGTCCCAAATCCTCAACCTGGCTGGCTTCACGAGCCTGATTTCCGACCTCCAAGATACCGGTGTCGGTCAGGCGATGGGACAGTTGGAAAACCTGTCCCAGGGGATTGATGCCATGCAATACGACGCGAATGGCCTCTATCACGATGTGGGGGTGACGTTTACCACGCCCGACGGCAATTCGGTGTCGCGGGACCCCACCCTCTACCGTCAATTCGCCGCCATCAACGAAGCGACCAAGAACTTCACCAGCGTATATGCCGACGTGGTCTCCCGCCGCGACTCGCTTCGGCAAGACATTGCCAACACCACCGAACAACTCCGGGCAGCCACCACCGCATCGGAGGTGCAAAAGCTCACGGGCATCTTGATTGGACTGAACGCTGAACTCTCTGCCACCGACAAGGAACTCGACCATGCAGCCAGCCTAAGCATCGTCCAGGACGCGGAGAACCAGAACGATCAGGCCAAGCAGCAGCAGGCGCAGGTTGAGGAGCAACAGGCCGAGTTTTCGGAAGGAATCCAGAAGTACAATGACACGCTCACACTCAGTACGCAGCCGGCGGCGTTCCCGGACAACTCCAATGATTAAGAAACTGATCATCGTCTGCGTTGCCGCTTTCGTGATTCTCACGGTGGTTGTCGCCGTGCTCACCGCGCGGCAGGCAAATCAACGGCGATCCACATCGCCGGCCACGCAACCCAACAAGACGCTGAATCTCGACACACTGTCGCCGCAGTTCTCTCAGCGATAGCCCATGAACAACTTCGACACCCTCTTTCCGAATTTTGCTGCGAGCTGCACTGCCTTGCAGTCGGCGCTGATGCCGGTGGCGTATCTGTTTCTCGTCACCGGCATGGTGTCGTCCACGATAGCCGGTCCCCACAGCGCCGAGGCCGTCCTGCGAGCACTGGGCCGCACCATCGTTTACATCATCGTGCTTACGCAGTTGGTCAATTGGGGCAATCAAATTGCCCAGATCACAAACGACACAGTGACGAATGTTCTTCAGGCCGATCCCAGCAACGTGTACCAGCAATACAACCAGGCGTTGCAGGTTCAGAAATCCACCACATCTCAAAATAGTTGGTGGCAGAAACTGTTCAACGCCGGCACGTCCATCTTCGAGGCGCTTATTTCGGGTCTGCTCTGGATCTTCGGCTTGCTGGCCAGTGTGATCGTTTTTTATGCGTACTTGATCCAGAAGTTCATCCTCTACCTGGGCTACGCGCTCTCGCCGATCTTCATTGGGTTTCTCGCGATCCGCGCCCTGAACCAAATCGGCACGAACTATCTGCTCTCGCTCGTTGGGCGTCATGCTCTGGCCGCTGGGGTGGGGCGCGGCATCGCTGGTCACCGGAGGGTTGATCACTTTCATGACCGACCAGAGTTTTCTTTGGAATCAGTCCCTCGGCGGGGCGGCCGGGTATGCTTTCCAGAATTTCATCGGGGTCGCGGCGCTCGGCGTGTGGTTGATCTTCAGCACCATCGCCGCGCCCGTCGTCATTCAACGCGTCATCACTCACGGCATTCAGGCCGGCGCAGCTCTTATCAGCGGCGTGACAACCGCCGCGACCACCGCCATCGCCGGCGGATTCATTGCGGCCGGCACGTTCGGAACGGGTGGCGGTCTGGCCGGTGCGGCGATGGCCACCGCCGGCGGTCTCACGGCAGCCGGGGCCACGCTGGTTGGTTCGTCATTCAGCGGCAGCACGTACTCGCCGACGGGCTCGATGATCACCGCCTTGGGACAGATGCACAACGCGGACACGAGTGCTAGGAAGCGAGAAAGTGACGGCGCGACTGCACCCAACGCCATCCACGATGGACGTGAGCGGCGACAACGCCGTGCAAGCCTTGCTGCGCAAGACCAAGAACCCCCACAACCCATCGAACATGAACGCAACCGAGACAACACTCCGAGAAACTCCAGTGCCGAAAACCGAGCGCCCCAATCTCTCCCGCAAGAAGTTCGATCCGACCCGCATCTTCGTCGATCGCGACCGGCTCGCGTGGTTCTGGTTCATCGTTGCCGGACTGATTCTTGTAGCAGCGGCAGTTGACCGTTTCATTCTGGTGCAGACGTTCAAACAACGCGAGCGCGTGGTCATCCTTGATCCATCCGGCACATACCATGTCGCGCCGCTCCTGAAATTCGAGGAAGCCAAAGACCTCCACGCGGAGCAAAGCACACTGGCCACCGTCGCCTTCCTGGAGCGCAACCCCAAAGGCTTTGACCATGATGACCTGCTGAAGCAGATGTTCTTGAAGAATGCTCTGGTCAAAGCCAAGGCTGAACGCGCTTCGGAAGAAGCGGAGTTTGCCGCGAAGCAATTGCATCAGAAAGCCGAGATTGCCAAGATCACGATCCTCCAGACCCGCGAGAACTTCGTCCTGACCCAGGTGACCGGGCAACTCGTTCGCACCGGGATTTTCGAGGACAGAGCCTTCGCCGAAGCTGTCCCGTTCACGCTCGCCTTCAAGTTCCAGCGCAACCCCAACATGGTCCAGAACGGACGATTCCCGACCGCTGTGTTCGATTTCAAATATGAAACGTCTCCTTAAACATATCCACATCGCGTCGATGCTTCTGGTTTGCCTTCAGTCAAGCTTCGCAAAGGACGCCAGCCCCATTGCGGAATATCGCTTGGACGAACACACAGTGTACGCAATCCCGGTATCCCGCAGCCGCGTGACAACCATCAGCTTCCCCGGTCCAATCTCGGCAATTGATGCGGCTAACGTCACCAGCGACCCCAAAGTCCCCGGACTGTTTCAAATCGCCCACGCGAAAGGCTCATACTTCCTGTCCGTGAGGGCGCTGGTCGAAAGGGCCACGACCAACATGAACATTCGGTGGAACGAGAAAACCTACGCGATCGAATTGGTTGAGAGTCCCTCACCGCTCTACTCCGTGATCTTTGAGTACGACACCGACGCCGATACCGAGGCCGACTTCCACCCCAGCTCAAACCGCATCACGCCGGACCGGCTGCTAGCGCTCTTGGAC
The DNA here is from genome assembly GCA_963817685.1 of uncultured Verrucomicrobiae bacterium. Taxonomy (GTDB): domain Bacteria; phylum Verrucomicrobiota; class Verrucomicrobiia; order Palsa-1439; family Palsa-1439; genus CAWFPN01. The sequence goes on along the minus strand of CAWFPN010000010.1, from coordinate 486,980 downwards.
AAGGCGAAAGCCTACCCGCTTCTCAAGGAGTACCACGCGGACGCGGTTGCCCAGGTCGACTACATCAACTTCAGCAAGACCCCGCGAGTCCTGGACTTCAGGGATTACGAGATTCAACTCGACGAGGTTTTCCGGTTCGACCCCGAGGATACGCTCATCTTTCGGATTCTGCTACGCAACAAGACCAACCAGCCCATTCAGTACGGGCCAGACGGCTTTTCGCTCCGCGTCGGTGAACGCACCTATCCGCAGTCCATCAGCGACGCTAGCGGCACGATCCCGCCAAACGGCGAAGCGCCCGCCTACTTTGCCATAACCGGAACACCTAACGGCGGACGCAACGACCTGTCTCTGAAGAACGACTTCATTGTGCTTCTCGACCGCATCGAGACGAACGCACCACCGCTACAACTGGTGCAGCCAGAACGGAAATCGTCAGAATGAACCCGCGCAACGCCATCACATTCTTGCGCAGCCCGACCGGCGTGGTCCTCTCATTCGTGGTTCTGCTGATCTTCGCGCTTGTATTCGTCAAAGGGTTCTACGACCCCAACAAGGGCAAGCCAAAGACGGTTGCCTTGCCAACGCTAGCTGATAACACCAACAGAACATCCCAGATTCTTCAGACGATCCAGCGGGAGATCGTCCCCTTCAAGCCCCCTCGCACCACTGCCGCCGGCATGATTGCGCAAACAACCGGCGCGCAGGCGCAGCAAATCAACGAGGGCTTCACGCCCATCAGTCTCTACACCGAACCACCCTCGTCCGAGCCCGAGCACAAGCCGCTGAGCAAATTCTACGCGCCCTACGGACGGCTGATTTCATGCGAACTCATCGTGACCGTTGACTCATCTTCGATCCAAACGCCGATTATCGCGTTGGTCACCGACGACGTTTACCACGATGGCCGGCTCATTATCCCTGCCGGGACTGAAGTCCATGGGACAGCCCAGGCCGATCGGAAACGCGAACGCATCGCCAGTAACGGCGGCTGGACTTTGGTGTGGCAAACTGGCGAGGAACTCCATTTGCAGGGCATCGCTCTCGACCGCGAGAAAGACCCTGACGGCGAAGGGTGGGGCATCACTGATGGCAGCGCCGGCTTGCGGGGGCAGCTATTAAAGACCGACAACTTGGCCGAGATCAAACTTTTCGCGGCCACCCTCCTGAGCGGGGCTGCTTCCGCAATGACTCAAACGAGGCAGACGGTCGTTGGTACAGAACTGTTGCCTACACTCCAAAATGCGCCGTTGCAAGGGGCACAGGATGTCCTAGGCACCTATGCGCAACAAATCCTCGATAGCATCCAACGCGACGGATTCTACGTGCGCGTGCCGGCCGGGAAAGAATTCTACCTATACGTCACACAGACCATCGACAAGTCCGACGCAGTCGTCGGCGGCACACGACTCCTGGCGACCGAAACCGACCAGTCAACACCAACCATCGTACCCCGCCTTTCACATCGCAACGAGCCATGAAAACCATCTACCTGATCCCTCTGCTATTCCTCTCCGCTTGCGCATCGAACCGCAACCTGAGCCTGCTCAACATGTCGCGCCCAGTTCCCGGAACGACTCTGCCCAGCGACGACATCGAGTCGGTGCGGTACTCCGAAAACATCAAGGCGTACAACGTCGGCCGGTACGTTGACCCGAACAATGCCGTTCGTCATGCACGAACGCCACGTCGTTTACCGTGTGGAAACCACAGCCAAGTGGAACTTGCGCCCCAACGCGCCGGCCACCGTCGCGTTGGGGCCGGCAGTGCAGATCATCGATCCGGCCTACAAAGACGGACCGACCACGCCGGAAGTCATCGCGGAGGTCAACCGGCAAAAGGCAGCCACGCAGACCGTCATCGAGCAGGGGAGGCGGCTGAACGATACGCTTACGCAGATTTCGACTGCTTTGGACGCGAGCAAGCAGGTTGCCGAGCAGAATCGCCAACTCAAAACGGAGTTGGACCTGACCAAACAGCGTCTCGATTTGTTGGAAACGGAAATCCGCAACCAGCAAAAGGAAAGTCCCGCATCCAGCGGGACACCTGAAACCTCAAACCCAAACTGGTGAACATTCACCCACATGAATAATCCCCAGAGGAGAGAGCAAATGCTCAAAGGCAAAGCCAAGACTCAAGATGAGTCCACTGAACAGCCCGGCCAATACCGGGACAACCCGAAGGTCAACGCCCGAATCGACGAGTACATCAAGAACAACCCCAAGCACTGGGGCTACATCCAGTCCATGCCACGCGAGCGACTGGAGCGCGCGCTCGTTCTGAGCGAGGTGAACAAGCTCGACCGGCAACAAAAGATGAAGGACGGCATTCTGCGCAAGCTGGAGCAGAACCCCGAACTCAAGCAGGCGTACGAAACCCTAGTGAAGCACCTGCCGGAAGATCAACGCGAAAAGGTAATGGTCTCCATCGCCAGCCGGACGATGCGCAGCATCACGCCGCGCCAAACGCAGTCAGTCGCAGGCGCACGGGTCTGACCGCCACCAAAACCAGTCGGTTGGGCAGCCAAAGACTCTGAGGTTTTTTGCTTCGAACCGCTCCGTGCGGTGCCTCGCGTCAAAACCCAGAGACTTTGGCTTTGCCTTTGGCGACCGTACCACGCAACGATGTCGCCGCTCCGAGCCATGGCTTCTCTCGGCCACATCACTCTCCATGTTGGTCAACAGCGACTCAGAAACAATATTTCTTCGGCGTCCGCTCTACCGGACGGCCGTTCGAGGCCGCACGGACAATCTCGCAACCGATTTCGCCCCAAGCCGCGATTCTGGTGGCAAGGAAAGGGTCCCAAACTCCCCAACGCAAAACTCTTCATGGATCGCTTTGTGCAGGGGGGGAGGCTTCCCAAGCGAAGACGCCAGCCCTATTTCTTTTTGACGAGCTCGCTCAAACTCTTTCCCGTCTCATCTCGCACGGTTTCGAGTTTGGTGTCTGAACGATAGCCCTTCGCGAAATTGTCGCCGTATTCCTTGCGCAATGTGGCGACACGAGTGTCGCCCCGCTTTTCGCGAATCTGGCCATCTCTGTCGCGCTCGCGGCCATCAAGACCTTTTGGATAATGTTTGCTCATAATGGCTCGTTAAGCTGGCAGTAGTATATGTCCCTCAAGATATTCGTCAAGGCCAACGGATTCAATTTGACACCCGAACAACTGTCCCATGCAGGAACACGCCTCCCGATCCTCAGCTAGCCCGTTGTCTCGCGAGTAACACTTGGCTTTCTTGAGCGTTTTGACGACGATAGTAAGAAACTCCCAAAAGGGCGGCCACAGCCAGGGCCACAGCCAGCACAATGTAAGGTTCATGCCAACTCATGCCATCGACCGTGAACGGCCCGATCAGGTAGAACAGCATGCAGCAGAGGTTCGCCAGCAGGCCGAACAACGGGACCAGCACGTGCTTCACCCCGCTGAAGATATGATGTTCCTTGAACGCCACCATGGCGATCCAGCAGGTCATCATGTAGCGCATAAATATCCCGAAGCTGGTGATCAGCGTTACAATGACGAGCGTATTCGGCAACCAAGTGTAAGCATGCGGCGAAAAAATGCCGAAGCCGTACCAGAAGTTGTGCACTTCCAAGGGCGGCATATCCGAACGTTGCCCGCCCAAATAAACGCTCACCGTCACGATCCCGATGAAGATTGAAAGGATCGACAGCGTCCAGATGGTGCGGTAGGGCGACAACGTCTTGCCGTGCAACAGGCCGAAGTGCGACGGCACTTCTTCATCCCGGCCCATCGTGTACGTCACGCGCGCACTAGTGCTGAGGCAGGACAACGTCATGCCAATCAGCCCTAGGAACACCGTGAACGCCTGTACGAGCATGAATGCCCGACCTGCCGAATAGCTGCCAAACAGCCACGTGCCGACGATGACCAACATGTTGCCGATGGGCGCACCGGAAGCGCCCGCATTGGACATGGTAAAGCCGCTATTCAGGAAGTAGTTCGCCGCGAAATACTCGAACAGGTAACAGCACGCGCCCTGGATCGCCAAGGACAACAAGACGGCCCGTCCGATGTCCTCCTTGGGGTTCTTGGCCTCCTCACCCATCGCGGTGACCGACTCGAACCCGACCAGCAGCAGAATGGCGACGCACGCCTGAATGAAGACGAAGTTGAATCCGTGCGGGGCGACCACCGAGTCGGTGCTGCTATGGAAGTTGAAGGTTTCAGGGTCCCGGGCGTCGCCCGGATTCCCGGTGACTGCGTCCTCGGGCTTGCAACTCAATGTGAACGGCACTGGAATCCCCTTGCCATCCTTGTCCAAAACCAACTTGCCATTGTCGTCCTTCTGCAACAGTGGATATGGGTCGCCCTCTCTCAGCCCGGCGGGAAGCGGAATGTCTTTGTTGGCCAGGTCGTCTTTGGTAACGGTACGATCTTTCCTCTTGTAGACCGGCTGGCCGTTGTCGTCGGTCTTCGGTGAATTGTCAGCCCAGGTGGCTTGCACCGGTTTACCCTTGTCGTCAGTCTGATTGACTTGATCAACCTGATAATCGACCGGCGTTCCGCCCGACAAGTGATAGCCGACCGAGCCTTGCGGGTGATGTAGGCGATATCCAATGGCCATCACCGCGAACACGATCAACGCCGTGATCTGGATGGTGTTGATCGCTAGATTAATGGCGGTGCTACCATAGACGCCTCGGTAGGCGATGTAGCCTAACAGCAATGCGAACACGGCGCAGAAAAGATACATAAACAGCGGACTATTGTATGTCCCGCTGAATGTGTTCGGCCAGAACTGGCTGGCCAGATAACCAGCTAAAATCGCCGTCACGCCCACCATCAAGCCGGGGTAGACCCAGTAGTACAGAGGGGTAGCCCACCCTGTGGTGAACTTGACGAGCCGGGCGAACTTATACGCGTGCGTCTTGGACAGGAACGCCTGCTCGGCGTAGAGGTACGAAGACCCGGCTACCGGGAACAGCTTGGATAGCTCGGAGTAACTGATCGCCGTCGCGAAGCACAGCAATAGCGCGCACAACAAGCCGAACCACATCGCACAGCCTGCCATGGGTGTGCCATACAGCGATTGGATTTGAAAGGTCAACCACAAGAACGTGCCCGGCGCGATCAGCGCCATCGCATTTGATGCCAGCCCCGTCGCCCCCAACGTTGCCGTGGGTGGCTGTCTGGGCGCTAAGGTTGCTGACATCGCGTCAGGCTGCTTGACTGGAGCAGTTGTTGATCGGGTCAGGGATATAGTGCCGTTTTCAAGACCAGAAACTAGGTCCTTGGCAACAGACTTAAACGTGCGTCTTCGGAAAATCATTTCTTGCCTGCGCCGCCGTTTTTTGTAAAAAGTTCAGTAAATGCAGCGCGAATGGCTTGAGCAGCGTCTTTTGCAGTGTCTGCTCTCATCAACGCAGCCTCAAGTAGTCGAACGGACATGTTTTGCTGTCTAAGCTTTTGCGCCACATGCACAGCTGGGATGAAGGTTGAAGTGCCTATAGCACCAACAACTGTTTGAGTAGTCGAACCAACAATCATCCCGTGGATGATAAGCGCGATACCAACGCCGAACATGCCACATGCGAAAACGTATAGCAGCCGCTCCCCGAAGCGATTCTCTTGAATCGCTTGGTCAATTACATCTCGCACTGTGCGATCTGCCATCAAGTGAAGAAAGCAGAATAGTTCAATCTCTGCAAGGTTAAAACCGGGTTGGTCGATTCAACCTTAGTTACACTTAAAATCGGGAGTATCCGCTCCCCTCGCAAGGCGTTCGCCGCGCTCTCTTTTCATTATACCGTCCCGGTCAAGGCATTCACCTTGACTGCGGACGGTGCGTCAAGAGTGCGGACGGCTCACAACCGCACGCACAAGGTCGCCTTATCAGCCAACTACAAACGAACATGTCATACATTGAACAGTTCGAAGTCGAGTTCGCAGAGAAGCTCGACAGCGGTGCGGACACCGCGTCCATCGAGCGCTGGGTTTCCGAGAAAGTCTTGGAAAGCTACCGCAACGGCATCACCGCCGGCCAGAAAGGCATGCAGGTGATCCGCAAGGGCAAAATGCGTTTGACGCATCTCTACATCTGCGGTGCCGCCAGCACCGGGAAATCGAAAATACTGGAGACCCTCATCTGTCAGGACATCAAAAAATGGCACGAAAACAAATACGGTGCCCTCATCATTATTGACCCGCATGGCTCGCTCTACGACAACCTTATCAATCGGATCGCATGACAGGAAAAATAGCCGCTCACTACTATTTTCTTAATCGGAGAGCCGTTCAAAGACTTGGCCTTTGCCGCTTCGGCGTCCCTGCTCCCCTCGCCGCCGCCTGCAAAGCGCCAAGACTTTGCTCTGGCAGAGGCTATCTGATTCGCTGGCGATGTCGTCGCGTGCACATCACGCACGGCCACATCGCTTCCCGACACGCTACAGGCTCGGCGCCATCCCGCTCGACATCTCGGACCGTCTAGCACGTCAATCGACACTACCCGTGCGGGCCGCTAAAGATATTGTGGTTTTTCGCTCTGCCCGCTTCGCGCTGCTCCGCTGCAAAACCCCAAAGACTTTCGCTGTGCCGTTGGCGATCTGATTGCGCTCCGATGTCACCGCTGCGAGCCGTCGTTTCTCGCGGCCACATCGCTTTTCGCAATCTCAGTTCCGTTGCGCATTCGCGCTGTGTTTTCAGTCGGCTTGCGTGAATCGCCCCTCGATTCTACGGCTCGCTGTGCGCCGTCAAGATATTCCTCGCGGGGCTGCGGTCCACCGCTTGCGCTTCTTGACCGTGCTCGCTCCGCCTATTATGTGGAGCTCCACATAATTGGCGAAATGTTAAGTTTTCAAAAATGTGAAGCTGATGCGAAAGACCCTGTAGTCACGCGGCAAACACGCGAGCGGACTCAACATTTATGCAACGCCTAGCAAGCCTTCCGGCGGGATTCCACGCAACCCATCGCGTTGGCCCTGGTTCTCAGGGAATGCTTGGCTCGCCGTTGCTGCGAACTGTTTTGCCGTTGTGGGAAGGGCCTTCCGTTGGATTCAAGTGCCCGTTGATCAGGGAGCGTCGCATTCTCGGCGACGCCTCTGTTGCCTCCAGTGGTCGAAAGTACAGCCCACAGATCCTCTTCGTAAATGTGGAGTTGGTTGGCAGAAAAAGCCGTAAATCGTGCCAATTTCCGCCCAACTCCACATTTTTGCGTTCTCAACATTTCGCCAACGGCTTTGGTCTCTAAGACTTCACGCTGGAGCAACTGCACGCCAAGAACGCATCAGTGATTTTGTTCCCAATTGGGAACAGTTCCACCAGCGAATCATGGCTAAATCCCCCCGTAGCAAAATGCCCTCAGATGAGGGGAAATGTGGCACGCGATTTAACCAATGACTCTCAAACGGTCAAAGGGACGGCAACAAGATCAACTCGATTTGTTTTCGGGCAATGGAGACTCACATGAGCACACTGACTCAATACGGCTTGATGGCGGAACAACACTGGCGCGTGCATCGGTCGCGGATGGTGGCGGAAATGGAGCGGACGAGCACGCTGCAGCAGATGCTTCTGGAGGCCGAGGAGAAGACCAAGGACGAAATGGACGCGATTCGCCGGCAACTGACCGAGCAGGGGTTCACGCCGCAGCAGGCCCAGGATCAGGCTTGGGAAATGGTGAGGGAGAGGTACATCTTGCTGCCGGCCGAGAACAATTAGGTACGCCGCGTAACCAAGCCAACTACCGCATTACCGACCGCGACCGCCTGGGGGAGGGGTCGCTCAAGCAGAAGTTCCGCGCCAACGTCGAGGCGATCACACTTCTCCGACGCCTCGAAGCCGAAAAACGTCCTGCCTCTGACGACGAAAAAGCGGTTCTCGTGCGGTACGTCGGCTGGGGAGGGCTGCCACAGGTCTTCGATGTCAACTCGCGCGAGTGGTCCAGGGAGCAGGTCGAACTGTCCAAACTTCTGACGGACGAGGAACACACGTCTGCCCGCGCCTCGACACTCAACGCCCACTATACAGCGCCTGTCATCGTTCGCGGGATGTACGACGCCCTCGCGCGTTTCGGCTTCAACCATGGGCGCATCTTGGAGCCTGCCTGCGGGCTGGGCCATTTCATCGGGCTGATGCCGGAGGAAATGCACGCCCACTCGACTATCACCGGCATTGAGATTGACCAACTGACCGCCCGCATCGCGAAGGCGCTTTATCCAGATGCCGACATTCGCCACCAGCCGTTCGAAGAGACTCGGCTGGCCGACGGGTTCTACGACGCGGCGGTCTCCAACATCCCGTTTGGGGACTACCAGCCGTTCGACCCGCGTTTCAACGTCTTCAAGTTTTCAATCCACGATTACTTCTTCGCTGCCACCGTGGAGAAGGTGCGGCCGGGCGGGCTGATTCTGTTCATCACTTCGAAAGGGACCCTCGACAAAGAGGACTCGGCATTGCGCGAATACTTGGCGCAACGGGCCAACCTCGTTGGCGCAATGCGACTGCCCAACAACGCGTTCAAGCGCAACGCGAACACCGAGGTCACCACCGACATCGTGATGTTGCGCAAACTGAATCCCGGCGAAACCCCGTCGGGTCCGGCGTGGAAGGAGACGGCGGAGCATGGCAACGCCAAGGGCGAAACGATCTACATCAACGAATACTTCGTGCAGCACCCGCGCATGATGCTCGGCAAGATGGAGTTGTCGGGCAGCATGTACCGCGACAACGAACCCACCCTGGTCAGCGATGGCCGGGATTTAGCTGAGGCGTTGACGGAAGCACTCAGCAACCTGCCGCAAAATATTTACCGAGCGCAGAAGCGGGCTGTGACTCCGCCGTCCCTCGACCAGACGTTTCCTGCCCCCGACCACGTCAAGCCCAACGCCTTCGTGATGGTTCATGACGATGTTGCCGTCCGGGTGGGGGATTCGTTGAAGACGCTGCCGGGGTTGCCGGCGGAAACCAAGGTGCGAATCCGACGGCTGATTCGGGTTCGTGACGCCGTGCGTGAATGTCTCCGCAGTCAACTCGATGGCAGCGACGAGGCCGCCATTGTCGCGGCGAGAGAGAGACTCAATCAGACATACGACTCGTTCATCTCACGATTCGGTCCGATTTCAAGCCGTGCGAACACACGCGTATTCAATGGTGATCCCGACCTGCCGTTGCTCCTGTCACTGGAGGTCTACGACGAGGAGACCAAACGAGCCAAGAAAACGGCGATCTTTCGCGAGCGAACGATTCAGTATCAGAAACCTATCGAGTCGGTTGAACTGCCAAAGGAAGCCTTGATCGTTTCGCTGAACGAAAAGGGCCGCGTTGACCTCGATTACATGAGCGCCTTGCTCGGCCGCTCCGAAGACGAATTCCTGCCGGAACTGAGAGGGGCGATTTTCCTCAATCCGCAATCGAACGAGTGGGAGACCGACGACCGATACCTGTCCGGCAACGTCCGCGAGAAGCTGGAGATTGCTGAGGCCGCGAGCATCACCGACCCACGCTTCAAGGAGAACGTCGACGCGCTCAAGGCCGTCCAGCCGGAGGACTTGTCGGCCGCCGAGATTGACGTGCGCTTGGGCGCGTCGTGGGTCCCGGCAGAGGACATCGAGCGGTTCTGCCAGGAATTTATCAGTGCGACGGGCATCGAAGTCAGCCATTCGCACGCCATCGGCACCTGGGTTGTCAGTGGCGACTACTTCGCCAGACGCACTGTTGCCAACACAACCGAATGGGGGACGGACCGCGCCGGGGCGCTCGACCTGATTCAGGACGCGCTGAATCTCCGCACGCCGACCATTTACGACAAAGACCTCAAGTCGGACAAACTCGTTGCGAATCCTGAAGCGACCGAAGGCGCGCGTGAGAAGCAGCAGAAGATCAAGGACCGGTTCAAGGAATGGATTTGGCAGGACGACGGGCGCCGTGAGCGGCTGGTGAGGAAATACAACGAGGAATTCAACAATGTTCGATTGCGGACGTTCAGCGGTGATCATCTGACGTTGCCGGGCGCGAGCCAGGTCGTGGTCCTGCACCCACACCAGAAAGCGGGTGTCTGGCGAATCCTGCAAACTCCCAACACGCTCTTGGGCCACGTGGTGGGCGCCGGCAAGACGTACACGATGGTTGCGGCAGGGATGGAGCTGAAGCGGCTGGGGTTGGCCCGGAAGCCCTTGTTCGTCGTTCCAAACCACATGCTCGGCCAGTTCTCGTCCGAACTGCTCATGCTTTATCCTGGCGCAAACATTCTAGTGGCCGGCAAGGAGGACTTCGAAGCGAGCAAGCGTCGGCAGTTGATGAGTCGCATCGCCACGGGGAACTGGGACGCGGTCATCGTCACGCATTCGGGCTTCGAGAGAATCCCCTTATCGGATGAAACCAAGAAGGCGTTCTTCCGCGAGCAGCTCCACGACTTGGAAATGGCCATCCGCGAACAGCGCGCTGGCAAGGACGATCGGCGGATAGTCAAAGACCTGGAGCGCGCGAAAAAGCGACTGGAGACACGGCTGAAGCTCCTTTTGGCCGAGGGGAAGAAGGACAACACTCTGACATTCGAGGAACTGGGCGTGGATCGGTTGTTCATTGATGAAGCCCAGTACTTCAAGAATCTCTTTTACGTCAGCAAGATGACCCGCATCGCGGGCCTGCCACAGACAGCCTCGGAGCGCGCATTCGATTTGTTCCTCAAGACCCGGTACATCCAGCAGGTAAACGGCGGGGGAGGGGTGGTATTCGCGACCGGCACGCCGATCTCCAACAGCATGGCGGAGATGTTCACCATGCAGCGTTACCTGCAAATGACCGCGCTGACGAAGCTGCGGGTGCACCACTTCGATTCATGGGCGGCAACGTTTGGCGAGCCGGTAACGGCGATGGAACTGGCCCCGGACGGAGCGGGCTACCGGCTGAACACGCGGTTCGCGCGGTTCGTGAACGTCCCTGAGCTGATGCAACAGTTCCGACAGGTTGCCGATATACGCACGGCGGAAACGTTGAAGCTGCCCACGCCCGCGCTGCGGAGCGGGAAAGCCGCGATCATCCGTGCGCCAGCAACGCCAGAACTGAAGGCGCTCGTTTCCGGTCTGGCCGACAGAGCGGAAAAGTTGCGCAAGGGGCGCGTTGATCCACGCGTGGACAACATGCTCAAGATCACCACCGAAGGCCGGAAGGCCGCACTGGACCTTCGATTGGTCGACACGAGCGCGCGCGACCATCCCGAGAGCAAGGCAAACCTCGCGGTTCATGAAATCTTCCGCATCTGGCAGGAGACGAAGGCTGATCGGCTGACGCAGCTTGTTTTCTGCGATTTGTCCACGCCGAAGGACGTTGGGTTCTCGGTGTATGACGACGTGAAAGCCAAGCTCGTCATCGCCGGCATTCCCGCTGCCGAAGTCGCCTTTATTCAAGATTCTGAAAGCGACGCAGCCAAGCTCGCGCTTTTCAAGGATGTTCGCGCCGGTAAAGTCCGCATCTTGATGGGCAGCACGCAGAAGATGGGGTCCGGCACAAATGTGCAGGAGCGGCTGGTTGCATTACACCACCTCGATGCGCCCTGGCGTCCGGCGGACGTGGAGCAGCGTGAGGGACGAATTCTCCGGCAGGGCAATCGCAACGCCGAGGTGCAGATTTACCGGTACGTGACAGAAGGCAGCTTCGACGCCTACATGTGGCAGACGCTCGAAACGAAGGCCAAATTCATTCACCAGGTAATGACCGGCCGCAATGACCTGCGTCATATCGAGGACGTCGACGGCACCGCGCTCACCTACGCCGAGGTCAAAGCCATCGCATCAGGGAACCCACTGGTCATCGAGAAGGCCCACACCGACGCCGAGTTGGGCCGCCTCAGCCGATTGCGAGCCCAGCACCACGAGACCCAGTACCGGATTCGGGACACAATCCGACGAACGACGGAGGAGGTTGAAATCCTCACCAGACGCATCGAGAACCTCCACAAGGACATCGGTTGCAGACAGCCGACGCAGGGCAACGCCTTTAAGATCCGCATCGAGGGAACCGACTACACAGATCGAGGAATCGCCGGGGAGCTGATCAATCGCCGCGCCCAGCAACTCCGGAGTTCAGGGAAAGAGTACACCGTTGGTGAGCTTGCCGGGTTTGCCGTGGTCCTCCGAGCCAGCGCGTTGGAACACACCGAACTTGTCCTCAAGGGTGCGAATCTCTACTCGGCGAGCATCTCAGACAATGCCCACGGCACGACACGTTCGCTGGAGCACACCATGCAGTCCCTCGACCAGAAGTTGGTTCAGACCGAGAAGGACGTTGCGGAGTCCAGGAAGCGAATAGCGGAATTGGAAGCGAAGGTAGGCGAGCCATTCGAGCACGAAGCCAAACTGAAAAGCCTAGCCCAGCGCCAGGACGAGATCGTGAAAGCACTGGACCTGACCCGGAATCAGGCATCTAACAAGCTCGACGCTGCTGCTATTCCTGATGGCGAGGAAGCGGTTGCGGAGAAGGCGGCGAGAGCGGTGCGTCGCCAAACTCACCAATCCCATACGGTGAGCATGCGTTAGCGTGGTCGCCTCTGAGGAGCAGAACATGAGCACGATGGCAAACGGAGAGAGTCGAACGAGCAGTGACCCGGCAACAGAAGGCGAGAATCTACCAGGGACGCAGACGGTTGCCGAGCGATTCCTCACGATTAAAGACGTGTGCAACCGGCTGAACGTGAGTCGAACAACTGTCTGGCGTTTCATGAACGAGCATGGGTTGCGTGTCATTCGCGTGGGGGGGATCAGACGTGTCCGCGAGCATGACTTGGTGGCTTGGCTTGAGCAGCACTGTACGAGCGGCAACGGCGGCAGCCAGATAAGCGAACGGAAGGGACGCAGCTCGCCATGATAAAGTGGAAAGACGCAGGAAGGAAGGATGATCGACGGTTTGAGCGTGTCGGTTGCAATCTTTACCGACGCAGTGGCCTCATTTACTGCCGGGTCTGGGTGGAAGGAAAGCGTACGTTTCGTTGCACAGGCACGGACGACCCAGCAACTGCACGGAGAATCCTGAAGGGATGGGAAAACGATCTGGTTTTGCAAGAGCACGGGATTGAGACGCGCGCGATGATCTTGGAGCGGAACAAGCTCAGAGTAGGCCAGATTCTCAAAGATTATGAGGAAGCAGGGTTCCCCGACCGTAAAATGCGCTCAAAAACCGCCGCCACAGTCCAGCAGGAGCGCAAGAACTTGCCGAGGCTGGCAGCTTTCTTTTCCGAAAAAGCGGCCATCAGCCTGACCCTGAAGGATTGCGATGCTTACCGTCAGTGGCGTGCCAAGGGCGGTTACACATGGAAGCGCGGCGAGGTGACGCGACAAAGCCGGGCGGGCACCAGGATCGTCGACATCGAATTGCAGACGCTCGGCAATGCTCTGGCATTGTCCGTGAGGCGGGGGAAGTTGAAACTCAACCCGCTGGCGGGTCGGGCACGCTACCACGCCGAAGAAGACACACGCCACTGCCGCGAGACAGCACCGACAGCGCAGCAGTTGCAGATGATTGACGCGGCCCTGCGGCAGCGTTCCCACATCGTGGAGGCGGACTGCGTCATGTTCCTGGCATTCTCCGGGCTGCGCGTGCGCGAGGCGTTGATGTTGAAGTGGGAGGCGGTGAATTGGGGCGAGGGGATCATTCATGTCCGACGTGAGAAACGCGGCATCAATCCCTTCGTGCCGATTCTGCCGGAAATGGAGCAACTGCTAAAGCAGATGCAGACACGGATTCGCAGTGACCTGTTATTCCCGTCAGCGCTAGACGCCTGCAAGCCGCTTCCTTATCCGACGCTTGCAAGAAAGCTGTCTAAACTCTGTCGTTCCACGCAAACACGATACGTGACGCTCCACGGGCTGCGCAGTTTCTTTGTGACGCAGTGCCGAGAGTCTGGGCTGCCTGACACTGAGATCGCCGCGTTGATTGGGGATAAAAGTGGCCCGGCGATCATCGCCCGGACATATGGTGATGTGCGACCTGAGCACCTGCTCAAACAAGCCAAGCGTGTGCGCTTGCTAATTCGAGAAAAGGGGCAGGCTTATGGTTTTAAAGGGGCAAGGGTTGGGTGAAGCAGTGGATGCCGCCTTTGGTTCGGATTTCGGGTGTTGCGCCAACAATGCTGGCGGCCTGGGTACTAAGTATTTGCTTGAGTTTATGGGATAGGTTTGCTTTCATATTGTTTGGAGAAGCTAAAAGGGTGGCGTGGCGTAAGTATTTCCTCCCGAATAACAAGACGCGCACTAGAGACTACGGTTGCAGATAAACGTGCTTCAGACTGGTAAGTTATGATCGAGCGATTCCACGTGTCTACGCTTAAGGATTCGATTGCTAAGGTGTACCAGCACGGGATGGTATTGTTGGGAAGCGGCCTCATGATCCTCTCTATCCTGCCGATCCGGGCGTTCGGGGACCCTGTAGCAGCGGCAACCCAAACTCAAGGCGCGGTCAATCGCACACTCCCGTCTTTCTCGCCCCCCAGCATTGGCGCAAGCATTTCTGAGAATCCCTCGGTGGAGGAGATCGAGCGTCTTCATTTATTTGCCGAGCCGCTGATACCAGCCAAAGCGCCCACGGAGGATCAAAATCGGCAATTGGCGGCAGCGCTTCAGCTTTATGCTCAACACACGATCCCGGACGACTACACTGCCTTGGAAACGTTTGTGACGGATCAGTCTGATTCTCCCTGGACGCCTTCGTTGCTATTCAATCTCGGCATGGAGTATTACAACACCGGCTGGTATTCCAAGGCTTTGGACGCCTACCAGAAAGCGTGGTCTTTGCTGAAAGACGCAACGGATCCAGCGGTCAAGGCGCTCGCCGACAGGGCCGTCAGCGAACTCGCCGAGATGTACGCGCGGATTGGGCGTATGGACAAATTATCCTCTCTACTGACATCGATTCAGAGACGTGTCATTGTTGGTTCTGCCAAAGGGAAAGTCTCGGTCGCGAAACAGGGGTTGTGGTCAATGCAGAACCGCCCTGGTGTTTCGTTTCGTTGTGGGCCGCTGGCGCTGGACCGGATTCTGGCGTATCAAGCCCCGGAAAAGGCGGGCGACTTGCTTGTCCGCAATTCGAGGTCGACGACCAACGGCTTTTCCTTAAGTCAGGTCGCCGCCTTGTCCCGAGGGTTGGGGATGAACTACCAGATGGCGTTTCGCTCTCCGGGAGCCGAACTGCTGACGCCGGCGGTCGTGAATTGGAAGGTGGGTCACTATGCGGCGTTGATTCGGGAGGAGAACGGGCTTTACCTCCTTCAAGACCCGACGTTTCAGAATGACACATGGGTGACAAGACGCGCGTTGGACGCGGAAGCGAGTGGTTACTTTCTGGTGCGCTCCGGAGCCCTACCGCCGGGCTGGCGACCTGTTTCCGAAGACGAAGGTAAGACCGTTTGGGGCAGAGGACAAGTCGCACAAGAGAACCCTCACGCCAATACCCCGTCGGACATGGGAACTGGCTCTCCCCAATGCGGCGGCATGGCCGTCCATAGCATCAAACTGTTGCTCGTCAGTTTGAACTTGCGGGACAATCCTGTCGGCTACACCCCACCAGTGGGTCCGCCGGTCAAGCTCGTTGTCACCTACAACGAGGATGAGTCCGACCAGCCTGCCACCTTCACCTATTCCAATTTGGGCCAACAATGGACGTTCAATTGGCTGGCTTACATCTCGGACAACCCAAGCGCCCCGTCAGCAAACGTCAATTATTACACGGACGGCGGCGGCACGTTGCCGTTTACCGGGTTCGGCACCAATTCGCAATCGTTTGCTCCCCAGATCCAGAGCCAGGCCATTCTGACTCGGACGTCGCCAAACAGTTATGTCATGCTGTTTCCGGATGGCTCCGAGTATGTGTTTGCGCAGCCGAATGCGACAAACGGGACCTCGCGGAATGTGTTCATGACCAGCATGGTTGATCCACAGGGAAACGCTGTCCAAATCAGCTATGACAGCAACTTTCGCGTGGTGGCGCTGACGGATGCCATTGGGCAGGTGACGACTCTTTCTTATGGACTCGGCAGCGACCCTTTGAAGATCACGCAAGTCACCGATCCGTTTGGCCGCTTTGCTACATTTAACTACGACGCAAGCAACCGGCTCGCGCAGATCACCGACTGCATCGGGCTGACTTCAAAATTCACCTATGACTCCGGCACTTCCATCCAGGCGTTGACTACTCCCTACGGCACTAACTCGTATGCGTCGGGCGAGTCAGGGTCGAATAAATGGATTGTCGTCACCTACCCCGACGGCGAACAGGAGCGTGTCGAGTTCTCCCAGTCCGCCACCGTCAACATACCCGACGCCGGGCTTACAGGCACGGTTCCCACGGGCATGACCACGCTGGACGAGTATCTTGAAGACCGCAACACGTACTTCTGGAATCGCCGGGCCTATGTCGCCTTCACGGCGAAGACGAACGACTTCAGCACCGCCCATATCTACCATTGGCTGCACTCGTTGGATTACACAACGGCCATGGGTGTTCTTGACAGTGAAAAACAGCCCCTGGAAAATCGCGTCTGGTACAACTACGCCGGCCAGCCGAGCGCCCTGCAGATTGGGACGTCCAGCGAGCCGTCCGCCATCGGGCGCGTTCTGGATGACGGCACCACCCAGCTCAGCACTTTCCAATACAACGCCCTGGGCAAACTGACCAACTCGGTGGATCCCCTCGGGCGCGCGATGACCTACATCTACTCGACCAACCTCGTGGACCTCTTGGAAGTGCATCAGACGACGGGCGCCAACAACGATTTGTTGGGCAAATTCGTCTATAATTCCGAGCATCTGCCGGTCACAATTGTTGACGCCGCCGGTCAGGTAACCACCAACACGTATAACGCGCGCGGACAGTTGCTCACGTCCACGGATCCGTTGGGCGAAACCACCACCTGCAATTATGATACCAACGGCTATCTTCTGTCAGTTGTGGGCCCGTTCCCCGGCACAAACGACATGGTCAGCTTTTCCTACGATACAGTCGGCCGCGTGCGCACGGCGACTGGAGTTGACGGCTACACGCTCAGTTACAGCTATGACAATTTTGACCGCGTCACCAACATCACCTACCCGGATGGCACGTTCGAGGCCTTGACCTACAGCAATTTGGACCTCGCCGTCGTGCAAGACCGCCTGGGGCGCCAGACGGTGTCCACCTACGACGCCTTGCGGCAACGCATTGCCGTCCAAGACCCGCTCAACCGAGTCACGAGGTTCGAATACTGCGGGTGCGGCGCGATGTCCGGACTAATCGATCCGATGGGGCGCAGGACGAGTTGGGAATATGACATCGAGGGCAGAAAGGTCGCCAAACAATATGCCGACGGCTCCCGGGTCCTGTACAATTACGAGAATACGACCAGCCGGCTGCATTCCAAGTTCGACGAAAAGGGACAGGAGACGGTTTACCAGTATTATCCCGACAACAACCTCCAGAGCGTCAGCTACCCCAACGCCACCATCGCGACACCGACGGTCAATTACACGTATGACCCCAACTACAATCGCTGCCTCACGATGCAGGACGGGATTGGCGCCACGATGTATTCCTACAATCCCATATCCGCGACCCCATCGCTTGGCGCGGGGCAACTGGCGTCGGTTTCAGGTCCGCTGCCGAACAGCGCCGTGACCTATCAGTACGATCAATTGGGGAGAATGATCAATCGCGCCATCAATGGCGTGCCGCTGGCCACAAGGTATGATCTTTTAGGCCGTCCCATTGCGGTGACCAACGCTCTTGGCGCGTTCCAGTACTCATACGTCGGCGCCACCGCCCGGCTCGCTTCCGAGGCCTACCCCAACGGTCAGACCAATCTTTACACGTACTACAACAATCTGGGAGACGATCGTCTCCAACAGATTCAACATCTCAAACCAAACGGGGCGCTCCTGTCGGGATTTGGATACGGCTACAACGCGGTGGGACAGATCACTACCTGGAGCAACCAATGGGACACAATTTCAACACGCGTCTGGCTTCCCAGCTACGACGCAGCGGACCAGTTGACGAACGTGGTCAGCGCCGGCGGCCCGTCAACCGTTACAAATTACACCTACGCCTACGACCTTGCCGGAAACCGCCTGCTCGCCGCCACAAACGGCGTCCAGACCACCTATTCCTACAATGCCCTGAACCAGCTCCAGAGCGGTTCCGCAGCATCAACAAACGCACCCACCTACGAGTGGGACGCCGAGAATCGCCTGACAGCCATCAACCAGGGAGTCAACCGCAGCGAATTCAGCTACGACGGCCTGGGCCGCCGGGTCGAGATTGTGGAGAAAACAAACGGCGTTGTCGCCAGCAACAACTACTACCTCTGGTGCGGCACCGACATCTGCGAAATACGCGATTCCACCGGCACGAACGTTATCAGAAGGCTCTATCCACAGGGCGAATCACTGGCCGGGTTCGGCAACAGCACGAATTATTTCTATACGATGGATCATCTCGGCAGTATCCGCGAGGCGTCAGACGCCAGCGGTGTTCTTGCGACGCGCTATGATTACGATCCCTACGGGCAAGAGGCGGTCATTCAACAAAATCTAAGCACGACTCTGGCCTATACGGGCTTCTTCTTGCACTCGCGTTCAGGATTATACCTGGCCCTTTATCGGCCCCTTGATAGTGGCGCCGGCAGATGGCTCAGTCGCGATCCGATGGGAGAGGCGTTTGGTGTAAATATGTATTCGTATGTTGGTCAGGATCCGCTGGACAGAACTGACCCTCTCGGACTGTATTTCTTCTGGGATGACCTCGCATTCACCGCCGGGGGGGCCGTCATCGGGGGCGCCGGAGCGGCTATTTCGGATTATATTGCGGGTCGTCCGATCACATGGCAGGACGTCGTTGGTGGCGCTGCTGGGGGGGCAGTTAGCGGGGAACTATCGCTTTATGCTAGTCCCTTCGTAGCCAACGTGGCTGGGGGGATCGTCGGGAATGTCGTGAACCAATACTTAAATATACATTATGGAGACCAGTGCGGCTGGGATATTAACAACCTTGCCGCCAATACAACTTTGAGCGTTGCGACAGGATTTATCGCTCCCCTAAGCAGCGCTATCAAAATCCCTGGGATCAACGGGGGAAGCGGAAGCTTTCTACAGGTGTACAACCAACTCATCACAAAGGCTCGGCTTGGGCAAATTGGGAACGTAACCAGCACGAGTGTTGGAAAAATGGTTGTTAGCAGCACAGTGGAAGGGTCGCCCACAACGGCTGAAAATATTGTTGGGGGCGCGCTTCTTCCTTCGCCATCAGGCAATTGCTCATGCAAATGATTGGCCGTGTAAACTTAGATGATCTCGTATGAACTGAAGGCAATATGCGCCATCCTCTTTCCAGGTTCTTTGCGATTGCGTTTTTGTGGGCGATGGTTGCGCCGGTGGAGGCGCAGGTAGCTTTTCAATATGATTTACCGGGCAATTTGACAGCGCAGAGCAATGTCGTGGCCGTGGCGCGACCGGCTTTTCAGCAGTTTTACCCGCAGTATATGGGGGCGGATTCCAATGGGGTGCTGGCGATTTCCGCGCCGGTGACGGGGGTAGGGGGATTTACCTATCAGTGGCTGTTCGATGGCGGGGTGGTGGGCGGGGCCACGAATGATTCATTTCTGTTGACCGACGCCACGGCGGGCAATTTGGGCAATTACCAGCTCATCGCGAGCAACAGCGCCGGCGCGGTGACCAGCGCGGTGATCAACGTCTCGTACTTTGATCCGGACGGCAGCGGGTTGCCGGTGGCCTGGGAAATGAGGTATTTTGGCGCGACGGGCGTTAATCCTGATGCGGACGCTGACGGTGACGGCGTGTCGAATTATGGCGAGTACATCGACGGGACCGACCCGACCAACTCGCGTTCGCTCATGCCTCGCTTGTATATCATCCCGGCCAGCGGCGGCGTGGTCAATGCCGTCCCGCTCGAACCGGAGTACACCATGAGTAATACGGTGCAGCTCACGGCCGTGCCCAATGCGAGTTGGGCCTTTGGCAGTCTGACCATTACCAATACCGGTTCATCGACGATTTCCACCAATACGAATAGAGTCGTGAATCTGCTGATGGACGCCTGCAAGACCGTCATCCCGCTGTTTAATCCCCTTTACAACAGTTGGACCAATGCGAGCGGCGGCAAATGGGAGACCGCCGGCGACTGGTCGTTCGGTGCGGCGCCGCTCGTCACTGATCTCGGCGATTTTCTCACCAACGCCAACACCAAGAGCGTGACCATCGACGCCGTCACCACCGGTACCCCGAGCGCGCTGACGATCAACTACCTGACCGTGTCCGCCCCGTCTGGCTCGACCAACACGCTGTTCCTGAATAATGCGGGTACGGCCACGCCGTTGCAGATCCTTACCAGTCTGACCGTCGGCACCGGCGGCGTTGTGTTCGTCAGCAATTCCGGCTTGGTGGCCGGTCTCGCGACAAACGCGGGGCTGATCGAGGCAACCACCGGCACGGTAACGATCTCGCGCATGGACAATGCATGGACAGCCAGTGCATCGGCGACTAATGTTCCGCCGCTTAACACCGGCGTCCTGCTGATGAACGGGGGCATGCTTACGGTGGCTGACACGGACACGGACACGCAAAATGTGGCGAGAGCCATCCAGAACAATGGCACGATCCTTGGTTCAGGCACGCTGGCCGCCTCGGTGATTCAACCGGCCAGCGGCTTCACCGTCGCCAGCAATGGCGTGCTGAACATCTACGGCAATTTTGCCAGCGGACAGGCCGTCTACGCCCCGAGCAACGGCCAGTACGGAAGCTACCTTGCAGTCACCGGCGGGGAGTTGAAGGTCACCGGGCCGATTACCACGCAGGGCGGATTCTGGGCGGTCCACGCGGGCGGCCTGCTGGAGATTGCCACCAATGTGACAGCCAGTCTGAGCAACGCCTACCTCCCCTCTGCAAACGTCCAAGGAACCGTGTTGGTTGACCCCGGCGCGGCGCTGACGTTGTCCAGCACCAATGCCGGGGGGCCATTTTACACCCTGGTCGGCACCTTGGACATCAACGGCGGCATCATCTCGATGCCGAACACGGGCGGTTTGACCAATTTCACCAATACGGCGACCGGGTTGATCACGGGCAGCGGCACCTTCCAGACGGGCTATGGCACGAACCAGTTCAATTATGCGATCGTCAACTTCGGGATGATCAGCGCGGCCAGCGGCGACACGTTGACACTGTTGCCTCAGGATGCATTCAATTTCGGCGGCGTGCAGAATGGAAGCAATGGCACGATGATGGTGGACACCGGCGGCACGCTGGTCATCCGCCGCACCGACAACGCCTGGTACAATTCAGGAGCGAAGTTCCCTACCAATGCGGGCACGGTCTATCTGCAGGACGGTACGCTGCGCGGCGAGGACACGGGCGGCAGCGGTGTGGCCAGCCTCTACGTTAACGGCAGCACAGGCCTGATCGAAGGCTGTGGCACGGTGCAGAATTTCGTGACGGTGCAAAACAACGGCACGATCCTGTCTGATTGCGGCGGGACGCTGACCTTCAGCGGCATCGTCACCAACTACGGCACGATGCGGGCCATCGCGAACAGCACGCTGGAAGCCTACGGCACCGTGGTCAATAACGGCACAATCGACATCACCGCCGGCAAGACGAATTTCCACGCCGCCTTCATCAACAACGGCACCATTCTGGGCGGCCCGGCGCCTCCCATCTTCCAGATCAGCAGCATCGTGAAACAAGGCAACAATATCCTTCTCACGTGGACAACCTTCGGAGGCACGACCAACGTGGTGCAGGTCGCCTCCAGCGCGGCGGGCGGCGGCTACTCCAATAATTTCCTGGACCTGAGCCCAATGATTGGCGTCCCCCTTGGCGTCACCAGTACAAATTACACCGACATCGGAGGCGCGACCAACGGACCAACGCGTTATTACCGAATCGCGCTCGTTGCCCCGCCCCCTTCCGACAACGCCGCGGATCCCGCCTACAGCGGCGGCTGGACAAACGGCAGCAACGGCGGGACGGGGTTTAGTCCCTGGACCATGAGCCCCAGCACTAATTCGAGCAACACAGGCTTCTTCATCGGGAACGCCACCGAGAATGGCACAATCCCCAGTGGCGGGGGAATCAACACGACCAATGCATCCAGCACCCCAGTCTCATGGGGGTTGTACGGCAATACGAATAACAACCTGTCCGTCACGGCGGCAGCCTACCGCAGTTTCACAGACGGCCCCCTGAATGTCGGCGATACGTTCAGCATTGGGATGGACAATGGGTACGTTTTGACTACCACCCCTGGAGTGGTTGGGTTCGTACTGCGCAGCGGCAATGTCACAACAAACAAGAACTTTGGGGAGCGGTTCGAATTTTTGTTCATCGGCGGTAAGACCAATTACAACATCGTCACCAACTCCGTTCAACCGTTGATCGACACAGGAATCAGATATACCGATGGAGGAGTGATAGTGAATTTTACCCTCACCGGAGTAGACAGCTTCTCCTGCACCGTCACCGCTCTAGTCAGTGGAGCTTCCACAAATATTAGCGGGACTCTCGGCGGTCAAGCGGGGTCGGAAATCAACAGTATCTCGTTATACAATCAACAGGATGGGTTTGGGCCGAACTACAACCTATACTTCAACAGGATGAGCATCATTCCAAGTGGAGGTCCGTAGTCTCCGCGCCCCAGCCAAGGAAACCTTGGCGATGATGCGGAGCGCAGCCGAGCGCAATGAAACCGTGAACAAAACAACCCGTGTTCACAGCCAGATGACCTAAGCCTTGGCTGCGCTCCTCTCTCTGCTCCATGCTGACACTTGCTACCTCGGCAGGCCCCGCCTGCCGCAAGAAATGACAATGTGACGCGTGGCGAAGTGGATACCACACGTGGATACCACTTGTGCTTCAGATTTCGAGTTGTTTCTAAGTTTGCTTGTGTTTGCAGGAATTTCCCAATCGCTTGAAAACAAAGACCTTCCGAATAATCCCCGCTAAAGCGGGAAACGTTCAAGACCCCATCCGGCCAGCCTGCAAAACTCTTATCATCGGTTCGATTCCGATACCCGCCTCCAACCTCTCTGGTAGCATTTATCAGAGGGCTGGGGGGAGTGCCTGTTTTTTCAAGGTCCAACCGCCAAGGACCGCGTGGATACGCCTCCTGTGGATCAAAACGACAGGAAGTGTTGCGAGTTTGGAGCAGACACCCGATGTCCAAGCGGTTGAAGTTGGCCTCTATGCGGCGGCAAATACCCATACGCCGTGATTGTTCAGACCCGCGCCACGACGCTCTGGTTCTGCTTGAGCCTGGCGCCGCAGGAATCGCGTACGACCAAATAGATCGGCAGCACTTCGTTGACCCGGTCGATCCTCCCGTGGATCAACTCGATCAGGCGCTCGCAGCTCAATTTGCCGATCTCGTACAGCGGTTGATGCACTGTCGTCAGGCTGGGAATCGAGTAACTGGCCAGCGGAATATCATCAAAGCCGACGACCGCAATGTCGCGTGGCACCTGCAGGCCGTGTTCATTCAATTTCTTGATCGCGCCCAGCGCCATCTTGTCGTTCAGCGCAAACATGGCGGTGATCTGTGAATCGTACCGCAACAGTTGCTCCGCGGCCTTCATGCCGCCGTCTTCCGTCAACAGGCCGTCCGCCATCAATCGCGGGTCCTGATCGATCCCCCACTCCCGCAGTACTTCATTGAACGATTCGCAGACATCCTGGCTTGTCTGGATCGTCCCAATGCCGCCGGCGATAAACCCGATCCGGCGGTGCCCCAATTGCACCAGATGCTGCGCCGCCTGCCAGGCGCCATACCGGTAATTCGAGACCACGTAATTCGCGTCCCACTCCATGGAGTAGCTGTTGACCATCAACAAAGGGCGTGAGATGTCCACCATCTCCGACAGAAAGTCGTGTTTCGCGTTTGCGCCGATCATCAAAATGCCGTCGACAAATTTCTGGTCGAACAGTTCCAGGTATTCCTTGCTCTCGATGAATTTCGAGCTGGCCACTTCGAGCATGATCTTGTAACCGAGCTTGCTGGCGCGGTCGTAAATACCGCTGACAATCTCGCCAAAATAAACGTCGGCAAAGGCGCGAGAGATTTGCGGGATGAGGATGGCCAGGGTCCGGCTGCGGCGCCACGCCAGGGCGCGGGCCATCCGGTTCGGCTGATACGCCAGCCGTTGGATTGTCTTGTGCACCCGGTCGCGCGTCGTAGCGCGGACGCGCGGGTTGCCGTTCAAGACCATGGAAACCGTCGAGATCGAAACGCCGCTTTGCTCGGCAATGTCTCTGATGGTGTACCTTTTTCTAATCTCAGGCATGCTGCGTCTGCAATTTCCTCAATGTCGTGATTGGGCTGTGTGGCCGACAAATGTTTATAAAACGCGCTTCCTCTAAGAAAGCCTATAATGTTAACGATAACATGTTCTCGTGCGGCTGTCAATCGTTCATTTAGCATCGGGCTTGTTCAACCACTCCGTCGGATGCTTGAGGGGGTTTGATACCCGGTTTTTGAGTTGTGATCGAGGTCTTTGGCTCATTCCTACCAGGGTCCGTCGGCTCTTGACAAGGGGCCGGCAGCTCTGGTAATAGTGAAAATCCAGACCGCCGGAGGGTAGCTGCGGGAAGGTGACACCCGTGAAATGTGCCCTCAAATTCTTACCCGGGCTCTTGATGCTTCCAAGGGTTCAAGAATCGCTTTCAGCGATTCTCTATGATTGCCCGTTCTGTGGGGTGTCGCCATGAGACAGGTATCTCCCATCGAAGGGTCCGGACAGCGGGCCGCTCATCAAAAGGCGAGAATTTTGATCGTCGATGATCATCCGGTTCTTAGAAAGGGCTTGAGAGCCACGATCGATGAACAGCGGGATCTTGTAGTATGCGGAGAGGCGGAGGACGTTTCCGAGGCCTTGGCGGCAGTCGAGAGTCTGCGACCGAAGCTCATTTTGCTGGATTTGAATTTGAAGGGCGTCCTCTGTCTGGAACTCATTAAGGAACTTAAAGGTCGTTATCCAGAACTGCTGATCATGGTGATTTCCCTTCACGATGACGTTTTGATGGCCGAACGCGCACTGCAGGCCGGGGCCCAGGGTTACATCAATAAACAGGCTGCGATCGTCAGTCTTGTTAAAGCGGTTCGACTGGTTCTGAACGGGGGTTTTTATCTGAGCGAGGCAATCAAGTCCCGGCTGGCGCAACAATGCGCACACCGGGGAAAACTTTCATTGGTTGCCCCGATGGATTTGCTCAGCGACCGGGAACTGGAAGTATTTCATCTCATCGGTCACGGCCGAGGGGTGCGGCAAATTGCCGCTACGCTGCACCTTGATGTCAACACCGTGAAGACCTATCGGACGCGGATCAAGGAGAAGCTCAACCTCAGTAGTGCGACGGAAGTGCTGCAGCACGCCGTCCAATGGCGGGAGAGCGGCGGTCTGCCAGAGGCGCAAAAGAAGGCCCATTGGTTCTCTCCGGCTGACAAGCCGGGGGAATAGTCGCTCTGCACGGTCTATCGCTCAAGCAATGGTGAAGACCGTCGTACCGTAGCCATCTCTTGCTCAGAGAAGCGTTCCTGACGTCTGTCCGCGATTCCACAACGTCTGCCACACCACGGCGGGGCTTTCCTGTTTTAGTGAGACTGTATTTTGTCGTAGCCTTTTCGGTTACACAACTATCACCCTTCAGGCGGCAGACAAGAAAAACCGCTTGTGCTATTCATCTCACCGGTCAGCAGGAGAATATTTTGCGAACCCTTACGACGAGTGGCCAGGTTGTCCGTGATACGTGCAGACGTTTTCTTTTCCCCGGTCCTTCCTACAGTCAACCCAAAGGAGTGTTCATGAACACTGGAATCAAACGCATCATTGTAATTGTTCTTTTGACGTTTACAGCCGGTCTGTGGGGCGGGCGGTGTTTTGCGCAGAGTTGGCGGGCGGTGCAGGACGCCAATGGCTGGACGTGGGCGCGCGTCAGTTTCGTCAATCAATCAACCAACGCGTCGCACTGGGCGGTGTGGAATTGCCGGACGGCGGTGGCCTCCTCGGCGGCGGCGGCAACGGTTGATCCGGTGTTGAACTGGGACGGGGTGGTGAATGCGGGGGAAACGAAGACAGTGTGGGTGTACGTGATGGGGCCGGTGTCGGACAGTGCACACATTGACAGCGCGGACGGGGGGATCTCAGCCTATCTCGGAGCGCAACAGGCGGTGCTGTCGGGTGACAGCGAGTGGGTGATCACGATTGGCGCCGATTCGGCGGTGAGCGGGGCGCTTGTGACCGGGGCCAGTTATGGCGCGCCGGCAGGCAACGTCAAATAGCTTCCAAATCCAGCGAGGAATACCATGAACAAGCAATTTCTGTCATCCGTGGCCGCAACCTCTGTCAAAACCCTGGCGGCGTCAATATCAATGGCGGCGTTACTGGCGATCAACAACGCGTCGGCCTCCAATCCCGGCAGCGACAACGCGTGCAGTTCGCTCTACAACGGCAGTTGGACCAACGGCGCCAATGGGGGGACGAGTTTTGGGGCGTGGCAGTTGAGCAGCGGCGCCAATCAGGGGTTCTACGTGGGCAACTCCGACAACAATGGCGGCGGCGGCGGTCCGGGCATTAATTGCACCAACAGCAGCAGCGGCATTCAGGCTTGGGGGATTTGGGCCAACAGCGGCGCGACGGCGCAGGCGATCCGGCCGTTCACCGGAGGCATGATCAGCGGCGAGGTGTTCGACATCGATTTTGACACCGGTTATCTGAACAGTTCGGGCGGCAACAACGCGTCGCAGGGGTTTGGGCTGCAGGATTCCAGCTCCGTCAACCGGTTTGAACTTTATTTTACGGCGGGCGCTTCGGACTACTACATTCACGACGCCAGGGGATATGGCCAGGACACAGGCCTTGGCTGGACTGACGGCGGGCTGTCTGTCGCATTTACCCTGACGGGTAGCAACACATACTCAGTGACCATCAAACGCCTGGTCAACGGTGTCAGCACCAATATCTCCGGCACGCTGACCGGGACGGTGAACAATGCGATCAGCCAGGTGCGGTGTTTTCATTATAATCCTGCCGGCGGCGGCGGCTCGACGGACTTTTTCGTCAACTACATGAGCCTGTCGTGCAATAACAATCCACCGTGCGCCATCACGCAGACCGCCGGCTCCAACTGTACCGGCACGCAGAATACATACTCTGGCCCGGCGGGCATGACCTCCTACAGTTGGTCGCTGTCGGCCACCAACACAGGGGCGACCATCGTGGCGCCGACCACCAACCAGACCGTCAGTGTCAACAACGGCAGTTCGTCCGGCACGTACACCGTGAACCTGCTGATTACTAACAACGGTTGTTCCACCACCTGCAGCAACATTGTCACCGTCAATTCGTCGCCAACCTGTTCGATCAGTCCGTCCAGCGCGACGATTTGCTCCAATTCAACCCAGAACTTTACGGCCAACCCCAGCGGCGGAACCTCTCCTTACACCTACTCCTGGTCGGGCCCGGGCGCCTTTACCTCCACCAATGCCACCATCAGTGTCGGTACGGCCGGCACGTACACTTGCACGGTGCAGGATTCCAAGGGCTGCACAACACAATGCTCCGTCACGCTCACGGTCAACGCCAATCCGTCCTGCTCGGTCTCGGGCGCCAACCCGGTTTGCGTCACCAGCACCAACAGTTACACCGGCCCGAATGGCGTGACGTACAGTTGGTCGCTTGCCAGCGGCGGCGGTGCCAGCGCGTCGATCCTGGGTTCGTCGAGCAGTCAATCGGTGTCGGTCAGCGCGGGGGCCAGTTCGGGTACTTATACACTCACGCTCACGACGACGACCAACGGCTGTTCGACGGTCTGCAGCAACACGGTCACTGTCAGCACGGCGGCTCCGTGCTCCATCACCGGGGCAAGCGCGGTGTGCGCCAATTCGGTCAGCAACAGCTATACCGCGCCATCCGGCGCCGGGCTGACCTACGCGTGGGGGATTTCTGGAAACGGCACCTTCACCGGCTCGACAAACGCGCAATCGGTGTACGTCAACGCCACCAGTTCTGGTACGTTCACGCTGACGTTGACGGTGGGCGGGATCAACGGCTGTTCCAACAGCGTTTGCAACCAGACGATCACCGTCAATCCGTTGCCCAGTTGCTCGATCTCGGGATTGAGCTATGCCTGCCCCTCATCCAGCAGCAACAGCTATAGCGGTCCGGCGGGGCTGAGCACCTATTCCTGGACGCTCACCGGCAATGGTGGCACCCTCACCGGCAGCACCACCCAGCAGACCGTTTACGTCAACGGCGGGGCCTCGAATAGCTTCACCGTGAGTCTGTCAATTACCGACAGCAACGGCTGCAGCAGTTCCTGCTCGCAGGCCGTGACGGTGGCCACATCGGCGCCGAGCATATCGCAGCAGCCGACCAATACCGCCGTCTGCACCGGCAACACCGGCACGCTCTCTGTCACCGCGTCGGACATCGCCGGGCTGAATTATACCTGGAAGAAATTCGGCTGGGGCCT
Source organism: uncultured Verrucomicrobiae bacterium (assembly GCA_963817685.1). Lineage (GTDB taxonomy): Bacteria > Verrucomicrobiota > Verrucomicrobiia > Palsa-1439 > Palsa-1439 > CAWFPN01. Next base: position 458,522 of record CAWFPN010000010.1, on the reverse strand, counting down.
GAACGGCTGGCAACTGAACAACCAGGGGACCATCGGCGGCTTCTTCACGGGCAGTTCCACCAACAACGGGCGCGGCGGCATCGATACGGCTTGCGGCGCAGGCTGTGAAAGGTCCTGGGGCATGTGGGCCGCCAGTCACAACTTCACGGAAGCGCTGCGATTGTTTAACGGCAGCATGGCCATCGGCCAGACGTTCACGATCCAGATGAACAACGGTTATCTGCCCAACGGCGCCGCCCAATCCGTGGGCTTTGGCCTGCAGAACCCGGGCGGACAAAACCGGTTCGAATTCTTCTTCAAGTCCGGCAACACGGACTACAGCATCACGGACACCAATGGGCAGGGCGGCACGGACTCCGGAATTGGATGGACCCTCCAAGGCATGCAGATCGCCTTCACGTTGACCGGCACCAACACGTATTCGGTGACCATCAGCCCGGTGACTCCGGGCGCGTTCACCAGCTCGACGGTCACCGGCTACCTGGCCAGCACCACCGGAACGGTGATCGACCGGGTGCGGCTGTTTGACTTCAATCCGGGATCCAGTGATGCCACGCAGGATACGTACTTCAACAACATGAGCGTCGGCGGCAAGACCGACAACGCGTCGGACCACGCCTATGACGGCGGCTGGAACTATCAGACCGACGGCGGCCTGGCGACGTTGACCAACGGCCCGTCGGGCAATCTCTCGACCATCGCCGGCGCGACCAGCGGGTCCCTGGCGGTCTCCAACGCGCAACCGAACGATGGAGGCACCTATCAGGTGACGGTCAGCGACAATTGCGGTCGCAGCGTCACCTCCACCAACGCGGTCCTGACGGTCAATGTCACGCCGTCGGCCGTGATTGGCGCGCCATTGTCTGTGTGCGGCGGTTCCACGGGCAACACTGCCTGGGTGCCGTTGGCCAGCCCGGCCGCGACCTATAGCTGGAGCATCACCAACGGCACGATCACCAGCTCGACCACGACCAATCTGATCACATTCACCGCCGGCGCCAGCGGCACGGTCACGCTGAGCGTGACGGTGACCGGCAGCGGCGGCTGTTCGAGCAGCGGTTCGGCCAATGTCACAGCCAACGCGAGTCCTGCCACGCCCACGATTACCGTGCCGACTTCGGCTTGCGGCAATTCGACCACCAACACCGCCTCTGTGCCGGCCATCACGGGTGGGCAATACACGTGGACGATCAATGACGGCACCATCACGGCCGGACAGGACACGCCCACGATCACCTTCGTGGCGGGACCGAGCGGAACGGTGACGTTGAACGTGACCGTGACCCAGCCGTCGGACGCGGGTGTGAGCGTATTGACCCAGGGCAACAACACCATGCGTCATGGCGCCAATCTGAACGAGTTCTTCCTGAACACCTCCAACGTCAACACCAACACGTTCGGCAAGCTCTTCTCCCGCGCCGTGGACGGCCAGATTTACGCGCAGCCGCTCTTCGTGCACGCGGTGAGCTTCTCCAACGGCACCCACGACGCCGTGTACGTCTGCACGGAAAATAACAGTGTTTACGCCTTTGACGGCACCGGGGCGATTCCCACCCCGCTGTGGCAGGTCAACCTGGGTCCGGCGGTGCCTGTCACCGACATTCTGGATGAGCAAGGAGATGTCTGCGTGAGCGGGATCGAGCCGGTGATCGGCATTACGGGCACGCCCGTGATCGATCCGGCAAGCGGCACGCTGTATGTGAGCGCCAAGACGAAGGAGAGCGGCCTTTGGTATAACCGGTTGCACGCGCTGGACATCAAGACCGGCGCGGAGAAATTCGGCGGACCGGTGCTGGTCACGGCCACGCTCTCGGGAGCGGGCATTGACAGCTCGGGCGGCACGTTTACGTTCAATGCGCTGCATGAGGGCAACCGGCCCGGATTGCTGTTGATGAACGGTGTCGTTTATATCGCCTATGGCTCGCACTGCGACTGGGATCCGTTCCACGGCTGGTTGTTTGGCTACAATGCCACCAACCTGGCGCAAGTGGCGGTCTACTGCACCTCACCCGACGGCAATGACGGCTCCATCTGGCAATCCGGCAAGGGATTGGCCGCCGACGCCGCCGGAAACATCTACGCCTGCACGGGCAACGGTGATTTCACCAAGGCCACCGGCGGCACCGACATGGGTGAATCCTGGCTCAAATTCAACACGACATATGGCCAGATCGCCCTGTCCGACTGGTTCACCACGTTCAACCAGAACTATTACAACTATAACGACTTCGATGTTGGCACGGACGGGCCGCTGGTGTTGCCGACCACCAACATGATCGTCAGCGTCATCAAGACCGGGTTTATGTACCTGCTCAACCAGAACCATCTGGGCGGGTATAACGCGGGCGGCGACTATGCTGCGGTCGAGATCATCAGCAACGCGATCGCCGCAACAGACCCGGTCGGACCAGGGCCACTCTACTGGTGCGGACCGACGAACCAGTTCATCTACATGTGGAGCGGCAATGACGTTCTGAGGCAGTGGCAGTTCAATGGCTCCAGCATCCTGACGAACAACGAGATCTCGGGCGTCGTAACGCAGTTTGACGCTGAAACAGGCGGAATCTCGATTTCGGCTATCGGCAACAAGCCGGGCAGCGGGATTCTCTGGGGCATCTGGGGCCTGACCAACTACCCCAACGGCACGCTCTACGCGTACAATGCCGAAAATATCTCGCAGGAACTGTGGGACAGCTCCCAATTGCCCGGCGATTTCCTGGGCAACATGAACAAGTTCACCTCACCCACGATCGCCAACGGCAGGGTGTATGTCGCCACCACCGTGAGCAATCTCGTGGTATACGGCCTGCGCACCCCGCCGGGTTGCAGCAGCAGCAGTTCCACGAATATCCCGGTCACGACGGCGCCGACGTGCTCGCCGATCACGGGCCAGAGCATCAACTGCATCAATACAACGAACAGCTACTCAGGCCCAACCGGAGCGGGTTATTCCTATAACTGGACGCTCTCGGGCAATTCCAGCGGGGCGGCGATTGTCTCGGGCGGGAGCTCCAACGTGGTGACGGTCGCTTCCGGCTCAAGCTCCGGCGGCTACACGCTGACGTATACGACGACGTACAGTGGCTGCGGCAGCAGTTGCACCTTCCCCGTGACCGTCTACACGATCCTACCGGCCGCCATTAGCGGGTCGGGCTCAATGTGCTCGGGATCCAGCGGCACGTATACCGGCCCGAGCGGCGCCGGCCTGACGTACCTCTGGTCGATCAGCGGCAACGGCACGCTCACCGCGCCGACCAATACGCAATCGGTCACGGCCAACGCGACGAGCGCAGGCTCGTTCACGCTGTCGTTGACCGTCAGCGGGATCACCGGCTGCAGCAGCAGCACGTCCAACCTGACCGTGACGGTCAATGCGCTGCCGTCCTGTTTGATCACGGGACCGAACCAGGTCTATCCGAATTCGGTCAGTAACAGCTACTCCGGGCCGTCCGGGTTGAGTACGTATTCCTGGGGCATCAGCGGCAATGGGACGCTGGACGACGGCGGCAACAACCAGACAACGTACGTCAACTGGGACAACTCCGGCACGTTCACGTTGAGCCTGTCAGTGACCGACAGCAACGGGTGCGCTTCGACCTGCAGCCTGACGGTGACCAACATCGCCCTGCTGCAATGGCCGGGCTACAACACCGGTTACGCCAGCGATCCGGCCAGCCGGATTTACCACTGGGCGGAAGAGGCCGTGATCGGCAACGGCTTCATCTCGGCCATGCTGGACATGAACGGCTCGCTGTACGACATCTACTTCCCGAGTGTCGGCATCCGCAACGGCAACGACACCGCCTGTGAAGGCTATCGCGGGCCGGAAGAGAACCCGTACTGCCCCGGCCTCGACCAGGAAGCCAATGGTCAGATGAACGTGATCAACGCCATGGCCGGCATCGCCATCCCGGGTGGCGGCACCAACGCGATGTATTGGATGAAGAACACCAACGGCACCGATTACGTCAACGTCAGCCAGGCGTATGAGAAGGACAACAACGTGGTCATCAGTTCCAACAAACTGACCGCCGCCGGGCAGAACATCCAGGTCGTGCAGTACGACTTCTGCCCCGCGACCAACGCGTTGCCGATCGTGACCGATGGCACCAGGACCAACTTCGGCGTGTACGTCAAACGCTACATCCTGAACAATCAGTCCGGTTCCCCGCAGACGATCTACTTCTACTACAACGCGAACTTCAACGTGAAGGGCTGTAACGCCTATAACTCGATGTATTACGACACGTACAACAACGAGAACGCGATGGTGGTGTACGACAACACCGACCGCAGTGTTACGGGCAACAACTGCGATCCGAACGGTTACGGCGGCACCGCGGCGACCGAATTGCAGCCAACGGCCAATTCCTCCTACGACAAGTTCATGTCCGTGTACTTCGGCACCGCGATGAAACTGGTGACCAATTCCGCCAGCGGCTACGGGTCGGCCGCCGACGACAGTTGGCGCACGTCGACCAGCACCGACAACCAGGAAGGCTGGATCGGCAAGAGCATCACGCTGCCGACCAACACACCTGTCGAAGTGGACGTGATGGTTGTCGGTTCGTGGGACGACTTCGCCGGGGCCACCGGGACGCATAACTACTGGGGCCGGCCAATGCTCGATTGGTTCTACACCAACAGCATGGCCACGGCGCAGGGCAACACCGAGACCTACTGGTCGAACTGGCTCAGCGGCGGCGTGACAGCCCACTTCCCGGTGGACGCGTATAACACAGTGTTCAAACGCGCCCTGCTGGTGACGGCGCTGCACTGTGACGCGGTGACCGGCGCGATCATCGCCGGCATGCATAACGGCGGTTATCCGTACAGCTGGCCGCGTGACGGCGAGTATGCGGCGATCACGCTGGACAAGACCGGTCACACGAAGGAAGCGGCGAATTTCTACCACTTCCTGCGCGACGTGGCCTACCGGGTGAGCACCAACTGTAATCCTGGCGGCAAGGAGTTCTTCTACCAGAAGTATATGACGGACGGCAACAAGGCATGGACCGGCCCGCAGATGGACGAAACCGCCGGCGTGCCGTGGACGTTGTACTACCACTACTTGACCACTGGCGACGGGTCGTTCGTGAGCAACTACTATGGCTTGGCGGAGTCAGCGGCCTACGCCAGCTACTGGAGCAGTTGCATCGACAACCGTGCCTACTGGGACTTCGCCAACAACCTGATGCACGGCAACAACATCTGGGAAGACCAGTGGGATGACTTCCTCTACTCCAACGCCGCCATCGTGCGCGGTTTGCGCGATGCCGCCAACCTGGCCTTGGTCGTGGGCTCCAATACCGAGTTCACCATCTGGACCAATCAGGCAGCCACTATCGTCGGCGGCCTCACCAACCGCGTCAACGCCCGTGTTGAACCGTCTGACATCAGTCAGCTCGGCATGTGCGTGCCGTTTGAAGTCTTCACGCCTACGAGCAGTCAAATGCAGGCTGTCGCGCAATGGCTCCATGGCAACGGCGCGGCGGCCGGCGGGTACAACGACGATCTCCAGGTCGAGTCCACCGACAGCGACGGCGATGCGATCGGCAATACCGGCGGTTACTGGCGACGGTACAAGCACACGATCACCGGCGGGACCGACACCTACTGGAACGGCGGCCCGTGGTTCCTGTGCACGTCCTGGTACGGTGAGTTCAATGCGCGCTGGCAGGATTTCGTCGGCGGCAAGGGGCTGATCGACGTCAACCTGACCTCACTGAGCAACCTCGTCTCGCGTCTCGGGTTCTGCGGCCTGGCCGCCGAACAGATCTCGGGCAGTGGCCAGCAGAAGTATCCGAACTTCTGGCTGCAGGCCGCGTGGCCCAACGTCTGGGAATCGGAATCCACACTCGTCGACGAGATGATGATGTTCCTGGATTACAAACCGGAAGGCACGAACAACAATACGTGTTACTTCGCACCCAAGCTGCCTGATGGCTGGAGTTCCATGGGCTTCAGCAACATGTTCTCGCAGGGCCAGTACTACGACATCGCCATCAGCGAAGTCGGTAGCAGCACGCGCGCTGATATCAACAAGAAGACCAGCGGCTCGCTGAATTACGACCTGTGGCTGCGCATCCCGACCAACACCACGCCTTCCAGCGTGGTGACCAACGGGGTGAGCTACACGCCGTCCGGCGGCGATTACGACACCAGCACCGGCCGCGTTCACATCCAGGGCGCGCTCGGCAGCAGTGCCGGCACCAACTACATCATCGTCAACTACTAGTCGATGACGATCTAAGTTCGAGGCAGCAAACGCGCAAAGGCGCGGGAGAGAATCTCTCCCGCGCCTTTGTCGTCCGCTGTGACCGCTCACCCGGGCCGGCCTTTTCGATTTTTACATCCGTCTCCAACGTCATCTCGTCCGAGTTCAACGGCTTGCGCGGGCTTGCTTTCCGGGGTCAACGACGAGACAGTTGCGGAGCTGGCGGGCGGCTCGGAGAATAAAAAAGCCGCCGCAACGGCCCGGCGTTCCGGGACCGTTGCGGCGACGATTCAGGAGCGGCTTAGAACTTGAACAGCGTGTCCATCTGGACGCGCAGGGAGTCTTGTCCTGCGAATCCGGGCTGTGAATGGAGGCCGGTGCGCGCGGCGTCGATCTTGGAGGTGTAGAACGCCTTGAACCCGAGTTGCCACCAGTCTCTGACGTTGTAGGCCCCGTTGAAGACGTGGCCCTGGCGGTCGGTGCCGCCGAACGAGCCGAAGTCGTCGTTGACGATGGCGTCGAACGTGGCGTTGGCTTCGAGGCGCTTGTATTCGTAGCCGACGTACCACTGCCCCGCCTTGTCGGCCTTGCCGAACACGGCCTGTACGGCCCAGCCCTCGGACTGCACGTCAGGGTTGGCGGCGGACTTGGTGTCGTAGACGCCCTGCATGTTCCAGAGATACTCGCCGCCGAGGGTCAGGACGGGCGGCGTGTTGAGGAACGGCTGGTCGCAGACCGTGTAAGCGGCTTCCCCGCCGCCGTAGATCACGGCGAAGTTGCCGAGATAGTTGGTCTTGCCGCCACTGACGATGGCGCTGTTGCCGGTATTGGCCGAGTCCGCGGTGCTGGTGTTACCAGGGGTGGTGCCTCCGGGGCCGGAGCCCGGGGCGGGCGAAGCCTGCTCGTTTTGCAGGTTGTGCGTGAGGTAGTAACCGCCGGCAGCCGTCAGCTTCAACTTGTCAATCGGCTTGGCTTCCACGCCGCCCTGCATGTCGAACATGTAGACGTCGTTCTCGTCCTTCGAGATTTCCTTGAGCGGGAACTGGCCGGCGGTGCCGAAGAACCGGTACTGCTGCTTGTCGCCCAGCTTGAACGACACCTGCTCCGCCAAGCCTTCTACGGTCACATCCGGGTCATAGATCATCGGGGACAGAGTCACCGGATGCCAGAACGGCACCAGGAACTTGCCGCCGGTGACAGTCAACCAATCCCACATCGGCGGATGGATCTTCGCGTAGGCCAGATCGAGGTCGATCGCTTTCTTGCGGAAGGTGTCGGTCAGCGTGGCGTTTTGGCTCACGCCGTTGTAAGGATCGCCGCTGTCGCCGGTGCCGATCCGGCCGCCGACGTCGGCCCAATCCTCGAGTTTGGCTTCAACGCCCAGACGGAAACGGATGCGATAGCGCAGCCGGTCGTCTTGATAAGACGCCCCGGTCGTGGGATTGTGTTCAAAATTGAAGTACTCGGCGCGCAGACGGAAGTCGCCGTACCACTTCATTTCGTCAACCCAGCTCGACACCTTGGTCTTGCTGTCTTTGACGACGGCGTCCTTGATCTGCTTGTCGTAATACCCACGGGCCTGTTCGGCCTCTTCGTGAGTGATGAGTCCTTTGGACTCGAGCAGATCAAGAATGGCGTTCGGCTCTTCGGCTTTCGCGTTGCGCGACGCCGTAAACACCAGGGCCGCCGCACTGACTGCAATGATGAGACTTCTCGGACACTTGAGTTTCATTTGTTCTCCTCATGGATTCACCTGCGTGTTCAGGCCGGACCATCTCCAGCCTGCGTTCTGCCAGCCTCGGAAGCTGCGGGGCGACGCTAAAAAGCACGCGTTACGGATTCGCTGCGGAAATGTTACGGAATGGTGAATTTGGCCCCGCGGTGGCAGAAGCCGTGAAAGCCGGCTTCTCAAAGGTTGACTCCCCCGCGGCGAGGCGTAAATTGCGCTAAGAAATGAAACCCACCTTGTTTTGGCTGGCATTATTGTTGGGCGCGCAACCGTTGGAGGCGGCGACGGTCAAGCTGGCCAGCCCGGACATTGTGCATGTCCATGCCGACGGCGACGTGATCGAACATACCTTGTTCTGGAACCGCAAGGAACAGACGCTCTACGCGTATCTCGAGCTCAGCAACCATTTCTACGCCACCAAGGACGAGCCGCTGTTCACCGAGTCCTATGTCCTGCGGATCCCGGGCGTCACCTTCGACCCGCGGACGAAGGACTTTTCCGCCGAATCAAAGCCGGGTCAACGTCTTGTGGTGGCGACGTTGCGTTCAGGGTTTCTGTCCCGCTACATCGAGCCGGCGACCGGGACCACGCTCATCGTCTACAAGCACAGCGACGAAGTGACCGTGGTGCTGACATCGGACAGTGATGCGGAACCCTGCGGGATTTGCGGCCACTGGGACGTGCAGGAATCAAACGCGTCCCTGCAAAAGCTCATTCGATCCATCACCGGCCAGCCGCCCGTTACACCCTGAGCGCCATTGCCTCCCGCGCCATCGGTTGGACAGACCCGGCCCGAAAGCGGCTATGAGGAGCGGACGATGTCGGCGTTCCAGGCTGTTTCCTGGCGAAAATCCACCCGGACGCGCTTGGGCGGTGAAGAATATCCCTGCCCATCCTTCGCACGGGCCAGTTGGCGCTGCAGTGTGGTCATCAAGATGGGAATGCGCGAGGCCACGCTGTCGGCTTTCACGGCTGCCAGGAGCTTGCGTGACACCGCGCCATCGCCGGGCAGTCCCCGGTCGAGCAGGATGAAACTGGGGTGCCGGTCGCGCGCGGTTTGAATGGCGTCTTCGGCTGAGGAGGCGCAGAGGACCTGGTAACCAAGCGCCTGCAGACGTCCGGCGGCGACTCGCGCAAACGTGGCGTCTTCGTCAACGAGCAGAACGGCTGGGGCGGTTTTCATCATGTTGGCTCCCTTTCCTATGGGAAAGAGTACACCTTGCCCGTTGAAACGTAATCGGGTGAAGTCTGTATTCGCGACAGGGAATACACTGTAGGCAGAGCGGGCGGACTGTCTAGGGTTCGACGATGTTGTTGCGCACGGCATAGCGCACGAGGTCCGCGATCGATTTCAGTTCCAGCTTGCGCATGATGGTCGCGCGATGGGTCTCGGCGGTCTTGACGCTCAGGCCCAGCGTTTCCGCGACTTCCTTGTTGCTCTTGCCTTCCGCAAGGAGCTGGACGATCTCGCGTTCCCGGGGGGTGAGCCGGGCGGCGGCGGTTTCGGGCTCTTCCGAACCAGCCTGGGATTTCAGGAACCCGTCCAGGACGGTGACGGAGACATTGGCGCTGAAGAAGGGTTTGTGGTTGGACAGGGCCTGGACGGCGGAGATCAGATGGCTGGCCGCGTCGGATTTCAACACATAGCCGATCGCGCCGGCGGCCAGGACGTCGCGGACCAGCTGGTCCGTCTCGTGCATGGTGAAGATGAGCACCTCGGTGCGCGGGACCGCCTTTTTGATTTGGCGGGCGGCGTCGAGGCCGTTGAGTTGGGGCATGCCGATATCGAGGATGGCCACGTCCGGTTTGAGTTTCATCGCCAGTTCCACGGCCTGATGGCCGGTGCTGGCCTCGCCGCAGACCTGCCAGCCTTGCTGCGTTTCCAACAGCTCACGGATGCCGTGGCGCATGATGTCGTGATCGTCGGCAATCAGGATGCGGGTCATAAGCCGTTTCTCCCCAGGGGCAATGTTGCTCTTAGTGTTGAGCCGCGCGGGCTTGACTCAATCTCCATCTTTCCGTTGAGCTGGCGCAGCCGTTCCCGCATGCCCATCAGGCCGACGCCCATGGTGACCGCGCGGTCGGTGCCGTGGCTGGTGGGGTCCTTGGGAAAGCCCTTGCCGTTGTCCTTGATCTCCAGCCGCACTTCATGGGGAAGGCGCATCAATTCAATACTGGCACGCTTGCAGCCGGAGTGTCGATGGATATTCGTCAGCCCTTCCTGGATGACCCGGAACAGGGTGGTCTCGATCTCCGACGGCAATCGTTCCTGGTCCGGCGGCACCACCAGATCGACCGGGATGCCGCTGCGGCCCGTGAAACCCTTGACGTACCAGCGCAACGCCGAGGCCAGTCCCGTCTCATCCAGCAAGGGCGGGTGCAGCACGTAGGACAGCGTGCGGATCTCGCGCAGACATTGTTCGGCCAGCGTCAGGGTTTCCGCCAGGATGGTGCGCTGGCGTTCATCCACGGCGGGATAGAGTTCCCGCAGCCGCGCCAGATTCAAGGTGACGGCGGACAGGTTCTGGCCGGTCGTGTCATGCAGGTTCCGGGCGATCTGGCGCCGTTCCTGGTCCTGCAAATCCAGCAAGGTGCCGGACAACTTCCGCAGGCCCTTGTTGGCGTCGTCCAGTTGCACCGTGCGTTCCTGGACGCGCAGTTCGAGGCTGTCGTGCTCCCGCTTCAGCTCCTGCTCGGCTTTCCCGCGCCAGATGATCTCCTGGTTGAGCAGCAAAAAGATCCCCAGCACCAGGCCCAGGCTGACAAAGGTGCCGACCCCGAAGATGGTGAAGGTGATTTTCTCGCGCAACCGCAACTTGGCCTCATGCGTTCCCAGCAGGCGGACTTCCTCGTTCTCCATCTCGCCGACGACGATATGGATCTGGTCCATCAGGTTCTCCTCCTGCTCCGAGCGGATGTCCTGCAGCGCGGCGTCGAACCCCCGGGTCTTGCGCAGGTCAATGCGCTCGCCCATCCTGCCCAGCTTGCTGGCGATCAAGGGGTCGAGGACGGTGATGCGCCGCTGTTGTTTCAGGTTGTTCGACGTGAGGCTGCGCAAGGTCGCCATCAGCTGGTTGATGCCGTTGACCGAGGCGTAATACGGCGCCAGGCGGCGCTCGTCGCCGGTGATGATGTAATCGCGCTGGCCGATTTCCGCGTCCTTCACGGTGGACACGATTTCCTCCAGGTTCTCAATCACCTGATTGGTGCGGCGCACCTCTTCGAACGAATCGAGCACGTTCAGGATGTTTCGGTACGTGAGGATTGCGATGCCAGCAATGATGGCCACCGCTGACGAAAATCCGATAAAAATCGTGATCGTATTCCGGGCAGGCTTCACGCGTGCTTCCAGCCCCGAGAATAGTCTTTTCCAGCCGGAAATTGCAAGCGACCTGCTGTGGTGGGACCGGCCTGCGGAGGAATTTAAGGCCGTATTAGGTCGTATTAGGCCGTATTGGGCCACAGATACGCACAGATGCACGCAGATGGGGGCAGCCACGAATGCACACGAATCGGCACGAATGACGGGATTTCTTCCACGGACCGGCCACAAATCGGATTCGGGGTCAATTTGGACGGAAGAGCTTGTCCGCCAAAGCCTTGGCGAAGATGGACCGCAAAAAATGATGGTTTGACTAGGTTTGACTAGGTTTGACTGGGTCGGACTGGGTTTGACCGGTCCGCCGTCATCCCGAGCTTGTCGAGGGATCTCTGTCGTGCCGTCCGTTTCCCCTTCCCAATCGCTCTCTCTCACCACGAAGGCACGAAGGTCACGAAGCTCTGTAGCGGCGCTTGTCAGCCGAGTCAGACGAGACGCAGCGCTGTCTGTGCGCTGCAACCGCGGCTTCTCCGCCGCCACCGGGGCCTCTGCGGCCGAGCGGCGTATACCCAATGCATATATCATGCTGTCGGCACACTACCACAATTCCGTCATTCTGCAAGAGTCCAGGCAGGCGGACGGCAGTTCCGGTTGGGCTTGCTCAGGGAGTGATGGCGAACCGGTAGAAGCCTTGCGGCTGGGCTGCTCCGGCGGAGTTGGTCAATGTCATGGCGTCTGGCGATACTTGCTTCGTCAGTCGGGTACGCCGAAGTTAGTGACGATGATCGCAAGTCCAATGAGTGCGCCGCTGGCAGGAGAGCTGGGGCCATATAGGGCGCGGGTGACGATGCGAAACCGCGCCCGTAACAGGCTTCGGCAATCCGGTTGGTGGAACAACCGCCGGAATCCGGCTGCCAGCGGCGGCGATGGCCGTATGTTGATAAAGGAACGCGTCATTTCTCCAGATGACGGCCCAGTGTAGCGCCGGTCATCCCGGAAACGCAATGCAAAACATTCCGCAAATGGAATGAAGTTTCGGGCAGTCTTGGCGCATGGCTGCATCGTTGGAAAGACAGTTGGCGGCATTCCTTCGCAGGAAGCGCGGCGGGTTGTCGTACGCGAAGTTCTCCCAGAGGCTCGGACTCCCGCCCTCCACGCTTCATCGGTTGGAAATGTGCGAGCAGAGCATCACGTTGCGCCGTTTGCAGCAAATCATGAAGCGGCTGAATTGTTCGCTGAAGGATATCTTTCCAGGCGGATAAAGGACGCGTCCGCGATCTTGGGGAGGACGACAGAGATTCCTCGACAAGCTCGGAATGACAACGGAGGGCGCGCCCTACCAACTACACGAACGCCGGGTCAGGTGACCCGGCCTACAGCGGAAATCCGTGCTCCATCCGTGTTTATCTGTGGCCAACCGGTTCGTCTCTTCGCGCTATTCGTGGCGCCAAAACAAAGAGGCGGTGGCTCGACCAGCCACCGCCTCTTTGCAAACCAGCAACATGATCGGCCGTCAGTTCATAATGGTGAGGTATGTTTTAGACCTACCGATCATCGCTGAGGAAACATTACGTCTTGATCAGAAAATCAGCAATCGGGTGAAATGTGTATTCGGAGACAGGGAAACTATGTAGGCCAAAATGGCGCCCGTCCGTCAGAGGGAGGCGTGCTGATAGGCCCCGACGGCGATGGCTGCGCCGTTGCCGGCTATCCCATTTTCGCGAGACGGAAGTTCTTCGTGGGACGCTTGTTGCGTGCGCGGCTGTCCGGCGGGCTGCTGGGCTTTGTGCAGGGCTTCTTTCAGTTGGACGGCCAGGACGCGTGAGCGCGGTTCGCGGACAATCGCTCCGTGATGGCCCGGGGTGTCGTAGATTTCCAGTCCGCCTTTGATCAGCGGGCCCCAGCCCAGGGTCCGGTTCTCGTAGATCCCCCGTGGCTGTTCCATCGCGCGAAAGAGGGTGACGCGGCCGGGGTACGATTTCGGTTCGTAGGCCGTGTGGGCGCGGAACCCGACCAGGCGGACCTGGCGGATGGCTTGCGGCCAGAAGATCCGGCCGACCCGTTCCTTGATTTGGTCCCAGAGATGCTGGCGTTTCCAGCGGAATTGTTTCTTGCCGCGTTGCGCTTTGTCCAACAGATACTCCCATCGTTGCCGGCCCTGGCAGGCCCGGAAGTTTTGCCAGTGCAACGTCGCGCGGTCTTCCCACCAGTCCAGTTTCCGCCGCCAGGCGGTCGTTGCCGGGAGCAGGCGCGGGTAATCGGGGCCGTTGGTGTCGAAGAACGCCAGGAAGGCCACTTCTTCGCCGGCGGCCCGCAACTGTTGCGCCATCTCGTAGGCCACGCTGCCGCCAAAGGACGAGCCGCCCAGGTAATACGGACCGCGCGGCTGGAAGGTGCGGACCTCTTCGAGGTAACGCGCCGCCATCTGTTCGACCGTCAGATGTTCGACCGGCCGTTTGCCGTCCAGGCCGATGGCCTGCAGCCCGTAGAACGGCTGGTCGGCATCCAGATATTTCGCCAGGTCGAGGTATTCGAGGATATTGCCGCCCACGCCGTGGACGCAGTAGAAGGGCGGTTTCGATCCGCCGGGCTTGATCGGCACCAGCGATGCCCAGGGCGATTCCCAGCCTTGTTGGCGCAGGATGGCGGCCAGTTGTTCGATGGTCGGGGCCTGGAACAGCGTGACCAGCGGCAGGTCTTTGCCGGTGAGTTTTTTGATCTGCGCAAACAGGCGCACGGCCAGCAGCGAGTGGCCGCCGAGATCGAAGAAGTTGTCGCGCACGCCGACCCGTTCCAGATCAAAAATGACCTCCCAGAGACTGGCCAGTTGTTGCTCGAGCGGATCGCGCGGCGCGAGAAATGATGCGGCCAGGTCGGGCCGTGTCTGGTCGGGCGCGGGCAGCGCCTTGCGGTTGACTTTGCCGTTGGGCGTCAACGGCAGTTCGCGCAGGGACATGAAAACCGACGGCACCATGTAATCGGGCAGTTGCGTCTGGAGATGGGCGCGCAAGTCCGTCGGTGTCGGGCCGATTTCCTGGACCGGGACGATGTAGGCCACCAGCCGTTTTTCGTGCTGCGCGTCCTCGTGCACCATCACCACCGCGTCATCCACGTCCGCATGCGCGCGCAGGACGGTTTCGATCTCGCTGAGTTCGATGCGGAACCCGCGGACTTTTACCTGAAAATCCATGCGGCCGAGGAATTCGACGTTGCCGTCGGGCAGATAACGCGCCAGATCACCCGTGCGATACAGCCGCGCTTCCGGGCCGGGACGGAACGGGTCGGGGATGAATTTTTCCGCCGTCAGTTCCGGGCGGTTCAAATAACCCCGGGCCAATCCGTCGCCGCCGATCAACAATTCACCCGGCACGCCGATGGGCGCCGGTTGCAGGCGTCCGTCGACGACGTGGAAACTGGTGTTGGCGATGGGCCGGCCCAGGACGACGCGCCGGCCTTGGCGCACGCGGCAGGCAGCCGACCAGATGGTTGTTTCGGTCGGCCCGTACATGTTCCAGACCTCGATGCCGAGGGCGGCCAACTGTTCCGCGAGGTCCGGCGCGAGCGCTTCGCCGCCGCAGAGGATCTTTTTCAACGGGTGCCCCTGCCAGCCGGTCTGCAACAGCATCCGCCAGGTGACAGGCGTGGCTTGCATGATCGTTGCCTCGGAATCGATGAGGCGCTGCGCCAGCCTGGTTCCATCCGCCGCTTCTTCGCGGCTGGCGATTACCACACACGCGCCGGTGGTCAGCGGCAGCCACAATTCCAGGCCCGCAATGTCGAAGGACAAAGTCGTCACCGCCAATAACGTGTCCGCCGCGGTCAGGCCGGGTTCGCGGCGCATGCTGGTGAGGAAGTTGACCACGGCCCGGTGGGGGATCTGGACGCCTTTGGGTTTGCCGGTCGATCCCGATGTGTAAATGACGTACGCCCGGTTGGCCGGAGTGACGTCGGCCCACGAGTCCTCGCGGCTTTCCGCCGAAACGTCCACCATGTCGAGGTCCAGCACCTGCGCGGCGTGCGGCGGCAGTGACGCGGCCAAAGAGAATTGCGTCAGCAGCACGGCGGCCCGGGCGTCTTCCAGGATGAACGCGATGCGGTCCTTGGGATACGCCGGGTCGAGCGGCACATACGCGCCGCCGGCTTTGAGGATGGCCAGCAACCCGACCACCATCTCGGCGGACCGTTGGACGCAGACCGCGACGAGCGTTTCCGGTCCGACGCCCATCTTGCGGAGCCGATGGGCCAGTTGATTGGCCCGCGTGTTGAGGTCGGCGTACGTCAACCGCTTGTCCCCGGCGGCCAGGGCGATGGCCAGCGGCGTGCGCGCCGCCTGTTCCTCGAACAATTCATGGACGCAACGTTGTTGCGGGAACTCCATTTCCGTCCGGTTCCAGTCCACCAGCAACTGTTGCCGCTCCGCCGCCGTCAGCAACGGCAGCGCGGCGACGGATTGGGCGGGATCGGCGGCGGCGGCTTCCAGGAGCGTGAGGAAATGGTTCATCCAGCGCTCGACGGTGGCGCGGTCGAAGAGCTCGACGTTGTAGACGCAATCCAGTTCCAGCATCTTGTCGTCCGCGACGCATTCGAGATTGAGGTCGAGGTTGGTGAAGCTGCACGGGTTGAAGGCCCGTTCGGTCTCCAGGTCGGCGAACCGTCCAACGAGCTGGCGGTGGCCCAGGTTGAACCCGACGGACACCAGCGGCATCCGGCTGCGGTCGCGGGACAGGTTCAGTTTCTGGATCAGGCTGCCGTAGGTGAAATGGCGGTGCTCGTAGGCTTCGGTGCCGAGATGTTTCACCGTGCCGACGTGGCCGGTCCAAGTCTGATTGCCCGCGACGGGGGCGCGCAGTGCCAGGAAATTGACCGTGTGGCCGGCGAGCTTGTCGAACCCGTCCGCGCCGGGACTGGCCATCGGCACGCCGACGACGATGTCCTCCTGTCCCGTCAACCGGTGCAGCAGGGCGTAGTACGCGCCGATCAATGTGGTGAACAGCGTGCAGCCGTGCCGGATGCCGGATTGTTTCACGGCGGCGAACAGGGCGGGAGGGACCGTCATCACCACGCGCGCGCCACGGAACGTTTTCACCGGCGGACGCGGCCGGTCGCCGGGCAGTTCCAGCGTGGGCGGTTCCTTCTCAAATTGCTTCAACCAGTAGGCTTCGGCGGCGGCGCATTCCGGTGTCTTCTGTTGGCGCAGTTCTTCCTCCACGTACGCCGTCAGCGATTGCGCGGGCGGCAGCGGGCAGGGTTGGCCCTGGCATTCGGCGGAATAGAGCGCGCCCATTTCGTGCACCAGCAAATCCAGCGTCCGGCCGTCGCAGACAAGGTGATGGATCGTGAGGATCAGCACGTGCTCCCGCTCTTCCAGTTTCACGATCCGCGCGCGACAGATCGGCCCGTTCACCAAATCGAACGGCTGCGTCGCTTCCGCGGTGAACAGCGCGGTCAGTTTCGCCTCGCGTTCCGGCGCGGGCAGGGCAGCCAGGTCGTGGAACGAGGGTTGAAGGGCCAGGTGCGGATGGATCCGCTGGCTGTCGCCCGCGGGGGAGAACGTGGCGCGCAATCCCTCGTGCCGGTCGACCATTGCCTGCAGCGCCCGCTGCAACGCCTCGCGGCGCAATGGCCCGCGCAGGCGCAGGGTGTAGGATTGGTTGAACGCGCACGACGCCTCGTCGCCCATGGCGGCCGCCAGCCACAATTCCCGTTGCGCTTCCGTCAAGGGGGCGGAGCGCGTTGTGGTTGGCGCCGGCGCCGCCGGGCCGGCTGGTGCGCCGGCCGCGACGGGGGCTGTCTCTCCCAGGACCTGTTCCAAATGGGCGGCCAGCGTTTGCAGCGTGGAGAGTTCGCCGAGCAATTGGCGGAAGGCGATGCGCGCGCCGAATTGTTTGGCGATGGCGGCGCTGACCTGCGTCAGGAACAGCGATTCGAAGCCCATCTCCACGAACGTGGTGGTGAGATCTTCGTCGCGGACGGTTTTTCCCGACAACTCGCCGAGCAGGTTCTTTAACTTCAACAGGACATGGGTCTTGCGGTCAGCCGGCGCCGTGGACGCGAAGAAGGGATCAAGTTCGCGCTCCAGCGGCGCCGGCTGGCCTTGGTACGACTCGACGGCCACGGGGATCGGGACCGCGGAACGGTCGGGCTCGACCCAATGGCGTTTTCGCTCGAACGCGTAGGCCGGCAGCGAGACGCGGCGGCGGCGTTGTTCTCCGTAAAATTTCCTCCAGTCCACCGCCACGCCCGCCGACCAGAGCCGGCCCAGCGTTGTCAGCACGTCATCGAGATCGTGTTCCCTGGCGGAGGCCAGCGAAGTCAGGACCGTCTGTTCGCGCGCCCGGGCGGGATGCTGGCGGGCCAGGCCGGCCAGGGTTTGGCCCGGGCCGACTTCCAGCAGGACCGAGCGCGGGTCCTTGAGCAATTGGGCCACGCCGTCGGCGAACCGGACGGCCTGGCGGACGTGGGCCGCCCAATAATGCGGGTCGGTCGTCTCGGCGGCGGTCACCCATTGGGCGGTGACGTTGGAGACGTAAGGGATTTGCGGCGCGCGCAGCGGGACCTTCTTCAGGACTTCGGTAAACGGGCCGACCATCGGCTGCATCATCGCGGAATGGAACGCGTGGGACGTTTGCAGGCGCGTATGGGCGACGCCTTTGGTTTTGAGCTGTTGCTCCAGCGCCGTGACTGCTTCGAACGGCCCGGAAACGACGCAGGCCGCGGGGGAATTGATCGCGGCAATCGACAGTTCGCCGTTGAGCAGCGGTTGCATCTCTGCTTCCGGCAACCGGACCGCGAGCATCGCCCCGCGCGGTTGTTCCTGCACCAATGCGGCGCGGCGCGCCACGAGCGACAGTCCTTCCTCCAGCGAAAACACGTCCGCCAGGCAGGCCGCGACGTATTCGCCGACGCTGTGGCCGATCATCGCCGACGGCCGCACGCCCCAGCTCATCCACAATTGCGCCAGGCAATATTCGACAACGAATAACGCCGGCTGCGTGATGCGCGTCTGCAACAATTGTTCCGCGGCCTGCGTTTCCCGTCCGGCGGGAGGATAGAGCACCTCGCGCAGGTCCAGCTTCAACAGAGGTTTCAGGAATTCAGCGCACCGGTCCAGCGTGTCGCGGAAGACCGGTTCGGTCTTGTAGAGTTCCGCGCCCATGGTGACGTACTGCGCGCCCTGGCCGGGGAACATGAAGACCACCGGAGTGTCGCGCTGTTCCATGCGCTGGGTGAAAATGCGTTTGGCGTCAGGTTTGGCCAGCGCGGTTGCGGCATCTTTCACGTCCCGGCAGACCACGATGCGCCGGTGCGGAAACGCCCAGCGGCCGGTTTGGAGCGTGTAGGCCACGTCGGCCAGATTGAGGTCCGGATGCTTTTCCAGATGTTGCGACAGCCGGACGGTGGCCTGGTCCAGCGCTGTGGCGGTTTTTGCCGAGAGCAGGAGCAATTGCGCCGGACGGGAAGGGCCGGACGGTTCGATGGGCGGCGCTTCTTCAAGCACGACGTGGGCATTCGTGCCACCGATGCCCAGTGAACTGACCCCGGCGCGTCGCGGCGTGGGGCCGGCTTTCCACGGAGTCAGTTTTGTGACCACGTGGAACGGGCTGTTGGCGAAATCGATGCGCGGATTGGGCGCGGTAAAATGCAGCGTGGGCGGGATGAGCTTGTCTCGCAACACCAGCGTTGTCTTGATCAACCCGGCCACGCCGGCGGCGACGTCCATGTGGCCGATGTTGGTTTTGACCGACCCGATCCCGCAAAAGTTCTTCCGGTCGGTGCTTTGGCGAAAGGCCTGGGTGAACGCCTTGATCTCGATCGGATCACCCAACGGCGTGCCGGTGCCGTGCGCTTCGACGTAGCCGATCGTGTCCGCGCTCACGCCGGCCAATACCTGCGCCAGCCGGATGGCGGCCGCGTGGCCGTCCACGGTGGGGGCGGTATAACTGTCCTTGGCCGCGCCGTCGTTGTTCAGGGCGAAGCCTTTGATGACCGCGTGGATCTGGTCGCCGTCCCTGATCGCCTCGTCCAGGCGCTTGAGCACGACCAGGCCAACGCCGTTGCCGAAGACGGTGCCGTGGGCCTTGGCGTCAAACGCGCGGCAATGGCCGTCGCCCGAGACCATCCCGCCTTCCTGGTACACATAGCCCCGGTCCTGCGGCAGCATGATGCTCACGCCGCCGGCCAGTGCCATGTCGCACTGATACGACAACAGACTCTGGCAGGCCTGGCACACCGCCACCAGCGAAGTCGAGCAGGCGGTCTGCACCGTCATGGCCGGGCCGCGCAGATTCAGTTTGTACGAAACGCGGGTGGTCAGGAAATCCTTGTCGTTGGCCAGGAAGAATTGGAACGTGCCGGGTTTTTGGAAACTGAGGAAGTTTTCCACGAACTCCCGGTTGCCGCCGAGGTTGGACATCAGGTAGGTGTTCATCCCCGTGCCCGCGTACACGCCGATGGCCCCGCCGTAACTGCTGGTATCGTAGCCGGCGTCTTCGACCGCTTCCCAGGCCGTCTCCAGGAAGAGGCGCTGCTGCGGGTCCATCGTCTGCGCCTCGCGCGGGTTGATCCCGAAGAAATCCGCGTCAAAGAACTCCACGCCTTCCAGGACGGAGCGGGTTTTGACGTACTGGGGATTGGCCAGCAGCGCGGGATCGACTCCGGCGGCGGTCATTTGTTCGTCGGTGAAATGCGTGATGGATTCGACGCCGTCTTTCAGATTGCGCCAGAACGCCTCGACATTGGCCGAGCCCGGAAAACGGCTGGCCATGCCGATGATGGCCACGGGTGCGATGGATCTTTTTGGCTGGCTGTCGCTTGGCGGCGTGTTCTTTTGAATCTCGCTCACAAATCCCTGTTTCCCTATAAACTGAATCGCGCGACACAACACCGCAGGGTTTGGCCCCCGTTGCTCACCGGCAACATCGGGCGAATCCTCGAAACGCGTTTCCTCACCTACTGGTTTGCTGCTGGCTGGACAAGTACACTTCCCCTGCATTCGGTAAGCGCTTCGGGAGGGAATTTCCAGGCAGAAGGAGGCTTGAAAGCTATATATTATATGGATTACAAGGCAATTATGCGGTTTGACAATCTGTCAATCCTATTGGTACTGGGTCGGTATCGAAGCTGACATGGGTATGAACCGTTTGTGGCGGTGCTCGTCGGGTTGTAGCGGCCGCCGTCCGGCGGCGGGACTGACAGAAGCGTCCGGGACGGACGCCACTACAACAAATTGAGCCACGGCCACAATTTCTGCCGGATTCACCAAAGCTTGCGTGTGACGCCCGCAATGGAAGCTGGAATTGCAGATCATGCTTGGAGCTTGGAAGAAGTCATTGCTTTGCTAAACTAGCGCCATGCAGTAAAGCTGGCCGGGACAGGCGCATGAAACAATATGAGTCAATTCCAAAAGAAGAAGCTTTAGAATGGGTCAAGAGACTTGCGCGCAAATCGCTTGACGAGGTGCTCGCCATACTTGGAACCCCCACAAAAGAACTCGGCCCTTCGGCGTGGCAAGAGCACTACCGAGACCGGCCCTCACGCACGGTGCAAAATACCAAGAGCTTGGTGTTTACTGGGGTCAGCCCTTCCATCAAGACGCTGCTTGTACACGTCCAAGATGATGGAAAGCTAAAATTTCAGTTCCAAGGTAAAGAATTGGCACAGGCCGAAGATTCAAATCAAGGTGGCCCCAAAAATTCAAACTGACCCACTACCCCATGCGGTAGTGTCCTAATTTCGGATCATTTTTTGTAGCCGCAGGCTTTAGCCTGCGCTGACGGCCTCTGCGCACCCTAAAGGGTGCGGCTACATTGGCATCGGCGGGAAAATGCTCAAATTAGGACACTACCTGGGATGGATCAAAATTGACTCTTTTGAACTTGGGAGTATCATCCACCCTGCAAGGGCGTGGTCGCCGGTTTTGGCCGGCTTGGATGAGAGGAGAAATGGGCTATGGCATTTGATCCGAAGAACGCATCGTACGAACATGCGGTGTGGCGCGACATGGAGCAGACCCAGAAGAGCGAGAGCAAACCCAGACCGCCTTCCGGGAAACGCATTCCCGCGGGGATTTGCGGTATTTTGTTCGGAGCGCTGGGGATCCACAAGTTCATCATTGGGCAGACGAAGGCGGGCGTGATCATGCTGCTGGTCACGGTACTTACGCTGGGGATTGCCGGCACGATCATGGCCTTGATTGGGTTCATCGAGGGCATTATCTACCTGACGAAGTCCGACACGGAGTTCGACAAGATCTACATCTACGGCGACAAAGCCTGGTTCTGAGCCGGTCCGGATTATCTCGACTCACCGTTCCTTTTTTGTTAGCGGTTTGACAAAAGGGGGGTGGCATGAGGTGTATTTGGAGGTCCTGTCTGCCGCTTGCGGTCATTTCTGTTTGTGCACTCCAGTGGATCGGTGTCCTGCCGGGTTATGCGACGACGTACAATGTCATTGACCTCGGAACTTTCGGCGGAACATACAGCTATGCCCTGGGAATTAACGGCGCCGGCCAGATTGCCGGTCAGGCGAACACCACCGGCGATGCGACCAGCCCGGCCGCCTGTTGGACCAACAGCAGCGGTCCGGGGATCGACCTCGGCACGCTGGGCGGCGTGTTTGGTGAAGCCTGGAGCATTAATGCCTCCGGCCGGATCGTGGGCGATGCCTACACAACCAACGGGTCGGACCATGCGGCGTTCTGGAGCAGCAGCGGCGCGCCGGCAGCCGACCTGGGCACGCTCGGCGGGACCACCAGCGTGGCGTTTGCCATCAACAGTTCCGGCCAGATCGTGGGCTCCTCCCTGGCCGCGGGCAATGCAACCTCGCGCGCTGTGTATTGGAGCAACAGCACCAGTTCAGCCGCCGACCTTGGCACGTTGGGCGGCCCCGACAGCAACGGGTACGACATCAACGACGCGGGGCAGATTGTCGGCGAGGCAAGCACAACCAACGGCAACAGCGACGCGGCGTTTTGGAGCAGCAAGAGCAGTCCGGCCACGGACCTGGGGACGCTCGGCGGCAGTTTTGGCGAGGCCCTGGCCATCAACGCCTCCGGCCAGATCGCGGGCGATGCGAACACCACCAACGACGTCGCCGATCACGCGGCGTGCTGGACCAACAGCCACAGCCGGGCCATTGACCTCGGCACACTCGGCGGCAATCCCAGCGCGGCGAACGACATCAATGATTCCGGCCAGATCGTGGGCAGCTCGGCCACATCGAACAATCTGGCCGACCACGCCGTTCTCTGGGCCAACAGCGCCAGTCCGCCCGTTGATCTGAACAGCCTGGTCCCGACGAACTCGGGCTGGGTGTTGGTTTCGGCGCTGGGGATCAATGACGCGGGAGAGATTGTGGGGTATGGGACCATTGGCGGACAGACCCACGCGGCCCTGTTGGTCCCCGTCTCGCCGCCTGCCTACGTGTCCCTCAAATCCAGCGGCGCCAACATCGTCCTCGGATTTCCCACGGTCTCCAACGATCTGTATGACGTGCAAAGCAGGACCAACCTGGTTTCAGGAGCGTGGAGCACGATTGCCAGCAACATTCCCGGGAGGGGTGGCGTGACGAATTATACCGACGTCGGCGCGGCCGGTGTGCGCGCCCGGTTTTACCGGGTCGGGGTCCATTTCTAGCGGCGGCGCCGGTTTAGAACTGCGCGGTCTGTCTCTGTTGTGCGCGCAGGGTCTTGAGATAACCGAAGCTCACCAGTCTCTGGCGTTGTTCGTCCCAGAGCCGGAAGGTGAACGATTTGAGGCTGGAGCGAATGGTGACGGGCGGCACGCGTTGGAACAGCGGCTCGGCCTTGTGGCATTTCTCCAGGTTGTAATTGGGGATTCGCGGGCTGAGGTGATGGATGTGGTGGAACCCGATGTTGCCGGAGAACCATTGGAGGACCCTGGGCAGTTTGTAGAACGAACTGCCTTCCATGGCGGCGGCGGCGTAGTCCCATTCCTCGTGGCGTTCCCAGTAGACTCCTTCAAATTGATGCTGGACGTAGAACAGCCAGACTCCGGCTGAAGAGGCCACCATCACGATCGCCGTCTGGATCAACAGGTACGTCTTGAAACCAAACACCATGCTCATCGCGGCGCCCATTCCCACAATCGCCAGGTTCGTCCAATAGACCGAGTGGCGTTCCCGCGCGCTGGCCTGCTTCGAAGGAATTCGGTGCCGGATCAGGAACAGGGCCGGCGGCGCGATCACAAACAGTATGAACGGGTTACGCGCCAGCCGATAACCGAACCGCTTCCAGCGGGACGCCTCCAGGTACTCCTGCACCGTCAAGGTCCACACCGCGCCCAGGCCGCGGCGATCCAGGTCGCCGGAGTGCGCGTGATGGATCGAATGTTCCCAGCGCCAGAAATAGTAGGGGGTAAACGTCAGTACTCCGGTGATAAAGCCCCAAAAGTCGTTTACTTTCCTGGACTTGAAAAAAGCGCCGTGGCCGCAGTCGTGATGAATGATGAACAGGCGCACCAAAAACCCGCCCGCCAGGATCACCAGGGGCGCCGTGAGCCAGTAAGAAATCGTCAGGCTGCGGTAGATCAGGTACCAGAGCGCCACATAAGGCACGAGCGTATCCACGATCTGCCAGACGCTGCGCCAGAGAGACGGCTCCTGGTATTTGGCCACGATCTCTTTCCAGGCCAACGAGTTCGTCTCGGGCTCACTTGTTGTCATAACTGTATCAGTTTTCATCATGCACGCTTTCTGCCGGCACCAGACAATAGCAATCCAGGTCCTTGGAAGCTGTATTGCGACATACAGCATACTCTTTTGTCCCGCCGCCATCAACACACAAAAGCTAAAAGTTTTTCGGGACGCAATTGCCTGCGTCGCAATGGCTCTGAGGATTGGAGGCCGGGAAAAAGGGCCCGGCGGCCGGCCAAACGCGAAAACGAGGCGGAAAAGATTCTTTGCGAAACAATTAGGTAATTGGGCAATCAGACTTATACTGGAACAGGCCGAACGTCGGCGCAACCCACCGTCTGGATCGGGTTGAAACATTTCGTCACGGGAAAGGAACTACAAATGACACTGCAACTCAAAGGCGCCCTGCTGGCAAGGCAGGAGGGTGATGCCATTCAATACCGCTACCGGTGCGACAAGTGCGGTCATATTGAGGCTTCCCTCCAATTCATCACCGCGGGGAATGCCGGCTGGATTTCCTCCACGTCGTTCCGTTGTTACAACTGCGACAATCATCAGCAGGTCGAGATCAGGGAAGAACAGGTCCATTGACGGTGTTTGCTGTGGCGCGCCACAGCGAAACGGCCTTTCCCGCCTTCGTCCGCGTTTTTTCCCCCGGCAGTTTCGGCCTGTTGTTAACGAATTTTTAACGGTTTCCGTCCGTTTTTTAATTATCGTTTGCTCCTGCCTGCTGCAATGATCGAGCTGTGAAAGCTTCCGAATTTTTTCAGCTGGTCCTATACTTTGGGTTATTGCTCGCTCTGACGCCGTTGTTAGGCGGATTCATGGCGCGCGTCTTTCAGGGGCAACGCACGTTCCTCTCGGGCGTCCTCGGTCCGGTGGAGAGATGGGTCTATCGGCTGGCCGGGACCGATCCGCAGGAGGAAATGTCGTGGAAGCGGTATTTCTTCGCGGTGCTGATCTTCAACGTGGTCGGGCATCCTCTCGCTGATGGGGCTGCAGATGACGCAGGCGTGGCTGCCGTTGAACCCGCAGAAATTTCCCAATGTGCCCTGGGCGCTGGCGCTGAACACGGCCATCAGTTTCATCACCAACACCAACTGGCAGGCCTACTCGGGCGAGAACACCATGAGTTACCTGACCCAGATGGCCGGGCTGGCCGTGCACAATTTCCTCAGCGCGGCCACGGGCATCGCGATCCTGCTGGCGTTCGCGCGCGGCCTGAAACGGGCCTCGTCGAAAACGCTGGGCAATTTCTGGGTGGACCTCACCCGGACGACCCTCTACGTGCTGCTGCCGTTGTCGGTGATTGTGGCGCTGCTGCTGGTCAGCCAGGGCGTCGTGCAGAATTTCAAGCCGTATACGCGACGCGCAGTTGGTCGAATCTTACACCACGCAAGTGCCAAAGACCGATGACAAAGGCAATCCGGTGAAGGACGACAAGGGCAATCCGGTGATGGTGGACCAAAAGGTGGACACGCAGAGCCCTCCCGTTGGGCCCGGCGGCCTCGCAGATCGCCATCAAACAACTCGGCACCAACGGCGGCGGGTTCTACGGCCAGAACAGCGCGCATCCGTTCGAGAACCCGACGCCGTTCAGCAATTTCGTGGAGATGTTCGGGCTGCTCATCGTGGCGGCGGCGCTGGTCTATGCGTTTGGCGTGATGGTTGGCGACCGGCGGCACGCCTGGTGTTTGTTTGGCGTGATGCTGGCGTTGCTGGTCGGCGGGTTCGCGCTGGCCTGGTGGGCGGAGATCGCAGCCCAACCCGGTCGCCGGCCAACGTCCAGCCGTTGCTCGAAGGCAAGGAGCAGCGGTTCGGCGTGATGAACAGCGTGCTGTTTGCCGTCGGCCACGACGGGCACCTCCTGCGGCGCGGTCAACTCGATGCACGACAGTTTCACCCCGCTGGCCGGCCTGGCGCCGATGTGGAACCTGATGCTGGGCTGCATCGTGTTTGGCGGGGTGGGCGCGGGGTTGTACGGCATCCTGATGCACGTGCTGATCGCGGTGTTCATCGCCGGGCTGATGGTCGGGCGCACGCCGGAATATCTGGGCAAGAAAATCCAGGCCTGGGAGGCGACGTGGGCGATCGTGGCGATTCTGGTGCCCGAGCTTCCGTGATCCTGGTCGGCGCGGCGGTGGCCTGCAGTCCTGCCGGCCGGGCTGGCGGGGTTGAACAATCAAGGGCCGCACGGGTTGAGCGAAATCTTTTACGCCTACGCCTCGGCGTCGAACAACAACGGCAGCGCGTTCGCGGGCCTGAGCGCCAACACCAATTTCTATAATCTGACCCTGGGCGCGGCGATGTTTCTCGGCCGGTTCGTGCGTCGCGTTCGCCGTGCTGGCCATTGCCGGCAACCTCGCCGCGAAAAAAACCGTCGCAGCTTCCCCGGCACGTTGCCGACCAATGGGATGACCTTCTGCCTGCGTCTTGCTGGGGGTGATCGTGATTGTCGCCGCGCTGACGTTTTTTCCGGCGCTGTGCCTGGGGCCGATTGTCGAGCACGGGCTGATGCTGCAGGGCCGGGTGTTTTGAGGCGGTTTTAGCGTTTTTTTAGCGGGATTCAGCCGGGTTTTAATTAACGCTCCAATGAATTCCGGTTCATAGTCGGGTACAGGAAAGAGAACGAAACTATGAAACTAATCGACATTATTCAGATCGTGCTGTTCTTCGGGATCGGGATCGCGTTGACGCCGCCGCTGGGCGCTTTCATGGCGCGGGTGTTCAAGGGCGAGAGGACGTTTCTGACGCCCCTGCTGGGGCCGGTGGAGAATTTCGTTTACCGGCTGACGGGAATCGACCCGAGCGAGGAGATGTCCTGGCTCAGATATCTCTGGGCGGTGGTGATCTTCACCTGCGTCGGGTTTGGCATTTTGATGGTGATGTTCCTGACGCAACAGTGGCTGCCGCTGAACACCCAAAAGTTTTCCGCCGCCTCCTGGCACCTGGCGTTCAATACGGCCTGGAGTTTCACCTGCAACGCGGACTGGCAATCGTACTCGGGCGAATCGACGTTCAGCTATTTTACCCAGACGCTCGGGCTTTCGGTGCACCAGTTCCTCAGCGGCGCCGGCGGCTTGGCGGTGCTGGTGGCGGTGGGACGCGCCTTGAAGCGGCATTCGACCAAGACGATCGGGAATTTCTGGGTGGATATCACCCGCTGCCTGCTCTACATCGTGATTCCGTTGTCGGTGCTCTGGGCAATTCCGCTGGCCTGGCAGGGTTGCCCGCAGTCGTGGAAGGCGTATCCGGACGCCACGCTGGTCGAGCCTTACACCACGCAGGTGCAGAAGACCGATGCCAACGGCAACCCGGTCAAGGACGACAAGGGCAATCCGGTGATGGTGGACCAGAAGGTCACCACGCAGAGCCTGCCGCTGGGTCTGGTGGCTTCGTTTGAGTCCTGCAAACAACTGTTCACCAACGGCGGCGGCTGGTACGGCGTGAACAGCGCCCATCCTTATGAAAACCCGACGCCCCTGGCCAATTTCCTGGAATTGCTGGCGATCATCGTGGTGCCGATGGCGCAGGTGTATATGTTCGGTATGTTGGTCGGCAACATGAAGCACGCCTGGTGTTTGTTCGCGGTGATGCTCAGTTTGTATCTGCTCTCTTTCGGCGTCTGCTGGTGGGCCGAGACGCGACCGAATCCGGCCGTGGGCAACGTCGCCCCGCTGATGGAAGGCAAGGAGCAACGCATCGGCGTGATGAACAGCGTGCTTTGGGCGACTTCCTGCACGGCCATCGACAACGGCTCGGTCGATTCGATGCATGACAGTTACATGCCGCTGGCCGGGATGATGCCGATGTGGAACATTCTGGTGGGTGAAATCTTCTTCGGCGGCATCGGCTGCGGCGTGTACTGCATGTTGTTCCACGTGCTGATCGCCGTGTTCATCGCGGGACTGATGATCGGCCGGACTCCCGAATATCTGGGCAAGAAACTGGGGGCCTGGGTGGCCACCTGGGCGGTGATCGGTGTGCTGCTGCCCAACGCGGCCTGCCTGATTCCCACGGCGATTTCCTGCCTGATGCCGTCGGCCTTGACGAGCCTGAACAATGCCGGCCCGCACGGGTTGAGCGAAATTCTCTATGCCTTCGGCGAGGCCGCCAACAACAACGGCAGCGCCTTTGCCGGGCTGAACGCCAACGTGCCCTGGTACAACGTCGCCCTCGGCATCGCGATCATCATTGGCCGGTTCGCGCCGATTGCGGCCGCGCTGGCCATTGTCGGGCAACTGGCCAACCGAAAAGACCGTCGAGCCTTCGGCCGGGACGCTGCCGACGCATGGCTGGACCTTCGGGCTGACGCTGACGGGGGTCATCGTGATCGTGGCGGCGCTGACCTTCTTCCCGGTGCTGTGTCTGGCGCCGATTGTGGAACATGGACTGATGCTGGCCGGACGCGTGTTCTAAGAGCGTGTGAATTGAGATTGAGGAAATTATTATGAGCACAAAAGTCGAAGTCAAATATTCCGAACTGGTGGGTCAGGCGGTCATTGACTCGTTCAAGAAACTGAATCCGCGCGACGAGATCAAGAACCTGGTCATGTTCGTCGTCTGGCTCGGATCGATCTGGACGACCTCATCCTGTTCACCCAGGGCGGCTGCAATCTGTTCAACATCCAGATTTGCCTCTGGCTGTGGTTCACCTGCCTGTTCGCCAACTTCGCCGAAGCGATGGCCGAAGGCCGCGGCAAGGCCCACGCCGATGCGTTGCGCAAAATGCGCACCAAGACCATGGCCCGCAAACTCGTCAATGGCAAGGAAGTCCGGTGCCCGGCGCCGAGCTGAAGATCGGCGATCTGTTCGTCTGCGACGCCGGCGACATCGATTCCCGCTGACGGCGAAATCGTCGAAGGCATCGCCACCGTGGACGAATCCGCCATCACCGGCGAATCCGCCCCGGTCATCCGCGAAAGCGGCGGCGACCGCAGCGCCGTCACCGGCGGCACGAAGGTCATCAGCGACCGGATCGTCGTCCGCGTCACCGCCGAGGCAGGGCAACTCGTTCCTCGACCGGATGATTTCGATGATCGAAGGCGCGCGCCGGCAGAAGACGCCGAACGAAATCGCGCTTGAACATCGTGCTGGTCAGTCTGACCGCGCTGTTCATCGTGGTCGTCTTCACCCTGCCGCCGTATGCCCACTACAACGAAGCCGCAGGCCGGCCAGAAGGGCGTGGTGCTGACGTCGATTCCCGTGCTGTTGTCGCTGATCGTTTGCCTGATCCCGACCACCATCGGCGGATTGCTGAGCGCCATCGGCATCGCCGGCATCGACCGCCTGATGCGCCGCAACGTGCTGGCCACCAGCGGCCGCGCGGTGGAAGCCGCCGGCGACGTGGACGTGTTGCTGCTGGACAAGACCGGCACGATCACGCTCGGCAATCGCATGGCCACGGAATTCATTCCCGCGCCGGGCGTCAAGATCGAGGAACTGGCCGATGCCGCGCAACTGGCTTCGCTGGCCGACGAGACGCCGGAAGGCCGTTCGATCGTCGTGCTGGCCAAGGAAAAATACGACCTGCGCGGCCGCGAAGTGGCCGAGCCGCATGCCGAGCTCGTCCCGTTCACGGCGCAGACCCGCATGAGCGGTGTTGGATTTCGGCGATGGCAACGGCGGCGTCAAGCGCCGCATCCGCAAAGGCGCGGCCGACGCGGTCCGCGATTTCGTGATGAAACAGGGCGGTCACATATCGACAAGACCGTCATGGACAAGCGTGGACGAAATCTCGACGCCGGGCGGCACGCCGCTGGTGGTGGCGGACGGCGCGCGCGTGCTCGGCGTCATCCATCTCAAGGACGTTGTCAAGGGCGGCATCAAGGAACGCTTCGCCCAATTGCGCAAGATGGGCGTGCGCACGGTGATGATCACGGGCGACAACCCGCTGACCGCCGCCGCCATCGCCGCCGAAGCCGGGGTGGATGATTTCATCGCCCAGGCCAAGCCGGAAGACAAACTGGCCCGCATCCGCAAGGAACAGGAAGGCGGCAAACTGATCGCGATGATCGGCGACGGCACCAACGACGCCCCGGCGCTGGCGCAGGCCGACGTCGGCGTGGCGATGAACACCGGCACCCAGGCCGCCCGCGAGGCCGGCAACATGGTGGACCTGGACAGCAACCCGACGAAGCTCATCGAGGTCGTCGAGATCGGCAAACAACTGCTGATGACGCGCGGCGCGCTGACGACGTTCAGCATCGCCAACGACGTGTCGAAGTATTTCGCGATCCTGCCGGCGATGTTCGGGCTGTTGTACGCCACCACCGCCGGCGGCCGCGGGCCGCTGGACAAGCTGAACATCATGTATCTGCATTCGCCGCAGAGCGCGATCCTCAGCGCGGTGATTTTCAACGCCCTGATCATCGTGGCGTTGATCCCGCTGGCGTTGCGCGGCGTGAAATACCAGCCGCTCGGCGCGGCCGTCATTCTGCGCAAGAACATGCTGATCTACGGAGTGGGCGGCATCATCGTGCCGTTCATCTTCATCAAGCTGCTCGACATGATGCTGGTGGCCGTCCACCTGGCGCCCTAAGCCATTGAGAAAGGAAAACGAATTATGAAACTCTTGATCCAGGCAATCAGACAAACAATCCTGTGGACCATCGTGACGGGCATCCTTTACCCGGTGGTCGTCACCGTCATCGCGCAAACGGCGTTTCACAACCAGGCCAACGGCAGCTTGATCGTGCGCAACGGGACCGTGGTCGGCTCGGAGCTGATCGCGCAGCAGTTCCAGACCGACAAGTATTTCTGGCCCCGGCCGTCGGCGGGCAGTTACGCCACCGTGCCGTCAGGCGCGAGCAATCTCGGCCCAACCAGCGCGGCGCTGCAGTCCAACGTGCTGGCCAACGCCGCCGCGTTTCGCACGGGTAACAAATTGCCGGCGGACGCGCCGGTGCCGGCGGACATGGTGTTCACCTCCGCCAGCGGCCTGGACCCGCACATCAGCCCGGCGGCCGCCCGCCTGCAAGTGGCCCGTGTCGCCGCCGCGCGGGGCGTCAGCGCCGATGCGGTCAGCGCGCTGGTGGAACAATTCGTCGAGCCGCCGCAGTGGGGTTTCCTGGGCCAGGAGCGCGTGAACGTGCTGCGGCTGAACGTGGCGTTGGATGAAAAATTGGGAGGGAAGGCCTCATGAACCAACAGTCGACGCAATTGCATGTGACCAGAAAGCACGTGCATCGGATCCTGGTGCCGGTGAATTTCACCGACGCTTCCATCCAGGCGGTGGAGTACGCCGCCCGGCTGGGCCGGCCGCTGGGCGCGACCATTACCCTGTTGCACGTGGTGGACATCAACGGCTTCAAGTCAGCCGGGCGCGAGTTCCGGGAGCAATTGCTCAAGGACGCCCGCGAAGCCGCCGAGAAAAAATTACAGGATTTCGCGAAACTCTTTGTGGGGACCGCTGTCACGACCGAGATCGTGGTCGGCACAGGCCGGCCGGTCGAGCAGATCCTCTATGAAATCCAGGAGATGGCCCCCGACATGGTCGTCATGACCACGCGTTATCGCAAGGACACGCGCTGGTTCTGGCAGCGGGACACGACCGTGGGGGTCCTCAAACACGCCTCCTGTCCCGTCTCGGTGATGCACGACACGGGCACGGAGCTGACCGATCTGCTCTTTTACTGATTTGTGAGTGAGCCTATGAATGCCGCCGGGCCATGTCCCCTCGATCAAGTCGCGTCCTGCCGCGACGTGCCGGACCAGCCTGTCCTCGCCGAGGCCCCGGTCCAGGCGGGCGCGAACCTGGGAGAGACGCTGGACGGCCGGTTCCTGCTCAAGGAAATCATCAACCGCGGCGGCATGGCCACGATTTTCAAGGCCGAAGACCTGCGCCACCAGAACCAGATCGTGGCGGTGAAAGTGCCGCACCTGCGGTTCGGTGACGATCCCGCCTCGGTGGGGCGGTTCCAGCGCGAAGAGGAAATCGGCACCAAGCTCAACCATCCGTACGTGCTGAAAGTGTTGCCCGTCGGGGCGGCCACGAAACGCCGGCCCTACATCGTCACCGAATACCTGGCCGGCTGCACGCTGGCGCACGTGCTGGACGGCATGAAGCCGTTGCCGGAGGCGGACGCGTTGCAGATCGCCAGTCTCGTCTGCGAAGCGCTGCAGTACCTGCACGAGCAGGGCGTGGTCCATCGCGACCTGAAACCCGGCAACATCATGATCTGCCGGGACCGCACGATCCGCCTGATGGATTTTGGGATTTCACAATTTTCCGAATCGCGGCGCATGACGTTTACCGGTTTTACCAACGCCATGGGCACGCCCGACTACATGGCGCCGGAGCAGATCAAGGGCCGGCGCGGCGACGCGCGCACCGACATCTACAGCCTCGGCGCGATGCTCTACGAAATACTCACGGGCAAGAGGCCGTTCGAGGGCGACGATCCGTTCGTGATCATGAATACCCGCACCACGGGCGACCCCGTGGCCCCGCGAAGCATCAACCCCCGACTTTCCATCCAGGCCGAGGAAATCATCCTGCGCGCCATGCGGCGTGATCCGGACGAGCGGTACCAATCGGCCGCCGCCATGAAAGAGGACCTGGACGCGCCCGGGGACGTCTACGTGACGGGGCTATGCGACAAGTTGCAAACGTCCACGCGCGGAAAACGGGCCTGGCTGCTGGTCCGCTGGATCCTGCTCTTCTGTGTCCTGCCCGTGGTGGTCCAGGTCGTCCTGTTCCTGTTGATCTGGCACCACAAGGCGCCGAAACGGTGAGACATCACCCGGGAAGGAAGGCATGAATGGCCAGACTGCTTCGCGGGCTTAGCGCGATCGCATTGGCGGCGGCATTGGCCGGGATTGTCTGCCTGCTGGCCGGCGACACGTGGAACCGCCTGCGTTTGACTCCCGCTCACCAGGTCGCCGGGGCCCTTTCGCTGATGTTGATCGGTCTGTCCTACATCTGCCTGCAGCTCAGCGCCGCGCGGCCGCGCAAGGAGATGATCAAGGGCGTGTTGCTCGGCCTCGCGTTCCTGTTGTGGGGCGGCGAACAATTCGTGCCGCCCGGCCGTTTCGTGACATTGATGGACAGCGCTGTGGTCACGATCTTCGTTGTCGACCTGGGCGCGATCATCGTCGAGCACCTGAAACGCCGGGACCATGAGCTGCCGTAGCCTCGCTTTTTGAATGGTGAAACCCGGGCGACCCGCTAGAATCATCGCATGAGCGAGCCCCAGAGGCCCAATCCGGACGCGCTGCTGGCCGAGATCAAGCGCGAGGAGGCGGCCACCAAACGCGGGCAGTTGAAGATTTTCTTCGGGATGTGTCCCGGCGTGGGCAAGACCTATTCCATGCTCCGCGGCGCCCAGCAACGCCGCCCGGAAGGAGTCGACGTGGTCGTCGGCGTCGTCGAAACCCACGGCCGCGTCGAGACGGAAGCCTTGCTGGCCGGACTGGAAGTCATCCCCCGCAAGGAACTGGACTATCGCGGCGTCACGCTCAAGGAAATGGACATCGACGCCATCCTCGCCCGGCGTCCGCAACTGGCGCTGGTGGACGAACTGGCCCACACCAACGCGCCGGGCAGCCGCCACCCGAAACGCTACCAGGACGTGCTCGAACTGCTCGATGCCGGCATCGACGTCTATTCGACGCTCAACGTCCAGCACCTGGAAAGCCGCATGGAAGTGGTCCAGCAAATCACCGGCATCACCGTCCGCGAAACCGTGCCGGACTCGATCCTCGACCAGGCCGACCAGATCGAGCTGATCGATTTGACCCCGGAACAACTGCGCAAACGCCTCAGCGAAGGCAAAGTCTACATGGGCGAACGCGCCGCCACCGCCTCGGAGAATTTCTTCCGCGAGGAAAACCTCACCGCCCTGCGCGAGATGGCCCTGCGCTTCACCGCCGAGCACGTCGACCAGGAATTGCGCGACGTGATGCGCGCCAAACGCATCGGCGGACGCTGGACCTCCGGCCAGCGGCTGGCCGTGGCGGTCGGCCCGAGCCCGTTCTCCGGGCCGCTGATCCGCTGGACCCGCCGGATCGCGTCGGCAATGGACGCGCCGTGGGTGGCGATTTACGTCGAGACACTGGAACCGCTGGACGAGGACGCCCGGATGCGGTTGACGAAAAACCTTTCCCTGGCGCGCCAACTGGGCGCGGAAGTGGTGATGACCCGCGGCGACGACCTGGCGGAGGCGGTGGTCGAGGCGGCGCGGGAACAGAATGTGACGCAACTGGTGGTCGGCCGGCCCGCGGGTAATCCGGTCTGGGAATTCCTGACCGGTGGTTCGATGGTCAGCAAGCTGATGCGCCGCGGCGCGGAAATCGACATCCACGTCGTGCGCGCCGAAAAAGCCAAACCCAACCGGCCGACGATCGGGCAGATGATGAGCGGCCATTTGCTGCGGGATTGCGGCGTGGGCGCGGCGGTGGTGGCGGGCGTGACCGTCGTTTCATGGTTCCTGCAGCGGCTGACCGGTTACCAGGCGATTGGGAACATCTATCTGTTGTTCGTGGTCTTGCTGGCGATGGTGCTCAACCGCTGGGCCGTGCTCTTCGTGGCCGCGCTCAGCGCGTTGCTCTGGGATTTCCTCTTTATTCCCCCGCCGTTCACCTTCCGCATCAATTCGCTGCACGATCAGATGATGTTCACCACCTATTTCATCATCGCCCTGGTCATGGGACGGATGACCAATCGCCTGCGGGTGCGCGAAATGGCGGAACGCAAACGCGAGCAGCGCACCTCCGCGCTGAACCGGCTGCTGGAGAACGTCGCCGCCAGCACGTCGCTGCTGGAGGGATTGGACCGCGCCGTGAAGGAAGTGGACGCGCTGTTCCGGGCGAAAACGGCGGTCTACCCGGCCAATGCCGAAGGAAAACTGGAGAGCGCCCCGCACCCGGCCAGCACGTTCCAGCCGGATGAAAAGGAATT
Organism: uncultured Verrucomicrobiae bacterium; assembly: GCA_963817685.1. GTDB lineage: Bacteria > Verrucomicrobiota > Verrucomicrobiia > Palsa-1439 > Palsa-1439 > CAWFPN01. Next base: position 423,706 of record CAWFPN010000010.1, on the reverse strand, counting down.
TGGCGTCGCCAGTTGGGCCTTTCTCAAAACGCTGCCGGCGGGGCGGTTCACGGACACGTTGCCCAACGCCGAGGCGTTGTACATGCCGCTGCAGACGTCCAAAGGCAAAGTGGGCGTGCTCGGGGTGAATTTCGAGGACCGCAAGACGCTCACGCTGGACGAGCACGAGTTGCTGGAGATGTTTGCCAGCCAGATCGGCGTGATGATCGAGCGCTATCATTTGATCGAGAGCGCCGCCCAGGCGCGGGTGACGGAGGAATCCGACCGGCTCCATCGCACGCTGCTGGATTCGGTGTCGCATGAGTTGAAGACGCCGCTGGCGGTGATCAGCGCGGCCACGGACGGCCTGGATACGCAACTTGAGGAAGCGGCGATCCCCCTCGGCAAAACGTTCCTGGACGAAATCAAGTCCGCCAACAAACGCCTGGGCCGGATCGTGAGCAATCTGCTGGACATGACCCGCATCGAGACAGGCCGGCTGCCGTTGAACCTGGAATGGTGCGACGTCACCGATCTGCTGCAGTCGGCCGTGGAACAATTGAAGAACGAGATTTCCGCCGAACGCGTCCAGATCATCGTGCCGCCCGACATGCCGCTGGTCCGGCTGGATTTCGGGATGATCGAACAGGCATTGTGCAACCTGCTGATGAACGCCGCCATGTACAGCCCCGCCGGCACGCCGATCCAGATGCTGGCCCACCTCGACAAAGGCGACCTGTTCCTTCGCGTCACCGACCAGGGAAGAGGATTGACCCCCGGCGAGGAGATGAAGGTGTTCGAAAAATTCTATCGCGGCTCGGAGTCCAAACCCGGCGGCACCGGCCTCGGCCTGTCCATCGTCCAGGGCCTAGTCCGCGCCCACCACGGCGACATCACGGCGGAAAACAATCCCACGCGCGGCGCGACGTTCACCATCCGCCTGCCCGTGGACACCACCACCACACCGCCATCATGACCGCCGAACGCACCGTCTTGATCATCGACGACGAAGCCCCGATCCGCCGGATGCTGCGCACGATGCTCGAGCCGGAAAATTACCGGGTTTGTGAAGCCGAGACCGGGGCGCTCGGTTTGCAGGAGGCCGTTTCCCAACGCCCCGACGTGGTCCTGCTCGACCTCGGCCTGCCCGACATGGACGGCCTGACCGTGCTCAAACGCCTCCGCGAATGGAGCCAGACCCCCGTGCTGATCCTTTCCGTGCGCGACAGCGAGAAAGACAAAGTCGCCGCGCTCGACAACGGCGCCGACGATTTCGTCACCAAACCCTTCGGCTCCGCCGAACTCCTCGCCCGCCTCCGCGTCCTGCAGCGCCACGCTCCCCACGGGGCCGAAGAACCCGTCTTCGTCGACGGCGACCTGATGGTCGACATGGCCACCCGCATCATCACCGTCAAGAAAAAGGAAATCAGCCTCACCGCCACCGAATACGCCCTCCTGCGCGTCCTCGTCCAACACGCCGGCAAAGTCGTCACCCACAAACAACTTCTCCGCGCCGTCTGGGGCCCCAACGCCGAAAACCAGTCCCAATACCTCCGCGTCTACATCACCCACCTCCGCAAAAAGATTGAGACCGACCCCCACCACAAACTCATCAAGACCGAGCCAGGGATTGGCTACCGGTTGATGATTGCTGATTGAGTATGTCAAACGAACCTCAAAATTTGGTTAATCTTCAAGAGCAGCACCGCCTTGAAGTGCAACTTGAGGGCATCTTTATCTGACACTACGCCACGTCTCTTGCCCTCGGTTGTCACCCCGAGCTTGTCGAGGGGTCTCTTCCGTGTCGTGCGGAACGACAGAGATGCCTCGACAAGCTCGGCATGACAGGGAACGACCAGAAGAACAACGAGCGAGAGGTGTCGACAAAGCGCGCTTTCAGAGATGACAGCATGAAGGGCCTATCCGCAATCCACCTCTCTCACGGTGCTGTCTGTACGCGGTAGAATTTGTTGGTGCTGGGGCAGGGGCTCATGGCGTCGAGGAAGCAGTTGGTGGCGCCGTTGCCGGGGATCAGGGGGCCGAGATTGGCCCAGGAGGAATTGTCGCTTGCGTTGGCGGAGTCGGCAACAATGTGCTATGGTGGCCGGTATGAGATATGCAGAGGGGATATGTTGGGAGGGAGCCGGGGCGGCGGCCTCAGGGCTGCGGCAATCTGCCTTTGGAGGGCCACGCTCCAGCGTGGCCGCTGATTTGGCGGAAACGACTCGGTCGCGCGGGAGCGCGACCCTCCAAACTGCCGGAACCCACCCCGTCCAGCCTAGTCAAACCCAGTCCGACCTAGTCAAACCTAGTCCAACCATAAATTTTCCGGCGAAGACCCCGACAATCCGCGGAATCCGTGTAATTCGTGGAAGAAATCCCGCCATTCGTGCCGATTCGTGTGCATTCGTGGCTGCCTCCATCTGCGTGCATCCGTGTGTATCTGTGGCCCTATACGGCCTAATACGACCTAATACGGCCTTAAATTGTTTATGAACCATGAATTTGTGACAAATTGTCAGTCCGGCGGACCCGCTCCGGCTGCTGATTGGCTTGCCTGGCGGCGGGGAACTGGCACAATGGGCGGGCAGGAGCGGTTGCAGCGCCCCCGTAGCTCAGATGGACAGAGCAGCGGTTTCCTAATTCCCCCAAGCACAGTTTCCCCGAGACATCATCAGCTGCCACCAGCCGTCAGGCCCAATAAAATCAACGGCTGCATGATGACAGCAAGCGTGTCGACACGACCGACAATTTTCCAGCAAGTTGCAACTTTAGATTGCAAGCACGCGGACTCTATATATAGAGGCAGTGCAGTGCTGCGTCCTCGAGCATTAAGCAAAGATCCTCAATCGAAAAATAAATAGATGTCACGAGTCGTCACGAGATGCCCGCAGCCCAACTGCGCTACAACTGCGAGTAAAGTGTTTGACAGATTATTTGTTTTCCCGTAATGGTGCCCTCATGGATCACGAACTACAGGTTGGACGCGAGTTGAGTCAGTGCGACTTTCTATTTTCTTTCGCCCTGGCTTCGGCTTGCTCCCCATTCCGTTTCTACACACTGGGGCCAGCCGTAGGAAGTGATCCTGCGCAACCAAAAGCGCGAACAGAAGGAGCAAACAAACCAGAACCCCCCCTAGTCTTTGGTGGTGGCCAAGACGAGGGCAATACCCAGGAGGGACGCCTATGTCTTCATCGGCATCCACCGCGGGCTGGTCCTGTGCTCCTTCTAGGACCGCTTCCGAATCCATACCGAAGCTAGCCTATTCGCGCATACACTTCGCGGATATTGCCAACATCTCGGTTTCGACTGTAGACCGCGAAATCAAAAGTGGGACCATTTGCGCGTGCTTGGCTCTGCGCCGGATTCTCGTCTCTGCTGAAGAGTTGAAGCGTTTTGTTCATTGTGACCCGGAAGAATGGCGCAACAGAGGCAACAACACGCTCGATATTCTGACTCGCCATCAAGCTGCCATCGCGCTTGATCTATCCACACGAACTGTCGACCGGCTGATCAAGCGTGGGCTCATCAAGCCCACGCCCTATGGTGCCGGCAGGCTTAGGTGCGTCAGAATCGCTGTCGAAGAATTGTGCCGTTTTCTCAGAGACAGCACCACACAATTTCGCCGGGCACAGCGTCAGAAATTCCAGCCCGCTTTGGCGAAACTCCAGCCAACAATCCTGTTGTAGCGAACAGGTAGCGTAAAGGGAGACGCGCGATTGCATGAATTTCCGGGTCGAGCAACACAAGCAAGAAATCATAAAGAAAGGGGGTGAAAACATGAGTGAAGCTAAAAACAGGCTCGGCATCGAGATCTTGATGCCGACGAACATGACGAAGGAGTCGGAGCCCAATATTCTAAGGCTGCGTTTTAATCTTAGAGTTGGGAAATTTCTATTCCCTCGCATTGACGCCGAACAGAAAGGGGGTCAGCCGATCAAGGTCGGCTACCCCTGGGAAAAGCCCGGCGTCAGAATTCCGTCGAAGGAGGATCGTGACGCGATTCAGGCCGAAGTCGTGAACAAATTGCAGGAAGTGTTCGCGACGTTAAGCGAGTCAACCGACGACGAATCTGCAGCAGAAACGGAAGTCACAGCACCAGTTAAGGTCAGTTGAGCTTTAGCTGGGAAAACACGGGCCTGATCAGCCCAAACTGACCAGGCCCGCAATACGGGTCCAGCGGCGTCGACCGCTGGGCGCAACTAAACGAACACGGGGTCGGCTGGCACAACCCCGCCGGCCCCACAACCGCTGAAACTTTAATGCACATTTGTCCCAACGACCAGCAGGAAACAATCAACCGAGGATAACAAACATGAATAATCACATCAACAACGTCGGCGTGTGTGTAGTGAAACAGTTGCACGACTACTTGACCCGGCAGGAATTATGAAAAGCACTACGCGTGGCAATAAATCCAAGGAAGAGTTTCTCTGGATTCCAGGCATACTCGCTGAGCGGCCTGAGCTCGACTGGAGCATCAAGCCCATTGTGGCGCTCGCTTACAGCTATTCTAGAGAAGGCGGACAAGGTCTGTTGTTAGACAATCGCCAGTTGTCGACATTCCTAGGAATTGGACCTCGGGCCGTTCAGCGGTTAATCAAGCGGGCAGTGCAAAAGAAATTGCTCGTAATCTCCCAAAATGGCAAACAACGAGTGATCAAGCCAGCTGGACGAGTGCTACGCACCGAGGGAATATTCATTCACGATTGCCACCTGAAAGATCCCAGTCTCTCTTGGCTTGAGCGAGGAACATTGGGGCTTATTGCTGGTCTATCGAAGAAACGAGGCCACTGCTTTGCGTCCAACAACTTTCTTGCTCGTCAGTTGGGCATTGATTCGAGGCATGTCAGACGGATAATCGCTCAGCTTATTTCGAAAGGGTACGTGAAGGCCACATATCCTACGAAGCGACAGCGACACTTGACCGTGATCCGTAAATCAGCTCATAAGAAGCAAAAGGACCTCCTCACAAGTCGTAAAGATGATGCCCTAGATGTCCATGGGGGACGGCCTGATGGTCCTCCACCCCCGTCTTCACCGTCCGGAGGGGATGTCGTGGATGTCCGTGACCCACGGCCTGCATGTCCACCTATAATACATATAGAAGACACTATAGAGGACAATAGAAATCACAGAATGAATAACGTTGCCTTCGGCAACGTTCTTTCTTTATCGGAAGAAACTACTTTAGGTAAGGCTTCAACTGGCGATCAGACGACCGCCGCATGCGAAGGCGAAGCCGGTTCGCAGAGCGGCGATGCAGCTGACCGACCGTGTGACCAGAACAGTTCTACCTCCACGACTCAATATCAATCCAGCAACGATCATTCGACGGACGATTGGAAACCTTACTGGAATCCACTCACCGACAGAAAGTGGCAAATTAAAAAGCTTTTAGGCTTGATTCGATTGTCTTTTAGAAACATGCGAGCAGCAGGAATGTTTCCCAAACACTATCAATTGGAACTCGATGAGAAGGAACTGATTCAATGGCTCGATGACAATATACCTCAGATCATGTGTTACAATAGTGGCACTCTGGGACTGAGCAGCACTGCGGGTGAATTCATCACTCTTCTTCGAAGATCCTGGTATGGATCAAATCAGCCGATTGAGAAAGACAAATACAACCCGTGGGCATGTTGCCGAGGAACAAACGGTTTGGGCAATTTCTTAAAGCGATACGAACAGATCAAGAAAGCACTTGAGGAGGAATGGCCTATTGACGAGCGAATCGACAAATATAGTGGCGGTAAGGTGTTCACGATCCTTGCAAGACAGCTCATGCGCCATCCATGGTATTACAAGTGGCGCACACGAGGTGATCCACTGATGGAAGTACCACCAAAGGACATCCTTGACCATGAAGAACTCGAAGCACAACGTTGGCGTCTGAAATATTGGATTGGTCGATTTCAGAGCACCAAGCAACGTGAGCCGAATAAGACACAGGCGGAGCTCGCTCTCACGTCTAGATACGAATCCTTCAAGCATGCAATCAAAGAATCCACAGCCCGCTTGTCGCCCAATTTGCCCAACACCTCGGCAGCGGCTTTTCTCACGTCCTGATCCCGACCATTCAAGTCCTGATCCTTCAAGCATGCGATTAACGGATCCACAGCCCGCTTGTCGCCCAATTTGCCCAACGCTTGGACGGCGGAATATCGCACGGTAAAGTCTGGATCCGACAAACGGGCGATTTGATCCTGAACCTCATCGGCCAATACACAATTCGTGAACCCAACGAGCAATAACAAGAATAGCCAGCGGCTTGCGGCGTTTTTCATAAGATTGCCCTCGTGCAATTAAATATTTACCACATGACCTAAGCCCCGAGCTGGTCGCGTAGCTGAGTGATCCTCTGGAACGCAGCGGCTCGTAAGCTGAGGGGGATGAAACGGTCGTTTTCGATTTCAGCGAGAAGTGACTGATTCGTGAGTTTTTGTGATCGCAGATTTGCGCTGCACATCGCCATTGGTGTGATCCTTTACGATTTCAGCCAGTCTGTGATTGTTCCTGAAAAATTCCATAAGGCTCATTCTGGTCACCCCTTATCAACCGACATTTCCCCTTGATCTGTTCCCGCGATCATCTTGGTGTCCCGCCTGACTGTCTCCCAGTTTGACACGTCCGAGATTGATTTCAAGGCAATTTGCCCCAGGTGTCGTCCTGTCTTTATGGCGAAGACGAGGTTGGCATTACGCTAAACCCCCATGCGGCTTCTAAGACTGGCGACGTACTTGCTTGCCTCCAGAGCTTGACTTGAATTTGGAAATTCTTGAACTAGACGGTCGTACTCTTGAATTGCCTCTTCATAGTGCGTCTTTGCCTCTAATTTCAACGCTCTGGCGAGTCTCTCATCAGCCTCCCCGGAAATGGTCGGTGGCGCTGCTTTGTCCAGAGGCAACGCGTCTAGCTGCGCCTTGTTTGCACCCATCAGCCCCACTGTGACACCTTTGCTCCTAATGACAGCAGTGGCTTTGCCGTTCAGAAGTAAAAGCAACAAAAGACTGACGAGTGGAACGAACATGCCCGCACACCAAGCCCACGCATCACGGCGCTTCAGTGCCTGTGCCAACTGGTACACGAACACAACATTGACGATGGCCATAATTATCAATGCGGGCGGAAACACAGACGCGGCCAGTGTGGTGAGCATCAACCAGATGATAGTCTTCTGCTTCTTTGCAACCACGACGACCTCTGCATTGGTGTATTGCTCCATTTAACGCCCCTCTCGTGTTTTGGCCGGCTAAAGCTTGGGCTGTCCTAGTTCAGTTTCTGTGACGGTGTCTCAAAGTTTTTGCGGCCCGGATGCCTGCAAAAATAATCAGTTGCGAATTTCAGGGCGTACGGGCATCGGTCGAGGGATTCGACTAGACATTCAGACAGACCAAGTATTGGGCCCAAATAACGAGTTCGACAATTTTCGGCATCCGGAAACCGCTGCATCTCATCTGACATGCGATTCGTCTCCTGGTCGGTCCTACCCAGCGGTATGATAATCAAGGCGTCGTCGAAATCCAGTCTAAATTGACGCAGAAGCCCTCGAAACACCCACCAATTTGCCAGCCATTCCATCAGCTGATCTTCAGGCTCTGGATCAGCCAAAGATCAGGCAGTCCATCAGGCGGAGGTGAGGAAGTCGATCAAGAAGCGCTGAGAGCAGTCGTCAGGGAATGTTCAGGCTGACATCAAAGTAGCATGTTCGACAACAAAAAGCCCTGAGGTGGCGCATGATGATTACCCATATCGCAAGATGTAGGATGGGACGAAGTCGTCTCTGGACTTGAAATACCATTCTCCTCAATCCTTTATGCGACGGTTGCAGGGTAGACAATTGCCGCTCAATGCCCCTACTTATTCAGCAAGAACGCCGAGACCGTTGTAAAGATTCCGCCTCTCAGGTTCTGCAGTGCTCTGACGGCCCACTCGAAAAGCACAATGCTTAATCTAAAATAGGCTTTTACCAAACTTTGCCAGTAAACCCAGGCAACAAAGACCAAGGTTGACGCCCAAGATTATCAATGCTTTCTTGCGCGCCTCTGGGTGTCTACAGGCAATAGCGGCCACTAAGGCAAGGGGAAGCCCACACGTACAAATACAACAAAGAGCAACCCCGCCCCAAGGCATCCCGGCCAATTGTATATCCAGCCAATTCCCGCCCGTCTCCGAGGTCTCCGTATTGTATGATGTTTCTAAAGAGCCCGACTTAAAATCATATCCGCAATCACATCGCTCAGCCCCGTCTGGATTCAATAGTTTACAATGAGGGCATTCCATGGTTTGTTCCTTAGCCGCCTTTCCCCATATGACCCACGGCCCTCAATCATCTCTGTCCCCCCACCTGAACTGGCCCCCAGCATGCCGCTGTAATCATTCGCCATAATACCCTGCGTCGCACTGGATCACTCACTTTACATTCGGACACAACACAAGAAGTGCAGACAGATATTCCTTGTATTTATTCGGATGCTGCGAGAAGTTAATAGTTATTCGCTTCTTTCCTTGACGCAGTAAATATATTTCAAAGGTCGATGGTGCTCCTGGCAACAGGGCAGGACGTCGGTCTATTTTAATACTGGTGACATCTGCAAACCTCACACGCTCATACGTGTGCGAAACACTGTAGTTCCAAGACACCCGACTATTGGGTGTAACAATTGATCTGACAATATGGTCATACACATACACGGCTATATCCATGTCTAAGCCATCTTGGTCTATCGATGTGATTTTCCAATATGCCCGACTAGTGTCGAGTTGGTACCACAACGTAACGTTCTCTGAAGAGCTGTAGTCAGCCGCGAGTAGCTCATCCAAGACCTGAACCGCTTCCTGCGGACTCATTCTGTGGTACTGAGCATACTCATGAGTAACAGCACATCCAGCAAGGAGGGCGATCGATGCAATTCCAGTAATTGCTGAGAATGTGACAGCTCTAGGAAAGAACACTTTGAAAGCGCAGTGAGTGGCGCTCCAAAAGCGCGGCGTCCAATGTTTGGTTGATTCGGCATTCCCCATATAAATTACCTCCGTAACATTTGCTTACCATTTAGCCTGATGCGCATGATCGTATCAGCACTAAAAATGCTGACAAGTAGATTTTGAGCTTTTAGCGTCGTTTGGGAACCAAACGGGTCTTTGGGGGAAACGCTAAAACAGGACAGAGATTGTCCTGTTTCTTTCTACAAGACCGGCAACCAGTTGTGACAAAGACTGCTTTCTACTGCGATCCGAGGCGGAACTTTAGTCTTGTCTGCAAGGAATTCAACTTGTGAAACCAGTCGGTTTTAATACAATGACACTCAACGAAGTTCAAAATCCCGTGATGGTCGCAGGACCAAGTCACATGAGAACTGTTAGACAAAATGAACACAATACTACGTACACTTGTAGGAATACTGTTTCTCGCTGACATTACAATCTCAAATGCGCAAGAGCAGTCAGCAAATACAAATATTGTATCCAAATACGTTGCGGCAAGAGACAATATTACTCTTGATAACGTACGCCAAGAAGACATTGACTGGAACTCAACTGTGCTTAAGAACACTGCACAAGATTACATCGCCTTTTTGAAACATTATCCGAACACCGCTCGCATCAAGCACTTCACCGGGACGTTGCAAGCAGCAATACTGTTTACCCAAACTGATCCAATTCTAGGTGTTACTGAGACCCATAAGATGACTGAGGGGGGGGCTTTATTTGAGAATGGGAGCACAAAAGAACCTACCGGTTTTCTATTTGCTAAAGGTGTCACACTCACTATGAATGAGCACCCCGAGTTTAAAGCAACACTGCCCGTAAAAGATGCAATTACTTTTGACCTAATCAATCACCAAGATGCGGGTACAGCAGAATTTCTCATCATAAAACCACCCATCAACAATGCAACCGTTCTCACTGCCGGCACACAGGTTCTGGCGGTACTGCTCCAGACGCAGTATGAATTCCCAGAGACGCAGACGAAGGTAAGTAACACAAATAGCGTTGGCCAAGAAGATTCCACGCAAACACACGACCTACTTACTCTTTTTACAAACATTAATCAACATTCAGCCAATGCCGTTACCAAATCTGCAGGACAAACGGTGGGCGGGATGGATGGGCGAGGGGCCACCATGATTCAACTACTGAAAGAGTATGGATACAATTCAGAATCATTGCTCTTTTCAGGCGACGTCACCCTATTAGACAAGACATTGATATTCACTCGTGATTGTGCTAAACAGGGCTTTATCGAATCCAATGACGGAATCGCTCTTGTGTCTACCCCTCCCGTTGATACCGAATCAGCTATTTCTTTCCTGCTGAAGACATTTACACCTACTGAGCGAATTGCAATTCAGTACGAAATAACGTCTCCTAAGGCATCTGTTGTTGACGATAGGCGCGCGACACTCCTTCGAGAATCTGGTTATGATGCCACACAAATTAAACTGAAGTCAAATGCTGTCTGGTGAGCCTGGGACGGCTGCTTTCTCTCATCTGCGCTTTTCGTCTTTGGAGTCTACTCGAATTTCAACCAGTCTTCGGTTCTCCCAACGAGCAAGCGCAACGATGCGAGGTGTGCCTCAGCCGGTTCAACCCGGATCGGACGGTCGTGCAGCTTGCAGTTTCACCAGCTTGACCGTCTTCGACCGATACCTAAAGAAAAGGGGCACCCCACCCCCTTTTCTCCATTCCGCTCAAGCAGCAGATCCTGCTACGCTGACCAGCTTGGTCCGCTGCTGGTGCCAGGTCTTGCATGCGCTTTGGAATGGGCAGCTCTTACAGAACATGCTCTCATCGTTGGGGATGAAGTGCTCGCTGGCGATCATCGACTCAGCCAGTCTTACTTTTTCCACCATCCGATGGAATGCATTTGGACTGCGGTTCGTCACGTGCTGCTCAAACACCGGGGTCTTATTTTTCACCACAATGTCGTACCTGAACTCAGGCAGTGAGTCTGCGCTGTTGTTCATCTCATAGCCGTACAGGTAGACTGTGGGCTGCAGACTCCGGTGGCATTTACCTGGATTCCACCGCGTGGCGCTGGTCTTCCAATCAACCAGGGCCTTCTTGCCCCCCTTCCTGGCAACCAGATCAATTTCTCCGATTAACGGTTTTTCCAGCACCTCACCACTGGCATCGATCAACGGAACGACGAAGGGCTGGTTGATGTGCAACACTTCCTCTTCAGGATCGATGTTGGCCCGATAGCACGCCACCAGGCCACTGCCCTGCTCCTGCAGCTTCTCTGGGCCGGTGTCTTCATCAAACCGAATGTTTTCATCCTCTTGCTGCTGCCTGAACCATAGATCAGCAAACAGATCCCTGCCCTCCTTCTCGGGCATGATTTTGCCATCCAGCCGCTGGAGACTGATCGCCTCCAGCGTGCGATGGAATGCTGAACCAAAGGACAGGTTCACAGGAACGAACTCAGGCTTGAGCCTGTACAGGCGTTGAAACGCCCATTGCAGTGAACAGATGTTCAGGAACTGATTCAACGAGCTGTACGACCAGTGTTCGCGATCAGCACACAACTCTTTCAATGTGGACATGATGATTTCTCCTTTTGTGGTAAAGCCGAAAGGGACAGCAGCGCAAGCAACACGCTACTGCCCCTCCAGTGCCTTCGGCTTGGGTTGTTTGGGTCAGGCGGGGATCTTCACTTTGCCGCGTTTCAGGGCATCGACGAGTGCTGACGCATCCTTCTTCGTCAGCTCGTACAGAGAATCGACCCTGAAGTGCTCCCGACAGTAGTCGTTAAGGGCACTCAGACGAATGTCCTGCTCTGTCGCGAGACTGGTGATGTATTTGATCTGAGCGTTGCTGGCCTTCCCGTGTCCGTTTCCATTGGCAGAACCTGTAGGACTCGTTGAACGGCCGCCATTGTTGCGAGATGCCGGGGCTTCTTTGGCAGAGGTACCATTGCCGTTGATCTCGGTTTCAACTGAGGATTTCACCAAATCAAACGTCTGGCGAATTCGATCCTGTAGATCTTCCGGCGAGAGCGCATCCGACAATTCCACCTCGACGCTCGCGTGGAACTGCTGACTGCTGTACTGCTGGTCGGTTGGGACTTTTTTACTGTAGCTGGTGCATACTTTGAGCATGATGATTTTCTCCTGTGGGTTTATGTTTGGGTTTGACTGAATCGGCTGTGTAGCCGGCCAGGGCTTCGCTGGCTGCATGAGGCATGTCACTGCGCCGTGACAACCCTTCGACGACCAATTCGTTGACGAGATGCGTCATCGGGATTTGTCGCGACCTGGCCGTGTGATAGAGCGCTGGAATCAGCGCATGATGGATGCGCGGTGAGTACACGCGCCCACCTCCTTTCAGATGAGGTTCGTGGGGGTATAGACAAAACAACCCGTCAGGTCCTCTGACGGGTTTGGGCGGGACTACTTTGCGGCCTGGTCAACCTTCGTCTTCGTCTGATCCGGCCGCTTTGTACTTCAACTGGCTGATCGTGCAGTCCCGTGGCTCCAGATCATCACGCACATTCAGGAACACGGGCTGGAACAGGCTCCCTCCTCTGTAGGCGTACAAGTACCGCACTTCGACTATGGCTCCCAACGACGGGACCTGTTTGTTGGCGGGCACGGTGACATTGCCAACCTGGATGTGCTCATTTCCGTCGCACACCTCCAGGCCAACGCTGCGCTTGTCATTGATCGTGCTCACAATGAATGACCCTGACGTAGTGAACTTGTGCTTCAGCCACGTCCCACCACTAGCCGGTCTTCCTGCCGTGTACGGGGCATCGTGGCGCTTGAAGACCACCCCTTCTTTCCCAGCAGCTCTGAGCTTGCGCAACAGCTTGGATTTCTCAGCGGATTTGATGGCTGTCGTCACGAATTCAATGTGATGTTGCTGGGCGCTGGCCAGCAGATTCATCAACGCCACGGACCGCTGCTGATACGGCCGCGTGAGCAGTGAGTCTTCAGCCAGCGAGAGGATATCGAAGACGTACAACGTGTCTCCGACGCATTCTCCGTCGAGGACGAAGCTCTCATTGAACGCTTGAGCAGCCTCCACGATTGGCTCGGGCAAACCGACGATCAATCCTTTACGATTGATCCCGAAAACACCAGCCTGGTCTTTCCTGAGCAGGATGCGTTTGCCGTCGAACTTCTCCTGCATCCAGTACGCGGGATCGTTCAGGAAGCACTTGAGTTCACCGCTGTCGATTGGGTTGCAGAGCTGGCAGCGGACACCTGTGTCACGCGCTGCATTGTCTGTCTGCTGATACGGCGTCCCATCTTGGCCCGGCGTATAGCCCTTGGCCATCTTCGACTGGACCAGTTTGTCGAAGATGTCTTTGGCACTCGTCAACGGCACAGGTTTTTGCGTCTTGGTGCCAGTCTGGAGCGTGCTGCCACGGCGGCCATAGGCAAAACTGACAACAAACCCGCCAGTGGCCTCTTCGATGGCCGCTTGGTAGATTTTGTCAGACGATCCTTCGCGATAATACAAAGTCGTGCTTTCTTTAGTCATTTGGGGATTCTCCTTTCTTGGTTGGGGCTATTGTTTTCTGCGCAGCCACCAAGCAACTCCGGCTGCGACCGCAATCAACAACAGGTAGGGCGCTGCTACGTCCAGGATGCCCGCTAAGCCATGGATCACTGCCCTGAGCACGTCCACGATCCACAGGAAGATCTGGTAGACCAGCCAGGCAGCGAAACAACAGGCCAGCACCACTAGCCACCCTCCTGAGCCTGGCTTTTTGGCTCCTCCATTACGGTGGACATGGAACCACTCGTTCAAGCTGGCTCGGATGTGTCGATGGCGGAAGAACAACGGTTTAGCGCCGGCAACTTCAGGATTGGCGTTTTCGGGTTTTGCAGGTTCAACAGGACAAATCATGCCTCCTCCTTGTGGTTAATCATTCGGTTGATTCGCAGCCGATTTCACGGCTGCTGCGAGCTAGATCTCGCTCAATGATTATGCCGCGCGGAGGAACTGAAATTAATCAGGGCAAGCAGATGCTGAGGACACCCCACCCGGCAGGGGGTTGCAATTTTACAAGAATGACCCCGGTATAGGGCTTAGGAGTGCCATATTCCAAGAATTAGAATGTTGCAGAGAAGTCAGAGGCAGAGTTGGATGGTTGCCAGCAGAGTCAGACTTCCACTAGGACATCGATGGGGCACAACAACTTCGCGAATTCTAACGCAAACGGCCCAGACAGACGGTCGCAATCGTCCCGGCGGGCACAATGCCGATTCCCAACGAGAAGCCAGTCAGGTACCTGCGAGCCCAATTGCTCTTACAGGGAATAACCAATTGCATGGCCACGTCGCATAGGGCCGGCAGGCCAAAGCCGATTGCCAGCCCAGCGAGGACTTCAAGATTGACGTGAGACAGGTCGATGTTCCGGCAGGCTAGAAGCGTAACGAACAGCCCACAGACCATGCCACTGCACCGCCAGCACAACGGGCAGGCGAGATCCCCAATTCGTGGCGATTCACGCTTACACAGACAGTCTTTGCCAATGTGAAACACCTTTCGCCAGGTCTCCTTCTTGCCCCGTCCCCGTTCCGAGATGTGCGCAGAGCTGTTAGTGTTAACGCCCTTTGCAGCAGCTTGAGAAAATGCACAGCGCTACGACGATACACACGATGAGGGTAATTGGATCCAACTTATTGATCCTCCAGTTAACGAATCACTGCGTGCTCTGTAGAAAGAACTATGAAAGCACACAGAGCCGCTGATTGAGGACAGATGAGCCTTGCTGCCGGTTGCGCATTCAATGGGTTGACGCATGCTAATTGGCTTTGGAAATAAGGTTGTTATGGACAACTGTGACTCCTTCAGTCTTTCTGGCGTCCTCCACAGCTGCGTTGATTTGATCTTGGTTGTCGCAAGAACCCGAAAGAGACACCTCCCCTTTCCATGTCTCAACACTGACTTCATTGAGAGGAACTCGGCTATCGTGGTAGATAGCAGATTTGACCTTCACGGTCAGTGTTGAATCATCCATCAATTCATCGAACGACTCCCTGGTGGGTGTGCTAACACAGCCCGTCCATGCGAGGGGCAGCAACCCGACGGACAGCATCGTACAAATTATCCGGATCACTTTCCTATTTCTGGTTTGCATTCGCTTCAATGTCTCCATGTTTATTGACTTCTTTCTATTAGCGTCTCGTTCAATCCCACTGTTTAGATTCTTATTGCAGAGGGATGCAGCTTGGCGGAACACTGGCAGCCCCCCGATGATGACGAACCGCTATTGCTGACAAGGGGTAAAGGTTTTGCTTAACACCTCATCGGCTGGTTGCGGTTTTGTCGACCGAAGGAGCGCATCGGTAACAAGTAAGACAGTAGCTTGTTTGCCATTTGGGTTACCCACGATCACGCCATATGCGCGCTTGTCGATGCTGCTTAATACCACTCCACCCGAATATCCACCGTCCACAGGCGTATTCAGAACGCAATAGCCCTCCAGATCTTGCACGGAACTAACTTCAGCGTATTGTATCTGTGGCTGAATGGTGCCTGGATACCCATGAAGCTCAACGCGCTCTCCCGCTGATGGAGGCCTGTTGGCTAGCACTATTGGCTTTATTACATCGTACACCTGGTTGCTCTCCATGTATAGCACAGCTACGTCAGATGGCGCTCCGTCAATTACAGGTATAGCGATGTATTTTGGCTTATAAGCCAGTCCTCCAACAATGACCTTTGACGTACGAATGACCTCATACACATTAAAGACGCGGCACTTAGGGCAGTTACTTGTGATTATTGGTTGGAGCATACGAATCTCTTCGACATTGATGCAAGAGTCCAGTCCAAACACATGCTTAGCTGTTATCAGCATATTCGTTCCATCCACAGACACGTACCACGCGGAGCCCATATCTACGGATGAATCGCAATACTTGTCATCGTTCACCATCGAAGGCATAAGATTAACCAGGCCGTCTGGCACCTCTTTCTTAAATTTCACTTCGTCTGTGCATACGGAGTAAATGTGGAGCACGCAATCTTCCGCGAGGCAGCGAGCAACCACACTGAGCAACAATCCGCATATAGCCGTCAATTTCAATGTGTTTGACATAGATCCTCCGATTATGGCGCAGGTGTAGCAGCAATGACTGCTATTGTTGACCACATTTCAGTAAGCACCACTTTGTCCTCGTGGGTTAGAGGCTGGCCCTCAACCATGCTGTAGATGAAATAGCCAGATGTGACGATCCCACCAATAATCAATGCGGCAAGCTTCACAGCTGTCATGCAGGTCGGCTGATAGGAAGGCGAAAGCGTCCTCAAATAGTCTTCTGCTGCTCGCTTTTGAAGCTCATTGCCAGCTTTTCCGAAACAACCGACTCTTTCCACAGCCAGCTGTTTGGCTAATGTTTGGGATTTGTCTCCTGTTGGCGCTTCCCCTAGCAACCGCTGTCCCTCTAGTGCCTCGAAGCCGGCTTCCTCATATTTCCCAGTGAGAGCAAGATCCTGAGCAATGAGTGCGTGAATGGCAGCTCTTTGTCTCACATCCTTTGTGGTCCCCAATGCTAACTGCCCAGCAAGGAGTGCTTCGCTTGGTCGTTTCACCAATAGATAGGCAAATGACAATTCCACCAGTTCCTTGGTTCCTAATGACCGGATCTTCGCTGCTGCAAGGTTCGTGGTGATTACATCGTTGGGATCACGCCCGTCAAGGAGCTGAGGGGGTGACGACGCTTGCGTTTTCCCGACAGCTTGGCTGGTTGAAGACTGACAGAAAGCAGGGAACGAATAGCTGCAGAATGCTCCAATGAGGACCCACGCTATTGCCTTTTGCAACACCTTCATTTGGGCTCCTTCACGCGGATTCAGCACAGTGTGTGGCGGGGGATTTCGGCAGGACAATCAGTGCCTAACAAAAGGGGGCGTACTTACTGACGCCCCGTAGCAGGCACTGGAGTGCCCATGACAAAGCGCTTTCAGCACACCCCTTGCGGGGCGTGCCTCCAACGCTGCTTGCCATTTGAAATCTCCAGTTTCGCTACAGACAGCAGCCGAAGCTCACGCAAATATTTAGTTGTTGACGCGAGACTACGCCTGCGGGTGCGGTCGAATCAAGCCAGGAATCGCTACGGATTACGGCTGCGGCCAGTCTTTGCCAATGCTGCTTTTTCTGGTCGGCTCTACGTATTTGTCAGCTGCCATTTCCTCTGGAGTGTAGATGTACGTTGTCTCCCAATCGCGATACACTGGCGGTGGGGCGTAGTCCGTCTGGTACGCCTCTACCCAGTCCAGCCCTTGCTTCTTTCGCAGTAAGCGATAATCGGTCAATGGCACAACGGCTCTGGGCTTGCGCGTTCCTGGCTTCAGCCGCCACAACATGTATCGGGTCGGCCAGGGCAGGGTCATGAAGTACAAATATTGGCTGGTGTGGTCCCATTGGAGGTGCTCTGGGTGGTACACAACACCGATTTCTGGATCTCCTTCAGGCACCTCAAACCTACGACTGTTCTTCATCTTCTGGATCTCCATCACCCTTCCGCCCGCATGAGCTGTGAACAAAGCACCTCCATAAACAGGAGTATGCGGGTCGTCGCCCATGTTGAATCCCACCTGGTGTTCAATAACAAACGCGACAGTTTGGCCATCAGGAGAGATTGTGGCTGTGGCAAGTTTGCCGCTGTAGATCGGCTTATTTTGCCAGTAAATGATGGCCTGATTGTTGTTCGTCGCAATTGTGTAGCTGGGCGGGTTCGATGGACTGGCTGTTGTGGTTGTAATGCTGCCAATGACCAGCAGCAGGCATAGCGCTAGCGCGATCCCTGAGAACTTCATGGCACGGCCTCCTTGGCGCTGAGGAATAGCACCAGGGAGTTGCGAAGGCAAATGGATTGCTACGCCCGCTTACGACCAGAAGACTTCATCGGAATGACGTTCTCGCTTTCCGTGTGAGTCGCGCTGAATGTCATCCGTTTAGCCATCGCTGCGCTGTGCTCGTCCCGCAAGTGGCCGTAGGTCTTGGCAACGAGCAACCCGCCGTCTTTGTGCCCCAGCCATCCGGCAATCACTTTAAAGTCGATGCCAGCCTCAATTGCATTCGAACAAAAGAAGTGTCGCATGCTGTGATGATGAAAATGCGGCAGCTTGGCTGTCTTGCAAGCGGTATCCAGCGCGTTCTTAGCGTCGTTAATCTTGACGATGCGCTCGGTTGGTTGCGAGGGGTCTTCCCGAGAGGCTTGCAAACGGACCAGGAATTCCTCAAAGGCAGGGAACAACGGAACAGTACGCACTTCAAGATTCTTTGTGCCCGTCTCACCACCTGTGATTGTGAAATTTTTCAGATCAAAGTTCACATCGCCCCAGGTCATTGACCTCGCCTCCCCTAGCCGGCACCCAGTATAGGCCAGGAGTTCGACCATATTGGCGGCTTCCTGGTAACGGCAATCAGCCTGATGGAGGGTGTCCAGCAGGGTCTTGAACTGTTGTTTGCTCGGGATGATGACTTGAGCTTTTGGTTGTTTACGGCGCTGGATCACCCTGGCAGGATTTTCCAGAATTAAGCCCTCTCGCATGGCGTAGTCAAGAATCTGAATCAACGTCTCGCGGTCGATGTTAAACGTGCGGGCTGATGCTGTCTTGTTTCGTGATGTTGCCCACGATTCTATTTGGCTTTTGTCGATAGAGCGAACCGTGTTTGCAAAGTACGGTTTCAGAGCATTGATTGCTGTCTCGCGCCGCAAGTGGCTTGTCGGCTTCATCCTGCTGCTGACACTGTCCAGCCAGCGTTTTGCCAGGTCGGCGAAGAAAATGGCCTTGCCTGCTTTGGTATTGAGCCGGGCGACTTTTTGGCGTAAAGCTTCAAGGCGTCGGCGTGCTAGTTCTTTGTCAGTGGTCTTGAGTGATTTTTTGATCTGGTCGCCCTTCCGACTGAAGATGCCGTAGTAGATGTCCGAATCGGTGGAGCGGTACAGGCAGGGGATATTGGTTTTCTCCAGGGCCTGGCCTTTGCGGGTGGCTTTCATGACACGGCCATCCTAAAGGTTGCAAATTTAGATTGCAAGCAGCATGTTTTCTGAGGTAGAAGCTCTCACAGAAGTATTGATTTTATTGGTCTTGCCCCCGTAGCTCAGATGGACAGAGCAGCGGTTTCCTAAACCGTTGGTCGCGTGTTCGACTCACGCCGGGGGCGCCATTTTCATCCCGGACGGCCCGCGCGAGACAATTTCTGCGTTGCGGTGTTAGAATGGGAGGAGCGATCCGGGAACCACGACAATGACAAAAGAGAGCTTTTCAATGAACAGATCAAACCGATGGGGCAGGACAATTGGATTGTTAACAGGCATTGTGCTGATGGGATTACTGGCGGGATGCACCACCTACGTGGAAGAAGCCCCGCCGCCACCGCCGCCACCGCCTCCGGTGGCTTACGTGCCGCCGCCGCCCCCGCCGCCCGCGCCACCCGGTCCGGTGATGGTGGTCCAGAGCAGCGCGGACTTTTACGAGCCGCTTTCGCCTTATGGTCATTGGGAAATAGTGGGGGACTACGGACGCTGCTGGGTGCCGGCAGGGGTCGGCCCCGATTGGCGTCCCTATAGCGACGGGCATTGGGAATACACCGATGCCGGCTGGTATTGGGTCAGCGATGAACCGTGGGCCTGGGCCACGTACCATTATGGCCGCTGGGTCTTGGACCCTTATAACGGATGGGTCTGGGTGCCGCAAACGCAATGGGCGCCGGCCTGGGTCGTCTGGCGGGAAGGCGGCGGCTATTGCGGCTGGGCGCCGATGAGCGTGACGGCCCGCTTTGGAGGAGGCGGTTTCGTGGACGTGAGCATCGGTGTTTATCAACCGCGGGCGTTTGTGTTTGTCGACGAACGGCATTTCTGCGACCCCGTGCGTCCCGGCGGGACGGTGATCGTCAACCAAACCATCATCAACAAGACCGTCAACATCACCAATGTCCGGATCGTGAACAAGACCGTCATCAACGGCGGTCCCCGCCCCGAGACAATCGCGCGTGTGACCGGACGAACGATCCAGCCGGTCTCCGTCCGCCAACTGCGCCACCAACAGGAAACGACCTTCGTCAAGAAACAGCCGGCCTTGCAAAAACTTCACCCGGCCCACCAGCCGAAACCCGCGCCGCCCGGCCAGGCCGGAGTCCGCAGCCCAACAGAACCGCGAGAAGCCGTCCAGCAACAGGCCGGGGAAGCCCCGCGGGAACAGAACGCCGTGAGACAGCCGACGGAACCGGCCCGGCAGCAGCAAGAGGGTGAGGACAGGCAACAGCTCAAGCAAGAGCAGCAGGAACAGAAGGCGGCCGAACACCAGCAACAGGCCGACGAAAAGCGCGCCAAGCAGGAAGCCGCCAAGAAGAAGAAGGCCGAGCAAGAGGCCGAGCGGCGAGCCCGGCAAGGACAAGGCGACGAGGAACGCTGATCGACCCGGTCAGGAGTGGGAGGAGTCCGGCCCGCGCTGAGAGGTGGTATCGGCAGCGGGGGAACCGGCTGCTTCGCCGGCACGGTGCGCCGCATCCCGGGCGGCCTGCTGGAGCGTTGTTTGAGCGCGATAGCGGATGCTGTGACCGGTGGGACGAGCCGAATCCCGCAACACGCTCCTGGCCCACAGGGAGACGCAGGGTTGCGGGGAGTCCTTCCCGGCCGTTTCCTGGGCGGTCTTTCGGTCGACCGCTGTCTCGCCCAGCCAGGAGAACGCCTTGATGATGTATCCGTAACGTTTCATGGCGCTAGGCTGCGTGATAGACGTCGGCGTGACAGTTGCCGCAGCCGTTGGGGATGAGCGCGGCCCGGTCTTCGATGAACTCATTGGCGATGCGGGCGATCTTCTTGCGGTGTTTGATGACGGCGGGGTGGCTGATGTGCAGTTCCCGGGCGATCTCGCGCACGCGGAAGCCTTTCATCAGCAGGAAGAGGATCTGCTGTTGCATGTCGGAGAGTTGCAGCATGACCAGGTCCACGATGTCCTTGGTGTAGAGTTCGCTGTGGAGATCGACCGGATCCATGGCCTCGACGAAGCAGTACACCTGGCCGTCGGCGTCGTTGTAGAACTGTCCCAAGGGCACGCTGTTGCGGGAACGTTTGATGGAATCGATGCTGCGGCCGTGCTTGAGATAGTTGCGGGCATGAAACTCGCAGCTCTTGATGTACCAACTGGGGGTCCGGTCCGGCAGTTCCGAGCGGACCTTGATGAGGTGGACGAACATCTCCTGCAGCAGGTCCTTCTGCAACTCCAGGTCACTGGTCAGTTTGGACGCAACACCCCGCAACTGCTTGACGACACGGTTCTCGCCTGTCATGTAACACCCTCTCCCACAAAGTCAACTCGCCTTGAACTCAGAAGATGCGACCACAGGCGATACGGGACCTGTGTACACCCTTACTTCACGCGTCTCCAATGGGCAACTTACTAGCGGCTTGTGTGCCAAGTAAAATAAGGCCTTGAGGGCGACTCGATAATTGCGCGCATAACTGACTTTCATTGGCAAGGTTAGGAAAAATCGCCAATGATGGGAGGCGGGAAAATCGCTCCTACGGGCGCGCCGGACTGTTCATTTCACTGAACACTCCGAACAACTGTGTCCAGAACAACTGAACACTTTCTGTGTTCAGAGGGGGGGTGGACACACCGGGGGGTGGGTCGTGATTTGGGCCTCGGATGCCGTCTTCCCTTCGTCCGGGCGGCCTGGCTACGGGGCGTGGTGCATCAGTTCAATGCCATGTCCCGCCGGGGTTGGGTAGAACAGCTTGTACGCCAGCAAGCCGGCAAACAGTAGGAACACGACGCCGGAGGCCCGTACCAGCACAGTCAACGTCTTCGGTTTCACGCGCCGGTGCGCGCGGGAGACGAAGAACGCCAGCAGGAAGAACCAGAGCGCTCCACCCGCAAACACGCCCGCGACACATACCGCCCGGCTGGCCAGTTCGGGTTGCACCCAATCCCGGGCGAACAACACCGCCGCCAGTGTCGCCCAGATCAACACCAGCATCAAATTGGAAATCGTTAGGATGAATCCCAGCAGAAACGAGCGTGGATGATGCCAGCGTTGATCGACCCGCTCCGCCGTGGCCGCGCTCAGCTCAATCTTGTTCGTCTTCGCCAGGAGATTGCGAAGCCCCAGCAAGGCGATCACCACCACCGCCCCGATGCGCAATACCAGCACCACGGACGGTTTGTCCAGGATCGAGGAATGTCCGGCCAGCATCAGCGACGCGTAGATCGATTCGGCAAAGATCGCGCCCAGCCCCGCCAGAAAGGCGATCCAGAACCCCTTGCGCAGCGCCTGGTTGATGACCGTCAGGTTCACCGGGCCGACAGGAACGGACACGACGAAGCCGCAGAAACACCCGGCGGCCAGCGATCTCACCAGCGCGTTTGGATCAGTCACTGCCGGCTACCTCCCCGCCGCCTCTTCTTCCTCTTCATCGGGCTCGATTTCCCGCCGCCAGCGTTTGCTCACCCAGGGCCGCACGAGGCCGTAGAGCATGTAGGCGATGAACAACAGCGCCAGCGTGATTTGGAAATACATCGCCAGCAACAACCCCACGATCACCACCGCCGCAAAAGTCGCCACCGACCGGTGCAACGTCCAGTCGATGTACTTGAACGTTGGGTAACGCACATTGCTGACCATCAGGCACGACAACAACACCATCAGCGCCGGCAACAGGAACCGCGCATTGCCCAGCGATTTGTCCTGCCCCACCAACTGCATCATGAACATCGTCACCGTGACCACCAGCCCCGCCGCCGAGGGAATGGGAAAGCCGACAAACTCCCGTCCGTCTTCGCTGGCCGGACGGGCGCTCATCACGTTGAACCGCGCCAGGCGGATCCCGCCGCAGACCAGGTAGATGGCCGCGATGATCCAGCCCGAGTCGAATTCCTGCAGCACGATCCGGTAAATCAAAAAGGCCGGCGCCACGCCGAAGCTCACAATGTCCGCCAGCGAATCGAACTCCCGCCCGAACCGCGATTCCTTCTTCGCCAGCCGGGCCAGCCGCCCGTCGAACAAATCGAACGCAAACGCCGCCAGGATCAGCCGGATCGCGATCCGGATCGGTTCGAAATTGTTGCCGATCTGGTACTTGAAGATCCACGTCAACGCGAAAAAGCCGCAGGCCAGGTTGCCCGCCGTCAGCAGGTTCGGCAGGAAATAGATTTTGACCTTCCCGGACTCCTCGGCGTCGTGCTCGTGGACCGGGTTATCGTTTTCTGGCGATGACATCCTGTGCTCCCTTGACCATTTCACCGACTTTGACCGTCACCTCGACGTCCGGCGGCAGATACAATTCCACCCGGGACCCGAACCGGATCATTCCAATGTGCTCGCCCCTGGCCAGCCGCGTCCCCTGGTCCGCCCAGCCCACGATCCGGCGCGCAATCAGCCCGGCCACCTGGCGCACCGTCACGCGAAACCCGTCAGGCCCTTCGATGCCGACCACGCGGTTTTCGTTGAGCGTACCACACTGGGGATTGCGCGCATCAAGAAACCGGCCCTTGTTGTACTGGACAAACTTGATCTCCCCCTCGATCGGTGAGCGCTGAACGTGCACGTCAAACACCGACAGGAAGATGGCCACCATCTGGACGTCGCCCTTGAGGTACAACGGCTCATTGACCATGCGCACCTCGACCACTTTCCCGTCCGCCGGCGAGACAACGGCCTTCGGGTCAGCGGGCACCGCGCGTGTCGGGTCGCGGAAGAACGAAATTGTAAAGACCAGCAGCCCGATCGGCAGAATCGGCGCCCACCAGACCGGGCACCAAACGACCGTTGCCCCGCCGAGCACGGCGAAGATGATAATCGGCCATTTGCCTTCCCTTAAAGTGCGCAAGGTGAACATAGAAGCGCCCGCATCTTACCCAATCCCGTCGCCATGGGAAATGAATTCTTTACGGCGCTTTGCCAGCTCTTTGCGGGCGCAAGTGACAATGCCGGTGTTCTGCGTTAAGAATGCTGGCGTGGACAACATTGCGCATGGGTTGACGGGGGCGTTGATTGGGTACTGCGGGTTTCGGCAGCGCGGGGGGCGGGCGGCGTTGTGGGTGTGTGTGGTGGCGGCGGAGTTCCCGGACAGTGATATTGTGCTGGCGCCGTTGGGGCATGAAACGTTCCTGCGCTGGCACCGGACGTTTACGCATTCGGCGGTGCTGTTGCCGTTTTGGGCGGTGTTGCTGGCCTGGGCGTTTTGGGAGATTTCCGGGCGCAGGGATTTTCGGTTGCTGTGTCTGGCGTGCGCGGCGGGGATTGCGTCGCATCTCGGGATGGATTGGGCGACGAATTATGGGACGGTGTTGTTCTGGCCGTTGAATAATGACCGGTTTGCGCTGAGTTGGGTGTTCATTGTTGACCTGTACGTGTGGGGGTTGTTGGGGGTGGGGCTGCTGGTGGTGCTGTTGTCGCGCCCGGAAAGGCGCTCCTCCAGGGCCAGGGCCGCGCTGGCTGTCGTGGGCGCGTATTTTCTGATGTGCGGCGTGTCGCATTGGCACGCGTTGCGCGTGGCGGTGAAGCCGGGGCCGGGCGGCGAGCTGGCGGCGTTTGCGCAGCCGTTGCATCCGTTCCGCTGGACGGTGCTGCGCCGGGACGGCGACGAGATTCATTGGATCAATGGCGGCGAGGATGAGACGTTTGTTGATTTCCATGACGCTGTGCTGTTGCCGAAGGCGGAGGCGACGCCGGCGGTGAAATTGTTTCGCTGGTTTGCCGGGTTCCCGCTGGTGCAGAAGGTGGACGTGGGCGGCCTGCCGGTGTTGCGCTACAGCGATCTGCGGTTCCGCACGCCGATGCCGTGGGGGGAGGCGTCCGGGGGCCGGCGTTTGCGGCGGTGGAAGTGGTCTTCGACCGGAATGGCAATGTGGTATTGTCACGATGGATGGGTGGCAAGAGATGAGCGCGACCCTGCCGGTCGTGGCAAGGAGGTAGGCTTTGACATTTCAGAGGGTAAAATCTAGTGTACCCGGGCGTGGATCCGCGGGATGCGTCACGCATGACGGGCACGGATTCGAGCTTTAGCAGCCAGTCGACTGGAGAAAGCCGGCGCCGATTGAACACACACGAGCAAGCGGGTAGAATGTGGGACATGAAAAGTCTGGTGAAATGGGCGCTGTGGTTGTGCCTGGCGGGTTGTATCTATTACGCGTACTTCGTGCAGATCGTCAATTCGTATCACGACACCACCTACGTTTGGCTGGTCAGCCACTGGAGCAATGTCTCCAACTATTCTCACGGGCCCTTGATTCCCGTGATTGCACTCGGGCTGGTGTGGTGGAAGCACCGGGAGTTAATGGCCGCCCCGGTACGGCCGGTGCCGCAGGGCGCCGGCATCGTCGTGCTGGCCATGTTCACGTATTACTTGGGCGTCAAGGGTGGTCAGGAGCGCCTGATCGTCATTTCATTTATTCTGCTGCTCTACGGCCTGGCCTTTGCCTTTTGCGGGAGAGACGTGTTTCGGGTCCTGTTCTTTCCCATCACCTTTTTGTGGCTGATGATCCCGTTGAATTTCCTGGATCAGGCGATTGGGTTTCCCCTGCGGATGCTGGTAGCCGAGGCTTCCACGGCGTTGCTGAACTGGCTGGGAATCGAAACGGTGCGCACGGGCACGGCCATTTACTCCAGCGTGTTTCGATTCGACGTCGCCGACCCCTGCAGCGGGATCCGCTCCCTGATGGCGCTGAGCACCGTGACGGCCGCCTATGCCTATGTCACGCAGCGGGAACAATGGAAGCGGTGGGTCCTTTTTTTGAGCGCGATGCCTCTGGCTGTGCTGGGCAACATGGCGCGCGTCACATCCATTGCGCTGGTGGCCCACGTCTACGGCCAGGAATTGGCCAGCAAAACATATCACGAATACTCGGGATATATTGTTTTCAGCGTGGCATTGTCGGCCATGGTGGTATTCGGCTTGCTCTTGAATTTCCCGTATCACCGGGTCTGGGAAAACTGGATGAAACCTCCCGAACCAAGAGGAGAACATGAGTGACGAACCAATCAGCGGCACACAGGTAAGCGCCCCGCAGCAGGCGGCGGCACCCGCGCGTTCCCAGGGGCCCAGTGTCATGCAGATTGCCATCGTGGTCGCCATCCTGGCGGTCGGAATCCTGGTGACCGCGTTGACCTCCGATGTCACGCGTGTGTCCGAGCCCGGCATCCGACTGGTTAATGGCGAGCCTGTGTTACCCGACCAGGCGGGCGGGTGGACGGGCGGCAAACCGCAGGGCCTGACGGAAATCGAGCGCAATGTCCTGCCCCCCGACACCAAGGGCGTGCGGCGCCTGTACCGTGACGGCGCCGGCAACGAACTGTTTTGCTCGATCGTGTTGGCCGGCCGGGAAGTCTCCAGCATCCATCGCCCCGAGCTTTGCCTGCCTGGCCAGGGCTGGAAAATCGAATCGGAATTCACCGAGCCGGTTCCCGCACCTGAGGCTCCCGGAGGCACACTGCAGGTCATGCGCATGAACGCAGTGCGCACCTTGGCGCCGGCGGACAGCCAGACTGCGGTGACGCGTTTCGTGTTCGCGTACTGGTTTGTTGGCAAGGACCGTGTGACGCCGTACCACTGGCAGCGCATCCTCTGGACGGCTGAGGATCGTGTGCTGCACAACCGGAACCATCGCTGGGCCTATATCATGATCTATACACCTGATGGCCCCGGCCACGAATCAGACGCCGAGTCCATGCAACTCATCGCACGCTTCGTCCAAGGCGTCTATCCGAAGCTGGCGGCCGATACAACCGGTTGATGCTCCTGGTGAATCGCCCGGCTCAACCGTCAGAATGGTCCAATGGCAAGTAAAGAGAGAGAGCTGTTCATCCAGTTCAACCAACTCAGTGACGCGCTGCTGATCGCGGCCGTCTACTGGGCGGCGCACGCTTTTCGCGAGGAACTGGCCTATCTCTACCCGCTGCAATTCCCAGGGATCGCCCCGTTCCGCTATTACAAGTGGCTGTACCTGATCATCCTGCCGTTGTGCCCGTTTCTGCTCGACCTCAACGGCTTCTATACCCGCCCCAACCGTCATCAGCAGCGGCTGACGCTGTGGATTCTCATCAAGAGCGTGTCCGTTTGTGCTCTGGTGCTGATCGCTGTCATGTATTTTCTTGGACTGTATGCCTTGAGCCGCGGCGTGATCGTCCTGTTCGGAGGCTGCAGTGTGGTGGCGCTTTTTGGCAAGGACCTGATCCTGCAAAGCTACCTGCGCACCCACGCCAAGAGCAACAAACTCACCCGCCCGGTTGTGCTGGTCGGCTCGGCGGAGCGCAACGCGGAATTCGAACAGCTGCTCGACGAACACCCCGAGTGGAGTTTCGGTGTCGTCGCGCGGCTCGATCCGGGCCAGCAATCGCTGCAACAGCTGCCCCGATTGTTGCACACCCAGGCAATCAGTTGCGTCATCTTCAACGTCACGCAAACGTATTTCAGCGAAGTGGAAAAGGCGATCCTGGCCTGTGAAGCTGAGGGCATCGAGGCCTGGCTGGTGGCCGATTTCGTCAAGACCTCGATCGCGCGGGCCACCATCGATGACTTTCACGGCAAACCGGTGCTGGTCTTTCGCACCACGCCCGAGATCTCCTGGCAACTGGTCTGCAAACGGCTGATGGATATTGTCAGCGCGGTGATCGGCCTGGTGGTGATAGGGCCGCTGCTAATGTTGCCCGTGGCCATCATCATCAAACTCACCTCGCCCGGACCGGTCCTGTTCCGCCAAAAGCGCAGCGGCTTGCACGGCCGAGTGTTCACGATGTACAAGTTCCGTTCGATGGTCAATAATGCGGAGATGTTGCGGGCCGAGTTGGAAGCCTACAACGAGATGTCCGGTCCCGTATTCAAGATGACGAATGACCCGCGCGTCACCACCATCGGACGGCTTCTGCGCAAAACCAGCATCGATGAGCTGCCCCAGCTCTGGAACGTGCTGACCGGCGAAATGAGCCTGGTCGGCCCGCGCCCGCCCATCCCCAGCGAAGTGCAGCAATACGACTCCTGGCACCGGCGACGCTTGTCGATGAAGCCGGGCCTGACCTGCCTGTGGCAAACCCGCGGGCGCAATAGCATCGGCTTCGAACAATGGATGAAACTTGATCTCCAATACATCGACCATTGGTCGTTATGGCTGGATTGTAAGATTCTTCTGCGCACGATCCCCGTCATTCTCAGCGGATTGGGCGCGCGGTAACACTGGGGGCGGAATTCTCTCGTTCACTGGTTCATGGGCCGCAGATGTATTGCATTAAGAGTTTCCCATACAACCACGCCCTGTGAGCATCGCGGTTGCCATTTGGTCTGAGAATCAATGTCTTACCTATGGCAATCTTGGCAAGCCGGCTCTGCAGTATTTGCCTTCGCCGCGACCTGGATCGGTTACTCCGGACCGTTGCCGGCATTCCGAGATGCAGGAGGTGTCCTGATTGGGGTTCCCGCACACATCCTTACTTTATGGTGGCGGACTTGCTCTGCCTTGCGATGTAATGCACGTTCATGGTCTCCATGAACGACTGATCGTCGATGACGAGAATCGCCGGGAGCTCGTCAATCAACGTTCCCGGGCTGGGGACGTTTTGATTGAGCATGCCGTAACTGGCCCAGGCTGTTTGCAGGTCGCGGTTTTTCAGCGTGAGGTTGAAGGTCCACAGGCCGGTCTTCCTGCTGTATACGGGTTTATTGAACACCAGAGAGCTGGCGTGGGCCTGCCCCTTGTTGTTCAACGTAAACGACGCCACCTCGCCACCGACGTAGGCCGTTACCTGTTTGCCCGAAAAAGCATAATCAGCCGGCAGATCGAGCTTGCCCTGGAGGACGCAACTGTCCGCATTGGTTCTGGCGAAATTCAAACTGCCCTGCAGTTTGGGGGACTGCAGCTGGCAGGCGACGGACACCGTGAAGCCGGCCCTGTTCGAATAGGTCCCGTCATCAACCACGACACTGCCGGTGTACGGGCCGCAGGCGCCGGCATAGGCGTAGCCGGCGGTGCTGGCCGAGGACGGGCCGCTGCCTCCGCCGTCGCCGAATGCCCATGTGTAATTCAGGGCCTGACGATTCGGATCCATAGCCCCGACACTGAGCACGACTGGATCACCGGCCACCACCACAGCCATATTGCCGACCTGCAACATGGCGTTGCTCACGCTTGGCGAAGCGGTGATGACGGGCGCAGGGATGGCCGCCGAGGGATTATAAACGGCGTAGACGATTTGGGTGGCGGTGTTCAAGTTGGGGCTGGCATCGGTGGCGATCACCTGGAGGCTGTTCGTTCCGGGGGACAGTGTGACTGGCAGCGACCAGTTGGCATTGTTCAATGTCGCGCCCGCGCCGTTGACTGTTACGGCCCGGATTCCGCTGGCGTCGCTGGTTGTGCCTGACACAGAGATGCCTGCATTGGTGAATATCTGATCATCGGCAGGGCTGACTACCATGAGCGTCGGAGGTGTGGTGTCGACCGGCGGAGGCGTGGTCGTCACCGAAATCGACACTTTTTCGGCACTAGAGACCAACCCGTTGGAGGCCGTGAAGGTTGCCGTGTAATCGCCCAATTGGCTGCTGTCCGGCGTCCATGTGAAGAGCCCAGTGGCCGGATCGAATGAAGCGTCGCTGGGCAGCGGACTGGCCGAGTAGCCCAACGGGATGTCATTCGTGTCTGTGGCCGAGACGGTGAAGGAGAGGGTTTGACCGGGTTGGACATTTTGAGCGCCGATCGCCGTGAACGTTGGCGGCTGGCTCGGGGCTTGATAGAGTTCCATGGCCTCCTGGGAACTGAGTGTTCGATTGAAGATCATCACATCCTGGATAGTGCCGTTGAAGAAGTAGTTTCCCTCGGTGCCGATGAAGCTTTGCCACAGCGGGTTCATGACCACGTCTCCGCCGTAAAAGAGGCTGCCCTGACTGACGCCGTCCAGATAAACGGTGACAGTGGATTTGTCGTACACGACCAAGATGTGATACCAGACGCCGCTCTGGATGGCCCCGGCGGCAAAACTGTTGTCCTGCCAGCCAGCGGTGGTTTTCGCCTGTACGGTGATTTTGTTGTCATTGATGAACAACCGCATCCCGCTGGACCCGTAATTGGAATGGAGGGAAAGAAACGCCCCGGCAGCCGTTGCATTGCCAGGCTTCAGCCAGGCGGAGACGGAAAAATTATTAGTCAGGATCAGATTGTTCGTGCCCAAGACGACGGAATCTTTCACGCCGTCAAAGGCGAGGGCTATTCCGTTCACGCCGGAAGTCCAGCCGTCCGACGCATTGAAGCTGAAACCGATCAAACTGCCCGGGCATGCTCCGGCTGAATCTGAGACGGTGGTGCCGGAACCATCACCCAGGGTCCAGTAATGGATCAGTTGATCGAGCAGAGAATCGGTCACTTGAATTGTCGTGGAAACCGTGGCGCTCATGCCTTGATCGTCGGTGATGGTGAACGTGATGGGATACGTCCCGACCTGGTCCGCCGCGGGGATCCAGGAAAACACGCCGTTGGTGGGGTTGAACGAAGCGCCCGCCGGAAGTGAGTTGGCGGAAAATACGAACGGATTGTTGTTCGGATCGGTTGCCTGGACGCTAAACTGCAGCGATTGCCCGTGCTGGACGCTTTGATTGCTCAGCGTGGCCGGGACGGGCGGGAGATTGAGGTTGGGCAGTCCGGCCAGCACGTTGCTCAACAGGGACGAAGCAGACAGGGTGGAGGATTGAAACAGGACCGGCATTTCGGTCAATTCGCTGACGGTGGTGGTTTGACCGAAAATATCCGTGGCGGCCAGCGACGAATTATTGAACGGCACCGTTTGGCCTTCCAAGCACCAGGCAAAGACGACCGACGTGTTGTTCGTGCGCTGCCAGGCGTAGAGGAACACCTGTTGGCCGGGGGTGCGATAGCCGGCCAGGGTGGATCCGTTGAGCCAGTAACAGCTCATCAGGAAGGCGGAGGTCTTCGGGTGCGGTCCCCGTGCGACGTTGACCAGCGGGGACGCCATCTCGTAGCCGTACAAATTGATGCCGACGTTCCGTCAGTGTTTGGGAGTGGATATCCAGCGTTTCAGGGATCATCACCTGGACGTTGCAGGCCCGGTACATTACGGCGATTTTGATGGCCCGGCACATCGCGCGGTACCAGTTGATCACCGGATAGGTCAGGGGGTAAACGATGCCCAGGGCACTGTCACCGTAAAGTCCGATCTCATCGACGTACAATGGTTTTGCCGTGGCGAAGCTGCCAAACTCGTTCAGGAGCGCGCCGGGTTCGATGGGAAGCACCTGATCGGCTGGATCGATGTTGCGTTCATAATCGTGCCAGGCCCAGCCGTCAAACAAATCCATGCTGTTAGTCATGGCCAGCGATTCCAGATTCACCCAGTCATCCCAGTCCGCGCCGAGGACGAGCAGATTGGGGTCGATCGCCGCAGCTTGCTGATGGGCTTGAGACTGCAACTGAAGATAGTAGGAGACGAACTGGCTGAGCGTGGCATTGGTGGTGGCGGGAAACTTGAAATACCAGGGTTCGTTCCAGGCATCGATGGCGGCTAGCTTACCCTGATACCGTGTGACCAGCGCCTGGACAAATTGACCGTATTGGCCAACGAGTTGGGAGGACTGGACCCAGGGAGGGACCACATGAGCGACAGCGGCGATGATTTTCTTTCCCGGATTGTAGGCAATAACGGCGTCCATGGCAGACCAATTCCACACGTTGCTTTGGTCTTCGACGCTGTCCCATTCACTGGCCCCAGTGCGCACCCAGGCGGGTTGGATCTGCTCGATCCGGTTTGCCAGCACCGGATCAGTGCCGTTGTTGGGGTCTGTCCCGAGAAAGGGGGCGCCGGCATAGTCGTTGGGCAGCACCAAAAACTGGCTGCGGTCGCCGGCGGTTTCGACGAAGTAATGGCCTTGGGGAAACTGCAGGCTGGTCGGGGCTCCCTGATACACCACGTTGCCGTGCCAGTCGTAAACGGTGACCGGTTGGTTGTTGGCGACCTGCAGGGTGATCGTGTCCGATGCGCGGAACAGCTCCTCCCGGTCCGACGGCAGCAGGGAGATGAAAGAGTTAGTGGGGTTAAAGACCTGGACGAAGAAATTTGTCGAGCCGATGAACTGAGCGCAAACCGAGGCGGGTGCCAGGACGACTGCTCCGAGCAAAAAGCTTGCGACGAAGTAATGACCAAGGCGAAACAAAAAGTAGCGGCAGACACGCAACGAGTTCATCTCTCTACTTGACACCCACAGGGAGCACGTTCCGAGCCAATAGCGCCTTGCAAGCCAGTAAATCATTGACGTTAGCGTCCATTCGTTCGAATGAGAAAATCGTGGGTGCAGAAGCACAAAACCGCCTAAAAATCTTTTTCTCGCGGCCCGGAAAACTTCCCGCAAAAGCCCCTGATTGATCGATGCAGTTGGTCCCGAACTTTGATTCCGGTTGTAATCCCCCGTTTGATTCCCTATGTTGGTTTATTGTATGAATCGGGTACAAGCTCTGCTGGTCAGCACCGGTACGTGGGATATGGACAGGACAGTGCCGCAGGTGCTTTTCGAGAGTGCACGATGATTTCTGAAAAATCGCCGACCCGGAAGTCCCTATGCCTGGTCATCTGCTACATGGGGAGACTGCCGGCGTACATTGACTGCGTCTTCCGCTCCTGTGAATGCAATGAGGACATTGACTGGTTGATTTTCACGGACGATCAGACAGCGCGGCGGACTCCGGCGAATGTCCGCATCATGCCGGCGACATTCGATGGGTTGCGTGAGCAGTTCTCCCGGATGCTGGGGATGGAGGTGTGCATACCGAATTCGTATCAGCTGTGCAAATTCAAGCCGGCTTATGGCTATCTGTTCGAAGACGTCCTCAAAGGATACGATTTCTGGGGGCACACCGATCTGGATGTGATCTACGGGGACCTGCGGAAGTTTATCCGGGAAGACATCCTGGCTGCTTACAACAAGGTCCTGTGCCGGGCCCATCTTTCGCTGTATCGCAACGTTCCAGAAGTGAACAAATACTTCATGCTGGAGGCTCCGAAGGTTGTCCGTTATGACGTTGCGTTTCGCGATCCCGAGAACCGGCAATTTGATGAATGGCGCGGCATCTGCCCCCTGCTGCGCTATCACAATGTGCCCCAGTATCACGAGGAGTTTATTGTGGACGTGGTGCCTCCCACCCGTTGGAAATATACGAGATTTGAAGGGACCTCGATCCGCAATTATCCCTACCAGGTGTTCTATTGGTACCAGGGGAAAGTCTTTCAGGCGTATCTCAACAGCGACGAAGGCACGGTTGATCAAGAATTCGCTTATATCCATTTTCAGAGACGCCCGCTCCCGGCCCCCTCGTTCGACCCGTATGAGGCGGACGGGTTTTTGATTACACCGGGCGGCTTCGAGCCGTACCGGAGGGAAAATCTTACCAAAGAGGATTATCTGAGATACAACCGGGAGCGGACGCGCCCGGCGCGGGAGTTGATGGAGAAGGCCCGCCGGAGTCTTCGACGCAGATTAGGCTTGCGAGGATCCAGGTGACGGCAGAGCGGACATATGTCCGGCCCGCCAGCGGAGCCGCCGCTGGCGGTCGGTCCCGTGCCCGTTCCCCTCACGACAGGCTTGCGCAGGCCAGGGTACCGCTATGTCGCGACTGAAGCGATTTGTCCATACCGTCGCCTCCAGTCACGCGCTGATTCTGATCTCGATGTTCTATCAGCTCGCTTCGGTCCCGTTGGCCTTGCACTTCCTGAGTAAAGAACAATTTGGCTTGTGGGCGCTCATGACTCAAATCGCCAATTACATGATGCTGGTGGATGTCGGCATCACACACGCGATCGCGCGGCAACTGATCGATCACAAAGACCGGCGTGATGGCGGCACGTATGGAAGTCTGCTGCAGACAGGATGGTGCGTGTTGGCGATCCAGGCGGTGGTGCTGCTCGTAGTGGGGATCAGTCTGGGTTCATGGCTGGAGCGGCTGCTGCGAATTTCCCCGGAGTTCCATGCAGACTTTCCCGTCTTGATCCGATGGCTTTGCATTTTTCAGGCGTTTGTCCTGACGACGCGGGTGCTGCCACAGATCCTCTATGCGCACCAACGCTACGAGATCGTCAATTATGCGTCGATGGTGGAACAGCCCATCTGTCTGGTGGTGCTCTGGACTGCGTTGCATGCCGGCCAGGGAGTCTTCAGTTACCTCTGGCCACTGGGGGTCTCGTTGGTTATCGACGTGATCATTTTGCTGGTCAGTTGCGTGCGGCTGGATCTGCTGCCGCACCGGGGGGCCTGGGGCCGGCCGAGTTGGCAGTTGTTTCGGGAGCTGTTCAGCTTCGGCAAGGACGCGTTTATGTCATCCATCGGGTTCCAGTTAATGATGGCCAGCCAGACCCTCATCATCACGCGCAATTTGGGCCTGACGGTTGCGGCAACGTGGGCGATCTGCACGAAAGCCTATTCGTTTCTGTACATGGTGCTCTGGCGGATCGTTGATTTTTCCATCCCGGCGTTTTCCGAGATGGTTGCCCGGGGAGAGCGGGAGCAACTTCGCAGCCGGCTTCGGGACCTTGTCATGTTCATCGGCGCACTGGTCGTCCCCGCCGGGGTGGTGTTCGCCGTCTGCAACCAGTCCTTCGTTGCGATCTGGACCCGCGGCAGAATCTCCTGGTGGGCAGGAAACGACGTGCTGTTGGCCGCCTGGTTGATGGTCAATACGCTGGCCCATTGCCATAGCTCTTTTGTGCCCGCCACGGGCAAGATCGGCGCCATGCGATACGTCTATTTCCTCGAAGGGGCGGTCTTTGTGCTCCTGGCCGGCATCGGCACGCGGTGGTTCGGCATTTCGGCGTTGCTGGCCGCCTCCGTGATCTGCACGACGTCAATCAGCGGGTCGTATGGGGTTTATCACACGGCCCGATTCTGCGGCTTCTCCTGGCGCGAGGTCGCGCTGTCGTGGCAGAAACCGCTGGCCCGCGAATTATTGCTGGTCGTCCCAATCGCCGTGCTGGTGTGGTGGTGTTCCCGGTCGTTGCCATCAGTGGTACGGTTGCCTCTGAATGGAATCCTGGTGGGCGTTCCGGCGGTGGTTGTGATGTTGCGGTACGGAATTGCTCCGTCGATTCAGGTGGAGCTTTACCGGTTTCTGCCCGGGCGGATCCAGTCCGCGTTTCGCCGATGGTTGGCCTGGAGTTAGGCGGCAGGGGGGCGAGACCGATGCGGGGATCACTGCGGGATGACAACCGCTGATGCCCCGATTCGGCTACGCTGGCGCGGAGGCTGTCCGTCCTGCCGACTGGATCAGGGAGGGCGTGCCGGCAGACGGAACCTGTTTGGGTTTTGCAAGCAGGGATTCGTCGGCTAGGCGCATCAGACCGCGCAGCAGCCCCAAGATGAAAATCTGTTCCGGCATGTCCACGTTGTAGGATCCGAACAAAAACGTGAAATGGATGGGAATCCAAATCAACTGGATGGCGAGGAAAAAGGCCAGGGGTTGCAGGATCGTTCCCCTGCATTTGCGCAGGCAGTTGTAGGACAGGATCACGCCGGCAATCATCAGAGTGTAAAGCAGTATCAGGCCAACAATGCCGGCATATCGAATCGACGTGAGCGGACCATTGTGGAACATGCCCAGGACGAACACTGATTCTGAGAATTGGCCCGATTCACTGGCCAGTTCCACGTTTTCCCTGGTGGCGCCAAACCCATCTCCGAAGGTCCAGTCCTTGATTACATCTTCCTGGATAATCTGGCGCCACCAATCGAATCGTCCTTCGGAACTATAATACACCTCCTCCTCGACCATCGGTGACCATTTTCCAGGCAGGAAAGAGAGGGCGCGTTGCGCTGGATACGGAAGATCGAACCAGCGGCCTTGACCAAGGAGCACGGCGCCGAGCAGTACTCCGCCAACTGCCGCTAACAGCGCCAGTTGCCGCGCCCCCCGCAGCCAGCCTGTCAGGGCCAATGTGCCTATCGCCGCTGCCATCAAATTTCGATAGCCCGACGCCATCACCATGCCCATGCTGGCCAGCAAGGCGTAACACCAGCCGCGAAGTGGATTTAATAATTTGCTGACGGGCACATAGCAGCACAAGCAGCGAAGCATTAACAGCCCGTAGGCGCCCAGCTGGACGTATCTGGGGGTCTGGCCGCGCGCTTCGGCTGAGCCGAAATACGCGCCCACATCCAGAGCTGCATACAAGAGCGGGATCTTGGCCGGCAGCGAAGGAACAACATAGCCGAGCGCGTACAACGAAGTGGCAAAGGTCGCTCCAGCCAGGATAAACAGCGGTGCCCGTGAATAGGTCTTGATCGAATCAGGCAGCCGCCAGAGGACCCAATAGGCGACGATGGCCAGGAAAATCGTGAAATACGGGCGGGCGCCGATCGTCTCCGCGTGCAGCGCCAGGAAGCCAACCGGATGATGGAAGAAGGTGAACACGATGTAGGCGGCGTTGATCGCCATGATCGTGTCGAGAATACACCACTTATCCTGCACCTGCCGGCGCGAAACAATCCGGTGCGTCAGGTAAGCGCATCCCACCAGCAGCACGCAGATATCGCGGCCCGCCATGGGCACCGGCAAAATGGCGGTGACGCCGGTCAATGCCCAGCTCAGCAGGATCAAGACCCACGCCCGCTGCTGCAACCCCACGATCACAAACAACCCAAAGGCGGCGACCAGAAACATGTAAAGAGTCCGAATTTCTTCCATGCCGACGAAATAGGCGATGACGACACACACGCCCAAGTAGGCCGCGATGGCTGCGTAGCGCCCGATCAGAGCAGTGGTTTCAGCCGGTGTACGGTGAGAAGACGGAACGTTCACGGGAGATTAGGGACGCGCGGGTCTTGGCTACTTGTCATCAAAAATGTCACGGGGTGAACAAACTATGCATGAGAAATTGTCGGGAGTCAAGGTTGCCGCGGGTGAAAAGCGTCCCAATACGCCGCGAGCGCTTGCGCCGGACTTCGGTGCGGATCCCTCCAGAAAGCCGGTTGCGTATCGAGCAGCTCCGGCCCAGGCGTTCCAAACACGTCAGTGACCGGCGAGGCGTTCAGCGCGGCGCCGCTTTTGTCACGCGCCCAGCCGCACAGGCAGGTGACCGCATCCTTTGACCAGGCGATCAGGATCAGTTTGTCGTCGTTGGTGCTCAACACGGCGGTGCTCTGACCTGGCGGTGGGAACCAGGATTGCAACATGAGGTAGGCCGCAGTCTTTGGTTTTGGACCGCGCCCCCGTTCCCAGCCGTAAAATTCTATGGCCCGATCCAAGTCGTCGCTCTCGGGCAGAAACAAGCCCACATGCGGTTCGATCCGCCCGGCACCCGCCGCCAGCAACACCAGCGTCTCTTTAATCGTTTGGTTCATCGCCTCCCACCAGCTCAGTGCGCCGGAGCAGCATCCCGGGCAAGAGCAGTGGCTGTAGGGCCTGTCCGAAAGGGCCGATCGTCCGGCAAATCCGATCTCGTCCACAATGAACGGCAGGTGGGGCCCCACGATTTGGCGCGTGGTTTTGACGCTGCCCCACAGGGTCTGGTCGCAGTTCTCTCTGGCATCGAACGCGGGATCCTCCGGCTCCGAATTGTAGACATGGAAACTCAATCCGGACAAGGCCGGCAGCAAGTTCTCCGCCTGGAGCCGCTTGAACAGCCCCCAATAGGTGCAAGTGGCGTCCTGAGTGGTCGGACCGTACAACAGCACGTGGCTGCCAAGCCGCTGCTTCAGGTTGATCACTGCCTTTAGAAACGTGCAGTAAAAATCCTCCCACGCCCCCGAGGTGCCCCCGGCCTCTTGCCAATGCGCTCGCCACCAGCCAGTCGCGGTGGGTGTGATCGTGTCACGCCAGGGCTCGTTCCAGATTTCCAGACGAAGGCTGCCCGACTCGCATTGCCGCCAATAGCGTCCAAGCAGCGCGGCGACATAGTTCGTGTAGTTCTGGACGAAATGATTGTTGTCGACCTGCCAGTCATTCGGCATTTTCATCATGCACAAGGCTGTCCTGCCCTGACCGACCACCTGTTCGGCCACC
The DNA here is from genome assembly GCA_963817685.1 of uncultured Verrucomicrobiae bacterium. GTDB lineage: Bacteria > Verrucomicrobiota > Verrucomicrobiia > Palsa-1439 > Palsa-1439 > CAWFPN01. The sequence continues at coordinate 385,774 of CAWFPN010000010.1, read as the reverse complement.
ACCGCATCCAGCCGGATCCAGTCCAGACGCTTGGGGTCGAGTGGTTTCTCGTCCGACAAGCTGGGCCAGCGGCACACGTCAGGGCCCACGCGAATCATTCGCGGGTCCCAAAACTGTGTGTACAGCTTTTTGACGGGCGGCGTGGCCGACCACGACTCGAAGCAGTCGCCCATGTCCCAAAATGCCCTCCAATCGCCCGGCAGCACCATGAAGCCGGCCCGGTCATCGCCGTTTTCGACAAAATAACAGCCTGCCGCCAGATTGGTCAGACAGAGGGAGCGCCGGCCTGAGGAAATCAGGTTGACCACCCGGTTGCTCAACGCATACACCATCAACGAAGTGCCGTCGGTGCTCGCCAACTTGACTACCTGTCCCTGGGTGTACCAGCCAAGGTTGGTGACACCGTTATTGAGGCTGACAATGACTCGGCTGGGGCCGGCGGGGTCAAAGGGGTTACTCCACGCAATGTTGGGCCCAGCCGCGTGGCAGAGGTCCGGTGCAAGGAACAAAATGACCGCGACGACCGCCGTGGTTAGCCGGTTGGCGGTCACTTCCGGCTCCCGCCGGCGCTGAGCTTCGGCATGGACAGGGGCGACATGGTTCGTCTATAGTGCTGCGTGCATCAGTGTGTCAGCGGCCAGCATCATGAGTCGACTCTCGTGTGCTCTGTCGAAGGTCTCTGAGGTTTTCGGATGCCAATAGCGATTTTATTGTCAAAGCGACGCGAAATGTCCAGCATGTTTTCGGTTCGAATGGCCTCCACTCCAGGGCTAGCGAGTCCATCCCCACTGGCCCGGATTGTCCGATGAAAATCGCTTGGGTCGCGCCCTATCCCGAACAATTGCTGGAGCCGCAACTGCAAGTCTCCCGCAAACTGGCTGCTTACCATCCGTGCAGTTGGATTACCAATCTGTCGCAGGCGCTCGCACGACTGCCGGACGTGCAGTTGCATCTGGTCACCGAAAGCCGGTTGGTGACTTGCGACCAGATGGTAGAATCCGGTAACATCAAATTTCATTTCGTTAAAGGCGGCGTCCCTTTCACCAATCGCGGATTTCCCCGCTGGCTGCCTCTCGACGCGCTCACGGGATTCAAACTCAGTTCGAGGCGGCTTTTGCGGGCCATCCGCCGGATCAGCCCCGACCTCGTCCACGCTCATGGTACGGAAAACTCGTATGCGCTGACGGTCTTGGCGTCCGGCTTGCCGTGCCTGATCTCGATCCAGGGCATTGTCACGGAATATTATAAGACCAACCCCAGTTTCGGTTTTCGCCTGCTCCGCCATTGGGAGCAGCGCGCTGTGCGCCAGGCGCATAATTTCACCTGCCGCACCCGGTTCGACTCCGGCTTCGTCCGCGGTATCAATCCGTCAGCGCGCATCTTTATGATCGACGAAGCAATGAGTCCGGTGTTTTTTGAGGACCGCTGGACGCTGGGTGCTGGCCATCGCATCCTGTTCGTCGGTTCGCTGGCCGAACGCAAAGGCCTGCCGACCCTGCTGCAGGCCCTGCCGGAAGTCTGCCGCGCAGTTCCCGACGCCGGTGTGGATGTGATCGGCGGCAGCGACCCGGCCTATTTGCAACGGATCCAGGCACTGTGTGAGCAGCTGGGTATCGCCGGCCGCGTGGCTTTTTTGGGGCAGTGCACTTCCCAGGAAATTGCCCGGAAACACCTGCAAACACAGTTGTTTGTGCTGCCTAGCTTGAACGAGAACAGTCCCAATAGCCTGGCCGAGGCCATGGTATCCGGCATGCCAGTAATCGCCACGAACGTCGGCGGCATTCCGTCCATGATCCAGGATGGCGAGACTGGCCTGCTGGTGCCTCCTCTGGCCGCGCCGGCGCTTGCCCAGGCAATCATTCGCCTGTTCACACAGCCGCAGGAACGCGCGCGCCTGGGCGCCAATGCACGGCGGGTCGCCGTCGAGCGCCACCGTCCGGACCGTGTGGCCGAACAGACCCTGCGGGCCTACAAGGAAATCCTGCGCCGCTAACAACGGAGGAAATTATGCAATCCGTTCATCAGATAACCCCGCAACCGCAGGCTACCGGCGGCCTGCCGCGACGCCCCAGGGAAATACCCGTGCTTTTGTTTCTGGCGGGAGAACGGATCACCTGCTTGTTTTGGTCTTTTGTGTCCACGCTGCGCCTGAAACTGGTGTTGCGGTTGTTGCGTTGTCCTTACGGTGAGCAACTCTACGCCGACGGCCCCGTCGTCATCAGGATCCGCCGCACCGGATCGGTCCGACTGGGCCGCAACATCAAGATTCATTCCCGCTTCCGGTCTAACCTTGTCGGCCTGAACGGGCCCGCCGTGCTTCATTGCATTCGCGACGGACGGATCAGCATCGGAGACAACAGCGGCTTTTCCTCCACGGTGTTCTCGAGCCGCACCAGCATCCAGGTTGGCAGCAACGTCAAGATCGGCGGCAACGTGCGCATCTACGATCATGATTTTCATTCGTCCGACTGGCAGGTGCGGCGCGACTGGGTGGCCGACCGGGAGAACTGTCCATCCGCGCCCGTGGTGATCGGCGACGATGTCTTTATCGGCGCTAATGTCATTATTTTGAAGGGAGTCTCCATCGGCGACCGCTGCATTGTGGGCGCAGGCGCAGTCGTGGGGCTCAAAAACATTCCTCCCGACTCGCTGGTGGCGGGCAATCCAGCCCGCATTATCAAAACACTCGCCGCGCCAGGGCCACCGTAACCGGTGCGGCAAGCGCGTGACGGTTGATTGACCGTCTTCTTGGGAAAATCGGATTGACAGCGGTACGCGAGGCAAACAACATGCAGAGCATGCTGTCATTCCTCAGATCGGTTTACCAGAGACTGGTGCCGGAGTCGGCGCGGCGCTCGCCGTTCATGGAACGACTCAAAACCTGGTTGCTGACCCACAACGCGATTTATCACGCCGATTATTACGCCGAAGTGGACGAGGCCGCGGTCCGAAGCGCAGGGGCGATGACGGAGTCAATTGTCACGCAGTTCAAACCGCGGCGGGTGGTGGACGTGGGGTGTGGCACCGGGGCGTTGCTGGAGGCCTTCCGCCAGCGCGGCTGCGAAGTCTACGGCCTCGAATATTCCGAGGCAGCCCTGCAATTCTGCCGTGCTAGGAAGTTGCGGGTGGAGCAGTTTGACCTGGAACACGACAGTCTCGGTAAGCCCGAAACCTTCGATGTGGCCACCAGCATGGAGGTAGCCGAACATTTGCCGGAGAAATTTGCTGACCGCTACGTCGATTTATTGACGCAGATGTCCAACATCGTTGTGCTTACAGCAGCGCACCCAGGCCAGGGCGGGACGGATCATGTCAATGAGCAACCGCCCTCGTATTGGATCGCTAAATTCCAGGCGCGCGGTTTCACACACGACGCGGCTCTGTCGCGACAATGGGGCCAGGTATGGAAAGAGGCGGGGAATGTCTCGCCCTGGTATTGCGAGAACCTGATGGTCTTTCAGCGCCTCAAAAAATGAATGCCGGCTCGGTCAGGATAACCGTTCGGCATCCGTTTACGCCAGTTCCAGGCATGATGGATGATTGTTTCCAGTCCTGCGTGCACGCTTTTCCAGCCCAATTCCTTGCAGATGCGTTTTGAACTGGCAACGAGCATGGCAGGATCGCCGGCTCGGCGCGGGGAGGGCTTGGATCGGACCTGGCTGCCGGTCACATTTGCGACCGCGTCGATAACTTCTATGATTTTGTTGTTCAATTTGTGAGACAGATTTGGATTGCTCTAAATTCCGACAGGCAAACGGACAAAGGGAATTTGGTTCCGGTGTTCTGCTCTTGCCACGGGTTTGTCGGACTGTTACAGATACGCCGTGTTTGGCCCGGCGGATTGATGAACATAGCTTTTGTCAGCCTCGAAGATGCGCGCGACGTGCACTCCTGGGGGGGGACCCCGTACTTCATGTCCACTTCTCTTGCGGCGAGAGTCGCGCGGCTGGATTATATCAGCCCGTTGCGCGAAATCTGGTCACCCTATTTTAAGGCAAAACAAGTCATCCGCCAGGCCCTTTTCCCCAGACGATACGTACGCCACCGCGAACCAGCCATCCTTCGGGGGTATTCCCGCCAGGTCGCCGCGCAGTTGTCAGGTTTGGATTCGGACGTGGTGTTTTCGACGGGCACCATGCCCATCGCTCATTTGGAATGCCGGCAACCGGTTGCGTTCTGGACTGATGCGACCTTTGCCGCCATGCTGGAGTTTTATCCCACTTTTACAGGCCTTTCCGCCGACGCGATCCAACACGGCCATGCCCACGAGCAACTCGCCCTCGACAAGGCCGCCTTGGCTATTTTTACTTCCGACTGGGCCGCGCGAACCACCATCGAACACTATCGGATCGATCCCGCCAGGGTCAAAGTTGTTCCCTACGGCGCCAACATGCAAACCACGCCCGATGCCGTACAAGTCGAAGAACTCATTCTCCGGCGGCCTGTGGACAAGTGCAATTTGCTTTTCCTGGCTGTGGACTGGCTTCGCAAGGGGGGCGATATCGCCTTGGAGTTGGCTCGCATGCTCAATGATGCCGGGTTACCCACGCAACTCACCATTGCCGGCTGCCGCCCGGAACAGGGCGAACCGCTTCCCCCGTTTGTTCGTGATGCGGGCTTCGTCAGCAAATCCTCCCCCCAAGGAGAACGCCGGCTTGCCGAGTTAATGGGCGAATCGCATTTCCTGGTCCTGCCCACACGGGCTGATTGCAGTCCGAATGTGTTGCGCGAGGCCAACGCATTCGGAGTCCCATGCCTGACGAGCGACGTAGGCGGCATCCCGACTGTCATCCGTGATGGTCGCAACGGATGGACGATCCCCATCAATACTGGGGCGGCGACCTATTGCCAATACATAAGCAAGGCCTTTGAGGACAGCGCGGCTTATCGCAAACTAGCCATTTCATCGTTTCACGAATATCAGACACGGCTCAATTGGAACGTGGCTGCACAGACGGTAGTGCGTCTGCTGGAAGGTCTTACAGCGAAGACTTAAGTGCGTTGTTTTGGCCCGCAACAAGATCGGTCCGCTGCAATGCGGGGAACCTGTCCGACAGGAATTTCCGGCCCAGTTCGGCGTAGGTGATTCCCGCGTAAACCGTCATGCACAAGTCAACGGGCATCCGGTATCGCATGTACCATTCCACCATCACCAGCGTGTCAAAGCTCACGATGGCCGCGATGACCAGAAACACAAAGGCCGACACATCCAGTCTGGCCAGCCGCCACAGGCCATAGAGACCGGCTGGAAAGATGGCTAGATAATACAGGGCGGCAATCATCCGGTTGCGGGGTGACATTTGCCCGGTAAACGGTCCCAATTCCGTCCGCAGCCGGATCAGACAGAGCCTGGCATAGGCAGCGGGGTTTTCCCGAATCCACAGCAAGGCCGCCTTGGCTTCATCCTGACCGGCCCGTTGCCAATAGGAATCGTAGCGCTGCTGTTCCTGGTCGGATGCCTTCCAGGCCGACCATGGATTGCCGGGCCGTCGCCCCCATGAGTCGCTGAGATGCATACTCTCATAATACGGGTTGTTCGCTTCCCAAAGAATCCCGCCGCGGTCCGTAGAACGCCACCCGTCATCCCGATCGCCGCCGAAATTGATCAATGGCAGCACCAGCCGCAACCCGATAAACAGGACCAACACGAGCAGCCCCTGCAACGATGCCCGTTGCCGGCGTCGCGCGTATTGCAACAGTAGCCAGGCAGCGGCGGCGGCGGCCACCACAAAAAAACTTGCCTGCGTGTAAATGCCCAAAATTGTTCCGCCGATAAACCAACCCCGGCCAGCCGGCGTCCCGGACCCGGAGGCAGCGAACAAAATGACGGCAAAGAACACCAGCACCAGCACCGCCCCGCTAACATATCCCACGAAGATCGCCAGTCGCAGGTTGACCAGGAACAGCGCTCCGGTGATCCAGCCTGCTTGCGGCGCCTGGCGCGGGCAAATCCTCATGGCGGCCAGGCCCAGCAGCAAACAGATCAGGCCGTTGAGCAGCGCCTGTGGGACCGCGACCGACAGTAACCGGACGCCGCCCACGAAGTAACAGGCCGCCACAAAATAGGCGGCCAAAGGCGCGTGGATCGAGACACCGCCCGTTCGATTGCGCGGAACGCCCGTTTGCAGAACGCCGATGGCGGCGCGGTTATACGCAGCGGTGTCGTTTTCCCACGTCTCGCCCCAACCGGGAACCGTTTTGAGGAAGTCCTCGCCCTGCGCTCGCAGGGAAGGTTTCCAGGCCATGTCGCTGTGGGTCACATAGTACAGCCCAAACAATAGATGAAAGACAAACGTCGCCAGCGAGATCGCCAGCAGAGGGCGGAGAGAGCTTCGCTGCACATGACCGGCTTGCTTCATTGCGGATGTCCGATGGTGAATCGCTGATGATCCTCAGCGCGCGTTTATACCGGCCGGCTGTGGGTGTGTCACGCCATTTCAGCGCCTGCGGTCAACTCCAGGGAGATCGTGCTCCCTGTGGTGGTGTTGAGCTTTTTGGCATGGCCACCGGCGATCGGCCGGCCATTCAATCTTAATGGCCAGGAGAAATCACTTTGAGACGCTCCTGGAGTTCGTCCCGGGTCCATGTGCCCCACGATTTAATCTCCCGGGCGAGTTCGTCGCTCCTTAACGCCGCGCCTTCCGTCGTGGGATGAAAGGCGGCGTCCGCGAACTGGTTCCGATTCGTATCCGCGCCGAGTGTGACGTCCTTGAGGATCGGCATCGCCTCGGCGACACCGCAGAGGAACTGCAGGTTGCACTCTTGAAAGCGCTTCATGTCCCCGGGCGCGGAATATTCCCACGGCAGGACGTACGCCACGCGCACATGGCGTTGGTCGCACCAGGCGCGAAGGGCCATCAGCAAGGAACGGCCCTGCGGGGAGAGGTCTGTCGGGGATTCTCTCATGGAAACGACATCGGAGCGCGCGCCGACTTCATGCCAGCCGCTCGGGTGGATCTCCGACGCCGTGTACCGATAGAGCGGCTCGTGAAGGGCCATCTTGCCGAGCAGCGTGAACAGGTGATAGCCGCCAGGCCGCAAATCAAGCAGCGTGGAAGGCCAGTTGACCCGATCGGGATTGCGCAGCAGTTCCGGTTGCCCGATCGCGCAGCTGAACTGGACCCCCAACGACTGGAGTTCAAGCGGTTCCGTCAGCAGGCCCGGCTCAAGGCCGACGAGAAGGGTGTCGCCGGGCCGCACGAATTGCAGCGCAAAGTGGGTGAGCACAAGGGCGCCCATGCCCGCCCCAAGGCCCATATTGGCCACCGGCAAGCTGTACCGGTTGAGCATCCGTTCGCCGTCGACAGACGTGTTGCAGCTTGATCCACCGAAGATAACGATCTTGTGGGGGTAGTCGCGGTCGAGCTGTTGCGCCCACTGTTGTTTGACCTTGGCGCAGTGGCGGAAAAACCTCACTTCCGGGTTCAGGCGCAGGCTGTAAAACATGCCCGCCGCCCAGATGACCAGCGCCGCGCCGAGCAGGAACAGTGTTTTCCAGGGCACACTGCTATTAGAATGCGAAATAGATGAAGGCATTTTGCTTTCCAGGCGCGAGCAATATCGTTAACGCCACCAGCACCGCCAACACGTACGGCCGCCGGAGGTACCAGTATTCTTCATCCTTCCTGGCTACCGAGAACCATTCGGCCAGGAGGGTCAGCGCCGTCAACGCGAGAAAACATCCCAGCACAAACCCGCTGCCGGAAGCCAGGCCGTGGACCGCCTCGCGCAGCGCGGCGCCGCTGTAAGCCGCCGGCGTCAGCAGCACACCGGCTTTGTGCAGCAGCACATCGGTGCGACGCTCGTAGAAACACAGCCAGGCGTAGAAGGTGCCGAGCATCGTGAGCGCCCAGCCCAGCAGGCGCGGAACATTGAGCATGGCGGCCAGCCGGTTGCCAATGAGCAGGGCCGCGTGCAACGCGCCCCACAGGATGAAATTCCATCCCGCTCCATGCCAGATGCCCGACACGATGAATACCACCGCCACGTTGAACGCCCACCACGGCGTGCGGCTGCCGCCCATCGGAATATACATGTAGTCGCGAAACCAGGTGCTCAACGTGATGTGCCAGCGGTGCCAGAATTCGGTGGCGCTGGCCGCACAGTAGGGACTGCGAAAATTCAGTGTGAGAGTGACGCCCAGACAGCGCGCCAGACCCACCGCCACAAAACTGTACCCGGCAAAATCGTAGTAAATCCGCAGGCCGAAGATGAGATTGGCCTCCCAGATCAAATAGGGATTTGTGGTCGAACTACCGTTGAAGAGCGCCGCCAGGTTGTCGGCTAGGCAGCATTTGAAGAATAAACCGACAATGATCCAGGTGACACCTTCGTTGATCGCTTCCGGTAGCCAGCGGAAATGGAATTTCTCCATTTGCGGCAAAAGGTTGACCTTGCGCTCGATTGGCCCGGCCACGATCTGCGGGAAAAACCCGGCGAAATTCAGGTAGTCCAGAAAACGGGGCAGCGGCGCCTTCAGCGCCAGCGTGTCGATCACGAAAGCGACCTTTTGGAACGTGTAAAACGAAATCCCAATGGGAATCACCAGGTCGCGAAACGCAGCGACATCGAGACCGAGCACGGAATTAGCGACAAAGTCGGCGTATTTGTAATAGACCAGCGGTAGGACTTGCAGCGGAATCAGCACCAGCAGGTATTTGGAGGCGTGCCGGGCATGGTATTTCAAGATCCACGCCAACCCGGCGTACGTGATGATCACGACCAGCAGGAAAATGAGAAACGTCACCCAACTGACGCAGAGCAGCAGGATCAGTCCCAGCGAGAACAGCGCGACCTTGTCAAAGACCGCCAACGCCGCAGGCGCCACGTGTCCGTACACATAGCGCGTCGCGAGAATTACCGCCAGGACACCTAAAAAATATTCCCAGAAACGCAGCTCAGCGAAATTCATCAACCACTCAAGGGACTGCCGCTCTTGCACCGTGAGGATGCAGACCCTCGATCATCTCGGCTTGCTGCATCCGGCGGCCTTTAGGGGGCTCTTTATTCCATGTAACCCCGCAAGTCAAGTCCCAGTAACCGCGGTCATCGCATTACCGGGCGCTCCAGCGACACAGGAGCCGGCCCGGGGTGTCGTGCGGCTTGGTGGCCCGCCCGGGTACGCAATCGCAACATCGAACGGTTAGGGAACGGTACATCTTCGATGCCAGAGGCCGAAGGAAGGCATCCCTGATCCACATCGATTGCGACCTCTACGAGTCAACAAAGGTTGTTTTAAATTTCATCCGTCCGCTTTTAGTCGATGGCACAATCATCGTTTTTGATGATTGGTACTGCTTCTGGGGAAATCCCGGTTTCGGCGAACAACGTGCGTTCCAAGAATGGACTACAAGCTTGGCAGATTGGGGCTTTGTGGAATATCAAAAGGAAGGGCCGTGGCGGAATAGTTTCATAGTCTTCCGGAAAACCGCGAAGACAACACCCTGACGGGAATCGAACAGCCTGGGTAACACACTTCTAACCGGTCCAACCAGGCTCTCGACAATCCACCCCATAGTAAAAGTTCTCCTTTTTGGCAGTCTGACGGACCTGGGGAGACTCCCTTCTCAACAATTCGTTCTTACCCATGACTAAATCCTAGGGTGACAGAAGCCGCTCTCCCGCCATGGTTTTCGAATTGAACGGGGGCGTGGCCCGTGAGATAGTTCGATGCCAAAAGGCGTCCGGCAATTATTCGACCGGCGGGCAGCCAGCCAGGACGGCAAAACTGAAATCAAATCAAAAAATGCTTCGGGACCACACGGGACAATTATTGCCGGGACGAGAACCGCACCTTCGGCTGCCGGCGAGATGGGAAACAACTTCCTGCTCGGTGGATGATCAACCAACAGCGGCCACCCGCGGCGCGGCGCTGCCCGGGCCGTGACGATTACCAGGCCAACGAGCAACGAGCCCTTCATGCAGTTCTCCATCATCACCCCGAGCTTCCGAAATTCCGAGTGGCTCAAGCTCTGCATCGCTTCAGTCGCGGACCAGGAAGGCATCAGTCTGGAACACATTATCCAGGATGCTGGCTCGGATGACGGAACGTTGAATTGGCTGCCGCACGACCAGCGGGTGACTGCGTTCATCGAAAAGGATTCGGGAATGTACGACGGTGTCAATCGCGGCCTGCGCCGCGCCCGCGGAGAGATCTTGGCCTATCTCAATTGTGATGAACAATATCTGCCCGGAGCCCTCAAGACGGTCCTGGAATATTTCCATGCCCACCCGACGGTCGACGTGGTGTTTGCCGATACGGTGGTGATCGATCCCGACGGCCGGTTCGAGGCCTACCGCAAAGCCGTGCTGCCCCAGAGGTATCACGTCTGGGCGTGCCATCTCCCCACCCTGACCTGCGCCACCTTTTTCCGTAGACGCCTGATCGACCAACACCAGTTGTATTTCGATCCGCGCTGGCGCGACGTGGGTGATGCGGACTGGGTGCTGCGGATGCTGGATTTGAAAGTGCCCCTGGGCGTGCTGCGCCACTTCACGTCGGCATTCACCAACACCGGGGAAAACCGGAACTTCAAGCCCGCCGCGCTGCTTGAGAAACAGCAAATGTTCCAATCCGCACCGGCCTGGGCGCGAACGGCCAGGCCGGCGCTCGTTGCCCATCACCGGTTGCGCAAACTGGTGCAAGGCGTCTACCGGCAGCGCCGATTCAGCTACGCGGTCTACACGCGGGCCCATCCGCAACGGCGGACGGTGGTGGAAGTCGAGCGGCCCACGTTTGTGTTGCGTTGATGATCTTGAACTCCTGTCCGCAGGCCACCGGATGACAAAAAGAAATGGACACGCAAGCCCGGTTCGCAGCCAGGTGTCTGCAGACGACATGACAACCGAGGTCCAACAAAAGAGTGGCCGGAAGCGGATCCTGCTGTTTGGCTACTTACCGCCGCCCTACTTCGGTCCTTCCGTCGCCTACGGGGCGCTGCTGCGCTCGGAGTTCTGCCGCCATTTCGATGTCACGTTCATCAACCTCAGCGTGGTCGGCGACCTTCGCGAGTTGGAGGCGTTTCGCCCGGGCAAACTCCTGAAGCTGATAAAATTCTTTTCCCTCGAATGCTGGTATTTGCTGACGCGGCGGTTTGACTTCTGTTGCTATCCCCCTTCGTTCAATCGCAACGCCTTCCTGAAGGATGCGCTGCTGGTTGGCCTGGCGCGGGCCTTCGGCGTGCCGATTGTGCTCTGGGCGCACGGCAACAATCTGCCCGATTTCCACGCGCGTTCGCCCCTCTGGCTGCAACGAATCATTGACGGCACTGTCGGGCATGCGGCGGCCGGCATCGTCCTGGGTGAGCGGCTGCGCTTCAATTTTCAACGGCAATTGCCGGATGAGAAGATTTTTTCCGTGCCGCTCGGCATCGAAGCCCCTCCGTCTCCGCCGGCCCGCGCGATCAGCCAGGAAGGCGTGCGGGTGTTGTACCTCGGGAATTTGATCCGCGAGAAGGGCGTGCTGGTGCTCCTGGAGGCGGTCTCGAAGGTCGTGGCGCAGCGGCCCGACGTGCGGTTTCGGTTTACGGGCCGGTGGTGGCGTGACAAGGAACAACGGGAAGCCGAGCGCATCATCGCCGAAACCAGGATTGCGCCGCATGTGGAATTTGTCGGCGTCGTGGCCGGCGAAGCGAAATGGCAATTGCTGTTGGAATCCGATCTGCTGGTGTTCCCGACGTTTTACCATTACGAGACGTTTGGCCTGGTGCTGCTGGAAGCGCTGTGGGCGGGTCTGCCCGTGGTCACCACGCGGCGCGCGGCGATTCCCGAGATCATTCAGGACGGCGTCAACGGGCTGTTGGTCAACGAACAGGATCCCGCTGATCTTGCGGAAAAGATCCTTCGCCTGGTCAACGATCCCGCCTTGCGCCAGCGCATGAGCGCGGCCAACGGCGAAACATTCACGCAGTTCTACACCCACGAGCAGTATGGCCGGCGGATGATCGACGTGTTCGAACAACTGGCGGCCCGGCGCGCTCCATGAGATGACGGCAAGCCGGCGCTTGTGTTAAAGTGACCCCGTGATGAGCCAAAAGAACACCGGAACAGCCAACCGCGTTGCCGTGGTGCGCCAGCCGCCGCGCTACGACGATATCCTTGTGCGCGATTCCGTGCGCCGCGCCATGGGCGAGCTCGGCATTGGTTGGACCAAGTTGGTCCACCCCGGCGAGCGCGTGCTGCTGAAGCCCAATTTCATCCGCGAATCGCACACCCACCGCCCCGGCGAATGGGAGCAGATCATCACCCACGGCTCCGTGATCGCCGCCGTGGCCGTCGAAGTCGCCACCGCGTTGGAAGGCCGCGGCACCATCACCATCGCCGATGCGCCCCAGACCGACAGCGACTTTGATGCCATCTGCCAGCGCGCGCAAATCCCGCAACTCCAGGCCGCCTTGAAACGGCAGTTCCCCGGCGTTTCGCTTGAATTGATCGACTTGCGCCGCGAAACCTGGCGCACGCAGCGCGGCGTCATCGTCGAGCGGCGGAAACTGCCCGAGGATCCCCGCGGGTACACGCTGGTCAACCTCGGCGCGCAGAGCTGTTTTCACGGCAAGCCGGGGAAATTTTACGGCGCGGATTACGATACGGCCTTTACAGCGCAACACCATTCCCACGGGACGCACGAATACCTGCTTTCGCGCAGCGCGATGGATGCCGACGTGTTCATCAATCTGCCGAAGCTCAAAACGCACAAAAAAGTCGGCGTCACCCTCAGCCTGAAAAATCTCGTCGGCATCAACGGCGACAAAAACTATCTCCCTCACTTCTGCATCGGCACGCCCGACGAAGGCGGCGACGAATTCCCGCGCAGCGACGCCGCGACCAAACTCCAGAGCCGCGCCATCAGCGCCTTCAAGGCCGCCGCCAGGCGCTCCGGCGCCGTCACCAAACTTTGGGCGCCCTTGGCCAAGCGCGTCGGCTCGAAAGTCTTTGGCGACACCAACACCGTCGTACGCAGCGGCAATTGGTATGGCAATGACACCACCTGGCGCATGGTCCTGGACCTGAACAAGGCGTTGTTGCATTTTGACGGCGAAGGCAAGCCGCGCCGGCAACCGCGCCGGTACCTCTCCATCATCGACGGCATCATTGCCGGCGAAGGCAACGGGCCGATGGAGGCTGACGCCAATCCCTGCGGGCTGCTCATCGCCGGCGCGAACCCTGTTGCCACGGACGTCGTGGCCGCCCGGCTGATGGGGTTCGATTGGACGCGGATCGCCATGTTGCGCGAGGCATTTGCGGTCAACGATCTTCCCTTGGCGGATTTTACTCCTGAGCAGATCGAGGCCGTTCCCGCCTGGGGCGACTTCTTTAACTTCAAACCTCATTTCGGCTGGACGGGCCACATCGAAGCCACGAGGCCATGATCCGCGGGAAACGATTCTACGATTCGCTGCCGGTCTGGGCGCAGACGCTGGCCGTCAACGCCGCCAGCCGCCGGAATTTCAGGAAAAAGTACGGCCCGGCCTTTCACCGCTATCTCGCGCAGCTCGAAGCCAATGAAAAAAAGTCGCGCGACGAATTGCTCCATGACCAGCAGCAGGCCGTGAGACGCCTGCTGGCCTATGCGCAGCAGCACGTGCCGTATTATCGCGACCGCAACTGTTCACCGGAAAACCTGGCGGATTGGCCGGTCCTGGAAAAACAAACCGTGGCGGCGGCGCCGGAGAAATTGTTGTCCGACGAATTTCCCCGCGAGACATTAATGGAGTTGCACACCAGCGGCACCACCGGCACGCCGTTGGCCGTCCGTTTCAGCGAGGACTATCATCAACTGGAGATGGCGTTCCGCTGGCGGCACAAGGCCTGGGCCGGCGCGCCGTTTCTCAGCAGCGGCGCTTACGTGTCGGGCCATCCCGTGGTGCCGCCCAACCAGGCCCAGCCGCCTTTCTGGCGTGTCGACAAGGCGGAAAAACGGCTGCTCTGTTCGTCGTATCACCTGGCGCCGCGCCATTTGCCGTCCTACATCGATGCCCTGGCGAAGTTTGCCCCCGATTTCGTCCACGGCTATCCCTCGTCGCTTTACGTGCTGGCCCAATCCATGATGGAAACCGGCGCGGTGCATATTCGGCCGAAGGCCGTGTTCACCGCCAGCGAAACGCTGCTGGATTTCCAGCGGGCCGCCATCGAACAGGCGTTTGACGCGAAGGCGTTCAACTGGTATGGCAACAGCGAAATGACCTGCAACATCATCCAGTGCGCCGCCGGCAACCTGCATTACCGGACCGATTACGGCGTGCTGGAACTGGCCGCCGACGGCACGATGATCGTCACCGGCCTGAACAATCGCGCCATGCCGCTGGTCCGCTATCGCGTCGGCGACGTGGCGGCGGCCCGGGAGGGCGTTTGCCCCTGCGGCTGCGCGTTTCCATTGATCGAACGCATCGTTGGCCGTGTCGAAGACTATGTGCGCACGCCGGATGGGCGGTTGATCGGCCGGCTCGACCATCTTTTTAAGGACGTCCGGCACGTTCGCGAGGCACAGATCGTGCAGCAACAGACCGATGAGCTCATTTTACGGATCGTGAAAGCGCCCGGATATGGCGAACAGGACGAAAACATCGTGCTGGCCGAGGCCCGTCAACGGCTCGGCGACGGCATGAAGATTCGTTTTGAATACGTGGACGCGCTGGAACGGACGGCGGGCGGCAAGGTGCGTTTTATTGTGTCGCATTTGCCCCGCCGGGAATTAGAATTCGCGAAACCATGAAGCAACTGGTCCAGGATTTCAAGACAGGCGACATCAAGCTGGTGGACGTTCCGGCGCCGGTGGTCGCGCCGGGTTGCCTGCTGGTGGCCAACGCCTGCTCGCTGGTCAGCGCCGGGACTGAACGCGCCACGGTCAGCCTCGCCCAGCAATCCCTCGTCGGCAAGGCACGGTCCCGCCCCGATCTGGTCAAACAGGTCCTCAACGCGGTGAAACGCGAAGGCGTTGGCGCGACGTTCCGCAAAATCCAGTCCCGGCTCGACCAATGGAAGATGCTCGGCTACTCGTCGGCCGGCACGGTGCTCGAAGTGGGCGAGGGCGTTGCCGGATTTTCCGTGGGCGACCGCGTGGCCTGCGCCGGACAGGATTACGCCAGCCATGCCGAGGTCGTTTGCGTGCCGCAGAACCTGTGCGCGAAGCTGCCCGAACAGGTGGACTTTTCAGCGGCGGCGTTCACCACCCTGGGCGCCATCGCGCTGCAGGGCGTGCGTCAATCCGAGGCGAAAGTGGGCGAGGCCGTGGCGGTGATCGGGCTGGGCCTGGTCGGCCAGCTCACGATGCAGATCCTCAAGGCCGCCGGTTGCCTGGTGCTGGGCATCGACGTCAACGAGGCCGCTTGCGCCCTGGCCACCCGCTGCGGATGCGATGCCGCGGCCGTCCTGCCGTGCGATGACGCGGAGCGCAAGGCGGCGGCGTTGACCAACGGGTTTGGCATGGACGCGACGATCATCACCGCCTCGGCGGAGACGAATGAACCGATCCAGTTGGCCGGAAAAATCGCGCGTGACCGCGGCCGCGTGGTGATGGTGGGTGTGACCGGCATGGAAGTGCCGCGCGACCTGTTTTATCACAAGGAACTCGATTTCCGCTTTTCCCGCAGCTACGGCCCGGGCCGGTACGATCCCGTGTACGAGGAAAAGGGACTGGATTATCCCATCGGCTACGTGCGCTGGACGGAACAACGCAACATGGAAGCGTTTTTGCAATTGCTGGCCGCCAAACGCGTGGACGCCGGCGCGCTGACCACGCACGCGTTCCCCATCGAGGACGCGCCGAAGGCGTACGAGTTGATCACGGGCAAGACCGGCGAACGGTTTGTCGGCGTGTTGCTCAAGTACGCGGGCGCCCGGCCGGCCGCCGTGCCGCAGAAGATTTCCTCCGGCGGCAAGGCCGCTCCGGTCGTGCTTGGCGTGATCGGCGCGGGCAACTACGCGCAAGGCGTGTTGCTGCCGCAGTTCAAATCGAGCAACGATGTGACACTCCGTGTGGTCTGCACGGCCACGGGGGCGAAGGCGGAGAAGGCGAAGGAAAAATTTGGGTTCGAGAAGAGCACTGCCGACTGGCATGAGGTGATCGCCGACACCTCGGTGAACACGGTGCTGGTTGCCACGCGGCACGATTTGCACGCAGAGATCGTTCGCGCGGCGTTAAAGGCGGGTAAGACGGTGTTCTGCGAAAAACCGCTCTGCCTGCGCGAGGACCAACTTGACGAGATCGTCAAAACGATCCAGGAAACGGGCAACGCGCGGTTGATGGTCGGGTTTAACCGCCGGTTCGCGCCATTCGCTGCGGAAACACGAAAACTCGGCCCGCCGCCGCTGGTGATGCGTTACCGGGTGAGCGTCCCGCCACTGCCGCGTGAGCATTGGGCGCACGACCCGGAAATCGGCGGCGGACGCATGCTCGGCGAAGGCTGCCATTTTGTGGATTTCATGGTGTTCGTCACCGGGTCGAAACCCGTCTCGGTGTTCGCGCAGGGGTTTGGGGCCGATAACGCGCAAGTCTCGCTGCGGTTTGCCGACGGTTCGGTGGGCGCCCTGGACTATTTCAGCGTGGCCGATCCCGGCCTGGCCAAGGAACATTTCGAAGTCTTCGGCGGCGGCAAACACCTGATTGTCGACGATTTTCACGACAAAGGCCAGTCCGCCGAAGTCCGCCAATTCATCCAGGCCGTCAAGACGGGCGGCCCGATGCCGATCCCGCTGGAAGCCCTGCTGGCCAGCACCCGCGCCACTTTCGCGGTGCTGCAATCCTTGCGCTCGGGCCAAGCCGTCAATTTGTGATCGGGCATGGACACGAACCAATTGCGGGAGGTGTGGCAGCGGTTGCATGACTTTTGCGCGGAGCATGAGTGGAGCGGCTACGATCCGTATGACGGGCTGAATTCGCCGCTGGCGGGGGTGTTGCCGGGCAAGGCGGCGCGGCAGGCTTGGACGCAATTTCACCGGCGCAGTCCCTTGAATTTCCGGCCGTTGTGTCGCATTCGGCCGACGTTGAATCCCAAGGCCCTCGCATTGTTCGCGATGGGCAGTTCGGCGATGGGGTTGCATGATGAGGCCACACAGTTGCTGCGCCGGCTGGAGGCGGCGCGCGGCGCGGACGGCGGCTGGGGGTATCCGTTCCACTGGCAATCGCGGGCGTTTTTCGCCCCACGCGGGATGTCGAACCTGATTTGCACGGCGTTTGCCGCCAATGCGTTTCGCGCGCTGGGCGGCACGTGTGATTTCAGTTACATCGAGAAACATCTGCTGCGGGAGCGCGACGGGAAACGCTGGATCACTTACGTGGCGGATTCGGACACGCAGGTGCACAATATTAACATGATCGGCGCGGCGCTGTTGCACCGGCGGGATTGCATGGAGTTTTCGGTGAAACGGCAGCAGGTGGACGGTTCCTGGTGGTACGGCGAGGCGGAGAACCAGCATTGGATCGACAATTTTCACACGGGCTATTGTTTGGCGGCATTGAAGGACTACGCGGCGGCCACGGGCGACGGCGGGTTTGCCGAGAACGCGCAGCGCGGGTTCAAGTATTGGGACAAGACGTTTTGGGAGGAGGACGGCGCGCCGCGCTATTATCACAATCAACCGTATCCGCTGGATTGTCATTGCAGCGCGCAAGGGGTGCTGACTTATCTGGCGTTTGGCGAACGGGACAAGGCCAACCGCGCGGCGCAGTGGGCGCTTGAAAATATGTGGGATGAACGGGGTTTTTTCTGGTATCAACAGGGGCGCTGGATTACCAATCGCGTGTGTTATATGCGCTGGACACAGGCGTGGATGTACTGTGCGCTGGCGAAATTGATCAAAGCGAATGAAACTGCGAATCCTTAACGTCGTCGGCGCCCGGCCCAATTTCATGAAAATGGCTCCGCTGATGGCGGAGTACCGCAAGCATCCGGACCAGTTCGAGCCGGTGCTGGTGCACACCGGCCAGCATTATGACGACAACATGTCGGCGCTGTTTTTCGATCAGCTCCAATTACCCAAGCCTGACGTGTATCTCGGCGTCGGGTCGGGTTCGCATGCGGAGCAGACGGGCCGGGTCATGGTTGAAATCGAAAAGCTGCTGGTGGCGCATCCGGCCGACCTGGTGGTGGTGGTGGGCGACGTCAATTCCACCATGGCGGCGGCGATTGTGGCGGCCAAACGATGCATTCCGGTGGCGCACGTCGAAGCGGGCCTGCGCAGCTTTGACAGGACGATGCCTGAGGAGATCAACCGGCTCGTGACCGACGCGCTCAGCGATTATTGTTTCATCACCAGCGCCGATGCCGAACACAACCTGCGCCGCGAAGGCGTGCCGGCTGAAAAGATCTTCTTTGTCGGCAACGTGATGATCGACACGCTGCTGCGGTTGAAGGAGGAAGCGCTCAAGTCCGGCATTGCCAAAAAACTCGGGTTGGACGGGCCGTACGGATTTGTCACGCTGCACCGGCCGGGCAATGTGGACGAAAAGGGCGTCTTTACGGAAATCCTCTCCGCGCTGGAGGTGGTGCAGAAGGAACTGCCGCTGGTGTTCCCCGTGCATCCGCGCACGGCGGGCCGGATGAAAGAGTTCGGTTCTTGGGACGAGGTCCGTGGCTGGAAGAACCTGAGGCTGACCGAGCCTCTTGGCTATCTCGACTCGCTGTGTCTGATGGCAGGCGCGACGCTGGTGCTGACGGATTCCGGCGGCGTGCAGGAGGAGACGACCGCCCTGGGTGTGCCATGCCTGACCATTCGCAACAACACGGAACGGCCAGTGACGATTACCGAGGGCACGAATACGCTGGTGGGCACCAGTTGCGCGAAGATTGTGGGCGAGGCTCGGAAGATTCTTGCGGGAAGAGGCAAAAGTGGCCGAATGCCAAAGTTTTGGGATGGCAAGGCGGCGGAGCGAATCGTGCAATGTCTGATCCAACATCCACCCAAGAAACAGGCCTAGCCGGAGCCAGGCGGGTGGTCTTGTTTGGCGTCCCGATCGACAACCTCACCATGTCGGAGACGCTCGATCGGATTGAGGAGATGATCCGCAGCGGCGGGACGCATCAGCACGTGGTCATCAATGTCGATAAGATCGTCAAACTCAAGAAAGACCCCCAGCTTCGGGAAGCAATTCTCGGCTGCGACTTGATCAATGCGGATGGCCGACCGGTTGTTTGGGCGTCGAAACTGTTGCAACAACCTCTCAAGGAAGTGGTTACAGGAATTGATCTGTTTGGCGCTTTGATTCAGCGGTGTGCGGAGAAAGGTTTCAGACCGTATCTATTGGGAGCGCGGCAGGAAATCGTCGAGAAGGTAGCCGCAGTGCTCAAGGCCAGGCATCAGAATTTGGAACTGGCTGGTTTCCGCAATGGTTACTGGACCCCGGAAGAGGAACCGGCGGTCGTCGAAGACATCAGCAAGGCCCATCCGGATGTGTTGTTTGTGGCGATGAGTTCCCCGAAAAAGGAGCTTTTCCTGGGGAAATGGAAGGAGCAGTTGCGGATTCCGTTCGTCATGGGGGTGGGAGGCACGTTTGACGTGGTGGCTGGTTTGGTCAAGCGGGCACCAAGGTGGATGCAGCGGTGCGGGTTGGAATGGTCGTACCGATTGGCCCAGGAGCCCGGTAGAATGTGGCGTCGATATTTGGTGGAGGACATGGCTTTCTTTGGCCTGCTCTTGCGGGAGTGGAGAATGCGGCGAAGACGGTGAACAGGCAGATTACGGCTTGCCTTTTCCTGAATTTCATCCAGAATGCCTGCCTTTTCAGGGAGAAACCTTGGCAACTAACGAGAAATCGGAAAACAGCTTTCTTGAACAATTCGAACCCGACGTGTTTTGGGAGCAGCACGGCCAGAAGATCATCTGGGCTGCCATAGCCCTTGCGGCCATCGGGGTGGTCGTTTTGGTGTGGCAGCGGCAGAAGGCACAGCAGGCCGACGAGGCCGCGAGCCGGCTGGCGGTGGCCGGCGATGCCAGCGCCCTGCAGGGGATCATTCGGGACTATCCCGGACAACAGGCTGCCGCGTCGGCCATGATTCGCCTGGCCGACCTTGATTTTAGGAGTGGGAAGTTTGCGGAAGCGGCGGACGTGTATCATCAGTTTCAGGTAGCCTTTCCGCAGCATCCTTTGCTGGAGACGGCCTCGTTGGGGCTGGCGGCGGTACAGGAGGCGCAGGGAAACCTGCAAGCCGCCAAAGACCAATACATGCAACTGGCGACGGGGCATCCCGGCGGTTATGCCGCCATGGCGGCCCGGATGGGCGCGGCGAGATGCGCGGAGCTTTTGGGACAGACCAAGGAAGCCCGTCAGCTCTATGAAGAATTGATGCCTGCGGTTCAGAATTCCCCCTGGCAAATTGAGGCGGTTGTTCGGTACGCGGTGTTGTCAAGACAACCGGCCGAAGCTCCCTTAACCGCCTCACAACCGCAAACCCAATTGCCGCCGCTGATCTCCAACGCTCCGATTTCCACAACGGGAACATTGCGCTAACGTGTTGTAGGAAAGCCTCTTAGCTGTTCCAGAAAAACGAATTTTCGTGCTTGACTCTTTTCAATGATGGTTTGATACTGCGCGCAACTCGAAAGAGCCCTGCCGAGGGGGGTGGGCGATGGAGGGTTCCCCAAGACGGCAGACAGACGGTCACAAACGAAAGGGGGTGGACCCTGAGTTGAAGTTCGGATCGTCGAGTCGTTTGATGCATTTTGTGACGTGGTAAGCTGTACGGGATTTACTAAAGACCGCCTTGGAATTGGGCAAGGGGTCTAGTTACAGTTTGGAGCGGGTGAGGCGTTGCTCCAAGAAGTCGTACATAAAATCAGCAAAGCGAACAAAGGAGGACGCAGTGAAGAAACTATGGCTAGTAGTTGCGCTGGTAGCCCTGGGGGGACTGACCAGTAAGACTTACGCCGATGTTCAGAATATCCGCTTGAGCGGTGATATCCGCATTCGCGGTTATTTTCTGGACAGTGCGGGTCTTGACGGTGCGGGTGACCAAGCGGGAAATGCGGCGTTTATCTCGCAGCGCACAAGGGTATCCGTGGAAGCCGACTTGGAAGACCACGTGCTCGTGGTGGTGACGCTCAAGGCTGAAGGTCTTTGGGGCAGCCCGAATCAGACCACCAGCAATTCGGGCGCAGGCACCGGCAGTGGATCGTCAAGTGATGCCATCAATCGCCGCTGGGATCTGGGCGTGACCGAAGCCTACGTCCAGCTCAACGAGGTGTTCTACACACCGGCAACATTGAAGGTCGGGCGTCAGTACCTCAACTATGGTCATGGTTTGATCCTCAGCAGCGCCGAGCAAGAGTACAACTATGATGCAGCCCGGTTGGTGCTGGATTACTATCCACTGACGATTGACATCGTCGGGGCAGAAATTGCAAACGGCCAGACATTTGGCTCCTCTCCTACCCGTCCCTCCAATAGCGCGGATATGCTGTTCATCAATGCGCGCTATGAGTTAACCGACTCTGTCCTCAAGAATGTTGAAGGCTATGTGGGCTGGTTGTCACAGGCCAGCAGCGGCGGGTTTACTGGCTCGCCCGTTCCTCCGGCAGGCGGAACAACGGCCTCGCCCTGGATCATCGGTGCGCGTACCGATCTGGCGCCGGTCAGCGGCTTACAGATCTGGGCGGAAGGCACTTATGAAGGCGGCGCGGACGGTTCCGTTGCTGCTGATAAGAACATCAGCGCGGGCTTGATCAACGTTGGCGGTCGCTTCACGTTGAAGGACACGCAGTGGTCACCGGCGTTTAACGCCAACTACATCTACGCCACCGGCGGCGGCCCGAACGGAAACGGCTCGTTCCGTCCATGGTTTGACTACGTGGAAGGCTATAACGGCTATCTGTTCTGCCCCTCGCTGTCGAACATCAACATCTTCAACCTGGGCGCTTCCGTTAAGCCCTATGAGAACACGACCCTGTCGTTGCAGGCCTACTACTACATGAAGACCGATAAGGACAGTCTGGCAGGCAGCAATGGGAACGTGGACTTCGGCGGGATCGGAGCGACTTCGGGATCCAAGTCTGATCTCGGTTGGGAACTCGACGGAATCGTCGGCTATGACTATAGCAAGGACGTCCGCCTTCAACTCGTCTACGGTGCGTTCGTCCCCGGCACTGCCTATGGCACAGACTCAGGCGCGCCCGCGGAATTCCGGGCCGTGGCGGAGGAAGTTCGCGGAGAACTCGACGTCAAGTTCTAATCGAAGATTGGAACAGACTTAACAGAGGGCCCCCCGACGTTTTGGGGGGCCCTTCTTTTTGGGAGCGGAGAGGCCGATGACCGAGGAGATTTTCGACGTCGTCAACGAGCGCGATGAGGTGATTGGACAAGCCCCTCGCGAACAAGTCCATCGCCAGGGGCTCAAGCATCGGGCCGTTCACATCTTCTTGTTCGATCCGGCAGGCCGGCTTTTCATCCAGAAGCGGGCGGCTTCCAAGGACACGTTCCCCGGCCGTTACGATTCCAGCGCATCCGGGCACGTGGACAGCGGTGAACAGTACGACGACTGCGCCGTCCGCGAGGTGCAGGAGGAACTGGGCCTCACCGTGCCGGCGAAAAGCCTCCACAAACATTTCAAGATCGACGCCTGCCCGCAAACCGGCCAGGAATTCGTCTGGGTCTACAGTTTTCAGGGGGATTATCATCCCCTGATCAATCCGTCCGAGATCGAGCGGGGGGAATTCCTCGGCGTCGATGCCGTTCTGGACCTGGTGGAAAACCGTCCCGGCCAGTGTGCGCCGTCGTTTTGCCTCATCTTTCAAAAAGCCCGGGAGCGGGGACTGGTGAGACCGGGGTGAGGGAGCCGCGGAGTACGGGCCACGAGATCGTTGCAAACCCCTGGGGTTTTTCGTATACACAGTCGCGGAAAACGCACGGAAAAGGAAACCATGCCAACGATTGAGTTTTTGAACGCGGGCAAGAAAGTCGATTGCGGCCAGTATGCCAACCTCCGCAAGGTCGCGTTGCTGCACGATGTGCCGGTGTACAAGGGGCTCGACCAGCTGGCCAATTGCCACGGCAACGGGCTGTGCGGCACCTGCGTTATGGAAATCGTCGAAGGCCTGGAGCACTGCTCTCCCCGGACCATGCGCGAGCAATTCAAGCTCAAGGGCAAGCCCGCCCACTACCGGCTCAGTTGCCAATGCCAGGTGATGGGGGACGTTGTTTGCATCACGGCGCCCGCGCTGGACGAGCAAGCGGCGGCCGCTCCCGCGAAGCCGTAGGCCTTCGCAAGGCGCAGCTTGCCAAGGCCGCCGTCTTCGCGCTACACTGCGCGCCGTCTCATTGGTTTCCTAAGGGTAATCATCAGCCATGACACCGGCGACGCATTTAAACGAGATTACGAAGACGTTGTACGGCTGGTCCAGTTTCCATCCGCAGTGGAAAGTCGATTTCGACAGTTACGCCCTGAAGACCCCCGAGGGCGTTGTCTTCATCGACCCGATGAAAGCGGAACCCGCTGTGATCAAGAAACTGGAGGCCCTCGGCGAACCGCTGGCGGTCTTCCTGACCAATGCCCACCACGACCGGGACGCCGACTGGTTTCGCAAACAGTACGGGATCCAAATTTACGCGCACGAAAAGGCGAAGGCCGATTGCGACACCAAGATCGACGTGCTGGTGATGGACGGGGAAAAGATGCCGGGCGGCGTCAAAGTCATTCCCTTGCCGGGCACGGCGGCCGGGGGTGTGGCCTTCTACACCAAGCAGAGCGGCGGCATCCTGTTGATGGGTGACGCGTTGTTGAATGCCCCCGGCAAAGGACTTTCCTTGCTGCCCGAGGAGTACCTCGAAAACAAGAAGGAAGCGCTGCAGTCACTGCGAAAATTGCTGGACCTCAGTTTCAAGATCGCGACGTTTGCCCACGGCGATCCGCTGGTGGAAGACGCCAAAAAAGAGATCGGGCGTTTCCTGAAGAAGCACACCCACTAACGGCGGGTCTCATCCTCCGCCGGCTGTTGTCCGCCCCGGATTATCAGGGGGTCGCGACCGGCTCGGTCTTGGCGGGATCGACCAGCCCAAAATTTGTTCGTCGCAATTCTTCGATGCGCGCCAATTCCTCGCGGGTCAGGTCGGGGGTGTCCGCCGCGGCGGCAAACTCCGTCAACTGCTGGTCGTTGTAGATGTTCGGCAGCACGGACACAATGCTGGGCTCGGCCAGGATGAACTTGATGGCCGCTTGCCCGAGCGTGCGTCCCGTCCCGCTGGTCAGGAACCCCAGCATTTCCACCTTCTTCAACCCATCCAACAACCATGCCTTGCGCTTCTTGTCGTCGGCGACACGGAAATTGCGGTGGTCGTCCTTGCTGAACTGTGTCCGTTCCGAAAAAGCTCCCTCCAGCAGCCCCGAGCAATGGGGGACGCGCGTGAATACCGCCACGCCCTGCCGGCGCGCGACGGGAAACAGCGGTTCGCCGATCATTTGCTCGAACAGATTGTAGATGATTTGCGCGTGCGCCCCGCGTTCCTGGATGAGGGCCAGGCCCTCGTCGACCTGGCGTTTGTCGATCGCCGGGCCCAGCGTGGCGCCGTAGGACAGGATCTTGCCCTCGTCGCGCAGCTTCTGCAGCGTGTCGAACAACGCGTCGTTGCGGATGGCGTCCAGGCGCGGATTGTGGAGCTGATAAAAATCGATGCGGTCGGTCTTAAGCCGCTGCAAACTCCGCTCGCAGGCCAGGCGGACGAATTCCGGCGACCAATTCTGAGGACGTTCGCGCTGGCCGGGCTGGACCCCGGGATGATTGTAAAAGTCGTAGCCAAATTTGGTGGCAATGACGATCTTGTCGCGCCGCCCTGCAAACGCCTGGGCCAACAGCACTTCGCCCTTGCCGTCGCCGTACACGTCCGCCGTGTCGAAGAAATTGATTCCCAGATCAAGGGCCCGTTGCAACAGCCGCACGCCGGTGTCGTAATCGTGGTCCGGCACGCCCCACATTTTTGTGCCGACGGTCCAGACACCAAAACCGACTTCCGACAGTTTGAGCGGGGTGTTGGGGAGAAGGCGGTATTTCATAAGCACCTGCGTTGTCTATATAGCCTAAAGCAACGCGCCGCTCAAGTTGAGCGGCGCGCGCGGTGACATTGTTCTCCGGTCCGTCAGAATTAGTGCGTCGCACTCGGCGCGGCGGCCGGAGCCGGCGCGGCTGCCGCCGGCTGCGTGCCGGCTGCGCGGGGGGCCATCATCTGCTGAAACGCCTGTTGCCAGGTCTCGGCGGGATTGGTCACCCGGGGAATATCACTCCAGAAACCGTTGAACAGCGGGCCTTGGGGCGGCCGATAAATCCACGTGCTGCCTTCCCTGGTGTCCACCAGGAAGAGCACCGAGCCCCGTTCACCTTCCGTCGTGACGATCACCTGGAACCGTCCCACCTCGGAAGCCGCGGCCGCCGGCGCCGGCGTAGCGGGCGCCACAGGGGTGGACTGGGAGCAGGAAATGGTGTCGAGCATGCCAATGACCAGGAAGGCCAGCAAGGCCAGCTTCACTGCGGATAAACCGTTCTTCATCGTGCGATCCTTTGTTCGTTGTCGGTTGCCCGTCGTCTACGCCACCCTTAGTAACAGCCGCCGCCTCGCGCTGTCAAGCAGCCTGATTTTGGATGGACAGGGCAAATCAAATGCGTTACATAGAGACGGTGCACATGCAGGCGAGTCTCGACATCGCGTTCAAGGAGTGGGCCGTGGTCGTCGACGCCCTGGGTCACGGCGAGCAACTCCTCATTCTTCGCAAAGGCGGCATCCGGGAGGAACGCGGCGCGTTCCACGCCGATCATGCCCGGTTCTGGCTGTTCCCCACCCAGTACCACGAAGCCGAACGCTCCATCATCCCGTCCAAACGGCCCGTCCTGGGCGAAATCGCTTCCCGCCTGGCGCCAGACGCGGTGGACATTGAATTTCTGGCCGTGGCCGATCCCGTGCTGCACATCACCGATCTCGACGTTCTCAGGCGATTGCAGGGACGACACATCTGGGGTGAACACGTCTTGCGGCAGCGATTTGAATTTGGCCGCGAACCAGGCTTGCACGCCTTGATCACACGCGTGTATCGTCTCGCGTCACCTCAGCGGTTCGCGTTGCGCGAGAGTTACGGTGGCTGCAAAAGCTGGGTCCAATTGGAACGACCGATCACGGCCGAGGTCACACCGGTGCTGACGGACGCCGAGTTCGCCGCGCAACGGGACGCGCTGTGTGAGTTGATTGAAGAGCATGCCCTCGCTCATCCATAAACGGCCGGACGGGACGGAGAAATCCCTCTCGTTCGGGACCAAGCCGCTCATCGTCGGACGCCTGGC
This sequence comes from uncultured Verrucomicrobiae bacterium, assembly GCA_963817685.1. Classification (GTDB taxonomy): domain Bacteria; phylum Verrucomicrobiota; class Verrucomicrobiia; order Palsa-1439; family Palsa-1439; genus CAWFPN01. Next base: position 359,524 of record CAWFPN010000010.1, on the reverse strand, counting down.
GGAGTCCGAGCTCCAGGTGCGCGACTCATTCATTTCCCGCGTCCACTGCGGGATCAGTTACACCAACAGCCAGTTTATCCTCAAAGACCTCGGTTCCACCAACGGCACGTATCGCAACGGCGCGCGCGTGTTCGAATGCAACCTGGCCACGGGCGACAAAATCCAGGTCGGCAACACGACGCTGGTCTTCGAGATCGACGCCACGTCCGGCAACGGCGTCCTGCGGCAGGTCCCGCAGATGATCGCACCGCCGCGCACCTTCGGCTCGGCCGTCCCCATTCCACCCGGCCAAAAACAATCGACCAATGCGGTGGGCGCCGCCGCCAAACCGCCCGGACCGCCGCCATCGCCGGGTGTTGCGGCCGGCTAACCGTCAGCGAGGTCCTTGCCCATGAAATCAGCGCCCATCATCGCGCTTGCCGTATCGGCCCTTGTTGCCTTCGCGACCCTGCTTGCGCCGGGCCTGCGCGCCCAGGAGGCAACTCCGGCGCCGCCGGCTACCACGGACGCCGACCCCGGCGGCCAGAAGCCGCCCGCCAAAATCTCCCCGTTCGCCAAGGGGGCGATCCTGCAGATCGATCGCAACAGCCAGCTGTTCCTGCTCGACACGCCCGATGGCCCGCGCGAGTTTTTATGGACGCTCCACACCTACGTCTATCGCGGGAAGGAAAAACTTTCGATGGACAAGCTGCGGGTCGGCGACCATATCAAACTGGCCTACCACACCAACGAGCGCGGCCTGGCCGAGGTCAAGCGGATCAAGGTGGACGTGGATGCGGCGGTCCAGACAAACCAGCCGGCAACGGCATCGCAGTAACGCACGGAACAACCGGTGACGCGGACGGCCAGTAACCCCATGCGCGTGGCGCTGACTGTCGCCGGATCGGACAGCGGCGGCGGGGCGGGCATCCAGGCGGACTTGAAAACCTTCCACGCGCTCGGTGTGTTTGGCGCCAGCGCGATCGCCTGCGTCACCGCCCAAAATCCCCGCCGCATCAGCTCCGTGCGGCCTCTCGACCCGCGCCTTGTCGGCGAACAAATGGAACGCGTGCTCGAAGCGTTCCCGGTGGGCGCGGCGAAGACCGGGATGCTCTACACCGCCGCCATTGTCGAAACGGTCGCGGACGTTTTTTACAGGCGAAAGGTCCGGCGGCTCGTCGTCGATCCCGTCATGGTGGCCGGCAGCGGCGCGTTGTTGTTGAAGAAGGACGCTCTGGCCGCGTTGACCAGGGACCTGTTTCCGCTGGCCGCCGTTGTCACCCCCAACCTGTACGAGGCCGAAGTGCTCGCGCACCGCGCGATCCGCACCCGGGCCGAGTTGCGGGAGTCGGCGCGGGCGTTGATGGAAAAGTACGGCGTGCCGTTTCTGGTGAAAGGCGGGCATTTGCCGGAAAAAGGGCGCGCGGTGGACGTGTTGTTTGACGGACGGGAGTTTCATGAGTTCGGCGCGTCGTTTTTGCCGTGCCTCAAGACCCACGGCACCGGGTGCGCGTTCTCCGCGGCCATCACGGCCAACCTCGCGCTCGGCCGCAGTCTTGTGGAATCAGTCCATCGCGCCAAACGATTCATTACCCGGGCGATCCGCCACGCCGTGCGGATCGGAAATCATCACGCGCTGAATCCATGAAGCGGCCGCTCGTCGGCCTAATGGTCGTTTACGCGTCCGGTATCTGGCTCGGTTCGCCGCTGGCGTGGCCGACGCCGTTGTTGTGCGCCCTCGTCCTGACGCTGCTCGGCGCTTTCTTCCTTCTGTATCGCACCACGCTCTCACAGGCTGTCCTACTCGCGCTCGTCCTGGCGGCCGGGATGCTGGCCTGCCGTCACGCGCTGGCCCCGGCGGCGCCCGGTTCCATCAGCCAGGTCCTCGGGTTGCGCGACCAGAACGCCGTTGTGCGGGGCACGATCATCACTGATCCCGGTTATCGGCCGGAGGAGAAGGCGGAGGCTGGCGCATCGCAGGGCGACCGGCACAGTTTCAAGTTGTGGGTGTCGGCGTTGACGCAAACCGGGCCGTGGCAACCCGCCGATGGCATCGTGTGGATGTCCGTCGGCGAGGGGCGCGACCAGGAGCCGCTGCGGTACGGGGACGTGATCGAATGTTCGACCCTGCTGCGGGTGCCGCCGCCGCCTGGCAATCCGGGGCAGTTCGACTGGCGTGGCTGGCTCGCGCGCCAGGGCATTGCATTCACGGGAACGATTCGACCGTCGGATTCCTGCGTCCTCATCGCGCGCGGCCGGGGTAATCCCGTCATCGCCTTGTCGCTGCGGCTGCGCGAAAAACTGGAACGGGCGCTGCGTCTCGGTCTCGAGGACGACCCGCAGTCAGCCGGTGTGCTGGCGGGGATGGTGATCGGCGAACGCTCCGAGATTCCCTCCGACACGTCCCGGGATTTTCAAAGCACGGGCGTGTTCCACGTGTTTTCGGTCAACGGCCTGCACGTCGGATTGGTCGCGGGGATTGTTATCCTGCTGCTGCACACCGTGCGGTTTCCGCGCCGCTGGCGCGGGCTGGTGGTGATCCCGCTGCTGGTGATCTATGTGTTCGCCACGGGAGCCCATCCGGGCGAAGTGCGAGCGCTGGTGATGGTCTCGGTCTGGCTGGTCGGCTGGATGTTGGTGCGTCCGGCTGATTCGCTGAACAATCTGGCCGCGGCGGCATTGATCATCCTCGTGGCGGCGCCGATGCAGTTGTTTGACAGCGGGTTCATTCTCTCGTTTACGGTGGTGACAGCCCTTGTGGTGCTGACGCCGCGTCTGGAAGCGAAATTGGTCCCACTTGTCGCACACGATCCATTTCTGCCACGCCAGTCCCTCTCGCCCTGGCAGCAGGGGATGGAAAGGGCGATGGTGTGGGGCATGCGGCTGTTCAGCTTTTCGGTGGCGGCCTGGGTGGGGTTGCTTCCCTTATTGGCGGCCGATTTCCATTTATTTACACCCATCGGCATCCTGGCGAATCTGCTGGTGATCCCGCTGCTCAGTATCGTGGTCGCCCTGGGAGTGACGGCGGCGCTGGCGTGCGGCGTATGGCCCTGGCTGACGCTGACGTTGAACAACGCCGCGCTGGTTCCACTGAAGATACTGCTGTGCGGCGTCGAGTGGCTGGGGCGAATCCCGTACGGCCATTGGTTCGTCCCGGCGCCACCCGGATGGGCCATTGCCGGCTACTATGGCATCGGCCTCGTGTTGATTAATCAGCGGATGACGTGGCCGAGGCGGTGTTTGATCGCCGCCGTCACCGTGTTTGCTTTGGGCGTGGCCGCTCTGGTCATGGCGTGGCCGGGCGACGCGGTGGACGTCACGGTGCTGGATTTGAATGATGGCATGTCGGTGTTCCTGAAAGTTCACGGAGAGGGCGGCTGGCTGATCGACGGAGGCGGCCAGTGGGGCGGACAACGCCTTGTTCTGCCATTCCTGCGCGCCCAAGGGGTCAATTCGCTAGCGGCCTTGGTGCTGACGCGAGGCGATGAAGCGCACGCCGGTGGATTAATAATGGTGGCCCGGGAGGTCCCGGCGGCACAGGCCATTGAAAGCGGCGTGCCGGCCCGGTCGAAATTTTATTCCCCGTGGCAGGAAGCTTTGCGCGACGAGCGGATCCCCACGCGCATGGTCCGGGCAGGTGATGAGATCATGCTGGGCCACCGGCTCAGGGTGCGCGTGCTGAATCCACCGCGCGACGCGACAGCGGACCGCAGCGATGACAATTCGCTGGTGCTGTTGCTCGAATACGGCCCCACGCGGCTGCTATTGCTGTCGGACGCAGGCGCGACTGTCGAGGACCGGCTGCTCGGCAGCGGGGAGAATTTGCGCGCCCGGATCATCATCAAAGGCCGTCCCGGCAAAGAGCCCTCCTGCACCGATCGTTTTCTGGATGTCGTCCGGCCCGGGACCGTTGTGCAAGCGGTCAACACGCGCAGTGACCGCTATTTGCAGCCTGATCTGGCGGAACGCCTGCAACGGCGCAAGATCGCGCTGTATCGCACCGACGAGACGGGCGCGGTGGTCCTGCACATCACGCGGCAAGACTGCACGGTCGTTCCCTGGCTCAAGTGATTCGTGCTTGTGTCGTTCCAGACCGCCAGTAATACTTCCCTTCATGGTGGTGATCATCAACGGACGGGTCGTCGGACCGCGCGCGATTTTGGAACAGCATTGCGTCGTCATCGAAGGGGCGGCCATCAAGCAAATCGCGCCGACGGCGCAGGTGCTCTGGCCCGAGGACGCGCGGGTGATCGATGCGGCGGGCGGTTTTGTCGCGCCGGGATTTGTCGATCTGCACGTGCACGGCGCGATGGGCCGGGACACGATGGAGGCCAGCGTGGAAGCGCTGGCGCAGATCGCGAAATTCCACGCCAGCGGCGGCACGACGGCGATGACGCTGACCACCGTCACGGCTGCGCCGGAAAATATCAGCGCCACGCTCGACGCGATTGCGGCCGCGATGGGCCACGACTTCGGCGGGGCGCAGATTTTGGGCGCGCACGTGGAGGGCCCGTACATTGCCCGGGAAAAATGCGGGGCGCAATCGCCCGCGTTCATTCGCAATCCCGATCCTGCCGAGTACACCGGCTGGCTGGAGCGCGACGGGCTGGTGACGCAGATGACACTGGCTCCTGAATTGCCCGGGGCGCTGGAGCTGATCGATGCGCTGCTGGAGCGCGAGATGATCCCCAGCGGCGGACACACGGCGGCCAGTTGGGAACAGGCGGCGGCGGCGGTTGACCGCGGGTTGTGCCAGGCGACGCACCTGTTCAACTGCATGTCGTCGGCGTCCAAGGCGGGCGCGTTCCGGCTGCCGGGGGCGCTGGAGGTTTTTCTGGCGGACGACCGGGTGATGGTGGAAATGATCGCCGACGGCAAACACGTGCATCCCGGGTTGATGAAACTGGCCGTGCGCGCCAAAGGGGTGGACAGGATTTGCCTGATTACCGACGCGATTGCCGGAGCCGGACTGGCCGAGGGAAAGGAGTTTCTCGTCGGAGAGGCGCGTGCGGTGGTGCGCGACGGGGTGGGGATGCTGGCCGGCGAAGACGCGATGGCCGGCAGCGTTTCAACGATGGTCCAGATGGTGAAGAATGTGGTGGAGACAGCCGGCGTGTCGTTGGTGGACGCCGTGCGGATGGCGAGTTTGAACCCGGCGCGCGCGCTGGGGCTGGGTGGTCATAAGGGAAGCCTGGAGCCGCGCAAGGACGCGGACATTGTGATCGTTTCGCCCGCGTTCGAGGTCATGAAGACGCTGGTAGGCGGGCGGGTTGAATTTGAGCGGCAAGTGAATTAAGAGGGACTGATGATTGCGATTACCGGAGCGACGGGATTTGTGGGAGAGGAGATCGTGAAACAGGCGCGCGCCGAAGGGCATGCGGTGCGCGCGATCGTGCGCGATCCTCGGCACGGACAGGGATTGGTGGACGGGTACGGCGTGGAACTGTTTCACGGCAATGTGCTGTACGCGCCGTCGCTGGAGGGATCGATGGCGGGCGTGCAGTGTGTGATCCATCTGGTGGGCATCATTAATGAATGGCGGGAGAACACCTTCCAGCGCGTCCACGTGGACGCGACGGTCAATGTGCTGGAGGCGGCGAAGAAGGCCGGCGTGAAACGGTTCATCCACATGAGTGCGCTCGGCACACGGCCCGAGGCCCGCAGCCGGTACCATCAAACCAAGTGGGCGGCGGAAGAAGCCGTGCGCAAGAGCGGCCTGGCCTGGACCATTTTCCGTCCCTCCATGATCTATGGCCCGCGCGATATCTCGATCAATGTGCTGGCGAAACTGATGCGGCAGCTGCCGTTCGTGCCTGTCTTCGGCAGCGGCAACGCGAAGATCCAGCCGGTGTCCATCGAGACCGTCGCCCGTTGTTTCGTCGGGGCGATCAAGAACGACGAGGCCATCGGCAAGACCTACGACTTATGCGGGCCGGAAGCGTTTTCCTGGAATGACCTTTACGACAAACTGATGAAGCTGCAGGGCATGCGCCGGATCAAGCTGCATCTGCCGCTGCCGGTCGCGCGTCTCGAAGCGGCCATCTTTGAGAAACTGCTGGCCAATCCCCCGTTCAATCGGGACAAGGTCACCATGAGCCAGGAAGACAACGCGGGCGATCCCCTGCCCGCCCAACGCGATTTCTCCCTGCAACAGGAAGGCTTCGAGGCCGGCGTCGGCCGGTATCTGCGGCCCGCCGCCTGAAAAGCAAACAGGGAATCCACTGAAGGATTCCCTGTTTGAACGGTTGTCAGATTGATGCGCCGCGCTTTTCCCTAGTCCGCCTTCGCTTTCTTGGGGGTCGTGATCCTGTGCGCGACCAACACGCCGTTCTCCTCCACGTAGTGGACTGTCACCTTCTCACCAACCTTGAAATCGGCGAGAGCAGCGTCCTTCTTGTCCTCGGTGCTGTACTTGGTGGCATCGCTGATGGAGAAGATCTTGACGTCTTCCTTGTGTTTCACCGACACCGTGTTGGCCTTGGTGTCGATGGACTCGATGAGTCCGGTGAACAGGTGGCGCTTGGGTTTCTCCGTCTTCTCCGCGGGTGCGGCGGGCGGCGTGGCGGCCGGGGGCGTGGCGTTGCTTTGGGCGCGCGCGGGCAGCGCGCAGGCCAATGCCACGGCGGCAACGCCGGCAACGGCCATGGTGCGCAATAAGTGTCTGCTCATGTAATGCTTCTCCTCCTGGGTTCGAGTTCTTCCGTTGGTTGCAAGACGGGGTTTAAGACAATTTGCACACCACGTCAAACAGAAAATTTCCCTGGCTTCGCCGGCCTTTTTACTTGATTCACTTCCGCTTTCTGGGAAGATTCGCCCGAGCCCGCAATGGGCGGGCGGACGAGTGTCCGAAACGGGAGTTGATTCCGGAGATTCTCTTATGCCTGTCGATACCTCGAAGGTCCGCACTGTCGCCGTCGTCGGCCATGTGGCCAGCGGCAAAACTTCCCTGATTGATGGCGCGTTGTTCATGGCCAAGGTCGTGTCCGCGCACGGACGCGTCGCCAGCGGCACCAGCGTGGCCGATTGCCTGCCCGACGAGATCGAACGCAAGATCACCATCCATGCAAAGACGTTGCACTGCCAGTACCAGGGCTATCTGATCCAACTGCTCGACACGCCCGGCGTGGCGGATTTTTACGGCGAGACAATCGCGGCCATCCGGGCGGCCGACGCGGCGATTGTGGTGGTCGACGGTGCGGGCGGCGTCGAGATCGGGACGCGGCGCATCTGGCGGTTGCTGGATGAAATGCAGAAACCGCGCCTGGTGTTCGTCAGCAAGCTCGACCGCGAGCACAGCGATTTTTTCCGGTGCGTGGAGCAGATCCGCGCGGCCTTCGGCAAAAACTGCATCCCCTTCGAACTGCCCGTCGGCAAGGAAACCGGGTTCAGCAAGGTGCTGAACCTGCGCACCACCCCCGAGGCCGAGGTGCCGGCGGAGTTGCGCGACCAGTTTAAAAGCTGCCACGACAGCCTGGAGGAAGCGGCCGCGGAGCAGGACGATAAATTGCTGGAGGAATATCTCTCCGGCCAAAAGCTCACGGTGGAGGAAATCACCAAAGGCACCCATGTCGGCGTGGCGCGCGGGGCGACGGTGCCGATTTATTGCGGCTGCGCCGAGAAGGAAATCGGGTTGCGCCAGCTCCTCGAAGGCGTCGGCGCGCTCCTGCCGTCGCCGGCGGACCGCGGGCCTGTCCTGACGGCGGATGGCGAAAAGGTCGAGCCGAAAGCGAACGCGCCGTTCAGCGGGTTCGTGTTCAAGGCGACAATCGATCCCTACGCGGGGCATCTGGCGTATGTGCGGGTTTGTTCGGGCACCTTGCGGCCCGACATGGACGTGGTGAACGCGACCCGGGGTGGCAAGGAACGGATCCCGCAATTGCTGCGCCTGCAGGGCAAGACGCAAACCATCGTCGCCGAAGCCGGGCCGGGCGAAATCGTCGCGCTGGCCAAGCTCAAGGACACGCACATCAATAATACCCTCTGCGATCCCGCCCATCGCGTGGAGTTCCCGCCCATCCGGTTCCCGAAACCCGTGATGAGTTTCGCGGTGCATCCGCATACGCAGAAGGACGAGGAGAAAATCAGCCTCGCGTTGCACCGGTTGATCGAGGAAGACCCGACGTTTCACATGGAACGCAATCCGAACACGAAAGAACTGGTCATCGCCGGCATGGGCGACATGCACCTGGCGGTCGTGGTCGAGAATATGAAACGCAAGCTGGGGGTCAACGTCGATCTCAGCACGCCGAAAGTCGATTACAAGGAAACGATCACCGGCCGCGGCGATGGCCATTACAAACACAAGAAACAATCGGGCGGCCGCGGCCAGTACGGCGAAGCCTACGTCAAAGTCGAGCCGATGGAACGCGGCAAGGGCTTTGAATTCGTCGACGAGATCGTCGGCGGCGCGATCCCGCGCAATTTCATCCCGGCCGTCGAGAAGGGCTGCCTCGAAGGTCTACTAGCCGGCGTGATGGCCCATTACCCTGTCGTCGATGTCCGTGTAATCGCCTATGACGGCTCCTACCACGATGTCGATTCCAGCGAAATCAGTTTCAAGATAGCCGGATTGCACGCTTTCAAAGACGCCATGGCCAAGGCTCGTCCGGCATTGCTCGAACCTGTCATGAACATAACTGTCTATGTACCAGATCAATACATGGGCGATATTACCGGTGACCTCAATCACAGGCGAGGCCGCATTCTGACAGTTGAACCCGCCGATGGCTTGCAGTCTATAAAGGCTCAAGTGCCACAGGCAGAGATATTTAAGTATGCGAGCGAGCTTCGTTCAATGACGGGTGGACGAGGTAGTTTTGAGATGGAATTCTCTCATTACGAACAGGTTCCGCAGCATATCGCGCAAAAAGTAGTTGCCGAATCGCAAGCTGCGCACAAGACCGAAAAGGCTGAATAACCCCACCTTCACAACGTCTATCCAAGCACGCGGGCCTCTCGGGGTGTAGAGGCGCCGCTTGGATTGACGATGCGTCCATTTCTTGTTACAACCGGGCCTGACGTTCCTAGCCGAGAGTCCATTCTCGTACACGAGGAAGTAGTGTCAGGATTCCAAACAATAGAAGCGCCAGTTCCTGTTGCTCTGGGAAAAACGGTCCGCGACGGCAGCCCTGCCGGCGTGGCCCGGCCTGTGGCGCTGCCCGCCGAGCGCGTGCTGACGGACGGGAAGTTTTTCCGGATCGGCGCGCAGAAGTTTCATCCCAAGGGCGTCACCTACGGGCCGTTCAAGCCGGATGCGTCGGGCTGCACGTTCCCCCGGCCGGAACAGGTGGAACGCGATTTCGCCCTGATGACCCAGCTCAACGCCAACTGCGTCCGGGTTTATCATGTTCCCCCGCGCTGGTTCCTGGATTTGGCGCAGGAGCGCGGCCTCAAAGTGTTGGTGGACTATTACTGGCCGAAGCACACCTGTTTCCTCGAAGACACCGAGACGATGGAACTCGCCCGGGAAACGACGCGCCGGACGGCCGAGGCGCTGGCGGGCCATCCCGCCGTGTTCGCGATCACGTTGGCCAACGAGATCCCGCCGGACATCGCGCGCTGGTACGGCGCGCGGCGCATCGAGGCGTTCATTGACGAGCTGGCCTCGATCGTCAAACGCATCGACCCGCAACGGCTGGTAACGTTCGTCAATTTCCCGCCCACGGAATTTTTGCGCCCCAGCAGCCTGGATTTTATCAGCTTCAACGTCTACCTCCACGACCCGCGTCCATTCTCAAATTACCTCGACCGCTTGCAGAGCATCGCGGGCGATAAACCGCTCGTGCTGGCCGAGTTCGGCATCGACACCATGCGGGAAGGCGAGGAACGCAAGGCGCAGATCCTCAGCGGCCACATCGAGATCGCCTTTCGCGCGGGACTGGCCGGCACGTTCATTTTCGCGTTCACGGACGACTGGCACACCGGCGGCCACCAGATCGAGAGCTGGTATTTTGGATTGACCGACCGCGACCGCAATCCGCGCCGCTCTTATCACGCGGTGGCCGAACAGTACAAGCGCGCGCCGAATTTCCCGCTGCCCGATTACCCGAAGGTCAGCGTCGTCGTGGCCAGTTACAACGGCGGACGCACACTGCCGGCCTGCCTGAATTCGCTGACCCACCTGAATTACCCCAACTACGAAATCATCCTCGTGGACGACGGGTCGACGGACGACACGGCCAAGATCGCCTCGTATTATCCCACCGTGCGCACCATCCACCAGGCCAACCAGGGCCTGAGCGCGGCGCGCAACGCGGGCGTCGCCGCCGCCACCGGCGACCTGATCGCGTTCACCGACAGCGATTGCCGGGCGGACGAGGACTGGCTTTATTATCTGGTTGGCGATTTGCTCAAGACCGACGCGGCGGCCATCGGCGGCCACAATTTCCCGCCGCCCGAAGACAACTGGGTGGCCGGCGCCGTGGCCGGTTCGCCCGGCGGGCCCGCGCACGTGATGCTGGATGACCGCAGCGCCGAGCACATCCCGGGCTGCAACATGATGTTTTGGAAATGGGCGCTGGAGGAGATCGAAGGATTTGACCCGCAATTCCGCGCGGCGGGCGACGACGTGGACGTGTGCTGGCGGCTGCTGCAGCGGGGCCGGCGGATCGCGTTTTCGCACGCGGGCTTCGTCTGGCATTACCGGCGCAACACGATCACCGCCTACGTCAAACAACAGCGCGGCTACGGCGTCGCCGAAGCGTTGTTGCGCTACAAGCACCCGGAATATTTCAACAATCTCGGCGGCATGCGCTGGCGCGGGCGTATTTACAATCCCACCCGGTCATCGGGAGTGTTCGGCCGGTTCGTGATTTATCACGGCATTTTTGGCAGCGGCCTGTTCCAGACGTTGTACACGCCGGAGCCCGCCGGCGTGCTGGCGGTGCTGACAAGTCTGGAGTGGCACGTGCTGTTCACGCTGGGCGGGGTCCTGCTAGCGATGATGTGGCCGGCCTTGTGGCCGCTGCCGGTGCTGACGTTTCTGGCCAGCCTCAGTGTGGCGGCGGTGGCTGCGGTGCGCGTGGAACTGCCGCCCTGGCAACGGCGCCTCTGGTCGCGCCCGCTGATCGGGACGCTCTATCTGCTGCAGCCCATCGTGCGCGGCTGGCCGCGCTATGCGCACCGGTTGGGCCGGTCGGAGACGCCCACCACCGCGCGCGCGACCGTGCGGGCGCTGGCGCACCAATACGAACACGCCTCAAGCATTTACACGGTGAATTATTGGAACGAGGACGGCATCGAACGCATTGCCTTTCTGCAGAAGCTGCTGGAGTTGCTGGAACGCGACAAATGGCAGGCCAGCGCCGACAGCGGTTGGGACGAACACGATGTGAACATTCACGGCGACCGGTTCACCAAAGTCGTCGTCAACACTGTCTGCGAAAATCACGGCGGCGATAAACGGCTGCTGCGCGCCCGCCTGGCGGCGCGGTGGACGCTGCAAGCCAAAGTGTTGCTCTGGGTGATCGTCGGGTTGGTGGCCTTGTTCCTGGTGGTCACTTCCCACGCCTGGTGGGCCTTGTCGGCGTGGCTGCTGGTGGCCGGCACGGCGGGCTATCTGCATTTGCGCGCCCATCGCACGCTGCGCCTGGGCATCGCGCTGCTGGACGTGACCGCCCAGGAAATGAAGCTGACAAAGCTCAGCGCCCCGAAGAAATTCGTGAAGCCCGAGTAGCCTGGCCCGGCGACTTCGAACACTTAGTAAATCCCGGGGTCGTGGAGGGCCACGCTACCGCGTGGCCGCCGATGCCGTCAAAACAACACAGTCGCGCTGGAGCGCGACCCTCCAGGCACGGTTTGTTAGGCGGGCCTACGCCACGGGCAGGTCGCACTGCCGGAGCATGTCGCCGAGCACTTTGCGTGCGTCGAAATGTTCTTCCGCCACACGGCGCGCGGCGCGGCAATGGCGCGGATAATCCTTTTCGATTGTCCCGATGGCGGCAATGATGTCGTCGGCGGTCTTGAAGGCAAACACTCCTTCGCCGCAGGGAATCAGTTCGCTGAAACCCGTGTCCTGGACGATCACGGGTTTTCCCGAGGCCAGATAAGTGGCGGTGCGTTCGCTGAACCAGCCGCACCGGGTCTTGACGTAGCCTTCCTTGGCGACGCTGAATTCGCCACGCGATTGTCCGACGTAATCCAGGTACGCTTCCACGTTCCACGTCGCCTGCAACGCCTCCGTCACCACCCAGCCGGCCTGGCGCAGTTTCGCCGCGGGCGACCCTGGGCCGGCCAGGGCGATGCCGAAGATCGGCCCGGTCCGCTGGGGCAGATCAAGCAACTTGAGCAGTTCCACGTCTTTCTGGCCGTAGACCTGGCCCTGGTAAACGGTGGCGCCGTAGGCCGTCCAGCTCAGCACTGTGGTAAACCGGCCGGCTTCGGGTGTGAACCGCGGTTGCACTAGGTCCAGGGTGACCGGCTGCCGGGTCGGACGCCAGTTCAGGCCGTGCGTGGGGATCGGGCAATCAGGCCGGCCGATGCGTTGGCCGAACGTGAAATGGAAATTGTAATCGTGGGGCGAGGCATAGCCCGGGTGCGACACCCGCGCTTCCGTGGCCATCCGGAATTGCGTGAACCCCGGATCGCTGTCGAGATAGATCCGCGTGGGGCATTCGCGAAACTCTTCCATCCACGTCGGCGAAGCGAGGTTCAACAACAACGTCGATTGGCGGCAGAGCGCGATGAATTCCTCCCGGGACAATCCATGCCAGCGGCCCGTCGCGTCGACGTAGCACCAGCGTTTCAAGCCGATCCGGTCGAAATTACGGCGGACCTCGCCGAGGCCGAACGTCGGATCGTCGGTCATGGCGTTGGTAACCGGGTCGTAACAGGAGTTCTCCCAGCCGTAATGCTCGGCGAAGATCACTTCGTAGCCGAGCTGTTGCAGGCCGGCCAGGAAATGCAGTTGCGCCAGCAGATGTCCGCCCAGGGTGAAACGCACGGAGTAGCCCGCGACGATGGCGATGGGTTTGCTCATGCACCGATCCGTTCCAGCATCGCGGCCAGCACCCGGCGCGCATCGAACAGTTCCTCCGCCAGTTTCCGCGCCGCGGCGCTGTGCGCGGCGTAATCGGCATTGATCCGCGCGATGCCCGCCACGGCTTCGTCCATCGTCTGGAACGCGCACAGCCCGCGGCCCGTCGGTATCACGTCGCTCCAGCCCGTGTCCTGCAGCACGCAGGGCCGTCCCAGCGCCAGGTAACACGCGCTGCGGCAACTGAACCAGCCGCTGCGCGATTTGACGTACCCTTCCTTGGCCACGCTCCATTCGCCCCGGGAACCGCCCAGGTACTCGCGGTACGTCCACGGATCGGGCAGATGTTCGGCCGGCTCGATAATCCGCCAGCCTTTTTGGCGGAGCAATTCCGTGGGCCGTTTCATCCCCGGCCCCATGCCCATCGCGATCTCGAACGGCTGCGGCGTGCGTTGCGGCAGGTCGATGAACTTCAAAAATTCCACGTCCTTTTGTCCCCAGGTCTCGCCGTCAAATTCGCAGTCCTTGTACGACACCCAGTTCATCACCGTGGTGAAAAAATCGCGCGGCGGCTGTTTGGGGGCGGGCCACCAGTCCAGCACGACAGGCTGGCGCGTCGGTAGCCAGCGCAGGCCCGCCACCGGCACGCGGCAGCCTTTTTGGCCGATGTTCTCGCCGAAGCTGAAATGAAAATTGTGCGCGCGGATCCTTTCCACCACGCCCGGTTTGCCCTCGGCCAGCGCCACCTGGGTGAACAGGGGATCGGAATCGAGGAAGAGTTTTTTGGGGACGCGCGCGTATTCCGGGCGCAACCAGCTGCAACCGGACACGTTGAGAAACACATCGGCCCCGGCGCACCAGAGGTTTGTTTCGGACTCGGTGAGGCCATGAAAACTGGCGTCGGGCGCGTTGCGATAGGCCCAGCGGTCGCCCAGCCCGAGCTTATCCATCACGGCGCGCAGATAGGTGACGTTATAGGTGCAATCAGCGCTGACGGTGTCGTTGATCGGGTCGTACGGCCACATCTCGGTGTCTTCAAGATACAGCACCTCATGGCCGAGTTGGCGGAATCCCTCCACATATTGCAGGTAATCCCACGCCACGCCGCCAAACGCATATTGCCCGACCAATCCCGTCACAATGATCCGCATGAAGAGGACATATATAATGGCTTTTTGCCGCCAAGACAACTTCAGGCTGGCCTTGGCCGGCCGGCGCGTTATAAACAGGCCCGTGCCGCAGCCAGATTCCCATCAACCGGCGGACTACCAGCCTTCGGGCGGAGCGTCACCCGGACCGGCCGGGAGCGCCGATCTTCCTGCGCCGGGGACGGACCGGTTGTGGATTGTCCTTTCGATTGTCCTTGGATTCACCTCGTTTGCCATCATTCTGGCCTGCCACCGCATCGCCGACGGCGATCTCTGGGCCCGGCTGATCGTCGGCGCCACCTTCTGGAAGAGCGGCGGTGTGCCCCGGGTGGACACGTTTGCGTTTACCCCGGTGTTGCCGGCCTGGACCGACCACGAATGGGGCGCGGGCGTCATTTTCTATTCGTTGTTGAAATGGTTCGGGCCTTCGGCGCTGATGGTCCTCAAAATCGCCGCCGCCTGGACGGCCCTGTTGGTCTGCGGCGCGGCGGCGCGGTTGAAGGGCACGAACTGGCCCGTGCTGTTGTTGCTGGCCATCCCGGCCGGCCTGGCGGTGCTGCCCGGGTTCATCACCGTCGTCCGCAGCCAGGTCTTCAGCTTCGTCTTCTTTGCCGTCACCCTCTACTGTTTGGAACTGATCAAGCGCGGCAGCCGCTGGCCGGCCGCCGTCATCGTGGCGGTGATGCTGGTCTGGGCCAACGTCCACGGCGGATTCGTCGTCGGGCTCGGCGTGATCGCCGTCTACGCCATCGCCGCCGTGGTCACGCGCCAGGCAGCGGTGACGATGGCCGCCACCTTGCTCGCGGCCCTGGCCGTCACCTGCCTCAACCCCTACGGGACACAATTCTGGTCCTATCTCGTCCCCGCCCTCGCGCTGCCGCGAACCGGCATCCCGGAATGGGGCCCGATGCCGGTCTGGGGAGCGGACCCGTATCTTGGATTTCGCATCCTGCTGGTCATCGCCGTCGTCGCGGCGGCCAAAGGTTTCAGGAAGGACCGGTCCTGGGTGGGCCTGGTCGTGCTGGGATTGACGGCGCTGGAAGCCTGCCGGCATCGGCGGCACGGCCCGTTTTTCGGTCTGGCGGCGCTGGTCTACGCCGGCCCGTGGCTGGAAGCGGGTTTCCCGATGAAGTTAAAGAAGCTGCCCGGCCTCGCCGTGTTCATTTTCTACGGATTGGCCTCGGCAATCGTCGTCGCGCAGTTTTTGCCGAAAGCGTCGTTGCGGCCGATGGCGCCGCAGGGGTTTTATCCCGCCGCTGAAATGAACGTGCTGGCCGCGGCGCAGGCGCAGGGCAACCTGGCCGTGCCGTTTCGCTGGGGCAGCTACGCGCTGTGGCGGTTGTCGCCGCGCGTCAAGGTCTCGATGGACGGGCGGTACGAGGAGACGTATCCCGACGCCACGTTTGAGATGAACCACGATTTCTTTTACAAGGAAGGCAGGGACTGGGACCGGCTGCTGCGCGACGAGCACGTTGACTTCATCGTCCTCGAACTGCGCGCGACACCGCTGCAACCCGAAGACCTGCGGTGGGAATCCTTCGGCCTGGTCTGCTCGGACGGCGTGAGTTCTCTCTGGGCGCGCAAGGAATTGGTCCCGGCCCTGTCCGCCGTTGCCTCGAACCACCCGCCCAAGATCGACTCCTTCAGTCTGCACCTGGACGAGTAACGCTCATCTGGCTGGCGGAATACACCGGCGAGATGGTTGCCATGGCAATGAATTTGATGTAGGGGGGTAAGTGCGGTAGGCATGCAACTGAAGCGCATACTGAATGTTGTGCGATGGCTGGTGGCAATCGGCGCGGGCGTCTGGTTGTTCCATTGGGTGGAAGCCGGCATGCAGGGGGGCGATGGCTGGAACCCCGGCCTGGCCTTTGAGATTATCATCGCGTTGCTTCTCTATGCTCTCTTGCTGTTGGCGCTGTTCGGGTGTTCGCTGATCAACAAAGTGGCCGGTCGTTTTGCGGGAATTTATTGGCCCGATGACTCAAACTTCCGCATCATGCCGGAGTACAGCCTGGCCGAGGCGCGGGTCAAGGAGGGCCGCTATGTGGAGGCCGTCGAAGAGTATCGAGTGGTAATCGCGCAGTATCCAAGCGACATCTACGCGCACCTGCGCATCGCCGAATTGGCCGTTGACCACCTGCACGATCCCGGCCTGGCGGAATTGGAACTGCTTTCGGCGGTCGCCAAAGCGCCGGGCGGCGACAGCGCGGTGGTGGCGGCGGGCCGTCTGGCCGATTTTTACCAGCAAACCCTCCACGATCCCCGGCGCGCGCGGGAGGTCATGCAGCAACTGAGGAAGGACCTCGCAGACTCGAAGCATGCCCCGCGGATTGACGAACGAATACAGACACTGGACAAGATGATTGCCGGGTACACCGTACCGCCGCCGCCCGCAAAAATATCCGTCAGACCCGCCGACCAGGAAACGATCCGTCGCCGCCGGGGTTTTTAGGTTCCCGTCACATGAGCGGCACGGCTACAGCGCCTTAAGGATTTCCTCGGGGATCTTTTCGATGCGTTCGATGCGGAGTTTCTGCGGGACGCTTTCGCCGGCGGCTTCGACGGTGTCACCGGGCTTCTTGTTGAGCAGGGCCTGGGCGAGCGCGGCGGGGTAGCTGATGACGCCGCGCGCGGGGTCGCTGTCCCACGCGCCGAGGATGTGGTAGGTGACCTGTTGCTTGGCGGTGATGTCGGTGACGGTGACGCTGGTGCCGATGCTGACGATGTCGGTCTTGGCTTCCGCGAAATCGGTGGCTTGGGCGCGGGAGAGCAAGGCTTCCAGTTCGCCGCGGCGGCGCATGAGCAGTTTTTGCATGTCCTTGGCGGCCTTGAATTCGAAGTTCTCGCGCAAATCGCCGTAGCTGCGGGCCTCGCCGATTTCCTTGCTGTTCTGCGGGATTTTCTTTTGGATGATCTCGTCGAGTTCGGCCTGGCGCCGGTGGTAGCTGGCCCAGGAGACGACGAGAGGTTGTTCCTTGACGCTCTTGGTGACGACCATCTCCTGCACGAACGGGTATTCCTTGATCAGGCGCGCCATCAGCGAGCGGCGGTCGAGTTCCTCAAAGGCGGAACTGGTCATGAGCTGGCGGGCGATGCCGCGAATGGTTTCGGTGTTGGCCTTGGCCAGAAGGTCCACCAGCAGCGAATTCTCGGCCAGCAACAGTTCGTGGAGACGCTTGGTCGATTTTCCCGTGCCTTCCAGCGCGGCGAAGACGGCCAGGACCAGGGGAGGGCCTTGCAGGTCCTGGAGCCATTGGTTGGCGGCGTTGTTCTTGCAAATCCAATAGAGCAACTCGGGGCTGGCGCTTTGGTTTTGCACCAGTTGCCCGATGCGTTCCGAGGCCTGCGGCAGGACGTCGGCCAGTTCGTCGAGGACCTTGGCGGAGAAATAATTGATCGTCTTCAGCATCCGGTCGGGCTGGGAAAGCTTGAGTGCGGCGATGGCCCGTTTTTGGGCGGAGGCGCTGAGGTCGTCCAGCACGCCGGGCAGATTGTCGATCCGGCCCAGGATTTCCGCCACCAGCGGCGGCGTGTTTTCGGGCGGAGTGCGTTGACGGGAGCGCAATTCCTCGACGAGCAGGGCGGCTTCGAGGCGTTCGGCCTGGTAGCCGGCCTTGGTTGTGCGAATGGACTCGAGCAGGCCGTCCTGGAATTCCTGGAGCATCAATTCCGGGTCGCTGATTTCATCGACGATCTTGAGGAACTGGCGCGCCGTGTTCGTCTTTTGGGTCAGGCTGGGTGCGCCGTGGAAGGCCTCGAGCAGTTCATCCTGCTGGGCGACGGGCGCGTCCCGCAGCACGATGGGCTCGGTCTTCTTGAGAGGCCAGAGAAGATGGGGGTCGCGCTTGGCGAGTTTCTTCAGGTTGTCCGACCATTTCTTCCAATCGGCAGCCGGGATGACCGAACCGGAGAGGATGGCTTCGAGACGGTCGGGGGCCACGGAGCGGTTGTAGCTGTGCAGCACGACGCGCAACAGGTCGAGCGGACTGCGGGTGGCCAGTTCTTTCAAACTGTTCAAATCGGTCAGTTTGCGCACTTCGATGTGTTCGGCGCTGACCGGCATCAGGCTGTCGGCGGCGTAAGCCAGCTGCATGGCGTGGGCGGGGTTGTGGGGGAACCCGACCACGATGCGGTTGAGATTGGCGTCGAAGGTCTTGACGCGGCCCGAACCCCAGCTCTTGTGCTGGCAGAAAGCGCCCTCCTTCAGGGCCAGCAGCGTGTCCGTCTTGGCGACTGCGGCGGGCAGCGGGGCGCCCTGGCGTTCCAATTCAGAGATGGCCAGGATGGTCTTCAAGCGGGGATCAGACTGGTAAAGTTGCTGGTAGGCCGCGTTCAATTCTGTACGCAGCGCCTGATTGTTGGGGGTGGCCTCGGTCTGGAGTTTCAAGGCGAAGAGCCATTCGTGCTGTTTGCCGGAGGATTTGAGGGTCGGGGCCAGCAGGGAGGCCAATTCCGCCGCTATCTCCTTCTGTCCGGCATCGGCAAAATCCTTGACCATATGCAGGAGCAGGTCGGGCTGGTCGGAAAGTTGCTCTGCCAGATCGAGCCAGAGGGTTTGGGCCTCATCCCATTTTTGCTGGGCGAGGAGGTTTCTGAGCTGTTGATGCTGAGTTTGGGTCAAAGACATTGGGTATATAATACCTTTTTATAGAAGCCGTGACAATGCTTGCCAATGAAAAACGGTTCGGATGGTCGCTTGACCCGGCCCCAAGGGGACGGTATGATTTTACATCTATGTTAAAAATTGCCGCGATGGCGTGCCTTCTTGTTGCCACGATTGGCTGCCAGTCGGAAAACGTCACCTATCTGACCCCCGCGAAATTCGTCAAACGCTTCGCCATTCAGACATCTTCCGCCACGGGAACCAACGCCGCTGACTTGAACCTGAAGACCCGGCTGATCTCCCCCGGCATGCAGATCCATGTGTCAGTAGACCAGGATCACAGTTTGGACAAGGATTACATCATTCCTCCCAGCGGCATGGTGGAGCTTCAGGCGGCCGGCCGGATGAACTGTTTGGGGCTGACCACCGACGAGCTGGCCCAGAAGATCCGCGCAGTGCTGGAGCGGGACTATTTTCAGACAGCCACCGTGGGAGTGAGCATCGAGGCGATGCCCGGCAGCAGCGGCAGTGGCGGCGGCGGTGTCGTGTACGTGATCGGCAACGTCAATCGGCCCGGGCCATTGCTGCTGCCCAAGGAGGAATCGTTTACGGTCACCAAAGTCATCATCGCGGCGGGCAACTTCGCCGCCTTTGCCAACGGGGCCAAAGTCCGCCTGATCCGCTATGACGAAAACGGGAAGAAGTACGAGTGTTCCGTCAATGTTGACGACATCATGAAAAAAGGGGATTTCGACAGGGACGTGCCGGTGCAGAACGGGGACTGGGTCATCGTGCCGGAAAAATTGTTTAGCTTTTAAGCGAAAATGATGTAAAATTAGCTGGCAGATTGGGAATCCCGATGTTGAATCAAAACCCAACGGACAACAGGACCGAATCGGTTGATATCAAGGAATATCTAGCGGTCCTATTGAAGCGCAAGTGGCTCGTTTTGGTGTGCTTCCTCCTGAGCATGGCCGGCGCAACCGCTTTTCTTTTCACTCGCCAGCCGATTTACCAGGCCAACCTCAAGATGCTGGTCACCACGGCGGGCAGCAGCATGCCGGCCATGGAAGTCACTGCCGAAGGCAGCGGGTTCTACGCGACACAGATCGACATCATGCTCAGCCAGACCATGTTGCGGCGCATCCAGCAACGGATGAAACGGACAGCCGATGAAATCCGCGAGAACCTGGTCGATCTCAAGGTGGCGCCCATTCGAGGTTCGGACATTATTCTGGTCACCGTACTCAGCCCGTCCCGGGATTTTGCCCGTGAATTTGCCGACGCCCTGGCCCAGGAGTACTTGAGGTTTCGTGACGAAGACCGCGCGCGCTCTTCGGAATCGGCCCTGCTGATGTTGGAACGCGAGACCAGCCGCCTGTCGCAAGAGGTCAAAGCCGCCCAGGACCTGTACGTCAGCTACGCGAAAGAGCACAACCTGCCGATGCTCAAGGACAGCGCCAGCGCCTGGTCGCAGACATATTACAGCGCTCTGCAGGAAAACGCGCAGCTGAAGAACAACCTGACCATCGCAAAGGCCAAACTCGCCGCGCTGGACAGATCCAATTCCGCCGAATTTCTCGCCCTGGTCACTCAAGCCCAGCAATTGGCGCAAAGCCGGGCGGCCAAACTTGTCGCGTTGAACCAGGCCGCTGTACAGGGCCAGCCGGGTGCGACGGGTCAGGCCACGGACACCGCAGCGCCACAGTCCGCCGGTTCCCAAGACATCAACGCGGCGCAACCATCCTCGACGGGCACCGCCACCGCCCCGGCGGATGGCACACAGATGCTGGCGAAACCCACTGTGCCTTCTCCTGACGGGCTGATGGCCGATACAGCCAGTGTCCTGGCCAATAACGGGTCCCCTGCCGAAACGGCCGATGCACAGAAGTCAGCGACGCAAAACGCAAATCCCGAGGCCAACGCAGCCGTCGCTTCCGCAGTCCCTTCGATGTCCGGCCTACCCGTCACGCTGGTGCAGAACCTGATCGCTTTGGAGCTGTCCCGCGTGGCTTTGCAGGAGCGCGTGGATGAATTGTCCAAGCTGTTCCGTCCATTGCACCCGGCGTTGATCGCCGCGCGCCAGGAGTTGGACGACACCAAGCAGAAAATTCAAATCCAGATCAATTTCGCCCGTCAAGTGACCGAAGCAGACGTGGAATCGTTGCAGCCCCTTATCACCGATTCCGACGAGCGGCTGAAACAATCCGAGGCGCAAACGTTCGAGAGAGGCCAGACGGTGCTCAACGGCACGGCGCTCTATGACAACTTGGACCGTGTACGCTCCCAGTACAACGTGTTGCTCACGCAGTTGATGAAGCTCGACATCTCCCAGGGGTTTAGTTACCGGACCGTTTCCGTGCTGGAGTCGGCGCTGGTCGATCCTGATCCGGTCTATCCGAAGAAAGTGAAGGGCTTGCTGATCGCCGCGTTCTTTGGCCTGGGGCTTGGCCTGGCGCTGGCGTTCTTCATCGAGTACATCGACGACTCGATCAAACTGGCCGAAGAGGTCGAACGCGACCTGCAATTGCCATTCCTCGGCATGATTCCCGCCGCGCAATGGAGCCCGGACGACCTGTCGGCCCATCGGCTGGACAAGCTCAAACAACAGGGCGGCGTCGCCGAATCCTATCGCGTCGTGCGTTCCGCCATCATCTTCTCCATCCCCCGCGAGAAACTGCGCTCCATTTTGCTGACCAGCGCCGTCCCGCGCGAGGGCAAGACCACCACCTGCGTCAATCTCTCCATCGGCTTCGCGCAAATCGAGGACCGCGTGCTGCTGATCGACGGCGACCTGCGCCGCGGCGAAATCCACAAATATTTCGGACTCGAACGCGAAAAGGGACTGGCCGACATCCTGCTCGGCGAGGCCACGCCGGAAGAAGTCATCAAACATTCCAGCGTGCCGAAGCTCGATCTGATCACCAGCGGCGCCTATCCCGCCAATCCCGCCGAATTGCTGCTTGGCTGGCGGCTGAAGGAACTATTGGATTGGGCCTACAAGCATTATGACCGCGTCATCGTCGATTGCACGCCCGTCATGGGCATCGCCGACAGCGCCATCCTGGGCGCGGCCGTCGACGGCGTGCTGTTCGTGATCTGGGCGGGCCGCACCTCGCGGCGCTACGTGCGCGTGGCCAAGATGACCGCCGTCAGCCGTGGCGCGAAGATTTTTGGGTTCGTCCTCAACAACCTCGAGCCGGGCCGCGTCGGCTACTACCACTACTACCCGTACTACTACAGCTACTACTCGCGCGGGTACTACTACGCGCACCAGGATGAGGCCGGCAAGGGCGGCGACGTCAAGGGCATCGAAGTGCCCACGCAGGAAGACGGCAAGGACGAGATCGACGACGTGTACTGATCCTCCGCGTCAGCCCGCCCGCAGCAGCCTGTTCCAGCGTTTTCCACCGTTCACCCGCGTTTTGCAATAGCGTTGCACTGCGGTGGGGGTATTCTGTACGCTTGCGTCCATGGACACGTCGATTGCGCATCTCATCGTGCAGATGGTCAGTCCCGCCGTCATGGTGTCGGCCTGCGGGCTGATGCTGTTGACCCTGGGCAACCGGTATGGACGCGTGGCGGACCGCGTGCGCGCGTTCGGCGCGGAATATCGCGGACTGAAGAAGCTCGGCGGGGCGGCCGCGCCCGCCGACGCGGAACGCATGGCCGTGCTCGAAGTGCATATGCCCGACGTGTTCCGGCGGGGACTGCTGTTGCGCAACGCGGTGATGTTCTTCTATATCGCGATCTTCATGTTTGCGTCGTGCTCGATCACGATCCCGCTGATGATCGTCTGGCTGCCGCTGGTGTTCTTTTGCTTCGGCATGGGCAGCGTGATGGCCGGCACGGTCTTTGCGCTGCGCGAAACGCTGCTGTCGTACCGCCTGATCCAGTTGGATATGCCGAGCCCGCCGGGGGACGTCTAAGAGGACGGCTGTTGCGCGCAAAGGGCGCGGGCGCGCACGAGGGCGACGTCAATATTGGCGCAGATGTTGTCCAGGCCGATCTTGTCCACGAACCCCGAGTTGTACAACACCTTCATCGGGTGCGGCTGCACACCGCTGAGCACAAGCTGCGTGTGTTTGCGGTGAAATTTGTCCAACATCACTTCCAGCGCGTGCAACCCCGTCGCGTCCACGGTTGGCACGCTGCGCATCCGGAAAATCACCACCCGCGGGACCTCGGCATACCGCGCCAGGGCCGCCTCCAGTTTCTCCGCCGCGCCGAAGAAGAACGGCCCTTCGATGCGGTACACCAGCACGCCTTCCGGCACCTGTTTGTCGCGGATCGAATCCCAGCCCGCGTCCATTTCGCTGTCCGCCGTCACCAGCCGGATCTGCGTGATCTCCTCCATGCGCTTGATGAACAGCACCGCTGCCATCGTCATCCCCACGCCGACGGCGATCGTCAGGTCAAAGGTCACCGTCAGCCCGAATGTCACCAGCAACACGCCCAGATCGCTCTTCGGGCCGCGCGCCAGTTCCAGGAAATTGTCCCACTCGCCCATCCGGTAGGCGACAATCATCAGCACCGCGCTCAACGACGCCAGCGGGATGAACTTCGCCAGCGGCGCCGCCAGCAGCATGATCGCCAGCAATGTCAGCGAGTGGATAATGCCCGCGATGGGCGTTTTGCCGCCGCTGCGGATGTTGGTGGCCGTGCGCGCTATCGCCCCGGTGGCGGAAATGCCGCCGAAGAACGGGCAGGCGATATTGGCGATGCCCTGGCCGATCAATTCCTGGTTGGAATCGTGGTGGGACTCGATCATGCCATCGGCGACGATGGCCGAGAGAAGGGATTCAATCGATCCCAGCATTGCGATTGTCAGCGCGGGAATGATCAGTTCCTGAAATTCCGAGAACGTCAGTTTCGGGATCGGGATGCCCGGCAGCCCGCGCGGGATGCCGCCAAACCGTGTGCCGATGGTTTGCACGTCGATGTTGAACACCACGACCAGGACGGTCGGTACGATGACGGCGACGATGGAGGCGGGCACGCGTTGCCAGCGTTTCGGCCAAAAGATCAGGATCAGCAGCGCCAGCGCGCCCAGGCCCACCGACGGCAGATGCAAGGAGGCGGCGTTCTCCACAAGCGCGGCCACCTGGTGCGGTATGTGGGAGGGCATCTTGATGTTCAGCCCCAGAAATTCCTTCAGTTGTCCGATAAAAATGATCACCGCAATGCCGCTGGTGAATCCGGCAATGACGGGATAGGGGATGAATTTGATGAGATTGCCAAGCTTGAGCACGCCCATCAGCACGAGAATGATTCCCGCCAGGACCGTTGCCACCGCCAGCCCGCTGTAACCGTAGACAGCGACGATGCCCGCCAGGATCGGGACGAACGCGCCCGTCGGCCCGCCGATCTGCACCGCGCTGCCGCCTAACGCCGAGATGAGGAACCCCGCAATAATCGCCGTCCACAATCCCTGGCTGGGCGTCACGCCCGACGCGATGCCAAATCCAATCGCCAGCGGCAACGCGACCACACCGACTGTCACGCCCGCGGCCAGATCTGCGAGAAACGTTGCGCGGTTGTAACCGCGCAGTGTGTCCAGAATTTTAGGTCGAAACGCCACCATGTAACAAAGATTACTACCAACGCAACAGGATGAAGCAAGAAAAAATTTGTCTGGTGGATTTTCGGTTGCGCCGGGCGGCGCGTCTCACACGTCGAAGATCACGGTGGCGCGCCATGTGCCGCCGGGCACTTGCTCGACGCGCAACTGATGGTAGGTCACCGCCTTGATTTCTTCGTTGGTGCGCGACCGGGCGAAATCGATCGTTCCGCCGCGCAAGGTTGTGGAAAGCGATGTTGGTGTCACCTCGATCTGGCCGATCTGGTCGTACAGCACGTGCCTGGTTTCCAGGTCGTAGAGCAATTCAGCCAGCCAGTCGTGCAGTAGATCTTCCGCTGAATCAGCCTGCAACGCCAGGCCGCGTTCAGTGCGAGGGCCAGCCAATTCAAACGTGCCGAGGACCTCGTACAACGCCGCCGCCGCGTGGCGAAACAGTTCGCCCAGTGTGGCGCCGTGCACGGTCACGCCAATGTCGGCGGTGTGCTCGAAGAAATCGTAGGGCGCGGCCATGCGCGCCCCTTTACGGAGAAGGTGCAGGAGGCGGGGCGTTGGTCCTCCATTTGGCGTGGCGTTCGGCCACGATCCGGTCGAATTTCTCGATCTGGTCAGGCGTCAGGATCACGCGGACCTTCGCCTCTGCCTGCGTCAGCACCGTGTCCACCTGGGGCTGGATCTGTTGGCGCAGGACGCGGATTTGCTGTTCGGCATCGGCCACGATCACGGTCAACTGGTCGCGCTGCGTCTCGTCAAGGTGCAATCTCCAGCTCAACTCCCGCACGATCGTCTGGCCCCGGTGACGAAAGCGGTGCCGGATGATCCCGGCGGTGAGCAACCCGCCCGCCATGATGCCGAGCAGAAAGACCGCGGTGATGCCGACGATGGATTTCCAGGATTTCATGTCATTCTCCCGCGAGATAACTCGCCACCGGCGATTCGTCCGTGTTCGCCGTGATGGCCGCATTCAGGTCGGCCGGATCAGAGCGGAAGCCGGCGACATTCCAGGCGCCGAGCGCCACGACAATCGCGGCAAACACCGGCATCAGTTTCCAGGCAAACGCGTACCAGGGCCCGGTCTGCGACCGCTCGGCGCGGAGCCGCGCCAGCAACCGCGTTTCGAAACCGAACTCGACGCGCGCGGTGTCGCGTTTCGCGCTCCGCGCGGCCTTGAACAGCTCATTCAATTGTTCATCGTTCATGGCCCGTCTCCAACGCTTTCTTCAGCGCCAGGCGCGCGCGGAAGGCCCGTACTTTCACGTTGGCCTCGCTCCAGCCCGTCAACTCGGCCGTCTCGCGCACCGATTTCTCTTCGAGTTCCAGCAGTGTGATGACCAGGCGCTCGTCAGGAGAAAGTCTGGCCAGCCCCCATCGCAGGACTTCGTCCGCGCGCCGGGCGCCCACGTTGTCCTCCACGGCGACCTCGACTTCCCCAAGCGGAATGTTCCCCTGGTTGCGGCGCGTTTTGCGCAGAAAATCATAACAGGTGCGCACGGCGATGCGCGAGACCCAATGCTCGAACGGCGCGTCGCCCCGGAATTTCGCCAGGTTCTGGTACGCTTTCACAAAGATCTCCTGGGCAATGTCGTCCAAATCGTGGTCGTTGCGCGCGAACCGGGCGGCGATGCCGAACAGTTTGCGCTTGTGCCGCCGCACCAATTCGGCGAACGCCTCATCATCGCCCGAGAGGGTGGACTGGATAAGGCGTTCGTCGGTCGGTTCATGGGTCGGTGCGCTCATCGCGCTGTTGTTTTAATCTTCCGCGATGCGTTTGGCAACTCGTTGCAGGAAGTGGTCGATCCGGTCATCGACGTTCACCTGTCTGTCCTGCAGTTTTTGCAGTTGCTCGGGCGTGAGCAGGGCGCGGATGTCGTGCGACACATGCGCGCGCTGGACGTCCAGGTCGGCTTGCAGCGAGGCGACTTTCGCCGCTTGCGCGCGGATCGCTGATTCGTCAATCGTCGCGGCGTGAATCAAGTCGCGCAGGGCGCGCCGTTCGGTGACCAGTTGTTTGATCAGCGGTCCGGCGGTCGGTTGATATTGTTGCAGGACGGCTTTGACCTGTGCCTTTTGTTCATCGGTGATGCCCAGCGCGGCCCATTGGTTCGTGTGCGCGCCTCCGTGGTTCATGCAGGACTGGCGGGCGCCCGTGGTCTGGTTCGTTGAGCCGTTCGCCAGGTACGGGAACGTCTCGGCGCGCGCCAGGCAGGCCAGGAAGCCTCCCACGGTGACGGCGCCCGCTGCGATCAATGCTTTGGTACTGGTTTTCATCTGTGTTCTTCCATGCTCCTTCATCAGCACTAGACGGCGGCCTCGTGAAAGAGGTTACACGCCGATGGCCCAAAAAAGCTTGTAACCAAAGGACGACTGTGTGCGTCTTATGGGCTGGATGAAGAATCTTTTCCTTCGGCTGGGTGTCGTCCTGCTGGTGCTGGGCCTTGGCTGGTTCTCCTATGCCGCCTACCGCGCCCATTTGAATCTGGTGACGCTGAACGTGCGCGATGCCGACCTGCGCACGGTCGTGCGCAGCATCGAATGGCAGACGTGGGAAAAGATCGTTGTTCATCATGATGTCAACGGCAAGGTCACCCTGAACGTCCATCGCGTCCCGCTCGAACGCGTCTTGCAGATCCTCGGCGAGCAAACGTCCTCACGCTGGATGGCCGTCTACCCACTGTATTCCTCCCGCAAATCACTGGCCGCCTTGCAAGACGTGACGCTGGGAAACAGTTCGGCTGACCAGAACGGCTGGTCGGCCTTTCAGTCGCGTCCGATGGGCGGGGGCGGCGGAATGTTTGGCGCCAACTTGCGGGAGGGCAACCAACTGGTTTCCATGCAGGTGAATGAGAAGGACGTCGGCATTGTCGCGTTGGGGTTGGAACGCTATGCGCAAGCCCAGGTCGTGCCCGAAGACGGGACAACGGGCAAGGTGCGCCTGGAACTTGCGGATGCGACGATGCGCCAGGCGGTCGCGCAACTGGCGCGCCAGGTGGACCGCCGCTGGACGCGATTCTATGCGCTGCAACCGGGGTTCCGGTTCCAGGCCGCCCGCCAGGACGCCGCCCCGCCGGCCGACGATGCCGGCGCGGACCAACCGCCCCGGCAGGAGGGGCCTCCGCCTGAAGTGGTGGAGCGCATGGAGCAGCAATTCCAGGCGCAACTGGAAACGATGTCGCCCGACGAAAAGAAGAAAGCCATAGCCCGGCATCAACGCTGGCTCGACATGCGCAATCTGTCCCCGGAAGAGCGGCGCAAACGATTCGATGAAATGATGGCGGACCCGGCGGTCGTCCAGCAGATGTTCCAACGCATGGAGCAACGCCTGAAGGATTCAACACCCGAAGAACGCGCCAACCGGTCAAACCAGGTGATTGCCCGGCGGGCCGCGCGAGGCGGGTTATGACGGGACCGGCTGCTTCAGGCAAACGCGCGGCGCGCGGGTTCACCCTGATGGAGTTGCTGGTGGTGATTGTGATCATTGGCATCCTGGCGGGGCTGCTGTTCCCGGTGTTCAATCAGGCCAAAGAGAAGGGGCGCGACACCTATTGCTTGAACAACCTCTATCAACTCGGCCTCGCCGTGGAGTCCTACGCGCAGGATTACAACTCCTACCTGCCCGTCGCAGTCGATAATCCGTCGATCCCGTCCACCCCGCCTCTGCCCCGGATCTGCGACTTGCTCAGTTCGTATGTGGCCGGCAACACGAATGTGTTCAAGTGCCCCAACGATTTCCAGAACTGGTTTGCCAAAGTGGGGTCCAGCTATGAGTGGAACGCCCTCGTCGATGGCCGGCACATCGACCAACCCGCCGGCGGGCGCATCCCCTTCACGGCCGCACAGGTGTGGCTGATGATGGACTACGAGAACGTCCACCTCGGCGGCAGCACCAACGAGGCGACCAAAAACGTCCTCTGGGCCGACGGTCATGTCAACCCGCTGTGACGGCCGCCATCCTCGGGGGCCGGTGAATCCGTCTTCTCATGTTGCAGGCGCAACTGGCCGCAGGCGGCGTTGATGTCGGTGCCCTTTTCCGTGCGCAAGGTGGAGGCGACGCCGTGTTGCAGCAGGACGTGCTGGAACATTTTGCAGCGGTCGCGTTCGGGCCGCCGCCAAAGCAAGCCTTCCACGGGATTGTAGGGGATCAGGTTCACTTTCGCGCGCAACCGTTTGGCGATCATCCCGAGTTTCTGCGCCTGCTCCAGCGTGTCGTTGACGCCGGCAATCAGGATGTACTCGAAGGTCATCATCCGGCGTTTGGTGTTGACGTAATAATCACAGGCGGCCAGCAATTCCTTGAGCGGATACTTCTTGTTGACCGGCATGATCCGTTCGCGCACGTCATCGGTCGCGCCGTGCAACGAAACGGCCAGGCGAAGCTGGATCGGTTCCTCGGCCAATTGCTTGATGCGCGGGGCCAGGCCGACGGTGGACACGGTGATTTTCCGGGCGCCGATACCGAGTCCCCAAGGGGCGTTGATGATGGCCAGGGCGCGCATCAGGTTGTCGTAATTGGCCAGCGGTTCGCCCATGCCCATGACGACGATGTTATTGACCTTGTGGCCGCTGAGTTTCCGCACGTGCAGGATTTGGTCGACGATTTCGGCGGGGGAAAGATTGCGTTTGATGCCTTCCAGCCCGCTCGCGCAAAACGTGCAGGCATAGGCGCAACCGACCTGCGTCGAAACGCAGACCGTATGCCGGTCGCTGCTGCTGGTCAGGCCCGGCGTGGCGGGGATCAGCACCGTCTCGATCAACGACTGGTCGCGCAGTTGGAAGAGGAATTTCTCCGTCGTGTCCGTGGCGTTGCGGGTCTTCAACGCGTGCACCGCGTTCAGCTCAAACGCGTCCGCCAGTTTCTTGCGCAGGCCCGCCGACAGATTGGTCATGTCATCGAACGCCCCCGCCTGCTTCTCATAGACCCATTGCAGCACCTGGTCCGCCCGATAGGCCGGCTCGCGCAACTTGTCCAGTTGCACGACCAGCTCCTCGCGCGACAATGATTTAATGTCAGTTTTAGCGTCCACAGCGCCCCCAGAATAGCACGGATCGGCCTGAACTGTCATGCCAGACCCCCGTCAGATGGCTACGGAATGCTGTTTGAGGGGGTCTCATAAAAAATTTAAGGCCGTATTAGGTCGTATTGGGCCGTATTAGCCCGGATTAAACGGCCCGTGGCCGCCCTGCGTCTGCCGGGCAAAACCCTTACGCCGCCGCTCCGGCTCCCGAAAGCCGAAAGGCTTATCCACACTGCATATGTCATACTGCCCGTACCGTAACACAAGTGCGCAATTCTGCAAGAGTTTAGATGGAGGGATTTTCCGCGCTATAAGCGCAAGCTACGCCGGATTGAGGGATGCGCTTGGGCAACGGGCAAGATCGGTCAGCGCTGCTTGCGTTTTCGTTTGCGCGCCTTGGAACGTTTGGCTGCCTCTTGCAGCCGTTCAGCCAGAGCCAGGGCGCTCCGATGCGCCTGGATGCGTTGTGCGACCGTCAGGCTCAGGGTGTGTTCCAGCGACGCCATGTCGCACCCATAAGCCTCGGCGGCCTTCCAAGCATCGAGTTTGGGTTTGCGGCGCGGTGCTTTCATGAGTAACTCAGTGTAAAGTGGCGAGTGAATGTAGACAAGCGGAGAGACAGGGGTGTTGCTTGCGCCTCAATACAGTCGAGCATTTGGGAGGGCGAGCCTCCCGGCGAGCCGCATCTTACGGACGGCTCGGCAGGAGCCTCGCCCTCCCGAGTTGGAGGATGACAAACAAGCGGGTGTCATGCTGAGCTTGTCGAAGCATCGCTGTCGTCCTCCGGGAGACGCTTCAGTGGGAACTTGCGCAAGCGTCTGGGTTTGGTCCTCGATGCCGCCTCGTCCTCCGCAACGGCTTGTTCTTCGGTCTGCTTTTCGTAATGTCGCAGGACCCGCTGCACGCGCTTCTCGTCCCAGCCTGGTGGGAAGCCGGTCATTCTCAGTATATGTTCTTCATCTGCCATGTAGCCGCACCCTTTAGGGTGCGTTTCGCTGCAGCGCAGGCTAAAGCCTGCGGCTACGAGGGCAATTCTGCAAAGTGATGGTCTTGCTTATTTCTTTCCGCCTTTGTCTTCTTCCGCGATTTCGGCGGCTTCGGCGGCGGCTTCTTGTTGTTCGCTGATGACGCGGGCGATGGCGACGAGTTTGTCGCCTTTTTCGAGGTCGATCAACTTGACGCCCTGGGTGTTGCGGCCGGCGGTGCGGATGTCTTTGCAGGGGGTGCGGACGGTCTGGCCCTGGGCGGTGCTCAACATGATCTCGTCGATATCCGTCACGGTGAGCGCGCCGACGACGCAACCGACTTTGTCGGTGGTCTTCATGGTGATGATGCCTTTGCCGCCGCGGGATTGGACGCGGTATTCGTCGAACGGGGTGCGTTTGCCGATGCCGTGTTCGCCGGCGACCAGCAGGGTGGCGTTGGGATCGACGATCTCGACGCTGACGACGTAGTCGCCCTTTTCCGGCCGGATGCCCCAGACGCCGACGGCGCCGCGGCCCATGTCGCGGGCGTCTTCCTCGTGGAACCGGATGCTCATGCCGTCTTTGGTGACCAGCACGATCTCGTTATTGCCGTTGGTGAGCTTGACGCCGATCAGGCGGTCGCCCTTCTCGATGGTGATGCTGATGATGCCGCCTTTGCGGACGTTGCCGTAGGCTGAAAGGACGGTTTTCTTGACGATGCCGGCCCGGGTGGCCATGACCAGCGAATTCTTGTCCGTGAACTCCTTGATCCGCATGCAGGGCCGCGACTTTTTCCTCGGGGCGAAGCTGGAGGAAATTGGCGATGCTCTTGCCCTTGGCGGCGCGGCCCATTTCGGGAAGTTCGTAGACCTTCTCGACGTAAGACGCGGCCTTCCTCGGTGAAGAACATGATGTAATCGTGCGTGGAACAGGTGAAGAGATGTTCGATGAAATCCTCTTCGCGCTGTTCCATGCCCATCACGCCCTTGCCGCCGCGGCGCTGGGCGCGGTAGGCGCTGACGGCTGTGCGCTTGATGTAGCCCTGGTGCGAAATGGTGACGATGCAGGCTTCGTTGGCGATCAGGTCTTCGATGTTGATCTCGCCTTCGTCGGCCACGATGTCCGTCCGGCGCGCGTCGCCGTACTTCTCCTTGACCTCGATCAGTTCGGCCCGCACGACGGCCATGAGCTTCTTTTCGCTGGCCAGCAGGCTCTTGAGATATTCGATGCGCTTGATGAATTCGAGATACTCTTCCTCGATCTTGTCGCGTTCGAGGCCGGTGAGCTGGTAGAGGCGCAGGTCGAGGATGGCGTTGCACTGGAGTTCGCTCAAGCTGGAACTTGGCCATCAACTTCTTCTTCGCATCCTCGCGGTCGTCGGCGCCCCGGATGATCTTGACGACGGCGTCGATGTTGTCCAGCGCGATGCGGAAGCCTTCGAGGATGTGGGCGCGTTCCTCAGCCTTTTGCAATTCGAACTTCGTGCGGCGGGTGACGACTTCCTTGCGGTGCGCGATGTAGCAGTCGATCATCTGCCGGATGTTCATCTCGCGCGGCCGGCCGTGGTCGATGGCCAGCATGATCACGCCGAAAGTGTCTTCGAGTTGCGTGTGCTTGTAGAGATTGTTGATCACGACCTTCGGGATGGCGTCGCGTTTGAGTTCGATGATGACGCGGATGCCTTCCTTGTTGGACTCGTCGCGGATGTCGGCGATATCGTCGATCTTCTTCTCGTTGACCAGGCGGGCGATGCTGCTCGATCATCGAGGCTTTGTTGACGTTGTAGGGGATCTCGCTGATCGACCAGCCGTTCCTTGCCGCCTTTGACCTCCTCCACGCCCACGCGACCGCGCATCTTGAGGCTGCCGCGGCCTTTTAACAGGTAATCCTTGATGCCCTGCTTGCCGCAGATCATGCCGCCCGTCGGGAAATCGGCGCCCTTGACGAACTTGAGCATGTCCTTCGCTTCGAGGGCCGGATCGTCGATCACCGCGCAACAGGCGTCGACGATCTCGGTCAGGTTGTGCGGCGGAATGTTGGTCGCCATGCCGACGGCGATGCCGGTGCTGCCGTTGACCAGCAGGTTCGGGATGCGCGAGGGCAGGACGACCGGCTCCTTTTCCTTCTCATCGAAATTCGGCTGGAAATCGACCGTGTCCTTGTCGAGATCGGCGAGCAATTCCTCGGCGATTTCCTGCAGGCGGCATTCCGTGTACCGGTACGCGGCGGCCGGATCGCCGTCGATGGACCCGAAATTGCCCTGGCCGTCGACCAGCGGGTAACGCATCGCGAAATCCTGCGCCATGCGCACGAGAGTGTCGTAAACGCTGGCGTCGCCGTGCGGATGGTATTTACCCAGCACTTCGCCGACGACCTTGGCGCATTTGGAGTACGAGCGATTGTGCAACAGCCCCAACTCGCGCATCGCGTAAAGCACGCGGCGGTTGGACGGCTTCAGCCCGTCCCGCGCATCGGGCAACGCGCGCCCGACGATGACCGACATCGAGTAATCGATGTAAGCCTGCTGCATCTGTTCGCTGATATTGACCGGTCCGTGACTTTTTCGTTTTGTGCGTACATGGTTAAACCCTACTGTTTTGCCAGGAACAATTTCGTTGTCGTCAAAAAACTCTCCGCATCGGCCAGCAGTTCGCCCAGGCGTTCGGCATCGGGCGGCACCTGGGCGCCGAGGTCGGCGCTGTGGTGCAACTGCGTGGCCCGTTTGAATCGTTCGCCAAACTCGGGCGGAATCAGGCCCGTCTTCACGAATTCGCGCTGAAACTTCCCCGCCACGCCGCCGTCGCGGGACGGGCCGAATTCCTTCGTGGCCAGCAGCGCGCAGGCGCAATAAAACATCGTGAAATAGATCCGGTCAACCGCGCCCAGCCGCATGTTTTTTTCGAGCAACACGCGCGCTTCCGTCAGGCTTTCCGTGGCCTGCTCGACGCGGAGGTTGATCAAATCCTGGGATTCGGCTGTCATACAAATCGTTCACCACGAAGACGGCCACGGCATCAGACGTCCAGGTTGCGGACGTTCAGGGCGTTGTCCTCGATGAACTGGCGGCGCGGGGCCACTTCATCGCCCATCAACACCGTGAACATCTCGTCGGCCTTGGCGGCGTCTTCGATGACGACCTTCAACATCTTGCGCCGTTCGGGGTCCATCGTGGTTTCCCACAATTGTTCGGGATTCATTTCGCCCAAGCCTTTGTAGCGCTGGATGGTCAGGCCGCGTTTGCCGATTTCCTTGATCTGGCCCAGGATGTCCGGGATCGAGTGGACCGGCGCCCTCTTTTCCTCGGCTTTGACCTTGGGCTTCTTGGGCTCGGCTTTCGCGGTTTTGCCTTTCGCCTCGGCGGGACCCGCCTTCGCTGAAGCTTCGGCGGGCAAGACCTCGCCCTCCCCGGCTTCCGCAGCGGCACTGGAACCGCCTTCGGCGAGTTCGAAGAGCGGGTTCTCCTGCGCGGCGTAATGATCGAGGTTGAACCCCTTCTTCTCCAAAGCTTCGATGGTGGACTGGATGCTGTTGGACTCGGCGATCTCGATGGGCTTGATCGCCGGTCCTTTCGCGTTGTCGCCGTTCTTGACCTCGACGGGCGCTTCCTCGTCGGGGCTGATGTCGTACTTGGCGCAGAGCTTGGCGTATTCCTTGTCGTTGCGCGCGAACTCGAAGTGGACCTCGCCGTCTTCCTTGATGCGCAGGGCGTAGCTGGGCAGTTCGCCGGACTTCTCGTCGCGGGCCGCGAGGTAATCTTCAAACTTGAAGCCGCGGCGTTCGGTCGTGTCCACCAGCTTCTCCAGTTCCTGGAGCGATTCGAGTACGGAGGTCAACGCCTGGCCGCTGAATTCCTTTTTGTCCCTGAGCCGGAACAGCCGCACGTCTTCCGAGCCGAGTTCGATGAGGATATGGCTCATCTGGTCCTCGTTCTCGATGTATTCCTCGCGCTTCTTGCGCTTGATCTTGTACAGGGGCGGTTGCGCGATGTAGATGTGGCCCTGTTTCACCAGCTCGGGCATCTTGCGGTAGAAAAACGTCAGCAACAACGTGCGGATGTGCGAGCCGTCCACGTCGGCGTCGGTCATGATCACGATGCGATGGTAGCGCAAGCGGTTGACGTCGAACGCGCCTTCGTCTTTGCCTTCGTCGTCGCCCTTGCCGAAGCCCGTGCCGATGGCGGTGATCATCGTGCGGATTTCGGTGTTGTTGAGCACCTGGTCGAGCCGCGCCTTTTCGACGTTGAGCAGTTTGCCGCGGATCGGCAGCACGGCCTGGAACTGGCGGTTACGGCCCTGTTTGGCGGAGCCACCGGCGCTATCGCCCTCGACGATGTAGAGTTCGCAAAATTCCGGGTTGCGCTCGGAACAATCCGCCAGTTTGCCCGGCAGACCGCCGCCGGTCAGCGCGCCCTTTCGCACCGCTTCGCGGGCCTTGCGCGCGGCTTCGCGGGCGCGGGCGGCAGTCAGCGCCTTGTCCACAATGCGCCGGGCGATGGGCGGGTTCTGCTCCATGAACGTCATCAGGCCCTCGTACACGATCGAATGAGACGATGCCTTCGACCTCGCCGTTGCCGAGTTTCGTCTTCGTCTGGCCTTCGAACTGCGGGTTCGGGACCTTGACGCTGATCACGGCGGTCAGGCCCTCGCGCAGATCGTCGCCGGAAAGTGACGGATCCTTTTCCTTGAGCAGGTTGTTGGACCGGGAATACTGGTTGACCGCCTTGGTCAGGGCCGAGCGGAACCCGCTGAGATGCGTGCCGCCTTCGATGGTGTTGATGTTGTTGGCGTAGCTGTAGAGCGACTCGTTGTAGCCTTCGTTGTACTGCAGGGCCACCTCGGCGTGCGATGCCGTCCTTTTCCTTGGCGACATAAATGACCTTCGGATGCAGCGGCTCCTTGGCGCGATTGATGTGCTTGATGAACTCCTCGATGCCGCCGTTGAACTTGAAAAGCTCCTGCTTCTTCGTGCGATCGTCCTTGAGCGTGATCTCGATGCCGCGATTCAGGAACGCCAGTTCGCGCAGGCGATTGGCGAGAATGTCGTACTTGTACTCGATGACGGGGAAGATTTCGTTGTCGGGCTTGAAGGTGATCTTGGTGCCGGTGCCCTTGGCTTTGCCGATGACTTCGAGCTTCGACGCCGTCTTGCCGCGCTTGAAGCGCATGTGATGGACCTTGCCATCGCGTTTTACCTCGACTTCGAGCCATTCGCTCAGCGCGTTGACGCAGGTCACGCCGACGCCATGCAGACCGCCGGAAACCGTGTAGCTCTTCTTGTCGAACTTTCCGCCGGCGTGCAGGACGGTGAGCACCACCTCGACGGCGGGCTTCTTCTCCGTCTTGTGCATGTCCACGGGAATGCCGCGTCCGTCGTCGATGACGGTGACAGAGTTGTCCACGTGGATGGTGACTTCGATTTTCTTGGCGTAACCCGCCAGGGCTTCGTCAACGGAGTTGTCCACCACCTCGTACACGAGATGATGCAGGCCGCGTTCGCCCGTGTCACCGATATACATCGCGGGACGCTTGCGAACAGCCTCGACGCCCTCGAGTTTTTGAATTTTGTCGGCTGTATAATCGCTCGCTCCGAGTGCAGCCGCTTTTGGAAGTTCAGTTGATTTCACGGCAGTATTTGGCTTATCTAAAGTCTTACTCGACATTGTTTGCGATCCCCCTTAGGCATTTAGAATATTACTCTAAAATCATCCCGCTCTGCAATGATTTTTTGGTGTTTTATTCCCCTAATTTGCATCGTGTAAGCAATTTAAAATAAGCGACTTCCGTATCGTGCCATGACTTGCCAAAACCCCATCAAGAGTGATTCCGAAAATAGTGCTTCGGACGCTTGACAGAAGTCGATTCTTTAGTAAACTACATCAAGTTAGGTCATATACTAAAGATTGCATGAAGTTGTCTATTAAAGCCGACTATGCCTGCAGGGCGGTGGAGACGTTGTCGCTCCATCACCCCGACAATCGCCCTGTGCGTATTGAGTCGATTGCGCAGTTGGGCGGAATCCCTGCGAGCTACCTGGTGCAGATTTTGATCGAGCTGAAGAGCAAGGGACTGATTAAGAGCCAGCGTGGGAAGGCCGGCGGCTACGTCCTGGCCAAGGCCCCGAAGGAGATCACGGTTGGTGATGTCGTCAGGGCAACGCAGGGGGAACTCGTTGAGCTGTCGGTGTTAGCGGATTCAGCTTCGCCCCAGGAAATTCAGCGGGCATGGCGCCGGATCAAGTTTGCGGCGGAAGACGTTGCGGACGATGTGACATTTGAGGACATCTGTGCGGAAGCGACGAGTCAGGCCGCAGATGTACTACATCTAGTTTCAGGGATTGACAGCAATTTGTTCTTTGATATAGTCCCCCGCGTCGTCTGGCTGGAAGGCTGGGCGGCATCTCTTATCAAGAGCGGTCGAGGGACTGGCCCGTATGAAGCCGCGGCAACCGTTCCCCGTAGAGGGGGAGACAAGGTGCCAATTCCAGCTCCGGAGCCTGGCGGATGACGCCGGGCGGCGGGGAAAAGATGAGGGAGAGACAACCGGAAGTTGTCATCGTTTGCCTCTTCGTCGCTTGTCCCCGTCGAATCGGGGAGGGCCGAAGAGGCGATTTTTTGCCCTTCAGCCGGCTGGCGCGGCCGCGTCTTGGTGAAGAAGACAGGAAAGGGTTTACATGAAGGCAAAACACGGGTTCTTCACCAGTCTGAAATGCCGCGAGTGCGGGCGCCATTACCCGAAGGAAGCGCTCCACGTCTGCGAGTTCTGCTTTGGCCCGCTGGAAGTCGATTACGACTACGAGGCTGATCAAGTCAGTCCTGACGCGGGAGCGGATCCAGTCGCGTCCACCCACGATGTGGCGTTACCGCGAGCTGCTGCCCATCGACGGCGAACCGACCGTCGGGTTCGAGGTCGGTTATACCCCGCTGATCAAGGCGGACCGGCTGGCCAAGCGGCTCGGGCTGCGCGAGGTCTGGGTGAAGAACGACACGGTCAATTACCCGACGCTCTCGTTCAAGGACCGGGTGGTCAGCGTGGCGTTGTCGCGGGCGAGGGAGATGGGCTTCGAGATTGTGGCCTGTGCGTCGACGGGCAATCTGGCCAACTCGGTCGCGGCCAACGCGGCCAGCGCGGGGCTGAAGAACTACGTGTTCATTCCCGCCGACCTCGAGACGGGCAAAGTCGTCGGCTCGCTGGTTTACGGCTCGAACGTGATCGGCATTCACGGGACCTATGACGAGGTCAACCGCCTGTGCAGCGAGATCGCGGGCAAGTACGGCTGGGCGTTCGTCAATGTGAACCTTCGCCCGTACTACGCGGAAGGCTCGAAGGCGATGGGGTATGAGATCGCC
This sequence comes from uncultured Verrucomicrobiae bacterium, assembly GCA_963817685.1. Classification (GTDB taxonomy): domain Bacteria; phylum Verrucomicrobiota; class Verrucomicrobiia; order Palsa-1439; family Palsa-1439; genus CAWFPN01. Next base: position 321,918 of record CAWFPN010000010.1, on the reverse strand, counting down.
GAACAGCTTGACTGGCAGTTGCCCGATCACGTGGTGGTGCCGATGGCCGGCGGTTCGCTGATCACCAAGATCCACAAGTCCTTCAAGGAATTCATCAATCTTGGGCTGGTGGACAAACACGATGTGCACATCCACGGCGCGCAGGCCGAAGGGTGCGCCCCGATCGTCAACGCGATGAAAGCGGGCAGCGAAATCATCAAGCCGGTCAATAAACCGAACACCATCGTGAAATCGCTGGCGATCGGCAATCCGGCGGACGGGTTTTACTCGATCCAGACGATGAAACAGACGGGCGGCTGGGCGGAGAACCCGAACGACGAGGAAGTGGTGGCGGGGATCCGGCTGCTGGCGGAGACGGAAGGGATCTTTGCGGAAACAGCGGGCGGGGTGACGGTGGCGGCGGCCAAACGGCTGGCGGAAAACGGTCGCATCAAACGGGACGAATCCCTGGTGCTGTGCATCACGGGACATGGGTTGAAGACCCAGGAAGCGATTCACGGCAAGTGTGGCGAGCCGCAGATCATCAAGCCGAGCTTGCAGGGAATTTGCGGCGTTGCTGGAACAGGAAAAATAATTGAGAGAAGGAGAAAGCAAGCCATGGCAATCAACGTACGAATCCCGACGCCGCTGCGGAAAGTGACGCAGGACAAGGACGTCGTCCAGGTCAGCGGCGCGACCATCACCGAGATCGTGGAGAACCTGGAAAAACAGTATCCGGGCCTGAAGGAACGCCTCTGCGACGAGCGCGGCGAACTGCGGCGGTTCGTGAATATTTATTTGAATGACGAAGACATCCGGTTCGCCCAGGGCAAACAGACCCCGGTGAAGGACGGAGACGAAATTTCAATCATCCCGGCGATTGCCGGCGGCCGCCGTTAAGCGGTTGAAAGGACATCATGGCGAAAACAGCCAAGGAAATCAAACGGTTGTGGCTGACGTACCCGAAAAAGGCGATCCAGCAGCCCGTGATCTATGACTTGGGGCGCAAATTTGAGGTGGTCACCAACATCCGGCAGGCCAGTGTCACGGAAGAAGTGGGCATTGTCTCTCTGGAACTGGTCGGGGACCGCACGGAAATAAAAAAAGCGATCAAATGGCTGGAAGGCCTGAACATCAAGGTCGAGCCGGTCGAGATCAACGTCATCGAAAGTTGAACGGAATCGAAACACAAATGCTGGCGAAGTTTACACCGGAAGAGATCAAGGGGCTCGCGGAGGCGTTTGAAGGCAAACCGCCCCGCGAGATCCTGCAATGGGCGGCGGACAATTTTCCGGCGCGCGTGGCGATCTCTTCCGCCTTCGGGCCGGAGGGGCTGGTGGTGATCGACATTGCCTTGCGCAAGGTCACGCCGCGCATTCCCGTGTTCACCATCGACACCGGGTTCCTGTTTCCCGAGACGCAGGACTTGATCGGCAAGATCGAGCGGGAATACGGCATGACTGTGGAACGTCTCCATCCCACACTTTCGCCCGAGCAGCAAGCGGCGCAGCACGGACCCGAATTGTTCCGGCGCGAACCGGACCGGTGCTGCTACATGCGCAAGGTGCTGCCCTTGCAAAAGAAATTGCCGGAGATTGACGCGATGATCACCGGCTTGCGCCGTTCGCAGAGCGACTCGCGCAAGGGGGCGAAGATTTTGCAGTTGCAGGAGACGCCCGAAGGCCATCGTTATTTGAAGATCAATCCGCTGGCGGCCTGGAGCAAGGAAGAGGTCTGGTGGTACATCGTGAGCCATCAACTGCCTTACAATGTGCTGCACGACAGCGGCTATCCGAGCATCGGCTGCACGCCCGATTGCTGCACGCGTCCCGTGCGCGACGGCGAGGACGAACGCGCCGGCCGCTGGGCGGGCACCGACAAAAAGGAATGCGGCCTGCACACCTTCGCGGCGAACATATAAGGGGTGATTGTCTCCCTGAAGGAAGCGAAGTTTTCACACGCGACAAAATTTATGGACCACCTGGACAGACTGGAAAATCAGAGCGTGTTCATCATGCGCGAGGCGTTCAACAAGATTGAACGGCTGGCGATGCTCTGGAGCGTCGGCAAGGATTCGATGACGCTGCTCTGGCTGGCGCGCAAGGCCTTCTGCGGCCACGTGCCGTTTCCCTGCGTGTTCCTGGAAACCAGTTTCGACATGCCCGAGCTCGTCGAGCTGCGCGACCGGCTCACCCGGGAATATAAATTGAACCTGGTCGTCGCCCGCAACGACGAAGCCATTGCCGCTGGGATGAACCACACCCGCGGCCGCGTGACGTGTTGCTCGGCGTTGTTGAAGGACAACCTGAAGAAAATCGTCGAACGCGAAAACTACGGCGGCCTCATCGTCGGCGTGCGCCGCGACGAGGACCCGACGCGGGCCAAGGAACGTTATTTTTCCCCGCGCGACAAGCACATGGAATGGAACGTCGAGGACCAGCCGCCGGAATTGTGGGACCAGTTCAACACCGACCTTGCCGGTGGCACGCATCTGCGGGTGCATCCGCTGCTGCATTGGACGGAGATGAACATCTGGGAGTACGCCGAGCGCGAGAAGATCCCGCTGGTGCACACTTATTTCGCCAAGAACGGGAAACGCTTCCGCAGCCTGGGCTGCACGCCCTGCACGATGGCCATCGATTCCAAGGCCGACACCTTCGACAAGATCCGCGAAGAATTGCGCACTACCACGAAAAGCGAGCGCAGCGTCCGCGCCCAGGACCAGGAAAGCGAAGACGCGTTCGAGAAATTGCGCCGTGACGGGTATATGTGATCGGCTTTTGAACCACCGAGACACCAGGATTTCATGCAACTCTCTGAACAATTGAAAATTGTCATCGTCGGGCACGTCGATCACGGCAAGTCCACATTTGTGGGGAGGCTGTTTTACGACACGAAATCGTTGCCGGACGGCAAGTTTGAAAAGATCAAGGCGGCCTGTGAACGGCGCGGCGTGCCGTTCGAGTGGGCGTTTCTCACGGACGGCCTGCAGGCTGAGCGCGACCAGAACATCACCATCGACACCACGCAAATCTGGTTCCGCACGAAGAAGCGCCAGTACGTGATCATCGACGCGCCGGGCCACAAGGAATTTCTCAAGAACATGGTCACCGGCGCGGCCAGCGCGGAGGCGGCGCTGCTGCTGATCGACGCCACCGAAGGCGTGCAGGAGCAATCGCGCCGGCACGGGTATTTGTTGCAGATGCTGGGCATCACCCAGATCGCCGTGCTGGTCAACAAGATGGACCTCGTTGATTACAGCGACAAGGTGTTCAAGAGCATCGAGGAACAATACCGCGATTTTCTTCAACGCCTGGGCGTGACGCCGAAGCTGTTCATCCCGATTGCGGCCAAGCTGGGCGATAATGTCGCGGAGAAATCCGCGCACATGCCGTGGTACTCGGGGCCGACGGTGCTGGAGGCGCTTGACGATTTCCGGATTGCCGAGAAACCGCACAACCTGCCGTTGCGTTTTCCGATCCAGGACATTTACCGGTTCGATGAACGGCGCATCCTGGCGGGCCGGGTCGAGTCGGGCACGTTGCGGGTGGGCGACCGGCTGGTGTTTTCACCGCGCAACAAGGTCAGCACCGTCAAGAGCATCGAACGCTGGAACGCGCCGCCCACCGAATCGGCCGGGGCGGGTGAATCCATCGGCATCACGCTGACCGAACAGATTTTCGTCGACCGCGGCCAGATGGCGTCGCATGAGGACAGCGCGCCGGTGGAGACCGATGTGTTCAACGGCAAGCTGTTCTGGCTGGGACGGCAGAACCTCGAGATCGGTCGCAAGGTGAAGCTCAAGCTGACCACCGAAGAAGTCGAGTGCCAGATCCAATCCATTGAAAAGCTCATCGACGCGTCGACCTTGCTGGAGATCGACAGCGCGCAGCGTCCGTACATTGCCCGCAACGACGTGGCGGAAGTGACCATCCGCACGAAGTCGCCCATCGCCTTCGACCCGTACGACCGGATTGTGGGCACGGGCCGGTTTGTGATCATCGACGGCAAGCAGGTCTGCGGCGGCGGCATCATTTCCCAGGGCGAATACCCCGACCGCCGCCAGGTGCTTTCAGGCATCAAGAGCCAGAACATTTCCTGGACGATGGGCAAGGTGACGCGCGTCGAGCGGGAACAGCGCAACACGCACAAAGGCGCCGTGATCTGGCTGACCGGATTGTCCGGCGCGGGCAAATCCACCATCGCGGCGGAACTGGAGCGCGAGCTGTTTGCGATGGGCCTGCACACGTACGTGCTGGACGGTGACAACGTTCGCCACGGTCTGAGCGCCAATCTCGGGTTCTCGCCCGAAGACCGCACGGAAAACATTCGTCGCGTCGGCGAAGTGGCGAAATTGTTCGCGGACGCGGGCGTACTGGTCATCACAGCCTTCATTTCTCCGTACCGGGACGACCGGCGTCTCGTGCGCGAGTTACAGGAGGACGGCGATTTCGTCGAGATCTTCGTCAACGCCCCGCTGGACGTTTGCGAGCAGCGCGATCCCAAGGGGTTGTACAAGAAGGCCCGTGCCGGACAGATCGAGCATTTCACGGGTGTCTCGGCCCCCTACGAGCCGCCTGAATCCCCCGACATTGTTGTGCACACGGACCGGCAGACGGTGAAGGAATCCGTCGCGCAGATCATCGACCATTTGAAGGTCGCGCACATTGGACAGGACTATTCGATTTAACGCTTGCGAGGCCGGGGATGTACGTTAAATTGTCCCGGCGACAGAACCATGGAAGACAGCACTAGAAACGTTTCCGAAGCGATGCGCGGGCCGCTGGTCCGCCAATTCTCCATTTTTCTGCAAAACAGGGTGGGCGCGCTGTTGGACCTGACACATACACTGGGCGAAGCCAGCGTGCACATCTGCGGCCTTTCCGTGGTGGACACGGCGGACGCGGCGGTGGTGCGCATTGTGGTGGACGATCCCGAGCGCTGCCACGACGCCCTGCATGAGGCCGACATTCCCGCCAATGAATCCCACGTGGTGGTGGTGGAACTGCCGCGCGGACCGGAAAAACTCGACAGCGTTCTGCGCCAGCTCGTGGCGGCCGAGGTCAACCTGCAATACACCTACTCACTGATGGTGCGGCCGCGCGACAAGGCGTTGCTGGCGTTGCAATGCGAGGACGCGGAATACGCCCGCGACGTGCTCACCAAGGCGGGATTCGACGTTCTCAGCCAGAAGGACATTTCCCGCTGATGGCCACGGAGAAATCTTCACCGACGGGCCTGGCCATCGTGGTCTGCGACCAGATCATCGAGGACAAGTTCACCAACAAGAAGTCGCTGATCGGCATTTTCAACAACATCGGCAGCGCCAATTTCCCCTGTCGTCATCCGCAGATCATGGTGTTCGTCTCGTTGACGGAAGGCCACGGAGATTACCAGGCGCGCGTGCGCATTGTGAATGAAGCGACCGGGGATTCCGTGGCCGATGCGAACGTCCCGATCAAATTTCCCGACATCCATTCCGTCCTGGAACTGAATTTCAACCTGGTGGGCATCCAGTTCCCGACGCCGGGGTTGTATTCGATTGAATTTTACTGCGACGACGCGCTGGTGCTGGAGCGCCGGTTCCACGTCTCGCAAGTGCACCCGCAGAAGCCGCCACAAGGGCCTCCCGCGCAAGAGATGTAGGGACGTTCCAGGGCCGGACGCAGGGGATTCAGACGCAGATTGCCCGGAGAGGTTCATGAATGACTTCGCAAAGCTGGCACGGACACTCGCCACCCTGAGCGTGGCTTTGTTGCTTGTGCACGCGACCCCTGCCCGGGCGGCGCAAAGGCAGGTGCTGCGCGGTCACGTGCCGGCGGCGGCGGCGCATCTGGCGCCGGTTGGCCGCCTTCCCGCCGCGACGCGCCTGGACCTGGTGATGGCGCTGCCCTTGCGCAATCAGGAGGCGCTGACCAACCTGCTGCGCCAAATCTACGAACCGGGCGGTCCCCGGTACCGCCACTATCTGACGCCGGACCAGTTCACGAAAATGTTTGGTCCGACGGAACAGGATTACCGGGCCCTCCTCGCCTTCGCGAAATCGAACGGATTGACGGTGACCGGCACGCATTCGGACCGCACCCTGCTGGACGTGCGCGGGACGGCGGCGGACATCGAGAAGGCCTTCCATGTGGCCATGCGGGTCTACCGGCACCCGACGGAATCGCGCACGTTTTACGCGCCGGACGTTGAACCGTCCCTCGACCTGGCGGTGCCGGTGTTGGCCGTTATCGGTCTCGACAACTATCTGGCGCCGCGACCGCTGGCCCACCGGGCAACGTCTGTTGGCCGGCCTGCGGGCGTGGCGCCGTTGACCGGTTCCGGGACGAACGGCACGTTGATGGGGGGCGATTTCAGGGCCGCGTATGTTCCCGGCGTCTCGCTTACCGGCACGGGGCAGGTGGTTGCGCTGCTGGAGTTGGACGGCTACGACACAAATGACATCATCTCCTATGAGAACCAGTCCGGGCTGCCGGACGTCCCCTTGCAGAATGTGGTGCTGAACGGGGCCGCCGGCACACCTGATAACAATACAGATGCGGTGGCCGAGGTGTGTCTGGACATCGAGATGGCGGTCTCCATGGCGCCGGGCCTGTCCGGAGTGATCGTCTACGAAGCGCCCGACACGTACGCGGGGGCTGGCGACATCCTGGACCAAATGGCGACAGACGATCTGGCCGGGCAACTCAGCTCTTCCTGGCTGATCGGGGACAACCCGGCCTGGGAACAAATCTACCAGCGATTTGCCGCGCAGGGGCAGTCGTTCTTCCAGGCTTCCGGCGACAATGGTGCGTATAACTGGGCGATTGCCAATCAACAACGGGCGGATGACCCATCCATCACGCTGGTGGGGGGAACGACATTGACCACAACGGGTCCTGGCGGGGTCTGGGAGTCGGAAACCGCATGGAATTGGAACAGTACCGGACAGGGCACGGACGCCACCGGCGGCGGGATCAGCACCAACTACTCGATTCCGAACTGGCAACAGGGAATCAGCATGACTGCCAATGGCGGATCGACGGTCCAGCGAAACGTCCCGGACGTCGCCCTGACCGCCGACAACGTGCTGGTCGTCTGGTATGGCCAATCGGGGGATTTTGGCGGCACCAGTTGCGCGGCGCCTTTGTGGGCGGCGTTCACGGCCCTGGTCAATGAGCAAGCTGCGTCCAGCGGCAACCCGCCTGTCGGTTTTCTCAACCCGGCCATTTACCGGATCGGCGGCGGACCGGGTTACGCCGCTGATTTCCATGACATCACCACCGGCAACAACACCAACAGCGACAGCCCCACCCAGTACCAGGCCGTTGCCGGCTACGACCTTTGTACCGGCTGGGGCACTCCCACCGGGCAGAACCTGATCAATGACCTCGCCGGACCTCCTGACGCATTGGGTATCACTCCGGGGACGGGATTTGCCGCGAACGGACCGGCCGGTGGTCCGTTCACCGTTACGTCTCAAACTTATTTCCTGACCAACACCGGGACTATTTCGTTGGACTGGTCGCTGATGAATACGTCGGTTTGGCTCAATGCCACTCCGACCGGCGGCAGCCTGGCGGCAGGCGGGGCGACGACCGTCACGGTGGCCCTGAATGCCGCCGCCAACAATCTGGCGGCGGGGTCGTATCCCGCGTTCCTGGAATTCACCGATCTAAACAGCGGCGTCTCGCAAGACCGCGAAATCGCCGTACTGGCGGAGCCGCTGGTGCAGAACGGCGGTTTCGAGACGGGGGATTTTTCCGGCTGGACGCTTTCCGGAAACATCGATCTCCTGAATCAGTCCGAGCTCATTTCCGGTCCCCCCTACGTTCATTCGGGCTCGGGCGCGGCGGCGCTCGGCGCTGTCGGTTCGCTCGGTTACCTTTCCCAGACGCTGCTGACGCAGGTGGGACAGCCCTATCTGCTTTCATTCTGGCTGGAAAGCCTGGACTTTGGCGGCGGCACGACGCCGAACGAATTTCTGGCGGGATGGAACGGGACCGCGCTCTACGATCAAGCGGACCTGGGCGTGTTTGGATGGACGAACCTGCAGTTCCTTGTGACGGCCGCCGCGACCAACACCGTCCTCGAATTCGGGTTCCGCAACGACCCGTCCTATTTCATTCTCGACGACATCAGTGTCACGCCCGTGCCGGCCCCGGCTTTCCAGAGCGTGACGCAAACCAACAACACGATCGGGTTCACCTGGAACGCGTATCCGGGGCTGATGTATCAACTGCAGTTCGCGACCGATTTGACGCTCGGCGACTGGAGCAATCTGGGCGGCCCCGTCATGGCGGCTACGAACGTCCTGTCCGGCTCCGATGTCATCGGGCCGGCCACGCAACGGTTCTATCGCGTGGGGATGATGACGCCCTGATCAGAGCGTCCCGAGCAGGGCGGTCAATTCTTCGAGCGGGCCCTCGTGGTGCTGGGTAACGGCGAGTTGCCGGGCGTGCTCCAGAACGCTTCGCGCCTCGTCCTTTTGGTCGAAGGCGAGCAGGCACTTGCCCAGGAGGATGTGCACGACCATCCAGTCGGGTTTCTTCGCGCACAACGCGCGCAATTGCTCCGCGGCATTTGGAAAATCGCCCGCGTCGAAATAGGCCTGCGCCAGGTTGTAGCGCGAGAGGTCGTTGTCCGGAAATTTCTTCCAGAGGTCGAGTGCCTTGGCGACGCGGTCATTGTTCATAAGTGCTTGAGTGTCCAAGAGCCTAAGAAACCTCTCAGGCACTTATGCGCTTGGACAGCCGGGTGCTTTTTAGCTAGGCTGGCGCGCTGTGGAAAGCAAATTCTACCAGCGGGACGAAACGCGCGCGGAGAAGGTGCGGGAATTGTTCGCGACGATCGCGCGGCGCTACGACGCGCTCAACGACATGATGAGCGCCGGCCTGCACCGGCGCTGGAAGCGGCGGCTGGTCACGCTGGCGGGCGCGCCGCAAGACGTGCTCGATCTGTGTTGCGGCACCGGCGACATCGCGCGGATGTTCTTGCCGCAGGCGCGTGTCGTGGGCGCGGATTTTACGGACGAGATGTTGCGCGTTGCAGAGACGCGCACGGACCACGTGCGCTGGGTGCAGGCTGACGCGTTGCGGCTGCCGTTTGCCGACGAGGTCTTTGATGCGGTCAGCATCGGCTATGGGCTGCGCAATCTGGCGGACATCGAGCGGGGGTTGCGCGAGGTGTTGCGCGTGCTGCGCCCCGGCGGCAGGCTGGTGACTCTGGATTTTGGCAAACCGGAATCGCCGGCGTGGCGCGCGCTGTATTTTGGGTATTTGCGGACCGCGCTGCCAGTGCTGGGACAGGTGTTTTGCGGCGATGCCGACACGCACGGCTACATCCTGGCGTCCTTGCGGGACTATCCCGCGCAGCGGGGGATCAAGGCGATAATGGAGGCGTGCGGCTACGGCGATTGCGGTTTTGAAGAGTTTGCGGGCGGAGCGATGGCGATCAATTTCGGAAGCAAGCCCCGCCGTTAGCTGGGCATCTCGGGAGAGTGACTCAAGGGGCCGAGCCGGATCAGGATGAACGGCGTCACGAGGCCGGCCAGGAAGATGACCACGCAGATGCAACCGGTGAGGATTTGGGACTTGATGCAGGCCCGCTCGATGTCGATGGACCGCTGGTAACCGGTGGCGACCTCGTAATTAAAAAAATCGTCGCCCGCTTTTGTGTAGTCGCGATAGGCGTCGACCAGGGACGCTTCTGTGAGTTTGCGGGCTTCGTCATTTTTCCCGTCGTTGGCGAGCGAGATCACCTGCCGCGCGATCGCGCGGTACTTTTCTCTCATGGCCACAAACTTATCAAACGCCCGGCGCTCCTCGGGTTCGATGGGGGAAATCATCTTTTCGTAGCTTTTCAGGACGACGTCAATTTTTTCCCGGTAAGCGTGCGCTTCCTCGTGATAGGCAGCGCGTTGTTGCGGATCGTCCGTCTCAATCTGCAGCAGCACCCGGGCATACCCTTCGGCCTGGTAGGAATTGAGTTCGGCGCAATAGGTCAGGGTCTGCAACGTGTCTTCCCGGAAGAGGATGGCCTTGGCCTTTGCGCCCCCGGCGATCCAATAACCCATCGCCCCGACACACAGCAGGACAACCAGGGGGGCCAGGATGGAAATCGTTTGCAGTTTGCTTGAGCGCATGGATCGAATGTGAAATTTTTAGCCGGGAAATCACCTTAACGCAAGCCTGTCCTTCGAAAGGAACGCCGGCGTCACTCAAGCCCTCGGCGGGAGGCGACAGGCGCTTACGTCTTTGTCCGGCGCGACCGGTTGAACAGGCAGCCAAGAGCGGCAAGGGAAAGACCCGCCAGCGCCAGTGTGGACGGTTCCGGGACCAGGAGAGCATCCGTGTAGATATCCTGGTTTTGTTGCAGCGCCATGTCGGAGACGCCATTGATCACGGGCAATCCGTTGGTGAACTCGCCCGCCTGCTCGAGCAGGGTGACATCCAGAAAAACCTCGAACGACTGCAGGACGTCCGCTCCATTGGTGCGCGTGAAGCTGGCGTCCACCGCGGCGTAGTAGGGTACATTCTGATCAATGGTGTTCGCGAAGTTTGTCGAACCCTGGGGGGTGTAATACAGCAAGTCGTCCGTTGGGGTGAGTACTCCGGTCTGGCCGGAGACCAGCTGGTTCGTCTGGGTGAGACCGAACTCATACTGGTAATCCACCTGGACGCCGCCCAAGCCGGCGTTGCCGCCGCTGAAGCTGCCGTTTCCGTTGCCGGGTGGGGTGAGCGTGGAGGACGCGGAGAAGTTGGCGCCCGCGGAGCCGAATTTTGCCACCAGTCGCGGCTCGTAAATATATTGCCCGGTGGTGACGCCGCCCATGGCGAGGATCGAATCTCCTGTGCCCCAAATGGTGTTAGACCACAGCGTGCTGCTTGAGCTCAAAGAGAAGTTGTCACGATAGACCTGGAACGAGAAGGCGCCGCTGCCGCGAATGTACGTCCCCAAGCTTAATGAATTGCCAAACCCCTGCCAGCCGTCTGCCGCTGGATTTCCCGTGACGCTGCTCTGTGCCGAAGCAGAAAGCACTCCGACCGCTGTGAATACCAGAAATGATCCCACCCAGGCGCGGATTGTCCTCATGTCTCCCCTAGTTCGTGCTTGTTGTACGTTGCGCCCCTCAGACCGTTCGCAACGAGCTGCACTACCCGCTCCACCCCATATCGAATCTGGCTTCCGAAGTCAAGCTCCCGTCTCAATCAAGTGTTCCGCCCCGGCTGGACGGTGGGTGATGGAACTTGCGCAATGACAGTGCATTGCCGGGGTTTTGCGGCCAGCGCAACTTCAAGGATCGACCTTGGGAAACAGCTTGCAAGCCATATAAAATATGGCTTGCAAGGCTGCTGTAGCTGTGATATACTTACCCAGTTGCAGCGGGTAATAGAGCTGTATTACAGCAAGGAGTGTTATTTCATGAGGGGTAAGGGCATGAATCGAGCGGTGGGTTGTATTGTTGCTCTGGCAATTCTGGGCGCCGCCCGGGTGGCTGGGGCGACGGATTACATTGGCTCGAAAGGTTCGTTGGAAGCGGAGGCGTCATTCACGCAATCTGGTTCGGACCTGATTCTTACTCTGTCCAATCTCTCATCGGCGGACGTGCTGCAGCCGACCCAGGTATTGACGGGTGTCTTCTTTACCCTGGCGGGTAATCCCACGTTAACACCGGTTTCCGCTGTGTTGGGGAACGGCGCGACGGTGTTGTTCCCCCCCAAAGGCGGGGTGGGTTCCAACGTCGGAGCCGAGTGGTCCTTTGGCTCCAAACTCAAACATGCTCCCGCAGGAGCCCAGGACGGCATTGCCAGCCTTGGTCTGGGGTTGTTCAGCAAACCGAATTTCCCTGGTCCCAAGATCAATTTCGCGTTCAACAATCTGGGCTTCGGCATCACTTCCGCCGGGGACAACGCCGCCACCGGTGCTAAATCCGTGACGGGCCAGTATCCGCTCATCGACGATTCCGTCGTCTTCACGCTGGCCATGCCCACGAATTACGTCCTGGGCAGCGTTACCAACGTCGAGTTTCAATATGGCACCACCTTGCACGAGCCCGAGTTGTCCGGGATTCTCCAGACCGGCGGTCCCGGCTCGACTCTTGTGCCTGAACCAGCCAGCCTCAGTTTGGTGGCGGGCGGCATCGGTCTGTTGATCCTGCTCCAAATCGGCAGGTATCGCACTCACTCGCATTAGGCGCCGTTGTTCGCCGCCGACACCCCCGCCTGCAAGCGATTGCAGAAGCGCCATCAATTCAACGCTCACTCGAGAACGTTTGCATGTCCGATTTGCCTGATCTGTCCAAAGTGTCGGGCGAAAAAAACTCTTCTGTGCAGTCCGTCCCATCCCAATAGCAAGGATTCGGATTGATCAAGTCACCTGATTGTCACTGGGGCTTGTTCGATTCGTCAAGAGAGGATGCAAGAGTCATGGGCATAACCTCCCGCCTTGCCCTCGCAGGGTTTACGGAAGGGTACCGATGCGGTGGAACGGTAAGAATGAGGGCAGGGCGGGAGCTGTAATTTTTAGCAGATGAGCGTTTCACGCGGTCTTCGGTATTGCACCCAAGGCCATCAGGGCCGCAGTCGCCGCCCGAGTGGCTGTCACTGCATCGGCCCCTGCGTTCGAGCTGAACCGTCGTGGACGAATCAGTTGTGCAGAACGATCAGTTCCCCCTGCCATTCCCGCGGTTGGACGTGTCCAGCAGCCAGCGTGCAATGCTTGTCTGGATCCACCTTCTTCAGCGCGGGAATACCCGCTCGTTCGATCCGGGCGGAAACAACCTCGTAGCCAAGGCGCTCAAGCATCATCCCAACCGAAGTGGCTTCCGCAACCGACTCCACCTCGATGATCATGCAGTACTGCATCGCGCACTTCCTCCAAGCGCGAGCGTAGCCCTTTTTCTTATGAATGCAAGCAAAATCGGTCGCGAAATTTGTGAGCGTTGGTTGCCGGAAGGGGCATGGACCAGGCCCCTTGCTTGCGTTTCATGCGCGGTGGTCGTAGGTTGACCCGGAGAGTCGAAGCCCCTTTGGCAGGCCCGTTGGACAAGGGGTCAACGTTCCTCCTGGCGTTGTTCTGGAGAATCGCGTGCCTCTGATTGCGCGCCCCGACTCTCCCTTTTTCGGGCCGGCCGTTTATTTCAACTTTGGCAGGACGCGTTTTGACCGCTGCGTGGTGACCAGAAAAATAAGGATGGTCACAAACAGCACAACCCCGATGATCACCGCTCCGATGTCCCATTCATTTGTCAGCATGACGGAGTTCCCTTCCTCGGGTCGTTTCCGTCTTCCGGCAGGAGGGCCGACCCGGAGGTCTGCCTGCGGCGGTGGCATCGGGGCTTGAAACCGCGTCTGGAATGACGGGCCAAATCATAGAAGTGCTCTCGGTACACAGGCTAGACCGATCCCGGGCAATTGCAAGTGAATAATTTCACAAACTCATGATGCCGGCTAAAGGATCGATCAAGCGTCGTCAGGATTACGGCAGATGATGTTTGGTGATGAGTCCCAGGGCCGTTGTCAGCAGGATTCCCAGCATTGCCAGGAGCAACCGTCCTTCGAGCCTGGTGAACATCAAGCAACGAGGTTGTTTGCGCACATTGACCTCCATGATCGAGTTTCCGGGTTTGACAACTCGCCCTTCCTGAGGCCTGGGGATTGTCGCCGCTGGGACAACCCTTGACATCCTTACAACCTGTTGCCCGGCCAAATCGGTAACCCTCTACTCTTCAGGCCGGAGCGTTTGCTGATGCGCGCAGTCCAACCCGCGTCAGTTCAACCTTGAAAGGCATGTAAAATAAGGCTTGTACAGCCATGGGCCGGGGTGGTATTTCTCGGCCTGTATTTTGGAGAATTGGCTGCGGGCCCGTCTGTTTCGATACGGTTGAGGCAGATCGTGAGGGGTGAGGGCATGATTTGGGGCAAGGGACCACTTTGCTACCAGCGAGCCCGCAGTCATGGATGAGCGGAACAGCGGCCAGCGCGGATGAGAAAAATTGTCCCGGCCGCTGTTTTGCTTTTCGGGCTAGTGGGTGGCGGGCCAATGGGTCTTGTCGAGGGCGTGACGGACCCGGCCGACGAACGCTTCACAACAGCAGAAGATGTCGACTTCCAGATTGTCGAACCGCTCGCCATGGACGACGACCCGTGCATTGCGCTGGTGGAGGGGACACTGCATCTGCGAAGCGATCGTCGCGTACTGCGTCTTCATCGTCTCCACTGTGGTTTCTGGTATTCTGTTCAATGCTCTCCTGCTGATTCCGGCCTTGCCTGCCCGGGGAGATACAGGTCGGAAGCGACTCGCCCGCTTCCAAACATGCAATAGCGCCACAATCGATCGCGGCGAAAAATGAAACTCGTGTCGTTAAGAACGAACGACCACCTCGACGGCAACAACCCCGACGCTTCTCCGGAAGATTGGCTAACAAAATACGGGCGGCAAGTCAAGATGATCCACCCCGTTTTCAGCGCCGTTTTTGGCCCGCTGCAAGCTTGAAGTGGTCCGGCGGCGATGATACAAGCGCCGTCAACAAACAGCTTTACGTGAAAACGACGATGAAACGACTGGCCTTGTTCCTGGCAATCTTTGGCGCTTGTTGCCCGCTTTTGTTTAGCGGCGGCTGCGGCAAGTCCGGGAGCAACCAGACGCTGACGCTGCCGGATGGGACGAAGTATGCCGGCGAGATGAAGGACGGTCAGGCCAACGGCCAAGGGATGGAAACCTGGCCTGACGGCCAGAAGTACACCGGCCAGTTCAAGGACGGCGTGCCCAGCGGGACGGGCACGTACGTGTGGCCCGATGGCCGGCAGTACGTGGGCCAGTTTCAAAATGGGCAGGCCAACGGTGCGGGTACGAGAACGTTTCCGGACGGCACGAAGTACATGGGCGAATTTCTCAACGACCGGTACAGCGGCCAGGGGACGCTGACGTGGTCCAATGGCGAGCAGTACGTCGGCTCGTTTCAGGCCGGCAAACCGAATGGACGGGGCACCCTGCTCCTGGCGGACGGGACAAAATGCGCGGGCCAATTTCAGGACGGCCGGTTGAACGGTGTTGGGACGAAGACGTTGCCCGACGGGACGAAATTCGAGGGTGAGTTGAAAAACAACGAGGAGAACGGGCACGGAATGTTGACGCTGCCGAATGGCTCCCGGTACACGGGCGAGTTTAAGGACGGCCAGTGGAACGGCCAGGGGACATTCCGGTGGCCGAACGGGGAGCAATATGCGGGCGAGTTCAAGGACGGCCTGGCTGCCGGACAGGGCACGCTGACATTTCCCAATGGCGAGCAGTATACCGGTGAGTTCAAGGGCAACCGGGAGAGTGGCCGCGGGACGTACACGTGGCCGGACGGAAAGAAATACGTGGGCGATTTCCAGAACGACAAGTCCAATGGCCGGGGCGTGTACACCTGGCCGAACGGAGAGCAGTACACGGGTGATTTCAAGGAGGGCAAGGCCGGCGGTCGCGGGACGTACACGTGGCCGGATGGAAGGAAATACGTGGGCGAGTTCTCCGATGACAAGCCGACCGGCCGCGGGATGCTGACCTGGCCGGATGGCCGGACGGATGCCGGCGAATTTCAGGACGGCCGGCTGTCCGGGCAGGGGACGGAAACGTTCGCGGACGGGACGACGTACACGGGTGTGTTTGCGGGCGGGACGTTTATGAACGGACAGGCGACTGGAACCAGGGCCGGGACCGGTTACTTTGGCGAGGTGCGCGACGGCCAGTGGAATGGCCGGGGGACACTTGCCCTGGCGAACGGGTCGGTGCGGCAAGGCGAATGGAAGAATGGCCTGGCGTATCAGGTGACCGGAGGCTTTGTCTTTACGTTCCGAACGCCCCGCGCCCGGTGAAGGGGAACATCCGGATTATCCGGTTGAGGGGACGCTGGAGGTGGGGACATGGAATTACGACGGGACCAGCAGCGGCGGGATGATTGGCTGGCCGGACGGGCGGCAATACCAGGGGGACTGGAAAGTCCGGGTGAACTGGCCTGCGGTGCCTGAGGGCGTGGGCACGATGACGTGGCCTGATGGGCGCAAGTACGCCGGCGAATTTCGGTGCGGCACGATGGATGGCGCGGGCAAGATGACCTACCCGGACGGGCGGACAGAAGCGGGTTTGTGGAGCCGTGGCCAATTTGCGGGCGAGACGCCGTAAGTGGCGCGTATTTCGCGGTTTTTGGCATCTCTTTTGCTTAAAAGGCCTGTCTAGGTGAGTCTCATGTTGAAGAAGCGATACGCGGCAAAACTGCTCCGTCGGTCGAAGTGTCGGTTGGGCGCAACTTTGTTCGAGTACACCATGGTCATGGTGTTGATTTCCATTGTCGGTGTTTTACTGCTTACCAGCATTGGAAAGACAACGAACAACAACATCGCCCCCGTCAGTAACGGACTGCAGTAGGTTCCCGGAATGGAAATCGAAAACGATTTGGTGAAACGCGGGACAACGATCCAAACAGCAACGCAGTAACGTGCCTTGCACGGGACGAGCCAATGGCCATACAATCACAGTCTGCGAGCCGGGGATTCAAGGGCATCCTTCATGCGTTTCGCGTTGTCTTTTTGAATCGCCGGGCCGCCAAGGCCAAGCCGGGCATCAAGGCCGCACGCCCTTCCGAGAAACCCAGGCAGAGCCTGGCGTCGATTGATGATGTGATCCGGTCCGCCCAGACGCCTCCGCCACGTTGATCCGGCCGGGCCGGGCGTGTTCAGGATTGGGGCGCGCGCACGAGGCGAGTGCACTTGGGGCAGGGCACGAGTTTTCCCGCCTGTGCCATCGCCACGGAAACCTTTTGGTTGCACCACCGGCATGTCCAGGTGACGCTGGGGCCTTCGATGGGCGGCTGCTCTTTGGCCGCCGGCGCGGGGGCTGGCTTGCGCACGGGCGCGGGCGCGGGTGCCGAGGCCGGTCGGGGGGCTTCAATCGGTGTTTTTTCCCGCAGTGGGACCGCGCCGGGCATCGGCGGGGTGGACTGCGCGGGTCTTGGGGGGATGGGAATCGCTCCCCGCTCCAGCCGTTGTTTTTCCGCTGCCTGGCCCCGCTGTTCATAATCGGCGGCCAGCCGTTCCCGCTCGGCTGCCGTCTCACCGGCAAAGGGACCCTTGTAATCGCGGAAAAGATCAGCGGCGGCATAGAACATTTTCAGTGATGCTTTGCGTTCCGCTGACCGTTTCAGTTCGTTGAGGACGGCTTCCGGGCTTGATGCCGGCAAGCCGCCTGCCTGGCCTGAAGTGGATTGATTGGAGAAACTCATGGCTCTATGGAGGGTGGACTATACACAAGGGGCGCGGACGCCGCAAATCTCATTTCGGGTTTGGCCGTGGCAGGCGAAGTGCTTCTGGCTTGGGCGGCCGGGAATCGCACCATCGGCCGTGGAAAACAAAAAAGGGCTCATTTATGCAGCGAACAGTGGTCTACGAATGCGTCAGTTTGAAGACGGAGTACAGCGGCGGCATCACGCTGGCGCTGACCAATAATCTCACCCGCTACGTCGAGGAAGGCTGGCAGATCGTCAGCGTCTCCGGTGGCGGGGCGGTCCATCCCGCGTTCAAGTCGGAGCCGACCCAGTATGCGGTGTTCGCCATTCTTCTGGAGAAGCCGTAGGGGGACGTTGAGGGGCCGGCTTTGTGGGGGCGATGTAACGGGCGTCGCCGCCGCCGGCGGGGCTGAATCAGGCGGACGCTTGCTGCGAGAGCGGGCAGACGTCGGCGGCGTCGATGACGGTGCGCACGCGTTGGGCCAGCACTTCCAGATCAAACGGTTTCTGCAGGTAGCCGGACAGGCCGTCCTCAAACTTTCCGTTTTCGCCGCGCACGTAGGAACCGGTCACCAGCAAGACCCGGACGTCGGGATTGATGCGTTGCAGGCGCTCCAGGACGAGGTCCCCGGTCATTTCCGGCATCATGAAATCCATCAGCACCAGTTGGATGTTTTGCCACTGCTGTTCGTAGAGTTGAATGCCCTGGTTGGGACTGGAAGCGGTGTGCACGATAAACCCGTGGATTTCCAGGGCCGCTCGGAAAAGGTTCAGAATCTCGGGTTCGTCGTCGATGGCCAGAACGGTGTTTTTGGGACTGCGATCGATGGAATTCACGCCGTCGAAAGAAGCATTCGCCTTGCCAACAAAGCGGTTGTGGTTGTCCTGCCGTGCTTTGCCGTTCTCAGAAGTCGTCAGCGACCAGGGTTTTTGAAGGCAAAAATAAGAATGCGAAACGGGTTCCAAGCCCGGCACACCCGAAGACAGGCCCCGGTCCGGGAAGGCATAATTTATGCTTAAATCCGTGTGTTTCTAAACATGGTCGCGACAACGAGAAAGAGTCACGCATTTGGTCATGAGCAATTGGTTCAGCCATAAGCAGCCCAAGGGCTTTTCAAGGGCCATCGCTTGCCGCCGGGGGATGACCCTGGTCGAGGTGATGATTGCCACTTCTATCTTTGCCCTGGTTTTTGGTTCGGTGATCACAGGCCTGCGGCTGGCGAACTATCGCGCCTACTGGGCGACGTGCAGCATTGAGGCCGGCAAGTTGGCGGAGCAGCAGATGGAGCAGATGCAAGCCGCGCAATGGGACATCACCGCCAGCCCGGTGATTGACCAGGTCGTGTCCAACAATTTCACCAACACGGTTTCGATCTTGCTGACCTATACGAACAGCGCGCCTCCCGTGCTTTCGACAAACTGGGTGACGATCAATACGATCCCCAACACGGCCAACCCGATGTACAAAGTGCTGACGTCATCGGTGGCGTGGATGTTCGAAGGCAAAGGTCCCTATACCAACTCTCTGACCACCATCCGGGCTTTGGACCAATGAAGACGCCTCCTTTCCATGGCCTGTTCCCCGTCGTCCCGCCGGCGCGTCGGCGCCGGGCGCAGCAGGGGTTCACCCTGATGGAAGCGCTGACCGCCAGCGCGGTGTTCACGCTGGTGATGGGGACGGTGTTGAGCCTGTACGTTTTCGCCGCCCGTGTCTCCAGCGGCGTGAGCCAGCAATTTCTCTTCGGCGCCCAGGCCCGCATCCTGAATTTCATGGCCGGTGAAGTCAAGGCCGCGCAACAAGTGACGGTGGAGAATTACAACGGAACGAACTTCACCACCATCACCTACGGACAACCCCAGCAGGGCAACGCCCTGGCGCTGGTTGTCACCAACGGATCGTCGACCATGAATGTGTACTATTGGCTCAGCTCCACGGGCACGTTCTTTCGGGCGGCCAAGAGCACCACCAACTGCGAACTGCGGCTCAGCAATATCACCAACACCGTCCCGTTCGCCATGATGACCTACCAGGGCGCGGTGGCCAGCAACACAACGCAGCGCCTGTTGGTGGGGGTCACGCTCCTTGTCTCCGATCCCAACACGAAGAATTTCCGACAGGCAATGATCCTGAACGATTCCGTGGAGAACCGGAACTGATGGGCCTGGGATAAGTCAATGCAATGAGGGCACGGTCATGACACAACACAGTTCAGTCCTGGAAACTTACGCGAATGCCGGGCAGACCCGGATTCAACACACCACCCGCGGGACGGCCGGCTCCGCGCTGGTGGCCGCGGCGATGTTCTGCGCGATCGCTTCGCTGCTGCTGGTAAGCATCCTGACCTGGGCCGCCAACCACGGCCGGCTGGTCCGACGCCAGCAGGAATACCTCATGGCCCAATACGTCGCCGAGGCCGGCACGGAAAAAGTCATTTCCGCCATCCGCAGCAACCTGTATTCGACGGGAGTGGCCCCGAGCCAGACGACGCTGAATCTGTACGCCACCAATCAACTCCCGTCGAGCGCGGACGGCGGCGTTTTTACCAATTATCATTTTGTCTCCGTCGCCGGGGTGACCAACGCACTCACCTTGAGCACGAGCGGGACTTCCACGATCCAGGCGATCAGTTCCGGCACGTATACAGGACTGAACGCCTTGATCACCTCCTACTCGATCACCGCGCGCGCCAACAGCTTCAACCGGCCGGTCAAGCTGACCACCGGCGTGCAACGGGTCATGCAGATCCAGAGCATCCCGATCTTCCAGTTTGCCGTGTTCTATCAGGGCAACCTGGAAGTCATGCCGGGCGCGGACATGACCATCAATGGCGGCCTCCACTCCAACGGTTCGGCGTACATTTTCCCGGAGGGCGCCTCGCTGACGATTGACGGGAATACAACCGCGGTGGGCGGCATCAATGAAAACCCGGAGGCCTCCCTGGTGTATTCCGGCGGTCCGAACAACGGACCGATTGGCCCCCTGACATTCAATGGCAGCGTGACTCCCGACGCGGGTTCCCTCAACCTGCCCATCCAGGGAACGACCCCCTACGCCATCCTGCAGCAGCCGCCGGGCAGCGGCAACGACCCCATCTCAGCGGAGCGGCTCTACACCGAAGCGGGCTTGCGCATTATCGTGTCCAGCGCGGGTACCGTCACTGCGACGTCCGGCTCGGGGTCCAGCGTCACTCTGAATTCGAGCGTGATCAGCACCACCAACACGCTCTACGATAACCGCGAGGGCCAGACGATTTACCTGACCCAAATCAACGTCGGTAATCTCATTTCCCACAGCGAGGTCCCGGCCAATGGGATCATCTACGTGAATGACCAACGCACGGTCGGGGAAACAGCCGTCCGGCTGGCCAACGCCGGCACCTTGCCCGCGGGAGGGCTGACGGTGGCCACGCCGAAACCTGTCTATGTGTGGGGCAACTACAATACGGCCGACGTGCCCGCCGCCATCCTCTGCGATGCCATCGATATCCTCAGCGGGAGCTGGAGTGATTCCAACAGCAGCAAAGGGATCGGCAACCGCGTCGCCACCAGCACCACCGTCAACTCCGCCTTTTACACCGGCAACGTGCCGACTTCGGGTGAATCTTACAGCGGCGGGCTGGAAAACCTGCCGCGCTTTTTGGAAGATTGGTCCTCGGCGACGTTCACCTACAAAGGGTCGATGGTCTGCATGTTCGCCAGCCAGTACGCCACCGGCCCTTGGGCAAACGCCAGTTACAATCCGCCGACGCGCGTCTGGTCCTTTGACACGCAGTTCCTCTATTCGTCAACGTTGCCGCCCGGCACGCCCGCCGTCCAGACCTTCACCCGCACCGCCTGGGCCGCGACGCAATAGAGGCCTCCCGATGAAGTTAAAGAACCAGCCGCCCGCGCGACAGGAAAGTTGTGTCCAGAGGGGTTAGAAATGCACGACCACCCGGTAGAACCGGTTGGGGACGGTGGCCGCTCCTGAGTCGGTATTGGTCGCGATCAGTCCTGTGCCGGCGACGTTGCTGGTGATCGTGCTCCATGAAGCGGAGACGAGGTTGGTGGTGCGTTGCACGTCGTAGAAGATGTTGGTCTTCTGGCTGTAGATCGTGGGGAAAGTCAACACCACGTTGGCGTTGGTGACTTTGACGGCCACGCTCGGCGCCAGGATGGGAACAAGCGCGAAGGCGTGCGTTTGTCCCCCAACGGTGCCGTAGCCGACAATCTCCCCGGAATCATTGATGGCGGCTGCGTTTTGCAAGGTCCAGCCGGTATTGGTGGCGATCTGAATGTTGAGATCGATGGCGGGGCTGCTGCTGTTGGTCCACAGGGCGGCGTGGTTGCTTCCGTTCGTGATATTGGCCGTGCCCACGATCTGGCCGCGGTTGTTGATGGACAGGGCCTGGCTGTTGTTGCCTCCGAGAGCGCCCAAATCGGTGGCCGGACTGCTGTGAGAGGGCCAGAGGACGGCGCGGGAGGCATTGGTGGTGTTGGCAACGCCGACGATCTGGCCGGAGTTGTTGATGGCGAAGGCCTCGCCATAAGTGCCGCCGAGAGTGGCCAGGCTGATGGCCGGGGTGCTGCTGTTGGCCCAGAATGCGGCGAGTTGCTCTGTATCGCCCAAGGTGTTGGCGTAGCCCGCGATCTGGCCGGAGTCGTTGATGCTGTTCGCCGCGCTGGTGTTGCCGCCGAGAGTGCCCAGGTCGATGGGCGGGGTGCTGGTATTCGTCCAAAGGGCCGCGTGCTGGCTGAGATTGCTCAAAGTGTCGGCATAGCCCACGATCTGGCCGGAGAGATTGATGCCAATGGCGCTGCTGGCGGTTCCGCCGAGGGCGCCCAGATTGATTGCCGTGCTGCTGCTGTTGGTCCAGAAGACGGCGAAGTCGTTGAAGTTTGTGTCAGCCGCCTTGCCGACGATTTGGCCGGAGAGATTGATGCCATTGGCCTGGCTGAAGTTCCCCCCCAAGGCGCCCAGGCTGATGGCTGAACTATTGCTGTTGGACCAGAAGTCGGCGAGGTATTGGACGTCGCCTGTGGTGCTGGCAATGCCTGCGATCTGGCCGGAGGCATTCACGGCATAGGGTTGACTGTAGGTGCCGCCCAAGGTGCCCAGGTCGATCACATTGTAAATGGCGGCGTTGGCCAATGGCGTGACGGCCGGAATCAACATCACGGCAACCAGCAATCTCGAGTTGAGGCGCAACCGGATTTGTTTCATCGCCGACCATTTCCTTCCGCATTCATCCAGCCCATTCCCCGCAAGGTGCGGAGCTACTCCAACTCAATCCCCGACAGATCATGCCGGCAAGTCGAGCCTGGACCGGAGTCTGTTCAGTCGAATGGCCTGAGATAAATCTTGGCCAGCCGGTGTTCGTAATAGGTCCTGCGCTTGTTTCGGCTGGCCCGGAAAACAGGATGGAAAACTGATACCCAGAAGAACTCAACCCACTCCAGCAACTTCAGTGAAGGCCGTCCGCTCTTTTTCATAAGTATTCCCTACCGCCCCCGGGCCCCCTGTGGGCCCAACCCCAGACCATACATAAGAGAAGTCCTCGAACCGGGCAGATGGTAACCGATAGGCTGTCGCATTGCAAGCAGCATTAGTGGGTGAGAATCCCTGCCGCCCTGTATTTATCGGGGATGCGGGGGTGGATCAGTACGGGCCCCAGTCGATGCCGACGTTGGCCAGGGTGGTCTTCGTTGCCGGCGAGATCTGCACCTGCCGTGTCCCGACGTCGCCAAACTCGAAGTCGTTGCCCAGCAGGTCGGTCGTCATCCAGGTGTTGGACAGGTAAGCGGCGGCGGCGGTCGTATTCACGGTCTCGCCTTCCGCCTGCCCGGTTTCCGTCGCCCACTGGTCGATGGCGGCGTCCATTTGACGGGCATCGTTGGTGATTCGGCGGCCTTCCGATTGTTTGCGGGTCTTGATGAAGGCGGGGATGGCCAGTGTCAGGATTGCGCCGATCATGGCGATCGCCACGGAGACTTCCACAAGAGTCATCCCCTCTCGTTTTGCGCCATGAAAGTTGTCCGGTTTGGTGCTCATCCAATCAGGGTGTGGTGGACCGTTCCATCAATCCCCTGCGTTGTCTATCGGATGAAATCGGCCCGACTTGAGCGGCCGCGACGAGTCCCTCCCTTCGTCACGGGACCGGTTCGAGCATGATGAACCCGGTTTGGTTGGAACCCTGGAAATATCCGGCGCCCGAGTTGTCGGTCTGCAGCAGCAGGCCGCCCAGCTTGGCGGGCGCTTTGCCGGCGGCGGGATCCAGGAAACTGCCGGTGAACAGTCCTGTGGCGGGGTTGATCTTCAACGCGAGCTTGTCGGCGCCGAGGGGGGACACGGTGACGTTGCCGTGCGTGTCGATGACCAGGTTTTTGACGAGGTTGCTCGCCAGATTGCCTCCGCCCAGGGTCGCCTGCGCGTTGGTCGCCACCGTCTGGCCCGCAACGTAAATCGCGCCGCTCAAGGTGACGGCCGTGGTGAACCCGTTGCGATAATCATGGTCCTTGGGTTCGGGCGGTTTGAACCAGTTCACCGTCGCGCTGAGTGTGTTGTTGGTGGCGAAGCTCACCAGGCCGATGCAGGCCCCCAGTTTGTTGTAGAGCGACTCGTACAGCGGCCAGGTGCCGTATCCCGAGACGGGAAACGTGGCGGCGATTTTCGTGCCGTCGCCCAATACGCCCTGCATCTGGCCGGTGCCGAGTGTCGTGACGGCCAGGGTCCCGTACCCGTATCCTTGCGGGACGGTCGGATCGGAGTTGTCGGCCGGCTCCAGGACAAACGTGTAGCGTCCCGCGAAAGGACAGGGATTCACGCGGCTGAAAACCGCCAGATCGGCCAGCACGTCGGAGGTGAATCCGCCGTCGGACACGGTCCCCGTGATCTGGTCCGTCTCATTGGTCACGTCCAGCAATTGCAGGATGACCTGCAAGGTGTTCAGGTTCTTGCGGGCAACGTTGTTGGTGGCGTTGCCGGTCGGATCAAACTGTCCTTTGAACGTGGAGCGCACGCCTCCCACCGTCAGGGTCGCCTGAAACGCGCCTGTTTTGCCGAGCACGAGGCTGATCAAGCCGGAGTTGGTCTGCGCGGGAGAGCCGGCCTGGACCAGTCCATTATATGTGCCTGCCAGGAATTGGCCGAACAACTGGGCTTGCTGCGTGATGACGAAGACTTTGTTGGCGACGAAAATGCCCCCGTAGCGCGTGGTGGTGTTGGTATTGGCGGTCACGGAATAGGAGATCGTCGTGTCGCCGACGCCGCTGTTGGTGGAAGTGATTGTGATCCAGTCAACCGAGTTGCTGGCCACCCAGGGACAGTTTGTCAGGCCGGTGGTGATGGTGAAGGTGCCGCTCTCGTCGATGGCGGCGAACGTAACGTGACCGGGTGAAAGAGAATAGCTGCAGGGCTGGATGAGCGAGAAGACAGTGCCCCCGCCGTCCGTGCCCCCCGAAGTGGTCGTGCCGACGAAATTTGTGACGCTGGCCTGGACAAGGCCCGCTTCGGGGGCGCCTCCATCCGCGCCGGTGAAGGCCAGCAGCGACGTCAAATTGCCTCCCGGAGACATTTTGAAAATGGCGCCCGCGCCGCTGGGTCCTCCGGCGGAGGTTGTCCCGTAGAAATTGCCGTCGTCGCCCAGGAGAAGGCCCGCCTTGGGGAAGCCGCCGTCACCGCCGCCGGTGAAGTTCCACAGCGGCGTCAATACACCCGAGGCGGTGACTTCGAACACAGCGCCGTTGGAGGTCCCGCCGTTTACGGTCGTCCCGTAGAGGTTGCCGTTGGCCCCCGGCGCGAGCACCCCCGCCGGGTTCGCGCCGTCCACGCCGCCCGTGAAACTGTACAATGACGTCAGCGTGCCGGCCGTGCTGATCTTGAAGATGGTGCCCAGGCCGGACGATCCACCGGCGAACGTTGTCCCGAAGAAACGGTTGCCGGGGCCCGGGACAAGGCCCGTCTGCGGGTTGGCGCCATTCGTGCCGTTGAAGCTCTGCAGCGTCGTCAGAGTGCCTGCTGAATTGATTCTGAACACGGTGCCCATGCCGCCGGCCCCCGCCGCGGAGGTTGTCCCGTAGAAATTACTGTCGCTGCCCTGCACCAGGCCCCCGTACGGGTTCGCGCCGTCGCCAACGGCGGCGAAGCGGTAGATGGTGGTCAGCATCCCCGTCGAACTGATCGAGAACACGGTGCCCGCGTTGCTCGCCAGGCCCCCGCTGAAAGTCGTCCCGTAGAAATTGCCGTCAAAACCCTGGACCAGCGCCCCGTGCGGCTGCGCGCCGTCAGAAGGACCGGAGAAACTGTACAACGTCGTCAACGTTCCTTGCGGACTGATGGTGAACACGGTGCCCGCGCCGCTAAACCCTCCGCCGGACGTAGTCCCGTAGAGGTTGCCGTTGGTGCCCAGGACGAGTGCGCCGAGCGGAACACTGCCGTCCCCGCTGCCGCTAAAGTTGTACAGTGTCTGCAGTGTGGTTGCCTGCGCGCTGCCCAGGTGGCCGGCCAGCGCCAGGAGGGCAATCGGCAGAAGAAGATGAAGATTTTTTTTCAAGGCAGCTTTCCTCAACAACAGTAAAACACTGGGTCCGCGGAAAAGTCACGCTTCTTTCGCGGGATGTCCCGAACAGGGCGTTCGTTCATGAATGTTTCCTCGGATTGAAGGTCGATTTCGCGGCCAACTGTTCCCAGAGGTGTTTTTGTTCCGCTGTCAGTTGCGCCGGGACCTGGATGGACACGATGGCGTATAAATCGCCGCGCGTTCCGCCGGCCGTGGGCAGGCCTTTCCCGTGTAATCGGATCCGCCGTTCAGCCGTTGTGCCCGGCGGGACTTTCAAGGAGACCGTGCCGTCAAGGGTCGGGATATGGACGGTGGCGCCCAGCACCGCTTCCCACGGGGTCAGTTCCAAATCGTAATACAGGTCGGCGTCCCGCGCGCGGAAATCGGGGTGCTGGGCGAATTTCACCCGCAAATACAGGTTGCCCGCGTCGCCTCCGCCCATGCCTTCTTGTCCTTTGCCCGCCAGACGGATGAGCTGGCCTTCCCGGACACCGGGAGGGATTTTTACCCGCAAGGTCTGGACGGTCGATGCTCCGGTGCGCGGATCGGTGCGCTGCAGCCGGATCGTGCGTGTCGAGCCGTGCAAGGCCTCGTCCAGCGTGACCAGCACGTCGCCTTCAATGTCCTGGCCCTGTTGGGCGAAGGCCGCGTCTTCCCAGGCGTTGCCCGCGCCCCGGCCGAACCCGCCGGAGGGGCGTCCGCGGCTGCCGAAGAATTGTTCGAAGAAATCGCTGAAGCCCGTGCCGTCGAAATGGAACTCCGATCCGCCGGCGTAGCCCGCGCCGAATCCCCCGGGCTGCTGCCGGGCCGCCTCCCGTTCCGGATGGTTCCAGTTGGCCCCCAGCTCATCGTATTTGCGGCGTTTCTCCGGGTCGCTGAGGACTTCGTTGGCCTCGTTGATTTCCTTGAACTTTTCCTCCGCGGTGGTCTTGTCCTTGGCGACGTCGGGATGATATTGGCGCGCGAGTTTGCGGAAGGCCTTCTTGATTTCCGCGTCGCCGGCGTCGCGGGGCACGCCGAGGACGCTGTAGTAGTCCTTGAATTCAACTGGCATCGCCGGCTCCGGGGGAATGGTCCCGATCATCTGCCGGGCTGGGAGGGTTGCGATTCATGGATTGTCTCTTACACCACTTTGGTTCTCATACCGCTTTTCCCCCCGCAGTTCAAGGCGATACGCCCGCCCGCCGAGACGACAAGGAGATCCACCGATTTCACGGATTAGACGGACAGGCAGTCTGCTGGGATTTGGAAAATTTAAGGTTGGACTAGGTTTGACCAGGTCGGACCTGTCCGCCGTAGCCTCGGCGGAGGCGGATGGGTTTGACCAGGTTTGACTGGGCTGGACGTCGCTTCCGGGCATCGGACCATGGTCGCAAATGCGTAAGCAATTGCAAATTCAGTTGTTGCGCAGATTCCGCAGATGGCCGGTTGGCTGGGAGAAGGAAGATTTAAGGTCGTATTAGGTCGTATTAGGCCGTATTGGACCGCCGTCGTGTCCGCCGAAGGCCCTGCAAAGGCAAGTGGACGTATGCTTACTGCATATATCATTGCGGTTACAGTAGCACAGTTTTGTCATCCTGCAACAAACACCTGCTGGGAGTCCGCTTATTCGATCCAACGTCTGCCGATGCCTTGATGGCTTAGGGAGCAGAGCTGGAAAACCGGGTCCGTAGCGGGGGGCTTGATGACCCTTGACGGGTGCGCTTGACAGGTTGTCCATGTTTCTCCTTCGGACAGCTTGAAAACCCCATAGAAAATGGCGGGAGTGACGGGGCTCGAACCCGCAACCTCTGCCGTGACAGGGCAGCGCTCTGAACCAGTTGAGCTACACCCCCGCATCTCTGCGGAGAAATTTACGTTCACCACACATCGGCGGTACGGCCGGGCTGCGAGCAGGCTCGCGGCTACAAACTGACGGCGGACAGCCGCCCCTCCGGGCGGCTGGTGGGCGCTAAAGGACTTGAACCTTTGACCCCCTCGGTGTAAACGAGGTGCTCTAGCCAGCTGAGCTAAGCGCCCGACGCAAATACAACGATTACCGTCAAATCCCGCGCTTGTCAACGTCAACGCTTGTTTGGCGGCGGGTCAATTTGCTGTAGTGGCGTCCGTCCCGGACGCTTTTGCCAGCCCCGCCGCCGGGACGGCGGCCGCTACAACCCGACTGGCGCCGCCCCCAACAGTTCATATGCCATGGCAGTTTCGAAATAGGTGCACTACGGCTTGTTTCATCAAGGGGGCGGTTGTATTGTGGGGCGCAGCACCCTGAGAACGGAGAGAGCCCATGTACAAAAACATCCTGTTGTGCACCGATGGTTCGCCCACCGCCGAGAACGCCGCCGCGCATGCCGTGGCGCTGGCGGGGAAACTGAAGGCGCGCGTCACGGCGCTCTATGTGACCGACATCCGCGTGCTGGAAGGGCCTTTGCTCTCAGACATTTCCGGGGCGCTGGGGGCGCAGACGTATAATGCGCTGTTGCCGCAACTGGAGCAGATACAGAAGGAAAAGGCCGAGGCGCTTCTGCAGGCCGTGAAGAAACGTTGCGCGGACGCGCATATCGAGTGCGCGGCGGCCCACGAGACGGGCACGCTGATTCACAAGCTGCTGGAGTACGAACGCACCGCCGATCTGGTCGTGTTGGGCCGTCAGGGCGAACACGCGAAGTGGCTCGAAGACGCACTGGGTTCCAGCGTCGAACGCATGGCGCGGGCGTCGGTCAAACCTTGCCTCATTGCTCCCGGCGAGTTTCGTCCGATCGAGCATATTCTGATCGCGCACGACGGCAGCGCGGAATCCACCAAGGCCTTGCGCGCGGGGATCGGGCTGGCTGTCGATCTGGGCGTTGGGGTGACAATCATTACGGTTTGCCAGAAGGAAGGCGAGGAGGCGGCCGCCACCAAGATCCTTAAGGACGCGGAGCAGCAGGCGCTTGCGGCGAAATTGAGCGTCCACGCGGAACTCGGACACGGTCATGCCGAGAGCGAAATCCTGCGGGTGTGCGAGGAGGTCGGCGCGGAGCTGATTGTGATGGGCGCTTACGGCCATACCCGCATCCGCGAACTCATCCTGGGTTCCACCACCTCGCAGGTGTTGACCGAATCGCATGTGCCGGTGTTGTTGTACCGCGGTTAGACGCGTCCATGAAGCCGGTCATTGCGATCACGCCCGAAGCGATCACGCTGCCGTCACGGATGGACGGGCGCGGGGCGTTTTGCGGTGTGTCCTATTCGCAGGCCATCGAGCTGGCCGGGGGCGTGCCGGTGATTGTGCCGCTGACCCGGAACAAGGCGGTGCTGGACCATTTTCTCAAGACCTGCGACGGCTGGATGTTGACGGGCGGCGGCGATGTGTCGGCCAAATTTTACGCGCCGCGCATGCCGGCGGCGTTGCGCAGGAAAATTGACGGGGCGGACCCGGTGCGCGATGAGATGGAGATTTATCTGGTGCGCAAACTGGCCGCGCGCGACCAGCCGGTGTTGGGCATCTGCCGCGGGATCCAGGTGATGAACGTGGCGTTTGGCGGGACGCTGGTCCCCGACTTGTCGGGGCATCGCAATCCCCAGCCCGACGCGTTCGCGCATCGCATCGAGTGGGCCGGCCGGAGCGGGCCGAAGAAGGCGATGGACGGGTTTGATCGCGTGAATACGAGCCATCATCAGGCGGTGGACCGCGTGGCGCGCGGGTTTGAAGTGGTGGCGCGCGCGCCTGACGGGACCATCGAAGCGATGGTAATGCCCGGCGCGCGGTTCTGCTGGGCGGTGCAATTCCATCCCGAGCGGCTGGTCAGGAAAGAGCCGCGTTTTTTGCGGTTGTTCGAGGCGCTGGTGAAGGAGGCGCGGAAGCGCTAGCTCGCGCCCGGGACGGGTGACGTCCCTGGAACGCCTGCGGGCGACGAGTCGCTGTCCTGGGTTTCCGCCGGCTGTTGTTGCTCGCGGCTGGGCATCCGGCCGAAGTCGACTCCCTCGCTGTGGAGCAGGGCCGAAATCCAACTGTTAAACACCGCCTGGCGGTCGCGCTGGAGGATCTGCTGGGCGAATTTCGGTTTGTCGGATTCCGCCACGAACGTATCGGCCGGTTTGCGGGTCTTCAGGCAAAAGAACAGTCCGCCGTTGGCCGTGGGGATGAACTCGCTGACCGTGTTGGTTTCCATGCTCAGGGCCGCTTGCTGGATCCGTCCCGCGGACGGGAGATCGGATTTCTCGTCGGACAGGGTGATGGGGCCGCGCGATTGGATCTTCAAGCCCAGGTCATGGCAGGCGGCGGCGAAGGTCTTGCCGCCGGCCACGGCTTTCTTGACCTGCGCGGCGTCGTTTTGGGCCTGCTTGACCGTGAGGTCGTAGACTTTCTCGCGTTTCAATTCGCTGATCACCTCGGCCTTGACCTGGTCAAACGCCGGGATCTCGCTCGGTTTGGAGGCCAGGAACTCCAGCACGTAATAGCCGTGCTCGCCCGGCACCGGGTCGCTGTACGGCGCGTCGGAGGAAAGCGCGAACGCCGCCTGGTTGAACGGCGTGCCGGTCTGGACGATCCCCGGCACTTTGCCGCGAAGGTCGAAGAAGTCCGTCTCGACCGGCGCCACGCCGGCGGCGGCGCACAATTTCACGAAATCCGGGCGGGCCTGGCCGGGTTCCTGGACGAGCTTGACGGTCAACTCTGTCGCGCGGTCCTGGGCGAGCCGGTCGGCATGCATCTTGAGCATGTCGGCCTTGACCGTGTCTTTCACGCTGTCCAACGGCGGGGCGATGCCGTTGGTCCCGGCATACTTGTCCTTGCTCCGCTCATAGAAATCCGCGATGTCGGCGTCGGTGAGTTTGACGGCCGCTTCGGCGTTGGAGACGGGGAAGTAGGCGTAGCTGACCTTGACCTGTTTGGGGGTCCGGTACGATTCCTTGTTTCTTCCGAAGAACGCGCTGGCTTCGTCCTCGGTCACGGTGACGGGCGTGTTGTTGCTGTCCGCGTCGAAGTCCACGAGATCGATCCAGACCTGCTCATGCAACGGCTCGTAGGTCAGGTCGATTTCCTGGGGCGTGACCTTGACGGCTGAACCGACCAGCAATTCCAAGTGCGCCATGGTCAGCTGCTCGCGCATGATTTGCTCGAACTGGGGTTCGCTGATGCGGAAGTTGTTCAGGAAAACGATGAACCGCTGATAGCGTTCCGGGTCGAATTGTTTGGCTTCATTCAGGAAGAACGGCTGGGAGCGGATTTCCTGCAACAGCTCGTTGTCGGTGATATTGACGCCCATTTCCTTGGCTTTGCGCAGCAGCAGCAGCCGGATCACGGCCTCCTGCTTCGCGTTGTCCCGGAACTCCTGCGTGCCCGGCGGTTGTTTTCCCGAGCTGATGACGGACTGGGCCACCACCGAGTTGAAGGCATTGTTGTATTCCGCTGCGTTCACGGGTTTGCCGCCGATCTTCGGCAAATCCGCGTCACGCGTCGTGCTGCCCGTGGTGGTGAACAACGCGATGAAGCCGGGGACCAGGATGACGAGAATGCCCGCCATGATCCATTTGGAATGTTTCCGAAGTTTTTCGCCGTGCGTAATAAACATATTTCTTGTATCCTGTGGAGCCTCGGGAGAATACCCGCCGCGTGCATCATCGTCAAATGCCAAAATCATTGCTAGAATCCACCCCATTCGCATGAGGATCGTTGCCGACCCCAATATTCCGTTTGTGCGCGAGGCGTTTTCCGCCCTGGGCGCGATCCAGCTCGTGCCGGGACGCCAGATCGACCAGGCCGCCGTCCGGGACGCGGACATTCTGCTGGTCCGTTCAGTCACCCCTGTCCATTCGGGGCTGTTGGGCGGCAGCCGGGTGAAATTCGTCGGCACCGCGACCATCGGTACGGACCATATTGACCGGGTCTACCTGGCCGGCGGCGGCATCGGCTTCGCCAGCGCGGCCGGCAGCAACGCCAATTCCGTCGCCGAATACGTCGTGGCCGCGATGCTGGAGCTGGCACGGCGCGGCAAGTTCCGGCTGGCTGACAAAACACTCGGCGTGGTCGGCGCCGGCAACGTCGGCTCGCGCGTGGCCCGTTATGCCGAAGCGCTCGGCCTGCGCGTCCTGCTCAACGATCCACCCCGCGCGCGGGCGGAGAATTCTCCGGCATTCATCCCGCTGGAGGCATTGCTGGCCGAGGCGGACGTTGTCACGTTGCATGTTCCCCTCACCAAAGACGGTCCGGACGCGACCCGGCATTTGATCGATCAAACGGTTTTGTCCGATTTGAAAAGAAAGCCGGTTTTGATCAATACCTCCCGGGGGGCCGTGGTGGACAATGTGGCTCTGCTCGCAGCGATCCTTGGCGGCCAGCTCTCCGGGGCCGTCCTGGACGTGTGGGAACATGAACCGGACATCTCCCTCGCGTTGCTGGACATGGCCAACCTCGGCACGCCGCACATCGCCGGGTACAGTTTTGACGGCAAGGCGGGCGGGACGCGGATGATCTATGAGGCGGCCTGTAAATTTTTCGGCAAGCCGCCGGTGTGGACGCCTGTGTTGCCGCCGGCGCTGGTTGACCGGGTGGTGATCAGCGTCAACAAAGGCGAGGACGATGAGGCCGTGCTGCATCGCGCCATCCAGCGCGTGTACGATATCACCTCCGACGACGCGGCGTTGCGGGCGCGTCCGGGCGAGTTCGACAGACAGCGGGCCGAATATCCCGTGCGACGGGAGTTCTTCAACACGGAACTGGTGTTGCGCGGCGCGGGGCTGGGGTTGGTGGAAAAGGTCCGGGCACTGGGATTCCGGTGCCTGAGCGCCTGAGTGACAGGGGGCCGGATCTTTTGATTCAGGAAATGGGGCGGTTGGCCCATTTTTCGTTTGGCTGCGATGGAATCACTTCATTGACACAGCGTTCCCCGCGCAGGATGGCCGGCAGATTTTGCGCGGCCAGGAGGGTCATGCGCCGGCGCGATGAGCTGCGCGTGGTCCATGGGAAATTCCTCATCGAACACGTCCACATGGCCGGCCTGGCTGCGGAGCAGATCAGGGCCCGCCGGCACGATGCGGCGGGTGACGAGGATGTTCCGGTCCATAGAAGGCATACTTGGCATGAAAACGGGGAACGTCCAGGGGAGTTGCTTACGTGACCGGGAACGTCCGCACCAACAGCCCCGGAAATTTCTGGTCGTTGCTGAAGCACACGATCAAAGGCGCGTATGCCAGCGTCGAGCCTTTCCGCCTGTTCCGCTGCTTGGACGAATGGAAATAGCCGGGCATTTCGCTTGCTATTGGTTGGCGCATTCAGCACCGAATGTGTCAAGAGTCAAGCGTTGACCTTTATTCCATTGACCCTTGTTCGACGATTGACTGTCTATTTCCTGCGCCGGGCAATCAACACCGCCATCAGACCGGAAAACCCGACCAGCGCCAGCGTGGAGGGTTCCGGGACCACTAAATTATTGAAAGCAACATTGTATGCGTCGCCGCCGCCGGGGTTGCCGGCCCCGTTGTTGTCGAAGAATTGAATCTTGCCGATGGTTGCGGTGGTGACGAAATTTGTGCTCCAAGAGGCCCCGGCG
This sequence comes from uncultured Verrucomicrobiae bacterium, assembly GCA_963817685.1. Lineage (GTDB taxonomy): Bacteria > Verrucomicrobiota > Verrucomicrobiia > Palsa-1439 > Palsa-1439 > CAWFPN01. Next base: position 288,628 of record CAWFPN010000010.1, on the reverse strand, counting down.
AACACGCCCTGGCTGCTCTGTTCAGTAATCGTAATGGTCAGGGCGTTGCCGGCCCCTTCGGTCGCGGCAATCTGCAATCCACTGGTGGTATAAGGCAGGGTGGTGATTGCACCAAGGTAACCCGATGCCGTGTCCCAGACATTCGTGTAATGAGTTGCTCCGCCCTGGAACTGAAAGTCATAAAGGGTGGTGCCCCCGCTGCTCATTAAATTGAGGCCGACATTGCCGCCGTTAGCGACAAAGTTGTTGGCCATATCCACGGTCAATGTTTGTCCGGCCGCCATGGAACCACTAAAGGTGGCCATGGCCAGCGCCTCGCCGCCACCATTGGCATAAAGCGTCCAGGAATGGCCGGTGTTGCCGCCGGAGTTGATGTTCAGTTGTCCCGAACCCACCGTCGCGCTGCTTTCGAGAAGCGTGCCGTTGGTATTGCCGTTATTTACCGTGTTGGAAAACGTCCAGTCTGTAATGCCGACAGTTTGGGGGCTTGCCGGCGTCGTAGAACTCGTAGCGCCACTCTGGGTGCCCCAATTATTGGGCGAGTTCGGAGTCTCGTTGTAATAATTGCCCGCGTTGTCGGAAACGACGACTTGAGCCTGTGCGCAAAATGCAAACCCGAGAAGAGACAACGCTAATCCACCCGATGCCAAGGTTTTGATTTTCATATGATTCGTTTGCTGATTATTCCGACATTTCCCATCTGACCTGCAGCCCCGACCATCGCGAGCCATTCAGTTTCAGGAACGAGGACTTTATCCGCCCTAACCCTGCAAGCAAGTCTTTTCTAGGCTCCGAAGACGATGCCTTCGGCTCTGGATTGCGTTCCGCACTCTGATGCGTGAAAGGGGTCAACGCTTGACTCCTAGGCCAGACTTTAGGGTGCGCAGATTGGGCCGGCAGCGCAGGCTAAAGCCTCCGGCTACAGAAAACGATCCGAAATGAGGACACCACCTGGGCTGTCATTCCTCCGGCGCGGACGAACTACAGAGACCCCTCGACAGGCTCGGGGTGACGGGGAGAGGGGCGTAGGGGTCGAAAATTACCGCTGTGACAGAATGACGCATGTGGCACAGTTGAGGGGGGTTGTGGGACAGATTAGTGGGACATGGCGCAGTTGTTTGGCGAGAGGATAAAGATGTAACGGCCTCGTTTGCATTGGCTTGAGCAAATGAAAAATTTCGTGGCACGGGCGTAGCTAAAGGGGTGTGGCGTTATACGCTCAGAAGGAGCTTTGACTCAATATGGCTAAAGTTTTAGGTATCGATTTAGGAACGACAAATTCATGCATGGCGGTGATGGAAGGCGGCGAGCCTGTCGTCGTCCCGAACGCGGAGGGCGGACGGACGACGCCGTCGATTGTGGCGTTCACCAAATCCGGCGAACGATTGGTCGGCCAGGCCGCGAAACGGCAGGGCGTGGTCAATCCGAAGAACACGATTTACTCCATCAAACGGTTCATGGGCCGCAAGTACGAGGAAGTGGAGCAGGAACGCAAGCGCGTCCCGTACGACGTGGTCCGCGCTTCCAACGGCGATGCCGCGGTGAAAGTGGTGACCAGCGAGGGCGAGAAGACGTTTTCGCCGCCGGAAATTTCCGCGATGATCCTGGCCAAGATGAAGGCCGACGCGGAGACGTATCTGGGCGAGAAGATCACCCAGGCGGTGATCACGGTGCCGGCTTATTTCAACGATTCGCAGCGCCAGGCGACCAAGGACGCGGGCAAGATCGCGGGCCTGGAAGTGTTGCGCATCATCAATGAACCGACCGCTTCGTCGCTGGCTTACGGGCTGGACAAGAAGAAGGACGAACACATCGCGGTGTACGACCTGGGCGGCGGCACGTTTGATATTTCGTTGTTGAACATCGGTGACGGCGTTTTCGAAGTCCTAGCAACCAATGGGGATACCCATCTGGGTGGGGACGACTTCGATGAGCGCGTCATGAACTGGATCATCGATGATTTCAAGAAGGAGACGGGCAACGACCTGAAGAAACAGCCCGACGCGCTCCAGCGCATCAAGGAAGAAAGCGAGAAAGCCAAAATCGCCCTGTCCAGCGCGACGGAGTACGAGATCAACCTGCCCTTCATCACCGCGGACGCCAGCGGGCCGAAGCATATCGTCAAGAAATTGACGCGGGCGAAACTCGAACAGCTCTGCGACGAATTGATCGAGAGCACGATCAAGCCGGTGCGAGGACGCGTTGCGCGACGGCAAGGTCGATATGTCCAAAGTGGACGAGCTGGTGCTGGTCGGCGGCATGACCCGCATGCCGAAGGTCGATCGAGATCGCGCGCAAACTCATCGGCAAAGCGCCGCATCAGGGCGTCAACCCGGACGAAGTCGTCGCGGTCGGCGCGGCGATCCAGGGCGGCGTGCTCACCGGCCAGGTCAAGCAGGACATTGTGCTGCTCGACGTGACGCCGTTGTCGCTCGGCATCGAGACGCTGGGCAACGTGTTCACCCCGTTGATCCCGCGCAACACGACGATCCCGACGCGCAAGAGCGAAATTTTCTCCACGGCGGCCGACAGCCAGACCAGCGTGGAAGTCCACGTGTTGCAGGGCGAACGGCCGATGGCCCGCGACAACAAGATCGATTGGCCGGTTTCATCTGACCGATCTCCCGCCCGCGCCGCGCGGCGTGCCGCAGATCGAAGTCACGTTCGACATCGACGCCAACGGCATCCTGCACGTCAGTCCGCCAAGGACCTGGGCACGGGCAAATCGCAGAAGATCACCATTACCGCTTCGAGCGGCCTCAGCGAAGGAAGAGGTCGAGAAGATGCAGCCAGGAAGCCGAAGCGCACGCCGAGGAGGACAAGAAACTGCGCGAGAAGATCGAGTTGAAGAACCGTTGCGACGCGCGCGTGTATGAGACCGAGAAGCTGATGAAGGAACACAAGGACGTCATCAGCGACGACCAGCGCAAGAAGCTCGAGGACGCGATTGCCGAAGGTCAAGGACGCGCTCAAGTCGGAGAACTTCGACGCGATGAAGACCGCCGAGGAACAATTGACCGAAGTCTGGCACGGCGTCTCGTCGGACATCTATGCCAAAGCCCGTGAGAAGACCGGGGCCGGAGCCGGCCAGGCAACGGGTGCGGGCCCGCAAGAGCCGCCGCACGGCGCGCCACAAGGGGAACCCGGCCAGCAGGCCCCCGGCAAACAGGACAACGTCGTGGACGCCGACTTCGAAGTGGTGGACGAGAACAAGAAGAAGTAAGGGCTGCAGCTTTCGTGGATGCTGCGGCCGCGCTTAACAAGCGCGGCTACAACGAGAACTTAACCAGAACAAACCAACCAGGAGTGTAGAAAGCATGAACGTGAAACCATTGGGAGATCGGGTGCTGGTGCAGCCGATTGAACAGGATGAAGTGAAGAAGGGCGGGATCATTATTCCTGATACCGCCAAGGAAAAGCCCCAGGAAGGCAAAGTGGTCGCTTTGGGCACCGGCAAACGCGATGAGGACGGCAAGCTCATCCCATTCGAAGTCAAAAAGGGTGATCGCGTGCTGATCAGCAAATACGGCGGCACGGAGATCAAGATCGACGGCAAAGAGTATCTGATCATGGAAGAAAGTCAGATCCTCGGCGTGATTGAATAGTTAACGTAACGAGATGAAGGAGTGATGGATTATGGCAGCGAAACAATTGTTGTTTGAAGAGGACGCGCGCAAGGCGCTTGCTCCGTGGCGTGGAGAAGTTGAGCCGCGCGGTCAAGGTCACGCTCGGCCCGAAAGGCCGCAACGTGGTGTTGGACAAGAAATTCGGGTCCCCGACGATCACCAAGGACGGCGTGACCGTCGCCAAGGAGATCGAGTTGGAAGATCCGTGGGAAAACATGGGCGCGCAGATGGTGCGGGAAGTCGCCAGCAAGACCAGCGACATCGCCGGTGACGGCACGACCACGGCGACCGTGTTGACCGAGGCGATTTATCGCGAAGGCTTGCGCAATGTGACCGCCGGGGCGAACCCGATGGCGTTGCAGCGCGGCATCGGCAAGGCCGTTGAGGCCGCCACGGAGCAGCTTGACCAAGCTGAGCAAGAAGGTCAAGGACCGCAGCGAGATCATGCAGGTGGCGACGATTTCGGCCAACGGCGACAAGACCATCGGCAGCATCATTGCCGACGCGATGGACAAGGTCGGCAAGGACGGCACGATCACGGTCGAGGAAGCCAAGAGCATTGAGACGACGCTGGACGTGGTCGAAGGCATGCAGTTCGACAAGGGCTATCTTTCGCCCTACTTCGTGACCAACGCCGAGACGATGGAAGCGGTGCTCGAGGACGCCTACATCCTGATCAACGAAAAGAAGATCAGCAGCCTCAAAGACCTCCTTCCTCTGCTGGAGAAGGTCGCCAAACTCGGCAAGCCGCTGTTGATTCTTTGCCGAGGACGTGGAAGGCGAAGCGCTGGCGACGTTGGTGGTCAACAAGCTGCGCGGCACGCTGCACATTTGCGCGGTGAAAGCGCCCGGCTTCGGTGATCGTCGCAAGGCGATGATGCGAAGACATCGCGATGCTGACCGGCGGCAAGTTCTTCAGCGAAGACCTCGGCGTCAAGCTGGAGAACGTGGCGATTGAAGACCTCGGCCGCGCCAAGAAGATCGTCATCGACAAGGAAAACACGACGATTGTCGAAGGCGCCGGCAAACACAGCGACGTTCAGGGCCGGATCAACCAGATCCGCGCGGTCGATCGATGAAACCACCAGCGATTACGACCGGAAAAGTTGCAAGAGCGGCTGGCCAAGCTGGCGGGCGGCGTGGCGGTGATTCACGTCGGCGCGGCGACCGAGACGGAGATGAAGGAAAAGAAGGCGCGCGTCGAAGACGCCTTGCACGCGACCCGCGCGGCCGTCGAGGAAGGCATTGTTCCCGGGGGCGGCACGGCGTTGCTGCGCTGCCTGGATGTGATGCAGGACCTCAAGCTCAAGGGCGACGAAGCCATCGGCGCGCAGATCGTTGTGCGCGCGGTGGAAGAGCCGTTGCGCCAGTTGGCGGACAACGCCGGCCAGGAAGGCTCGCTCGTGGTCCAGGAAGTCAAGAACCGCAAAGGCTGGGAAGGCTTCGACGTGCGACAAGCTCGAGTACGTCGACATGGGCAAGGCGGGCATCATCGACCCGACCAAGGTCACGCGTTCCGCGCTGCAGAACGCGGCCAGCATCGCGGGTCTGTTGCTGACCACCGAATGCCTGCGTCACCGAAGTGCCGGAGAAGGACAAGCCCGCGGCGGGCGGCCCTCCGGGCGGCGGTTACGGCGGCGGCGGGATGGACTACTAAGACGTATTGATTGACACGCACGCGGCGGGAGCGGGGTAACACCCGTTCCCGCCGGCTGTGCCCTGATCGGTTGCTGCCGTGAAACTTAAGGCTTGCGCTTGGCGTGGACTTATGCAAAATAGACCCTCTCTACTGATGAAAAGCAAATACCTTGATTCCGCCATCGCACAAATCCCCGGGCCCGAACTGTTGATCAATCTCGTGTCGCGCCGTGTGCGGCAGTTGACGCAGGGGCACCGGCCCATGACGTTGACCGATCCGAAGATGGATTTCACCGATATCGCCCTCAAAGAGATCAGCGAAGGCAAAATCGGCTACGAAATCCCCGTCAGCCTCGCGGCTGTCATCGCCGAGAACCAGGAAATCTGACCGCCGTCCGCCGGGGATTGACCGCGTGCCTTCGGCGTTGCCCGGACGCCGCGACAGGTTTCCCTGAGTTTTTGTTGGGAACACTCCGCCCCGCCCGATATACTCGGCGCGATGGTGCCGACCATACAGAACCACAAAGCCCGCCGTGATTATCTGATCACGGAAACCTACGAAGCGGGCATCGAACTGAAGGGCACGGAAGTAAAGTCCCTGCGCCACGCGCGCGCTTCCATCGACGACGCCTTTGCCCGTGTCGAGCGCAACCAGGTCTGGCTCTACAACGCCCACATCCTCCCGTACGAATTCGGCAACCGCCACAACACCGATCCGATCCGCCCGCGCCGGCTGCTGCTGCACAGGAAGGAAATCCATCGCCTGGCGGGCCTGCTCAATTCGAAGGGCATGGCGCTGGTCCCGTTGAAGATCTACTTCACCAAGAGTTTCGCCAAGGTCCTGCTCGGCGTCGGCAAGGGCAAGAGCGAGATCGACAAGCGCGAGACGCTCAAACGCAAGACGGCGGAACGCGAGATCCAGCGGGCGTTGCGCGACAGCCGCAAGAAGTGAGGGCTAAGGGATGAGCGGAAGGATGGAGAAACTATAGCTCCGGCAATCATCCATTCTTCCAGTCTTCCACCCATCCAGTCGGATTGCCGCACGGTCAAAAGAGCCGTAACACTACCGTCTGGCCGTTGTCCAGCGTGAGGGTGGCGCGGTCGCGCTCGACGCTCTTCACCGTGGCGCCGTCCACGTACTGGTCCTCGGACCGAAGCTGGCCGTTGATGATCGCCCAATACTTGCCGTCGGTGTCCTTGGTGATGCCGGAGATCTTGTAGCGCGGGTCGAGGGGCGGAGGGACGGGCTGTTGCGCCTGCGGCGCGGCGGCTTCGGCGGCCTGCGGTACGGGAACGGCCGCGGCGGTTGCGGCCGCGGGCTGCGGCGCGGCGGCTTGTGACGCGAGCGCGGACGGCAAAGCGGCGGTGGTGCCGACCACGCGCCGGGAATCCCGGATGGCGGACGCGGCGAGGCTGGCCAGGAAAACGATTGCCACGATGGCCACCACGGCCACGCTGACAATCAGCACGGTGAGGAACGAAGATTGTTTCTTTGACGGCCCGTCAACCACAGCGGCGGCCACGGGTTGTCCCGCCGCGAACGTGCCGGCCACGGAGACGGTCGCCGGTGTTTCAATGGAGCGTGATTCGGTCGGGCTGAAATGAGGCGCGTGCGGCGGCGAAATTTTATGGGGCGGGGCGGGGACGACGCCTGTTTTGCGCTGTTTTTCGCGCTCGGCTTTTTGCAGGGCTTCGTGCACCAGGCTCATCAGGCGAGGGCCTCCACGGCCTGGCGGCATTCGGTGTCTTCGATGGCGCGCTGGATGGTCGGGCCGTCGATCAGGAACGTGTCGGCCACGTAACCGGCCAGCAGCGCCTTGTCGCACAATACATTGATCAACCGGGGCACGCCGCGGGAGTACTCGTAAATCAGCCCCAGCGCGTCGGCGTTCCACTGGACGCGGCCTTCGCCGCCGGCGATCACCAGGCGGTGCTGGATGTACTCGACGATTTCGTCGCCGGCCAGGGGGGCGACGTGATGGCGCAGGGAAATGCGCTGTTTGAGTTGCCGCAGATTTTCCTGGGCGAGCAGGGTGGCCAGTTCCGGCTGGCCGACAAGCACGATCTGCAAGAGTTTTTCCTTTTCCGTTTCCAGATTGGACAACAGGCGGATCTGCTCCAGCACGCTGGGCCGGAGGTTTTGCGCTTCGTCGACGATCAACGCGACGTTGTGATTGGCGGCCAGTTCGCGCAGTAAAAAGGAATTGATGGTGTCGTACAGGTCTTTCTTGGTCGTCTTGGCCGGTTGCAGGCGGAACTCGTCGCAGACCACGCGCAGGATTTGCGAGTCGGACAGGCAGGGATTGAGGATCAAGGCCGTCTTGGTGGTGGCGTCCAGGGAACTGAGCAGAGCCCGGCAGAGAGTGGTCTTGCCCGCGCCGACTTCGCCGGTGATGGCGATGAAGCCTTTGCGTTCGCGGATGCCGTAGAGCAGGACGTCCAGCGCGACCCGATGATTGCGGCTCAGGAACAGGAACTGCGGATCCGGCGTCATGTTGAACGGGTACTCGCGCAACCCGTAGAATTCTTTATACATCGTCGCCCAGTGCTCCAGATTGGAGTGGGATGCTACCCCAGGTCCGGCCAAATAACAAGTTTTCCCGGCAAGTCCGCCCCTCGGCATCTGTCTCTGACATCGTTTTCATGGGAAAGTTTATGGTTTGACTAGGTTGGACTTGGTTTGACCAGGTTGGACAGCGGCTCGCCGGGAGGTTCCGAGCGAATAAGAAAGCCACAGATGCACACGGATGCGCACAGATGGGTAGAAATTCCTTCCACGGATTACACAGATTACACGGATTGAGGGGGTTACACGGGTGGACGGCCCTCCGGGAAGCGAAAAATTTATGGTTGGACTAGGTTTGACTAGGTTTGACTGGGTCGGACTAGGTTTGACTGCCGCAGTGGCTTGTGGCGAGTGGCTAGTGGCTAGTGACGACTGGGGAGAAGGGACAGATTGGGCTTTCAAGCAGCGGAATCTCACCACAGAGACGCGGAGTTGGAGGGTCGCGCTCCCGCGCGACCGCGTCGTGCCTGACAAATTGTCAGCTACAAGCGGGTGTGGGCCTTGCGCCGCCTTGTTTGCCGTCAAGTCCGCCGAAGCCTTGGCGAAGGCGGACAGACGTATGCCCTCTGCATATATCATTCTGCCCAGTACAGTAGCATAGTTTTGCCATCCTGCAACCGCTCAGGTTGGGCAAAAGCGTTTTCGGCTGCTGCGGCTCAAAACGAAGGCGCGAAGGACACGAAGGGGAGGTGGGGGCGATGATATATCCGCAGTGGATATATCATGATTGGTGCGAAGGATTGCCGGGCCTGGCGGCGCGGTTCATCGGACAATGTGGGGCAGTCAGTTGTTAAAGGAGGAAGCGGAAACATTTCCTAGAGGGGCGCGGGCCGCTGGCCCGAGTCCTGGTGGAGCAGTGCCAGGAGTGGAGAGTTGGCACCGCCGGCAATTCCCGCTTGTTCTGTTTGACGGGGTGGGCCAGAAGGAACGCGGTCTGTGCGAGTTGACCCTGCATGCGACGTTGATTGCCTTGCGTGATCGGCCGGAACTTCTCGTGGCGCTGGCGGTCATGGCGGAGTCGATTATGGAGGGGATGAGCGTGAGGCGGACGCCGGGTCGGGTGACCCGGCCTACAGTTCGGAAACGGCATCGGCGGCTTGGGCCAAGCCGCCCTACCGACGACGGCGGACAGGGCGCGGCAAATGCGGTGAATACTTGAAAAGTGCTGTGTCTGATGGCACTGTCCTTGCTCAAGTTGGATGGGCCATGATGCGTATTCATGATTATTTTCGGTTGATGGTGGAGCGGAATGCTTCGGATTTTCATCTTTCCAGCGGGACGAGGCCGATGTTTCGTGTCGCCGGGACGATGACGCCGGTCCATGACCAGGTGTTGACCAACGCGGACATCCAGACGCTGGTCGGGGAGGTCCTGCCGCCCCGGAATCGGACGGAGTGGGAGGAATGCCACGACACGGATTTTGCCTATGATTTTGAGGGTGTGGCGCGGTTCCGCTGTAATGTGTTCATGGACCTGAACGGGATCGCGGCGGTTTTCCGGCTGGTCCCTTCCAAGATCAGGACGTTCCAGGAACTGGGCTTGCCGGACGTGATCAAGAAGCTTTGTTTCCTGACCAAGGGGCTGGTGCTGGTGACCGGGCCGACGGGCAGCGGCAAATCGACCACGCTGGCGACGATCATCGATTTCATCAATGACAACCGGTCGGACCACATTATCACGATTGAAGACCCGATTGAGTTCGTGCATCGCAACAAGAAATGCCTGGTCAACCAGCGCGAGGTGCATGCGCACACCGAGAGTTTCAAACGGGCGTTGCGGGCGGCGTTGCGGGAGGACCCGGACATTGTGCTGGTGGGCGAGATGCGCGACCTGGAGACGGTGAAGATCGCGCTGGAAACAGCGGAGACGGGCCATTTGGTGTTTGGCACGTTGCACACCACGACGGCCGCGGGCACGATCGACCGGTTGATCAATCAGTTTTCCGCCGACGAACAGTCGCAGGTGCGCGCCAGCCTGGCTGAAGGGCTGCGCGGCGTGGTGTCCCAGACGCTGTGCAAGAAGAAGGGCGGCGGCCGCATTGTTGCCCTGGAGATTTTGCTGGGCAACTACGCTTTGTCCTCCAACATCCGCGAGGGCAAGGTCCATCAGATCGCCATGACGATCCAGACGGGACGCAAGGACGGGATGTGTTTCCTGAACGATTCGTTGCTCGATCTGGTGGTGAGAGACCAGATCGATCCCGTCGAGGCCTATCAGCGGTCGGTCATCAAGGATGAGTTGATCAAGCGCATGTCCGCCATCCCCGCGTTGCGTTCGCCCAAAGGCGTTGCCTGGACCGAGGAAGAGCTGGTCAAGGCCGCGGGCGTTTAGCGCAGGCCCCCTACCGCAGAAATGTTATCGAGACGATCACGAACAGCGGGATCAGGATCGGCAGCGCGTATTTTAGGACTTACCCGAAAAAGCCCGGACATTTCGGTAGTGTCCTAATTTGAAGTTGCGGGTTATTTTGAGCGGAAATTGCGCCGGAGATACTCAAACACGACGTATCCGACAATTCCGGCCCCAAGGCCGATCAGGAAATTCGATTCGGTGAGGACATCCCTGACAACCCAATCTACGCCCATCGTCTGTCCTCGTCCTGAACGCTCAAACTCGCCCATCAGAAGATTGGCATAGAACAAGAAAAGAATGAACGCTATCTCGATAATCGCTCTGTAGATGGCGTGTTTCATGGTCGGCCTTGTGCCGGTTCTTATTTCTGCGCCTTGCTGGCAATGGCTGCCCGCACTGCTGTCTGTGGTGACTCGACTGGCGGTATTTCCAACAACGTGACGTAGCGCGGTTCCTTGCCGTCCTGAAAGCTCCACGGATAGCACCGCTTGGCCTTGGGATGACCAGTCGGCGCAAACGATTCGACCACGCCTTCCCAGACGGTTTGCCGGCCGAACATCTCGACCACTGGGATGGATTTTTCATGGCGGGCCTTGCGGTGGTGCATCACTTCCGCCGCTTCCCGCAACTGGTCAATGCGCTCGCTCATGCCTCTATCATGTCAACCAAGTCCCGCACTGTCCACTGAGAAGTGACTGCGCCCGCTTCCATTGCCGGAGTGCATCGAATAGTTTTGTGAATCTTGCAGAAGTTGTAGCAGGCGTAGTGCAACGCAACCGCCGCCCGGAAGTTCTCAATTTTCTTGGAGAACGCATTCGTGAGCCGGAACAAGCTTTCTGTCCGCATCGATGGCAACCCAAGTCCAAACATCACCGCCGCGTTCCTTGGTTCCGAGACGGTGCGCTGTCTGCCCCACCGCGAGGATGGACAGCGCGCTCATCGCGGAAAACTCCTCATGGGGATTTGACCGGCAGATCGTCCAGCGGGATGTTCCCGTTCCACATCCGCACGTTGAACGTGTGCGGTTCGGTGGTGGCGCTGCTTTCGATGCGGCCGCCGGCGTTCTCCAAAATCAGTTGTCCCGCCGCGATGTCCCAGAGTTTGATCCCGTACTCGATGTAGGCGTCGTAGCGGCCACAGGCGATGTAGACCACGTCCAGCGCCGCCGCGCCCATCAACCGCAGTTTGCGCACGCGATGGACCATTTGGCCGAAATCCTGGAGGCTGCGGTTGATCGTCTCCGCGCTCTTGAAAAAACCGATGGCCACAATCGCCTCGGAGAGTTGCGTCCGGTTGCTGACGTGGATCGGATGGCCGTGCAACATCGCGGGTTTGCCCGTGGCGGTGGCGAACAATTCGTCCAATTCGGGATCGAGAACCACGGCCGCGACGGTTTCCCAGCGGTCGCCGGTGCGTTGCTGCACCGCGATGGAGACCGCGTAATGCGGGATGCCGTAAAAATAATTCACCGTACCGTCCAACGGATCGACCACCCAGCGCACGTCGGCCTGCTGACGGCCGCTCACGCCTTCCTCGCCGAGGATGCAATGATCGGGAAAATCGGCCAGGATCACGCGGGTGATCAGCGCCTGTGCCTGCTTGTCGATCTCCAGCTTGATGTCGTGCCCGCAGATTTCATCGACCACGAGCTGGCCGCCGAAATTTTTCCGGAGCAGTTTCCCCGCCTCCGCCGCCGCTTCGATGGCTGTCTCCAACATAGTGGGCCGATTGTAAGCCAAGCGGCCCTCTTGCCAATCGTTTTCTTGAAAGGACGGCGCGGCGGGTGGGTCCGGAGGAGGCGGTTTACGGGGAGGCTTTGGCGTTCCAGATGGCGAGCGTGTCCGGAGAGCCCTGGCTGCGGATGCCGTTGTCGGTGAGGATTTCGTCGGTGGCGTCGAGCATCTCCTTGCGGGAGAAGACCAGTGTTTCCGCCCGGCGATTGACGAACTCGATGGTGACGAATTCCTCCTTGGCGTCGCGCAGGACTTCCACCAAATGGTTGAGGTTTTTGATGGGGATGCCGTTGACGCTGGCGATGACGTGGGCGATCGGGTTCGAATATCCTTTGGAAAGTTTGTGGGGAAAGAACGGAGACGAGACGAGGACAAGGCTCTCGCCGTCGAACGCGGGAGCGTCACCCCAGCGGGTGAGCAACGGGCTGGCGCTGGCGGTGAGCACGCTCAGCCAGGTCGCGCTCAGTTTGGCTTTCAGCAGGCCGTTGGCAAACTCCGTCGTCGCGCTCGAAAACACAAGCGGACCAAATACGAAATAGGAAGGGTAGCTGCCCTCCAACCCGGGCAGGACCTGCGGCCAGTTCGTCAGCACGGGGAGTTCGATTTGGATCTCTTTGCCGTCGCGCACCACGGTCAGAGGGACCTTGCCGTCCCTGGCGATCTTTTGGACCAGATACTGGAAGCGAACACGCAAATGCGCGCCCAGTTTGACCATGCCCTCGTCGTCCACGGGTGTGTCGCCAATCTTTGTGATCACGTCCCATTTCTTCAGGGGATAGGAGGAGGATGAGTCGTAGGGTTTATGGACGACGATGCCCGAGACGGTCTTGTCGAGTTTCAGGAAGGCGCGCAGGGCCGGGTTCTCCAGTGTCTGGAGTTCGTCGTACATCGCGGGTTTGCCCCGGTAAGGGCCTTGGGCGATGTCCTGGAGAAACAGTTTGATTTCCTCGCAGGGGATCACGTAGCTGATGTTTTCCGCGCCGCCCAGCTGGCTGAACGCCAGGCCGATCATCTTGTCGTCGGCCACGCACGGCCCGCCGCTGTTGCCCTGGTTGATGGCGGCGTCAATCTGAATGCGCAGGCCGCTCACCGGATAGTTGTAGGGGCTGAACTCGATGCGTGAAACGATCCCCTTGGTGATTGAAAGACTGGTGCCTCCCTGCGGATAGCCGTACACCATGACGGCGTCTTTGATGTCGGGCAGGGTTTGATCAAACGGCAACGGGTGGTGCGTGTCGAAAAAAGCGTTGTCATCGAGCTTGATCACAGCCAGATCAATGGCCGGCGCAATCGCTTCGACGGTTCCTGAGACCCGATCGCCCGCCTGGTTGGCCTGTACTTCCACCTGGCTGGCGTATAACACGACATGCGCCGCCGTCAGGATGCGTTTGCCTTCGATGACGACTCCGCTGCCCGTCACCTCGGTCGGGTCCTGTTTGGCCCAGGGCCGATAGGGGTCCGGGTAACGCACTGTGGCAAACACTTTGATAACGGCGTTCTCGACGTCGCTGGACATGGTCGCGTTTGTCATGGTCCCGGACGCGGGCGCGGGCGTCGTCTCCACGGCGAAGGCAACGTGCTGCGTCAGGGCGAAACTGACGGCAACAACTCCCGCCAGCAGGAGGCCCCGAGTTTGTGAAGGCAAGAGTCTGTGATTCAGAAGGCGAAGGTGCGGGAACATGTCGCGCAGGTTACGTCAGGGACGGTTTTCGGCACAAGGAAAAACCTCGTCAGACGCCTGGTTCGGCGGCATCGGTCTTCGCTTCGCCCGCCTCGCTCACCGTCTGTTTCACCGACTCGGTGACTTCCATGGCGGCGGCGACGGCGGCCTGAACTTCAGCTTTGAGCGAATCGTGGGCGGGCTGGCCGGAAGCTTGTTCGGGCGCGAAAATGGGCGTGGTGTCGAGGACGGGGGCAACGGTCTGTTCCTTGTCCTTGAGCAGATCGTTGTGCAGGTCTTCCTCGTGCGGACGCAGGCCGGCGGCCATCGGAATATCGCTGCCGCGGGCGGCGAGGGTGGCCGCGCCGTCGATGCGGTCTTCCTGCTGTTCGCGGGCTTTCTCGCTGGCTTTGCGCTCGGTCTCCTCGCGCGGGCTGAATTTGACGCTGACGACCTTGGACACGCCGTGCTCTTCCATGGTGATGCCGTAGAGCGCGTCGGCCATGCCGATGGTGCGTTTGTTGTGCGTGATGATGACGAACTGCGATTGCGTGATGAAGCGTTGCAGGATGCGGATGAACCGGTTGATGTTCGATTCGTCCAGCGGCGCGTCCAATTCGTCCAGCACGCAGAACGGCGAGGGCTTGACCATGTAGATCGAGAACAGCAGCGCGGTGGCCGTGAGTGTCTTCTCGCCGCCGCTGAGCAGGGTGATGCTCTGCAATTGTTTGCCGGGCGGCTTGGCGACGATCTCGATGCCGCTTTCCAGCGGGATCGTTCTCGTCGAGCAGGATCAGGTTGGCTTTGCCGCCGCCGAACAGCTCGACGAACATTGCCTGGAAATTCGTCGCGGATCTTCTCAAACGTCTCGCTGAAGAGTTGTTTGGTCGTGGTGTTGATCTTGGTGATGACCTGCAGCAATTGTTCCTTGGCCTTGACCAGGTCGTCGTGCTGCTGGGAGAGGAACTTGAAGCGTTCCTCCAGTTCGTCGTATTCGTTGATCGCCTCGACATTGACCGGCCCCATCGCGTCGAGCTTGGACTGCAGCTCGGCCACTTGCGCTTCGATGGCGTCCCAATCAACCGGCATCTCCACCTGTTCGCTGACCGCCGGGCCCTGGTCGGCGACGGTGATGGTGATGCTGTCGCCGCGGACTTCTTCGACGTTGACCTGGTATTTCTGCCAGACGCGTTCCTTGAGGGCCTGGATTTCCATGCGCTTCTGCGCGAGCTGGACGTCGAACGCGGACTTCTGTTGCTGTGCGTCGCCGGCTTGCTGGCGCAACGCCCGCAATTCCGCCTCCGCGTGCTCGATGCCCGTGGCCACCTCGGCGCGCTGATGTTGCAAACCGTCCAGGTGCTGCTGGGATTGCGCGCGGGCCGCGCCGAGTTCGACGATCTTTTGTTCCGACTCGCCGATCTCCTGGCGGAACTGGACGATACGGGCGGTGTAACTGGCGATTTCGTCCGTGCAGGTCTGCATCCGTTCGCGCAGATCATGGAGACGGCCGGCAATCGGTTCGCGCTGGGCCTGGATCGCTTCGCGTTTGTGCTGGATGCCGCCCACCGCCACGCGCAGTTCGGTCAATTGGTTCGAAGCCTCTTCGCGGCGCAGGGCCAGGTCGTCCACCGCGCGCTGCGTCTGGCCGATTTCCTCGCGCCATTGCGCCTCGCGCGTCTCGGCCTCGCGCACGGCTTCGAGAAGTTCCGTCCGGCGCTTCTTTTCCTCGATGTCCTGTTGCTCGATCGTGTTGAGTTCGAAGACGACCGTGTGGACCTTGTTCTCCAAATCGCGTTGCTCGGTGGCCAGCGCGCTGCATTCGCCTTCCTTGCCGGCCAGGGCGACTTCCTTGGCGTGCAGTTCGCCGCGCAACCGGGCGCATTCCTGTTCGAGCGCCGCTTTGTTCTGCTCCAGCCCGGCCTTGCTCGTCGCCGAATCTGCCGCGCAGGCGTGGAGTGTTGTGGCTTCCTCAGTCAACGCGCTGATCTCCGCGATGTAACTGGAGGACACAGCGCTGAGAATGCCGTGTTCGCTCAAACATTCGCCGCGCACCGTGGCCACAGCCAGGTGCGGGTGGCTCTGACGGATCGCCAGCGCCGCGTCGAGATCGTTGGCGATGACGACGTTGCCCAGCAGCGATTGCATCAGTGGGGCAAACCGCGCATCACGCACACGCGCGACCCCGGCGGCGCGAATCATGCCCTCGCCCATCTCCTGTAAATCGGTCTGGCGGGACAACTCGGGCGTGGTGACCGCCGGGTTCTTCAAACCGCCCGTGAGCAACTCGCGCGCGGCCGGGAGATCGTCGGTCAAAATCGTGCGGATCGCATGCCCGAGCGCCGCCTCGATGGCCGCGCCGTAAGGCGGGTCGACTTCGAGGATGTTGCCCAGCGTCGTGCGGCCGTCCGGCGCGGCAAACACCTGCCGCAACACGTCGAGCCGGCTGCTCTTTTGCGAGGCTTGCGTCACCGCCTGATGGTGCGTCTCCGTGGCGGCGGCCAGTCCGCGGGAAATCTGCGCCAATTCCTCTTCGCGCGCCGTCAACGCGGCGTGCAGCGAGCGCACGGTCTCGCGCAGTTCGGCCAGGCCGTTGTTGAACGACGTCAACCGCTCGGCCAACGCGCGGCGCTGGTCTTCGAGATTCAGTTTTTCCGTCGAGAGCCGTTCCGCGCGGATCATGTCGTGCTTCTTTTTCTGATCGAGCGCGTTCAATTCATTGCGATTGCGGGCGCTCTGGCTTTCGAGGTCGATCAGCGCGGACTTGGCCTCGTTCAGCGCGGCGTTCTTCTGGGACAGCCCTGTCTCGACCTGTTTGAGCGCATCCTGCTGCGCCTGGAGCTTGGCCTGTTCGGCGGCGAGCACGCACTCGATCTGGTCGAACTCGGCATTGAGGACGCGAGCAGGTCCTGTTCCTGCACGCGGATTCTTTCCTCGGCCCCGGCGATCTCGCGATGATGGTTGGCGATGAGTCTGCTCGAATTCGGCGATGCGCTCGGTGTTGCGTAGCCGATGCGCTGCTGGTGCCGGTCGGCTTCGCTCTTGAGTTCGTGGTCGTGGTTGACGGCTTCGCTGATGGCGCGCTCGATTTCGCTAAGCGAACGGCGCAAGTCGGCGATCTGCTGCTCTTTCTCGGCGATCTGGGCACTGAACTCCTCCGCTTTGGACGAAATTGGCGATCTGCGTGGTCGAGGTCCGGTCACCTCGGCGTTGAGCAGATCGTACTTGTGGCGCGCGAGACGCGTGTCGAGTGCCTTGAGCTGGTCGAACAACTCCTTGTAGCGGCGGGCTTTGCCGGCCTGGCGCTGGAGCGAAATGATCTGGCGTTTGACTTCCTTGATGATGTCGGTGATGCGGACGAGGTTGGCTTCGGTGTACTCGAGTTTGCGGAGCGCTTCCTTCTTCTGGTGCTTGTATTTGTTGATGCCCGGCGGCTTCCTCGAAAATCGTGCGGCGGTCTTCGGGATGGGCGCTGAGGATCTGGTCGATCTGGCCCTGGGCCATCAGCGAGTAGCTCGAACGGCCGATGCCCGTGTCCATGAACAGCGCGCTGGATGTCGCGGAGGCGGCAGGGGGTTTTGTTGATGAAGATATTCGCCGTTGCCGTCGCGATAGACGCGGCGGGTGATGGTGACTTCAGTGAAATCGAGATTGACGCCGGGCAGCGAGAGGGTTTTCGGGTCGACCTCGGCGAAGGTCATGCTGACTTCGGCGATGTTGATGGCTCGGCGGCCGTCGGTGCCGCTGAAGATCACATCGGCCATTTCCGCTGCCGCGCAAGGCTTTGGCGGATTGCTCGCCCAGCACCCAGCGGATGGCGTCGGAGATATTGGATTTGCCGCAGCCGTTCGGGCCGACGATGGCGGTCACACCCGGCAAAAATTCCAGCGTTGTCTTCTCAGCAAACGACTTAAAGCCGATGAGCTGAAGGCTCTTCAAATACATAGAGGTCCCCACCCCTTTCTTTTGCCAAGAACAATACCGGGCGAGCCGACGAAGGCAAGCAAAAAATCAACGGGTTACACCGATTATTTCGATGTGAACAACCTGTGAACAAGTCGGTTGAGTTTGGATTGGGTTGGATGATGGGAGAGGACGCCCTACTGGGGTTGCGATAGCTTGTAGCTGCCGTTGCCCTCGTCGAAATAGACGGCACCGCCGTATTTGGAGACCTTAAGATATTGATGCCAAGGGTTTTCGGCATTCTTCATGTCAGAAGTTATGGTTTCCACTGCCGCCGTCCCGGTGACAAGGGGTGCTCCCGCGAAGGCCTCACTCAGCACCCGTCCATCCATTGGGACCGGCTGCGGCACGCCCAGGATGGCCAGGATTGTCGGGGCCAGGTCGGTGTTGCCGGTGGGCAGCTCATCAGTCGCCCCGTACTGGAAATCCGGGCCGGCTGCCACGAGGGTATTATGCATGTCGAACGCGCTCAGGCTGGCATGAGTGCCCTGGCCGGCGATACGGCTCGATCCATCGTTATAGACCATGCCCGGAATGCCCGCCGCATTCTTCCCGTCCGACCAGCGGAACGAAAGCACGATGTCGGGCGTGTCCGGCGAATCGATGCGCGCCTTGTCGAGAGTGAACGTGCCGTTGAAGCTGCCATGTGCCGGGTTGCGCGCGAAGAGCACGCCGGTAAAATCCTGTTTCTGCAGAAAGAGCACCATGTGCCGGATCAAATCCTCGTCGCGCCCGATCACGTACAATAAGACCGATCCCCCGTCGCCGACGACCACGATGTCGCCTGTCTTGGGCGGTTCCTTGAACCTGCGCGCGGCATTGAAGCCGGCCTTCCTTAAGACATCGGCCACGTCCACCGGGCGCGACACGGTGGAAAAACCATGATCGGACACGACGAAGATATCGGTCTTGGCGCGCTCGCCGCGGCTGTTCAATTCTGCCAGCACCCGGGCGAGGTTGTCGTCGGAGCTTTTCAGCGCGGCGCGGGCCGTGGGCGATCCCAACCCCGCCAGATGCTGGGAAAGATCGGGTTCGCTCAACCATAACATGGAAAACGGCGGCACCCCCGCGTCCCACTGCGGACCGATCAGCCCGAGCGTGGTCGCCCTGTCCTGGCGGGCGTTGGGTGTCCCGCCGGGGGTGTAGACCTCTTCCTTGGCGTGCGCCGTCGCGTCCGGCGGAATGGTGTTACCGGCGAAATAGTTGATGCAGTTGGTGCAGGCGCGCCCTTGTTCGATGCGGTCCCAGAGCAGCGCCACCGGTTTGGTGCCCGCCACGGCGGTGCGATCACCGGCCCGTTGCAGGATTTCAACAATGGTGGGCAGCCCCAGATAATGACCGCCGGTCAATTCATCGCCCTTGCGCACCGCCTCGTGCGATTGGGTCTCGGTCGCCTTCAACGGATCGATCGCGGGTCGGTATTCGTTGTTGCCCATGATCCCGTTGCGCGCCGGATACGCCCCGGTGGCCATGGCGACGCCGTTGACTTCGGTCGAGCTGAGGTAAACCGGATGATGATGTTTGAAGAACACGCCTTCCTTGACCAGGTTGTACAACGTCGGCGTGTCCTGCAGATTGATCGAGTCGGGCCGCAATCCGTCCCACACGATGACGATCACATGTTCGGCCTTCCCCGCCGCGCGGCAAGTCGCCGCGGTCATCGCCAGAATCAGCAGCAGAAGAAGTCGGCGGATCATGTGGCGATTGTAACGCCGATCACATCCGCTGCAACCGCAAAACGCCCGATTGTCCCTTCGTGTTGTCATTCTCACTTGCCAGTCACCGAACCGTTGCCTTCGTCCAGATAGACCGCGCCGCCGTACTCCGTTACGCGCAGAGACTGGCGCCAGATGGATTTGCCGTTGTTGCCGGTGGATTCGAGCGTGCGGGTTTGGGGCGCCGGCAGTTTGTCCGGCGCGTCCCGCATCGCTTCGGCCAACACACGGCCGTCCATCGGTTGCGGCGCGCGCACGCCGAGAATGGAGAGGATCGTCGGCGCAACGTCGGCGTTGCCCGTGGGCAAATCGTCGGTGGCGTTCACCAGGAAATCAGGTCCTGCGGCCACGAGGGTGTTATGCATTTCAAATCGACTCAAACTGCCATGGGCGCCTCCCCGGACCACGGCGGCGTTGCCCGCGCCGTCGGTCACCAGCATGCCCGGCAGGCCGGCGGCATTGCGGTCGGCGGACCATTTCATCGAGACGACCAGGTCGGGCGCGTGCGGCGTGTTGATCCGCGCCTGGTCGAACGTGAACGTGCCGGGCATCGGTTGGCGCGTGAAGATCACCCCGGTGAAATCCTGTTGTTGGAAGAAGGTGGCCAGCGCGCGCACGAGCGCGTCGCTGTGGCCGATCACGTACACCAGCACCGAGCCGCCTTCGTTGACCACGATGACCTGGCCGGGGACCGGCGATGACGTAAACTCCATGACCGCCTGGAATCCGGCCCTCCGCAGCGCTTCCACGACGGGCACCGTGCGGCCGATGGTGGAAAACCCGTGGTCGGACACCACCAACACGTCTGTCTTCTCCCGCAACCCGCGCGCCGACAACGCGGCCAACACCAGCGCGAGATTGCGGTCGGAATTCCTCAGCGCCGCGCGGGTCGTGGCCGAACTCGGGCCGGTCTGATGTTCGGTGATGTCGGGTTCGGAGAGCCAGAGCACCGATAACTTCGGCACGCGCTCGTCCCACAATCCGTAGACCAACGCGCGCGCCGCCATCGTGTCCAGATGACCCTGCGGCGTATCGTCGTTTGCGGCGGTCTGATTGGATTGCGCGATGCGTTTGATGGCATGGGCCGAAAGCGTCGCCATCAGGCTCGCGCAATCATGGCCGTTGCCGTTCGGGTCGTGGCGGTCGAACAGGCGGGGAACGGGTTTGTTGCCGACCAGCGCCACGTCAGCTCCCGCGCCGCGCACCAGTTCGGCCATCGTCGGCACCGGCAGATAATGGCCGCCGGTCAATTCATCGCCTTTGCGGACCACGTAGGCCGAATCGACTTCCACCTGCGCCAGCGGATCGATCTCCGGCCGGTATTCCCGGTTGCCGAGGATCCCATTGCGCTCCGGATAATCCCCCGTGGCCAGGGCCGCCGCGTTCACTTCGGTGGAACTCAGATACACCGCATGATGCGCCTGAAAGAATACCCCCTGCTTCACGAATTGGGCCAGCGCCGGCGTATCCCGTTCATTAATACAATCCGGCCGCAACCCGTCCCAGACAATCAACACCACATGCTCCGCCTTCGCCGAGCCTACGGCGGACACGTCCGCCTTCCCGCCCCGCGCCGGCGCGGCGGCCACGAACAGGAGCAAGGCGAGCAAAGCCGCCAGCAGCCGACAGGGAAAAGGGTGCGTTTTCAATCGGAGGTATGTACTAAACGGAAACGCCCCCGAAATCCACCAAGAACCCCCGTACCGGCCCCCCGCCAGCCTTGATTGGCTATTTTTGACCACCTCCAGGCCCGTCCGGCAACATTTAAGGCCGTATTAGGCCGTATTAGGTCGTATTAGGCCGTACGTGCCCGCCGTCGCGTCCGCCGAAGCCTTGGCGCAGGCGGAAGGCCCGGCGAAGGCGGGTTGGGGCGGATAATTTAAGGTCGGACTAGGTTTGACTAGGTGCGACTAGCCTTGACTAGGTTTGACCGGGTCCGACCCGGCTCCCAGGTATTGGCCTCTCACCACCAGACCAACTGACATTTTGTCAAAGATCGTTTCCAGGGCTGGCTGGAGGGTCGCGCTCCCGCGCGACCGCGCCGTTTTTGCCCCTGTCCGTCATAGGCTAGGCGAAGGCGGACGCCAGACGTATGCCTACTGCATAGGTCTGCCCGGCACCATCGCACATTTCCGCCGGCCGCGCAAGGGTGGGGTGGGCCGATTTGCGCTTCAGGATGTATTACTGAGTGATATCGGTTGAGCCTACGTTCCATTTCTCATGCAGGCCGTTTCTCACCCGAGAAAGCATGAACTCTTCGAGTTCTTCGATGGACACCTCAACGGTACTGTTCCCTTGCCTTCGACAGACGACAACCCTGTCCTGTTTGCCCTTCACTCGTACTAGAAGAAACGAAAGCCTCCGCCTATTTTGGACGCTAATTCTTGCGATAAGTTGTCCATCGACTGGAATAAACTCGACCACAACGTAGTCGTTGATTGCGCCGCCATCCCTGAATTTCCCGCGAATGTGATTCCTCAGTTCAAGCTCCCAGGTATCACAATTAGGCTTGTCGATGATCTGAAAATCACGACCCAAACCAACGCACTGCCCTGTGTTTTCTACTCCGATGCACAGAACGCCGCCACCTGAAGTCAGGTACGCCGCGATGGTGCCGAGGGCTTCATAAAGGACTACCTCGGACTTTAGCTCCTGAGCAGTGGCATTGGGGTTCGCTTTGGCTTGCGCGATGTGATATAAAAGGCTGGCCTTAAACTCTAGTTTGGGACCTTCACCTTGTGCTACCCGTCAATCTTCATCGCATGACAAGTGGGTTTTTTGGCGCGCCTTTCGATTGGTGATAGCCTGGGGCAGGTGGTTGGCGGTAAGCGCTGAGACGGAACGAGAGACGAGGCAGACTCCGGGTGATGTCACCCGGCCTACAGAGGCAATCGGTGCCACCTGTGTAACCCCGAATCCAATTCGGGGCAAGTCCGTGGATAATTTCTTCAATTAATATTGTCAGCGACCTTGTAGCGGATGATGCGTTTTTTCATCCAGCGGACGGCTAACAGGTCGGCGGAGGATTTAAATAGGCGGTTCCAGATGCCGTAGTGGGTGTGGCCGGAGAAGCGGGGTTGGTGGCTGATGGGGATTTCGGTGACGGTGAAGCCTTCCATCTTGATCAGCGTGGGCAGGAAGCGGTGGGCGCCTTTGAAAAATTTCACGTTTGCCACGCATTCGCGCTTGAAGGCGCGGTAGCAGCATCCGGCGTCGCTGATGGTTTCGCCGGAAAGTTTGTTGCGCACGTCGTTGGCGATCTTCGAGGAAGCGCGGCGCAGCCAGTTGTCGCCTTTGGCGCGGGCGGCGACGCGGCTGCCGCAGACGCAGTCGGCCTTTGACAGCGCGTCGAGGAACCGGGGTATCTCGGAGGGCGGATTTTGCATGTCGGCGTCCATCGTGATGATGATCCGGCCCCGGGCGGCCTGGATGCCGGCCCAGAGCGCAGCGGACTGGCCGCAGTTTTGCGCGAACCGCAGGGCGCGCACGCGCGGGTCGGCTTTGCCGAGTTCCTGGAGCGTCTCCCAACTGCCGTCGGCGCTGCAGTCGTCGGCGACGATGATTTCGTACGAGCGTTTGAGCGGATCAATCGCCGCGCGAATGGCTTGCGTCAACGGGCGCAGGTTGTCGCGCTCGTTGTAACACGGGGCCACGATGCTGATTTCGGGCGTCTCGATCATACAATGTTCAATGTTCACTTGTAGCCGCGAGCAGGCTCGCGGCTACAAAACAGCGTCCACGTACCGCGCGACTGCTATATGCTTGCCATGCGTCGGCGTCCGGATGTTTAATGTTGTCTACCAAACATGGGAGGCGATGCCAAGTCCGATACTGCGGGGCGTTCCCTGGTGCTTCTGGCCTTCGCCCTGAGCGCGTTCATGATTTTTGCCGGGCTGGGCCGGCTTTCGCTGATGCAGCCCGACGAGGAACGCAACGCCGAAGTGGCGCGCGAGATGGCCGTGTCGGGCAATTGGCTCATACCGACCTACAATTGTCTGCCCTACCTCGATAAGCCAGCCTTCTTTTTCAAGGCCGTGGCCCTTTCGTTCACGGCGTTTGGCCAATCCAGCGCGGCGGCGCGGCTGCCGTCGGCGGTGTGCGGGTTCGGGTTGCTGGTGATGCTGTTCCTGTTCTGCAGCCGGGGATACAACACGCGGTCGGCGGCGTTTGCGGTGCTGGTGGTGGGCACGTCGCCGTTGTACATCGCCTTCTGCCGGCTGGTGATTTTCGACATGGTGTTGTCCTTCTTCCTTTGCGCCGCGATCTTTGCGGGGTGCGTGGCGGAGGAAAAAGAGGGCGGCTCGCGCAAGCGCTGGTACCTCGTCGGGGCCGCTTCGGCGGCGTGCGCGACGCTGGTCAAAGGGCCCGTGGGATTCGTCCTGCCGCTGCTGGTGCTGTGCCTGTTCAACCTGCTGGATGGCCGGCGCGATTTCTGGAAGCGATTGTTCAGTCCGCTCAACGTGATTGTGTTCTTCGCCATCACGCTGCCGTGGTTTCTCGGCGTCGTCGCGTACTACCACGACTTTGCCTATTACGGGATCATCGAGGAATCGTTCCGGCGCTATGCGACGCCCGCGTTTCGCCGGACCGGGCCGGTCTATTATTATCTGCCCTGGATCATCGGCGGCTGTTTCGCCTGGAGCGTGCTGTTGCCGGAGGCCGCCATTGCCGCGTGGCGTTCGCGCTCCCGCTGGGCGCGCAACGACAGGCTCTTTGTGGTGTGGGCGATTGTCCTGCTGGTGTTCTTCTCCGTCTCGCAATCGAAACGGCCCGATTACATCCTGACCGTCATCGTGGCCATCGGCGCGCTGACGGCGCGCGTGTTTATCCTAGCCATCGACCGGGGCAACAAATGGGCCACGGCGGCGGTGTTGCGCGCCACGGTCGGTTTGGCCCTGGCCAGCGCGGTGGCGGCGGGCCTGCTGGCCGCCGTGGTGTTCAAGCCCGAACTGGCGGACTGGCTGGCCCGGGTCCGCAGCAAGGAATTCGTCTGGCTGATGCCCGTGTATTTTCCGGCGCTGTGCGTGCTGGTTGTCGTGGCGCTGGCGGCCTGTGTGGCGCGCTGGCGGCGCGACGCGCGGCTGGCGTTTGCGGTGTTTGTGCTGTTGCCGTGCGCGGCGTTGCTGGTCGGCGCCAACGGGCTGGTGCATTATGCCGAAGCGAAATCGAACCGCGCGCTGGCCGACAAGATCGCGCCTCTGCCGGCGGGCACGGAGATCGCCTGCCTCGAATGTTTCCCGACGGGCCTGCCGCTTTACTTGAAACGGTGCGTGACCGTTGTCAGCGTCGATGGTAAAGAACTGACCAGCAATTACATCATGTTCATGCTGAGAAAAACTCAACCGTGGCCGTCTCCGCTGGTGCCGGTGGCCGAACTGGACCACTGGCTGGCCGGCCGGGACCATCCCGTCTATCTGATCGTCCAGAAGCGGCACCTCGACCAGTTGGAATCCATCGCGGCGGGCCGCGGCGGCGCTTCCGTCGATGAACTGGCGCCGGGCTGGTGGGCCGCGTTATTGCCCGTTGCCGGGGGACAATAATCATGTGCGGCGTCTGCGGCATGGCCTCCTTTCGGGACGGGTTTGACAGCGCCGCGGCCAGCGGCCACGTCAACGCCATGGTCGAAGCCCTGGCCCATCGCGGGCCGGACGAGTCGGGCCTGCTCAACGTCAGTTCCGCCGTGCTCGGTGCGACCCGGCTGGCCATCCGCGGGCTGCATTCCGGCAAACAACCCATCGTCGACCGCGACAGCGGCGTGATGATCGTCTGCAACGGCGAGATCGACAACCATCACGAATTACGCCGTTGGCTGGAGACGCGCGGCCGCAAGGTCGAACTGGCCACCGACATCGCCGTGATCCCCGGCCTGTACCTGGAACTGGGCGACGCGTTTGTCGAACGCATGGCGGGCGTGTTCGCCGTCGCTGTCTGGGACCCGCGCAAACAGCGCATCATCCTGGCGCGCGATCGCGCAGGCGAACGGCCCTTGTTCTTCGCGTTGAAGGACGGCGTCGTGCGGTTCGCCACGGAAATCGCTGCGCTGGCGTTCCGATGCCGCGCTGCCGCTGACCTTCGATCTTCCGGCGTTGCGCGGGTATCTGCAATTTGGCTGTTTTGTCGCGCCGACCACACCGTTCAACGAAATCCAGAAAGTCTCCCCGGCGGAAGTCGTGACCATCGACGCTCAGGGCGTGTCGCGCCGGCGTTACTGGCGCTGGAACGTCGCGTCCACGCCCAAACGCAGCCCGTCGCTTGACGAATTTGACAAGCTGTTCCGCGAATCGGTGCGGCGGCAAAGCGACGTGGACGTGCCGTACGGCGTGTTCCTGAGCGGCGGCGTCGATTCCTCGCTGGTCTCGGCCGTGGCCCGCAGTGTGCGCCCGGATTACAAACTGAAAGCCTACACGTTGCGTTTCAGCGAAGGCTCGTACGACGAAGGACATTTTGCCGTGCAGGTCGCGAAGCTCTTGGGCATCGAAGCGGTGCCGGTCTGGGTCAAACCGGAGGCCTTCAGCGAAGGCATCGGCGAACTGGTCAGTCTCGTCGGCGAACCGCTGGCCGATCCGGCCTGGATCCCCACCGCGCTGCTGGCGCGTCACGCGGCGCAGGAGATGAAGCTGGCCCTGGTGGGCGAGGGCGGTGATGAATTGTTCGGCGGGTACCCGACCTACAGCGGCGCGCAATTGGCCGAACGGTTTGCCGGGCTGCCCGGTCCGTTGAAGGCCGCGATCAAACGCGTGGTCGAAGCCTGGCCGCCCAGCGACAAAAAGGTGACGCTGTCCTTTGTGTTGAAGAAGTTCGTCCAGGGCGCGGAGATGGACGGGGTCGCGCGCCATCTGCTGTGGACGTCGAACATTTCGCCCGCGCTGTTGCACCGGCTCGGCGTCGATAAATTGCAACAGCGGTTCATCGACCGTTCCACGGAAGCGCTGCTGGACGTCGTGCAGCAAAACGACCTGGAGACGTCGCTGGCCGAAGGCTTGTTGACCAAGGCGGACCGGGCCAGCATGCGTTCGGCGCTGGAATTGCGCGCGCCGTTTCTTGACCAGCCGGTGATGGAATTCGCCGCCACCTTGCCGCCCGCCGAGCGCGTCAGCGGGTTGAAAACGAAAGTGTTTTTGAAACGCTACGCGGAACGCTATCTGCCGAAGGCGATTGTCTATCGCAAGAAACGCGGGTTGTCCGTGCCGCTGCCCGGCTGGTTGCGCGGGCCGCTGTATGAGTGGGCGGAATCGCGGTTGAACTCCGATTTGCTGGGCGAGGCGGGAGTGGACAGGAAGGCGGCGCTGGAGTTGCTCGAGGAACATCGCCGGCGCCGGGCTGATCACGCGCGGGCACTGTGGACGCTGATTGTCTTGAGCGAATGGCTGAGTTGGGCGTCCAAGAGGGGGACGCGATGAACGTATTGGTCACGGGTGGCGCGGGATTTATCGGGTCGCATCTGGTCGAGCGATTGCTCGACCGCCACGACAAGGTCGTCGTGCTGGATGATTTCAATGATTTCTACGATCCGGCGATCAAGCGCCGCAATATCGCGGCGTTCGCCTCGCGCGTGCAACTGGTGGAAGCCGACATTGGCGACACGGCGAAACTGCGCGAGACGTTTCAGCAGGGCCGGTTCGACACCATCGTGCATCTGGCGGCGCGGGCTGGTGTGCGCCCGTCGCTGGCGCAGCCGCAGCTCTATACGCAGGTCAACATCGTCGGCACGCAGAACCTGCTGGAACTGGCCCGCGAGTTCGGGGTAAAGAAGTTCGTCTTCGGCTCGTCGTCCAGCGTGTACGGGGTGAACGAGAAAGTGCCGTTTGCGGAAGCCGACCCGATTTTCAATCCGATCTCGCCGTACGCGGCCACCAAGCTGGCGGGCGAAGCGCTCTGCCACGTGTACCATCATCTCTACGGCCTGGACATCGCCTGCCTGCGGTTTTTCACCGTGTACGGCCCGCGCCAGCGGCCCGATCTGGCCATCCATAAATTCACCCGGGCCATCGCCGCCGGCAAACCGATCGAGATTTTCGGGGACGGCACCACCGCGCGCGATTACACCTACGTCGACGACATCCTGCAAGGCGTGCTCGCCTGTCTCGACCGGAAACTGGGTTACGCCATCATCAATCTCGGCGAGTCGCGCACAGTGAAACTGTTGGAACTGGTCGGGCTGATCGAAAAAGCGCTCGGCAAGACCGCCAAACTCCAATCATTGCCCCCGCAACCCGGCGACGTGCCGATCACCTATGCCGATATTTCCAAAGCACGGGAAGTCCTCGGCTATCGTCCGCAGGTCGGTATCGAAGAAGGGATTGCCCGGTTCGTGGACTGGTTCAAGAAACAGCCATGAACGAGGAACAGGTCACGCAACTCCTGCAGGACCTGGTCCGCATCCCCAGCGTCAATCCCGCCGGCGATCCCGGCACGGCCGCGAAAAACACCGGCGAAGCCCGCATGGTCGAGTACCTGGCCGACTTCTTCCGCAAACTCGCGCTCGACGTCGAGACCCACGAGGTCGAACCCGGCCGCGCCAATATCATCGGCAAATTCACCTCGCGCGGCGCCAGGAAATCTATCGCGCTGGCCCCGCACACCGACACTGTCAGCGTCGCGGGCATGACCATCGACCCGTTCGGCGGTGTGGTGCGCGAGGGGAGGCTGTACGGACGCGGTTCGACCGATACGAAAGGGTCGATGGCGGCGATGCTGGCCGCGCTGGCCAACGTTGTGCGGCGAAAGGAATTTCGCGAGGGCGATCTCGATGTGTATTGCTGCGGCCTGATGGGCGAGGAAAGCGGCAACGACGGCGCGCGGGCGCTGGTGCAGCGCGGGTTCAAGGCCGATTTCGCCATTGCCGGCGAACCGACCGGTTGCCGCATCGTGCACACGCACAAAGGCACGCTGTGGTTCAAGATCATCACCCGTGGCCGCAGTGTGCACGCTTCGATGCCCGAGAAAGGCGAAAGCGCAATTGGCAAAATGGCGGAGGTCGTGCAGTGGTTGCTCGGCGAGTACGCCCAGTCGTTGCGCGCAAAACCTCATCCCATCCTCGGCCCGCCCACGGTCAGCGTCGGCTCGATTCGCGGCGGCTCGCAGACGAACATCGTGCCGGACTATTGCGAGATCGAAATCGACCGCCGCATGGTTCCCGGCGAAACGAACGAAGCAGTGCTGGCGGAGTTGAAGGACAAGCTGAAACGGCTGCAGATTGAGACGGAGATGGGCCGCGATTGCGTCCCGCTCCACACCGATCCCGCCAACCCGTTTGTCCAACAACTGGCGGCGGCAACGGGTTTTGGAGGCGACGCGCTGGTGGGCGCCGCCTGGTTTTGCGATGCCGCGCTCTTTGCCGAAAAGGGCATCCCCGCCGTCGCCTTCGGTCCCGGCAACGTCGCCCAGGCCCACACCGCCGACGAGTTCATCGAGCTGAAGGAAGTCTTCCGCGCGGCAGCGGTGCTGGAGAAGTTTCTGCTCTCCTGCAACGCAGCCTGACGCGGTCAGGGAGGGCGAGGCTCCTGCCGAGCCGCGGCTCGCCGGGAGGCTCGCCCTCCCAACGGCAAGTGTCCCGGGAAATCCCCGTTGTCTTACGTCTGCTGCAGTTCGTGGTGCAGGATGCTCAGCGTGTAGAGCGCGGCGGTCTCGGCGCGCAGCACCAATGGGCCGAGTGAAAGCGGCAGGCATCCCATCGATTTGGCGAGGGACAGCTCTGCCGGGGTGAAATCGCCTTCGGGACCGATCACGACCAGGGCGGTGCGCGGTGGCTTGACGTCGGCGAGGATCTGCTTGAGCGGCTGGGCGTCGGGCTGGAGCGAGCCGATCAGTTTCAGGTCGAACTTGCCGGGGGCATTGAGGAAATCCTTTGCCTTTTGAGGGGGCAGGATTTCCGGCAGCCAGTTGTTGTTGCACTGTTTGCAGGCGTCGAGCGCGATGGCGCGCCAGCGGTCGAGTTTCTTCGCGTCTTCATCGAGTTGCACGACCGTGCGCTCGGAAATCAGCGGCACAATCGCCGTCACGCCCAGTTCGGTCGCCTTCTGCACGATCAGGTCCATGCTCTTCTTCGGCACAGCCTGGGCCAATGTGAGGCGGCAGGGCAGGGGCGGCGTTTGTGATTGCTGCAGCGTCTTCAAGCGCACGGAGTCCCGGCCGATTTCGGCAATCGCGCATTGCGCCTCGTGGCCGCGTCCGTCGAACACATTGAGCGTGTCGCCCGCCTTCAGCCGCAGCACGTGGATCGCATGATGCGCCTCGTCGGCGGCCAGCGCGGCTTGTTGAAAGTCCGGTAAATAGAATCGGTGCATGGCCCTATCTGCTGCCGAAGAAGCGTTTGGCTTTTTCGAGGAAGGACTTGCGTTGCGGGTAGGCTTCGTCGCTGGCGAGTTTGGCGAACTCTTCCAATTTCTCGCGCAGCGGACGCGGCAGTTTGGTCGGCACTTCGACCAGCACGCGCACCAGCAGGTCGCCGTGGCCGTGGCCGTGGACGTTGGGCATGCCCTGGTTGCGCAGGCGGAACATGGTGCCGCTTTGTGTGCCGGCGGGGATCTTCAGCCGGGCCGCGCCGTTCAACGTCGGCACGTCGATCTCGCTGCCGAGCGCGGCGGTCGGGAAGCCGATCGGCACTTCGCAAATCAAGTCGTCGCCCTGGCGCGAGAAGACGTCGTGCGGGCGGACGTGGACCACGAGGTAGAGGTCGCCGTGCCCCCCGCCGCGCGTGCCCGCTTCGCCGTGGCCGGAACTGCGCAGCCGTGCCCCGGTCTCCACGCCGGCGGGAATACGGACTTTGATCTTGCGGCGCTGCTGGGTGCGGCCTTCGCCCCCGCACTTTTTGCACGGGTTGCTGACGGTCTGGCCCGAGCCGTTGCAACGCGGGCAGGTGGAAGCGACGGTGAAGAACCCGCGCGAATGCGCCACCTGGCCGCGTCCCTGGCAGGTGGGACAGGTCTCCACTTTCGCGCCTTCCGCCGCGCCTTTGCCGGCGCACTCGGGGCAGGTGTCCAGCACGTTGAACGCGACTTCCTTCTCCACGCCGCGCGCGGCCTCCTCGAAATCGATCTCCATGTCGTAGCGCAGGTCGTTGCCGCGTCCGCCGCCGCCCCGGCCGCCCGCGCGTCCGCCGCCAAAGGCCTGTTCGAAGAAATCATCAAAGATCGTGCCGCCGCCGCCCGCGCCGCCGCCGAAGACTTCACGGAAAATGTCGAACGGATCATGGAACCCGCCGCCGGCGCCGTGGCCGGCCCCCGCGCGGGCGCCGGGACCGAATGCGGCGTGGCCGAACCGGTCGTAGGCAGCGCGTTTGTCGGCGTCGCTCAACGCCTCGTAGGCTTCGCCGATTTCCTTGAACTTCTCCTCGGCCTCCTTGTCGCCCGGGTTCTTGTCGGGATGATATTTCAGCGCAAGCTTGCGATAGGCTTTCTTGATGTCATCTTCGGAAGCTTCGCGCGCGACGCCGAGGACCTCGTAGTAATCGCGCCTGGTCATGCGTCGGGCTTGTCCTCTTCCGGGGCGGCGCCTTTGCTGACGACGACCCGGGCGGGGCGCAGCAGGCGGTCGGCGAGTTTGTAACCGCGCTGCACCTGTTCCAGCACGGCACCCTCGGGGTGCTCGGCGGATTCGACGTGGCTGATGGCTTCGTGCAGGTTGGGGTCGAACGGATGTCCGGCGAGGGTGGTGATCTCCTGCAGGCCGAATTGCTCCAGGGTGCGGCGGAATTGGGACTGGATTTGTTTGAGGCCGTCCAGCAAAGCGCCTTGCTCGCCGGTGTGCGTTTCGGCGGCCGTCAACGCCCGGTCGAGATTGTCGAGCACGGGCAGCAGGGCGGCCATGACGCGCTCGGAGGCGGCGCGGGTGAGTTCCTCCTTTTCGCGGCCGACGCGCTTGCGGTAGTTGTCGAATTCAGCGGCGCTGCGCAGGAACTTGTCCCAATTCTCGGCGGCCTGCGCCTTGAGCTGTTCGAGTTCCTGCGTGGAAATCTTGACCGTCTTGTGCCGGCCGTGCGCCTCGTGCGCCGCCTCGTGCCCCGCCTCGGTGTGGCCGGGTTCAACGTCGGCGGATTCGTTCTGTTGTTTTTCGGGATCCATGGGCAACCAACCTGGATCGAACAATGAGGGACGATCAGGGTTTTTTCAAGTATTTGACGAGCCGCAGGGTGTTGCCGGTGGCGTCGCTGGAGCTGTATTGGACTTCATCCATGAACTTGCGCATGATGAAGACGCCGTAGCCGTGCGGTTTCATTTCCTTGATGCGGTCTTCGATGCCGGCGGGGTTGTAGTTGCTGAAATCGAAGCGCTGGCCGTGGTCGTTGATCTCGATGATCAAGCGGCTGTCCTCGGCGCGCACGTCGAGCCGGATGCCCGGGTCGCGGTGGTTCCAGCGCCATTGTTTTTTGGCTTTGTAGGCGTGCTTGACGACGTTGGAGCAGGCCTCGTCGACCGCCATCTCGATCTTGGCGACTTCCTCGTCGGGAAAGCCGACTTTGAGGGCCAGATCGCCCACCAGGGTGCGGATATAGGACAGGTAACTGCCGTGGCCCGGCGTCTCGATCACCAGTTTGCGCGTGGACTTCTTGAGGCTGACGTTGTCGGGAGTATCCATGGCCGGGGCCGCCGGGTCATTGGGCGGTGAAACTTTCGATGGCGCTGTCCTCGGCGTTGTGGACTTCCAGGACCTTGGTGAACCCGAGCAGTTCGATGATCTTGAAGATGCGGTCGGGGACATTCAGCAGCTTGAGGTCGCCGCTGTGTTCGCGGGCCTGTTTGGCGAAGCCGATCAACGCGCCCAGTCCGGCGCTGCCGATATAATCCAGGTCGCGGCAATCGAGCACGACGCAGAACTGGCCCTGGTGAAAGAGCGAGTTGATCTGGGTTTCCAGGCGGGTGAACGAATACATGTCCAGCGAACCGCTCAGCCGGACGAGCTGGATGTTGCCGCGTGCCTCGCGTTCGATTCGAAAATCTTTCATCGCCCGTCTCCCTCGTCGTGCGCGCCGGTGTGGGGGTTATGCGCCATCGGTTGGTCAGGGAACATCTTCCTTGCGCTTCGGTTCGTTGGCGGCCCGCTTTTCGACGTTCTCACGCAAAAATTTCGTCAGGTCCTGGAACCGGTCCACGTTGCGCTGGTCGGCCCGGATCAGGTTATCGTGCGCCTCCAGCATCAGGTCGGCCGTGTCGTTCTTGTTCAGCGGCTTGGACAGGTCGGCGATGTCGGTGTCCGGCAGTTTCTTGAAATCCGCGTCGGCGGGCACGCCCTGTCTGGCGCGGCCGTTACTGGTGGCCTGCACGTCGAACAGGCGGTCCAGGCCGAGGGTTTGCAACAGTTCCATGTTGCGCGCGCCGACTTCGACGACGTGGACCTGGCCTTTGCGATTGTCTTGCTGCAAGCGCAGCCCGATCCCGGCGAGCATGCCCAAAAAGGTGCTGTCCATGCCCTGGCATTGGCCCAGGTCGATGATGAACTGGTGGTAGCCGTGGCCCATCATTTCCAGCGCGTAGCGGCGCAGGGGCTGGCCGTTTTGAAATGTGCCGCGGCCAACGACGCGCACAAAGACCTCGCCGTTGGTGCAGCTGACAGAAATCCCTTTAAAAGCCTCAGTCACAGACCGTCCCTCTCCGAGACAGGTTCACCATACACCAGAGCCTTACCGAGGGAAAGAAAGATTTGCATGGCCATTCGTTCCTGTTCATCTACCACCAAGCGTTGACAAATGTTTCCACGCACCGGCCGAAATCCCCGGAGTAACCGCCTTCCAATACCATGAAACACGGCAGCGGCGCGGTTGCCTTCTTCGCCGCCTGGCAGAACGACGCGATGTGCATGCCGATCTCGTGAAAGGTGTCGATCTCCAGGTCCATCTGCGTCAGCGGGTCGCCCTTGTACGCGTCGAACCCGGCGGAGACGGCCAGCACATCGGGTTGAAACGCGCGGAGCCTGTCCAGCGCATCGGTCAGCGTCGCCAAAAATTTCTCCCCGCCGGTGCCAGGCTCCAGCGGGTAATTCAAACAGTTCCCGTCCGCCGCCAGGCCTGTGCCGGGATAACAGGGCGATTGATGCAGGGAGGCGAACAACACGCGGTCGTCACCCCGGAAAATGTTTTCCGTGCCGTTGCCGTGATGGCAGTCGAAATCCAGCACCGCGACGCGTTTGATCCCGGTCGAGTCGTCCTGGAGCAATTTGGCGGCGGCAATGGCGATGTTGTTGAAGTAGCAGAACCCCATCACCCGGTCGCGCTCCGCGTGATGGCCCGGCGGCCGCATCAGGGAGAACGCGGGTTGTCCCAACAGCGATTTCTCCGCGGCGAGGATGGCCCCGCCCGCCGCCAGCCGCGCTTGTTCGTAGATCTGCGGGAAAAACGGCGTGTCCGCGTCGAAGAACGGCCCATGTTTCACCGACTCCAGCAACCGGGGCGTATGGACCCGCAAAATGTCCTGGTCCGTGCACGGACCGGGAACGATCCAGTCGTGATGGCGGTGGCGCAGGGCGGTGACGGCGGCAATGACCCGTTCCGGGCTTTCCGGATGGCCGGGGGCGTCGTACTCCAGGCATTGGGGGGTATGAATGATGAGCATGGGAGGCGGCTCTCAATCGGTCATTATTGGCTCTTTTTGACCACCCCCGGCCTTCCCGGCAAAATTTAAGGCCGTATTAGGTCGTATTAGGCCGTACGTGCCCGCCGAAGCCTTGGCGAAGGCGGGTTGGGCCGGGGCCACAGATGCACACAGATGCACGCAGATGGAAACAGCCACAAATGCACACGAATGGGCACGAATTATTTCGGAAGATACACGGAGTAAGTATGTTAGACGGATGGACGGCCCCCGGGGGAGGGGAAAATTTATAGTTGGACTAGGTTTGACTAGGTTTGACTGGGTTTGACTAGGTTTGACCGGGCCGGGTTCGTTGCCGATTGTTGGTAGCAACTGTCTTTTCATGTGGGTTGGAATTCTGGGGTTTTGAGCAGGTGATTGAGCAGGATGATGAGCTTGCGCATCACGGCCACCAGCGCCACCTTCGGCGCTTTGCCTGCGGCGCGCAGTCGTTGATAGAACTGCTTGAATCGAGGGTTGGAATAGGCCGCGACCAGGGCAGCCATGTACAATGCCCGCCGTGGCACGGCCCGGCCGCCTCCGATGAGCCGGTGGCCCCGACGAGGCCCACTGTCACGATTCAACGGCGCTACTCCGGCCAAGGCGGCTGCTTGCCGGCGATTGAGCGTGCCCAATTCCGGCATGCTGGCCAGCAACACGACAGCCGTAATGTGGCCCACACCGCCGACCTGACACAGCCGCGCTACCTTTTGGGCCAGCAGGGGCTGGGCTTGGACCAACTCGGCAATCCAGGTTTGGAGTTGTTGGAGCTGGCGATCCAGTCCCAGCAGATGACGACGCACCTGGCGGCGAAGCGCCGGGTGGACGGTGTGCTCCAAGCGGTTGTGTTCGGCTGTGCGCAACTGCTGGACTTGCTGGCGGCGCGCCACCAATTCGGCCAATTGACGTTGGGCCAGGCTGGCAACGGCCGTGGCCGAGGGCTGCAGCCGTTGACCGAACTCAGCCAGAACCTGCGCATCGATGCGGTCGGTTTTGGCCAACCGGCCTTGCGCGCGGGCGAAATCGCGGGCTTGGCGTGGATTGACGACACTGACGGGGATGGCCGCCTGCTGCAGCGCCACGACGGCAGCGCGTTCATAACCGCCGGTGGCTTCACAGACGACCTGGACCGGGCCGAGTGGGCGCAACCAGCGCAACAAGGCGCGATGGCCCTTGGCGTCATTGGGCAGGTGGCGGCGCTGCGTTTGGGCGGAGCCCAAGGCACACAGATCCAGCGTGGCTTTGGCAACATCCATTCCGACATAGACGAGGGGCGATGACATTGGTTAGACTCCTCCTTGCGATGCGAGCAGGTCGCGGCGCCCAGGGGGCCGGTGACCGCTCTGGCAACTGTTCGAGTTTAGCAACAGAAAGCGCGGACGGATCTGGCTACCAACGGGCAGGCGTGAACCGAACCGAGGGCGACTACGATCTCGTCCGCGCCGCGCCCTTGGGGGGCATGCCCCCCAAGGGCCGCTCTGCTGCTCCCACTCCTGTGGGAAACCAAAGGCGAGAATACCACCATTTGAAGATACAAGGGCGGCTTGGCCCAAGCCGCCGAAGCCTGCTCCCCCTGTGGCCGCGCTTGCTAAGCGCGGCTGTTGCGCCGCCGGACCTATACTCGCTGCATATATCATGCAGCCGCAGAGTCGCACAATTCAGGCAGTAGCGCAAGTGCAGGTTGGACGTTTTGGGCAGATGGGTAATCAGACCGGTGATTCCGCCAGGGTGGATTCGGTGTACTTGAGCACTGCCAGCGCCTGTTCCCGGCTCACGCCGGGAAACCATTCGAGGAACTGCTCGATGGTCGCTCCGCCCTCTATGTTCTCGAACAGGGCGCGGACCGGCACGCGTGTGCCTTTGAACACCCACGCGCCGCTCACTTTCTCCGTCGAGCGCTCGACCGCCGGACATTGGCTCCAATCCAGCATGCGCATTACGGTACCTCGCCCGCCCGCCCACCGCAAGTTCTCGTCGGACTACTGAAGGAGTCAGTGATTGAAGGAGGAAACCGAAGGATGGAGGGCACGTGAACTGCCGCCTCGCTACCCGAGCAGGCTAAGCGTCAATGCTTGGGACCGCCACCTTTTCTCTACGCTTAGTTTTTGAGAGAGAAATCGGCACATCCGCGTCGGGGAAGTGCGCCCTAATTTCCAATATTCCACCGATTGCTTTGACTGTTGCCGCGAGGGTGCTGAGTTTGACCTCGTCGCGTTTCTCAAACCGGGAAATCGCAGACTGTTTTATACCAACCTTTTCCGCAAGTGCGACTTGAGAGAACCCATACAACTCCCGAAGATCCTTCAAGTTTAGGTCGGTGCTTTTACTCTTGCCTGTGGTCATCAATTGCACCAGTCGCTTCGCTGTAAGCTCTGGAGTTCGGTAAATCTCGGCAGGGCCTTCACCGTATCCAGCATCCTTGTGAAAAATGCCGAAGCCCTTTTCTGGTCGATATTCCAACGTACGATGTTTCTTGCCCCTGCTAACATCGAGCCACCAATTCCCTTTTGGATCATCGGGGGGGTCCATCGCAATCTCACACTGCGGGAGGCTTTCATTAAGAAGTCTTTTGAGATGTTGAATCGCCGTATCCATATACCTTGCAAGGAATATACCACCTATGGAATAGTTGTCAAGCTGATATCACATAAGTTCGCGAGACGACTCCGAAGCCGGGCTACGCATCCAGATCGTATGCCCTTCGACCGTCACGACCGGCTTTGTCCAAGAGGGCTTTGCCTTCGAGAGTTTCAATTCGAATTGAGCCATTGAGGCCAATGAAGGTGTTGTGATCAGCGCTGCGATATCGCCGCACCGATGGGCGGTCCGGCACATTGCGGCGGTTGTCTTCTTGAGGGGGATACATGCGGCCATCCGTGCGCCAGAGCGACGGATTGTTCGGAACCCCAGAGAACTTGTCCTCAACGGTGTTGAGAGTGTCGGCAAGCACAGTAAGAGCTTCATCACCGGTACGCGCCGAGGGTGCGGCTTCCAAGCGTTCGAGAAATGCCCGCAGGCTTTCCCTCTTAGATCGTACGCGCATAAGAATATTCATACCAAAGTCGATGCCGGTGCACACCCGCAAAAAGTGCTCACGTGCTGAGTTGTCCGGGCGTGAAGGTGCAATTCGGAGACGCGAGGCGGGAATCCGCGCTTAACAAGCGCGGCTACAACGGAAACGGCAGCGGCGAGGCGGCAAATCTCTCGTTTTTCGGGGGTTGCGGCCTATGGCGCAGGCTCTTGCGTCCAAAACCCCTGAAAATCGGCTGAAACCAAAGCTGTTGCACTGCATCTGTGCCTATGCTACGTTGCCGTGTTCGATCAGGTTCGCATTAACGTAAAACGTACCGCCTGCTTCACGAACCGGGGGCAGGGGAGAATGGTTGTAACAATTTAACATGGACGAAAAGCCGTCTCGATTGCCGAAGCTGAAGCGTTCGCCGGATGGGCGTGACCCGCGGTTTCCCGTGCGCGTCATTCTGATCTGGCTGTTGGTGCTGATCGTGGTGCCGCTGTTGTTGCGGTTGCGCCAGTACCAGCAGGAGCGCGTTGACGAAATTCCTTACAGCAAGCTGGAGGAACTGGTCGAGGCGGGGGCGGTCAAGAGCGCCTCGATTGAGTCGGGCGCGGGCGCGCTGGAGAAGATCAAGGGCGAGTACGAGACACCGGGCAAGGACGGCCAGAAGAGCCTGGTCAAGTATTCCACCAAGGTCAAGTACGACACGGACATCCACAAGTTCTTTGACTCGCACAAGATCTCGCTGGATTTCACCGAGGCCAACCAATTTTGGGTGCAGTTCTTCTGGTCGGCGGCGCCGTTTGTGGTGTTTGTCGCGCTGCTGTATTTCCTGTTTGTCCGCCAGATCAAGATCGCCGGAAAAGGCGCGATGAGTTTCGGCAAGTCGCGGGCGCGGATGCTCAGCCGCGACAAGAACAAGGTCACGTTCAAGGAAGTGGCCGGCATGCAGGAGGCCAAGGAAGAGGTCGAGGAAGTCATCCAGTTCCTCAAGGACCCGAAGAAATTCCAGCGGCTGGGCGGCCGTATTCCCGAAGGGCGTGTTGATGGTCGGCCCGCCGGGCACGGGCAAGACATTGCTGGCCAAGGCCATTGCGGGCGAGGCCGATGTGCCGTTCTTCAGCATCAGCGGCTCGGATTTCGTGGAGATGTTCGTCGGCGTCGGCGCGAGCCGCGTGCGCGACATGTTCGAACAGGGCAAGAAGAGCGCGCCCTGCCTGATTTTCATCGATGAAATCGACGCGGTCGGCCGTTCCCGCTTCAGCGGCATCGGCGGCGGCCACGACGAACGCGAGCAGACGCTCAATGCGTTGCTGGTGGAGATGGACGGGTTCGACACGCAGGAAGGCGTGATCATCATCGCCGCCACGAACCGTCCGGACGTGCTGGACTCGGCGTTGCTGCGTCCCGGCCGGTTTGACCGCCAGATCGTGATCGACATGCCCGACCTGGTCGGCCGCGAGGAAATTCTGAAGGTCCATGCCCGCGAAGTGAAACTTGCTCAAGGACGTTGATTTCACGGTGATCGCCCGCGGTACGCCCGGTTTTTCCGGCGCTGACCTGGCGAATTTGATCAACGAAGCCGCGCTGCTGGCAGCCCGCAACGACAAGAAGGGCGTCGGCATGGAAGAGCTGGAAGAGGCCCGCGACAAGGTCCGTTGGGGCCGCGAACGCCGCAGCCGCGTGATGGACGAGAAGGACAAGAAGATCACCGCCTATCACGAGGCCGGCCACGCGGTGGTGATGTTCAAGCTGGAATTCACCGAGCCGCTGCACAAGGTGACGATCATCCCGCGCGGCATGTATCTCGGGGCGACGTTCTCGCTGCCGAAAAAGGACAAATATCACGAGAGCCGCAAACAGTTGCTCGACGATCTGGCCGGCATCATGGGCGGGCGCATCGCCGAGGAAATGATTTTTGGCGATTTCACCAGCGGCGCGTCCGGCGACATCAAACAGGCCACGCACATCGCCCGCAAGATGGTCACCGAATGGGGCATGAGCGAGAAGATCGGCATGGTCAACGTCAGCGACCACGAGGAACACCTGTTCCTGGGCCGCGACTTGTTCAAGTGCGCGCGAAGTCAGCGAGGAGACCTCCCGCGAGATCGACGAAGAAGTGCGCACGATCATTGACGGCGCGTACGCGCGGGCGAAGGCCATTCTCACGCAGCACCGCGACAAGCTCGTGGCGCTGGCGGAAGCGTTGCTGGAGTACGAGACGCTGGATGCGGCCGAGATCCGCGAAATCGTCGAGACCGGCAAGCTGTTGAAACCGCCCACGCGCGGTCCCGGGCTTTCCTCCTCGGCAGCCGTGCCGCCGCCCCAGCCGGAAGCGGCAGCGGACAGCAAGAAGCCCGAAATCTATCCCACACCCGGCATCGGCACGACCCCGGCCAGCGCGTAGGGGGTGCGGTATTTTCGCCGCCTTACTCCTATGCTGTCATTCTGAGCGAAGCGAAACTCGCCGAGAGGCCGCTTGCTGTGTAGCGGCAAATCTCAGTCGTGTCGTTAGCGTCGGCGAACGACAGAGACCCTTCGCTACGCTCAGGGTGACAACAGGGTGGATGAATGCTTCGAACCATAAGCACCCGCCTTCCGGACTGTGGGCGCCTTGCCTTGGCCCGTCTTCCAGTGGTTAAACGATTGATCGCACCACACCGCCGTCGACGCGCAGGGCGGCGCCGTTGGTCGCGGAGGAGAGCGGGCTGGCGACAAACGCCACCAGCGCGGCGACTTCCTCGGGCGTCGCGAGCCGTTGCAGCAACGAACTGGGCCGCGCGGTCTTGAATATTTCCCCTTCCACCTGGGCCACGCTCGCGTTTTGGGATTTTGCGATCTGTCCGACAAAATTCTTCAGGCCCTCGGAGCGAGTGGGTCCGGGCAACACGGCATTGACGGTCACGCCCGTGC
Organism: uncultured Verrucomicrobiae bacterium; assembly: GCA_963817685.1. Classification (GTDB taxonomy): domain Bacteria; phylum Verrucomicrobiota; class Verrucomicrobiia; order Palsa-1439; family Palsa-1439; genus CAWFPN01. The sequence continues at coordinate 248,885 of CAWFPN010000010.1, read as the reverse complement.
CCGCTGTGGTTTCGGCCAGGCCGCGCGACAGGGCCAGTTGCATCGTCTTGGTCACGCCGTAATGGATCATCTCGATGGGAATGTTGACCCCCGATTCGCTGGAAATGAAAATGATCCGGCCCCAGTTCCGTTGCTTCATCCGGGGGAGATAATGACGGCTCAACCGGATACCGCTCATGAAGTTGGTCTCGATGATCCTGGACCAGTCGTCATCGGAGATTTGGTCGAACGGCTTGACCTCGTAATGGCCGAGGTTGTTGACGAGGATGTCGACATCGGGCACGGCCTGGAGGCAGCGGGCGATTCCCTCGCGCCCGGCGAGGTCGGCTGCCAGGCCGGTGATCGGTGCGCCGCGCACTTCGCCTTGCAGACGGCGCAGGGCCTCGTCCACGCGCGGTTGGGTGCGTCCGGTGATGACCACCGATGCGCCTTCCTGGGCCAGCGTCCGGGCAATCGCATAGCCGATGCCGGCGGTCGATCCGGTTACCAGCGCCCGTTTTCCCGCCAGTTGAAGATCCATGGCCTGTCTCCTTTTTTCAATGCACCAGCACGGCGCGGAAACGGACTTTGCCTTCCGAGACGCGCGTGTAAGCGGCGTCGGCTTCGTCGAGTGAGTACGTCTCGGTCACGACCTTGACCTTGCCTTGCGCGGCCAGGTTGAGCGCTTCGTAGAGGTACTCGCGCCCGTTCTGCTGGCTGCCGAGGATGCGGATGCGTTTCATGATCAGGTCGCCGGGAGAAATCTGCAGCGGTTTCGGTTCAAATCCCATCGGCACCAGCCGGCCGTCGGGGCGCAGGCCTTTGATGCAATCGGCCATGGCGTCCATCGAATTGCTCGTGCCCAGGACCACGTCGGCGCCCTGGACCCGGGCCAGGCCGTCGCCGTCGCGCACGATCTCGTCGGCGCCCCATTGGCGGATCATCTTGTCCTTGTCCGGCGAATGGGAGACGGCGATGGTGAAGAAGCCCGCCGCCTTGGCGTATTGCACCGCCAGATGGCCGAGGCCGCCGATGCCGACCACCGCGATGCGTTCGCAGGGTTTCGGGTCGGCCAGGCGCAGCCCGCTCCAGACGGTGTAACCCGCGCAGAAAATCGGCGCGGCCTGTTCGTAGCTCAATTTCTCCGGCAACAACGCGGTGGCGTCGGCGTAGGCCAGCATGTATTCGGCGTGGCCGCCGGGCATGGTCATGCCGGTGCCGACGGCCTGGGAACAGAACAACGGTTTGCCGCGCGCGCACCATTCGCAACGGCCGCAGGTGGCCTGCACCCAGGGCACCCCGACGCGGTCGCCGATTTTCCGGGTGCGCACGCCCACGCCCAGTTTGGTGATCTCGCCGACGGGCTCATGGCCGAGCACGCGGGGGAATACGCCGGGCAGTTCGCCCCGGGTTTGATGGACGTCGGTAAAGCACACGCCGCTGGCGTGGACTTTGATCAGCACCTGGTTCGGACCGGGTTCGGGTGTGGGAATTTCCTTGAGCACCCATTTCGCATTTGCGGCGGAAACAACAGCGGCTTTCATAGCGCCTCCAAGTTCATGATTGATTGGGCAGGGACGGCATCGCGGCCCCGCAAAACTCGAATAAATTGTTCAACCTTCGCCGGCATATTCCGATAATTGCCGCGATTGGTGTATGGGGTGAAACCCTACCGTTTGCAGGGATGCGGGATCGGCAACGGACAATGGCCGAGGCTATGCCTGACAGGCAAAATAACAAGAGCGCCCCTGATGTTCCTCATCCCCCATGCTCCTTTCCCTTACACTCGCGGAAACGATTCCTCGGGCACCACCGCCACCGTGCGCATCTCCGTGCGCCGCAGGATCGTCAAGGCCGAGCTTACCCCAATCGCGCTGTCCGTCAAGTGCCGATGCAGATCGTCGATGCCGGCCAGCGGTTCGCCGTTGAACGACACGATCACGTCGCCTTCTTCCAGGCCCGCGTCGCGCGCGGGACTGTCGGGTTCGACCGACACCACCAGGATGCCGGCGGCGGTGGCCAGCTGATGATGGCGGACAAACCGGCGGGGCAATTCGATGTTCTGGCCGGCAAACCCCAGATAACCGCGCCGGACCTTGCCGTCGCGCATGAGCAAGCCCACGACCCATTTGGCCGTGTCGATCGGGATCGCAAAACAGATGCCTTGGGCGGGCAGGATAACGGCGGTATTCACGCCGATCACCTCGCCGCGCGCGTTGACCAGCGGGCCGCCGGAGTTGCCCGGGTTCAAGGCCGCGTCGGTCTGAATGATGTTGTCGATCAGCCGCCCGGACTGCGACCGCAACGAACGCCCGAGCGCGCTGACCACGCCCGCAGTCACGGTCGTCTGGAACCCGTACGGGTTTCCCACGGCCACGACGAGCTGGCCGACACGCAATACCTGCGAGTCGCCCAGCGCCGCGGGCACGAGGCTCGGGGCCTCGGCGCGAATGACCGCCAAGTCCGTGTCCGGGTCGTCGCCGATCAGCCGGGCGCGAAACCGCTGGCCGTCGGTGAAGATGGCCTCGATGCGGTCGGCGCCGCTGACGACGTGGCTGTTGGTCAGGATAAATCCGTCTCGGGCGAAGACAAACCCCGAGCCGCTGCCGTGCTCGGCCCGGCGCGAGTTGTGGTGGCGGCGGTGTTCGACGTCGATTTTTACCACCGACGGGCTGACCGTCTCCGCCGCCGTCACCACGGCGCGCGAATAGGCGTCGAGCAATCCCTGGTCGGTGGGCGCGGCGGTCCCGGCCGGCGTTCGGGCCGCGTGATTGGCGGGCCCGGCCGATGATTCGGTTGCCAGCGGAACAATTTTAAAGAGAGACCGCATGAATCGTTTTCCTTTCCGCGAACGTTATCGCCGCATGATCTTGAAAGCAAAGTTGGCCCCGTATCCGCCGAAGACCGCCATGTGAATCCAGACCATCGCCAGCGGTTCCAGATGGCGGGCCATGGTCAACGGGCCGCTGTCGACGACTTCAAATCCCAGTTCCTCCGCGAGCCGGGTCACCGCCGCCTTTGACGGCGCGTCGTCGCCGCAAATGAACATTACGGAACGTTCCGCGCCGTAGCGCGGATTGGCCATGTTGCCCGCGCCGGTGGTATTGAAGGCCTTGACCACGTGCGCGCCTTTGGCCCATCCGGCGACTTGTTCACCAGCAGACGTTGTGTGGCCGATTTCCAGGTCCGATAAATCCGGTTTCAAAGGATTGGTGCAATCGATGACGATTTTCCCGGTGAGATTGCCCGCGGCCTGGACCGCTTCCTGTGTGGCCGGCCAGGGCGTGGCCAGCACGACCACCTCGGCGTCCTTGACCGCGTCGCTGAGGACGCTGCCGCGGGCGGTCGGCCCCGCCGCTTCGAGCAGGTTCTTCATTTTCTTGTCCGCCGGATTGCGCACGCCGAACGTGACCATGTGGCCGTTCTTCGCCCAGCGTGTCCCCAGCGCCCCGCCCACGTTTCCTGCCCCCAGAATCGCGATTTTCATGATGTCTTGCCGCTTTCCTTTTCCTGTTAGATGCCAAACCGGGCGACAAGTTGCAGGCCGGCAAGCGGGCGCCGCTCTTTTTTCAGGAAACCGAAAGTCGGAGTTGTTTCCCGCGAGCGTCGGCGTACACTTTGTGTGTGTCGACGAAGTTTCACTGGGACAAAACGCGCACGCAGGTGATGGGGGTGCTGAATGTGACGCCGGACTCGTTTTCGGACGGCGGGAGGTTTCCCGACGTGGAGCGGGCCGTCGCGCACGCCCGTGAAATGGCGGCGGCGGGGGCGGACATCATCGACGTGGGCGGGGAAAGCACGCGGCCGGGGGCGGCGCCGGTCAGTGCGGAGGAGGAATTGCGGCGGGTGATGCCGGTGGTTGAACGGATTTCCGATTTGCTTGTCTCGATTGATACGACGAAGGCCGTGGTGGCTGAGCGGGCGCTGGCGGCGGGCGCGCGGATCGTCAACGACATCGGCGCGCTGGGGTTCGATCCGCGGATGGCGGAAGTGGTGCGCGACTCCGGGGCGGGGCTGGTGTTGATGCATATGAAAGGCACGCCGCAGACGATGCAGGCGGACCCGCATTACGGGGACGTGGTGCGGGACGTGCGCGGGTTTCTGGCGGTGCGCGTGGCCTCCGCGGTGGACCAGGGGATTGAAAAAGGGCAGATTGCCATTGACCCGGGCATCGGGTTTGGCAAAACTGTCGGGCACAACCTGCGATTGCTCGCGCATCTGGAGGAATTTCAATCGCTCGGGTGCGCCGTGATGATCGGCACGTCGCGGAAGGCGTTTATCGGCAGCGTCCTGCAGCGGCAACCGCACGAGCGAATCTGGGGCACGGCGGCCGCGGTCGCCTGGGCCGCCGCGCACGGCGCGAACGTGGTGCGGGTGCATGACGTGGCGGAGATGGTTGATGTGGTCCGCATGATTGAGGCCATTCGCGGCGCGCAGTAGGTTGGGACAACCGGCATGGAGAACATTCTCGATTTTATCGGCAGCTCGTGGAAAGCGGCGTTTGAGATCCTGCTGCTGGCGGCGGCCATTTATTATCTGTTGCTGCTGTTTCGCGGCACGCGCGGCGCGGCGGTGTTGACGGGGTTCGTCATTTTACTGCTCGGCGTGGCCGGTGTGACGCAGATTTTCCAGTTGGACGTCATCAACTGGATCCTGGGCCGGTTTCTCACCTTCCTGGCCATCGCGGTGCTGGTGATCTTCCAGCCCGAACTGCGGCGGGCGCTGGCGCAACTGGGCAGCCAGTATCCGTTCAGCAGCTCGCGCCTGCGTTTTGAGTTGATCGACGTGCTGGTGGAAACGGCCCGGTCGCTGTCGCAGAAGCGCTGCGGCGGGCTGATGGCCGTCGAACGCGAGATCGGGTTTCGCGGCGTGGCCGAGACCGGCGTGGTGGTGGAGGCCAAGGCGACGTCCGAATTGCTCACCACGATTTTTTTCCCGAACACGCCGCTGCACGACGGGGGCGTGGTGCTGCGCGGCGACCAAATCGTGGCGGCCGCCTGCGTGTTCCCGCTGACGCAACGGCAGGGCCTGAGCGCCAGCGTCGGCATGCGCCATCGCGCGGCGATTGGGTTGACGGAGGAGACCGACGCGGTCGTCGTGGTCGTCAGCGAGGAGACGGGGGAAATTTCCGTGGCCCAGCGCGGCCATCTCGTGCAGGGGCTTGACCCCGACGGGTTGCGCGAGTTTCTCTCCACGACGCTGGCGCCGAGCGGCAACAAGGAAACGGGGGTCGGGGCGTTCGTGCGGCGGACGGTGAGTAGCCTGTTCGCGCGCGAATCGGCGCGCGGCACCCAGGAGAATTTCAACGAGCCGCCGGAAACATTGCACGAGGCGGACGGCATCGGCGACCCGCAGCCGCTGGACGAGGACCGGCCCCACAAGGGAGCGGGCCACTGATGCAATGGTTGACGAGCAATCCCGGGTTGAAAGTCGCCTCGCTGGTGATGGCGACGGTCATTTGGATCGTCGTCAAGAACGTGACCAGCGACTGGCGCATCGTCGACAACGTGCCGCTGGAGATCAAAGCCCGGCCCGGGATGACAGTGCTGCAAACCAGCGCGTCCACCATCAACGTCACCGTGCAAGGCACGCGCGAGGACGTGCGCCAGGTGTCGCGCCTGGACATTTCCGCCGTGATCGACCTGACGCGGGACCCCCGCACGGGCGAGTTCACCGTCAAGCTCGACCCGAGGCTGATTCGCCATTCGCGCCGGGTCCAGATCACGCAGATCGAGCCGGCGCAGGTGACGGTGGGCATCGATGCGCTGGTGGAGCGGGACCTGCCTGTTTCGCCGCAGTTCTCCGGCGAACTGCCGTCGGCGGTGCGCATCGAGCGCGTGCTGGTGACGCCGCAGACCGAATCGCTGAAAGGGCCCAAGACGGTGTTGGACAGCATGAAAGCCGTGCCGACGCTGCCCATCGATTTGACGGGACGGCGCACGTCGTTTCGCGAGCGCGTGGAACTGGCGCCGCTGGAGTATCCCTACAGCGCCGCGCAACGCCATTGGGTGGAGGTGGATGTGCGCATCGGGCTCTCGCCGCCGGTTGACAGCGGCTCGGAACACAGTGTAGAACAGAGGCCGTGAGCCAGCCCACCAACGCCAAGAAACTCTTCGGCACCGATGGTGTCCGGGGAATCGCCAACGTCGAACCCGTGACGGCCGAGACGGCCTTGAAGCTTGGCCGAGCCGCCGCCCACGTCTTCCGGGCGCGCTCGCCGGTGGCCAAGGGACACGGCCGCCACAAGATCGTCATCGGCAAGGACACGCGGCTGAGCGGGTACATGCTGGAAAACGCCATCGCCTCGGGCATCCTCTCGATGGGCGTGGACGTGCTGCTGATCGGTCCGCTGCCGACGCCCGGCGTCGCCTACATCACCCGTTCGTTGCGCGCCGACGCGGGCATCGTGCTCACCGCCTCCCATAATCCGTACGAGGACAACGGCATCAAATTTTTCCGTGACGACGGTTACAAGCTCGATGACGCGATTGAAAAGCAGATCGAGGACCTGGTGTTCAGCGGGGCCATCGAGAACATCCGCCCCACCGCCGAGGAAATCGGCAAAGCGGTGCGCATCGATGACGCGCTGGGACGCTACGTCGAGTTTGCCAAGGCGGCGTTTCCCAAGGGCCGGACGCTGGAAGGGCTGCGGGTGGTCCTCGACGTGGGCAACGGCGCGACCTACAAGAGTTCGCCCTGCGTGCTGCGGGAATTGGGCGCGGACGTGACGGTGCTCAACAACACGCCCGACGGCACCAATATCAACATGGGCTGCGGCAGCACCTATCCGGAGGTCGTCTGCGCGGCCGTGCGCGAGCGCGGCGCCGACGTTGGCATCTCGCACGACGGCGACGGAGATCGCGTCCAGCTTTGCGACGAACACGGCGTGCTGGTGGACGGCGACGACGTGCTGGTGATCGCCGCGCTGGACTGGATGACGCGCGGCGAACTCAGGAACAACACGCTGGTGGCCACGGTTATGAGCAATCTGGGCATCGATTACACCATCCGCAAGGCCGGCGGCCAGGTCGTGCGCACCCAGGTGGGCGACCGCTACGTGATTGAGCGGATGCTGCAGGACGACTGCAACGTCGGCGGCGAACAATCCGGCCACATGATCTTCCGTGATTTCAGCACGACGGGCGACGGCATCGTCAGCGCGCTGCAAGTGTTGCGCATCATCATGGAAACGGGCAAGCCGTTGAGCAAGCTGCGCGAGGTGGTGACGAAATTTCCGCAAGTGGTCGTGAACGTGAAGGTCCGCGAGAAGCCGGCCTGGGACACCATGCCCGACGTGCTCCAACTGGTGAAAGAGACCGAAGCGAAGTTGGGCGGCGACGGCCGCGTCTTCCTGCGGTACTCGGGCACGGAACCGAAGGCGCGGTTGCTGATCGAAGGCCGCGACGGCGACCAGATCAAGGCGTTCGCCGACAAGATTGCCGCTCGCATTCGCGAAAAAATTGGTGCATCTTAGGGCGTCATTTTCGGCCGGCCTGGCGTGCCGGCCAACAACACAGAAAGGGTCGCAGCCATGAAAATTTTTATCGATACGGGGGAGATCAAGGAAATCCGCGAAGCCGCCGCGATGGGATTGCTCGACGGCGTGACCACCAATCCATCGCTCGTGGCCAAGGCGGGCAAACCGTTCAAGGAACTGCTGCAGGAAATCGTCGCCATCGTCGACGGCGACATTTCGGCGGAAGTCATTTCGCTCAAGGCCGACGAGATGGTGGCCGAAGGCGAACAGCTCGCGAAGATCCACAAGAACATCGTCGTCAAAATCCCGCTGATCCCCGAGGGATTGAAGGCGATCAAGATCCTCAAGACCAAGGGCATTCGCGTCAACTGCACGCTGTGTTTCACCGCCGTGCAGGCGCTGCTGGCCGCCAAGGCGGGCGCGTACATCATCAGCCCGTTCATCGGCCGCATCGACGACCGCGGCGAACGCGGGATGACCCTGATCGAGGAAATCCGGACGATTTACGACAACTACGGCTACAAGACCATGATCCTCGCCGCGAGCATCCGCTCGCCCCTGCACGTGAAGGAATGCGCCCTGGCCGGCGCCGACATCGCCACGATCCCCTTCGCCGTGCTGATGGAACTGGCCAAAAACCCGCTCACAGACGCCGGCCTGAAGAAGTTTTTGGACGATTGGGAGAGGGCTAAGAAGTAGGGAAACTCGGCCCGTATGGACTACAGGCTCACGCGGGCCCCCTCCCTGGTGCCGCTCGGGATCAAGGCGCTCGCGGTGGTGTCGCTTCTGGGAGCTGTCGAGTCGTGCGTGGTGGGGGTGATGGCCGTCTGGTCGTCCCGGGATTTGTCATGGGGTGCCGTGGTTTATTGTTTCGTCAGCGCGCTAGTATCGTTGTTCATCGGCGTGGGATTGTTGTTGCTCAGGAAATCGGCGTGGTACGGGCAGATCGTTCTTATGGGTATTGGTGTCGTGTCCCTGGTAACCCGTCTCATTCGAAGAATTCTTCCTGAATTGATGGGGCGAGGCCCGCAGACCGTCGAACCGTCCACGAGGCACATTCTCAGTGTCATCGTTTTAGTCTTCGTCAGCCTCTTGTGGATCGGCGCGATTATCTATTACATGACACGCCCTCGAATCCGGCTGCTCTTCGGTGTGGGACAGCCGCTTGCCAAACCGGACTTCTATCGCCCGATAGGTTGACACGGGCATTCCCAGGCGACGACGATAGCGGCCAGGAAACCGGCTGCGTTCTTTGAAGGCGTTACGGATCAGAACTTTGCGCGGCCGCCGGCGTAAAATACACGGCCCAGTGCGGGGTAACCTTCGACTTCCTGGTAGTGGTCGTCGAGCAGATTTTCAATCCGGCCGAACACCTGGAAATGTTTGGTCACGTCCGCCGTCAAACCGATGTCCCACTTGACGTAGCCGTCGTTGCGTTCGGTGTTGAAAGTGACCGGGTTGATGTCCTGGCGCGGGCCGGTGACCGTCACGCCGGTATGCAGGAGAAAGCGCCCCAGGAAACGCCAGTCCGCCCCCGCCGCCCCGGAATGCTCCGGCCGGCGCAACAAGGCGGCGCCCGTGGTGAGGTCCCGGGCTTCGATCAGCCAGGTGTAATTGGCCCAGAAGGTCAGGTTGGTCAGCGGCCTGATTTCCAGCCTGTCTTCGAGGCCCCGCATGCGCGCGTGATCGACGTTCTTCAGGGTGAACGTGCCGCCGGAACCGGCGGCGAACTCAATCAGGTCATGGCTGTAATTTTCGAAGTAGCGCCCGCTGACGGTCGCGTATGGGGTGATGTCCTGTTCCACGCCGGCGTCCCAGCCAATGCTCTTTTCGGGTTTCAGGCCCGGATTGGAGACAAAATCGAAGGCGGGTTCGGACAGGTAGAGGTCGCTGAGCGAAGGCGCTTTGAATCCCGTGCCGCCGGAGACTTTCAATCGCGTGCCGGTCTCGTCAAACCGCAGCGCGCCCGAGCCGCGATAGGTGATATCGCTGCCGAATTGCGACTGTTCGTCACCGCGCACGCCGGCGGTCAGGTCGAGGCGCTGCCAAAACGTCGCCCGGTCTTCGGCGTAGCCGGCCGTGGTGTAGACGCTTTTGCTAAACGCCAGGGCGTTGGTCAGGTTATACGAGCCATGGTCATCATACCAATCGCACCCGGCGATCAGCGTGTTCCAGTCGGCCAGGCAGAAGGTGTTTTGCCATTCCACCTGCACCAGGTCCGACCGCGAGACGGAGGCGCTGCTCGGCGCGCCCTTGTCGACCAATTCCTCGTGGTTTTCCGCGACGAAGAAATCCTGGCGCCACCAGTCGAAGAGTTTCCAGTCCAGTCCCGGCCGGACGAACAGGATCTCGTCGCGCAAACGCTCGGTCAGGCTCGAGGGCGTCCCATTGGTGATCGCGCCCGGTTCGCCGGCATTGGCTTTGGCGTAGAAGAACGTGGTGTCGAGGTCCAGATTGTCCAGCGCGCGGTAACCGATCGTGGCGCTGGCGTTGAGGGCGTCGAAATCGCTGTTGGGAAGTTGATTGTCTGTGTGCTCGGCCCAGACCGAGCCGGCCGCGCTGAAGTTGCTCCAGGACCCGGACGCGCCGGCCATGGCGCGGACGGTGTTGTACGAGCCGGCTTCGACGGCGAAGGAGCCTTCCGGCGGCCCTTCGCCTTTTCGCGTGACGACATTGACCACGCCGCCCATGGCGTCGGCCCCGTACAAGGTGCTCTGTGGGCCTTCGACGACCTCGATGCGGTCGATCTGTTCCGGCATCAGATTGGCCAGGGTGACGTAGCCGTTGATCGGGTTGTTGAACCGCGCCCCGTCGAGCAGAAACAGTGTCTGGTCGGAGTTCATCCCCCGCATGAACACGGAAGTCTGTCCGCCGGGCGGCCCGGACTGCACCACGGCCACGCCCGGCACGATGCGCAGCGCATCCGGCAGGGAACGGATTTGGGCCTGGTCGAGTTGGTTGCTGGTGATGACCGTCACGTCGCTGCCGACGGATTTCGCGGGGGTCGGGATGCGATCGGCGGTGACGACCATATCCGGCAGCCGATTGGTGGCCGTAAACGGTTGTTGGGCGATGGCGGCGGCGGGTACGACGATGATGCTGCAAAGACAAACGAGGCGGCGAAGCATGACGGTTCTCCTTTGGTTCGAAGGATGATTTCACTGCCGCGTCGGCCGTTATTCTGACTTCTGGCTTCAAGCCTACGCCTCGCCTTCTCCGTTGGGATGGCTGTTGGCCCCGAAGATTTTCGGGGATGAGGTTTCGTTGCCAGTTACAGCAGCGCCACTGTTGCCGATTCTCACGGCATTCCCTGCGCCGACGCGATTGAGACGAAAGATGTCTCAAAGAACTGGCCGGGACGGTAGCAGAACAGGCCGGGGTGGGGAAGGAAATTCCGCGTCGTTCTTCGCGTGCTTCGTGCCTTCGTGGTGAAAAACGGCCTGTTCCTGCCACGAAGCCGCGAGCAGGCTCGCGGCTACAACGGAGAACTCAGTCGCCGGATTGTAGCCGCGAGCCTGCTCGCGGCGCGGGCCGGTCGATCACTTGTTCGATGTGTTTGGCGACGAAATCGACCATCAGCGGGTCGGACATCATCGGCGGCGACAGCTCGTAGGTGACGCCCGGATATTTCTTCAGCGTCTGCTCGAAGATGAACGGGATGTCCTGTTGCAGGTGCGAACCGGGCACGAGGAAGAAGGCGTAGCCGAAGATGTGTGTGCAACCCTTGGCGATGAGCCGTTTGATCGCCACCGGGATCAGCGGTTTGCCCAGTTCCATGAAACAGGGCTCGATCAATTCGCACCCGAGACGCGCGCGCAATTGCTCGACGAGCTGCACCATGATCTCGTTGCCTTCCTTGAGACGCGAACCGTGGGTGAAGACGAGGACGCCGGTTTTCCTTTGCATGCGGTGCCACTATAGCATTAAATAGGCAGCCGGCAACCATGAGCGACGAAATCAAAAAACAGTACGTCAATTACCTGTTCTTCAAAGTCGATCCCGCCTGGCGGCGACTGCCGCGCGAACAGCGCGAACGGGGCAAGAGCGAATTTCTCGGCGTCATCAAGGATTGGAAGGGCCAGTGCCTGATCGTGACGTTTTCGACCATCGGCACGCGGGCGGACACGGATTTTGTCCTGTGGCGGATCAGCGAGCGGCTGGAGGACTTCACCGAAATGAGCTCCCAACTGCTCCAGACCGGGCTCGGCCAGTGGTGTTCCACCCCCTACAGCTACCTCGGCATGACCAAGCGCTCGATGTACGTGGACAAGCACGAGCATCCCGGCAGCGAAGGCCGCCGCGCCCGTGTCGTGCCCGGCGAAGGCAAGTACCTGTTCATTTACCCCTTCTGGAAAACCACCGACTGGTACCAGCTCCCGAAGGAAGAACGCCAGCGCATGATGAACGTCCACATCGAGACCGGCCACCGTTACCCCGGCATCAAGATCAACACGATCTATTGCTTCGGCCTGGATGACCCTGAGTTCGTCGTTGCCTTCGAAGGGGACAAGCCGGAGGAATTCCTCGATCTCGTGATGGAAATGCGCGAACACGAAGTCCGCAAGTACACCCTGCGCGACACGCCGATCTTCACCTGTATCCGCGGCCACATCGGCGAAGTGCTTGCCTCGCTCGGATGAACCGGGCCGTCCTCGCCCGGACAATCCTTTATTAAAAAGTTTTTTCGCCGGAAGGGGACGAATTGGCTGGCGTTGCCCGCCGAAATCTGCTATTTATAACGTGGAAAAGGCGAGTCGCTGTCCATGTTAATCAGTGTCATCATCCCGACCCTGAACGAAGAAGCCTACCTGCCGGTGGCGCTTCGGCAACTGGTTGATCGTCCCGATGTCGAATTGATCGTCGTCGACGGAGGATCGACCGACCGCACTGTTGAAATCGCCCAGCGATTCACCCCCTACGTTTTTGTGAACCCGTCGCACCGCGCCGAGCAGATGAATGCCGGGGCGCGCCACGCCACGGGCGACATCCTGCTGTTCCTGCACGCGGACACCTTTCTGCTGGCGGGCGCCCTGGAGGAAATCCAGCGCCGCATCATCGGCGACGGCGCCGTCGGCGGGGCCTTCGACCTGAACATCGATTCGCCCCGGCGGTTCTGCAAGTTCATGGCCAAAATTTCCAGCCAGCGCGCGCGGGCGTTGAAGCTGCCGTACGCCGACCAGGGGGTCTTTGTCTGGCGACAGGTGTTCGAGGCGCTGGGCGGATTCCCGAAAATCCCCATCATGGAAGACATCGCCCTGGGCCGCCGGCTGCGGCGCGCGGGCCGGATGACGTTCATCCGTTCCGGCCTGGTGACCAGCGCCCGCCGCTGGGACGCCAACGGAATCCTGAAAACGACGCTGATCAACTGGTGGGTGACGGTGCTGTTTTTCTTCCGCGTATCGCCGCAACGGTTGCGCCGCACTCACGATCGCTGGCTGGCCGGCGGGACCCCGCGCCGCGACAAACCCGAAATCATCCCGCCCAAACGCAAGAGCGTCGAAGAACGGCCGTAAGAGGGTTTGACAAAACCCCCGTAGCCGCAGGCTTCAGCCTGCGTTCGTGGGTCATCATCGCACCCTGAAGGGTGCGGCTACAGTCAGTGCTGGTTGACCACGTCGATCAGTTGACGCAGCCGGCCGAAGTTGGCGCGGTTGAAGGGAAACACAATCCGATGCAGGGCCGCCAGGTCCGGCTCGTTTTCCTCTTCCGGCAGTGGACCCGAAGAGCGGAAGGCCCCTCCGTTCACGCAAATGTCGGCAAACCGCTCCTGGAGAGTGCGCAATAAATTCTCTGCCACCGGATGTTTCACCCGCAGCACGAGCGAATCCTTCACATACCGGCTCGATTGATAGTTGCTGTAAAAGCGCGTGATCTCCTCGCAGGCCTCGGTGACGTCGTCCGTCACCTTGAACAGCGAAAGGTCTTCCTTGTCGATCAACGCCGCGTCCAGCAACTGGTCTTCCACGAACCGCCACCACGTCTTCCAGTAATGGCCCCGCGGCCGGTCCACGAACACCAACGGTTTGGGCTGGCTCTTGCCCGTCTGCATCAGCGTCAGCGCCTCGAAGCCTTCGTCGTGCGTGCCGAACCCGCCGGGGAACAACACGATCGCGTCGCTCTCCTTCACGAAGCAAAGCTTGCGCGTGAAAAAGTATTTGAAATGGATCAGCTTACGGTCGCCGGCGATCTCCAGGTTGGGCTCCTGCTCGAACGGCAGGCGGATATTCAAGCCGAAGCTGTTCTCGCGTCCCGCCCCGCGTTGCGCCGCGCCCATGATGCCCTCGCCGCCGCCGGTGATGACCATGTAGCCGCGCTCAACAATCGCTTTGCCGAACTTCTCGGCCTGCTGGTACTCGGGTTTTTCCGGACTGGTGCGGGCGGAGCCGAAGACGGTGACCTTGCGATGGCCCCGGAACGGCGCAAAGACCTTGGAAGCGTAGCGCAATTCCTTCAGCGCCGAGGTGATGACCTTGATGTCGAGCCGGTCGGCCTTGTCATGCAGCAACCGCAAGGCGGTCTCGATGATGTCCTGGGCCAGATCGGTGTTCCCGCCGCCGCCGTGAAGGGCGATCAACTCATCGATCAGATGTTGGTCCTGTTTGGTGCGAGACATGTGGTCCGGTTTCCTTGCGCCAGGCGGGAAGCACAGCTTGAGTCGAACTTCGAATTTGCCCCAGGGTCGAGGCCCGACTGCAGCCTTGCTGTCCCGCGAAACGCTTGCTGTTACGTGCGCCGCATTCTACCGCCCGACACAAGGCTGTAAAGGCTTTTTTGCGGTGCTTTGAGCACGAATGGAACGAAGGAGACACGAAGCGGTTGGGCTACAGATAGACACGGATAATTGGGCAACCCGACAGTGTTGGGCTTCCGGCGGCGGGACATGGCAAACGGTGTAAGGCCAACTACTAATTGAAAACTAAAATCTACTAGTTTAGTAGTTGACCTCGGGAAAAAACTAATTTAGTATTCATTAGTACGAAATTAGTAGGAGGTCCAATGGTCATACGTAAACCACAGAAGCCGCCGTCTCTGAAGGACTTACTGAAGGAGTTTGGCGAGCCGCTGAACCTGGCGAAGATCTTTCAGACAATGCCGTCTGAGTACATGGCGCGGCATTATCTCCACTGGGACAAACTCCGGTACATGCAGCCGCCCAAGGGATTGTCAGTGAAAGAATGGTGGTTGGCCCTTAAAATTCAGCGCATGGGCCAGTTTCGGCCTCTGCCTTTGCTGGACAGGGACGACGAAGCGTTTCGGTTCTTCGTGCCTGATCTTGTACAGGAAGAACTCCACAATATCGACTGTGGGGCGGGCGGTTCTTTGCGCGTGCCGGAACCGATCAACAATCCACAAACGCGTGACCAGTATTTGATTCGCTCACTGATGGAGGAAGCAATCACATCGAGCCAGTTGGAGGGCGCGGTGACCACTCGTGAGGTAGCAAAGGAAATGATCCGCACGGGGCGCCCCCCCAGCGACAAGAGCGAGCAGATGATCCTGAACAATTACGTGACGATGCGGCACATCGTGGACGTGAAGGATCAAGAGATGACGCCCGACTTGGTCATGGAGCTGCACCGGCTCGTGACGGAAAAGACACTTGATGATCCCGTGATGGCCGGGCGGCCTCGCCGTCCGGATCAGAAGATTGTCGTGGATGACATAGAGGGTGAGGTGTATCACGAGCCGCCGGTGGCCGACCAGTTGGAAGAACGATGTCAGGCGATGTGCGATTTTGCAAACGGGAAGACGCCCGGCTACTTCATTCATCCGGTGGTTCGCGCCATAATTCTGCACTTCTGGTTGGCATATGATCATCCGTTCGTGGACGGCAACGGCCGCACGGCGCGCGCTCTCTTCTACTGGGCGATGCTGCACCGGGATTTCTGGCTGTTTGAGTTCATCTCGATTTCTGCAATTCTTCGGAAAGCACCCATTAAGTACGCCCGCTCGTTCCTGTACACGGAATCGGATGATAACGATCTAACCTATTTCCTCGTGGCTCAAACCCAGGTGATTCGACGCGCCATCCAGGAACTTCACACCTACATCGATCAGAAGACTGCGGAGGTGCACGAACTGGAGACCAAGATTAAAGCGCTGCGAATGTTCAACCACCGGCAAGCGGAACTAATCCGGCACGCACTAAAACACCCGTACCAGCAGTATACAATTGAGAGCCACCAAACGAGCCACAACGTGGCGTACCAGACGGCGCGCACGGACCTGCTTGGTCTGCGCGCGAGTGAGCTCCTGAACATGCAGAAGCACGGAAAAGCCATGGTCTTTACTGTGCCAACCGATTTGGCCGCCAGACTGCGCAAACTCGGGCAGGGAAAATCCAAGTGAGATTCACCGAGGTTGCCGTTTTGACCGAAAAGACTGATTTGACTGGCGGAGATGGCGGAAATGTGCGATGGTGCCGGGCAGAACTATGCAGTGAGCATAGATCAGGCCGGCCGGAGAAGACGCGGTCGCGCGGGAGCGCGACCCTCCAGCCGGCCCTTGGAATGATCTTTGACAAAATGTCAGTGCCTCTGCGGTGAGGTTCCGGCCGGGAGGGCGACAAGTCCGACCTAGTCAAGGCTAGTCGCACCTAGTCAAACCTAGTCCAACCTTAAAATTCCCGCCGGGCCTTCCGCCTTCGCCAAAGCTTCGGCGGACACGACGGTGGGCGCGTACGGCCTAATACGACCTAATACGGCCTTAATTTGTGTTGGGGAGGCCGGAAGTGGTCAAAAATAGCCAATTAAGGGCTGATCGGGAGGGGAATTCGGGGTGTTGCCCGCGCGGGTCGCGTTTAGCGCAACGCGCCTTGGGCGCGGAGGTTTTCGACGATCTGGCGGGTGGCTTTGGACTTGTTCAGGGTGTAGAAGTGCAGGCCGTCGGCCTTCTTCTCCAAAAGCTCGGCGCATTGCCGGGTGGACCAGTCGACCCCGTAGCGGAGGACGGCTTCGGGATCGTTGGCGATGGGGTCGAGATCGCGGAGCATTCGCTCCGGCACGGTCGCGCCGCACATGGCGGTGAACTTCTTGATCTGGGCAACGTTGGTCACAGGCATGATCCCGGCGATGATCGGCACGCGGATGCCGAGGGCGCGGGCGCGTTCGACGAACCGGAAGAAATGCGGGTTGTCGAAATAGAGCTGGGTGATGATGAAATCGGCCCCGGCATCGACCTTGGCCTTCAGGTTCTTCAAGTCGGTCTCGATCTCGGGCGCTTCGGGATGTTTCTCGGGATAACCCGCGCAACCGATGCTGAACGTGTCGCCGAATTGCGCGCGGATGTGGCGGATCAGGTCGACCGCGTACTTGAAATCCGTGAACCAGCCCTGGGGCGGCTCGGGCAGGCCGGTGGGCCGGTCCCCGCGCAGGGCCAGCACGTTCTCGATGCCGCGCGCCGCGAAGTTGGCCAGCACGCTGTCGATATCCTTCAATGTCTGGCCGACGCAGGTGAAATGGGCCATCGCTTCGAGGCCGAATTGTTCCTTGATCCGCAGCGTGACCTCCAGCGTGCGCGCGCGGGTGCTGCCGCCGGCGCCATAGGTGCAGGAGGTGAACGACGGGCGCAGCTCGCGCAGGTGCGAGAGCGTCTCCGACAGGTTGGCCATCGCATCGTCGTCCTTGGGCGGGAAGAACTCGAACGAGATCGTCGGCCGCGTGGTCTTCAGAATGTCGCGGATCTTCATCGAGTGGCCGGAGAACTTCCTGTAGAACGGCGAACGGCGGTATTCCTTGGTCAATGTCTCCAGGTGCCGGTCGCGGTGGTCGATCAGCCGTTTCGGTTGGCGCGGTTTGACGTGGTCCAGCGCGTAGGAGGTGATCAGCGGCAGCGCGACGGTCGAGTCCACGTAACAGACCACGGCGTCGGGCAGCTTCTGCGGGTCGACCTTGCCCCAACTGACGGCTTCAGCGGGGGTGGCCCCGGAGAGTCCGCCGGTATCGGGCCGGGCATCGGTGATCTGGAGGAAATAGTCGTGGCCCTTCTCGCTCAGGCCGAGCACCTCCTGGATTTGCGGTTCGGTCTGGAGCATGAAGTTCTTGGGCGACCCGCCGCCGAGGATGAAGACGCTGGAGGTGAGCTTGCTGCGCTTGGCGTCGTAAACGATGGCGGCGGTCTGGTTGACGTCGCGGTTGACGTCGAACTGGAGTTTGTTGCCCGCCAGCGCCATGGCGGCGACGTTCATGCCGATGGAACTGTCGCCGGGCTGAACTGGTGAAACAGGGCACGCCGTACTGGTAGGCGGCGGCGATCAGCGATGTCGTCTTCGCAAGCCGAGTTTGTGGCTCGCGCTGGTGGACGTACTTGCCGAGCAGGTAATGAAATTCGTCCGTGCCCATCGTGCGCTGGAACTCGGGGCCGCTGAATGACCTGGCGGACAAAGGCGTCGGTGTCCAGCAGCACGTTGTAATCGAAGAGGATGTCGTAGATGCGGATGATCTGGCTTCCGGCGCAATTCGCACGTCGTCGAGGAACGGCGAGCCGCGGTACAGCTTCATGTCCAGGCCGTAATGGATATCGTGGTAGAGATTGGCGCCGGTGGTGATGATCCAGTCGATGAACCCGGCCTTGATCAGCGGGATCAGACAGGATTTGCCGAGCCCGGCGGGCACCAGCGCGCCGGTGAGGCTGACGCCGACGGTGCCGTTGCGGGGCAGCATCTTCCTGGCGAACAACTCGGCAGCCTTCGCGCAGCCGGGCGGCGTTGTAGGCCTGGAATGTTTCGGCAACGAAGTCGGACGCTTTCATCCCGCGCCTGACCGGCGCGGGGTTGAGGCGGGAAAATCGGCTGAATTTGGCGGAAGTTTTTCATAAATCGAGCGCGCTTTTCTTCGTGCAAACTGCGTTGTGAGCGCCATAGAGTTAACAATCACGAACTTTTGGCAACCT
The DNA here is from genome assembly GCA_963817685.1 of uncultured Verrucomicrobiae bacterium. Taxonomy (GTDB): domain Bacteria; phylum Verrucomicrobiota; class Verrucomicrobiia; order Palsa-1439; family Palsa-1439; genus CAWFPN01. The sequence continues at coordinate 230,539 of CAWFPN010000010.1, read as the reverse complement.
ATTTAGGAGAGCATATTCTGATGGAGCCACGCGAGATTCGTCATTGGCCACAGCCCCGACCCGGATGACGCGTTCATGTTTTACGCGTTGACCCACGGCAAGACTCGACACCGGCGGGTTGACGTTTAAGCATGTGATCGAGGACATCGAGAGCCTGAACCATCTGGCCGTGGAAGGCGAACTGGAAGTCACGGCGCTGAGCGTGCACGCGTACGGGTACGTGATGGACAAGTACGCGCTGCTGGCGAGCGGCGGCAGTTTCGGCGACAGGGTGCGGCCCGATCGTGGTGGCGCGAAGCGCCGATGGACGTTGGGGAGTTGGCCGACGACCGCATTGCGGTGCCCGGCACAATGACGAGCGCGTATCTGCTGCTGAAACTGTTGCTGATGAATTTCAAGTTCGAGGTCATGGCCTTCGACAAGATCATGGACGCGGTCAAGAGCGGCGACGTGGAAGCGGGGCTGTTGATTCACGAAGGCCAGATCACGTACCAGCAGATGGGACTGCACAAGATTGTCGATCTCGGCGAATGGTGGCATGCGGACACGGGCCTGCCGGTGCCGCTGGGCGTGAACGCGGTGCGCAAGGACCTCGGCAAACAGTTGATGCATGAAGATTTCGGAGTTGCTGACGGCCAGCATCCGTACGCGCTGGACCATCGCGAAGAAGCCGTGGCCTATGCCCGGGAAGTTCGGACGCGGCATGGACGCTGCTACCACGGACCGGTTCGTGGGCATGTATGTCAATCCGCTGACAGTCGAACATGGGCGAAAAGGGGCGCGAAGCCGATCGCGCTGTTGCTCACCCGCGCCTATCACGCGGCGCTGGTGCCGCGTCCGGTGAATCTGGAGTTCGTCGAGTAATGCCGCGCCCGCGGCGCAATCAAAGGCACCGGGCGTGAAACGATCCGGACGGGTCCGGTTCCCATGGCCGGCACTGCTGGCATTGTTCCTGGCGGCCCCCGCAGCCTTCGCTGCAACCGGATGGGATTTCACCCCCGCAGGCGATCCGAACCGCAACTGGGGCGCCTCCGTGAACACGTTTGTGGGCTACGACGACAACTTCAATGCCACGGAGAACAAGCCGCTGCTGGGCGCCAGAGTCGGCTCCGATATCAAACTGCGCGCCACCGTCCCGATCGACCGGCTGTTTCTGGCCGGGACGTATGATTACCAGATTATCTCCTCGCGTCCGGAGGTTTTCCAAGGGGTCGATCTGAGTCACAACGTCAACCTGTCAGCCAATTACGTCGCCAGTCCGCGGCTGACGTTCGGCCTCACGGAGAATTTCATCAGCACCCTTCAACCTGGAGCTGTGCTGACGCCGAACGGCCAATCGGTCACCCTGGTGGACGCGGGCCAATATACGTACGACGCCGTGAGCGGTACGATGAACTATTCATTGACCGAGCGCTGGAGTGTATCGCTCTCGGGCAGTTGGGACATTTGGCAGTATCAGGAGCTGTTTTATGCGACCAACGACGACCATCAGGACTACAGCGCGACGGTGTCCGCCTTCTACGCGCTGGACAACCGCACAACCGTTGGCCTGAACTACCAATGGGGGCAAAACCTCTACGTCAACCCCGGCCCCGGGGCCGGCCTGGACGCCGACTCGCATTCGTTGTACCTGTCTATCGTGCGGAGATTCAACCCGCAGCTGGCCGCGACATTGAACGCTGGCTACACGGTCCGGTATTCGGAGAACGGTACAAACAATTCGTCTCCGACGGCGTATGGGCAACTCACCTACAATTACGGTCCGGCCAGCACCCTCTCGCTGACCTTGGGCGAGTCATTGAGCGCCTCCTCGCTCGGCGTCAACCGGCAGTTCGGCGCCCAGCAAAACTCGAGTGTGGCCATTGACTTGAACCACCAGGTTTCCGTCAGATCGCACGCGCTGGCCGACCTGACATATCAGTACAGCACGTTCACGGCCCAGGTGGCCACTCAATCCTCGACCGGAGCCACGACATCCGTAACCTCGCCGAATGACCAGTCTCTCACCCTTCATCTGGGGCTGAATTACGCCTACAGGGCCTGGGGATCAATTGTTCTGGATTATTACTTCACTCGGCAGCTTTCAGCAGATCCGGGCCTGGTTCAACCGTACATCCGGGATCAGATCAACTTGGGCACAACCCTGACCTACTAAGGGTTGGCGGGAGGCCCGTTTGGCACGGGAGTTGCGCCTGGAACCGCTATGTCAGAAGCAGATCGAAACCATGAACTGAACGCCGCGCTAACCGCTTCAGGCAGAGGCGGCATGGCGCCGAATTTTCACTTGCGCAGGGCAGGAAACTGGTGTCTAATGCCGCGCCTTATAAGTTAACCGATGGACTCGACCCAAGCAGCGCCTGAAGTACGGCTTCACTTTCTGGATTACTGGCGCGTCATCAGGACCCGCAAAGCGATTGTTTTTGCGGTGTTTGTCCTGGTTGTACTCGTCGCGTCTGTCGTCACCTATTTCCAGCCAAAGATTTACATGTCCGCCACCCGCATCCAGGTGGAACAGGAGCGCCCGTCCGTCGCCGTATTCACGCAGCAGCAGATGCCCAGCTACGACCCCTATTTCCTGCAAACCCAGTACGAAATCATCCAGTCGCAGAAAATCCTCTACCCGGTGATCCAGCGGCTGGAACTGCAGAAACGCTACGCGGAAGGCGGCCAGCCCCTGCCCCTCGAAACCGCCATCAAACGTCTCAAGGCAAACCTGGGCGTGCGCCGGTATCGCGACACCAGCTTGATTGAAATTTCGGTCTTGGACAAAGACCCCGCCCAAGCTGCGGAGATTGCCAATACGATAGCCGAGATCTTCGAGAGTGACCGGTTGGACGTCAAACGCCAGCAAACAGCCCGGGGCCTTGAGAAACTGCGCGACGAAATCGTCCAACAACAAGCGCGGCTCCAAACCGCCCAGCAGAAGGTGGAAGAGCTTCGCAAGCAACTCGATGTTCCGGTCTTCGGCAACGCCGCCAACGAGAGCACACTGACCGAACAGAACATCCAGCAACTCGAATCCCGCCTGATTGACGCGCGCGTGGAAGCAGCCGCCAAGGAAACGCGTCTCAAGGAACTGAAGGACCTTTCCCCCAAGCAGTTGCGCAATGCCATTACAACCATTATCAACGACCCCAATGTTCAAACCCTGCTGCAAAACCTCTCAGACGCCGAGTTGAAACTCGAAGTGCTCAAGGAGGATTACGGCCCCGACCATCCCAACGTCCGCTCCGCCATCGCCCAGCGCGACAAGCTCCAGGAGCAACTCGATGCGCGCCTCGAAGGCGTAATGCGCGGTTTCCAGGTCGAGTACCAAATGGCGCAAGCCCAGGTCGCGGTCCTGCAGAAGCAGATGGACGATCTGAAAAACGCCAACCTCACCGTTGAAAGCGACAAATATCTGCCCTTCCGAAACGCGCAACGCGAAGAGGACATGGAGATGCAACTCTACCAAACGCTCAAACAGCGCATCCAGCAAACCTCAATCGAAATGGAAGTGCCGCGCAGCCCGGTGGAGGTGGTGGACCGCGCCGAAGTCAGTCTGGTTCCCGTCAAGCCCAACATCTGGCTGAATGTTGCCTTGGGCGCGATCGCCGGACTGCTGATGGGCGTCGGACTGGCCTTCTTCATCGAATTCCTCGACACCAGTGTCAAGCGCATGGAGGATGTGGAACGCTATCTGGGCTTGCCGGTCCTGGGTGTTGTGGCCCAACAAGCCGGCCTGCTGGGCCGCGACGAAGTCTCCCCCGCCCACATCGAAGCCTATCGCATGCTGCGCACCAATATCGAGTTTGCCAAGGGCAAAGATGCCATCAAGTCCCTCTGTGTGCTGAGCGCGGGGCCGGGCGAAGGCAAATCGTTTACTATCGCCAACCTGGCCTACACCTTCGCGCAACACGGCTCGCGCGTACTGGTGGTGGACAGCGACCTGCGCCGTCCGGGCGTGCATAAATACCTCGGCGCCAACAACGACGTTGGATTGGCCGAGTACTTGTCCGGCGAGAAAACCGTGGGCCAAATCATTCAGGCCACCCGCGTTCCCAACGTTTCCATCATCTCCTCGGGAGGCGGCGACAAGGCAAAGTCCGCCTTGCCGATGCTGACCTCGCAACGGATGGAGCAATTGATTGGAGAGGTTGGCGCCCAATTCGACATCGTGCTCTACGACACGCCGCCCGTGCTCGGCGTCAGCGATGCCGCCGTCGTCGCCCGGGAAGTGGGCACCGCCATCCTGTTGATTCAACATCGCCGGTATCCGCGCGCCATGTCGCTGCGCGCCCGCCAGGTGATCGAAAATTCCGGCGGCAAACTCCTCGGCGTGGTGGTCAACAATGTCAACGTCGGCCAGGATGAAACCTATTACTACTACCACGACAGCTACGAACATTACCTGCACGCCCCGAAAGGCAAGTCCCCGCCTGCGGCGGCCGGCGAGAAATCCAAGAGCGGTGAAATCGAGTGGCAGGGCAAATACTGACCGGCTTCAACTTTCATTCCCCATGAACTCCCTTCAAACAGCCAACCAGTTTCGCCGGATCTTCCTGGCGGTTGTGTGGCTGTCCGCCGGCGCGCTGTTCACCGGCTGCGGCACCACCCCCGGCACCACCCCGGCCTTCACTACCGCCGCCGGTTCGGCTGCGGTGACACAGGACCAGGCAGGCCAGACCCGGCTCCGCCGGGGCGATACCGTCACCGTGCGGCTGGACACGATTGGCCAGGAGGACAAAGGGCCGCAATCAATCGACACCGAGATCGATGAAAACGGCGAGATTTCCCTGCCCCTGATTGGCCACATCAAGGGCGAGGGGCTGACAGTCGGCGAACTCAGCGAACGCATCCAGGCCAATTACGTCCCGCGCTTTTACATCCACTGTAACGTCACAATCCTGACCACCGTGCGGTTCTTCTACGTCGGCGGCGAGGTCCGCGCACCGGGCCGCTACAATTGGAGCGACGACGTCACTTTGCTGAAAGCGATCAACACGGCGGGGGGATTCAGCGATTACGCGAATCGGACCAAGGTGGAACTGGCCCGCGGCAAGGACAAACGCGTGTATGACTGTGAACAGCTGCGGCAGCATCCCGACCAGGACGTGTCGGTCCAGCCCGGGGACTCGATCTACGTCGCCCGCAGCATCTTTTAGCCGTAGCGTCCGAGTCAGGCGCAGGAGAATGGGTCGGAATAACTCGTCATGCCCTCGAACCATCGCCGCCCGAGTCAAAACAGTCAGGCTCTTGAAGGGGGTCCCCAGCCGCCTCTGGCGCGTTTTTGCCAGGACGCGATTTTTGTCATCGTCCTGGCGGTGCTGATTTTTGCCCCGCTTGCCTTCGGCGCAGTCCGGCCCTGGGCGCAATACCCCATCATGGTGGCTGTGGCCGTGGGCGGCCTGTTGTGGATTGTGCGCCTGTTGGCCGCCCGCGAAGCCCTGGTGGTGTTCTCGTCGCTGGGGGCGCCGGTGCTGGTGCTGGCCACCTACGGGGTCATCCGCTACACGCTGGCCGAAGTCGAGTCAATGGCCCGCAACGAAATGATGCTGGTCGTGACGGCGGCCCTGCTGTTCTTCCTGGTCCTGAACAATGTCCGGCATCGCTGGCAGGTCACGGCGTTGGTCTGGGTGGCCATGGGGATGGGGGCCGGCCTCGCGTTCTGGGGACTGTGCCAGACCATCCTGGGGCAACGATGGATCTGGTGGTTCCCGCAGTACAGCGCGTACGTCGGCTGCGCCAGCGGCACGTTCATCAGGCCGTCCGATTTCGTCGTTTACCTGCACCTGGTGTTTCCCCTGGCCGCCTCCAACTTCCTGTTCTCGCGGCGCGGCTTCAACGAAAAAGTGGCCAGCGCGTGCGTCTGCGTGCTGATCGCCGCGGCGATGATGCTGTCGTTTGCCTACATCTATTGGATCGGGTGGCTGGCCTCCGTGCTGGTGCTGCTGATTTATGTCATTCGCAAGAGCGACAAGAAATTGCGCTGGTTGTTGATCGGTTCCAGCGTGGTCGTGGTGGTGGTGATCGTGTCCATGATCACCGCCTATGCCCTCCGCCGTTCCACCACCAACGTCACGGATGAAGACACCAAGTCGCTCGATCAATCCGTCCTCCAATCGCTGCCGGAACAAATCGCGACGGCCCCCAAACCACCCGAGCCGCTCGCGTCGCCGCCCTGGAAAACCGCGATCGCCGTCGGCCAGCACAACCTCTGGATCGGGGTCGGCCCGGGGATGTTCCGCTGGCTCTACCCGGCCTATCGCACGGCGCAGCGCCTGCCGCGCACCGCCGGCGACGAGTATCTCACCATGTTTGCCGAGTACGGGCTGATCGGCTGCTTGTTGCTGGCCTGGCTGGCGGCCGGGTTTGCGCTGGCCGCCATCCAAATCCTCAATGTCCGCGCCACCCGCTATTCGGCGGCCGCCCAGTCGAATCGCTACGCCTTTGCCGTGGCCGGCCTGGCGGTGTTTGCCGCCGTGCTGGTGGACGCCGGGCTGGGTTGCGGCCTCCGCGTCGGCGCCAACCTGTTCATGCTGGTCACCATCATTGCCACCGTGTTGACCTGCGGCGTGCATCACCACGGCGAGGACGACGATGCGCTGTATCACGCCGGCCAGTACACGACCGTCCGCCTGGTCGGCGCCAGCCGGCTGGTGATCGCGGGCGGCGTGGCGATGTTGCTGCTGTTGCTTGCCTCGCGGCTGCGCCATAGTTATCCATCCTACCTGCTGGCGCGGCTGGCGGAACGGGAACGGACGGACCTTCGCTGGGCGCCCGCCGAAAAACATTACCTCGAAGCGTGGCGCTTCGACCGCCGCGACTTCAACACGGCCGCGGATCTGGGCGATCTCTACGCGGCACGCGCCACCTGGAACGGCCGCCACCCGGAAACCCTCTGCGACTCGGCGTTGAGCTGGTACGACCGCGCCGTCACCTTGAATCCCTACGCCAACGACATCCTCGTCAAGCAAGGACGGCTCTATGACGCCCTGGGTAAACGCGACCAGGCCCTCGACTTTTACCAGCGCGCGCTCCAGGCCGACCCGAATAATTCCTCCTACCACGCCGTGCTCGCGCTGCACTACCAGCGTTGGGGGGACGACAAACAAGCCCTCGTCGAATTCCACCGCGCCTGGCAACTGGGCGGCTCCGAACCGCTGCCGGCCATCGAACTTAAACGGCTCGCCAAAGCCGGTCCATGAGCCTCGCGCCGCCCACGTTGCGCCGGCTGGCTGACATCGTCGGCGCCAACAACCTGCTCACCACACCCGAGCAACGCATCGCCTACAGCTACGACGCCACCGCCACGCTCGCCCGCCAGCCCGAGGCCGTCGTCTTCGCGCAGTCCGCCGCCCAAATCTCCGCCATCCTTCAATTGGCCAACACCGACCATTTCAACGTCGTGCCCCGCGGTTCCGGCACCAACCTCAGCGGCGGCTCCGTCCCCTGCGACAATGCCGTCGTGCTCGTCACGGTCAAAATGGACAAGGTGCTCGAAATCGATCCGCGCAACCTGACCGCCCTGGTCGAGCCCGGCGTGCTCACCTCCCGCATCGACGAAGCCGCCGCGCGCCACGGCCTGTTCTACCCGCCCGACCCCGGGTCGATGAAAATTTCCACCATCGGCGGCAACGTCGCCGAAAACTCCGGCGGCCTGCGCGGCCTCAAATACGGCGTCACCCGCGATTACGTCCTCGGCCTGGAAGTCGTCCTGCCCTCCGGCGAACTCCTCCGCTGCGGCACCAAATGCGTCAAGGACGTCGCCGGGTACTCGCTCAAAGACCTCTTCATCGGCAGCGAAGGCACCCTCGGCATCGTCACGCAGGTTTTGCTCAAACTCGTCCCGCGTCCCGCCGCCCGCCAAACGATGCTGGCCACGTTCGATACCATGACCGACGCCGCCGAGACAGTCTCCGCCATTATCGCCGGCAAAATCATCCCCTGCACCCTGGAGTTCCTCGATCGCACCACCATTCGCTGCGTCGAAGACTTCGCCCACATCGGCCTGCCGCTCGATGCCGAAGCCGTCCTGCTCATGGAAACCGACGGCCATCCCGTCGTCGTCGAGGAGGAAGCCGCGAAAATGATGGACTGCGCCCGCGCCCATCGCGCCCGCGATGTCCGCGCCGCCCGCGATGCCGCCGAGGCCGACCGCCTCACCACCGCCCGCCGCTCCGCCTTCAGCGCCCTGGCCCGCGTCTCGCCCACCACCATCCTCGAAGACGCCACCGTGCCCCGCAGCGAACTGGCCACGATGATCGCCTTCATCCAGCAGACCGCCCAAAAACACCGGCTGACCATCGGCACCTTCGGCCACTTCGGCGACGGCAATCTCCATCCCACTTTTCTCTGCGACGAACGCAACAAGGAAGAGATCGAACGCGTCCACACCGCCTTCCGCGAAATCTTCGAAAAAGCCATCACCCTCGGCGGCACCATCACCGGCGAACACGGCATCGGCCTCGCCAAAAAAGACTTCCTTCCAAAATTCGCCGGCAGGACCGCCGTCGATCTCATGCGCACCCTCAAACACACCCTCGACCCAAACAACATTTTAAATCCCGGCAAAATCTTCGATTAAAGCCTTCCACATCCGTGTTCCATCCGTGTGCATCTGTGGCTACACTGGCGACGGAATGAGTGACGGCCACAATCTTCTCCAGCAACTCGACTACTCCGTCCTCCAACAGTGCATCCATTGCGGCCTCTGCCTGCCCACTTGTCCGACTTATGACGCGACGAAACACGAGACCAGCAGCCCGCGCGGACGCATCGCGCTGATGCGGGCGGTGGCGGATGGCCGGCTCGCGCCGGGTTCCGCGCAGTTCGGCGAGGAAATGTATTTCTGCCTCGGCTGTCTCGCCTGCGAGACCGCTTGTCCGGCGGGAGTGAATTATGCCGAAATGATCGAGTTCGCCCGCGCCGAAGTGGAACACAACGGGGCGCTGGCCTCGCCAAAGCGCAATCTCGTGCGCCGTCTCGCGTTGCGCTGGCTGTTTGGCAAACCGTCCCGGCTGCGCCGCGTGGCGACGCTGCTGCGCTGGGACCAGCGGCTCGGCCTCTCCCGCGCGCTCCGGCCGCTGTTCCCCAAAAAGCTGCGCGACGTGCACGCGCTTCAACCACGCATCTGCCCAAAATTCTCCCAAGAACTCATCGGCGAAATCGAATTACCCGTTAAAACACCGCGCTACAGGGTCGGCCTGCTCACCGGCTGCGTGCAGGACGTCGCCTACGCGGACATCAACCGCGACACCGTGGACGTCCTGCTGGCCAACAGCTGCGAAGTGGTCAGCCCGCGCGCCCAGGGTTGTTGCGGCTCATTACCGGGCCACAACGGAGAACTCGACATGGCCCGCACCCTTGCCCGGCGCAATCTCGACGCGTTCCCTCTCGAAACGCTCGACGCCATCATCGTCAACGCCGCCGGCTGCGGCTCGTTCATGAAACGCTACCGCCAGTTGCTGCCCGGCGATCCGCGCGCCGAACTCTGGGACAGCAAAGTCCACGATATCCACGAATGGTTGATCAAGATCGGCCTGACGCCTCCGAACTCCGGCGCGCCCAGGGCCCGCCTGCGCGTGGCCTACCTCGACGCCTGCCATCTCCTCCACGGCCAAAAAATCGCCCAACAACCACGCGACCTGCTGCGCGCGATTCCCGGCCTTGAGTTGATCGAGTTGCCGGAAGCCGGCTGGTGTTGCGGCTCCGCCGGCATTTACAACATCACCCAGCCGGAATTGAGCGGGCAATTGCTCGAACGCAAGCTGCGGCACATCGCCGCCACCGGCGCGCAGATCGTCGCCACGGGCAACCCCGGCTGCCTCGGGCAACTCGCTAGCGGGGCCAAACGTTTCGGCATGAACGTGGCGGTTGTCCATCCCATCAGTCTGCTGGCGAAGGCGTATCGAGGGGGATTGTAGACGGCAATCAACCAAAGGGCGCACGCAGGGCCAACCAGTCGCGACATCCGGCCCCGCCGTTCCAGTGTAACCGGAAAATCATCCTTTGCTTTTTCACAACGAGCGGCCCTAGTATCGGCCCCATTGGATGGACTGCCCCGCGCCGGAGCGCCTCGCAGGAATTGGAACGGGAACCTAGGGGAAGCGCGTATGTTGAGACTGGCTTCTGAACGGACGACCTGGACGAGAAGAACGATCGTCGCCTGCGGCGTGTGTTTGGCGCTGGCAACGGCCGCCCGGGCACAAGACCTGATCGCCTACGATGACGCGCTGGAGAACGGCTGGCAGGACTACAGTTGGGCGACCGTCAATTACGCGAATACCAGGCCGGTGCACAGCGGCTCCGACTCCATCAACGTGGTCGATTCCACAACGTCGTACGAGGCGCTCTACCTGGATCACGACCCGTTCGACAGTTCGCCGTATCAGAGCCTGACGTTTTGGATATACCCGACCGAAGCCGCCACGGACCAGATCGCGGTTTACGGCACAATCAATGGCAACCAGGGGGCTCCGCAGACCCTCACGTTCACCACGGCGCAAACGGGCGCCTGGCAGCAAGTGACCATCAGCCTCTCCAGCCTCGGCGTGGCCAGCAACAGTGATTTTGACGGGATCATCATCCAGAACTACACCGGCAACCCGCAAACGTTTTATGTCGATGACATGCGCCTCGTCGGCGTCCCGCCGCCGGCCTCGCTCCAGTTGACCGTGGCTTCGCCATCCGTCGTGCGCACCATTGACAGCCGGATGTACGGGATCAACGCGGCGATCTGGGACCCGCTCCTGGAAACGCCGGCGACGTATGCGCTGGCCGCCGCCATGCAAACCCAGGTCTTGCGGTTTCCCGGCGGCGGCGATGCGGACAACTACAACTGGCAGACGGATGAAAGCGTCTCCAATGGCGGCTTCCAGTGGGTCAGCAGCGCCGCCACCTTCGCGACAGTCGCCTCGGCGGTCGGCGCCCAGGCTTACATCATTGTCAATTATGGCGACGGGACCCCGGAACAGGCCGCCGCGTGGGTGGCCTATTACAACGGAGCCACCAACAACACCGCCGCCATCGGCGTCGATTCCAGGGGCCACAACTGGCAGACGGTGGGCTACTGGGCGGCGATCCGCGCCGCCGCGCCGCTGTCAACAGACGATGGCTACAACTTCCTCCGCCTCGCCCACCCGGCTTCCTACGGGTTTCATGATTGGGAGGTGGGCAATGAATGTTACGGCAGCTGGGACAACGACGTGCACGGCGTGCCCGGCAGCGGCTTGAGCGGTGTGGTCCACGACCCGTACACGTACGCCAACGCGTTCCCTGCGTTCCTCAGCAAGATGAAGGCCGTGGATCCCACCATCAAGGTCGGCATCGCCGGTTTTCCAGGCGAGGATGCCTACGGCAACGGCACACACGCCGTCGCCAATCCCAACGAAGGCAATTCCCTGCACAGCGGCTGGACCGCCGTGGTCTTGGGAACGCTCAAGTCCCTGGCGGCCACCCCCGATTTCATCGTCGACCACATCTACCCCGAAAACCCCGGCGGCGAATGCGACCCCACACTCTTGCAAACGGGCACGCAAATCAGTTCCCAGGCCGCGAACATTCGCAAAATGGCCACCGACTACGTCGGCGGCGCCGCCGGCGCGGGGATCGAGCTTGTCGTCACGGAACTTAATTCCGTCGTCACCAACCCCGGCAAACAATCCGTCAGCCTAGTCAATGGCCTTTTCATGGCCGATGCCCTGGGACAACTCGCGAACACCGAGTTCAATGCCTGCCTCTGGTGGGACCTGCGAAACGGCAGCGAGACCAACAACAACAGCGCCGGCCTGTACGGCTGGCGGCTGTTCGGTGACTACGGTGTGCTGGCCAGCGGCGATATCTCTGATACGCCGACGAACACGCCGTACCCCGTCTTCTATGCCGCCAAGTTGCTCGCGCATTGGGGCCGCGGCGGCGACCGCGTCGTCAGCGCCGCCAGCAATTACGCCTGGCTGTCCTGTTACGCCGCCAAACTCGCCAACGGCAGTCTCGCCCTGCTCGTCATCAACAAGCACAGCACAAGCAATCTCCCCGCTCAAGTGACTCTCACCGGTTTTACCCCCGGCACCAACGCCGCCGCCAGCTACTCCTACGGCAAGCCCAATGACCTCGCCAATGCCGATCTGTCCACCGGATCGTTCAACCCCGGCGCCGGCGCTTTCTCCTACACGTTTCCCTCGTACTCCATGACCGTCCTGGTCATCGACGGACAATGGGAGGCCTGGCGTGAACAGAATTTCACAGCCGCGCAATTGACCAATTCCGCCATCAGCGGCGACACCGCGACGCCGGCCCAGGACGGCGTGCCCAACTTGCTGAAATACGCGCTTGGTCTGTCGCCCCTGACGCCCGCCGCACCGTCCAGCCTGCCGGTCCTGTCCACCCTGGCCTCCGGCGGAACCAATTACCTCACGCTGAGCTTCACCCAACTCCAATCACTGGCCGACATTACCTATACCGTGCAAGTCTCCGACGATCTCAAGACCTGGAACTCTGGCGCAACCTACGCCATTCGAGTGGACAATGGCGCCACGAACCACGCGGTCTACCAGGACCTGACGCCGATGGGCGGCGCACCGCGGCATTTCATGCGCCTGATGATCACCCGGCCGTGATCCTCCCCTGGGGCGGTCGCGTGGATCAATCCTTCAGATCATCGAATGAGATGGCGGAGGGGGAGGGATTCGAACCCTCGATGGACCGTAGGCCCATACTGGTTTTCGAGACCAGCGCGTTCAACCGCTCTGCCACCCCTCCATCAACCACTTACACAAATACGGCTTGACTTGCTTGGCAATAATTGGCAATATCTGGCCTGGAAAGGAACAAAGCGCCATGACTACCAAGCGAGCACGGAAGTCCAAAGCCGAAATGTGGCCGCCGATTCACAAGCTGACATATAGCAGCGGCAAGGTCGGCTGGCAAGTAGCCTGTATGGTCAACGGTCATCGCATCCGCGAAGCGTTTTCGACGAAGGAGGAAGCCGAGTCGCGAGCGGCCCAAGTCCGATTGATGGTCGAGAACGAAGGTGCAGCAGCGTTCACATTGCCTGGCGACGTTCGCGCAATCGCCGCAAAGTGCGTCGAGAAGTTGACCCCCTTCGGTGCGACGTTGGACGAGTCGGTGGACCACTACATAGAGCACGTCCTGAAGTACCGCAACGCTCCGACCGTGTCGGAGATTGTTGAGAAACTACTGGCCGACGCCGAATCGAATCACCGACGCGAAAGCACGGTCAAAGACTTGTCCTGCCGCCTGAACGTATTCGCCGAGACCTTCGGCAGCCGGCGCATCGCCGAGATCACGCGCGAGGAACTCAAAGACTGGCTGCAAGACCCAACGTTGTCGGCCCGCAGTCGGATCAACTACTCAGTGAAGGTGTCCCAACTTTTCAATTTCGCCATCGTCAACAGTTGGTGCGAATACAATGTTGCCGCCAGTATCCCGCGTCCAGACGCTGAGGATTCCGAGCCGAGCATCTTCACCGTGGAACAAGTGTCCCATCTCTTGGAACACGCCTCCGAGTATGACCTACTCGCCTATATCGCCATCGGCCTGTTTGCTGGACTACGCAGCGCCGAGCTTCTGAGACTGGACTGGAGTGCAATCAAGCTAGCGGAGAGGACTATTATCGTCGGTGCAGCTGTTGCGAAGAAGAGAAGCCGTCGAGTTGTGGAGATAAACGACACGCTCGCTGCATGGCTCCCGCAATGTGCGAAGAGCCGGGGCGCAATTGTCGATGGTAGTCGCAATGGTCTTTACGACCGACTGCGGAAACTGGCGAAAGCCGCAGGCGTGAATGAATGGCCTAATAACGGGCTGAGGCATTCGTGCGCATCCTACACGCTGGCGTTGACGGGTGATGCCGTCCGCACGGCCTATCAGCTAGGCAACTCTGCCGACATGATCCACCGGCACTACAAGGCGCTGGTCACGAAGGCCGAGGCCGAGAGGTTTTTCGCATTGCACCCCGCAACCAGTGCTGCCGGGAAGATCGTGCCAATGGCCGTCAACCAGTAGGTGAACCCCTGAAAAGAGCACAACGACAGCAATCGAGACAACCGCGTGTCACGCGGAGGCGACGTGTTTGTCAACTCTCAGTAGGGTTTACCAAGGCGGTTGACGCTCGTGTGCGCGTGAGAGCTTGCTAGACGGAAGTGCGTGTCAAAGAACTTGGCGGTGCAAGTGTGCCGTTTGAGTTTGACATACACGCGGTGATAGAAACTGAGAACTCCCGCGACCTTGAGAACACACTGCACAAAAAATTCGTCGCCAAGCGAGTGAACAAGCAGAACTCTCGCAAAGAGTTCTTCCGTGTCAGCCTTACGGAGATTCGTCAAGAGGTCGAGAAGCTAAAAGAAGGTAAAGACTTCACAGGCCGTGTAAATTGGACGGAGGAAGCGCATGCCACTCAGTGGAAGGAAACCCGCGATATAGAAGGTAACCAAGAAAAACTGGAGAAGTGGCTTAGAAACGAGCTAGCCAATGACCTGAACCCCTGAAACTGGACAGTTTGCAGAGTGAGTCTTGGCCGATAAAGTGGCGGGAGCCACGAAGGAGCCAAGATGAAACGGAAGCGATTCAGTGAAGAACAGATTATTGCGATTCTCAAGCAGGCCGAGGGCGGCCTGCCCCTGCCGGAGCTGATCCGCCAGCACGGGATCTCGCGAAGGGACCTACTACCGCTGGAAGAGCAAGTACGGCGGGATGGAACTCGGCGACGCCAAGCGCCTCAAGCAACTCGAAGATGAGAACCGCCGACTCAAACGGCTGGTGGCCGATCAGGCCTTGGACATCCAGATTCTCAAGGAGGTGGCGTCGGGAAAGTACTGACGCCCGCCGCCAAGCGCGAAACGGTGACCGCCGTGTGTGCAGCAACACGCGGTCAGCCGCCAGCGGGCGTGCGGGCTGATGCAACTACCCCGGAGCAGCTACTACTACCAAGCCCGGCCGCGCGACGATGAACCGCTGCGCCAAGCCCTGCGGGAGAAAGCCGCGCAGCGTCGCCGCTTCGGCTATCGACGGCTGTTGATCGTGCTGCGCGGGAGGGCTGGACCGACAACCATAAACGAGTGTTTCGCCTCTACCGAGAGGAAGGCTTACAAGTGAAACGACGCATCAAGAAGCACACCGCCAAGTGGCGTGGCGAAAAGCCGGCAGCCGCCCAGCGTCCCAACCAACGCTGGTCGCTGGATTTCATGAGCGACCAGTTGGCCGACGGGCGGCGGTTTCGGCTGCTCAATGTGGTCGATGACTTCACCCGTGAATGTCTGGCGGTGGAAGTGGACACCTCGCTCACGGGCCAGCGCGTGACGCGGGTGTTGGAGCGGCTGCGCGCGGTGCGCGGCTGCCCGAGCGACTTGGTCAGCGACAACGGCCCGGAGTTCACCGGCCAGGCGGTGGACAGCTGGGCCTATCAACGCGGCGTGCAGTGGCAGTTCATCGAGCCCGGTAAGCCGGTGCAGAATGCGTATGTGGAAAGCTTCAACGGCAAGTTTCGCGACGAATGCCTGAACGAACACTGGTTCGAGCGACTGGACCAAGCGCGCGCACGTGGTCGAAGACTGTGGCGACAGGACTACAACGAATGCCGGCCGCACAGCTCCCTGGGCAATCGGACGCCGCGGGAATTCGCGCTGGCGGCGGCTGCCCCCTCGGGGGCAGGAAGGGAAGAAGGATTGAACAACAACCACCAACAGGAGTAGAACACTGCTCAAGACTCACCCAAGGTTCTGTGCAGTCAAAGGGGGCAGGTCACCAAGGCCCGCCGTTCACCCGAATTTGATGTAGGCTCCAGTTTCGAGGAGTTTTGAGCACAATGCTGACAATCAGGCTCGCCCGCAGCCGAGCAGGAAGTAGCGCAACGGCAGATCGAGGAGTTCACCCTCATACCGGCTTTCCTTTTGGCGGGTAATGGTCACGCCCAGTTTCCCGCCGAATTTTTTGAGGAAACCACGCAGGGCGTCCTGTTGCGTAGCGCGCTCCCGGAATTTCACTTCCAGGGGCAAATGTTTGTTGCCGCCGTGGGTCAGCACGAAATCCACTTCCTTTTTTTCCCTGTAGTAGGTGATCTCGATTTTCTCCGGCCACGTCGAGAGTTGGCGCAGCACCATGTTCTCCGCTAGATAGCCCATCGTCGTCGGCTCCGGTGGCGACCACTGCCGCAGGACGGCATTGCGCAGGGCCATGTCGATGGGGTAACACTTGAAATTGCCCTGCCGGACCCGGTGCGGTTGATGACTGAACTTCTGGATGCGCAGAATCATGTCCGTCATCTCCAACCGGGGCAGATTTTCGTCAATGACGCGGCGTTCAATGCCCGTTTGTTGGGACACTTTGGCAGTGTTGATCTCGATGCCGGGATGGGCGAGCAGGAACAGAAAGAACCGCAGGACGTTTTCCGGCTTGCGGTACTTGGTCAGCATCATCAAATCCTCATACAACACCTTGCGCACCTGCTGCTCCATCAGATACTCGATCTTCCGCACGGGGTCGCTCAACGCCCACACTTCGGGAAACCCGCCTTCCAAGCAATAGCTGCGCACCGCTGCATGAATCGGCTCATCAAATTGCCGCAACGCCTCGTCCAGTTGCTGGGCCGCCGCGACGCACCCCGGCCCGTCTTCCTGCAACAACGCCTCGCGCAACCCTCCGTGCTGCGCCAGGATCCCGGCAAACTCCGGCGTGTCACGCAACTTGTACTCGCAATACTCCCGGAAGCTGAACGGCAGCAGGTGACGATCCTTGATGCGGCCTAACAGGCTTTCTTGGCTGCTGCGGAAAATCGGCGACGATGCCGAGCCGCTAATGACAAACCGAATCGGCGTCTTGAGATCGTAATACTTCTTGATGAACAATTCCCAGCGGGGCAATCGTTGGATTTCATCGAGAAAGAAATAGACCGGTGGCGTCCGCTCCTTGTACAGCGTCACCAAGTCGTCGAAGATGCCCCGCTGCAGCTCGGGCGAGGCAAACAATGCCGGATCGTCAAACGAGAAATACAGAATGCTCTCGGACGCCAGCCCCTGGTCCAGCAACATCCCTACCGCCTGCTGCACTGCGGTCGTCTTGCCCACTCGTCGTGGTCCAGTGATCGAAATTACCTGCGGCAAGTCCCGGATGTCCGCCAGCAATTCATCGACAATCGGGCGTCGATAGCCCGGCAAGTTGCTCCGCCAATCCGTCGTTACCTTCCACCACGGATTGTACGGTGCCAGCAGTTCCAGCAGTTGTTCGCGCTTCATGGCCCACCTCTTTACCACAAAGGAATTGAAGCCAAAAGAAAATCTTTGGCCTCATAAGGCCAATGTTTTTCCGAGCGACGCAACCGACTGCGCAGAAGCAAGTTGGATTGGCAGGCACAGCGCCAAATTCAGACTGGATGGCGGAATTGCCGCCTCTGGGGGATGCTGTGTATCGGGGTTGCTTGGGTTTAGCCGTCTCCGCGCACGAAAAACCCACACGTAGGACTCCCAGTTGGCCTTTATGGTGTTCGCGGTGGCACACGCATGATATCCCCGACCTCTCTTTTGGTCTCGTCCCGTCACTCTACCATCACGGTGCTAGCGCATATAAGTTGTCAACTCTAGCGCGTGCTGAGCGCCGCCCCGCGTTGAACTGAATACTGCCTTGTGCGCCCAAGTTACCACTTGCTCATTCACCATTTCCACATCCTGCGATTCAAGTGTCGCTGCTACTGGCAGGTCCTGCCATGTCGCGAGTAAGCACAAGAACGGGCAAACTGGAAAAAACAAGATGACATTCTCCATCAGTAAGCCATTCGCGCTGTAAGGCTGCGGTGTCGAAGTTGGATCTATCCAAAACACGGGATTATCGCTTGTCAGGAAATGGACACCGGTAGGTGCCTGCAAGAACGCCCAGTGCATACGAGCGATTTGCTGAGTGATCTCCCAGCCCACACTGAGAATCGGCGCCAGGCTGACGACTGGCAGGGCCTTCGCCTTGACGTTGCCAAGGATGATGTCTTGCCGTGCTTCCTCAATATCTCCTTCGATCCTAATGCCGCGTTTTCTCTCAACTTGACGCATCAGGGTGCGAAAGCCTTCAGAGGTTGATGCGCCTGTTGCGGCCAACTTATTGAAGAAACCGGTCGCGACGTTTTCGACCGTCTCACGTTGCCGGGGTACACGCGTGTAAAGAAATCCCATGAACTGAGCCAACCCGCCGATGTCTTTTCCCGAAAGGACAAAATCTCCCCTGCGCAGTTTGGCAATGACAGGCTCAACAGCCATTTCGCCTTTTTTGAGCAAGTCGTCAACGCCGCGGTACGCATCGCCATTTTCTGTCAGGACAGCGTAGTAGTTTTCTTTGAAAGCGATTTCCTGCGTGCGCTTGTTTGAGATTTCCCGTTTGTGCAAATCTGCAACCCAAACAAATGACCTGTTCTTGGTCGTTGAGATCGCAGGGTCTCGCCAGGCCCGAAGATAGAACTGCGGATTGTAGTGGTCATTCACGGCGTGAAAGTAGACGAGGTCACCGTTTCTCGCAAGTGTGCCGACATCTCCGGTCTGTGCGGCCACACGGTGATTGCGAAGATAAAGCCGGTCCATTATCATCGGGCCGATGAGAAGCGCATTCCTGAGCAATTCTTCAGCCCTGCACGCAGGAGGAGATTGGCGTATGAAGCTACTGACAGTATCATTCGGCATTCCGCTACTCATGCTCACTTTTGGTTGCGCCACCTCTTACCAGTCTACCGGTTTCACCGGCGGCTACTCTGACACGCAGCTTGCCCCGGACATTTTCAGAGTCGTCTTTCGTGGCAACGGATACACTGCGGCAGAGCGAGTGCAGGATTTCGCGTTGCTGCGGGCTTCGGAGTTGGCTTTGCAGCATGGGTTTGTCTGCTTCGCACTGATCGACGAAAGCAATACCGTTACACCATTCAACATCAACACCCCCGGTCAAGCGCAGACGACTGGCTCAGGTTTCGTCACCGGGAACACAGTGACCTACTCTGGATATACGACATACTACCCCGGCCAGACTTACACACTCTACAAACCGAAAACGGGACTTCTGATCAAGGCGTTTCAGTCAAAGCCGGACGGCATCTTCACCTTTGATGCCGGGTTTCTACAGCAATCTCTCAAGCAAAAATATCGAATTAAATAGGGCCGCACGCCGGGCAGGGATTCGACCGGATATATTGGGAAGGGTATTGAACTTCCGGGAGAACGACGCCTGGCACGCCGGTTTCCTGCCTTGGCTAAAGCCCGGAATCACCCATAAACGCCCATGACCGTGCCTTAGAAATGAGCATTGGAAATTACAACCGCATGGAAATAAAGCCGTTCTATAGCCTGCGATTGCGCATCAAAACCGATAGAGGCGGCCTTTAGCCGACGCATACGCCGATTGCCATTCAAAGACTCGAAACCTTGCCGCTTCGGCGTCCCTTCTGCCCCGCGCCGCCGCTCGCAAAGTTCCGAAACTTTTCTTGGCGAGGGCCATCCGACTCGCCCGCGATGTCGCCGCTTGAATTTTCGGCGCGGCCACATCGCTCGTAAAATTGTCAAACGCGTTATACACGCAGCGGAGAAATTCGCTCCTGCCAAGTCGGCGAGTGTGATAAAAACGGGAGTGACGCATGAGCACGATCGTCGGCTATCTCATCGGACAACTGGGCCAGCTCTCCGGCGCGCGGTTTGCAATTCCTGACGGCGGCTTGATAATCGGCCGCGACCCGAACAACGCTGATGTTGTCGTTGAACACTCCCTTGTTTCACGGCGGCATGCGCAGATTGCTCCCGCCAGAGATGGAAAGCTTTACCTCATCGACCTGCAATCGCGGAATGGTACTCACGTCAACGGACGAAAACTGACCGCGCCGGTTGCGCTGACGCAAGGCGACGAGATCGACTTCGGCGGGGAAGGAAAGGCGGTCTTCATCTTTGAGACGGCGGACACAACTTCTGTCTCACGAGTATTGAATGAGGTCTTCCGCGAGAGCTTCGCAACAGTGGAGTGGAAAGCCGGCGACCTCATCGGAGGAAGGTACGAAGTCCGCCGCATACTGGGAAAGGGCGGTTTTGGCGCAGTCTACCTCGTCTACGACCGCGACGTAAGGGAACTGCGTGCGCTGAAGACCATCCGCCGGGAATTACTGGCGGATGGCAAGGTGCAAGATGCATTCAAGAGGGAAGCCCTCTTATGGCTGGCTTTGGATGAACATCCGTTCATCCTCAGTGCGCGCTGGGTCGATGATTACTACGGCCGGCTCTTCGTTCTGATGGACTACGTTGCTCCTGATGAGCAACGCTGCGTAAGTCTCTCCGACCATCTGGCTAAAGCGGGTGAGCCGTTGAATGTCGATCAAGCTTTGGAATGGGCGATCCAGTTCTGTGTTGGCATGGAGCACGCCGTTGGTCATGGCATCAAATGCCACCGTGACATTAAGCCTGCCAACATCCTGATTACCCAGGATGGAACTCTCAAGATCACAGACTTCGGCTTGGCTGCGGCGGCTGAGGCTGCTTTGCGCGGCGTGACGAGCGGAGGCAGTTCTGTAATCACTGGCAGCGCCGAAATGGGCTTTAGCTTCAGCCTGCTAGAGGTGGATGGCATGGTGCGGTGTGGTACACCCGGTTACATGCCGCCTGAAATTTATCGCGGCGAGACCTCGGATGTACGAAGTGACATATACAGTTTCGGCCTGGTCCTGTGGCAAATGGGCGCGGGGAGCAGGACTCCGCCGTTCCTTGTGCCGTTTTGCGGTGACATGGGCTATTTTCTGCGTGCAGTGTACGAGCGCCAAATGTCGGAGCAGCTACCGCGAGTCAGTCGACCTTTGTGGCCAGTGGTAAAACGCTGCCTGAGAGCCACACCGGCCAAGCGGTATCGGGACTTCGGCGAGCTGCGTGACGATGTTTCGGTGCTCTTCCATAGGAGAACAGGACGAACGGTTCTAATTCCTGCGGCCCGCGAGCAAAGCTTTGCTTTCTGGGCCAACAAAGGTGGAGCCCTCAATGCTCTCGGTCGGCATGAAGAAGCGATTCGGTGTCACGACAAGGCATTGGGTATTGATCCTGATAGCGCGGTGGTCTGGCACAACAAAGGCGTTGCGCTTTTTGGCCTTCGCCGACACGACGAAGCGATTGCATGTTACGACAAGGCGTTATCGATTGACCCGCAATACGCTCGCGCGTGGAGCAACAAAGGCTTGGCTCTCAAAACTCGTTGGCGGGAGGGCGAAGCGATAAGTTGCTATGATAAAGCCTTAGAAATCGACCCGCAATTGGCCGAAGCTTGGGCAGGCAAGGCTGCCGCGCTTCGAACCCTCGGTAGACATGAAGATGCCCTCGCGTGTTATGACAAGGCTCTGGCGGTTGACCGTCTGGATGGCGTCTTTTGGTATGGCAAAGGGGCTATCCTACAGGCGCTTGGGCGGCGCGAGGAGGCCGTTGGTTGTTACGATAGGGCAGCGAGCATTGACCCGCTATTCGCCGAGGCTTGGCTCAGCAAGAGCCATGTTCTTCGGGAATTGGGGAGGCAAACCGAGGCGATTACCTGCTGTGACAGAATCCTGGCCATTGACCCCCAAAATGCCCTCGCTTGGTGCGATAGGGGGATCGCCCTGCGCGCTCTTGGTCGGCGTGAGGAGGCAGCCGCCTGCTCCCAAAAGACCCTATCCGTCGACCCGCAGGTCGCCCAAACTTGGTGTGCAAAAGGCGAATCTCTCAATACCTTTTCCTTCTTTGATCCAATGGGCTTCGAGGATGCGGTTCGATATTTCGACAGA
Source organism: uncultured Verrucomicrobiae bacterium (assembly GCA_963817685.1). Classification (GTDB taxonomy): domain Bacteria; phylum Verrucomicrobiota; class Verrucomicrobiia; order Palsa-1439; family Palsa-1439; genus CAWFPN01. The sequence continues at coordinate 208,797 of CAWFPN010000010.1, read as the reverse complement.
GTCCTTTTCATGGAACCGGAAAACCGAAAAGCTTGGGCCGGCAAGTCGAGCGCCCTTGTCGCCCTCGGTCGTCGCGAGGAAGTTGTTGCCTGCTGTGACAAGCTCCTCTCGATTGATCCGCAAGACGCGGATGTTTGGTTTAGGAAGGGCATCAATGTTGATGAGCTTGGTCGGCACGAGGAGGCGTTGGGATGTTTCGACAAGGCTCTGGCGATTGACCCAAGCAACGGTCTCATTTGGAACTGGAAGGGCAGTGCCCTCGCCGCAATGGGTCGACACGAAGAGGCGATTGGCTCTTACGAGAAAGCTCTCATAGTCAACCCGAAGCATACAGCGGCCTTGTACAACAAAGCCCTTGCGGAAGACGCTGTTGGCAACACCGGTGCGGCGGTGGGAAGTTACCGGCGATTCATCGAATCATCACCGGAGGGATGTGCGAGTTGGATCGCACACGCGCACAAACGATTGAGGGAACTGGAACCATAGGTGAGCGGAGGGTTGCCACGTCTGGAGGTCACAAATCGTACCATGTCTCCCGAAACCCGCTGGAGCAATTCTGCAAAACCCTATGAATGAAATGATCAAAGATTCGCTATCGAATGCGGAGCGACGTAAAGGGACCCCAAACGGGGAGAGATGGGCCATCTATCTCGACATTGAAGGAACCTCGAACATTTTCCCCGCAGACAAAGGCCGTTTCTACCAGGCATTGAATGCACTGCTTGATGGGGCCGGACGCTTACTTCCTAGTGTGCATCCCCGAGTGAATGCGCACCAAGTTGGAGGAGATGGTCTTATACTTGTCGCAGATTCCAACGAGGGAAAACCAGAGGTCCCAATTTCGATAGCGGTGCTGCTGATGCAGGCGCTGCTGATCAATGGGTCCGTGGGAAAGGCCGGCATTTCCGAGGGCGATTTCGCAGATCATAAAAGCTGTTTATTAGCACTTCGGAATCTTCATAAAGTTGGGGACAAAACATTCAGTCTTGGCGATGGCATACTCACGATTTTCCCTGTGATGGGGACGGCTCTGATAAACGCTCACCGACGCAAAGAGCACGCACCGAGTGGTTGCCTGCTTGCAATCGATAGCGCCATGTTGGAAACGAAGCCTGAAGGGGTATCACTTTCACAAAGTGGACCAGATTTCACGGTGATCGATTGGATTCACACCAGGACGGCGACAATGGACGATATCCTTAGGAGGACAGGGCTTACATTGCCGGCTCCTGATGACTTGGAGAATAGGTTGGATGTTTACGTTCGTGGAACGGGCAAATTGGGCAAGAAAGCGTGGGGTCGCAATTCACTGGTATTCAATGGTTGTGCGTTGCCGTGGGGGTGTAAGCGGCTATGGCAACTCCTTCGTCGGCCAACAGCGAGACCGCGGCAGACAAACTGAAATGGCTCCGACCTCCCCACCTTTACAGCAATGCGCTTCACGCCTGCGTCGGTGGGCTTCTCACACTTCGCGCCAGTGAAGCTGCCTTCTCACCCTGCGACGGACTTCTGGCTGATCGGGGTGATGATGATGGAGGCGACGAAGGGTCTGCCATGGTCGAGGTCAGCATAGCGTTTGGACAGCACGTGTAGCGTGGCAAGGTTGTTTTCGCGGAGCAAATCGGCGAGCCGGCCGAGACGCCAGCCCAAAATCACCACGTCGGAAGTGGAAAAGGCGAGGGCGAGTTTTTGCGGCGGGGCGTTCTTATTCTCACTAGCGTCCGGGTTGGGTTCCAAGGTGTAATCAATCAACTGACCGGTGTGGAAGCCACGCCGGCGCTCCTCGTCGAGATGGAACTCGATGCAGGCGCAATACTTGACGGAGGTGGTATAGCAGTCGTCTTTGATGGGGTGCATGGGGTGATTGAGGGTTGAATGTTCAGACACCAATGCCGCGAGAGTGGCCGGTGTCGCCGGACGGGGTGATGCCCCGACGCAGCTTGGGGCGGGCGGATTGCTCTTGTTGCAGAGCTTCCTTGACCGTGCGAGATCGTTTGAGGCCGCTGGTTCGTTTGACGGAGTCAGCCTGTTTTATGGACTCAGCTTGTTTGATGACCTCGGTTTGCTCAAACTTGGTCGTGACAGTTTCCTGTTGCTCAATGACGGACCGTTCGCGAATCCATCGCTGCACATCCTCGACCACCTGAGCAAGCCGTTGCACTGGAGACAAACGCGTAGCGCGAAACACTCGCGGCGTCTGACGCATCGGGCGCATTGTGCGGAGATCTTGGCCCACTGTGGACGCCGCGACGCTGATATGTTGCTCTTGCTGCGGTTGCCGCAGGTAGCCGAGTTTGGCCAGGTCATCGCGCAGGCCCTGGAGTTCGACGGCAGCCTTGCGTTCGTGCGAATCGGTCACGCGACGCGCGAGCAGTTCGGTATCATCGGTGAACACATGCACACCCTTGCGCCCGCGCGAAATGGAAACGTAGAACTGTTCACGGTTCACCGCGCCGAAGGAGCGTGACGATGCGACCAGGAGCACGTCATCCACGGTTTTGCTTTGTGATGAGTGCGAGGTGACAGCATACCCGTGCGTGAAAGTATTGTAGGTGCTGGGCAATGCTCGTCCGTCCATCAGTGAAATACAGCCATTCCGAATCTCCCGGACTTGTACCCGTTCACCGTTGATGAACTCTTTGCCGTGGTTGGCTTGTAGCAACAGCCAATCGCCAGCGGCGACTTTCAGTTCACGCGCTTCGCCCACGTCGAACGAGCCAGCGGCACCAGCCGGGATAAAATCCACTTCCATTCCATCCGGACGGCGCACTCGCAAGCCGTTCTCCATAATGGCCACGACTTCTACCGTTTCGGCCCGATCAAACACCTTGGTCTTGCGAACGAAGCGCAGACGTTGGCTAAGTTGATATTGGCTCGCGTTCTTCTTTTCGGCGGTTGTCCAGGACAACGAATCAAAGACGCACAGCGCTTGCTCATTCTGGCCGACGACACCCTCAACTTTTAGAACCTCGCGCACGTTCTCGGTCACCGCTTCAATCTCGACCCAAGTGGGCGAGACCAGCAATGCGGACCTGCCTTGTTTGGTCGCCGACAGGTATGCCTCAGCCGCCCGCTGATAAAGCTGCCCATCCTCCGTCGCCGCCTCCGTGACCGCTCCAAGTTCCACGAGCTTGGCAAACGCCTTGTCAGTCTGTTTGGCGGCAGCCAGTTCGACGACCTGACGGAAGACGGCGGGTTTCTGGCGACGGATGGTGGTCAGCTCGCTGAAGCGGTAGGAGGAATACTGTTCGAGGATGCGCAGAGCATCGCCGCGAGCAACCGAGGTGTGCTGGCCGGTATCGCCCGAGAGCACTACACGAGCGCCCACGGTCAGTGCCAGGTTGAAAAGTTTTACCATGTCATCGAGGCCAACGGCACCGGCTTCATCCAAGACGATCACACTACGGCGGAACAGCGCACTTCGGGCTGGGTCGTCGTTGAGCAGCCGTGCCAGGGTGACGGCGGGCAGCTTATCTCTACGGAGTGTCTCGGCGGCGGCAGCAGTCGGCGTGCAGAAAACGGGCGCGAACCCTTCATGATGGAGCACGCGGGCCAGTTCGCCGAGCACCGTGCTTTTTCCCGTGCCGGCCAAGCCACGGAAGCCGGTGAAGCGGTCGGGGCTGGTGAGCACGTGCGCCAACGCCTTACGCTGGTCCGGGCCGAGGCGGTCGGGCGGATCGTAATGGGTGGTGATTGGGGCGACAGTGTCGATGCTGGCGTTGACCGTGCGAATCAGCCAAAGCTCTTTGGTGAGAATATCCCGCGTGGAGAATTCCGCGCCGACATAGACCAGTTCAGAATGTTCGACCAACTTCTCCTTTAGCCGGGACAGGTCAAGCTGCCCGTAGCCTTTGACCAGGGCGGCTTCCAGAATCTTGTGCTGCGGCGCAACCGAGGCGCGCTCAAACACGTGCTGCACACCATGCACAATGGCTTCATTGATCGTAACCGGGTACATGAACTCTTGCGGCCGACCGTTGGCTGCTGCAACCACCTTGCGCAGTGCCCGGCGCTCCAAGAAGCCGAGTTCCCCGAGTTGCCGTTGGCGGACTTGCTCATCGGTGGCACCCTTGAGCTTCTTGGGGCGAGTCTGGTGGACGACGTGGGCGACTTCATTTTTTGTCAGTTTGCGACCGAGCTTTTGTTCCTGCCGCTGGACGGCCCTGTCGCGTTCTTGGGACCGTTTGGAGAACCGATCGATGAGGGTGGGCGACACACCCTCAATCTCAAAGGCCGAGCCCGTCCGACGAAGCGAATAGCCAAGCTGGTGGAGACGCTTCGCCAATTCGTTGCGATACACGGCGGTCGCGTAATGGATGGCGTCGAACATCGCGGAAGTTTGCAGTGCCTTCCAGCGTTGTTCGGTCTTGTCCCAGGTGCAGTTGAACAACACGAAATGCGTGTGCAGTTGCGGATCTAGGGCGCGGGATGCGGTATGCACGAAGGCCGCACCGACCAGATTCCCGGTGGCGCGATCCTGCTCTTGAATTCCTCCTTTGCGGATGCGTGTGGCTGCGAACTGCTCCAGCTCACGGAGCGCTATCGTGGAGGCTTCCTGGTGGGCCTGTAGTATGCGCCTGTCATTCATCGTGACGGCGAGAACGGAGACGGACTTGGGTGGGGCGCATTGGAAGTCGAAGAAGATGCGGCGCTCCCGTAACTGTTGGGGTGTCAATTGCTCCCCGGTCATCGGATTCAAGTTGTCACACAGCTTGAAGAAGGTGTTGCGCGTGACCGTCTCGCCGGGTGGCAGTCCCAACTGCTGTGCTCCCTGACCGATCCAGTGGCCGGCTTGGGACTCGTTCTGGGCATAGTAATCGTTGTGCGACAGGTGCTCGTCGAAGTAGGTCGTCGCAGCGGCTCGGTTCTTCTGTGGTTTAGCAGTGAACATGGCTGGGGAGCTTAACCAGAACCTGCTGTGAAATTGTTCCCAAACGGGAACAACTTAGCGAGGGCTGATGTGGTGATATGGGCAGCAATGAAAAGGCCATGTGTCATTTGTCCGCAGTCTGGCACAAAGACGGGCGCGTGTTGTGTTGCAGATACACAAGCTGAGTGGGTTCGCTGGGCTATAACGCCATCGATGTCAACAGGTCTCATGCGAAACGTCGCACCCCGAATCGCCAGGCCAACTGTTCGCAGCCGCCAACCGACTGAGCAGGCCAAGTGTGGCGTGAGAATCGAAGAAATGGGTAGGACACCAACCCCTCCTGGCCCGACCAGCGGGCTGATGGAGGCCAATGCGCTTGGCTGCTCGCCGCCACGCGCTGAGGCTGTCCGACAGAAAGTCGAAGGACGAGCCAGACGTTTTCGGAAGAAACGTCGAGTTGCCGATGGCAGAAACGTGAAAGGACCTGTGTATGAGCACACGCATTGATTACGGGCAGATTGCCGCGAAGTTGGATTACGCAACGCTGGAGAAAAAGCTGGAACAGTTGACCCAACGCGAGCCGCCCAGAAAGCGCAAGACTGCTGCCGACGTGTTGGAACCGCTGCGCGAACGGCTGCTGGCGTTGCACCGCAAGGGCTGGCGCAGCGGCCAACTGGCGGACGAGTTGAAGGCTGCTGGTGTACCGATGAGTCCGGCGCACTTGCGCGAGTGCTTGAGCCGCTGGACGGCGGGCGGAGACGGAGCCGCCAAGTCGCGCACTCGCCGCCGACCAAAACGCGCTACGGCGAACAGCCAGCCCACGATCACGTCGAGCCATGACGAACTGACCGGTGACAGTCAGACCGGCTTGAAGCTGCCAGCGCGTTGAACGCAGCCGCGTTGCAATCATCGCCGCTCACTCGCTGGTGGAACGCTGGCAAACCCGGCGCGGCGGACGCTCTTATCACGTCCCGCTCGCCGCGTCTGCGGCGCTGCCAGGGCGTACTGATGGCACGTTGCTGCCCGTGGCTGCGCGCTGCTCGCCACCGACAGCCAGGAGCGACCGGGCAGTTGGCGGTCAAGCTTTACCGTGCGGTTTCCCACCCGCTACGAAGCGCCGAGGTGGCTGCGATCGGTTGACCTACAGCAACTCACTCGTTCTGATCGACGATTGAACGACTTTGGGACGGTCGGCAAAGTTACTGTACCCGGTCTGATCAAGTAGTCTCTCGACGTAGGAGATTTCATCTGCTGAAATTGCGTTAGGCCCGGTAATGATTTCATCAACGGAAAGCCGACCGGTACTTGGATTTCGCAAGTCGAAGAATAAATACGGAACGCTCAATCCTTCTCGCAAAAAATGCCTGACATCTTGGGCGTCGAGCGTGTCGTCGTTCGGATCTCTCATAATGCGTATTTCGCGCTCGCTCTCGTAACTAGGATGCTTGATGAAATCGACGTACACAGTGATAACTGTGACGACATCAACCAAGATAGTTCTGTAGAATGCCGTAAGGTCTTTGGCGTTCTGTGAGACGGAATCTGCGAAACTCTTCATACGCTGAATGGCTGCCTCAAAGACACGTTTGACCATCGCTTTTTGCTCAGCGGGTTGGTAACGCACCGGAGCACAGAACAAGTAGGGATGGCGAGTTTCAACACAGAACTTCTGAGTACGCAGGATAGCGGGCAGATCGAAGCCAAGTGAGAATCCTTTGCCACCGTCTGCGTAAGACTGCCATTGGCTCTCCTGGTCGCGGCTCCAAGAAAGGCAAGCACAGTAGGCCCGACTGCATTTTTCCGATTCCGTTAGGATGCCCTCTAGGTTGATCCGGCATTCTCGCACCAGCCGAGCGGCGACTATTGGGAGATCGTTGTCTGTGGCTATTCCATCAAGCACTTTGTCAATCAGACATCGCGCATAGACAAATTCCTCCTTGTCACTCATTCTCCAGCGATGTGTGGCTCGAATCCCGCCAGTTCTCAAGATACCTTCCAAGCCGGACCGGTCGGTATAATGATAAAACACGGACGAGGAGTTCGCGGGAAGCTGTGCGAAGTCTCTTATCGTTTCCGCAATTGTGAGCCCCTCCATCACTCGAATCTAGTCCCGCAGTAGCTCTGCCGCAAGCTCATGGGTGACAAACAAACAGGGGAGGATTGCCCCGATGGGCGCGCTGCCTGCGGCAGCACTGGAGTGGTGGCGCATAAATTATCGTCGGTCACAAGACGTTTTTGTCCACAACCCAACCGCTCAGAATAGGAGAGCAGGTGGGCTTGGCAAACGGAAGTGCTGCACGGGCTCGACGTGGAAATTCGCAGACTGTGCTTTTCTTGTCCCTGCAATAATGGGGGTGAGTCAGAAAGAGGGCAGTTGAATTTCGACAGGTTCTATGCCCAAATCGGAGCACTGTTGCTTGATGCGACTGGGAATTCGAGGCGCCACGAGTATGCCGCGCACTTGGTCGCACGGCAGCTTGAACTCAGCTGCGACCACGTGCTTGTACGCGACGGCTTGCCAGACACCGAAGTCGCTTTCACCTGGGAACTCCGACTCGACTTCCACCGTAACTAATCTCCCCTGAACGTCCTTGAGGATGAGGTCGGGCCTGTAATGCGACGCAAGGCCAGGTTCATAGCGAAAGCTCTGCATGCCCATTTCGATGAGTTCAGGATGTTCCCACAGTTTGTCTTTGAGTTCGCGGTGCGCTCGGTTCTCGCCTCCACCTCCGCCGCCTCCGTGTCCGCCGCCACCACCATCACCGCCTCCTGCACCGGCAGGACGATGTCCGCCGCCCGGCACGGGAGGAACTACAGGAGTTGCGACCAGCGCTGAGGTTGGGAGGGGAGGAACTGGCGATCGCAGCAGCGCGTTTGTGACGTCAGACTCTGTGACACCGAGATTGAGCAACTTCCGTCTCAGACTGTCTTCTCCACAACCAAGCAATCCGGCGAAAACAGCCCCGTCTTCCAAGGACAATCCAGCCGCGTAGCACAATGCCGCGCCAACTTCCTCCCAAGCGATGTCTCTGGGTTGTCCCGCATCAGCGAAGTTCTCCATAGCATCAAGCCAAAGTGCGGCCGGCACTTGATCCGTTCCCGGTTCAAAAAACGCCGGTGCTGATCGGGTTTGAGACGATTGCCCATTGAGGCTGAAGCTCACCTGCAAGCTGTGGCCTGCGTAGAACTTCAGTTCCTGCCAGCTCTGCTGCGGTTGCAAAGGATCTTTCCCTTTCACTTTAAGATATGCAGCCAGACAGTTGACTCGATCTTGCAGCCTTTCGCAGAGTCTATCTGTAAGTTCACCGGTGTCGCCGTTCGTGAACACAGGCTCACCGCGGAGGTGCTCGCTCAGACGCGGGATTCTGAAAAGCTGCCCGGCTTTTTCTTCCAACCAGCCCAGTTCGGCTGGGAAAGTCCTGAGCATTTCTAACCGCAACCGGGCTAGATCGGGGCGATCAACGTAATAAATTTTCCTGTGGTCAGCCTCGCGATGCCAGACAGCTGTATTGTCTTGAAGCTTTTCAATGCACCACATTTCCCCATCCCACAACCGCTGGTTGCGGTCGTCATATCGGTCGCCAAAATGGCGGAGCGCTTGTTGATACAGTGTTATTACTAGCTTCTGATGGTCGGGGTTGCCTTGCGGGCTCAAATCCAGTGATCCCTTGAGCCAGCGTTGCCAGTCGGCTTTGGTGACCTCCAACCACTCGCGGCGGATGCCAATTCCCTTCGCAACTTCCGCGTTCACCGGAGTGGCGGGGCTGAAAACTAAGCCAGGTAGCTCACGATGTACTTCGCAGTCTCCGGCAAATACATCTTGTGCGGCTTTTAGCTGCGTAGCTTCACGCACTGGAATCCATTCGATTTGTTTGAAAAGGTGCGAAACATATGAAGAAGGGCGCGGCCACAATTGTTGATTGTCATAATCGTGCGCCATGTTGCTGGACCGATACACAACGGCATTGAGGTACTCCCCGTAAGCTTTCCACTCACTGACAATGCTCTCGAATGCGACGGGAATGCGCAGAACGTCTTCATCCCCATCGATCATCCAGTCTTGGCGAAGGCGAGCTTTGCGCGCCTCATTTTCGCCGTCCTTGTTCATTTGGGCGCAATGTTCCCACCATCGCTTTGGTGGCTGAGAGATGTAAAATGCGCCCTGCGACCATCGAACGCCATCCTTTGTGCCGGACGTGTCAGCATAGCTGAGTGGATTGCCGTCGTTGTCCCGCAAAGGCAAAATCTTCGGTGACCAGCCGACCCCGAGCCAGCGTGCGAGGCGGTCAAAATGTTTCCGCTGTTCTTCATCGACGGGTGGCGCTGACAGGAAATATCGCTGCGGGTCGCGCTCCAGAAAATCATTCTCCGTCCAGTCCTGACCGGCATAGACGTTGACCGCAACTTGCCACGCGCTGTCGCGACAGGGGACTTTGACGTGCTTGGCCAGAAACTCGCGGTGTTTGTCTTTCCAGTCCATCACCGCATTCTCATCCTTCATCATCGGGCCGACTGTTGAGAGAAGGAACTGCCAAAGCGGATCTTCTGGGATGCCATCAAGTGACGAGTTGGCAAGTGCGGCGGCGATGTTTGGCGGGTTAAATTCGGCCACCCCTAGTTTTTCCAAAAGGGTCCGCACGGGCGCATGTTTTTTGCATTCTGCTGCGAACTCTTCGCGGAGAAATGCGATTCGCACGCCCGGAAGATCAGCTGGGGGTGAAATGCCTTCGGTGGGAAAGAACAGGTGGCAGTCGAGCGCCGAGGCAGGAGTGTCGCGTCCAGCCACAGCAAACAAAGCGAATTGACGCAGGTCTTGAACCGTGAGATGAGCAGCCGCGTTAAGTACACGAGCGACCCCTTCGCGTTCTTCCGTATCCGTTCCGGGCAAAAGGAAATTCAAGCCAGCCAATCCACCGGCCCGGTGTCTTGCCAACAGTTCCTTGAAGGTTTTCCAGTTGTTCAGTCGTTGATCCGAACGCCACGGGAAATCCTGCGCGTTCGCCTGGGGACACAAACGCGCTTCGCAGACCTTCACTTTGCTCTGAGGTAGGACCATTTCGCGAACAAGGGTGCTGACCGCATTCCAAACGTCTCGTTCAAGACCCGTCATGTTCTCTGGCGGGGTTCGCGGCAGCAGCAAATCCAAGAAGCACCCGTTGTCGGTGATTTCAGTCAGCGCAAGCTTCACGCACCGCGCGAGCGACTGGACAATCTCTTCACGTGTGCCACCGGGCCGAACGTGTTTCCTGTTTTGTTCGAGGTCAAATTCGCCGTGCAGAACCATCGGCAACGGGCTTTCCTCCTCTGTTGGGAAAAACACGCGCACCTTGTCATGCACGTGAGGATGAAGTTTTCCATCCGCGTCGAGCGGAATTGCAATAGCGCTGCGCGATTGTTCGTGCTGCTCCCGGAAAACGCGCCACCGGCTGAGCGGTCGCACATGCTGTCCCACCTGCACCGACATTTCAATTTGTCCGCTTCCGTTGCGCTGCCACACAATCTGCCCACCCCGCGAACTCTCCCAAACAACCTCCCTTAGTGCGTGCAGCAAAAGTAAGACGCTCGCATCACCGCTGACCGATTCCCACTCCCGTCTGAACGCATCAGGGACACAGCCTCCTTTCCACGGTAGAACGATAACTGTGTCATACTTCTTGAGTAGGGCATCCGCTTCGTCGTTACCGCCCATTTCTCCATTCCAGAACGGCAGCCGCAATACGGGCACTTCATTCAGATGGGACAGGCCGTTTTCTTGGAGCGCTCGCCGGCTTTCCCCGCGATCAAACCTGACGCGCAAGCTGCCAGAATAGATCCGGGAAGATTCGCAAACATCGAGCACTGACTTGAAACCGAGCCCCTTGTAACCGATGCGCTCCGTAGCAGCCGCGTCATCTGCATTTTGCATCAGCTCAAGCAAAAGCCGATTCGTGTAATCGCGGCCCATTTCGGCCTCCAGCCGCGCATCCTGGATAACCCGCGAGGAACTGTCGCGGTAAACCCGGAGTTCTCTTTCGCGAATTCTGTCAACCGCTTCTTTAGCTTCAGTCTCTGTGCCGAACCGGTGTTGGTCACTGTTCACCTTGTCACTGAGATGGCTCGAACACAGCGCTTCCAAGCCGCCGTGCGTAAAAGGCCGCCCGGTATTGGCCGCAATCAGCGCATTATCCGTCCACTTGAAAAGCAATCGCGACATAACAGTGTGAATGATACCCGGTTGCTCTCCCAACCGCATGTCTTTTGTGGGGCTACACCTCATTCCACATGGCGTCCGCCAGGTATCTTGTGTACCACCAACACAGTCGCGGGACGCCTTGATGCTATCTGTGGTCGCATGAATCCGCTTCATCGGCCATCGACTGCGCATGCGCGGCCTTTTGATTGTACGGCTCGCTGTGCGCTGTCAAGCTCCTCCTCGTGCCTGCGGTCCAGCTTGACAGTGCTCGCTCCGCCGGCGGTCTGGCTTTTATCACTTCACGCTGGAGCATTTCACGGTCGGGTTGGCTCCATGATCGTCCCGAAAAGCTGTCAACCGCAAAATCAGGAATTTTTTGCAACCATAGCCAACCATATGAACTTGGGGATGCCCCCTGCAAAGTCCGAATTTCTTGGCATCCGGGATTTCCATTTCATGGGTGCTAATCTCACGGACGCGATTCAGACAGAACTGTGACCCTACAGGCAAGAGCACGTGTAATGGCATGAATGGACTGGCAACAATTGGCGACAGGGAAGCGACGACACCGCTACCGCGTTTGTATCTGCGCCCGGACGAAGCCGCGCGTGTCATTGGTGTCAGTCGTCGCGCGCTCAGCGCATGGCAGTCTGCCCGCGTCATCGGCTTTCGCCGTGTTGGTCGCACGATACTTTTCTCCGTTGCGGACATTCAAACAGCGATTGACCGCTACCGCGTCGCGCCTATCGGCGAGCCAAAACCGCGCCGCCCGTCAGTCGAGACCGGCACGATCTCCGCACTGATTCCGGCCACAAGTAGTGAGCCGCCACCGCGCAAACGCCGGATGCAGCGCATCGCACCGGAGCCAGCCGCACTGTAGCCAGCCACCCGCCGCCCGCGCATTGGTGCCAACACCGGCACGATCACCCGAGCCGCTACGCTGCCCAGCGTTGCTTTACATTTGGCGCTGTAGCCACGATCACGCTGCCGAGGTGGCCAAACACAGCAACCAAAAAACGGAGCGCAGCGGATTTTTCAGCGGATTTCAATTGGCAATAATTGGCAAAGTTATCGCCTTTTAGTGCCAATCCCTGCCACTCGGTGCAAAGCTGGCGAAGTGAAGATCAAGCAAGCCGGCATGGAAAAATCGCGCTTTCCAAAGAAATATGCGAAATCGTCAAAAGGGCCACTTTTTGGTTTTCGAGACCAGCCCGTTCAACCACTCTGGCACCCCTCCGAAAACCGCCGCCAGCCTAACCCACCGCCGCCCTTCGCGCAAGCCGTCACTCACATGCCGGCAGGCCGCAGCGGGCGGCGCATTTTCGCTTGCCAAAGCCAACCGTCCGGGTGTAAGAAATTCGACCGGAGAAGCTGCTTTCCCTGTCCGGGAGTTGAAGTTGCCTATGACGCGAATGTCGAAAACACTCTTTCTCAGCCTGGCGGCCTTGGCCTGCCTGCTTTCCGCCGGCACAATCGCGCGCGCGGATGATTCCAGTATCATTGCCTCCAACGGAATCATAACAGTCGGCGCCGGCCTGTTCGTGAATGACCTCTATCTTGGCGGGTCGATAGACGCGGGGGGCGTCGACTTCACCGACGGCAGCGCCGGCTTCGTCATGTCGAGCGGCTCCTTCTTGATCATGAGTAACAATTTCGCCTTTACGTTCTCGACGAACGGCTTTTATAATCTCGACGGCGGCGGGATCATTAACACCGGCACAGTGATCGCTGACGGCGGCTCGCTGGCCACCCCCGAACCGGCAACGTGGTTGTTGGCGGGTCTGGGCCTTCTGGTGCTCCTGCTCACCCACAAATCGCGCCGCCAGTCAGTCTAATCCACGATTCTCCTGCCGACAGCCGATCAGCCAGGAACGTCAAACTCTCCGCCCGCTTTTGACGGCCTAATTCGTGACAGCATCACTTCACCGCCTCCGCTGACGCAGGCCGTCACTGATTAAGTTGAACGCCAGCACGGTCCAGGCGATGGCCAGGCCGGGGGCGATGCACAACCAGGGGGCGATGCGGAAGGCGCTGCGTTCTTCGCGCAGCATCATGCCCCATTCCGCCACGTCGGGCTGGCCGGACAAGCCGAGAAAGGACAGGCCCGCCGCCTCCAACACCGCGCCGGCCAGCGTCAACGCCGTCAGCACCAGCACCAGGCCCGCGCAATTCGGCAGGATCTCCCTCATGGCCACGCGCCAGCGGCCGGCCCCGGTCGCGCGGGCGGCCAGCACGTAATCCTTCGCGCCTTCGGAGATGAACGCGGCCCGCACCTGCCGCACCACCGTCGGCAATCCGGCGATTCCCACCGCAACGGCCACGCTGCCGGGCGATGGCGGTAAAATGGTCAGGGCCACCAGCCCCAGCAGGATCGAGGGAAACGCCAAAAGAAAATTCGTCGCGTGACTGATGCCCGCGTCAAACATCCCGCGCCATGTCCCCGCCGCCGCGCCCAGCGCCACGCCGAACAGGATCGAGATCGCGGTCGCCCCGAGCGCGATCTCCAGCGTGGCGCGCGCGCCGAACAGCAGCCGCGTCAACACGTCCCGGCCCACGCTGTCCACCCCCAGCCAGTGCTGCGCGGACGGCCCGGCCAATTCCTGCGCGCGATACGGTTGTTCCGTCGGCCCGTGCTGGGTGACCAGCGGCGCCAGCAGCGCGGCCAGCGCCACCACCGCCAGCATGCACACGCCCACTCGGAACAATTTATTGACGCGTCTCATCGTCTCAATTGCGGGTCCAATAAATAATGCGCCAGGTCGGCCAGCACATTGAAGCCCATCACCAACGCCACCAGCACCAGTAACGATCCCTGGATCGCCGGGTAATCGCGCGCTAAAACCGCCGTGGCGATGTAACGGCCGATCCCCGGCCAGGCAAACACCGTTTCCGTCAACACCGCCCCGCCCAGCAGGTAAGCGAACTCGGTATTGATCATCGTCACAATCGGCACCAGCGCCGCGCGCAAAGCATGCCGGTACAACACCGCGTTGTCCGAAGCCCCCTTCGCCCGCGCCGTGCGGATGAAATCCAAATGAAGTGTTTCCAACAACGCCCCGCGCGTCACCCGCGCGACGAACGCCATCGGGATCGTCGCCAGCACCAGCGCCGGCAATACCAAATGCCGCAGTTGATCCAGCATCGACCCCTCGCCGGTCACGCTCATGCGGTCGCCCGCCGGCAACCAGCCGAGCTTCAGTGAGAAAAGCAGGATCGCCAGCAGCGCTAGCCAAAACACCGGCACACTCAACCCGATCAAACTCACCGTCGTCCCCAGCGCGTCCCGCCAAGTCCCCGCATGGCGAGCCGAAAAAATCCCCAGCCACAACCCCGCCGCCGTCGCCACCACCATCGCCGCCACCGCCAGCTCCATCGTCGCCGGCCAGGTCCGCGCCAAATCATCCCGCACATCGCGCCCCGTCACGACCGACTCCCCGAAATCGCCATGCACCAGCACGTTTTTCAAAAACAGGAAATACTGCACCCCCAACGGCCGGTCCAACCCCAACCGTTGCCGCACCGCCGCGATGGTTTCCGGCGTCGGATTTTTCAGGAGCAACCGCGCCGGATCACCCGGCACCACCCGCACCAGCAGGAAAATAGCGACACTGGCCGCCAACAGCGACAGCACCAGCCCCCCCATCCGCCGTAACAGAAAAGACCGCATGCCCGCGCAGTGTAGCAGGAAGCCCCCCGTTCGTCACGGAGCGCGGCGGAACGGTCGTAGGTCAATTTGTTGTAGTGGCGTCCGTCCCGGACGCTTCTGCCGGACCCGCCGCCGTGACGGCGGCCGCTACAATTCCCATCTGCGGAGGTGAAAAGGAGTCGGTCAATCGTGTTGTCATATTTTGGCTGAAGCGTCTCGATCACCAAAGCAAGAACGCCCAGCCGCGTCAAAGCAATGTTACGATACCACTAACTGATAACTGACCCCTTCACGTTTCTGTTGCTGTTGGCTACACCCCCTCAAGGGGTGATGGCAAATCGATAGAACCCCTGGGTTCCTGATGCAGGGTTGGTCAATACCATGAGGCCTCCGATGCTGGTTATTGTCCCACCCTCATTGGCCCAGACACTTGAGGTCAGGTCAGGTGTAGATTGCAATTGATAAATCTCGCCTGCGATGGACGGGATGCTGAGGACGATGTTCGTATTCGCAATTTGTTGTAGAAGAGGGCCAACGATGTCTGGATACATGGTGATGTTGGTAATCGCAATCTGGATACTGGTAATTTGATTGATCGGATAGGGAGGGGGATTGAGGGCAACAGTCAGTTTGAAAACGGTGCCATCATTGTACATCCCGCCACTAGTAGTCGTTCCGTAGAAATTCCCGTCGTTGCCCTGCATTAGCCCAACTTGTGGAAAGCTTCCGTCGTTGGGTTGGCTGCCAAAGGAGTAAAGATTCGAGTAGGTGCCGCTGGGGCTGATCCGAAACACGGTACCGCATCCGTATGTGCAATTGGTGCTCGTCCCGCCCCATCTGGTCGTCCCGTAGATATTGCCGTCGCTGCACTGCACGACGGCCCACGGCAGGCTGCCATCGGTGGGGTAGGCAGGAAACGAGTAAAGAATCGAGTAGCTGCCGCTGGGGCTCATCCGAAACACAGTGCCGTAGCCATTCACGCCCCAGGGGGTCGTCCCGTAGAAATTGCCATCGCTAGCCAGCACCAGTCCGGCTACCGGATTGTACCCATCTCCGCTAGAGCCGAATGAGTGAAGATTCGTTTCGCTGCCATTGGGACTGATCCGAAAGATGGTGCCAGCGCCGTTTGTCCCGCCGCCTTCGGTTGTTCCGTAGAAATTCCCATCAGTGCCCAGCACCAGTCCGGCATAGGGATAGTCTCCATCGAGGTTGTAGGGATAGTTGCCGACAAACGAATACAGACTCGTGTAGGTGCCGCTGGGGCTGATCCGAAACACGGTGCCGTAACCGTTCCCACCGTAGGTAGTTGTCCCGTAAAAATACCCGTCGCCACCCTGCACCAAACCGGCCTGTGGCCCGAACCCATCGGTGGGACTACTGGCAAACTGCCAAAGGACTGTTTCGCTCCCACTCGGGCTGACCCGGAACACAGTGCCATAGAGGTTCGTCCCGCCTCCATAGGTCGTGCCGTAGAAATTGCCGTCATTGCCCAGCACAAGTCCGGCATATGGGTTGGCTCCATCGCTTGGGGGCCGGCAAAGGAATACAAACTCGTGTAGGTGCCGCTGGGGCTGATCCGAAACACCGTGCCGTAACCGCCGCCAGTATCGGTTGTCCCGTAGAAATTCCCGTCCCTGCCTCGAACCAGAACGGCGAGCGGTGTGGCCCCATCGTTGGAGACGCTGCCAAAGGAGTACAGGTTAGAGACCGTCTGTGCGTTGGCATTGAACGCCCGCCCTACCAAGCCCAACAGAATGATCGAAACAACGCGGAGTGATTTTGCCCAAAGCCTAACCCGAATCCCTTCTTTCATACCCGCCGATCCTCTCCCAGATATGACCCGATCTCGCCTTAAGCCAAGGCAGAGACTGGCATTTTGGCCAAGGAAAGTCGAGAGCATTTGCCACCCTGATTGACCCAGTTGGTAGGGCTCAGAAAGGGGTCAGTTCGTAATATTGTCATATTAGGGTTTAGTGCCGTCGACGTAACGGTAGAGCAGCGACGTCAAATAGCCGCGACTGCCCAGCCCGGGCTTTCGGGCGGGGATTTGCTAAACGGGGGCATGCTGGAGGCGGAGCTTTTGCTGAATGGGTAGTGCCGGGGCGATGGACCCGCAGGGGCGGATCGGGTGTTACGGGCCGGCGGGGGCGCCGGTTTGGGGCGTGTAGGGGGTGAACGTGGGGTGGCGGCTGAGGGCGATGCAGAGGAAGACCAATGCCAACACCGCCAGCGAAACGATGCCGATCTTCATCCAGCGGTTTTCGCCCAGCGGCGGACGCGGAACACCGTCTTCGTTCGGTTCTCTGCGAAAAAACATGTCGCCTCCACCTGTCCTGGCTCCACTATATCTCATAACTGGCTGGAGAACACAACGCCTGAGAGTGCCCTGCCAGTAGCTACGACCGCCATCCGGGGGCTTTCGTTTTCGGGCGGGGATTTGCTAAACTCGGGGGATGCTGGATGCGGAACTGTTGTTGAATGGGTACTGTCAGGGGATTTTTCCGATGGCGATGAACCCGCAGGGGCGCATCGGGTGGTTCTCACCCGACCCGCGCGGGATCATTCCGCTGGATGAACGGTTCCACATCTCGCACGGCCTGCGCCGGGTGTTGAAGCAGAAGAAATTCGAGGTCACCTTCGACCGCGATTTCCAGACCGTGATGGAAGCCTGCGCCACGCGCAAGGAAGGCACGTGGATCTCGCCGCAGATCATCAAGAGCTACGTCAATCTCCACCAACTCGGCCGCGCCCACAGCGTCGAGACCTGGCTGGACGGGAAACTGGCCGGCGGATTGTACGGGGTGCACATCGGCGGGGCGTTTTTCGGGGAGAGCATGTTCCATCACGCGACGGACGCATCGAAGGTCGCCTTGGTCGCGCTGGTCGAGCGGTTGCGCCAGCGCGAGTTTGTGCTGCTCGACACGCAATGGGTCACGCCCCACCTGGTCGGGTTCGGCGCCTACGAAATTTCCCGGCGCGAATATCTCTGGCGGCTGCAAAAGGCGGTCAAACTGGACTGTTCACTTTGAACACTTTGGACAAAACGGGCAAAAACAGTGTTTTGTCCAAAGTGACCGAAGTAACCGAAATGACCGGGCGCATTTTTGCCGAAAATACGCGGGTTTGCCGCTGGACGGGAATGGCGCTAGATTGGCGGCGCGGTGTCGGACGAATGAAGATCCTATGCACAATCGTATATTTGATGCTCGGGGCGGGGCTGGCCACCGCCGCGTTCGGCAACTGGACGGACGCCCATACGGCGGCCGACGCGGGCGACACGGACACACTGGCCCGGGTCCTGGAAAAACAGCCGGGGTTGGTTGACGCGAAGGACGCCGGCGATCACACGCCGTTGCATCTGGCGGCATTTGACGGGCGGGCCGGGGCGGCGGAGGTGTTGCTGGCGCACGGCGCGTCGATCTGCGCCAAGGACGTGTGCGGGTGGACGCCCTTGCACACGGCGGTGGTGCGCGATCACCGGGACGTTGTGGAATTGCTGGTAGCCAGGGGCGCGGACATCAACGCCAAAGACGTGCGCGGCCAGACGCCGTTGCATCTGGCCGTCAAATATCATCATCCCGATCTCGCGGCGTATCTTCGTGAACACGGAGGACGGGAATGAGCGACATCGGGAAGATCCTGGTTGTCATTGGGCTGGCGCTGGCCGTATTGGGTGGGTTACTCTGGCTGGGTGGCCGGGTGAATCTGCCGCTGGGACGGTTGCCCGGAGACATTCGGATTGAGCGGGACCACTTTAAATTCTACTTCCCGCTGGCGACGTGCGTGTTGCTCAGCGTGGTGATGACGTTGATTCTGTGGCTGTTGGGCAAGGGGCGGTAGATGCAAGGGACAAAGTTGGCCGTCTTTTTGCTGTCAGACAACAGGCGGATCAACAGTCGAGTCAGGGAGAAATCAAGTTGATGAAAGCATTGGTACGAACGTGTTTGTTTCTGGCGCTGGCCGGCGTGGCGTTTGCCGGCCGGGCCGCGACGATTTGGGAAGAGGCCGGGAGCGGTGACGTGTCCGCCCTGGAGGCCGCTCTGAAGGCCAACCCCCTTCTGGTGAATACGGCGGATGATTTGGGCAGGACACCCCTGCACGCCGCGGCGCAGGCCGGCCAGGAAAAGGCGGTGAAGTTCCTCCTGGACAAGGGCGCCGACGTGAACGCTTCCGACAAGGCCGGTGTGACGCCGCTGCACAACGCCGCCGAGGCCGGACACAAGGCCGTGGTCGGCCTGTTGGTGGCCCGGGGGGCGGACATCCGCTTGAAAATGAGCGGCACGGGATTCACGCCGCTGCATGCCGCCATTGAAAATGGAAAAGCCGACGTGGTTGAACTGCTCGTCGCCGATGGCGCGGACGTCAACGAAGCGGTCGGAGCCGACAATTTGACGCCGCTGCACCTCGCGGCGAAGAACGGGTCCAAAGCCATCGCCGCGTTCCTGCTCAAACACGGCGCCCAGGTGGACGCGCCGGACAACAGCGGCGTGACGCCGCTGTATTACGCGATCAACCAGGAAGACCCTGACATGGTCGCGCTGCTGCTGAAGTATCACCCCGATCTCACGCACAAAGCGCGCAATATTTGGACGCCCCTGCGTGTCGCCGTCACGCACCGCAACATCGATTCCATTGTGGCGATGCTGCTCGACCACGGTGCGGACGCCAACGACACGGCGCCGGACGGCATGACTCTGTTGCACTGGGCCGCGTTCAACGGCCGCACGAGCATCGCCGCGTTGCTCATCGCCCACGGAGCCAATGTGCAGGCCCGCAACAACGAGGGACGGACGCCCCTGCACCTGGCCGCCTGGAATGGATACACCGAGATCGTGGACCTGCTGCTGGCCAAGCGCGCCGACCCGAATGCAAAGGACGACAGCGGCTGGACACCGGTCTCGCTGGCGGGTTTCAGAAACCTGACGAAGACGGTCGACGCCCTGACGGCCAAGGGCGCGGAACTGGACATCTTTTCGGCGGCCGCCATTGGCAGAAAAGACAGGGTCGCCGCCCTGCTGGCCGCCATGCCCGGCCTGGCCGCCACGAATTGGGACGGCACCACGCCCCTGCACCTGGCCGCGCACTGGGGCCAGAAGGACATCGTCGAACTTCTTCTGGCCAAAGGCGCGGTGGTTGACCAGCAGGATTCCTCGGGAGAAACGGCCGCGCAGCGGGCCGCCGAGGCGGACCACCAGGACATCGTCGAGCTGCTTCGCCGCCACGGCGCGAAGTGAGAACCTCGGATTTCGATTACGATTTGCCGGCGGAGTTGATCGCCCAGCAACCGCTGGCCGATCGGGCGTCGTCGCGCATGATGGTCGTCGACCGC
Source organism: uncultured Verrucomicrobiae bacterium (assembly GCA_963817685.1). GTDB lineage: Bacteria > Verrucomicrobiota > Verrucomicrobiia > Palsa-1439 > Palsa-1439 > CAWFPN01. Next base: position 188,780 of record CAWFPN010000010.1, on the reverse strand, counting down.
CGCACGGGCGAGATCCGCCACGAAGAATTCCGCCGTCTCGGCCGCTACCTTCAGCCGGGCGACCTGCTCGTGCTCAATGACACCAAAGTGCTTCCCGCCCGGCTTTGGGCGGCGCAACCCGCCCTGGAACTGCTGCTCGTCGAAAAACTCGACGCCACCCGCTGGTCGGCTCTGGTCAAACCGGGCCGCAAAGCCCGGACCGGCCTGACGTTGACTTTCCAGAACAGCGACCTGACGGCCACAGTCGAAGGCACGACAGAGTTCGGCGGCCGCGTGCTGCGGTTCTCGGGCGACGTGGAGGCGTACATGCAACAATTCGGCGCGGCCCCGCTGCCGCCCTACATCAAACACTCCGGCCGGGACGCCGGCGACCGCGACCGGTACCAGACGATTTACGCGCGCCAGGCGGGGGCGATCGCCGCCCCGACCGCCGGCCTGCATTTTACCGGGGAGATCCTTGATGAACTCCAGCGCGCGGGAATCGGACGCGCCTTCATCACCCTGCACGTCGGCATCGGCACCTTCCGTCCGGTGAAAGCCGACACGGTGGAGGAACACCGGATGCACGCGGAACGATTCGGTGTTTCCGAAGAAACAGCCCGCTCAATGCGCGAAGCCAGGCGCATCGTCGCCGTGGGAACGACCGTGGCCCGGACCCTGGAGACTGTCGGCGAACCGCGCGCGGCCGGCGGGCAAACCGAGCTGTTCATTCGTCCGCCGTTTCAGTTCAAGATGGTGGACGTGTTGCTGACGAATTTCCATCTGCCTCGTTCGACGCTGTTGATGCTGGTCTGCGCGTTCGCCTCGCGCGAGTTGATCCTGCGCGCCTACGCCGAGGCCGTGCGCGAACGCTACCGGTTCTTCAGTTACGGCGACTGCCTGCTGGTGCTGTAACGCCGGGTTTACAAGAAAAGGCTCGACTTCTCTCCAGACTTGGAAAATGCTGCCCGCCGGGTTGGCATTCGAGTTGCATCCATCTGTTTTGTGATCGGGATCCCCGCGGGATCACCAGTTTTGAGAATTTCATTCTCAAAAAGATCAGAAACAAGGACATCTATGGCTCAAGGGACGATCAGGCGTTGGGGTTGCAGGGGGTTGATTGTTGTCATGACTCATTGCTTCCTCGTCCCCTCATGGGGACAGGTTGTTCCCACCACGGTGACCGGCAAAGTGACCGTCGGCGAAGTGGACGATTTCACCCACCACCGGGAAGAGAAGGTGTACTGGATCGACGACGTCCAGACCGGTCAACGATTTAACGTGCACTTCAAAGACGGAGGTCCCGCGCGCTTGCGCTCCGGCACCAGGCTCAGGGTCACCGGAGTCGCCGCCGGCAGGGAAATCTACGCGGAGGCAAACGGCGCGAGCATCGAGACCATCGAAGTCCCCAGCCTGATCGTCACCGGCGAACAACGCACGGTGGTGCTCGCCATCAATTTCTCGGACGTGCCCCTGGACTGCTCGCTGGACTCGATTGAGAACATCATGTTCGCCAGTACCTCCTCGGTGGCCAGCCTGTACCAGGACATGTCCAACGGCAACGTCTGGTTCACCGGCGATCTGTACGGGCCGTACACGATTCCCTTCTCCAGCACGGGAACGTGCGACTACCAGGATTGGGCCACGGCCGCGGAGACGGCGGCCCAGGCGCAAGGCGTCGACCTGAGCGTCTACAGCCACAAGATTTACGTGTTCCCCCAGCAGAACCCGTGCGCCTGGGCGGGACTGGGCACGATCGGCGGCAACCCCGGCCTGTCCTGGATCGCTTATTGCGATCTGCCGGACGTCTACGCCCACGAACTCGGCCACAACCTGACGATGCACCATTCGTCAACCGATCCGGACAACGACGGGACGAACAAGTGCGAATACTGCGATACGTCGGATTTCATGGGATACAGCGGGCTCGGATTGCGCCAGATCAACGGCCCGCACATGGACCAGATGGGATGGTTGCCCGCGGGCCAGGTCGTCTTGGCGACCAACAACGCGGTGGTCACCCTCGCCCCCCTGGAAATCAACCCGCAGATCGCGGCCTATCCCCAACTGCTGAAAATCCCCAATCCCAATGCGGACGAATTTTATTACTTCTCCTACCGGGTGCCGTTGAACTGCGACACCAACCTGGATGCGCAATACGCCAACGCCACCAGCGTCCATCATTACCAGGGCACCGGCGCCATCGAGACATACCTGATCACCATGCTCCAGGATGCCGGAACGTTCACCGACCCCGCGCTTGGGGTGACGGTCACGCAAGTCGCCCACGATAACAACTCGGTGACCTTGTCCGTCAACTTCGGCAACGGCACGCCGGCGACCCCGCTGATGGATGTCTCGCCCACCAACCAGGTCGCCCTGCCGGGGACAACCCTGAATTACTCCGTGATCATCACCAACACCGACAGCAGCGGCTGCAGCGCCTCCACGTTCTATTTCGGTCCAAGCGGCCCGCCGGGATGGACGGTCTCCGTGGCGCCGTCTTCCGTGACGCTTTCTCCCGGACAGGTGAATACCGTCACCCTGTACGTCACGCCGCCCGGCGAAGCGTCCAACGGGGACTATGCCGTCTCCATCACCCTGTTCGACAATGCCGTTTCCGTGCATCACACCTCCGTCGAAGCGCTGACATCCGTCACCGGGCCACCGCCGCCCGCGCCGGTGCACCTCAGCGCAAAACGCGGACGCGGGTTGGTCGAGCTTCGTTGGACCGAGTCCAAACGCGCCGTTGGCGTCAGCGGTTACTCGATCTGGCGCGATGACGTGATGATCGACAGCACGACGACCAACCTCTACACCGATGCGACCGTTGCCGCCGGGCAGACCTATTCCTACTACGTCGAGGCCGAGGAATCCGGCGGCGCCCCGTCCGGCCCCAGCAACACGGTCAAGGTCCGAATGCCGCCGCCCCGCAAGCCGTAGCGCATTGCGCCTCCGGCCCCGCTCTGTTACTCTGGCAGGGTGAACAAACGGAAGCCGTTATTCTTCCTCCTTGTTTTGCTGATCCTGGCGGGTCTGGGCACGTGGTTGCTCATGCGGCGGTCCGTCGGGGCGCAGAGCATTTCGGGCACCATCGAGACCGACGAAGTACACGTCGCCTCGCGGTACGGCGGTCGTGTCAAAACACTCTTCGCCCAGGAAGGCGACACCCTGGCCGCGGGCCAGCCCATCGCCGAACTCGACGCCGCGGAATTGCAGGCCCGCCGCGATTACAGCGCCGCCGTGCTCGCGGAGATGGAGCACGGGCCGCGTCCCGACGAAATCGCCGCCGCCAAACACGATTGGGAATCGCTCGCCGCCCAGCTTCCCGCCGCCAACGCCGACGCCCAACGGGCGCGCGACTTGTTCGACCAAAAGGTCATCTCCGAAAAGGAAATGCAGGACACCACCGGCCACGCCGATGCGCTGGCGCAAAGCGCGGACGCGGCGAAAAAACGCTACGACCTGCTCGTCGAAGGCACGCGCCAGGAACAGATCGACCAGGCCCGCGCGCAAGTGGCCGAACTGGACGCGCAATTGCGCGAGATGCGGATCGCGGCCCCCACCAATTGCGTCCTGGAAGTGTTGAGCGTGAAAGTCGGCGACGTGTTGTCCGCCGACCGCGAAGTGGCGACACTGGTCCTGCCGCAGCATCTCTGGGTGCGCGTCTACGTGCCGGAAACGTGGCTCGGCTCGATCCAACTCGGCCAGGCGGTGGACATTCGCACGGACACCGTTCACGGCAAATCGTTCCAGGGTACCGTCGAGCAAATCAACCGGGAAGCCGAGTTCACCCCGCGCAACGTGCAGACCGTGGACGACCGGATCCGGCAGGTCTTCGGCGTGAAGGTGCGGCTGCCAAGCGATACGGGCGACCTGCGCGCGGGCATGTCGGTGGATGCGATCTTCCCGAATGTGCCGCCGCCGCCGAAGTGATGAGGACCAATGCCGGCCGAAGTAATGATTCAGTGCGAGGGCCTCACCAAGAGATTCGACGGGCTCACCGCGGTGGACCACGTCAGTTTTTCGGTCGCCAAACGTTCCATCTTCGGTTTTCTCGGCCCGAACGGTTCGGGCAAAACGACGGTGATCCGCATGCTCTGCGGCATCCTTGAACCCAGCGAAGGCCGCGCGGAAATCGCCGGCTTTGACGTCACCCGCCAGACCGACCAGATCAAAGGCAAGATCGGTTACATGTCGCAGAAGTTTTCGCTCTACGACGAACTGACGGCCAACGAGAACCTGATGTTCTACGGCAGACTTTACGGCCTGCGCGGCCCGGTTCTGAAACAGCGCCGGGACGAACTCGTCGCGCTCACGCATCTGGAGCCGTATCTCGACCGGCGCGCCGCGTCTGCTTTCCGGCGGCTGGCGGCAGCGGCTGGCGATGGCCTGCGCGCTGGTCCACAAGCCCAGCGTCCTGTTCCTGGACGAACCGACCGCGGGGATCGACCCGGTGGCGCGGCGCGAACTGTGGGATTTGCTGTTTGAACTTTCCAGCGCAGGCATGACGCTGTTCGTCACGACGCATTACATGGACGAAGCGGAGCGCTGCTCGCACGTCGGCTACATTTTCATGTCCAAACTCATCGTCTGCGGCGCGCCCGACGAATTGAAAGCAGCTGCCGGAGGTCAATCCGCCGGGCACGAAGCGGCTCGACGTCACCTGCGACCACGTCACCGTCGGCTTGCAGGCGGTGCGCAAGCTCGACGGCGTCCGGGACGGCGACGGTGTTCGGCCAGTCCATGCACTTGCTGGTGGACGCAGACGCTGCCGGAACAGCGGATCCGCGACGCGCTGGCCGCGCGTGGGCATCCACGACGGCGGACATCCGGCCGATCGCGCCGTCGCTGGAGGACGTGTTCGTGGCGCTGACGGGTAAACATGTCGAACGGAGGCCACATCATGAACGGCATCTCTTCCGCGGTTTCGGCGCGATCCTGTACAAGGAATTCATCGTCGTCTTTCGCGACCGGACGACGCTGTTCTTCATGTTCTTCCCGCCGCTGCTGCAAATCATCGCCTTCGGGTTCGCGCTGGACAACGACGTGAAACACATGGCGATGGTGGTGTTCGACGAGGACCGCACGGTCGAGAGCCGCCAGCTGGTGGACGCGTTCGTCAACACGCAGACCTTTCGCGTGGTCAAGCAGGTGCACAGCCTCGAAGACTTGTCAGCGGCGGTGCGGCGCGGCCAGGCCTACGTGGGGCTGGAGATCCCGCCCGATTTTACCCGCAAACTGCACGCGGGCCAGAAGGCCGATGTGCAAGTGTTGATCGACGGATCGAACTCCACGACGGCCTTGCAGGCCTTAAATACGGCGCTGGGCGTGGCGCTCCGGCGGTCCGTCAACGTGTTGCTCGACGAGGCCGGCCGGCGCGACCTGCCGGTCGAGGTGCGGCCGCAGGTCCTGTATAATCCGGCGATGCGCGCGCCGAATTTCTTCGTGCCGGGCGTGATCGGGACGGCGCTGCAGATCGCCACGGTGTTCGCCGTGGCGATGTCCATCGTGCGGGAACGGGAGAAGCGGGACGCTGGAACAGTCTGCTGGTCAGTCCGGTGTCGCGGTGGGGCTTGATGCTGGGCAAGCTGGTCCCGTATCTGTGCATCTCGATGACGATGGCGCTGTTGCTGTTCGTCATTTTGCGCTGGGTGTTTTTTGTGCCGATCCACGGCAGCCTGTTCGCCCTGCTGGTGGCGACGTTTTTCTTTGTGTTCGCGCTGCTGAGCCTGGGCCTGCTCGTGTCAACCAAGGCGGAGAACCAGAACCAGGCGTTCCAGATGGCGATGGCGGTGATGCTGCCGTCGATCTTTTTCTCGGGCTTCATCTTCCCGCGGGAAACGCTGCCGGCGATCTTCTATGCGATCAGCGCGGTGCTGCCGCTGACCTATTTCATCGAGCTGGTCCGCGCGATTGTGTTGCGCGGGGCGGGCCTGATGGAATTTTGGCGGCACCTGGTCATCCTCGCCTTGATGGGCGCGGGGCTGTTCTCGCTGTGCGCGCTGCGGTTCAGCAAACGACTGGCTTAACGGCCGAGGATCTTCTTCGCCTTCTTCACATTGTCAACCCGCAGGATCATGGCGCCCCGGGAAGCGCTGGGCAGCGTGGCGCTGTAGGCGTACTCGATGTTGATCTTGTGGTCCGCCAGCTTCTGCGCAAGCCGGGCCAATTCCCCCGGCCGGCACCGGCCTTCGAACATAAGCACATCGCGCTCGACGACGAGGACGCCGTGCTCACCCAACAAATGCAGCGCCTTGTTCGTGTCGCTCACGACCATGCGCACGACGGCGTGGTCCACCGTATCGGAAATCGAGATCGCATAAATGTTGATCTTTTCAGCGGCGAGGGCCTTGCAAACCGTCGCCAGCGTCCCGGGCTTGTTCTCGAGAAAAAGTGATATTTGCGCGACAACCTTCATTCGCCACCTCCGGAGTTTGATTTGACTGATGCTCCAAGGAGAAACTCGGCAAGTTTATGGCATTCGTCAATGTTAAACTCGCCAGGACGGCAAATTGTTCGGTTCTCATCAAATCCTGTTGCGTTTGAGTCAGAATTGCGCTAAATGTGACGGAAAGTTAGGCGAGAGGCGACGGACTGTGAATCACGTCTCAAATAATAATCATTCGACGCGTGTCCTCGACGATCAGGAAAAGATGATCGTCAAGGCGTTGGTGCGCGATCCCCGCTTGAGCGACAACCAGATTGGCAAGCTCACCGGCGTGCCCACGCCGACCGTGCGCCGCAAGCGCCGCAAGCTCGAAGAGGAAAGCCTGCTCACCTATTTTGCCGCGCTGGACATGCAGGAGACCGGCACGGGCACGTTTGGCGCGCGTCACCTGTACATCATCAAATTCCGCATCGGCATCACGCTCAAGCAGATCGTCGACGAGATCAAGAGCGAGCCGAACGTGCGCACGATTTTCACGGACCTGATTTACGAGTCACACATCGCCGAGATCGAGGGACGCATCGCGCTTGTGATGATCATTGAGGGCAAGAACGACGCGGACATCGTGGAAAACGTCCAGGGCAAGATCGTGCCTTCGCTGCGCAAGAACCACGGGCCGGATTCAATCGAGGAAATTTCCACCATCCGTCTGCTGGGTCCGATCCGGGTCTTCCACAACTATGTACCGCTGGTCAACATGCGCCTGGGCGTGCTCAGCGCCGACTGGCCGAAGGACGCGATTTTTGTCGGGTAGGAGAACCTGATGAACACCCCCGCAACCCCCCGTAAACAAGGCCTGTACGATCCCTGGTACGAGCACGACGCCTGCGGCGTTGGCTTCGTCGCCAACATCAAGGGCAAAAAATCCCATGCCATCATCGGCCAGGCGCTGACCGTGCTGATGAACCTGCGCCACCGCGGCGCGTGCGGCTGCGAGGCCAATACCGGCGACGGCGCGGGCATCCTCATGCAGGTGCCGCACAATTTCCTCGCCAAATCCTGCGCGGAACTGGGCATCCATCTGCCCGGGCCCGGCGAATACGGGGTCGGCTCGGTCTATCTGCCGTCTGATCCGACCCAGCGCTACAAGTGCGAAAAACTCTTTGAAGAAATCGTCCACTCAGAGAACCAGCGGTTGCTCGGCTGGCGCACCGTGCCCACCAGCAACAGCACGCTGGGGGAAACCGCCCGCGCCTCGGAGCCGGTCGTGCGCCAGGTGTTCATCGCGCGCGACCCGAAGCTCCACGACGAAATGGCGTTCGAGCGCAAACTGTACGTCATCCGCAAACTGGCGGAACGCGGCATCCGCTACGCCGGCATCAAAGGCGGCCACAGCTTCTACATCAGCAGCCTGTCCTACAAGACGCTCGTCTACAAAGGCATGTTGATGCCCGAACAGGTGCAGCCGTTTTATCCTGAACTGGCCGATCCGCTCATGGAATCGGCCATCGCGTTGGTCCATTCGCGGTTCAGCACGAATACGTTTCCGAGCTGGGAACGCGCGCACCCGTACCGGTACATCGCGCACAACGGCGAAATCAACACGTTGCGCGGCAACATCAACTGGATGCACGCCCGCGAATCGATGTTCGAGTCGGGCCTGTTCGGCTCCGACGTCAAGAAGCTGCTGCCGGTCGTCAACGAGGACGGCAGCGACTCGGCGCATGTTCGACAATTGCCTGGAACTGCTCGTGCTCTCGGGCCGTTCGCTGCCGCACGCGGTGATGATGATGATTCCCGAGCCGTGGCAGCAGCACGAAAGCATGAGCGACGAGAAACGCGCGTTCTACGAGTACCACAGCTGCCTGATGGAACCGTGGGACGGCCCGGCGTCCATCGCGTTCACCGACGGCATCCGCATCGGCGCGGTGCTCGACCGCAACGGCCTGCGTCCGTCGCGCTACTACGTGACCAAGGACGACCAGGTGATCATGGCTTCCGAAGTCGGCGTGCTCGACGTACCGCCCGAGCGCGTCCTGCAAAAAGGGCGTCTCCAGCCCGGCCGCATGTTCCTGATCGATACCGAGCAGGGCCGCATCGTGGCCGATGAGGAGCTTAAACAACAGATTTCCAGCGAACGCCCCTACCGGCTCTGGCTCGATGAACACCTCGTCGCGCTGGAAGACCTGCCCGCTGCGCCGCACGTGCATGGACCCGACCATGAGACGGTCACGCAGCGGCAACAGGCGTTTGGCTACACCTTTGAAGACCTGCGCATCGTGATGCTGCCGATGGCCCGCGATGGCGTGCAACCGCTCGGCTCGATGGGCACCGACACGCCGCTGGCCGTGCTGTCGAACAGGCCGCAGCTGCTCTATAGTTATTTCAAGCAACTGTTCGCGCAGGTGACCAACCCGCCCATCGATTGCATCCGCGAGGAAATCATCACCTCGTCGGAAACGACGATCGGGCCGGAGCGCAACCTGCTGAAACCCGAGCCGCTCAACTGCCAGCAGATCAAGTTGAAAGGCCCGCTGCTGTCCAACGAGGAATTTGAGAAATTGCGGCATATCGAATTCCCCGCATTTCCAGTCCGTCACGCTGCCGATCCTGTTCAAGGCGTCCGAGGGCGGCCAGGGGCTGGAGACCGCGCTGGAGGAACTCTGCGCCAAGGCCAGCCGCGCCATCGCCGACGGCAAACAATTCATCATCCTCTCGGACCGCGGGATCAACAAGGACCTCGCGCCGATCCCCGCGCTGCTGGCCGTCTCGGCGGTGCACCATCATCTGATCCGCAAAGGCACGCGCACGCGCGTCGGCCTGGTCCTCGAATCCGGCGAACCGCGCGAGGTGCACCACTTCGCGCTGCTGATCGGTTACGGCGCGGGCGCGATCAATCCCTATCTGGCCTTCGAGACACTCGACGACATGATCCGCCAGGGGATCCTCACGGGCATCGATCACCAGCATGCCGTGAAGAATTATCTCAAGGCCGCCAGCAAAGGCGTCGTCAAGACGATGGCCAAGATGGGCATTTCCACCATCCAAAGCTATCGCGGCGCGCAGATCTTCGAGGCCATCGGCCTGAACAGTTCGGTCATCGACAAATATTTCAGCTGGACCGCCTCGCGCGTCGAAGGCATCGGCCTCGACGCCATCGCGCGCGAAGTGTTGCTCCGGCACAATCACGCGTTCCCCGACCGTCAGGTCAACGGCGAGGTCCTGGACACCGGCGGCCAGTATCAATGGCGCCGCGACGGCGAGTATCCATCTGTTCAATCCCGAGACCGTCGCACAAGCTGCAACTGGCCTGCCGCACGAACAGCTACAAGGTCTTCAAGGAATACACCGACCTGGTCAACGACCAGGCCAAGACCCTGTGCACGCTGCGCGGCCTGTTCGGACTGAAATTGGCGCCGCAACCGATCCCGATCGACGAGGTGGAATCCGTCGAAGCGATCGTGCAACGCTTCAAGACCGGCGCGATGAGTTACGGTTCGATCAGCAAGGAAGCGCACGAAACACTGGCCATCGCCATGAACCGCATCGGCGGCAAGAGCAACACGGGCGAAGGCGGCGAAGACCCCGAGCGCTACAAGCCGATGCCCAACGGCGACAGCAAGAATTCGGCGATCAAACAGGTGGCCAGCGGCCGGTTCGGCGTGACCAGCCATTACCTGCGTCAACGCCCGGGAACTGCAGATCAAGATGGCCCAGGGCGCCAAACCGGGCGAAGGCGGCGAGTTGCCCGGGCCGAAAGTCTACCCGTGGATCGCCAAAGTGCGCTATTCCACGCCGGGCGTCGGCCTGATTTCGCCGCCGCCGCACCACGACATTTATTCGATTGAAGACCTGGCGGAGCTGATCCACGACCTGAAGAACGCCAACCGTCACGCGCGCATCAGCGTGAAGCTGGTGGCCGAAGTCGGCGTCGGCACGATTGCCGCCGGTGTCGCCAAAGCGCACGCCGACGTCGTGCTCATCAGCGGCCACGACGGCGGCACCGGCGCTTCGCCGCTGTCCTCGCATCAAGCACGCCGGGCACGCCGTGGGAACTCGGCCTGGCCGAGACCCACCAGACGCTCGTGCTCAACAATCTGCGCAGCCGGATCGTGCGTCGAGACCGACGGCCAGCTCAAGACCGGCCGGGACGTCGTCATCGGCGCGCTGCTGGGCGCGGAGGAATTCGGCTTTGCGACCGCGCCGCTGGTGGCGCTGGGCTGCATCATGATGCGCGTCTGCCATCTGAACACCTGCCCCGTCGGCGTGGCGACACAGGACCCGCGGTTGCGCGCCAAATTCACGGGCAACGCCGATCACGTCGTCAATTTCATGCGGTTCATCGCGCAGGAAGTGCGCGAGTTGATGGCCCAGCTCGGCTTCCGCACGATCAACGAGATGGTCGGGCCGCACCGACAAGCTCGAGCCGAAACAGGCGGTCGAACATTGGAAGGCACACGGACTGGATTTCTCGAAGATCCTTTATCAGCCAACAGTCTCGCCCAGCGTGGGCCGCTACCACCAGATCCCGCAGGACCACGGCCTCGACGAATCACTCGACATGCGGGTGCTGCTGGATTTGTGCAAGCCGGCGCTGGAACGCGGCGAGAAGGTGCGGGCGAACCTGCCGATCCAGCAACACCAACCGCGTCGTCGGCACGATTGTCGGCAGCGAATTGACGCGGCGTTACGGCCCGGCCGGATTGCCCGAGGACACCGATCCAGTTGAATTTCAAAGGCTCCGCCGGCCAGAGCTTTGGCGCGTTCATGCCGCGAGGCATGACGCTGACGCTGGAGGGCGACGCCAACGATTACGTCGGCAAGGGCCTGTCGGGCGGCAAGATCATCGTCTATCCGCCGGAAGGCTCGACGTTTGTGCCCGAGGAAAACATCATCATCGGCAACGTGGCGCTTTACGGCGCGACGGCCGGCGAAGTCTACATCCGCGGCATGGCAGGCGAACGGTTCTGGCGTGCGCAACAGCGGCGTCCAGGCCGTCGTCGAGGCCGTGGGCGATCACGGCTGCGAATACATGACGGGCGGCCGCGTCGTCGTGCTCGGCCCGACCGGCCGCAATTTCGCGGCGGGCATGTCGGGCGGTGTCGCCTATGTGCTGGACGAGGAGGGGGATTTCCCCACGCGCTGCAACAAACAAATGGTCAGCCTGGAAAAACTGGTGGACCCGGAGGAAATCGAGGACGTGCGCAAGATGGTCCAGCGGCACGGCGATTACACGAAGAGCGAACGCGCCTGGAAAGTCCTGGCGCTGTGGGACCAGATGACGCCGAAATTTGTGAAAGTGATGCCCAAGGACTACAAACGCGTGCTCGACGCGATCAAGCGCGCCAAGGAAGCGGGCCTCAGCGGCGAGGAGGCCATCAATGGGCCTTCGAACAGAACGCGCGCGACGTCGCGCGCGTTGGCGGCAATTAACCATGCGGACGCAAGAACACAAATCAGTTCCCCGTCGGCACGCAGCCTGACAAACAACGTCATGGGTAAACCAACCGGATTTCTCGATTTTAAGCGCGAACTGCCCTCGGACCGCGACGCGAAGGCGCGCGTGGGCGACTGGCAGGAGTTCCACCATCACATGCCCGAGCAGAAGTTGCGCGACCAGGGCGCGCGCTGCATGGATTGCGGGATCCCGTTCTGCCACACCGGCTCGTTGCTGGGCGGCATGGCGTCGGGCTGTCCGATCAACAATCTGATCCCCGAATGGAACGATCTGGTCTACCGCGGGCTGTGGAAGGAAGCACTGGAGCGGCTGCACAAGACCAACAATTTCCCCGAGTTCACCGGCCGCGTCTGCCCCGCCCCGTGCGAAGGCTCGTGCGTGCTGGGCATCAACGAGCCGCCGGTGACCATCAAGAACATCGAGTGCGCCATCATCGACAAGGGGTTTGACGAAGGCTGGGTCACCGCCGACCCGCCGAAAACGCGCACGGGCAAAAAGGTGGCGGTGGTCGGCTCCGGCCCGGCGGGCCTTTGCCGCGGCCGCGCAGCTCAACTGCGCGGGCCATTGGGTGACGGTGTTCGAGCGCGCCGACCGCATCGGCGGGTTGTTGATGTACGGCATCCCGAACATGAAGCTCGACAAACAGGTCGTGCAACGCCGCGTTGATTTACTGGCGGCCGAGGGCGTCAAGTTCGTCACCAACACCGAAGTCGGCAAGAATTATCCCGCCAAAAAGCTCCTGGAAGAATTCGACGCGATCGTGCTGGCCACCGGCGCGACCAAACCGCGTGATTTGCCGATCGACGGGCGCGCGCTGAAGGGCGTGCACTTTGCCATGGAATTTCTGCAGGCCAACACCAAGGCGTTGCTCGACAAGAACAAGAACGGCAACTTCATCTCCGCCGAAGGCAAGGACGTGATCGTCATCGGCGGCGGCGACACAGGCACCGACTGCGTCGGCACGTCGATGCGGCACGGCTGCAAGAGCCTGGTGCAATTGGAAATCCTTCCCCAACCGCCGGCGCAACGCGCGACGGACAATCCCTGGCCGCAATGGCCGAAGGTCTACAAGCTCGATTACGGCCAGGAGGAAGCCGCCGCCCGGTTCGGCGCCGATCCGCGCGAGTACCTGATCACGGCCAAGAAATTCATCGATGACGGGCAGGGGCAGGTCAAGGAGATCGTCACGGTCAATATCGAATGGCAGAAGGACGACAAGGGACGGTTCGTGCCCAAGGAGGTCCCCGGCACGGAACGCACGCGGCCGGCGCAGTTGGTGTTGCTGGCGCTGGGGTTTCTCGGCCCGGAAGACCAATTGTTGCAACAACTCGGCGTTGAACGCGACGAACGCAGCAATGTCAAAGCCGCGTATGGGAATTTTGGGACGAGCCTGGCCAAGGTGTTCGCGGCGGGCGATTGCCGGCGCGGCCAAAGCCTGGTCGTCTGGGCGATCAACGAAGGCCGCACGGCCGCGCGAGAGTGCGACCGCTATCTCATGGGCCAGACCGATCTGCCCTGAGATGAGCGTCCGCTGGTTCAGCCTGGCGCTGGCGCTGCTTGTGTTGCCGGCGACCCTGCGCGCGGACGACCCGGAGGATTCGTTCCAGGCGAAGACCTGGGAACAGCTTTCCGACCAGGACGTTTCCGAGTGGGGCCGAACGGCGCTGGACATCGGGCCGGCCCACTGGAAACACGGCGAGACCAGCCATTTCATCATCCACTATTTTCTCGGCGGCCAGATGATCGCCCGGCGGTCGGAGAAATTTTACCGGGAAATCCGGGAGTTCTTCGGCAACCGGCCCGACTTGATGGCCGGCCGCAAATCGCACATCTTCGCCTTCAACAACCAGCGGGACTGGGACGCGTTTCAGCAGGCCGTCACCCCGATGAAGATCCTCGGGATCACGCGCGGCAACGAATTCTTCTACCTGGCGACGACCGAGAGCGGCCAGTACGACAGCCGGGGCAAGACCCAGGCGCACGAAATGACGCACCTGGTCTTCAACCGCCTTTTCCGGGGCCGCCCGCCCCTGTGGCTCAACGAAGGCATCGCCGAGTATTTCGGCCAGCGCAAGACGTCGAACTGGGGCGAGTTTCGCAGCCAAATGCAAGGCGCCTGGAAATTCAACCTCGACAAACTCTTTGCCGCGCAGGCCTACCCGCAGCGGCCGGAGGACATCCAGTCCTTTTACGCCGAGTCGGCGATCATCGTCGATTTCCTGACCAGGACGGCCGACCGGGCGGCGCTCCTGCCAAAATTCGTGGAGACCATGATCGCGGACAACGACATGGACAAGGCCGTGCAAGTCTACGGATACAAGGACCTGGCTGACTTCAAATCGGCTTACGAACGCTATCGGCAAAGCTTTTAGGCGCACCCGCATCCTGCTGGACGATCCGGTGTCCAGCTTGTATGCTGAATCGAATTTTCTTAACGGAGGAGCGTCATGCGACAGATGAAAATCAATGCCGTGTTGAAATGGATGGCCGCCGCGGCCGGGGCCCTGATGCTGGCCGGCTGCTCGAAACCATCGTCGCAGGAAACTGCTTCGCCGTCTCCGGCGGCGGCCCAGCCCGCCCCGGCGCCGTCGCCCGCTGCTTCCACTCCGGCGCCGGCGGTTTCCGCCCCAGCGCCGGCAGCGAGCAGTTCAAACACCACGGCGGCCGCGCCCTCGACGGAGGGAATCGCCCTGCCGCCAGTTGCCACAGGCCAGGACACGGCCTCACAAATGGCGGAGGCAGCCCAACAGATTGTCGACATGGAAGCCGCCTATCACGGCAGCACGGATTTCTCCACGCGCATCGACGCGATGTACAGGATCAGCGACGTCAACTCGCCGGAAGCCGTCGCCGCCCTGGGACGCCTGTTTACCTTTGAAAAGGACCCCGAACTGAAGACGGAAATCCTGGACGCCCTGTCCGACATCGAGGGCCAGGACAGCGGGAAAGTCGCCATCCTGGCCGCCGCGGCGGGGACCGACCAGGCCAAAGACGTGCGCCAGGCCGCCATCGACGGGTTGACCAACATCGACCCGCAACACGCCCTGCCGATCCTGCAAGGCATGGTCAGCGACAGCGACAGCGACATCAGCGACGCCGCCAAGGACGCCGTGGAACAAGTGAAGGCGAACATGGCCGGCACGCCCTGACCGCGCGCCCGGTCCGGAAGCGCCTTTTTCCGCGCGCACGGCGCGCTTGCCACGACACGGCCGGTTTGATATTTTAACGCGCTCTCAACGGGGGCGTCCGTAGCTCAATTGGCTAGAGCAGCTGACTCTTAATCAGCGGGTTCTCGGTTCAAGTCCGAGCGGGCGCACCAATTCCTGCCTTGCTTCGCGTCAACAGGATTGTCCTTTCCGCCGGGTTGGGGGGCGGGTCAGGATTTTTTCATTTCGCTGACGAGGCGGGTGAGGCTTTCCTTGGCGTCGCCGAAAAGCATCATGCACTTTTCGTTGTAGTACAGGTCGTTTTCCACCCCGGCGAATCCGGGGCGCATGCTGCGCTTGAGCACGATGATGGATTTGGCGCGTTCGACTTCCAGGATCGGCATGCCGTACAGCGGGCTGCTTTTGTTGTTCTTGGCGGCGGGATTGGTCACGTCGTTGGCGCCCACCACCAGGGCGATGTCGGCCTCGGGGAAATACGGGTTGACCTTCTCCATCTCGTAGAGCAACTCATAGGGCACGTCGGCTTCCGCCAGCAGCACGTTCATATGGCCCGGCATCCGGCCCGCCACCGGATGAATGCCGAATTTTACGTCAACGCCCCGTTTGATCAGGACGGTGGCCAGCTCGGCCACGGCGTGCTGGGCTTGGGCCACGGCCATGCCGTAGCCGGGCACGATGATCACCGAACCGGCGCTCTCAAACAGCACGGCCGTCTCATCCGGGGCGATGCTGCGCACGCTGCCCTTGGCCTCGGCGGAGGCCGCGACGTCCGCTTCCGAAGAGACCTTGCCGAACGCGCCGAAGAGCACATTCATCGCCGAACGGTTCATCGCCTTGCACATCAGCAGCGACAACATGAACCCCGACGTCCCGTCCAGCGACCCCGTGATGATCTGGATCTTGTTCATCAACACGAAACCCATCGAGGCATCGGCCAGTCCGCCGTAGGAATTCAGCAATGCGATCACCACCGGCATGTCCGCCGCGCCGATCGGAATGACCAGCAACAGCCCGAACAGAAACGCCAGCCCGGCCATCAAATAAAACAACGGACTGGCCGCCTGGGTGACCACCAGGTAAACCGCGCACCCGGCAATCCCCATCAATAAAGCCAGATTGGAACTGTTCTGGCCCCGGTAGGTGATCGGCCGGCCGGGAAGCAGCCCCTGCAGTTTCGCCGCCGCCATCAGGCTGCCCGTGAACGTCAGGCCGCCGACGATCACCTCAAAATCCAGCGCCGTCATGCGCACACCGCCGAGTTGCCCCTGATAACGGAAGTATTCCGAGACGCCCACCAGGCAGGCCGCCAGCGCCCCCAGCGAATGGGACAAGGCCGTGCGTTGCGGCACGGCGGTCATCGGGATTTTCAACCCCATCGTCCCGCCGATCACCGCGCCCAGCGCCAGCCCGAGGATGATCCAGCGATACGTGACAATCTCGGGATGAAACAACGTGCCCGTCACGGCCAGGAACATGCCGATCTCCGCCGCCCACATCCCTTTGCGCGCCGATTTCGGCGAACTCAGCCCTTTCAACCCCAACACAAACAGCGCCGCCGACACGATGTAACAATACTTCAACGCCTGCGCCGCGATGTGATGGCGCACATAGTCGACAAACCCCGCGTCCGCCGGTTTCGCGACGGCCACCGCGCCCGCCGCCGCGAGCACCAGCAGCGCGACCGTGCCGAGCACGATCCAGCCTTCGTGGCGCACACCGCGCCGGCGTTCCTCGGCGGTCTTGAACATCCCCAGCATGCGGTCGGTGATCAGGAACCCGCCAAACGCGTTGGTGGCCGAACAGGTCACCGCCAGGAACCCCAACCCGGTGCAGACCCAGCCGTGCGCGACCCCGCTGTAATCGCTTCCGGCCACCACCAGCGAACCGACCAGCGAGATCGCGGCAATCGCGTTGGTGGCCGACATCAACGGCGTGTGCAGCAGCGGCGGAATGCGCGTGATGATGTGGTAGCCGAGAAAGCCCGCCAGCATGAAAATGTACAGGCCGATTTCCAGTTCGTTGGTCATGCCGTTTTCGCTCCGGCGGCCCAGGCGGCTCGGACGGTTTCGTTGACGACCTGGCCCTGGTGCGCCACGCAGGCGGCCCGGATGATCTCATCGGTGAAATCCAGCGCCAGTTGGCCGTCCTTGACGATCTCCTTGAGCAACTCCGTCACATTGCGCGCGTAGAGCTGGCTGGCATGCCGGGCCACCGTGCTCGGCAGGTTCGTCGGGCCGTGGATGCTGACGCCGTGGCTGACCACCACCTTGTCCGGCTCCGTCAATTCACAATTGCCGCCCGCCTCCGCCGCCAGGTCCACGATGATCGAGCCGGGACGCATCCCGGCCACGGTCTCCTTCGTGACCAGCCGGGGCGCCGGCCTGCCCGGCACCAGCGCGGTCGTGATCACGACGTCGAACTCCTTGGTCTTCTCGGCCAGCATCTCCTGCTGCCGGCGCCGGGCCTCGGGCGAAAGTTCCCGCGCGTACCCGCTGGCCGCCTCCACGTCCTGCTGGCCCAAATCGAATTCCAGGAACTTGGCGCCGAGGCTTTCCACCTGTTCCTTCACGGCCGGCCGCACGTCGTAGCCCCACACCTGTCCGCCCAGCCGCCGCGCCGTCGCAATCGCCTGCAACCCCGCGACGCCCGCGCCGAGCACGAGCACTTTGGCCGCCAGGACCGTGCCCGCCGCCGTCATCATCATCGGGAAAAATTTCGGGAGCGACCCGGCGGCGATCAGCGCGGCCTTGTAGCCGGAGACGTTGGCCTGCGAACTCAGCGCGTCCATGCGCTGCGCGCGGCTGATGCGCGGGATGCTTTCCATCGCCAGGCCCGTGGTCCGGCGCGCCGCCAGTTGCCGCAGCAATTCGGCATCGGTGAGCGGCTGCAGAAATCCGATGAGCACCTGGGCCTCGCGCAGCCAGTCGATCTCGGGTCCGGCGGGTTTTTGGACTTTCAGCACGACGCCGGCTTCGCGCCAGACCGTTGCCGCGTCCGGCGCCAGGCGCGCGCCCGCTTTTTCGTATTCGGAATCGGAGAAGTGCGCGCCCGCGCCCGCGCCGGTCTCGAGGAGGACTGCCAGGCCGGCTTTGACAAGAATCGCCACGGAATCCGGCACGAGAGCGACACGGTGTTCGCCCGTCGCGATTTCTTTGGGAACGCCAATGTTCATGGCTGCTCCACAGGGTCGCTATACCAGACGCCGCCCCGGCTGTCAGTTCTTTTCGGCGCGCGGCGCGCCGTGTTTCGCGTCCTCTGGGTCTTTTTTTGTTTTGGGCGCGGGCTATTCTATTGGGTCTTGATCAGCGCGGCCACGGCTTTGGCCCAGGCGCTTTCGTAGCTGGGGATCGCGGTGTCGGGTTTGGTGGTGCCGGCCAGGACGTCGCCCTTGTTCAGGGAGGTGTTGGCTTGCGCGACTGCCTTGGCGTTGGCGTGGGCGGCGGTGGCGTCGCTGATTGCCACGGCGGCGACGCTGCGGGTCGCGCCGACGATGCTGATGACGAACCCTTGCAGGGTCGGGACGGAGACGGAGCCGTCGTGCAGTTTGATGAGCGTGTCGAGCTGGCCCGTGGTCGTCTTCGCCAACGCGAGGGCCGTTGCGCCTTTCTTCGGATCGGGATGGGAATCGTCCTGCCACAAGGGGTCGGCCACCGCCTTTGTCAGGTTCGTGACGGCCACGCCCAGCAGTTTACGGTCGATTTTGTTGGTCACGGATTGGTCCAGGGTAATCAGCTGGCTAAGCACGTTTTGCAACTGGTCCAGCGGGCCGAACACGGTCACGTTGAAACTGCAGGAAGTGCCGCTGCCGGAGGCGTCCTGGGCGGCGCAAACCACCGGGGTCACCCCGATCGGGAACGTGCTGCCGGAGACAGGCGCGCAGTGCACGGTGACGCCGGAACAGGGGGAGTTGGTGGACGCCGGTGTGGCGAACGACACCACGGTGCCGGCGGTGCTGACGGCATTGGTCACGATGTCCCCGGGACAGACAACCGCCGGTTTCACCAAGTCGGACACGGTGACGGTGAAACTGCAGGAATTGGACGCGCCGCCCGCATCGGTGGCCGTGCAAGTGACGTTGCTGACGCCGATGGAGAAGGCCGAGCCGGAGGGCGGGACGCACACCGTGGTCACGTTGGAACAACTGACGGTGGCCGTGTAGGTCACGTTGCTGGCGGTGCATTGGCCGGCATCGGTGGTGAGGCTGATGTTGCCCGGGCAACTGATTTGCGGGCCGGCCAGATCAAGGACAGTCACCGTGAACGAGCAGGAAGCGGTATTGCCGCTGCCGTCGGTGACCAGGAAGGTGTTCGTCGTCACGCCCACGGGGAACACCGAGCCGTCGGGCAGGCCGCCGATTTGCGTGGTCACAGCCGTGGTGCATTCGTTGTGGCCGAGCGGGATGGTGTAGAACACGGTCGCGCCGCACAGGCTGGGGTTGTTGGTGGCGACAATGTCGGCCGGGCAATTGATCGTTGGCGGATTGGTGGTCACGGTGACCACGGTCCGGTTCACCGAGGCGGAGACGCCATGGGCGTCCACCACCGAGTAGGTCAACACGGCGGTGCCGAGGCTGTTGACGTAGCCGTTGGTGCTGACGGTAACGGCGCGGGTGAGATCGGCGTTCAATCCGAAGGGCGCGATTGTCTGGCTGTTCGTATTCAGTCCCCAGCCGATCACGGCGCCATCGGCGATGATCGCCAGGCTGTGTTTCACGCCTGCCGCAATGGCCACGGCATCGTTGAGGCCGGCCGGGACATCGATCTGGCCTGAGTCGGTATTGCCCCAGGCGACCACTGTTCCGCCGCTTTGCAACGCCAGGCTGTGATAACCGCCTGCCGCAATGGCCACCACGTTGCTCAGGCCCGGAGGCACAATTGATTGTCCGAAGTTGAAGGACACACCGGTATTGGTGGTGCCCGCGCCCCAGGCGATGACGGTGCCGTCACCCAGCAACGCCAGGCTGTGGTAACCGCCGGCGGCGATGGCCACGACATTGGTGGCGGCCGCCGGGATGTTCGTCTGGCCGTAGGTGTTATCGCCCCAGCCAACCACCGCGCCATCGCTTTCCAGCGCCAGGCTGTGATAACCGCCTGCGGCGATGGCCACGACATTGTTGACAGACGCCGGGATGTTCGTCTGGCCGTGAGTATCATCGCCCCAGCCGGCCACCGAGCCGTCGCCTTCCAGTGCCAGGCCATGGAAACCGCCCGCCGCGATGGCCACGACATTGCTGACAGCCGAGGGGGTGTTGGTCTGCCCGAAAGAGTTGTCGCCCCAGCCGATCACGGTGCCGTTGACCAGCAATGCCACGCTGAATTCATTGCCCGCCGCGATGGCCGCGACCTCGTTGCTCAGACCGGCCGGCACGCTCGTCTGGCCGAACGTGTCATCGCCCCAGCCAACCACGCTGCCGTCGGTCGTCAGTGCCAGGCCGTGGCCAAAACCGGCGGAGACAGCCAGGGCGTCCCCGCAGGTGTTACTGGCGGTGACGCCGGGGTCCACAAACGGGAACGGCGAACACTCCTGCGTGATCACGCCGGACCCGATCAGAGTGATGACTGGCGCCGGGGTCAGCTGCGTTAGCTGAAATGCACCGATGTCCATCCTCCCGCAGGCGAATCGCGGCGAGCCGCGCTGGTCGGTGAACAGTGGATAGAGAGGCTGGCCGCCGCCAATCGCCTGGCCAAACGGCGGATAAACCGGTCCGCCCGCCTCAATGGCGGGACTGCCCGGCTCCAGCGCGATGGTCAGCGTCGGGCCGCCGTTGGCTTGCAGGCCGTTGGGGTCGAGACCGGCGGCGACGGCGTTTGTGTCGCTGGACTGGTTCAAGAGCGCGAGGGCGGAGGCGTCGTCCGACAGGTTGTGTCCCTGGGAAATGAAGGTGCCGGACCGGTTGGTGCAGTTCCCGCCGGCCAGGCTGTTGGCCACGACGGTGCTGTCGACGATCAGAGTCCCGCTGAAGTTAAAGATCCCGCCTCCGAACTGCGCGCTATTATTGTCAAAAGTGCTCTCCGTCACGAACATCGTGCCGATGTTAAAGAGCGCGCCGCCGCGGCCGTTGGTGATGCTGTTGGCAAAAAAAGTACTGTCGACAATCGTTGCCTCGCCGCCGCTGTTGCGAATGGCGCCGCCTCCCAGCACGGCGCTGCTGCCGCTGTTGCTGACCACTGTGCTCTGGCTGACCGTTAACAGACCGTTGTTGTTGAAGATGCCGCCGCCGGTGGCGGCGTTATTGCCCGCCAGCGTGCTTTGCGACAGGGTGACTTCGGCGACGTTGTCGATGCCGCCGCCGCTGTGGCCGGTGGCCGTGTTGCCGAGAATCAAGCTTTGGACGATTGTCGCCGCGCCGCCTTCGGCGTCGATGCCGCCGCCGTTGCCTGCCAGCGCGCTATTGGCCACCAAGGTGCTGTTGGTGACAGTCAAGGCGTCCTGGTTGGCGATGCCCCCGCCGATGGCGGCAGAGTTGTTGGAAAGCGTGCTGCTGATGAGTGTCACTGTGGCGGCGTTGAGGATGCCGCCACCGGAACCGCCGCTGGCGGTGTTGTCGGCCAGGGTGTCGCCACCGACCGTGAGCGCGCCGCCCGCGTCATTGTAAATGCCGCCGCCCTCGCCGTTGGGCGCGCTGTTGCTCGTGAGCGCGCTCGCGGTGACCGCCGCCGGATCGGCGGCGTTGTACAACGCGCCGCCAAAGCCGGAGAGCACACTGTTGCCCGTCAGCGCGCCGTTGCTGATGGTCAGGGTGGAGAAGTTGGCAATGCCGCCGCCGAGGGTGGAGGCCGTGTTGCTGGAAAGGGTGCTGGACGCGATTGTACCGGTGCTGTCGAAGTCGTTATAAATCGCCCCACCGGAGGCGTTGGTTGCGCCGTTGCCGGTGAACGCGCTGGAGAGAATGGTGAGGGTGCCGTTGGTGCTGTAAATCGCGCCGCCGCCCAGTCCGTTGGTGCCGGGGATGCTGTTGGCCGAAAGCGCGCTGTTGCTGAGGGTCAGGGTGGCGATGTTGGCAATACCGCCGCCGCTGAAGGAGGCCGTATTGCTGGCAAGATCGCTGTTGAAGATGGCCAGCGTACCGGCATTGAAAACGCCGCCGCCGGAACTGCCGCTGTTGCCCGAGAGCAGGCAGCTTGTCAGGGTCAGGACGCTGTTCGTGTTGTTGAAGATGGCGCCGCCCTGCTTGTTTGTGATGGAGCCCAGGCCATTTCCACCGGTGATGGTCAGTCCCGAGATGGCGGTCGTGATGCTCCTGGGACCCGAGTTGGTGACGTTTCCGTTAATGATGTTGGTGTGATTTCCCGTGATCGTGAATATCCGGCTCGATCCATTCCCGCTGATCGTCAGGCTCCCGGCGCCGGGGCCCGTGATGGTGATGCTGTTGGTGATCAACAGATCGCCGGTGGACAGGACGATGGTGTCATTATTGAGGGTGTGATCAAAACTGATCGTGCCGCCGTCTCCCGCGCTGGCGATTGCCTGCCGCAACGAGCCCGGGCCGCTGTCAAACTGGCTTGTGACGGTGATGTTGGTGCCCGCCCGGACATCGGTGAGGGCGGCGCCCAGCAGGGCCAAGCAGAGGAAAATCACTTGGTGCGCGGAGGCTCTTTTGGTCGAAATGGATCTCATGGTGTGATTCTCCTTCATTACCCGATGGTCGGTGCTGGCACGAGCAAAGGCGCTGGTTTCAGGGTTTGGAGAGATGACTCTCCGGTCATTCGCTTCAGACGTTGTTGATTGATCCCCCGCTACGGGAGCCGGCCTCGTGAGACAGGGCCGATCCACCCGACTGGGACGCTGATCACCCAGATGTGCGCCGACGATAATGTTCCGCGCCGCCCGATGTCAAGAACATGCTGGCTTGCCCGGCGCTGCCGGATTCACCGCTCTTGAAAGTGGGGGCGGCAGCGGGCAGAATCGGCGCGAACAGGAGCGGCCACGGGCAACGAAACGCGACCATCAAAGGACAACGCATGCAAGAGATTCTCCGGCAGTTCACGGGACGCCAGCACGGTCCGCTGGTGCAATTCATCAAGTACTCCATCGCCGGCGGCATCGCCACGCTGGTGCAGATCGCGCTGTTCTACTTTTGCGCGCTCCACGTTTTTCCCGCCATCAACCAGAACGATCCGATTGCCGGCCTGTTGCACTTGCACGCTGCCACGGTGCCGGACAACACGCGCGCCTGGAATTCCACGTTCGACAACGCCATCGCCTTCATCTTCTCCAATCTGACGGCCTACCTGATCAACGTCCTCTGGGTGTTCGAATCGGGACGCCACAACCGCCTCCTGGAAATCGCGTTCTTTTATCTCGTTTCCGGCATTAGCATGGCCATTGGCAGCGGGCTGATTTGGTTTCTGATCCACCGGTTTGGCATCACCACGACCGTGGCCTTCGGCGCCAGCGTGCTGGTCTCCCTGATGATCAATTTCGTGCTGCGCAAATTTCTGATTTTTAAAGGGTAAAACCAGATTTGCGTTGATTTTGGGCGGTGATTCAACGAGACGTAGAGGATATGAGGAGGCTGGCGCATTATCTGGTGGCGGGAATGAGTATTATTCTTTCCGTGGTCGCGTCCGCGCAAACACAGGATCCCGCCGCGGCGATAAAGGGCTTCAGTGATTTCCAACAAATCGACCTGAACCGGCTTCTGGGCGGCGATATCCTGGTGGAACGCGGTTCCTTGATGGACTTTGCGAGCGGGATTTCCGGGCAGACCTGTTTCGCCGTGCCGCTGTCCGCCGAGCAGACCGCGAAACGGTTGCAGGTCTGGGACGCCTCGCCGCATGCCGACCTCAAAGTCTATGCATTTCACGCGTTGCCCGTGCCGTGCAGTCCGGCTGATTTCCAAACGCTCGATTTCAAGTCCGGCCAGTATTCGGTCCGCTGGCTGCTGCAGAAAACGGCCGCCACCACGCCGTCGAAATCCGACCTGAACGTGGCGCGTGACGAAGCGCAGGCCCTGGCGGCCTGCCTGCAAAAACGCCCCGATCCCACGCAGGCCACCGCCTGCTGGGCCGCACTCCTGAGCAACCGCGCCTCCCGGTTCCAACAGAACGGCGTGGACGGCGCATTGCCCTACGAAGTGGGGCCGGGCGGCAACGTCGCGCCCGTCCAACTGCTGCGCAGCATGGTGTCCGAGCAAACGCCGGTCGCCCACGAGTTCTTCCCGCTGTTGAAAAAGATCGGCCTGGTCGGCAAACAGGCGTCCCCGCCGCTGACGCCCTTCTATTATTGGACGTTCTTCGACGCCGACCACCACGGCACGATCAGCCTCGGCGCGGTGTATCTGCTGGCGGTGGGCGACCATTACCAGTTGGCGGACGTGGAATACTACGTCAGCGGCGAGTACTACACATCGGCCACGCTGTATGAAATCTGGCCAATCCAGGCCGGGGACAAACCCGCGGCCCTCGTCTGGCGGGGCGATTACTTTGCGGCGCCGATGCTGGCGTTTACCAAGGGAACAGAACGCATCGCCTACGGCGCGCTGATGATGCAGGACATTAAAAGGGAAACCCATGATTTCCAGGGTGACCTGGGGATGAAGTGATGACGGAGGACGCCTCTTTCATGGACATGCGCAACAAACGGCCGTGTATTGGATTGTCGTTGCTGGCTTCGCTGGCGCTGGTGACCGCCTCGTGCACGGCGGCCAGTGCCGCCGGCTCGATGAGCGTCTCGCAGGAACTGGACACCGAGTATCACTACGATGCCGGCGCGCACACGCGCGGCGCCGGCGACGTCGACGAAAACAGCGCGGACATCCGCTACGTGGTTTCGCCACAGGTCACGAAGAATTTGCTGTTGCGACTCGGGGCCGAGTGGGAGCGGTACGACTTCGGCGTGTCCGAACACGTTTCCATGCCCGATGTGTTGCAGCAGGCGAGCCTGGTCCTGGGATTCGACTATCAATTTGCCGACCAATGGATCATGCGCGCCGAGGTGCAACCCGGTGTGTACAGCGATTTCCGCGACGTGGGATGGAACGACGTGGACGCGCCCCTGGCGCTCGGCGCGGTGTACCTCAAAGACGCCGACCTCCAATGGTTCTTCGGGCTGCGCCTGGACGCGCGCAGCGAATATCCCGTGCTCCCGGCGGCGGGTGTGCGCTGGAAATACAGCGACCAGTGGACGCTCAATCTCGTCGTCCCCAATCCCCGGCTCGAATTTGAAGTGACCGACGGTCTCCTGCTCTACTTCGGCGCGGACGTCAATGCCGGGACCTACCGCGTGGGTAATGATTTCGGCAGCGACCGCGGCCAACCGAAATTAAACGGCGCCATCCTCGATTACATGGAGATCCGGGTCGGTCCCGGCTGCTCGTGGCGCGTCATGCCCAACCTGACCGTCGAAGCCGAAGCCGGCCTCATGCCGTTCCGGAGCATGAACTATTTCGAAGCGGACCAGGTCGTGCGCAGCTACGACGCCCCCTACGGCCAAATCGCCCTCCACGCCCGGTTTTAGAGAAGAGCGCCGCCCGTTGCCTCAGCCGGCGGCTTCGACGAAGTAACGGCGCTGGAGAAAGTTGATTGTGACGATGGCGCAGCAGGAGATGGCGATGGTGATCGCGGCCAGCGTCCAGGCGGCGGCGGGCTGGCCGGCTTCCACCGAAAAGAAAATCGCCACGGGCATCGTCTGGGTCCGGCCGGGAATGTTGCCGGCGATCATCAGTGTCGCGCCGAATTCGCCCAGTGCACGCACGAAACTCAGCGCCACTCCCGCCGCCAGCGCCGGCCACGCCAGCGGCAGCATCACCTGCCAGAGAATGCGCCATTCCGACAACCCGTCCAGCCGCGCCATGTCCAGCAGGTCGTGGTTGATCTGTTGAAATCCCGCGCGGGTGGTCAGGTACATGATCGGAAACGCCACCACGGCGGCGGCCAGGGCGGCCGCGGGCCAGGTGAACACCAGCGTCAACCCCAGGTCCGACAGCATCCGGCCCACCGGCGAACTTCGCCCGAAGATCATTAATAAGACCAGCCCGACCACCGTCGGCGGCAGCGCCAACGGCAGCAGCAGGACAGTGTCGAGCAGGCCGCCACAGCCGCCGCGATGGGAAATGCGCCAGCGGGCCGCCAGCACGCCGCCGAGAAAGGTGACCGCCGTGGCCGTGGACGCGGTCTTGAGTGAGATCCAAATGGAACTGTAGTCCATCGGTTGTCGTCCGCCATTAATTGTCGAGCACGGGGAACTTGTTGTTTTCGAAAATCTCCCGGGCCTCCGGGGAAATCAGGAACGCCTCGAACTCCCTGGCTTCCCCGGGATGGCGGGACGACTTGATGACGGCCACCGGGTAGACGATGGGCGAATGCAGGCTGTCGGGCGCGGCAATGATCATCTTCGCCTTCCGGGAGAGACGCGCGTCGGTGTAGTACACAAACCCGGCATCGGCGTCGCCGGTCTCGACGTAGGTGAGCACCTGGCGGACGTCCTTGGCGTAGACCAGCTTGGGCTTGAGCTTGTCGAGCAGGCCGAAGGCGTCGAGTGTTTGCTCGGCGTACTGGCCGGCGGGAACACTCTGCGGTTCGCCCATCGCGATGTGTTTCACGGCGGGCCTGGTCAGGTCGGCGAATCCGCGGACGTCCATGCTGGCGCGCGGCACGATCAAGACGAGATGATTGGCGAGCAGATTGCGTTTCGTTCCGGGAAGCAGCAGGCCCTGTTGGTCGAGCGCGTCCATCTGTTTCGTGCCGGCGGAGAAAAAGACGTCCACCGGCGCGCCGTGTTCAATCTGCTGCTGCAACGCGCCCGAACCGCCGAAGTTGAAGCTCACCGTCACGCGGGGCTCGTTTGTGGCGAAGACGGCTTGCAGTTGTTCCAGCACGTCCTTGAGGCTAATGGCCGCGGAGACAGTCAGGTTGACGGCGGCGGTTTGGTTGGACTCCGCCCGAATCGCCGGCGGAAACGCGAGCAGGAGACAGATGGCCACGAAACGGTTCACGGCCGGAGAGTCTAGCAAGGCCGCCGGCGCCCGGCAAGTTCACGCGCCGAACCCTTGCGTATGTGTGGGGTGGTGGGTACGCAAGGAGGGCGCGCAGGAGCGGGCGTACTGACGGTCCGAGGGCGGTAGGATATCCCGCTCCTGCGCATCGGTGACAAGGAGGTCCTTGTGACGCGCCCACTATGGCCGGGCCGTTCGACAATCCAAGGTCGAAGACGCAACAAATCGGAAACATCACGGGGCCGGTGAAACCACTTGGACGCGTTGCGGGCCGTGTGGTAGAGTGCGCGCGAGTCACGGGTCATGCACGAAACCACATTCTCGAACAATCCGCTTCGGGAGGGACTGGCCAGCCAGCGGACACCGGAGCCGTGCGCGCTGGTGATCTTTGGCGCGACAGGCGACCTCACGCACCGCAAACTTTTGCCCGCGTTGTACAACCTGGCCCACGAAGGGCAATTGCCGTCGTCCTTCGTCATCGTCGGTTTCGCGCGCCGGCCGAAGACCAACGAGGAATTTCGCGCCGAACTGTTGCAGGGAGCGCAGCAGTTCTCCCGGTTCAGTCCCCTCAATCCCGCCGTTTGGGACGCGCTGGCGCGGGGGATTTACTATCATCAATCCGAGTTCGGTGACGGCGCCGGGTTCGATAAACTCGGCCGGCTCCTGGAGCAGATCGACCGCGAGCACGGCACGGCGGGCAACCGGTTGTTCTACCTGGCCACGGCGCCCACGGATTTTTCCCAGATCATCGAGCAACTCGGCGCCCACAACCTCGTCCAGAAGGGCGGCGGCCGCGGCGGCTCCCAGCGCATCATCGTGGAAAAGCCTTTCGGCCGCAGCCTGGAGACGGCGGAGGAATTGAACCGCGTGCTGGAAGGCGTTTTTGCGGAGAAACAGATTTACCGGATCGACCATTACCTCGGCAAGGAGACCGTCCAGAACATCCTGGCCCTGCGGTTCGCCAACGAGATCTTCGAGCCGCTATGGAACCAGAAATACGTCGACCACGTCCAGATCACCGTGGCGGAATCGCATCGGGGTGGAAGGCCGGGGCGGCTATTACGACAGTTCCGGCGCGTTGCGCGACATGGTGCAGAACCACATGATGCAATTGCTCTCGCTGGTGGCCATGGAACCGCCCATCGCGCTGGGCGGCGAAGGCGTCCGCGACGAGAAGGTGAAGGTCCTCCGTTCGATCCGCCCGGTTTGCCCGGCCGACGTCCAGCGTTGCGCGTTGCGCGCCCAGTACGGCCGCGGCTCGATCGCCGGCAAACAGGTCGTGGCCTACCGCGAAGAACCGAAAGTGCCGGCTGACTCGCGCACGGAAACATTCGTCGCCCTCAAGCTCTTCCTGGACAACTGGCGCTGGGCGGGCGTGCCGTTTTACCTGCGCACCGGCAAACGCCTGCCCAAACAGGTCGCGGAAATCGCCGTGCAATTCAAAGCGCCGCCCTCGGTGCTGTTTGCCGCCGAACAATCCACGCCGCTGCAGCCCAACGTGCTGGTGCTGCGCATCCAGCCCGACGAAGGCATCGCCATCCGCATGAACGCCAAGGTGCCCGGCACGGCGGTCAATATCCAGCCCGTCAAAATGGATTTCCGCTACGGCGGCAGTTTCGGGGCGCGCTCGCCCGACGCGTATGAGCGGCTGCTGCACGACGCGATCGTGGGCGACTCCACGCTGTTTACCAGGCGCGACGAAGTGGAGGCGTCCTGGACGATCATGGACGCGATTTACGAAGGCTGGAAGAACGCGCCCGCGCCCGTCGCCTATGAATCGGGCAGTTGGGGGCCGCCGGAAGCCGATCAATTCATCGAAGCCGATGGCCGCCAGTGGCGCCGTCCGTAATCCCATGCCCAACACCGCACAGCTCGAAACATTTACCGCCGGCGCCGAGACGTCCGTTGACGTGGCGGGGATCGAGCGGCAGTTGCATGAGCTCTGGCAACTGGCCGCCGAATCGGAAAAAGACCCGGCGCAGCGCGCCATCACCCGCGCCTGTTTGTTCAACCTGGTCGTGTTGTCCGGGACCGATGCCGAGCGCGATCGCGCGACGGAGACGGTCAGCACCTTGACCAGCCGGCACCCTTGCCGCGCCATCGTCTTGCTGGTCAAACCCAACGAACCCGACAGCGAACTCTCCGCCTCGATCACCGCGCACTGTCATCTGGCCGGCGGTGGCCAGAAACAGGTCTGCTGCGAACAGATCAGCATCTACGCCTCCGGCGAAAGCGCGGGACAAGTCTCCTCGGCGGTGCTGCCGCTGCTGGAATCCGATCTGCCCACGGTGCTCTGGTGGCAGGGGGAATTTCTGGCCCGGCCGGAATTGTTCCGCCGACTGGTCGCGGTGGCCGACCGGTTGATTTACGATACGTCCGCCTGGAAAGACGCGGGACCATCGCTCGACGCCCTGTACAAGGCCAGCCTTGAACAATCCCATTGCGCGTTCGCCGACCTGAGTTGGACGCGGCTGGAGTTCTGGCGCAAGTTGACCGCCGAATGCTTCGACGATCCGCAAATGCGCGCGCTGTTGAACCAGATCCAGTCCGTGGACATCGTGCATGGCTGCGGGCCGGGCGCGGGGTTGCGCGCGCGGTTGTTCGGCGGTTGGATCGCCGCGCAACTGAAATGGACGCCTGCGGATGCCGCCGCGAAGCTCCATCTGAGCTGCCGGGAGGACACGGACGCCACCACCGTCGGCTTGCTGTCCGTTGAATTGAAGGCCGGCCCAGCCACGATCACCGTCCGCAAGAATTACGGCGAACGCACCGCCAGCGCCCAGGTCACCATGCCCAACGCCTGCGGCCTGCCCCGCAAACGAGCCTTCTGGCCGACCGACGACACCTCGTTGCTCTCCCAGGAATTGGACCAGCACACCGCCCCCACCGTCTACCAACGCGCCCTCGCCATGGCCGCCCAGTTGCCAAACGCGCCCCGGTAGCGCGAGCGCGTCAGTATTCCACTTACACGGTGTAAGTAAGTTGCTGACATCCGTCTCAGTAACTTACTTACACAAAAATCAGTGCCCCACTGACAGACAGAAAGTCGCGTTTGTGCTATCCATGCCCACGCTGAAAGCTGTAGGTGAAAGAACGGGTCGCGTGAGCGCTGATAGACAGCCAAACACAGCCGATGGGCTTCAGGGGCCTCCTCAGCCGGGTTTTCCGCGGATTTCTCCTGCGGCGCTTTTTTGCAATTCTTTACCAAGGAGTCAGATCATGAAAGCATCCATTCTTGCATCCAGCATTCTCGCGATCTTCGTGCTTGGCGCCACGGTGGCGCGGGCCAACAGTTCCTACGCGTCCGATAACGCCTCCAACCCGGCTTACAGCGGCGGTTGGGCCAATGGCTCCGATGGCGGTTCGGGCTGGGGCGGCGACTGGCAACTGACGGCAAGCGGCGGCAGCGCAGGATTCTTCATTGGCGATTCCACGGGCAATGCCGGCGGCCACTCGGGCGGCATCAACACCAGCGGTAACAAAGCTTGGGGCATGTACGCCAACAGCGGTGACTTGGCGTCTGCCGTGCGCCCGTTCCCGGGGGCAATGTTGAGCAACCAGACGTTCAACATCGCAATGGACAACGGCTGGATCGGTAGCGGCGGCCCGTCGGTCGGGTTCGCGCTGCAGGATTCCAACGGCACTAATCGATTTGAGTTCTATTTCGCAGGGGGAGACACGCAATATCGCATTTACGACAGTCGCGGCTACGGCCAGGCCACCAGCATCGGCTGGACGGCTGTCGGATTGAACCTCTCGTTCACGCTGACGGACACCAACAAATATTCACTGAGCGTGGTGGTCGTGGGCACCACCACCACCAACACGTTTACCGGCACGCTGGGCGGTGTTTCCGGCAGCGGGATCACGCAAGCGTATCTTTATAACTATAACGCCGGCAGCGGCAGTCAGTACGACGCCTATTTCAACAGCATCTCGCTTGTTTGCGGCACGGCGGCCCCGTCGATCAGCTCGCAGCCGGTCAACCAGGCGGTGTGTTTGGGCAGTTCCGTGGCCGAATCGGTCACCGGCAGCGGGACTGGCCTCAGTTACACTTGGCGGCGCAACGGGGCCGGCTGGGGTGGATTTGGTCCATGGGCGATCAGTAACACCAGCACGAGCACCACCCAGAATGGCGAAGCAATCCAGGCCTCGGGCACGGCCATCGACACCGCCGGAGCGTCCTGGCAGCTCTACGCCAATAGCGGGCAGATTGCCTCGGCGGTGCGTCCCTTCAACAACGCGCTGCCCACCAACGAGACCGTCTCGATCAATATGGCAAACGGCTTCGTGAGCACCGGCGCCAGCGTGGGGTTCGGCCTTCAGGACGCCAACGGCACCAATCGGTTCGAGTTCTTCTTCACCGGCGGCGGCACGAATTATTTGATCAACGATGCCAACAACGTTGGCGGCGTGACTCCCGTGGGCTATACCACCAACGGCTTGATCATCCAGGTAACGCTGACCAACGCCGATTCCTATGTTGCCACGATCATTCGCCTGGCAAACGCCTCGACCAATACGATCAGTGGCACGTTGGAAGGCGTCAGCGGCTCGGCCATCACCCAGATGCGTCTGTTCAACGCGTTTGCCGGTTCCGGCTCTGCGTATGACCTGTACTTCAACAGCCTGCAGCTGACGGCGGCTGACTGTCCCGGCAACAATATTATAATCAAGTCGGACAATGCCGGGGATCCTCAATACGTCAACAGATTGTTTACCGGCGTCGGCGGCGGCTGGCAACTTCATACCACCGCCACGAACGGCTCGAATGGCGGCTTCTTTATCGGCAGTTCCACCGCTCCGGGTCTCGGAGGTAACATCGATACCGGCGGCAGCTCCTGGGGTCTGTATGCCAACAACGGTAACCTGAGTGAAGCAATCCGGCTGTTCAACGATCCCCTTCAATCGAACCAGACCTTCGCCGTCGATATGGAAAACAACGATGTCGATACTGGAGAATCCGTCGGATTCGGTCTGCGTGACTCCAATAACACGAACCGATTCGAATTCTTCTTCGGCGGCGGCAACAGCGATTATTCGATCAACGACAACAGCGGTACGCGGGACACCGGCATCGGCTGGACCCCTCTCGGCCTGAACCTGGCGTTTACGCTGACGGGCGTCGACTCGTACTCGCTGGTCGTCAGCGCGGCGGGCACCAACAGCATCGGCGGCCTGCCCAAGACGATCACCGGCACGCTGGAAGGCGTCGCCGGCAACCTGATCGACCGGATGCGGTTGTTCAATTTCGACGCGGGCACAGGCACGATTCACGACCTGTACTTCAATCTGGCGAGCGTGGGCGCCAAATCCGATGACGCGGCTGATCCGGCGTATAATGGCGGCTGGGTGATGGGATCGAATGGCGGCCAATCGTTGACCAACACGACCGCCAGTTTCACCATCAGCAGCGCCGCGCCCGGCAATTCCGGCAATTACGACGTAATCGTCGCCGACACCTGCAGCCGCTCCGCCACTTCCAGCGTAGCGTATCTGGCAGTGACGGCGCCGCCGGTTACGTTGTTCAGCAGTCCGACATTGGTCTGCGCCAGCTCGACCAACACCGCCCAGGTGAACGCGGTCCTGCCCAGCCCCGTTCAAGTCAACGTGCTGTGCGGCTGCCCGATCACCGGCACATCGGGGCTGATCCTGGCCAACGACGGCAATTTTTATGGGACTGACATGACCGGCGGTAACGGCTATGGCACAATCTTCAAGATCACCCCCTCGGGCACACTGACGAGCGTGTTTACATTTTTCCTGTTTACCAACACCGACAGTTCCGGTCCCACAGGGATCATCCAGGCCAATGATGGGAATTTTTACGGGACGACGGTTGGGTATCTCTTCGGGCCTGGCAGTGTGTTTAAAATGACACCCAGCGGCGTCGTCACAACCCTGTTAGGTTTTGCCTCAAACGATTCAGATGGCTTCACTCCAGGCGCTCCTCTCATCCTAGGAACCGACGGAAACATGTATGGGATCACCTACTTGGCCGGCAACCTTACCACGGGGACTGCCTTCCAGATCACCACGGCGGGCACCTTGACAACCCTTCATCAATTCGCAGGCGGTCAGAACGCCGCTCCTTCCTCATCGTTGTTCGAGGGAAGCGATGGCTATTTCTACGGGACGACCTTTGGTGGCGGCACGAGCAGCAACGGCTCGGTGTTCAAAGTCTCCTCCACGGGGACATTCACCACACTGTATAGTTTCACTGGGGGCACGGATGGCGCACATCCGTACGCTGGAGTGGTCCAGGGCACGGATGGGAATTACTACGGCACCACCTCTTCCGGCGGCACGAATGAGGTCCGCAACGGCCCCATTAGTTTTGGCACCGTGTTCAACGTCAGTTCCAACGGCACATTCACAACTGTGTATATCTTTACCGGCTACGCGGACGGCGGCATCCCTGAAACCGGCCTGTTTCTGGGCAATAGCGGGTATTTGTATGGCACGACCACTGCGGGGGGGAATTTGAACCTGATCAATGAGAACACGGGCTTGGAGGGCTTTGGCACGGTGTTTACAATCAGCCCTTCGGGACAGTTTGCGGCGATTGCCGATTATAATACCAACGGTGTGCCGATCCTCACCGGTTCCAGCAGCGCCACGCCGGGCAGCTCCGTCGTGCAGAGCAGTACGGAAACCTTCTACGGCACGGGCAACGGCAACGTCTTCCAGTTTACGGCTGTCCCTTATGAGTGCGCCGACTACAGTTGGTCGGTCACCAATGGCACAATCATCACCGGCCAGGACACATCCAGCATTACCTGGTCGGCCTCCAGCAGCACCAACTCAGCCGCAGATCTGTGTGTAACGGTAACCACAGCCGCAGGCTGCAGCACCGGCATTTGCGCCAGCGTCGCGATCAACTCCTGCCCGTGATGGGAACTTTACATCAACTGGCTTTGTGTTGTTGTTAGTGTTCGTTATTGTCTTCACCCGGGACCTGTGCTTGGATTCGTGAGAACCGAGCGTTCCTGAGTTAGGTGAAAGTCAGCCGCACAAAGTTGATCGGATTGGCGCTTGCGATTTTTGCAGGCACGCTCTGGCTTTATTGGCCCAGCATCCATGGCGGGTTTCTGACCCACATGGACGACGACGAATATCTGCAGCAGGCGGCCCGGCTGGGAGGGTTCAGTTGGGACGCGGCAAAATGGGCGTTTACTTGCACGGAGCCGTATTATCAGCCGCTGCCGCGCTTGTCTCACGTCTTGGATTACCAACTCTTCGCGACGCTCCCCGCCGGACATCATGCGACCAGTGTTGCCTGGCACGCGCTCAACGCCGCGCTCGTGTTCGGTTTCCTTTGGACGCTACTGGGAAAGACCTCCTCAACGCCGGGCGAGCGGATGCTAATGGCTTGGGCTGTCGCAGTGGTATTTGCCGTGCACCCTTTCCAGGTGGAATCAGTGGCATGGATGTCAGGCCGGACTCAATTGATGTGTATGGCGTTCGGAGTCGGCTGCCTGTGGGCGCATGTCGCAGGCGCACGGCGATGGACGGTGTGGGCGCTATACGCGGCGGCGCTGCTCTGCAAGCCGATGGCGATCTCATTTCCATTCGTAATGGTGGCAATCGATTACTTTCCGCTGCGGCGACCGGAGCAGACAGGTTGGTGCCGGCTGCTGCGAGAGAAGGTAGTTATGGTTGCGCTGGCAGCGGCAGTCATGGTGGCGACCATCGTGAGCGAGTCGCACACCGGGGGGCTGATGGCGCCCCTGCGAGCGGTCGGGCCGTTGCAACGGATTTCCCTGATGGCGCAAAGTCTGGCCTTTTACCCTTGTAAGCTCGTCTGGCCTGCTGGGCTATCTGCCTACTATCCCTTGAGCTGGGCGCTATCACGGCCTCTGCCGCTGGTGCTGATGTTGGGGCTGGCTGTCGGTTTCGTCACGCTCTTCAGTGTCTGGCGCAGGCAACGCACGCCGGCGCTGGCAGCCGGTTGGGGAGCCTATTTCGTGCTAATCGCACCCGTTGCAGGACTCGTCCAAACTGGCGGGCAAGCGGTAGCGGGCCGTTACGCCTACCAGGCAATAGTGCCGTTGCTGTTATTGGCAGCCGGCGCCATCCTCTGGACCTGGCGACGCAGCTCG
This sequence comes from uncultured Verrucomicrobiae bacterium, assembly GCA_963817685.1. Classification (GTDB taxonomy): domain Bacteria; phylum Verrucomicrobiota; class Verrucomicrobiia; order Palsa-1439; family Palsa-1439; genus CAWFPN01. The sequence goes on along the minus strand of CAWFPN010000010.1, from coordinate 153,748 downwards.
ACGGCCCTTCGAGCCATCTCGGCTTGTCTGCTCGTATGCGAACTGGGCTCCTTTGCCTCCATCACGTGCAGCCGAATCCCCATTTGGCGCAGTGATGAATCACTGTGGCGGGCCGTCCTGGTACAGTTCCCGGATTCGGAGTTTGCCAACGGGATGCTCGCGGAGACACTCCTGCGCCAGAATCGGATCCAGGAGGCGGTTGCATATGCGGATCGCACCGTCGGTATCGCGCCGCGGGATGCTCTGGCGCAAGCGACCCTGGGCGTTGCGCTATCGAGGGTCGGCAGGTTTGCAGAAGCTACTGGGCACCTCCAGGAAGCCGTGCAACTGAGACCCGATTGGGCCCGGGCGCACAACAATCTGGGGACGGCCCTGGCACAGCAACGAAGATTCGACGAGGCAATCGCGCAGTTTTCCGAAGCGCTACGACTGAAGCCGGATTTCCCAGAGGCCCGTCAAAACTTAGAGCACGCCGTCGCCGCGCAAGCACGGCAAACACACTGAACGGCAGCGTGACGATCAATTCGCGCCCGCAAGGCTGTGGTTGACTGGTTATCTCCTGGTTGTCAGTTCGGCAGGGTTCGGGTATCGTTGCAGCGATGGCGCTTATACCTTCTCGTCACTGCGCTGTGGCAAGCTCCCATGCGTTGCGGGACAGCCGGGCCACGAATTGGCTTGCCCGTTTTTTGATTGGATTGGCCGGACTGATCGGACTGATCGGGCTGGGGATGCTGGTCCGGCTGATGTGGGTGCGCAGCTATAATTACGATGAACTCAGCCACGCGCACCTGGCCTGGCTGGTGTCCATCGGCCAGGTTCCCTATCGTGATTTTGCGGCCAACCATTTCCCGTTCTTCTGGATCTTGCTGTGGCCGGTCATGCGGGCCTTGCCGCAAACCCCGGAGGCGCTGCTGGCGTTGCGTGGGTTGAGCCTGACGCTCAACCTGGTGTCCATCGGCTGTCTCGGCGCGCTGATCTGTCACGATCAACCGCCGGGGCAACGGCTGTGGGCGGCGGCGTGTTTGAGCCTGGTCGTATTCAGCCAGCCGGCGATGCACTTCCTCATCGAATTCCGCCCCGACGCGCTGGCCAACGCGCTGTTATTCGGCGGTCTTGTCCTGCTCCGGTGTCACGCCGCCCGGAGCAAGCCCGTGGCATACGCCGGCGGCTTGAGTATCGGTGCCGCGCTGCTGGTCAACACCAAGTATGCGCTGTTTCCCCTTCTGTTGGCGGGAGTGGCCCTGGCGATGCACGGCCGCAACGTCCCTCGGATTTGGTCGTGGGCGCTGGCCATCTGCGTCGGGTTTGGCGCGGCGTTGCTTGGCGGAATCCTCATGTTAACCAGCATGAAAATTCCACTCGACCGCGCTTGGGAAATGACGGTGCTCTACAACGCCGCCGCCCAGAAAGCCCAAGCGTTTCAATTCGGGCTGGCCCATGTGTTACTACGACACCCTCTGCTGCTCGCATACGTTCTGGCCGGACTGGCCGCCTGTGCCGTTCTGTCAATCCTCCAACGCCAGCTTCCCGGTGTGCTAACGGTCGCCATCGCGCTTTTTCTGGCCCTGGCCTTGGCCACGACCGCTAAACCGTGGAAACAATACCTCGCCTCGTGGTTGCTGCTGGCCGCCTGGTTTCCAGCCCGTTACCTGCCGCAACTCGGCGCCCGGTGCGGCCGTAGCGTTCAGCTGGCGCTGGCGCTTTGCGTGTTGGGCGTCACGGCCACCGAACTGGCGCTGACAGGCAAGACCGACCCGAACGAAGTCGGGGGAATCAATCGCGCCGATCAGGATCGCAGGATCGAATGGCTCCTGCAGCACGTGCCGCCGGACGGGTTCGTCGTCGCGACGTTGGATCTGCATCCCATCTTCCGGCGGGATACGTTTTTCAAGGTGGTCTCCGACATCATGCCCGGCAAACAGGACGGCCTGGAGCAATGGATGCCGGCGCTGGCTCCAGGTCCTTACGGCGAACAGTTCCGGCGTGCCGGATACGACGCGGAGTTGCGGCGGCGCCCTCCTTCGCTGATTATGCTGCGGGGTCAGTACTCCGAGGCCCAAATCCAGGCCGTGATTGATTACTTGAATCAGTCTCACAACAGCTACGAGGAACGCGTCATCCCGGACACCACCATCCTCCTGGCACTGCGCACCAACGGTAGTCCGCTGGAAGCCCACTGATCGTTAAACGGATGGCGACAATGATGGACTTTTGGAAACAAATTCGACTGTGGGCGGGGCTGGTTTTTCTGGTGACGGTCATCGGCTATTTCCCTGCCCTGCGTGATGGGTTCGTCTGGAGCGATCGGCAGAACATCGTGGAGAACGGGGCGCTGCGCTCTGTCCACGGGTTGAAAGAGATCTGGACCAACCCTCACGCCTCACAACAATACTATCCGCTCACCTATACGGCGTTCTGGATCGAATATCATTTGTGGGGCCTGCAACCGTGGGGCTATCACCTCGTCAACGTCCTGTTGCACGCACTGAATGCCGTGTTGTTGGGAATTCTGTTGGAAAGCCTTTCTGTTCCCGGCGCGTGGCTGGCGGCGTTGCTTTTTGCGGTCCACCCGGTCCATGTCGAATCTGTCGCCTGGGTCACGGAACTGAAAAACGTGTTGTCGGGCGCCTGTTTCCTGGCGTCGGCGCTGGCGTATCTGCAGTACCGGCGCGGCGGCCCGCACTCCGGACGGTCTTATGGGCTGGCGTTGGCCCTGTTTGTGTGCGCGCTGTTCAGCAAAACATCGACCGTCTCTCTGCCACTGGTGTTGCTGGTGTTGATCTGGTGGAAGGAGGGCCGAGTGCGGCGCCAGGACGCGTGGCCGCTGGCCCTGTTCTTTCTGGCCACGCCGCTGGTGTTGGTAACGGCCTGGGTGGAGAAACATGACGTGGGCGCCGTGGGCCCGGAATGGCAGATGAGCCTGGCCGAGCGCTGTCTGGTGGCGGGCCGGGTGGTGTGGTTTTATGCCGGAAAGCTTCTCTGGCCGCATCCCTTGATTTTCGGCTACCCGCGCTGGCGGGTCGACGCGTCGGTGTGGTCGCAATGGCTGTTTCCGCTGGCAACGGTGGCGGCGTTGTTGGCGGTGTGGTTGATGCGCCGGCGCTGGGGCAAGGGGCCGTGGGCAGCGGCGGCGTATTTTGTGGGAATGACGGCGCCGGTGCCGGCATTCTTCAGCTTGTATTACATGCACTTTTCGTATGTAGCCGATCATTTTCAATACCTGGCCAGCATGGGTCTCATCGCGCTGGCTGCAGCGGGGGCTGGCGTGGTGCTCCGAAACCGGGCGGCGTTGATCGCGGTCGCCGCGCCTGTTCTCATCATCCTCGGTGCGTTAAGTTGGCAACGGTGCCAGGCGTTTCAAAGTCCGGAGACGCTCTGGCGCGATACGCTCCAGAAGAATCCGGACAGTTGGATGGCGCACGGCAATCTCGGCCTTCTGCTGGCCGGCGATGGCAGGTTGACGGAAGCTGTCTGGCAATGTCAGGAGGCGGTGCGGCTCAATCCGGGTGACAGCCAGGCGCACAATAACCTGGGATACGTGCTCGCCAAACGGGGCCAAACACAGCAGGCTATCGTGGCGTTTCAACGGGCCCTGACGCTCGATCCCTTGAATGCCGGCGCGCATTTCAATTGGGGCGAAGTGCTGTTGCGGGGCGGTTTATCGCAGGCCGGCGTTCTCGAGTACCAGAAGGCGGTGCAACTGCGCCCCGACGATGCCCGCATGCGCACCCAACTGGGCGTCGCCCTGGCGCAATCCGGCAGGATCGAGGAAGCAATCGCCGAATACAACCGGGCGTTGGAACTCGACCCCGGCGGCTCGGTGACGCAATACAACCTGGGTGTTGCCCTCATGCGCGGCAAACAGGTCGACCAAGCCATTGTGCATTTCCAGCAGGCCGTACGGATTGATCCCGGCTACCTGGAAGCGCACAGCAACCTCGGCGCGGCGCTGGCCCTCGTTGGCCGGTTCGCAGAGGCAATCCAGCAGTACAAGCAGGCGTTGCGGATCCGGCCCGCCTCGGCAGAACTGCGCAACAGTCTTGGCGTGGCCCTGCAAAAAGAAGGAAGATTGGATGAGGCGATCGCGCAGTTTTCCGAGGCGTTGCGGCTGAGTCCCAACGATGAACAGGCACGCCAAAACTTTGCCCTCGCTCTGGCCGCCCAAGCCGGGAAAACCCAATGAAATGACTGGCCGTGGCGATTTCCTTGTTGATTTTTTCCGGGAGATGCGCTTGATTGGGGCTTGAATTGAAGCCGGAATGGAGGCCGGCAACAATGCGTACACTTGTCGTCTCATCACTATTGCTTGGATTGGTGTCTTTTGTTCCCGCCCGCGTCAGCGCCCAGGTGACAAATTCGCCTGTGGGAATTTGGGCGGTGACCTGGAACGGCGCGGACCGGGGGCTGACCTATCTGACGTTCTCAAACACGTCGAACAATTTCGTCTGGACCGGGTACGGAATATCGCTCAAGTCCTTTGGGCCATTCACGATTTCGGGCACGTGGGATTTTAACAGCAAAGGCCAGGTGGTCGGCGGCTACACCCAGTCCCTGCCCGCCGGCGCGGTCGCGGGCACGGTCGTCATCACCTTGCCCGGCGGCGTCAAGCTGGTCGGCATCGCGACGTCCGAGAACCACCGGATCGGGCTGGTGGGCCAACCGGCGGGAACGGTCCCCGTGATCGACGGCACGTGGTCGGGCGAAGTGCACACGCACGGCACAAAATTCTTTGAGGACGACACCATCGCGGCCTCGACGAACATGCCGGGCTGGTTTGATCTGGCGGGAACAGGGACAGGCCCGAGCGGCACGTTCACGGTTTCCGGGGCGTTGATCGTGGCGGCAAACCACCAGGCCAACGGCTACGCCATCCGCGATCTGGGATCGTCCGGCATCGTCACCTCGTCGTTCAGCGGCAAATTCAATGCGCTGTACACCAAGGTGACATTCGTCGGCAGGGACAGCGACAAGCGGGCGGTGGTCATCAACGCCACGAAACACTGACCCGGCGGCGCTCCCCGCCGTCGCGCTTTCGGCGTTGCCGTCACCGCGTCTTTCCCCTACAGTCTCGCCGCAACTCTTATGAACATCCTCGTGATCGGAAGCGGCGGACGCGAACATGCCCTGGTCTGGAAACTGGCGCAACGCCCGGGCCCGCAGCGCCTGTTCTGCGCGCCGGGCAACGCCGGCATCGCCGGGCTGGCCGAATGCGTCCCCCTGGCGGCCGGCGACATCGACGCGCTGACGGCGTTCGCGTTGGAAAAAAAGATCGATCTCACCCTCGTCGGCCCCGAAGCGCCCCTGTGCGCGGGTATCGTGGACGCTTTTCAGGCCAAGGGCCTGCGCGTGTTCGGGCCGTCCAAGCGCGCGGCGCAACTGGAAGGCAGCAAGGTCTTCTCCAAGCGCCTGCTGCTCAAATACGGCGTGCCGACCGCTCCCGCGGAAATCTTTGACCGCGCGGACGCCGCCCGGGCGTTCGTCCGCAAACGCACCAGCCCGGCCGTCGTCAAGGCCGACGGTCTGGCGGCGGGCAAAGGCGTTGTTGTCGCGCAATCGATGGCGGAAGCGGAGGCGGCCATCGAGGACATCATGGTCCGCAAGAGCTTCGGCGCGGCCGGCGCGCAGGTGGTCATCGAGGAATGCCTGGCCGGCGAAGAAGTGTCCGTGATGGCGCTGGTGGACGGCAAAACATTTCGCCTTCTCGCGCCGGCCCAGGACCACAAACGCGTGTTCGACGGCGACCGCGGTCCGAACACAGGCGGCATGGGCGCCTATTCCCCCACGCCCGTGGTGGGCGCGGACCTGGACGCCGCCATCAACGACATTTTCAATCGCACGCTGGACGGTCTGCGGGCCGAGGGCATTCAATACCGGGGCGTCCTGTACGCCGGGTTGATGCTCACCAAGGACGGGCCGCAGGTGCTGGAATTCAACTGCCGGTTCGGCGACCCCGAAACGCAGGTGGTGGTGCCGCGCATGGACTTCGACCTGGCCGAGGCGGCGCTGGCGACGACGGAAGGCAGGCTCGACGCGCTCGACTGGAAATGGAAACGCGAAGCGGCGGTTTGCGTGGTGATGGCGGCCGGGGGTTACCCCGGCGCGTTCGTGCGGGGCATGCCGATTGAGGGATTGAAAGAGGCCGCGGGATTGGCTAACGTGACGGTGTTCCACGCCGGCACGAAACTGGACGCCGCGGGCCGGACCGTCACCGACGGCGGGCGGGTCCTGGGAGTGACGGCGCTGGGCCCGACCCTCGCGCAGGCGGCGCAGCGGGCGTATGAAGGGACGGCACGGATTCGTTTTGACGGCGCGCAGTATCGGCGCGATATTGCCGCCCGCGCGCTGGGCGTGGCGCCGGGCGCACAGAAGTGAAGGATGGGCGAGATAACATGAAGAAAATTGCCGTAACTATTTCCATTTGCCTGCTGCTGGCCGCCATGGGCCGGTCCAGCCGGACGCTGGCCGCCACCAATGAGGCCGAGCTGGGCCAGACCACGCAGATCATCGACCTGTTGAAGGCGAACTACGTCGACCACGACAAGCTCGACGAGAAGCTTCTCAACGACGCGACCGTCGGCGGGATCCTGCAGGCCCTCGGACGCGGCGCGCAAATCATGACCGCCGCCGAGGCGAAATCAAACGCCGTCCAGGCCATCGAGCTTGTCCCGGGCACCAACGAACCGCTGGCCCGCGCCGAAATCATCAATCCCGATATCGGTTACATCCGCCTGGCCGACGTCACGGAGAACACCGTCTCCGCGCTCGACGGAGAATTGCGCGCGTTCGCGGACGCAAAGGTCGCGGGGTACGTGCTGGACTTGCGCTACGCCGACGGAACGAACTACGCCGCCGCGGCGGAAGTGGCCAGCCGTTTCGTCGCGCCGAACCAGGAATTGTTCACGCTGAAGACGTCAAAGGGCGCGCCGGAAACGTTCCAGGCCGTCACGACGCCGCACGTCGTCGCGCCGGAGCTGAGCGCGGCGCCGTTGATGGTGCTGGTCAATGGCCGGACCCGGGGCAGCGCCGAGGCCCTGGCGGGCGTGTTGCACGCGCAGGACCGCGGCATCCTCGTCGGCGGCAAAACGGCGGGCTCCGCCGTCGCCTGGGAGGACATCGTCCTGGGCACCAACCGCGTGTTGCGGGTGGCCACGGCCAAGATCGAGTTGCCCGGCGAGCATGAGATATTTCCCGCCGGCATCACGCCGGACATTCCCGTGAAGATCGACGCGAAGACGGAACAGGACGCCGTGCTGCATTCGGCGACGAATTTGACGCTGACGGCCACCTTGCGCCCGCACGAGACCCGGATCATGTCCGAGGCGGAACTGGTCAAGTCCTTCCGCGGCGAAGCGGTGGGCACCAACAGCGCGACGCCGGGCAGCGAGGACGAAGGCGAGATCCAGAAGGTCAGCGACGTCGTGTTGCAGAGGGCGGTGGACATTCTCAAGGGCATCCGCGTGTTGCTCACGTCGCAGTGAGGACGCGGCGCGGAAGCGGCGGCGGGCAGTGATCATGAAGACAATTCTCTTTGTATGCACGGGCAACGTTTGTCGCAGCCCGATGGCCGAAGGCCTGATGCGGGACCTGCTCAAGGAGCGGGAGGACACCCAGATCGTCTCGGCGGGCCTCGGCGCGATGGACGGACAGGCGCCCAGCGAGTTCGCCGTGCTGGTCATGGACGAACTGCGCATCGACATCTCCTATTACCGCAGCCAGGCGCTGCGCGTGCCGCTGGTTGACCAGGCGGATTTCATCTTCACCATGACGCGCCAGCAGCAGGACGCCATCCATGCCATTTACCCGGCCGCCGCCGAAAAGACCTTCGTGGTCCGCGAATTCGAAGACACCGAAGTCATCGGCAAGGACATCTCCGATCCCATCGGCCAGTCCATCGAGGTCTACCGCCGCACCCGCGACCAGATCCGCGCCGCCTTGCCGGGCATTGTGGAATTCATCCAGCAGACCGAAGCCGCCGGGCGCAAGACCGCCGCGGAAGTCGCCGCCGACCCCGCGCAGCCCCGCCGCGTCGCCCTGGGGGCCGACCATGGCGGCTTCCACATGAAAGAGGCCCTCAAGGACTGGCTGGCGCAGCACAGCTGCCAGTTCACCGATTTCGGCACGCATTCCCCGGAATCGGTTGATTATCCCGAGTACGCCTTTCTCGTGGCCAAGGAAGTCGCCTCGGGAGCGTTTGACTGCGGCGTGCTGATTTGCAAGAGCGGCATCGGCATGAGCATTGCCGCCAACCGCATCCCCGGCGCGCGCGCCGCGCTGGTCAACGACGAACGCTGGGCCCGGATGAGCCGCGAGCACAACGACGCCAACATCCTCGTGCTCTCCGCGCTGGATATTGACAATGAAAGGGCCAAGGCGATCCTGGACGTCTGGCTGAACACGAAATTTGAAGGAGGCCGCCACGAGCGGCGCGTAAAACAAATGGACAACCCGCCCCTGACCGCCCCCGCTCCCGTGAAACGCACGTCCGCCCTGGCCGTGGCCGATCCCGAAATCTTCGACGCCATCCAGCGCGAGAAACGCCGCCAGCAGGAAAACATCGAGCTGATCGCCAGCGAGAATTTCACCTCGCCCGCCATCCTCGAAGCCGCCGGCTCGGTGCTGACAAACAAATACGCCGAGGGCTACCCCGGCAAACGCTATTACGGCGGCTGCGAATACGTCGACATCGTCGAACAACTGGCCATCGACCGCGCCAAACAACTCTTCGGCGCCGAACACGCCAACGTCCAACCGCACTAGCGGCAGCCAGGCCAACATGGCCGTCTATTTCTCCACGCTCCAGCACGGGGACACCATCCTCACCATGGAACTGGCCCACGGCGGCCATCTCACGCACGGCTCGCCCGCGCAATTTTTCCGGGAAGTTCTACAAGGTCGTCCATTACGGCGTGCGCCAGGACTACGGAACGCATCGATTACGACCAGCTCGCCGAGCAGGCCAAACAATGCCGACCGAAAATGATCACCGCCGGCGCCAGCGCCTACCCGCGCGTCATCGATTTCCGGCGCATGCGCGAGATCGCCGACATGCGTCGGCGCGCTGCTGTTCGTCGACATGGCGCACATCGCCGGCCTGGTCGCCGCCGGCGTGCATCCCAGCCCCGTGCCCTACGCCGATTTCGTCACCACCACCACGCACAAGACCCTGCGCGGCCCGCGCGCGGGCTTGATCCTGTGCCAGGCGAAATACGCCAAGGAAATCGACACCTGGGTGTTCCCCGGCATCCAGGGCGGCCCGCTGATGCACATCATCGCCGCCAAAGCCGTCTGTTTCCTCGAAGCGATGAAACCCGAGTTCAAGGATTACCAGCGCCAGATCGTCAAAAACGCCAAGGCCCTGGCCGCCGCCCTGGCCGCGCTCGGCTACCGCATCGTCAGCGGCGGCACCGACAACCATCTCATGCTCGTCGACCTGCGCCCGAAGAAACTCACCGGCAAAATCGCCCAGGAATCCCTCGACAAAGCCGGCATCACGGTGAACAAAAACCTGATCCCCTACGACCCCGAAAAACCGCTGGTCACCAGCGGCATCCGCCTCGGCACCCCCGCCGTGACCACCCGCGGCATGAAAGAACCCGAGATGGACCAAATCGCCGCCCTGATCAACGAAGTGCTGGAGAGGCCAGAAGACACCACGTTGCAAGCCAGCGTGAAGGAAAAGGTGCGGGCGCTAACGGCGCGATTTCCGTTGCCGTATTGAAACCGGTTGAAAATGAAGCGCCTTTTGTTCTTGCTGCTTCTCTTGGGTTTCGCTGCGTCTTGCACCCCTCCGGAGGCGATTTTTCGTCTCAGAGACGACTCTCCGTTGCCATCCTGGGTTGTGGTCCCAAACGGAGCGCGCCGAGACCAGATTAGCGTTACCATCGTAGAATACGACGCCACGACCAGGTCCGAGTGGGAAATGCGATTCGTAGTGCGGGATAAACGCCGATGGATTTTCCAAACGATTCAGAAGGAAACCGGCTATGGGTATTGGCACCCCGACTCATTACGCCACGAAATTCCCGGGGCTACGTATCCTCATTGGATCACGGTTGAAGTCAAAGGAACCAAAGAGGTGTACGAACAGTCAGAGCCGAATGACTTGCTCGGAATTGTGAGCAAGCCCATTAACTGACGTTCTCCAAAGTTGTGCGTAGCCTTCAGACGGCGCGTTCGGCGAACGCGCCCTACCAAAGACCGAATTGCGGTCGTTTTCGGGTTGTTGGTAGCAACTGTCTTTTCATGTGGGTTGGAATTCTGGGGTTTTGAGCAGGTGATTGAGCAGGATGATGAGCTTGCGCATCACGGCCACCAGCGCCACCTTCGGCGCTTTGCCTGCGGCGCGCAGTCGTTGATAGAACTGCTTGAATCGAGGGTTGGAATAGGCCGCGACCAGGGCAGCCATGTACAATGCCCGCCGTGGCACGGCCCGGCCGCCTCCGATGAGCCGGTGGCCCCGACGAGGCCCACTGTCACGATTCAACGGCGCTACTCCGGCCAAGGCGGCTGCTTGCCGGCGATTGAGCGTGCCCAATTCCGGCATGCTGGCCAGCAACACGACAGCCGTAATGTGGCCCACACCGCCGACCTGACACAGCCGCGCTACCTTTTGGGCCAGCAGGGGCTGGGCTTGGACCAACTCGGCAATCCAGGTTTGGAGTTGTTGGAGCTGGCGATCCAGTCCCAGCAGATGACGACGCACCTGGCGGCGAAGCGCCGGGTGGACGGTGTGCTCCAAGCGGTTGTGTTCGGCTGTGCGCAACTGCTGGACTTGCTGGCGGCGCGCCACCAATTCGGCCAATTGACGTTGGGCCAGGCTGGCAACGGCCGTGGCCGAAGGCTGCAGCCGTTGACCGAACTCAGCCAGAACCCGCGCATCGATGCGGTCGGTTTTGGCCAACCGGCCTTGCGCGCGGGCGAAATCGCGGGCCTGGCGCGGATTGACGACACTGACGGGGATGGCCGCCTGCTGCAGCGCCACGACGGCAGCGCGTTCATAACCGCCGGTGGCTTCACAGACGACCTGGACCTGGCCGAAGGGGCGCAACCAGCGCAACAGGGCGCGATGGCCCTTGGCATCATTGGGCAGCTGGCGGTGCTGCGCTTGGGCGGAGCCCACGGCACACAGATCCAGCGTGGCTTTGGCAACATCCATTCCGACATAGACGAGGGGCGATGACATTGGTTAGACTCCTCCTTGCGATGCGAGCAGGTCGCGGCGCCCAGGGGGCCGATGACCGCTCTGGCAACTGTTCGAGTTTAGCAACAGAAAGCGCGGACGGATCTGGCTACCAACGGGCAGGCGCAAACCGAACCGAGGGCGACTACGATCTCGTCCGCGCCGCGCCCTTGGGGGGCATGCCCCCCAAGGGCCGCTCTGCTGCTCCCACTCCTGTGGGAAACCAAAGGCGAGAATACCACCAATCGAAGATACAAGGGCGGCTTGGCTCAAGCCGCCGCGGCGTGCTGGTTGTCCGCTCAATACGAAATATTCGCCCAAGGGCTGGTGGAAGTGGCGACGGTGCCGGTGGGGCCGAAATCGTTGCCGCCGGCGATGATGTAGTTGCCCAGCGTGTTGGCGTGGGCGTGGTTTTGGAAGATCGTGCAGGCGGTGCCGGTGACCTTGACGCCCACACCGTTGCCGATCAGGCCATTGTTGTGGACCGAACAGCCGTTGCCCGTCGCCAGGATGCCGGCGGCGCTGGCCATGCCGTTGGACAGGCAGATGCTGCCGTCGACAACGCAACTGCCGCCGACGGAAATGCCGTTGGCTTGATTGTTCCTGGCCGTGCAGTTGGCGACAGGGCTGAAATTACCCGTGGTGATACCGTTGCCGGCGTTTTGGAAGGAGAGACAATTACCCACGTTGCCGTTGTCGGTGATCGCGATCCCGTCGCCCGCATTGGAAACCACCATGCAGCCGCTCACCAGGCAGTAAGCGCCGCCCTGGATGCCGGTGTTGCCGTTGGCGCTGACGGTGCACCCGCTGACCTGGCTGTTATCAGAGACGATGATGCCGCCTCCCGTGTTGGCGGTGACGATGCAACTGGAGATGTCACAATTCAGGCCCGCGTTGATTCCCGTGCCGGTGTTGGTGTGGGCATAGCACCCGCGCACGATGCTGCCGTCGCCCGGGTCGATTCCATCGCCCGTATTGGAATCCGCCGAGAGGTTCTCCACCACGCTGCCGCCTTCCACGACGATGCCGCCTGTTCCGTTGTCATCGGCTGACGTGCCGTTGATGACCGGTTTCGAGTTGGGAGAATAGATTCCCTGGCTCCCCCAATTTGCCACGACGCCGCCTTCAATGGTGACGAAGCCAAGGTTGTCGCCCACCCGAATCCCCACACCCGAGCCCGGGACCCCCCGGAGAACATACCGTTGCAGATCGACGGTCACCTGACTGGCGTTGATCGTGATTCCGTCCTGTCCGCTTTTGCCGGTAAGGTTGGCCTGGACGTAATACGTTCCCGGCTTGGAAATGGTAAACGGCAGCGAACTGATCTGTTTGGCCGGTTCAACAAACACCTGGCCAAAGGCCGCGTGCGCGATCATTCCCAGGACGAGCGTTGTGAGAAGTTGAAGTCGAAGGCGGCGATCTGTGTTTCTCATGATGTATCCTTTCCCGGAACCTTCCGCGGCGCGGGTTGCGCCGCCATGATTCAGTTGCCTCGCGCAACTGACCCTCATACCAAAGGCCGAGGCCCCGGTCAAACTGAGACTGGCGGCGGCCGTTTCGGTCGAACTCGCAAATGTTCCCCATGTGTCTGGGGGGACCGGTTTAAACGCTTGCAGGATGGCGGGAACGTGCTATCGTACGGGCAGAATGATATATGCAGTGGGCATACGTCTGGCGGCGGTCGATGCCGCTTCGGTGGCGGCGCATGGGTTGCGCCTGGTTAGCGCGGCGACTGGAAGCGCGCTGACAGGCCGGCCAGTCCGACCTAGTCAAACCAAGTCGCACCTAGTCAAACCTAGTCCAACCTTAAATTTTCGGGGCATCTGTGCAATCCGTGGAAGAAATCCCCATATTCGTGCCCATTCGTGTGCATTTGTGGCCGCTTCCATCTGCGTGCATCTGTGTGTATCTGTGGCTCCGACCCAACCCGCCCTCGCCTGGCCTAATACGGGTCAATACGGCCTAATACGACCTAATACGGCCTTAAATGTTTCCGGGAAGGCTGGATCTGGTCAAAAAGAGCCAACAAATGTAGAATAATCAATCAAACGGCCATGAAACAGTCCAGGTTTCCGGGTGTGATAGCGGTGGTGGTGTTGCTCGGTGCAGCGGGCTTCATCGCGGCGACCTATGGGCAGTTGCCCGAACGGTTCGCCGTGCATTGGGACGCGCAGGGGGTGCCCAACGGCTGGCAGGACAAGGCGGGGTTTCTGAAAACGTTGGCGGGGATCGCCGTGTTCATGAACCTGGCCATCGTTGTGTCCCTGGTCTTCCTGCGACGGATGCCGGTAGCGCTCGTCAATATTCCCTACAAGAAAACCTGGTTTTCCACGCCGGAACTGCGCGAGACAGCCTACGGCAAACTCACCGTTGTCCTGTGTTCCGCATGGGTGTTTTCCAATCTGCTTTTCTTGTTGTCCTATTACAGCATTTACCAGGAAGCGGTCCCCGGCGCGCCCTTCAAAATCCCAATCAGGGTGGTGGGGATGGCGGTCCCCCTGCTTGCCGTGCTATCGCTGCTGGCGCTGATCTTCTACACCAGACCGCCGCGCACGCAACAGCCGTCTGGCTGAAACACGATTGCCATGACGGACGTTTCAGGGCATGGTACGGGGCGAAAACGGAGGGACTATGGCAACACAAGCGGATGTCGGATTGGTCGGGCTGGCGGTGATGGGGGAGAACCTCGCGCTGAACATTGCCCGCAACGGATTTCGCATCGCCGTCTTCAATCGCACGGCGGAGAAGACCAGGGAGTTCGTCGGGAGAAACGCCAAGGTCAAGAACCTCGCGCCCGCCTACGCCATCAAGGAATTTGTCGATTCCATCAAACTGCCGCGCCGGATCATCCTGCTGGTCAAGGCCGGCGCGCCCGTGGACGCCGTCATCCAGGAACTGCGCCCGTTTCTGGCGAAGGGCGACATCATCATCGACGGCGGCAATTCGTGGTTTGAAGACACCGAACGGCGGCAGGCCGACCTGGCGAAGGACGGCATCCGCCTCATCGGCTCGGGCGTCAGCGGCGGCGAATCGGGCGCGTTATGGGGCCCGAGCCTGATGCCGGGCGGAGACGCGGACGCTTATCGCGAACTTGAACCGATCTGGACGAAGATCGCGGCGCAGGTCGATGACGGGCCGTGTTGCACCTACATCGGCAAAGGCGGCTCGGGCCATTTCGTCAAGATGGTCCACAACGGCATCGAATACGGCGACATGCAGCTCATCGCCGAAGCCTACGATCTGATGAAAAACGTCCTCGGCCTCGACGCCAAACAGCTCAGCCGCGTCTTCAAGAAATGGAACGACGGATTGCTGCAAAGCTATCTCATCGAGATCACCGCGAAGGTGTTGAAGAAGAAGGACGACAAGACCGGCCAGCCGCTGGTGGACGTCATTCTCGACAAAGCGGGGCAGAAGGGGACCGGCAAATGGACGTTGAAGACAGCGGCCGACCTCGATGTCGCCATTCCCACGATGAACGCCGCGGTCGAGGCGCGCCTGTTGTCCAGCGCCAAGGACGAACGCGTGGCCGCCTCCAAAGTCCTCAGCGCCCCCGCCGGGCCGCTCAAGCGCATTCCGAAGAAGAAATTCATCGCGGCGGTGCACGACGCGCTGTATGCCTCCAAGATCTGCAGTTACGCCCAGGGCATGTCCGTGATGCACAAGGCGTCGCACCAATATAACTGGGGCCTGCATCTGGGCGAGATCGCCCGCATCTGGAAGGGCGGCTGCATCATCCGCGCCCAGTTCCTCGACAAGATCAAGGTGGCTTACCAGCGCAATCCCGAACTGGGCAACCTGTTGCTCGACCCCGAATTCGCCGCCTGGGTGGCGCAGGCGCAGGAAAATTGGCGGTTCGTCGTCTCGACGGCCGCCCGCGCGGGCGTGCCGGTGCTGGCCATGGGCGGGTCGCTGTCGTTTTACGATTCATACCGGCGCGAACGTCTTCCGCAAAACCTCACCCAGGCCCAACGCGACTTCTTCGGCGCCCACACCTACGAACGCACCGATGGCCCCGGCGTTTTCCACACGGAATGGGAATGAGACCCTGCGCTGCCAGCCTGCAGGCCGTCCGGCGGAGGCGGGCCAGGGCCCCGCGTTTTCGGCTGGTGTTATCGGACTTGGGCTCCTATACTGCTGACAACTAGGAGGATCCAAAATGAAGAACGGTTCATTGTGGTTCGCGCTGCTGTTGGTTCTGACCCTCGGGATGTTAAGTGTGAGCGCCCCGGTTGTTCGTGCGCAAGCACCCACTCCGGAGCCTCAACGCGAGAAGTTGGTCCTGACCGAAGGGATGGAAAACGTCTTCTGGCATGCGATGCGGATTTTGCGTGTCGCGTACTGGTTGACGATCACCAGCCATATATTGTTTGCCGTGTTGGTGTTCCGCGACATTCGCAAGCGCGGTGAGGGCTGCATGCTGTTTGTGGTCTTGACGCTGCTGACAGGAGCATGCGGAGCCATTGTTTACGCCTTGTTTAGACTGGGCGAGAAAAAGGCTTAACTCGCTTCCGTTCAGGTACTTCCGAGCGGCTCCCGGCCGAAATGATGGCCGGGGGCTGCTGCGGTGGCGACGCGATCGCCACCCCCCCCGAGACAGTTGAGTGCACGGATCTCCGTCGGCGTGCCGACCGCCCTCAATGTTCCCCGCATGCGCCCCACAGTCAGCTTGACCGCCAAGGTAGGGGCGCTTATAAAGCCTTCGGCCTTTGCATCCAGTGACAGAGCCTGATCAGCCCCGCTTGGGAGAGGTGGCAGAGTGGTTGAATGCGGCGGTCTTGAAAACCAAAAGACGGCTTTTTTGACGACCTCATATTTTCCTCACTAAATCCAGCAACATCTTGTTTAGTAAGGGTTGCAAGCCGATTGACCGTTTTGCGCCCAATGGCAAGGAATGGCGCGATAGAGCGATGGCTTTGCCAATTTTTGCCAAGTAGAATCCGCTGAAAAATCCGATGCGAGACGACCTCGGCGGTGAATTGATTGCACGTCATCAGCGTGATCGTGCCACTGGCGGCCTGCTGGGAAGCAATACGTGGCTGTGTAGCGATGCTGGTGATCCTGCCGCAAGTGGCTAGTGGCGGTGGCGGCAGCAGTGATAAACACGGCTGCGGTGTAATCGTGGCTAGAACGCCAAACGGTGGTGCGGGAAACGGTATCGTCGCGCTCATGGTGATTGCGACGGTGTTAGCGCTTATGCGCTGACAGTCGGTGGTATGGCTGACTCAGGTGCGATGCGTTGTATCCGGTGTTTGCGCGTTGGCGGCCCACTCCCGGTGGCCGATACCGGCGCTGTGATCGTGCCGCTCACGGCTGGCTGGTGGCGCGGCTTCGGCTCGCCGATGGGCGCGATGCGGTAGCGGTCAACTGCGGCTTGGATGTCGGCAACGGAAAAAAGGATCGTGCGACCAATGCGACGGAAGCCAATGACGCGAGCCGCCTGCCATGCCGACAGGGTGCGCCGCGAAACGCCTATGGCGCGCGCGGCTTCGTCCGGGCGCAGATACAAACGCGGCAGCGGTGTCGCCCTGTCCTTATCGCCAATAGTCGTTAGCTCATTCATGCAACCGCGCGCACGCTTGCTCGTTCATGTTCAATCGCTCTGCATTGCTTCTGAATCACGCGAGCAAAATTACCACGCCTGAAGTCGGAATTTCGGGGCTCGCAGATGTCGGACTTTGCCCGAAGTATCCCTTGGTATCTCCCTTTGGCTTTGCTTGCGCAAAATTCTCAATTTTCTGCTGGACACGTTTTTTGAATACGCCCGGTTCAATTGCAGATAGTGAATTGCCCGCGCGTGAAGTCTTAGGGGCCAGGTCGTTGGCGGAGCGAGCACCGTCAATTTGGAGCGCAGGAACGAGCAAGAGATTGACGGGGCGCAGCGAGCCATACAATCCGCCGGCACCGCTTCACGCGCAGTCGATAGCCTATGAAACAGAATCATCCGACCAGAGGTAGCACAAAGTCGCCGCGTGACCGTGTAGGTGCGACACAAAATGTCGAGAGAACGGTGTGCGAGAATTCCTCGCGGACAGTAAGTGGAATGATCGGGTCAGTGAGAGGAAGCGGCGTGGACAATGTCAGACTACGACCGGTCCGTGTACAGGGAATGTGCACGACTACGGACTGTTCGTGGACAGACCGCTGCGCGGGACGACCGAATGTCTTTTTCTTGGTGGTGGTGCGTCTTCCGAGCGGCTGGTTTGCGGACGAAACAGCGTTGGCCGGCCGACTGCGAAGGTCGGATGACATGCGCATCAGGACCATAGATATAGCGCGCGCACTCCAACGTTTCATCCGATCATACGGCGACAGATTGAGCGGCGACTGCCTGGTGCTCTTGGCTGTCGGTGGCGAGCAGCGCTGGGCCACAAGCCCAAGCAGCGCGCAGCCACGGACAGCGATGCGGGATCTGTACGCCTTGACAGCGCCGCAGACGCGGCGAGGGGAACGCGACTTGAGCGTCCGCCGCGCCCGGGTCTGCCAGCATTTCGCCGGCGAATGAGCGGCCAAGATTTAGACGCGGCTGCGCTCAACGCTCCGGCAGCTTCAAGCCAGGCTGACTGTCACTGCTTCGTCCGGCGTGGCTCGTCGTAATAGTCGGCTGGGCATTTGCCGCAGCGCGTTTCGGTCGGCGGCGAGTGCGCGACTTGGTGCCGTCGGCTCTGCCTGTCGTCCAGCTGCTCAGGCACTCGCGCAAGCGCGCCGGACTCACCGGCACGCCGGCAGTCTTCAACTCGTCGGCCAGTTGGCCGCTGCTCCAGCCCTTGCGATGTAGAGCCAGCAAGCGTTCGCGCAGCGGCTCCAGCAGGTCGGCAACACTCTTGCGTTTTCTGGGTGGCTCGTGTTGCGTCAACTGGTCCAGCTTTTTCTCCAGCGCTGCGTAATCCAGCTTCGTGGCGATCTGCGTGTAATCCATGCGTGTGCTCATATACAGTTCCTCTTACTTTCCTGCCGGTTGGCAATCGGATGATTGCAAGGACAGTGTTTGGTTCGCCTTTCGATTTTCTGTCGAGCAGCCTTGGCGCGCGGCAACGATCAGCCAAGCGTCCGGGCCTCCAGCAGCCCGCCCGTCGGGCCAAGGAGGGGTTGGTGTCATAGGACATTTCTGCTTTTTCACTGCCACATCAGGCCACACAGTCTGTTCACACCTGTGAACAATCGGCACTGCGCTTCCTCGACGTTGTGGTCTGCGTAAGACTGCTGACATCGGTAGCACTGTAGTTCAGCCATCCTCATTGTCTGGTGTAGCAGCTACACGTACCGCGCCCGTCTTGGTGCCAGACTGTGGACAAATGACAAATGGCCATCTCATTGCCGTCCATATCACCACACAAACACTCGCGAGATTGTTCTCGTTTGGGAACAACTTCACAGCGGGTTTTAGCTAACCTCCAGCGCCATGTTCACCGCCAAACCACAAAAGAACCGAACCGCTGCGGCGACCTATTTCGACGAGCACCTGTCGCACAACGACTATTACTCCCAGGGCGAAACACAGGCTGGTCAATGGATCGGACTTGGCGCAGAAAAGTTAGGGTTGCAGCAGGACGAGACTGTGAGCCGTGAAACGTTCCTGAGGCTATGTGACAACCTTCATCCGATGACAGGCGAACGACTGACACCACAACAGGATCGAGAGCGGCGCATCTTCTTCGACTTCCAGTGCGCCCCGCCCAAGTCCGTGTCCATTCTCGCGGTCACGATGGATGACCGGCGCATCCTGCAAGCTCATCAGGATGCCTCTACATTGGCGCTCCGGGAACTGGAACAGTTCGCTGCCACGCGCATTCGCAAGGGGGGCATTCAAGAGCAGGATCGCGTCACCGGCAACCTGGTCGGCGCAGCCTTCGTGCATACGGCGTCTCGCGCCCTGGACCCGCAACTGCACACACATTTCGTATTGTTCAACTGCACCTGGGACAAGACCGAGCAACGCTGGAAGGCGCTGCAAACCTCCGCCATGTTCGATGCTATCCATTACGCCACCGCCGTGTATCGCAACGAACTGGCCCGGCGTCTTCATCAGTTTGGGTACTCGCTCCGTCGCACGAGCGCGGCTTTCGAGATCGAGGGCGTGTCGCCCGCGCTCATTGACCAGTTCTCCAAGCGCTCGAAAGAATGCGACGCCGCCGTTGCGCGTGAAGAACAGCGCCTTGGTCGCAAGCTCAGTCGCAATGAAATCGCCCATGTCGTCCACCAAACCCGCCCGAAGAAGCTCAAGGGCGCCACCGATGACCAGGTGCGCCGACAGCAGCTTGGCGAGATCGGTTTCTTCGAGAAACGGGCGCTGCGCAAAGTGGTCGAAGCCGCCGATGGTCAGTCTAGGGATTTCACCCACTCGGTCACGATGCGCGAAGCTGTTGACCACGGCCTCGCGCACGTTTTCGAGCGCGCCTCGGTCGCGCCGCAACACAAGATTCTGGAAGCTGCCTTGATCAAAGGCTGCGGCGAACTGCACCTGCCGCTGCTCAAGAATGCGCTGGCGGAACGCTCCGAACTGGTGCGGGTGGGTTCGGAGTTCTCCACGCAGGACATTCTCACCAAGGAGCTTTCGTTGATTCGTGTGGTAAACGCCGCCATCGACACCGTCGCCCCGATGACCAGCCGGTACGAACCGCCGGTTCATCTCGGCCCGGATCAGCGCAAGGCGTTGGAACATGTTCTCACCAGCCCGGACCGCTTCACAGGGTTTCGAGGCTTGGCCGGCACCGGCAAGAGCACGGTCCTCGTTGAACTGAACCGCATTCTCGACAATGAAGGTTTCGAGGCCCTGTTCTGCGCTCCAACTGCTGCCGCTGCCGATACGCTGCGCAAGGACAAGCTGGAAGCGGTCACGCTTGCCAGGCTGCTGACGGATTGGGCCATGCAGCGAACACTTTCCGGCCGCAGCGTGATTGTCTTGGATGAAGCCGGCGCTGTTGGCCTCGATGACATGGTGAAACTATTCGATCTGGCCGTTAGTAACGGCGCTCGTGTGGTGCTCTCCGGCGACACCGGCCAGCACGCTTCCGTTGCTCGTGGGGATGCGCTCCGCATCCTCGAACTGTATTCCTCCTACCGCTTCAGCGAACTGACCACCATTCGCCGCCAGAAACCCGCCGCCTTCCGTCAGGTCGTCGAACTGGCTGCTGCCAAACAGACCGACAAGGCGTTTGCCAAGCTCGTGGAGCTTGGCGCGGTGACGGAATCACCGACGGAGGATGGGCAACTCTACCAGCAGGCGGCTGAGGCATACCTGTTGGCGACCAAACAAGGCGGGTCCGCATTGCTGGTCTCGCCCACTTGGGCAGAGATTGAGGCGGTGACCGAGAAGGTGCGCGAGGTTCTGAAAGTTGAGGGTGTCGTCACCCAGGATGAGCAGACAGTGTGCGTTTTCGATTCGCTCTCGTGGACGCAAGCGCAAAAGAAGAATACTAACCAGTACGAACCGGGTCAACGCCTGCGCTTTGTCAGAAAGACGCGCGACTTTGATCGGGGCGAGACAGTCGAAATCCGAGCCGTTCTCAAAAATGGACTGCGCGTTCGCCGTCCGGATGGAATGGAAGTGGATTTTATCCCGGCAGGTGTGGCAGCCTCGTTCGACGTGGGCGTGTCCCGCGAGTTGAAAGTCGCTGCTGGAGACTGGCTCTTGCTGCAGGCCAACCACGGGAAAGAGTTCATTAACGGTGAGCGCGTTCAGGTTCGGGAGATCAGCGGCGACCGCATCACGCTCAGGGATGGCCGGGTGCTACCTGGCACTTTCAACACCTTCACCCACGGCTACGCCGTCACCTCGCACTCGTCACAAAGCAAGACCGTCGATGACGTACTTCTGGTCGCATCGTCACGCTCCTTCGGGGCGGTGAACCGTGAACAGTTCTACGTTTCCATTTCTCGCGGGCGCAAGCGTGTCCATGTGTTCACCGATGATGCCGAACTGCTCTCGCGTCGCGTGACCGATTCGCACGAACGCAAGGCTGCGGTCGAACTTCAAGGCCTGCGCGATGATCTGGCGAAACTCGGCTTCCTGCGGCAATGTCAGCAAGAGCAGGACACCGTAACCCCGGCAACGACGGTGGGCCAAGATTTTCGCACGGTGCGCCCGATGCGTCAGACGCCGCGAGTGTTTCGCGCTACGCGTTTGTCTCCAGTGCAACGGCTTGCTCAGGTGGTCGAGGATGTGCAGCGCTGGATTCGCGAACGGTCCGTCATTGAGCAACAGGAAACTGTCACGACCAAGTTTGAGCAAACCGAGGTCATCAAACAAGCTGAGTCCATAAAACAGGCTGAGTCTGTCAAACAGGCTGACTCCGTCAAACGAACCAGCGGCCTCAAACGATCGCGCACGGTCAAGGAAGCTCTGCAACAAGAGCAATCCGCCCGCCCCAAGCTGCGTCGGGGCATCACCCCGTCCGGCGACACCGGCCACTCTCGCGGCATTGGTGTCTGAACATTCAACCCTCAATCACCCCATGCACCCCATCAAAGACGACTGCTACACCACATCCGTCAAGTATTGCGCCTGTATCGAGTTCCATCTCGACGAGGAGCGTCGCCGTGGTTTCCACACCAGTCAGTTGATTGATTACACGCTCGAACCAAACTCGGATGCCGGCGAGGACAAGAATGCGCCGCCGCAGAAATTCGCGCTGGCCTTCTCGACGGCCGACGTGGTGATCTTGGGCTGGCGTCTCGGTCGGCTGGCCGATTTGCTCCGTGAAAACAATCTTGCCACGGTCCATGTGCTGCCCAAACGCTATGCCGATCTTGTCCCCGCTAGACCCTTCGTCGCTTCCATCATCATCACGCCGATCGCCAAAACCCAGCCGTAGGGTGGCTGGACAAGGCCGCATAGTGCATGGATTTTATTTTCCTCGTTTGCGCTCTACATCTACGAGCAGGCCTTTATGAGAGAATCCTGGAGCGCGATCTGGACATGCTCGACGGACTGGTTGCCGCCGAAGTCGCAAGCGAATCGGCCAAGTACTTTGAGGGGACTTGCTGGTTCTCGTTTCGCTTGCCTCAGAGGACAGTCGGCGGCAGAATTACGCTATTGAGCACAAGAGAGACTTAAATGCGTGGTCGAATACGAGTTCTGGCTTTTGGCACCGTCAGCGGGCTGATTTGGTCTGTAATTGCCGGATCATGCACGACTGGAGCTTTTCAGTCAGTAGACGCTACAGCCACCATGCTTCTATCGGGCATCCTCATCGGTGTGATCGTTTCTTCGGCGCTAGCAGCGCCATTAGCGCGTTCAGGTCGTTCGGGTATGGTTTGTTTGGGCTTGCTCTCCTTGCCGTTGGGAGCCTTTTTATGGGGCGTTTGCTCTGCTCTTGTTCAGTGGTTCAAGGGGTGGTCTTACGCTGATGTAAAACCGCTCGAATCAGGTCTGGCTTGTGCCTTCATGAGTGTAATGTCATTGTTGGCGATAGTCTTTGTTCCACTCGCAATTCTCACTACATATTTGCTGTGGAGACTGGTACGGAAACATTCGCATCAGCCAAACTCGACTTACTGATCTGCCCGCCAGCCATGAAAGAGCCTAAACTGGAATCGAAACCCCAATCATGAGAGCCATCTCACCTATTGTACTCTTCCTTGCTGCGTCACTCGCTAGCTGCTCAATACGGCCAACGATTTCGATTGCAACCAGACAGGGTGACAACAGTTTTGATTTCGAGTTTTCTACGCAAGATATCGCTGGTCTGATGGAGCTTCGAATGTGGCAGGCTGACACGAAGGAGTTGTTGTGGGATGTGAATCTCGATTATTACAAAGATCCACGTTTGACCTATGGGTATGTGCCCGCGAATTTTCTGACATACAACGGTCGCAGGAACGACGCTCAGCAGAACTTTCCACGCAACAGCAGAAGACCCCGTCCTCTAGCGGCAGGAAAGCGATTTTTTGTTTCCATCGACTGCCTGCATGGGGCGTTCATGGGAGAAGAGGTCGAGCCATTCTACTTTTCGTTCAGTACGGACGCTGATGGTCGAGTACTGGCTGCTTCGCCAGTAGAGGGGATGAAATCGGATGATCTCGCAAAGACCCCTGACCCCAATGAGTAGTCCGTTTTGCTTGCCTTGGAAAACAGTCGGTGTCAACGTTGGCCCGTTGAGTGTAGGAACGTAAGTAATCATGCGCCGTTTTCTTCAGCTTCTTGGAGTAGGGCTAAAAACCAGCATTATTTTGTCCGCCGCGTTCATAGCTCTTTGGTTTGTGCTCGACCTTGTGTATGTCGTCTTCAGGCTCATACCAGCCGGTCAGAAGTTGCTCGATTTATTTTTTGCTTCGTCACTTGGACACGTAATTGGGTTTTATCTTTATGGCGGACTATATTTGTTCTGTGCTTTGAGCATTCCATTGGGACAGATTTATTCATTTTGCTTTTTCAGCCGCCGTCAGAAGAAACAAGAGGCCAACGGCTAGCCTCAGCAAGCCGCGACTAGGAGCGCCGAAGCGGCTTCGATACTAGCCAGTTGGTCGATTGCACCCTCGAACCGAACCCGGATGGCGGCGAGGACAAGAATGCGCCGCCGCAAAAATTCGCGCTGGCCTTCTCGACCGCCGATGTGGTGATTTTGGGCTGGCGTCTGGGTCGGCTTGTCGATTTGCTCCGCGAAAACGAATTGGCCACGATCCACGTCCTGTCCAAACGCTATGCCGATCTTGACCGCGTTCCGACCTTTTGTCGCGTCGATCACGATCACCCCCGTCAGCAAAAGCCCGCCGTAGTGTCGCCCCCCTGAAGTCATGTCCCCTAGGGGCGTGTAGGGGAAAACCTTACAAGTGCATCAGTAAAAACCCTACAGAAAAATCAGGGTGTACCCTGATAGACAGGAAAAGGCAGTCGTGCTATACGAGTCGCCATTGTTCGAGGCAGGCGTTTATGCTTGCGGAAGAGTACTAGAACGAGTAGAAGCGCACGCAGAGTCTTTCAAAAAAATATTTCGTGTAGCTTCGGCTACGGTCCAATCAGAAAACCGCGAATTTTCACTTGGAAGGACCGACCGAGCACGCGCCCGAAAGGGCGCGGCTTGGCGTACTTCTTCCAAGGGCGCTTCGCGGTGCCTCTGACTGGGGTGCGTTGAGTTCGCGCCCCTTTTGTTCCGTGGCCAAGTGTCGGTGAGGAAAGGCGGCAATGACCATGGGAACATTGATCTATCGGCGAAAGCCAACCAACCGAACCATTCTTGCGTTGATCCTCGCTTTGATCGTCTGGCCAAGGGCCGGTGCTCTGGCCCAAGACCTGACGATCACCAATCTGACGCAGTGGTCCAAAGTGGCATTCGGTTCGGACTACAGCTTCTATCTACCGTGGATGCCGTGGCAGTGGGAGGCGTACTCCATTTACGACGGAGAGCCGTGGTGGGTGGATTGTTCTCAAGTGGCGTGCATGGAGTTCCCGTCAGCGTCCACCAGTCTCAGCGCCGATCCTCTGACGCATGGGGTGGAGCTTATCGCCGTGCGTTTGACAAAGAATGTGCTCACAGGGGTAACGACGCTGCAACCGGACGGCTCAACAAACGTGATTGCCGTTATCGCACCGACAAACGGTTACCAGGTTTCCACCTACTCAGAAGACGAGTGGGTGTTGCGCGAATGGAGGCAAGTGAAAACCTGTCCTAGCTGCTGGGGAGTGTCAGCTGGCGCGATTCCGCCGCCCACTGTCACGCTGCGCGCGTTACTGGCTGATCTCAGCCAATATCCAATCTACGAAAGCAACATGGAAGCGCAGGCAGAGGCTGAAGCAGTGCAGGCAGCCGCTTGGGCAGCGGCAGCGTCAAGGAGATCAACGGGGGGAAGGTTTAACCCGATGGACTCCATTGACTGCGCAATCACCAACGACTCCGCTCCATTTGCCGTCGTAAGCATAACTCAGGACACCAACCACTGGACTACGACAACATGGCAGAGTTGTACGGACCACGTTTATATCGTCCAAGACGAAAGCAGTCTAACGCCGACCTCTTCATGGGCGGATGCGGCGTGGATGTTTGGCTCTGACCAGGCGACAAGTTGGGTGGACACGAACTCGGCCGCATTTTCGATGCGGTTCTACCGCGTGGTTCGCGGCAACCCTAATACGCTCAACAACGGCATTCCTTACGGTTGGGCCGTGGGTTACGGGCTTGACCCTCTGGATCCCAATCTGGCCTTTGGCTGCGTTGTTTGTGACGGCACCGATAATCTCGTCAAGTATCTGGAAGGCCGAGACCCGCTTGTACCAGCGGTGCCTGACAGCAGCGGGCAGTTAAACCTCCAACTGTTTACGTCGGAGGAATAAGCGATATGAAACTCACACCTGCTGTCAGAATCGGTTGGAAACAGATGGCGCTTGGCTTCGTTTTGTGCTCGCTGGCGGTTCACACCGCATGGGGAACGGATGCGAGTGCCTTCAAGATTGAAGAAGCTCAAAGAGCGTTTCAGGAAAGAGAGGCGGCTATTGGCGGGACCGTGGCCACCTGGCCGAATCGCTCAGATGGAACTGCTGCACCGGCCTACCCCCCGGATGGTTTCTACAGCGGCGATCTAACAAATGCGACTGCAGCGACGGCGCTGGTACAAGATTTGGCGAACAAGCTGAACAGCTCGCAGTTTCTTGAACGGTTCGTGACGGCCAACAATGGGGACATAAGCAATTGGCAAATGATTCCTGTCTACAGCACGTCAGGCAGCATCGCGACCGACCCCGGTTTATTGGTGGTCGGTGCAACACTAACGCCAGTTGGCGGCATCAACTCGGAAAATTACTTGGACGCGTTTGCAGTCCTGACCGGTTATCTGTGCAAACTGAAATATATCTGGGTGCAGGCTTCCGTGAGCGGTTTGCAAAGCAGAGGGGCATATACCGAATACGAAGATTCGGGCTGCAGTGAAATGAACTGTATCCTGCAGAATATAGTCCAAGTTCCTTGGGGACTAGCGTACTACAATGAGTCGCTGGGTGGCTGCGCGTTAGCTCCGTTGTCAAATCCGGACACCCTTTCGTATCCAACGGTTGCGATGGATTTGCAATGGAATCCCGGCATAGACATTCCAGCAGCCATTCTGCAAGAAAAAGGCGGGCAGATTAGCGCCAATTTATCTTCCATTCCATCCGGCAGCGGCAAGGTATTCGTCATGGCATCGTACCTGATATGGAACGGGCAGCAAGAGTATGGACTAACGACAATGCCGCTGAATACATTTGAGGTATGGTCGAATGAGGCGGTTGCAGTTGGCACATCGTGGACGAGCGCTGACTTGTATCCGGGGACTGAGACCCAAGGAGCCGCGTTAAACTGTGCTGACATAGGTGCCATTGGAGAACTTAGTTGGTCTCTGACTAATCAGATTGTCGTTGTCGGGCCGACTTTTCAGAATACCATCAGCAGCTGTCAACCTTGCATGGCGTGCGCGTCCGGTTCCTGTTCCGAGCCGGGTGGCTCTCATCCCGGCCTCGGCAGCGTTGACTACAGCATTGGCCTCGGGCACGGCTCGTTCGAGCAATCGGCGGGACAACTGCTCATCCAGGCAGAAAGCCCCAGCGCCATGCTTGCGACACCGCAGGTGCTCAGCTATCAGGCCCCGAGCTTTGACCAGGTCATTACCACCAACGGCGCACTGCGTCAGTTGCTGGCCCCGCAAGTCCTGGCGGATATTGTGACTTCAAATGCGTTCCAATATGCAATCAACCTGTATACGAGCACGAACGCGGGAAGTCTGGCCAGTGGACTCTATCACCCGGTGGGCAGCCCGTACAAAACCTACACAGTCGCGAATCCCGATACGTCGAACGCCTTCGACAGGTTGACGATCACCGAGAATTCTGAGGGAGTCTCCACGGTCACAGAATATGACTGGTCGGAACGCGTCGCAACAGTGGCAGATGATTAGCGGCAACGGTCTGAGCCTGCAAACGCACACGTACATCTGGGATTCACAGCATTCAAACCGCACGGACACAATCATCATCTCCAACGCGACGGGTGCAGTGGTCTCGAAAGAGATCCAGAGCTACACTGTGTTCCCTTGGGGCACGGAAATGGTGCAACAGCAGATCGACCCCGATGGAGCGAACCTGACGACGACGTGGAGCTACTACAGCAACGTGCCGGCCACCAATGCAAACTACGGTCACCTCCAGCAGGTTGTCGAACCCAGCGGTCGCTGGACGCAGTATCAGTACGACCAATACGGGCGCACGATCAAGGCCGTGACGCAATTCGAGGATTCCAGCCTCGGCTCGGCTGATAACCTGAACCACGTCACGACGGTGACGTATACCAATGCGGTGCCGCAGGAAACGACTGTCGAAACGGTGTTGGGACAGGAAACCGCGCGGCGCTACCGGGTGTTTTATCCAGGCCAAACGCTCGACATCCAGTGTCAAACCGCAGGCGCTGCCTGGAACGCTTCGAATAATCTTGTTACGACCACCACGACAGTTCCCGGCGGGGTGTTTGAGGGAGACGTGCAGAGCATTCTCAATCCCGATGGCACGATGAGTTTGTACCAGTATGCGACCAATGGCACCACCAGCGCCACCATCACGGTCTACACAGGACAACCGAATTCCGGCGGCTCGGCAATTGTGGACGGCACAAAAACGGTCACTACAACGGACATTGCGGGAAATCAGATTTCCTCGGCAACCTACGACATTGTGTCGGGCCTGGTCCTGTCGTCGAATGTCACAACGGCAACGGACTCGTATGGACGGCCGACGACAGTCGTCGAATTGGATGGCACCCGACAGACGGATTACGGCTGTTGCGGCATTCTCTCAACAACCGACCCGGAAGGGATTACAACCGGCTACAGCTATGACGCGTTGAGACGCACCATCTCCACCTCGCGTGCGGGAATCACGATCAGCAACGGCTACGATGCCGCGTCGCACGTAGTGAGCACGGTGCGTTTCGGGACGGACAATTCCGTCATTACGCTGAACAGTTCCGCCTACGACAAAGCGGGCCGGTTGACGAACTCTACCGATGGCGTGACGAATACCACCAGCTATAGCGAGATCATTGATGGGAGCGGGCACACGATCAAAACGACCACCTACCCGGATGGCTCCACGCGCATCGAGACGCATTATCAGGACGGGCAGTTATTGAGCGTGACCGGCACGGCGATGCACGGCGTTCGCTACGTCTACGGCGTGGATGGCAACGGTCTGTATAGCCAGGCAATCGACCTGAATATCAACGGCAGTGATTCCAGCCAATCGACGAAAACGTACAGCGATCCTGTTGCCCGGCCGTATAAGACCGTTTATGCGGACGGGTCCTCCAGCCAGTCGTACTACAACAACCAGGGGCAACTTGTAAAACAGGTCGATCCTGACAGCGTCACCACATTGTTTTCATACAATGTAAAAGGGCAGCAGGTGGTCACTGCGGTGGACATAAATCAAAACGGCGTTATCGACACTTCCGGTCCAGATCGAATCACCAGCAACACCACCTCCGTGCTGACTACCAGTGCCGGGATCGTCAGCCGCACCGCCACATATCTTTACAGCGAGACCGGCCCGGTGCTGGCTTCGATCAGTGACGCACGCAATGACGGCTTGGAGTCCTCCACTGTCAGTTATGGCCTCACGAATCAAACGGTGGCCGTCTACAACGGCAATGGCAGCCGCACGGTCACCGCGACAAATCCCGATGGCTCTTACACGATTAGCCAGTTTCAAACCGACCAGGTGGTCTCCGCCACGCAGTACGCCAATGGTGGCGCGCAAATAGGCGGGACCACGTACGCCTACGACCCGCACGGGCGCTTGCATACGCAAACCGATGCCCGCACGGGTGCGACCACGTTTACCTACGACAACGACGACCGCAAAACTTCGGCGTCCACCTCGGGGCAAACCACGTCCTACTCCTATGACGGATTGGGACGGCAGACGCGTGTCACGTTGCCCGATAACGGCACGGTGAGTTTCGCCTACTATCCGACAGGGGAATTGGCAACAAACTCAGGCGCCCGCACGTATCCGGTGGCGTACACGTATGACTACGGTGGTCGTATGAAAACGCTTACCACCTGGCAGAATTACCCGAGCAGTGGAAGCGCCACCACCACTTGGAACTACGATTCACTTCGCGGATTGCTCACCAGCAAGGTGTACAACGACAGCAGTAGCGTCACTTACAGCAACAGCGCCGCAGGCAGGTTGCTCTCGCGGAAATGGGCGCGGGGGAGCACCACCAGCTACGCCTACAACACCGCAGGCGATCCGGGCACAATCACCTACAGCGACAGCACACCCGCCGTGGTATCGGTTTACGACCGGCGGGGCCGCAAGACGAGCGTCACTTACGGCACGAACACCTGCAGCTACACGTACAATGACCCCGGCCAGGTGCTGACCGAATCGTTTCCGAGCAGCGGGGTGGTCGTCACGAACACCTACGATGCGTTCTTGCGGCGTTCGACTCTGGGATTCGCAGGGGCGTCTGTCTCATACGGCTACGACAATGCTTCGCGGCTGCAATCCGTCAGCAACGGCACGCACACCGCCGCGTACTCGTACCTTGCCAACTCAGCGCTGGTCAGTAACATGGTCTTCGCTACTAGCGGCACGACGAAAATGACGACGACAAAAGCCTACGACAACCTGAACCGGCTCACGTCGATTTCGTCCACTCCCTCAAGCGGAACGGCAATCAGTTATGCCTACGGATACAATCTGGCCAATCAGCGCACGAATGCGGTGGCGGCTGATAGTAGCTATTGGCAATACCAGTACGACTCTTTCGGCCAGGTCACGTCAGGTCAGAAATACTGGTCGGACGGCACAGCGGTTGCCGGTGAGCAATTCGGCTATGCCTTCGACAATATCGGCAATCGACAGACGGCAACGGTGAACGCCAACACCGGGACCTACACGGCGAATTTGCTGAATCAATACACGCAACGAACCGTGCCCGGCTTCGTGTGGGAACTTGGTAACGCCGCCAGCAATGCCACGGTGACGATCAATCTACAGCCAGTTACGCGGAAGGGGCTGTATTTCGCGGGCGACCTGGGCGTCAACAATTCTAGTAGCGCCGTGTACACACAACTTGTCACGGTCGGCGTATTGAAAAATGCAGGGACGAACAATGACGACATTCAGACGATCACCACCGGCAGGCTGTTCGTGGCGCAATCCCCCGAGGCGTTCACGAATGACTCGGATGGCAACCTGACCAGCGACGGGCGCTGGTCTTACAGTTGGGACGCGGAGAACCGTTTGATTGCGATGCAGACACTGACGAATCTGCCCGCCACCGTGCCGCAGGAAAAGCTGCTGTTTGGGTACGACTACATGGGCCGGCGGATCAGCAAAGTCGTTTCCAACTTTAACGGCAGCGCATGGTCTGTGGTTTCCAATCTGAAATTCGTGTACGACGGCTGGAACCTGATGGCCGAATTGAATGGCACCAACGGCCTCGTGCGCTCCTACATGTGGGGCAACGATCTCAGCGGCAGCCCGCAGGGCGCGGGTGGCATCGGCGGCCTGCTTGCAATCTCCAATCTCCAATCACCGATCTCGACCAACTTTGTTGCGTACGACGGAAACGGCAATGTTACCGCTCTCATTGACGCGAGCAGTGGGGCCGCCTCCGCCCAGTATGAATACGGCCCCTTCGGTGAACTACTGCGCGCCTCAGGCACGGCTGCTAGTGTAAATCCGTTCCGCTTCAGCACAAAATACTCGGATGCGGAGGCAGCAATGCTGTGCTACGGCTATCGGTACTACAATCCAGGCACGGGCCGGTGGCTGGCGAGAGACCCCATTGAAGAAGATGGCGGGCCAAACCTGTATGCTGCCAACGAGAATAACAGTGTCGATAATATCGATCCGCTTGGCGAGGACTTCATCGCTGCAGGGAGTATCCCCGTTGACTATGTTGGAGCTCACATGTCACTCATCTTCTTCCCGCAGGATGGGCCATGCTATTTGCAGGAAGGAACGCGATTCACCGTAGCTGGTGTGGAGGATGTCTTCGTCGGCGGCAACAAGGTCCAGGGTATCAAAACTCCTTGGTCAATGACCGAACTTGTCCCAAACAAGAAGAACTATTATCAAGTTGCGGGAACGACCAAACATAACGTATGGGTGAGCAATCTCTGGTTTTACAATTACTATGACGGCGCAGCAACTTCCTTCATCGTTCTCTACGGAGATAGCTCTTCCACACACGATGCAGCGAGCAAATGGGGCGCGTTGATGTCCATCGCGCAATCCTATCCATTCGGCCAGTACCCGGTGGATCAGAGACCCAACCCCGGCAGATGGCCGAACTCAAAGTATTCTGTCTTTGGTAACAACAGCAACACGTACATCAGAAATCTTGCTGAGTACCTTGGCAGGGATGCTGACAGCATCGGCGGCTGGCATCCGGGCAACGAGCAACCAGTTCCAGTGACTGGAGCCGGTCCAACACCAATTTGGGTTAATCCGAACTAGCGGCTCCCTGAGGTCTTATGAGAACAGTTGCCATAGCATTTGCGTGTGTAATACTTGTGGTCATGGGTTGCTCACAAAGCATCTACAAGGACCACAGAGTGGTTGGAGAAATCACAGAGTTAAATGAGACTCCGCACGTTTTCGATATTACGCTACCAGCAAGCGAACAGGGTGTCTGGGAATTAGGCATTGAGGGCATTGAGTCAAATGACGTGGCGAACGCAACGATGGTTGCAAAGGTGACAAATCTGGCGGAGGCGGAGCTTTATGTGCGCAAGTATGACCGCAATGTCAATTTTGACCGGGACGTCGTTCTTCGGCTGGGAGAAGAGGGTCAGGTTTATGAAGGCACCATTAGCGACTTCGGGCGGGGGCGCCGTATGACGTTCAGCCCCAAACCTAGCACCTTGCACTATCGGCTTGAACTCGTGTTCCATAGTAATATGCAACTGAGTCATCCGCTTAGAGTTGTAGCGTTTCAGTTGCGTCCATCCCCTTAGCATCAGGTGAGACGTGATTGGTTCAAAATCGGAATTGGGCGTGCCCCCTCGAAAGACTTGTCAAAAAAGTCAACGCTTTAGAAGCCGTTGAAAAGTCTTACTTCTGGACTGGCACGTGAGGGTGCCTTCAATCATGCGGGAATATGACACTCGGCAATATCGGTTGATGGCGCAACGGATGCTGGAATTTGAAGGCGGAAAGATCAGCCTGAAGCAGTGTGTAGATGCCGTGGATGCGCTTTTGGAAGGTGTGGAGTCGGCGGAAGAATCCTGGAGGGCGTCCTTCCGTAAAGGATTGGCGGAACTGAAGGACGTTTGCGCTCATGCCGGTGATCGGCGGGAAAAGGAACTACCGGCCGAATATCGCGGGCTCGTTGATGACGGCGTGACGAGGATCAAGGGCCTGTTGGTGCTAGCCATACTCGGCAGGTCCAACCCGTAATACGGTTTTCGGCTCCCAGGAGAGGGAATGCTGTCGAGGGGAACACAGGGGCTTCACCGCTTCTGTGTTCCTTTCGCTTCGGTTCGCAGCAAGTTGAGGACGCCAGATTAGCCAGCTTTCATGGCGACAATCTTACCTGCGACGTCGGCAGCGGGGCGCAGAACAAAGAATCGCTCGGCGTCGGCTTTGGTAACAAGCGCCTTGTAGTGGCGGTGAATCATGTCGGCAGAATTGCCAAGCTGATACGCCACGCGCACGGCATCACCGCTCAACGCGAGGCCGTAGGATGCGCACGAATGCCGCAAGCCATTGTCCGGCCAATGGTCGAGGCCCGCAGCTTTCGCCAGCTTTGCGAGCCGGGCATAGAGGGTGCGGTTGCTGTCCAGCGGGACAACCGGCCCCTTCGTCTTGGCGCATCCTGGCAGCCACGCGGCAAGGGCGTCGTTGATCTCGACGACACGGCGGCTGCGCTTTTTCGCGACCTGCGCGCCAATGATGATACTGCGCTCAGCCAGTTTGACCGCTGACCAGTCCAGTCGTAGAAGCTCTGCGCTACGCAATCCGGCAAACAAGCCGATGGCGACGTAAGCCAGCAAGTCGTACTGGTCGGCGTGTTCCAGCAACCGGGCGGCTTGCGCAACAGTGAAGATGTCCGGCTCGGAGTCTTCGGCGTCGGGGCGGGGGATGCTGGCGGCGACATTGTATTCGCACCAGCCGTTCATGATGCCAAAGTTGTAAAGCTGTGAGGCCTTTACCGCATAGTTGATGCGGCTTCGCGCCGCCAACGTCGGGTCTTGCAACCAGTCTTTGAGTTCCTCGCGGGTGATCTCAGCAAGACGGCGATTGCCGAATGTCTTGACGAATGCTCCCAGCCGGTGGCGTAGGTCTTTGACAGTTCGTTCACGGCGGTGGTTGGCCTCGGAGTCGGCCAGTAGCTTAGCGACGATCTCGGCCACGGTCGGGACGTTGCGGTATTTCAAAACGTGGTCCACATAGTGGTCTACAGCTTCGTCGAGCGTCGCACCGTGAGGGCTCAACTTCTCGACACATTTGGCGGCGATAGTGCGAACATCGACGGGCAGGGTGAACGCGGCAGCGCCTTCATTCTCGACCATTGCTCGGATTTGCGCCGCGCGGGTTTCCGCTTCCTCTTTGGTGGCAAACGCTTCACGGATGCGCCGGCCACTAACCATGCACGCGACTTGCCAAGCGGTTTTCCCGCTGGTATAGGTCAGCTTGTGAATCGGCGGCCACAACTTGGTTTTGGATTTGGCACTTGTCATGGCAATGAGTTCCTTCTGGCGGCTCATATTGCCAATAATTGCCAATCAAGTCAAGCTGTATTTGCCTAACTATCTGCGGGAGAGGTGGCAGAGTGGTTGAATGCGGCGGTCTTGAAAACCGTTAGGCGCGCAAGCGTCTCGGGGGTTCGAATCCCTCCCTCTCCGCCAGCTTCGCTGCTAGTGAAACATCGTGGTTTGCGCGCGTCGCCGGACGCGATGGCAGGCGTCCCGCTGGCCCAGTTTGGGGGAGGAAGCGCGCAGACGCAGCACTTCCAGCCTGAGAAACACGTACCGGATGCAAATGTCATAGAGGGCCAGGACCACCACCATCGCCACGGAAAGCAGCACCCGCGTCGTGTTCAGCATGAAGAAGAACGCGCCGGCCAGCGCCAGCATCGCGCAGAGATCAATGATCCGCAGCGCGTCGTTTTGACGGGTCACAACAGGGCGCTCGTGCATCGGCCTGAACAGCCAGAATCGCGCGTACGTTTTGGCGACGAGATAGAAGCCGGCCAGCACAATGGCGTAAAAGCGCACCCTGAACCTCTCTAGTCAGTTCGTGCGCCGGTCAGCGCCACAGCCGATGACCAAACGCACAGACGGAACCACTCACCACGGCGCATCATACCGGAGACGGGCGATTCGCGCAACGCAATCCGGCGCCAGTACCCCCGCAAACGAGATATTGCCTAGCCCCGGCGTCCGCACGCAGGGGCGGCTGGCGGTGTTCAAAAAGCTTTGACAGAGAGCGGCTGGGTCTGATAAAGAAACACCCAGTTTCAGGCCGTTTATGGATTTGGCTTCGCAACTGGATCGATTGAGATTTGTAGGGGTGGGAGTTGGATGCATGAGTGACCGCGGTCGCCTGGCAGGGCGATGCGCGGTTTTTTTTATTTTCCTCAACGGGCAGCAACAGGCTGGGAGAAACATGTCGGGGAGGTGAGTCATAGATGGCGCGCGGTACAGTCAAATGGTTCAACGAGAAAAAAGGGTTTGGCTTCATCCAACAGGAAGGTGGACCGGACGTATTTGTCCACTTTTCGGCAATCCAGGGTGACGGATTCAAGACGCTGGCAGAGGGCCAGGCGGTGGAGTTCGACATCATCGAGGATGCCAAGGGGGCCAAAGCCCAAAACGTTCAGCGGGTATAAGCGTTCCAGCGCAGCGAATGTCGCAAACGGGGCGGCGGACACGGGCGGGACACCCTCCCGTAGCGGGGCCGCCCACGATGGCGCCGGCGGGCTCCTGTGCGGCCCGAAAAATAAAAATCAAGTTCCTGAAAGAAAGTTGTTGCATCATTTCGGGAGACTTTGTACTTTGACCGTCCCTTCGCGAAAAGAAAGTTTGCGCGAGGGCTTGACAGACGGTGCAAGTGCGGGTAAATACTTAACACTTGCGAGGGGCAGTCAGGACGGTTCTTTAGCAGTGCGACAATAAGCCATCGGTTTCGAGTGCGGGGTTTTTGTCGTCTCAAAGCGGGGCGGTCAGCAGTTAGACATCAGCGTTCAGCCGCAGGGCTGAGTGTTGATTATCTGAAAGCTGATTGCACGCACCGCCCAAGGGCGGTGCGTCTTGCTCTTTGAAAATTGAAATGTGCGATACGTGAGAGCCCACGTTCGTCCCGGCCACAAGCCGGGCGAACTTTGAGTGATAGCAGATCGATCGGCTAGCCCCGATCGGTCGCCCCGCGCAAGTGGGGTAAAGCTCAACGTGAGATCGATCAGATCTTCGGGTCTGAACGGTTTTTTAACGGAGAGTTTGATTCTGGCTCAGAACGAACGCTGGCGGCGTGGATAAGACATGCAAGTCGAACGGAAGTTTGCGGGTAGCAATATTCGCGGACTTTAGTGGCGAAAGGGTGCGTAACACGTAGCTACCTGCCTTTAAGTGGGGGATAACTCCGAGAAATCGGAGCTAATACCGCATGTGATCGTAAGATCAAAACTGGGGATCGTAAGACCTGGTGCTTAAAGATGGGGCTGCGGCCTATCAGCTAGTTGGCGGGGTAACGGCCCACCAAGGCGAAGACGGGTAGCTGGTCTGAGAGGACGACCAGCCACACTGGAACTGAGACACGGTCCAGACACCTACGGGTGGCAGCAGTCGAGGATTTTTCTCAATGGGGGAAACCCTGAAGGAGCGACGCCGCGTGAGGGATGAAGGTCTTCGGATTGTAAACCTCTGTCATCTGGGAACAATGTAATCTACCTAACACGTGGATTATTGATAGTACCGGAAGAGGAAGCCGTGGCTAACTCTGTGCCAGCAGCCGCGGTAATACAGAGACGGCAAGCGTTGTTCGGATTCATTGGGCGTAAAGGGTGCGCAGGCGGTCCGCTAAGTCGGATGTGAAATCTCACAGCCTAACTGTGAAAAGTCATTCGAAACTGGCGGGCTTGAGGACTGGAGAGGAGACTGGAATAGTCGGTGTAGCGGTGAAATGCGTAGAGATCGACTAGAACACCGGTGGCGAAGGCGAGTCTCTGGACAGTTCCTGACGCTCAGGCACGAAAGCCAGGGGAGCAAACGGGATTAGATACCCCGGTAGTCCTGGCCCTAAACGGTGTTCACTTGGTGTGCGGGGAGTCGACCCCCTGCGTGCCGTAGCTAACGCGATAAGTGAACCGCCTGGGAAGTACGACCGCAAGGTTAAAACTCAAAGAAATTGACGGGGGCCCGCACAAGCGGTGGAGCATGTGGCTTAATTCGATGCAACGCGAAGAACCTTACCTGGCCTTGACATGCTGGTAGTAGAAGCCTGAAAGGGTAACGACTGCTCGTAAGAGCAGAGCCAGCACAGGTGCTGCATGGTTGTCGTCAGCTCGTGTCGTGAGATGTTGGCTTAAGTGCCGCAACGAGCGCAACCCTTGTGTTTAGTTGCCTGCGCAAGCGGGATCTCTAAACAGACTGCCTCGCTTTAAACGAGGAGGAAGGTGGGGATGACGTCAAATCAGTATGGCCCTTACGGCCAGGGCTGCACACGTGCTACAATGCGTAGGACAGAGGGATGCGAGACCGCGAGGTGGAGCAAATCCCTGAAACCTGCGCCCAGTTCAGATTGAAGGCTGCAACTCGCCTTCATGAAGCCGGAATCGCTAGTAATGGCGTATCAGCTACGACGCCGTGAATACGTTCCCGGGCCTTGTACACACCGCCCGTCACATCATGGAAGCTATCTGCACCCGAAGTCGCCGTGCCAACCGCAAGGAGGCAGGCGCCGAAGGTATGGATAGTGACTGGGATGAAGTCGTAACAAGGTAGCCGTAGGGGAACCTGCGGCTGGATCACCTCCTTTCTAAGGAGACCTTGATCCAGGTCTTCGGACTCTGGATCAAAGATCCTAGGTCGAATCCCGCGCGCGCAAGCGCGCTGGGACGCTCGAACGTATCGCACTTTTCAGTTTTTCAGGAGTACCTGTTCTTTTAAATGCCGTGAAATACTGGCCGCGCTCTGGCCTCCGTGCTGTGTGCCTTGCGACCCGCGCAGAGCGCACGGCTGTTGTCCTTCGGGGCCGTAGCTCAGCTGGGAGAGCGCCTGCT
Organism: uncultured Verrucomicrobiae bacterium; assembly: GCA_963817685.1. Lineage (GTDB taxonomy): Bacteria > Verrucomicrobiota > Verrucomicrobiia > Palsa-1439 > Palsa-1439 > CAWFPN01. The sequence continues at coordinate 116,374 of CAWFPN010000010.1, read as the reverse complement.
TTGCAAGCAGGAGGTCACGAGTTCGATCCTCGTCGGCTCCACCAGTCTGAAATCTCAAATTTCAGATTTGAAATTTCAAATGGGGGGCGCGTAGCTCAGCTGGTTAGAGCATGCGCTTGATAAGCGCAGGGTCATAGGTTCGAATCCTATCGCGCCCACCAGCCTTCGCTGGCCGCAGAGCGGATGGTGCAGTACCTGGGGCCGCGGGGGTGTTTCACGACGCAACATTTGCCGGGCCGCACATGGCGGCCTGGTTGTTCTTTGACAATTGCATACAGGTAGTTGGTATCAACTGCAACGTATGCTGAGAATACTAAGTCTGGAACTCCGTAAGGGGAACTGGACGGTTAGTTTGTGATCAAGCTACTAAGAGCGCAGGGTGGATGCCTTGGCGACGATAGGCGATGAAGGACGTAGTAAGTTGCGATAAGTCACGGGGAGCGGCAAACACGCTATGATCCGTGAATGTCCGAATGGGGGAACCCATCCGGGGTAATACCCGGATACAGTGGTCTGAATACATAGGACCATATGAGCCATACCCGGTGAAGTGAAACATCTCAGTAACCGGAGGAAAAGAAAGAGCACATCGATTCCCCGAGTAGTGGCGAGCGAAACGGGAACAGCCTAAACCGGAGTACTTGTATTCCGGGGTTGCGGGACCTCAACGTGGCATGCAGAGAGTTAGCCGAAGCTTCTGGAAAGAAGCCCCACAGGGTGTGAAAGGCACGTAGGCGAAAACTTGAAGCGGCCTAGAGGTATCCCAAGTAAGACGACACACGTGAAACGCTGTCTGAATCCGCGCCGACCACGGCGTAAGGCTAAATACTCATCGTCGACCGATAGTGAACTAGTACCGTGAGGGAAAGGTGAAAAGAACCCCTTTGAGGGGAGTAAAAAGAACCTGAAACCCTGTGCTTACAATGTGTCATAGCCGAGTCGCAAGACTTGGTGATGGCCTGCCTTTTGCATAATGAGTCTGCGAGTTATTGTCAGTGGCAAGGCTAACCCCGGTACGACGGGGGCAGCCGAAGCGAAAGCGAGTCTGAATAGGGCGACCAGTCGCTGGCAATAGACCCGAAGCGGAGGTGATCTATGCTTGGCCAGGGTGAAATCTGGGTAACACCAGATGGAGGCCCGAACGGGTGAATGTTGAAAAATTCTCCGATGAGCTGAGTATAGGAGCGAAAGACTAAACAAACCCCGTCATAGCTGGTTCTCCCCGAAATATATTGAGGTATAGCGTCCGGCCACTAGCGCGCGGAGGTAGAGCACTGGATGGGATAGGAGCCTTACCGGGCTACCGAATCCAACCAAACTCCGAATGCCGCGTTGCACTACCCGGGCAGTCAGACGGTGGGGGATAAGCTTCATCGTCGAGAGTGAAACATAAACAGACTATCAGCTAAGGTGCCTAAATGACGTTTAGTGGAAAGGATGTGAGGTTGCTAAGACAGTGAGGATGTTGGCTTAGAGGCAGCCATCATTTAAACAGTGCGTAACAGCTGACTCATCGAGCGATCTCGCGCCGAAAATGATTGGCGATCAAACGTCATACCGAAGCTATGGATTCATCCGGTCCTCGGACCGGGTGAGTGGTAGGGGAGCGTTCCAAGTACATTGAAGGTGGAAGGTGACTGAAACTGGAGTGCTTGGAAGTGAGAATGCAGACACGAGTAGCGATAAAGTCGGTTAAATTCCGACTCGCCGTAAACCCAAGGTTTCCTGGGGAAGGTTCGTCCTCCCAGGGTTAGTCGGGACCTAAGTCGAGGCCGTAAGGCGTAGATGATGGATGGCTGGTTAATATTCCAGCACCACCTTGGCCTAAGCGCAAAGGAACCCAGAAGAGAAAGTGGGCCACCGATTGAAAGTGGTGGTCGCCGGCAGCGCAAGCTGCTGGAGGACGCAGAGACTACGGTCGAAGCGGATCCACCGCACTCACGCTGGCGAGAAAAGCCTTTGCGTGTTCACCAGGGTGCCCGTACCGTAAACCGACACAGGTGGGTGAGATGAGTATTCTCAGGCGCGCGAGTGAAATCTCTCTAAGGAACTCGGCACATTAGCCCCGTAACTTCGGAAGAAGGGGCGCCCCGGACCGTCAGATTATATCAAAGCGGACTGGGGCCGCAGTGAAAGGCGCTCTACGACTGTTTAACAAAAACACAGCTCTGTGCGAACTCGCAAGAGACGGTATACAGAGTGACAAGTGACCAATGCGGAAAGATTAAGGCAAGGGGTCAAGGCGTAAGCCCGAAGCTCTGAACCTAAGTCCCCGTGAATGTCGGCCGTAACTATAACGGTCCTAAGGTAGCGAAATTCCTTGTCGGGTAAGTTCCGACCTGCACGAATCTTGTAACGAGAGAGCGACTGTCTCGGAGAGAGGCTCGGCGAAACTGTAGTTGCGGTGAAGATGCCGCATACCCGCAGTAGGACGGAAAGACCCCGTGCACCTTTACTGTAAGCTGATATTGGACTTTGGTGTGTGATACGTAGCGTAGGTGGGACCCTTTGATGCCGAGCTTTCGGGTTCGGTGGAGGGAACAATGAAACACCACTTTTCGCTCATTAAGGTTCTAACCTCGAGCCGTTAACCGGCCGAGGGACCGTGTCAGCGGGTCAGTTTGACTGGGGCGGTTTCCTCCCAAAGAGTAACGGAGGAGTACGATGCTTGGCTCAACCTGGTTGGCAATCAGGTGTTGAGGATATGGCTATAAGCCAGGCTCACTGTGAGACCTACAAGTCGAGCAGACGCGAAAGCGGGTCCAAGTGATCCGGCGGTAGAATGTGGAATTGCCGTCGCTCATCGGACAAAAGGTACGCCGGGGATAACAGGCTTATCGGGCCCAAGAGTTCACATCGACGGCCCGGTTTGGCACCTCGATGTCGGCTCATCGCATCCTGGGGCTGGAGAAGGTCCCAAGGGTCCGGCTGTTCGCCGGTTAAAGCGGTACGCGAGCTGGGTTCAGAACGTCGTGAGACAGTTCGGTCCTTATCCACTGTGGGCTTAGCAGACGTGAGGGAATTGTTCCTTAGTACGAGAGGACCGGGAACAACGAACCTCCAGTATTCCAGTTGTCGTGTCAACGGCAGCGCTGGGTAGCTGTGTTCGGAAACGATAAGCGCTGAAAGCATCTAAGCGCCAAGCGCCTCCCAAGATTGCGTCTGACGGTCGCAAGACCCTAAAGGCTCGGGGAAGACTACCCCGTTGATAGGCCGGGTGTGTAAACACAGCAATGTGTGAGCTGACCGGTACTAATCAGCCGTGAGGCTTGATCACTTAAATTTCCCCTCCCGGGGAAACCGCCGGACTCCGGTCCGGCAGTGATTTAAACAAACACCAGCATCGTCGCACTGATGCCGCTCCTGTATGCAATTGTCAGAGAATATCGTTCTTTCAAAACAGGCGCCGTTGTCGTGAACGCTCCCCGCTCACACGCTCCGACGCTTAACGACAATTTCCCGGTAGTCTTGCCGCAGTGGTCCCACCCGTTCCCATACCGAACACGGCCGTGAAACGCTGCAGGGCCGATGGTAGTGCCTGTATAGCTTGCGCGAGAGTAGGTCACTGCCGGGGTAATTTCAAAAGCCCGCATTCCTCAGGGAGTGCGGGCTTTTTCTTTTGGCCGCGTGTACGCACGGCAAAGGCAGCGGGGAAGACCTGCGGATCAGGCTCTTACGGAATCGTTTCGCGGGTCAGTTTGGTGAGGGCCTTCCACATCTGGTCGGGCTTCTCGCATTCGAGCAGGGCCTTGCGGGAGTCCGCTTCGCTGAAGGTGCGCACCAGGCCGGCCAGCAATCTCAGGTAAAAGGCGCTGGCGGGCGTGGGGATGACGATGAAGAAGATGATCTTGCTTAAATGCCCGTCCGCCGCGCCGAAATCGATGCCCTTGTCCTTCAGCCCCAGGGCGAAAGTAAGGCCGCCGCCTTCGACGTTGCGCACGTGCGGGAAGGCCAGGCCATGGTCCAGCGCCGTGCTGACGATCGCTTCGCGGTGCAGGGACAGATCGACGACGGAAGCAGGGTCTTCGATGAATTTGTGCTCCGCCATCAGGTTGACCAATTCGGCCACCGCCTCGTCGCGTGTTTTGGCGGCCAGGCTGGGGACCATCAAGTCCGGCGCGGAGAAGCGCGCGATGCCCGCCTGCACGGGGCGTTCCGTGCCGTGCGGTTTCTTGGGCTGACGGGGCAGTCCTTCCTGGTAGTAGAGAAAGCGGCCGCAGTGCGGACAGGAATTGATCTGTTCGGCCGCGCGTACGGCATTGATCAACGCATGCGGGACCGCCAGGCCGCACCGGGAACAGTTGCCGTTGATGATCGGCACCACCGCCAGCGGATAGCGCTGTTGCAGCCGCTGGTAGCGCTCGGAAATCTCGGCGGGCAACTGGTGGATGATTTCGGTGATCGCCTGTTGCAGCCTTTCCAGCGGCGCGCCCGGGTTGGCGGCCTGTTGTTCCGCGAGGGCGTAATTCAATTCCTGCAACTGGATCAGCTGATTCAAGACGCTTTTCATGTCATTCCCTGTTCGTTGAGGTGCGAGGCCTACTCTAAGGCATTTGCCCGTCCACGCAAATTTAAAAGTGAAGGCGCATCTTGCCCCGCCCCGCCTTGCCCGCTGGACTCAAAATCTGCTACAGTCCGGGGCGATGAAGAACCTGGTGTTGGTGGGATTCATGGGCAGCGGCAAAACAAGCGCGGGCAAACTGGCCGCCCGGCGCCTGGGCCTGAAGTTTGTGGACATGGACGCGCTGATCGAGCAGCGGCATGGGCAGACGGTCTACCGGATTTTTGAGACCAAAGGCGAGGCGTTCTTCCGCCAGCGCGAACGGGAGTTGGCCCGCGAACTGGCCGCCCGCCAGGACCACGTCATCGCCACGGGCGGCGGCATCGTGCTCGATTCAAACAATCTCCGCGATCTTGGTCGCAACGGCGTCATCATCTGCTGCTGGGTCGACGCGCCCGTTGCCCACCAACGCACCAAACACGCCAAGCATCGCCCTTTGCTGGAAGGCGCGGACGACCGCCTCGCGCAACTCGAATCGCTCCTGCGCCAGCGCGAGCCGCTGTACAAAGCCATCCCCAATCGCGTCGACACCTCGTCGATGACCGTGGAGCAGCAGGCCGATGAAATCGTCCGCATCTACCAAGAGCAGTCCGCAACAGGATCGTAGCTCAGGCGAAGCAGCCGCCCGGCAAATCAAGGACCGGGCGCGCGCCATCGGCTTCGATCTTGTCGGCATCACCACCGCCCAACCGCCCCCGCACGCGCTCGAATTTCAACAGTGGATCGCCCACGAATTCCACGGCGAGATGGGCTACATGGCGAGAAACCCCGCCAAACGCCTTGCGCCGGCCGACGTGTTGACGGCCGCCCGCTCCGTGATCGTCGTCGGATTGAACTATTACACCGGAGACCACCACGGACCCGGCCGCGTTGCACGCTACGCCTGGGGTGGGTCTGATTACCACGACATCATGGCCGGCATGCTGGAACAACTCTCCGCCGGCATCCGCGAACTCGGCGGCGCCGCCACACAGACCAAATGGTACGTGGACACGGGGCCCGTGCTCGAACGCGATCTCGCCCAGCGCGCGGGCATCGGTTTCACCGGCAAACACACGAACCTCATCAGCCGCCAGCGCGGCAACTGGATCTTCCTCGGCGAAGTGCTCACGACCCTGGCGCTGCCGCCGGACACTCCCGAGCGCGGCTACTGCGGCACGTGCCACCGCTGCGTCGACGCCTGCCCCACGCGTGCCATCGTCGGCCCGTACCAGCTCGACGCGCGGTTGTGCATCAGTTATCTCACCATCGAGTTGAAAGGCCCGATCCCCGTCGAACTCCGCCCGCTGATAGGCGACCGGATCTTCGGCTGCGACGATTGCCTGGAAGTCTGTCCCTGGAACCGGTTCGCCCGCCAATCTCCCGTGCGCGACTTCCAGCGCCGCGAGCTGCCCTCACTCACCGAATTCCTCTCATGGGATGAACAACGGTTTCGTGACTTCTTCCGCGGCACACCGATCTTTCGCATCAAACGCCGCGGCTTCCTGCGCAATGTCTGCGTGGCACTGGGCAACAGCGGCAACGCATCGGCCTTGCCCGCGTTAGAGCGCGCACTGGCGGATTCGGAACCACTTGTGCGCGAGCATGCTGCGTGGGCAATTCAGCGGATCAGGCAACGGTCTTCCGGCACAGCGCCTGCTTAATTCTTGATGGCTCTTGGGAGGCGTTGGCATGTTGGTCCTGTACACATTGACTATTTTTGTGGGGGCGGCCCTGCTGTTTCTGGTGCAACCGATGGTTGCGCGGATGGTCCTGCCTCTGCTTGGAGGTTCGCCCGCGGTTTGGAACACGGCGATGGTGTTTTACCAGGCTGTGTTGCTGGGCGGCTATGCCTACGCCCATTTCGCGACACGACGCCTGGCGCTGCGCCGGCAGGTCCTGATCCATTTTGTCGTCCTACTGTTGCCGCTGCTGGTCCTGCCGATCGGCATCCCGAAAGGGTGGACACCGCCGACGGCGCACAATCCCATTCCCTGGCTGCTGGCGCTGCTGCTGGTGGCGGCGGGACTGCCGTTCTTCGCCGTCTCTGTCACGAGCCCGTTGCTGCAACGCTGGTTCTCCACCAGCGGCCATCGCGCGGCGGGTGATCCCTACTTCCTCTACGCCGCAAGCAACTGCGGCAGTCTGCTGGCGCTGGTGGGGTATCCGATCTTGATCGAGCCGCACATGGGGCTGGCCCAACAGAGCCGATGGTGGATGGCCGGTTACGGGTTGCTGGTGGCGCTGACCGTTGCCTGCGGCTGGTGGGTGCGGCGTACCGCTCCGGTGCCGGCGGCTGTCACCGTACCGGCGGACGGTCAACGCTCAATGGAACAATTGACAGCGGGGCGCCGGCTGCGGTGGGTCCTGCTGGCCTTGGTGCCGTGCAGCCTGATGTTGAGCGTGACGACGTACATCACCAGCGAAATCGCCCCGATCCCGTTGCTCTGGGTGATTCCGCTCGGCGTGTACCTGCTGTCATTCATCTTCGTCTTCGCCAAGAAACGGTTGCTGCCGCACAAATGGATGATTGCAGCGCTGCCGTTTGCCGTGGCCGCCGTGGTGTACACGCTGGTCGCGCGCGTGTTGCAACCGATCGGTCCCTTGATCGGGCTGCATCTGGCCGGGTTGTTCATCGTCTCCATGGTCTGTCACGGCGAACTGGCCAGTGACCGGCCGTCGACGAAACATCTCACGGAATTCTATCTCTGGATGTCCGTGGGCGGCGTGATCGGCGGCATGTTCAACGCGCTGCTGGCGCCGCTGCTGTTTTCGACCGTGCTGGAGTATCCGTTGTCGCTGGTGCTGGCCTGCCTGCTCGCGCCCGGCCTGGGACGGAAAGCGGAAGGCGCGCGCGTCAGGCGTTCCGACGCGTGTTTCGCCGTCGTGGCCGGCCTGCTGGCCGCCGCCTTGCTCGCGCTCGTGCGGGACAAGACGAACTGGTCCCAGGATTGGGCGAAAGCAGTGATGTACGGAGTGCCGGCGGCGTTGTGCCTGGTCTTCCTGCGGCGGCCGGGGCGGTTTGGCCTGGCCATCTTCGCGGTCCTGCTGGCCTGCTGGCTCGTGCCCGGCTACCAGGACCGGAGCTTGTGCGTGGAGCGGAGTTTTTTCGGGATCCATCACGTAAGCCTGGACCCGACCGGTCGCTACCATTGGCTGTCCAACGGCAACACGATCCACGGCGTGCAGAGCCTTGAACCCGCCCGGCGCGACACGCCACTGGCTTATTTCACGCAGGCCGGGCCGTTCGGCCAGGCCTACGCGGCGTTGCCTGACGATCTGAAACAGCGGGTGGGCGTCATTGGCCTGGGGGCCGGCTCGCTTTCCTGCTACGCGAAACCGGGAGAGCAATGGACGTTTTTCGAGATCGATCCCCTGGTGGAACACATCGCGCGCGACCCCCAGTACTTCAGCTTTCTCAACGACTCGCGCGCCAACGTGCGGGTCCTCCTCGGTGACGCCCGGCTCTCGCTGCGGGCCGTCCCTGATGGCCGGTTCGGCGTGCTGGTGCTCGACGCCTACAGTGCCGACACGATCCCGCTGCATTTGGTCACCCGGGAAGCGCTGGCGCTGTACCTGGAAAAACTCGCGCCCAACGGCCTGTTGATCTTCCACATTTCCAACCGGCACCTGCGGCTGGAACGCGTGTTCGCCGTGCTGGCGCAGGACGCGCATCTGGCCTGCCTCGTGCAAGCCGATCCGCCGTCCGGCCCAAATGAATTGCTCCAGACCGGCAAGATCGCCTCCAAATGGGTCGTCATGGCCCGCGACCGCGCCACGCTCGGCCCGCTGGTCAACGACCCTCGCTGGAAATCGCCGCCGCCGCACTTGAAGTCGCCCCCCTGGACCGACGACTACGCCAGCGTGTTCAGCGTCTTCATGTGGTGATCGGCGCGAACTGACAGGCGGCCAGTGTTCCGTAAGACTTGAGTGGAAGGGGTGCTTCTGTAGTCGCAGGCTTTAGCCTGCGCACCCTAAAGGGTGCGGCTACAGTTAGGAAACGTTGACGGAGCGCTACGGCTTGCCGTCCTTCTTCTGCAGTTTCTCGACCAGGTCTTGCGACATGAATTTTTCGCGGAAGAGCGAGCGGCCGGTTTGTTTGGAGGCCCGGCGCAGCAGCAACATGTCCCACAACGCCACCAGCATGGCCGCCACGGTGACCAGGAAACAGCCGCACCAGTAGAAAATGTAACGCGGCCCTTTCAGCCGGTCTTCCAGGACGGTCGTTCCCAGGATGAGCATCAGCGCGCACACCGTGAGCAGGACGGCGCCGATCGCGCGCACGATCGGTTGGCCCCGGTAAGTGAGGGGTTTCTCTTCGATGGGCTGGCCGGCGCTCAGGACGCCTCTTGTTTAAACGATGGCCTGTTCGGTCTGCGCATCGAAGAAGTGGCACTTGCGCATGTCGAACACCATCTCCACTTGCTGGCTGACATCGGCGGTCTCACGCGTGTTCACCCGGGCAATGAAAGTGTGGTTGCCCGTGTTCAAATAGAGATAAATCTCCGCGCCCATCGGCTCGACGACGTCGACCGTGGCGCGCACCAGCTGGCTCGGATTGACCTGGCCCGCCAGCTTCCGGTCGTTGACGTCCTCCGGGCGAGACGCCGAATACCACCGGCTTGCCGACGTGCTGCGTCAGCTTTTTCGCCATCGGATCGTCGATGCGCAGGCTGAACCCGGGGCCTTTGGCCGTCGCGCCCGCCTTCTCGGTGAACCACAACCCGTCGCCGCGTTGCTCGATGGTGCCCTGGAAAAAGTTCATCGGCGGCGAACCGATGAACCCCGCCACGAACAGGTTCTTCGGATTGTCGTACAGCTCGATCGGATCGGCCACCTGCTGGATCAAGCCGTCTTTCATCACCACGATCCGGTCGCCCATCGTCATCGCCTCGACCTGGTCGTGCGTGACGTAAATCATCGTCGAGTCGAGCCGGTGATGCAGTTTGGAAATTTCCGCGCGCATCTGCACGCGCATCTTGGCGTCGAGGTTCGAGAGCGGCTCGTCGAACAGGAACGCCTTCGGTTTGCGCACGATGGCCCGCCCGACCGCCACGCGCTGGCGTTGGCCGCCGGAAAGCGCCTTGGGTTTGCGCTGGAGCTGTTCGTCAGTGATGCCGAGGATTTGCGCCGCCTCGCGCACCCGCTGCGTCGATCTCCGCCTTGGGATATTTGCGCAGCATCAGCCCGAACGCCATGTTCTTGTACACCGTCATGTGCGGGTACAGGGCGTAATTCTGGAACACCATGGCGATGTCGCGGTCCTTCGGCGGCACGTCGTTGACGCGGCGGCCGTCGATCAGGATGTTGCCGCTGGAGATTTCCTCCAGCCCGGCCACCATCCGCAGCGTGGTCGACTTGCCGCAGCCCGACGGCCCGACCAGCACGACAAATTCCTGGTCCTGGATTTCGAGGTTGGCGTTATCAACAGCCTTCACGCCGCCCGGATAAACTTTACAAACGTTTTCGAGGACAACTTTTGCCATGGCGCCTTTGCTTGTGATTGCGGGGTTCGGCCACGATTTGTAACAGAGCCCCGCAACCCTGTCAAACGCAACATTGGGGCCGGGTGGCGTCCCAAATTCGAACTCGTAGGAGCGCCCTTCCGGGCGCGATGCCATTAAATGTCGCGCGCCGAAGGGCGCTCCAGCCCTCGTCTCCGCCTGTAGCCGCGCTTGTTAAGCGCGGTTCCCCTGTTGACCATGCCGCTCGCCCGGCGCTAGAATGCGGATCTTTGGAGGACTGCGTCGGGTGTGAACAAAGGGATCCAAGTCGAGCTGACGACAGCAAAAACGCTCCGCCTTATCATCGCCGTCCTCTTGTTGCTCGCAGTTGGCCATCTTGACAACGCCAACGCGCAACCGCTGACGCCGTTTTGGATATTCAGCGGCTATCCCTTGGATGGGTCAGGCCCCTCGGGGCTGGTACAGGGCAACGACGGCAATCTCTACGGCACGACCGAGGAAGGCGGGACGGTCCAGGCTTGTCTGGGCGGATGCGGCACCGTGTTTCGGATCAGCCTCGACCGCCGCGAAACGATTCTTCACACTTTTGTCGGCACCGACGGGGCATCGCCACGGGCGGGCCTTGTGCAGGGCAGTGATGGCGATTTCTACGGAACGACTTCTGCCGGCGGGACCAGCGGCGCCGGCACCGTGTTCAAGATGAGCCCGGCGGGAACCCTCACCGCGTTGTACAGTTTTTCCGGTGGTGCTGATGGTTCCACCCCTTTTGCGGGGCTGGTGCAAGGTAACGACAGCAATTTCTACGGCACGACTTATGTTGGCGGGACAAGTACCAATTGCCCCGGTGGCTGCGGCACGGTGTTCGAAATCAACCCGGAGGGAACGCTGACCACACTGGTTAGTTTTAGCGGGGTTGACGGCGCCAACCCCATGGAGTCGCTGGTGCAGGGCAGCGATGGCGATTTCTACGGCACGACCGTTTACGGTGGGATCAGGGGCGACGGCACGGTCTTCAAGATAAGTCCGGCGGGCACACTGACCACGTTGTACAATTTTTCTGGTCGCACTGATGGCTACAACCCGCGTGCCGGGCTGGTGCAGGGGACCGACGGCGATTTCTACGGAACGACGACGCAAGGGGGATTGAACCGATACAACGGATACCTCGGCGACGGCTTTGGCACCGTCTTCAAGATCAGCCCGTCGGGCAGGCTGACCACGTTGGTGATCTTTACCGGAAATTTTAGCGCGACCTTTCCCGAGGCGGGGCTGGTGCAGGGCAGCGATGGCAAGTTTTATGGGACGACCGTTTGGGGTGGATCGAGCACGAATTGTGGCAGCGGTGGATGCGGCACCGTGTTCAGGATCAGCTCGGGAGGCGAACTGACCACCTTGTATAGCTTCACCGGCCGTGGTGACGGTAACTTTCCGGCAGCGGTGCTGATGGAGGCTAGCGATCGTAATTTCTACGGGACGACCTCCGGGGGCGAGTACATGGGCGGGTATTGCCACGGAGATTGCGGCACCATGTTCAAACTTTCCACGGGTCTGGAGTGTGAATACAGGCTGAGGCCGAAGCGCATCAACGTCCAGGCGGCGGGCGGCCCGTCAATCGTAAAAGTCGTTACCAACCACAGGGACTGCGACTGGAATGCGGCCAGTAATGATCCTTTCATCACCATCACGGCCAGCACCAACGGAGTGGGCGAAGGCACGATCAGCTACACCGTCGCCAGCAACGCCGACACCGTTGCACGCATCGGCACGATGACCATTGCCAGTGAGACATTCACCGTCGACCAAGCGGCCGCCACCTGCGAATTCTCGTTTGCCGAACCCGTCGCCAGCTTCAGCGCGGCGGGCGGTTCGAGCACCCTGGTGGTGACGGCCAACGGAACGAATTGCGCCTGGAAGGCCAACGTCAGCGGCTCATTTATTAAGATTACCTCCAGCCGCAGTGGCGCCGGCGACGGGATGGTGGATTACACCGTCGCCGCCAATATGAAGCCCGCCAGCCGCAAAGGCGCCATCACCATCGGCAAAGAAAAGTTGACCATCCTCCAATCAGGCGCACCGTAGCAGGCCGGTCAGCGTGACCGATCTGAACGCTTGCCATCCGGCGGGAATGTGCTACGGTACCGGCGGAATGATATATGCAGTGGGCATACGTCCGTCTGCCTTCGCTAAAGCGATGGCGGACAGGGCAGCGCAAGGGGTGTGCTTGCGGCGCACAAGGCGGCGGCACGGCTCGGCGGGAGCCTCGCCCTCCCAAACGACCGAACGACGCTTGCGGGGAGGGCGAGGCTCCCGCCGAGCCGTTCGTCGCTGGAATTTAAGACAATTTGACCCTGAAGCCCGACCCGGAAAAGTCCGACCTAGTCAAACCCAGTCAAACCTAGTCGCACCTAGTCCAACCATAAATTTTCGGGGAATCAGTGGAGGAAATCCCCCCATTCGTGCCCATCCGTGTGCATTTGTGGCTGCCTCCATCTGCGTGCATCTGTGTGTATCCGTGGCTCCGGCCCAACCCGCCTTCGCCGGGCCTACGACGGGCACGTACGGCCTAATACGACCTAATACGGCCTTAATCATTTTTGAGAATGAGCGCCCTGACGATCTGTCAACATTGCCATTCCGCCCGGCGAGGGGGGGTGTTATACTTCGCTGCTGAATGAGCAAGACGCCGAATCTCTGGCCGCTGTACCGACGGCTGTTAAGGTATGCCAAACCCTACCGTGGACGGCTGGCGGGCGGCATCCTGCTGGGCGTCGCTTACAGCGGCTGCAACGCCGCCACCATCGGCGTGGTCAAGACGGTTTGGGCCAAGGTATTCGAGCAGGGAGGGCAGAACCTGGACTGGCTTCAGGCCCTGGCTTTCGCCGGACTGCTGCCGCTGGTGATGATCTTACGCGGCGTGACCGATTTCGGGACGACGTACCTGATGAACTGGGTCGGCGGCCGCGTCGTCAACGATATGCGCGTCCGGCTCTTCGAGCACGTGCAGACGCTGTCGCTGGATTATTTCACCGAAACGCAGACGGGCGATTTGATCTCGCGGGCGACCAACGACGTGGGTGCGATCCAGAATTCCATCACCACGGTCGTGGCCGACATCATCAAACAACCCTGCACGCTGATCGGGGTGCTGGCGATGCTGTTGCGGATGGAATGGCGGCTGACGCTGATCACGTTGGTGGTGTTCCCGCTCTGCCTGGTGCCCATCATCGTCTACGGGCGCCGGATTCGCAAATCATCGAAACAGGTGCAGGAACACCAGGGGTCGCTGGTGAACGTGCTGCACGAAGCGCTGACCGGGATCCGCGTCATCAAGGCGTTCGGCACGGAAGCCCGCGAAACCGGGGAATTTCGCCAGGTGTGCCTCGACTTTTTCAGGCAGCGGATGCGCATCGTCCGGGCGAAAGCCATTTCCACGCCGATGATCGAGATCATCTCCGGCCTCGCTGCGGCCTTTGTATTTCTCTACGCCTGGAGGACGGCCATGCCGATCAGTACGCTGGTGGCCATGGCGTTTGGATTGTTTCTGCTCTACGAGCCGGTGAAGAAACTCAGCGGCGTGCAGATGCAAATCCAGGAAAGCCTTTCCGCCGCGGAACGCATCTTCCAGGTGCTGGACCAGCAACCGACAGTGGTCGAATCACCCGCGGCGCGCGCGCTATCGCCGTTCCAGCGGTCAATCCGCTTCGAGAACGTCAGTTTCCACTACGGCCCAAACGGCGCGGCGCTGGAGGCGGTCGACGTCGAAATCCCCGCCGGGTCGGTCTTCGCCGTCGTCGGCGCCAGCGGCGCGGGCAAGACGACGATGTTCAATCTCATTCCGCGGTTTTACGATCCAAGCCGGGGCGCGGTGCGCATCGACGGCACGGACATCCGGGATGTGACGTTCAAGTCGTTGCGGGACCAGGTCGGCCTGATCACGCAGGAGACGTTTTTGTTCAACGACACGGTGGCCAACAACATCGCCTACGGCAAACCGGGCGCGTCGCGCGAGGAGATCATGCGCGCGGCGCAGCAGGCGCACGCGCACGACTTCATCATGGCCACGGAGCGGCAGTATGACACGGTGATTGGCGAGGCCGGGATGAAAATTTCGGGCGGCCAGCGCCAGCGGCTGGCCATCGCGAGGGCGATTTTGAAGAACCCGCCGATTTTGCTGCTCGACGAAGCCACCAGCGCGCTCGACACGGAAAGCGAGCGGGCGGTGCAGGCGGCGCTGGATGAATTGATGTGGGCGGGCAAGGCGCAAAAGCAGCACACGATGCTGGTGATCGCGCACCGGTTGTCGACGGTGCGTCACGCCGACCGGATCATCGTGCTCGACAAGGGGCGCGTCATCGAGCAGGGCACCCACGACGAACTGCTGGCGCGCGGCACGGCTTACAAACGGCTGTACGAACTGCAATTCAGCGTATGACCGGCTGGCTGCTGCGCATCCTGGTGGGATTGATCGGCGCCACCCTGCGCTGGCGCATCGAGGACCCGGCGGGGTTGCTGGTGAACACGCCGCGGGACCCGATGATCTTTGCTTTCTGGCACAACCGCATTTTCCTGATGCCCTATCTGTTCCGCAAACACTGGAGCACCCGCCAACACGACCGCGTGGCCGTGCTCGTCAGCGCCAGCAAGGACGGCGAGAAACTGGCGCGCGTGCTCAGCCGGTTTGACCTGATCTGCGTCCGCGGTTCCAGCAGCCGCCGCGGCAACGCGGCCTTGCGCGAACTCACCCGGCTCGTGCAGGAAGGCTATGACGCCGGGATCACGCCCGACGGCCCGCGCGGGCCGAAATACGTGGTCCAGGAAGGCGTGATCAGCCTGGCGCAACTGACCCAGGCGCCGATCATCCCGGTCAGCTACATGCTCTCCCGCAAAATCACCTTCAATAGCTGGGACAACTTCATGGTCCCGCTGCCGTTTTCACGCGCGCTGTTGCGCATCGGGGCGCCGCTGACTGTTTCGCGGGACGCCGAAGAGCCGGAACGGGAAAACAAAAGACTTGAATTGGAAGGCGTTTTGAAGTCTTTGTCGGAGATATGAAACATTCGGACAAACCCCTGGTCGGCATCCTGATGGGCAGCGATTCAGATTGGCCAACTATGAAACTGGCCGCCGAAGCCTGCGCGGAATTCGACGTCGCCTGCGAGGCGCACGTCATGTCGGCGCACCGCACGCCGGACGACGTGGCCAAGTACGCCGGCACCGCCTACGAGCGCGGCTTGCGCGTGCTCATCGGCGGCGCGGGCGGCGCGGCGCATTTGCCGGGCGTGATGGCCGCGTTCACTCCCTTGCCGGTCATCGGCGTGCCCATCGAATCCAAGGCGCTCAAAGGATTGGACTCCCTGCTGGCCATTGTCCAGATGCCGTCGGGAGTGCCGGTGGCGACCGTGGCCATCGGCGGCGCGCGCAACGCCGGCCTGCTGGCCGTCCAGATCCTGGCGATGGCCGACCCGAAATTGCACGGCCGCTACCTGGCTTTCAAAGCCCGTCTCGCCGAAGAATCCCGCAAAAAAGACCAGGCGCTCGATCGTTCCTAGCGCCGCCGTCCACCTGTAGCCCAGCAAGAGTCTGACTTGCAGGTCGCATGTCAGGAATTTGAAATTCTTTGAACATGCGCTACGTTGAGGTGTCAATAATACGTGCGGGGATTTTGGGATTCGGTTGCTTGTGAAGACCCCGGTGGTGGCTGCGCTTCTCCTAGCCTGACCTGACCTCACCCAGGTAGCCACCGCCAACTCACAAGCAACCGATTCTTTTTTGGGGTGGCTACAGTTTGCCCGCCGCCTTGTAGTCTGCGTAATAATCCGCGATCGTCTCGACGTACCGCCGCGTGCTCGGATAAGTGATCGCGTCCATGAACTGCTCCGCGGTGGTGGCGTTGCCCTGCGGCAACCATCGCTGCACGTTCCCCAGACCCGCGTTATACTCCGCCAGCGCGAACGGCACCGGATCATCCCGGCCCTGCCAGTGCCGCAACGCCCGCCCCAGATACCACGTCCCGACTTCGATATTCAATGACGGCAACCAGAGCGATCCCTGGCCGAAATCCCTGCGCCCCATAGCCCGCGCCCATTGCGCGCCCGTGCCGGGCATCACCTGCATCAAGCCGATCTCGCCGTGCGACCCGTAGGAAAGCGGATCGAACTTGCTTTCACGGCGGATGACGGCTTTGATGAGGAACTTGTCCACGCCATACTTGTCCGCCATCTGCTCGATGACGCTGTTGTAGCGTTGTTCCCGAAACAGCCAGCGCAGGTAAACGATCCCCGCCGACCCCAGCGCCGTCACCACCAGCGCAAAAGCCAGCATCCGCGCCGTGCGCGCTATCTGATGAGTTCTCCCCCGCGACATGCCCGCAGTATACCAACGTCCGCCCCATCGGAAACATCAAAGCAAAGGGGCATGACGAGCGCTCGGTCTTTCACCGCCATTCTTCTCTTCGCGCCGACCCACTGTTCACGTTACAATGTTCACCGTGACCAACTCCATCGCCAAAGTGGTGGTTGATCTCGCGTTGGACCGCGAGTTCGACTACCGGATACCGCCGCAACTGGCGGGCGCGGTGCACATCGGCTCGCGGGTGGCGGTGCCGTTCGGGCGCAGGAGCGCGCAGGGATACGTCGTGGGATTGGTCGAGACGTCGGCCTACGGCCAGCTCAAGGAGATCGGCGAGGTCGTCGGCAAGAAACCGCTGCTCAGCGACAAGATCCTTGAACTGACCCGGTGGATGGGCCGTTACTATTGTTGTCCCGTCGAGCTCTGTGTGAAATGCGCGTTGCCGGAAGTCGTCCGCAAGGGGCAGATCAGTTGGAAGGAACGCCAGTACGTCAAACCAGGGACCATCGCCCCCGAAGACCTCGCCAAACTTCGCAAGCGCGCCCCGAAACAGGCCCGGGTGCTGGAGATCCTCGGCAAGACCGACGGGATGTTCGTCGCCAAACTCATCGACCGGGCCGAGACGGACGCGGCCACGATCAAGCGGCTGGCGGCGAAGGGTTACGTCACGATCAGCGACAAGACCGAGGAACGCGACCCGTTCGGCGGCGAGGTCTTTCTGCCGACGGAACCGCTGGCGTTGACGGCGGAACAGGCGGAGTCGCTGGCGTTGTGCAAGACCGCCATCGACGAACGCGGGAAACCCGTGCTGATCCGCGGCGTGACGGGCAGCGGCAAGACGGAGATCTACTTGCAGGCCATCGACCACGCCTTGCGTCAGGGCAAGGACTCGATTGTGCTCGTGCCGGAAATCTCGCTCACGCCGCAAACGGTCGAGCGGTTCCGTGCGCGGTTCCCGGACCAGGAAATCACCGTGTTGCACAGCCATCTCAGCGCGGGCGAGCGGCACGATCAATGGCACAAGATCCGCGACGGCCAGTCCCACATCGTCATCGGCGCGCGCTCGGCGGTGTTCGCGCCGGTGCAGGCCCTCGGGTTGATCGTGGTCGATGAGGAACACGAGACGAGTTACAAGCAGGAGGAAGCGCCCCGCTACAACGCCCGCGACCTGGCCGTGATGCGCGGCAAGATCGAGCGGGCCGCCGTGGTGCTCGGCTCGGCCACGCCGTCGCTCGAGTCGTTCTACAACGCCAAACGCGGACGCTATGTGTTGTCCACCTTGTCGCACCGGGTCGATCACAAGAAGATGCCGCTGATGCGGATCGTCGATATGTGCCGGGAAGCGATCCACGCCAAGGGCATGTACGTGTTGTCCCGGCGGTTGCGCGACGCGATCCAGGCGCGGCTGGACAAGAACGAGCAGGTGATCCTGTTCCTGAACCGGCGCGGCTTCGCGACGCACATGTTCTGCCCGAAATGCGGCTATGTGGGGATGTGCCCGAATTGCAGCGTGACGCTGACCTATCACCGCAAGGCCGAACAGTTGAATTGCCATCTGTGCGGCTACATCGCCGGTGTGCCGAAGGTCTGCCCGAACCCCGAATGCCGTGACCCGGCCATCCGTTACGCGGGCATGGGCACGGAGAAAGTCGAGTCGGCGATCCAGAAGGCCTTTCCCAAGGCGCGCGTGCAACGGATGGACTCGGACATGATGACCCGCAAATCGCTTTACCGCGAAATCCTCGGCGCGTTTCGCGTGGGCAAGATCGACATCCTTGTGGGCACGCAAATGATTGCCAAGGGGCTTCACTTTCCCAGCGTGACGCTGGTCGGCATCATCCACGCCGACATGGCGCTGCACATGCCCGATTTCCGCGCGGGCGAACGGACGTTCCAATTGCTCGTCCAGGTCGCCGGCCGCGCCGGACGCGGCGACGTGGAGGGCGAGGTGATCGTGCAGACGTTCACCCCGCACAAGGAAGCGATCCAGTACGCTCGCCAGCACGATTACTGCGGGTTCTACGACTACGAAATCGAAGCGCGCCGGTCGTTGCATTATCCACCGTTCTCCCGGGCCGTTTGCCTGACCGTGCGCAGCCGTAGCGAGGACAAGGCGAAGTTCGTCGGCGCGGCGCTGGCGCGGGACTTGAAGAAGCGGGCCGGGGCCGACGTGGTGATGGGCGAGTTGACGCCCGCGCCCCTGGCGCGCATTCAGAACCAGTTCCGGTACCAGATCATCCTGCGCGCCGACCGGATCCTGGAATTGACCGAGGTCATTTCTCAAGTGACGGCCTCGATGAAGATGCCGGACGACGTGAATCTGGCGATTGACGTTGACCCTGTTTCAATGCTGTGAGCCCGCAACGCACAACGCTGATGGCGGTGTTTGTGCTGGCGCTGGTGGTCCGGTTCGCCGCGCTGGCCTGTCTGCTGCCGCAACTGAAACCGGATGTCGACCTGGATTGGTACCGCTCGCTGGGCCGCCATTTGGCGGCGGGCAACGGCTTCATCGCGCGCGCCGCCGACGGGCGGGAACTGCCGCAAGTGGACCGGACGCCGGTCTATCCGCTGTTTCTGGCGGCGTTGATCCGCCTCGGGGGCGACCATCTCGGTCTGTTCCTGGCCGCGCAATGCTTCGTGGGCGCGCTGACATGCGCGCTGACGGCTTTGCTGGCGATGCGGTGGCTGTCGACGGGCTGGAGCGGGTTGGCGGGATTGCTCGTCGCGTTTGATCCCAATGCCGTCGTGCGCTGCATCGATTTGCGGACCGAAACGTTGTTCACGGCGTTGATCGTGGCGGGGGCCTGCCTGCTGGCGTGGCGTTCCGGGAAATGGATGGCGTGTCTGCTCACGGGGTTGGTCTGGTCGGTGGCGGCGTTGTGCCGGCCGATTGCCATCGGCCTGTGGGTGGTGGCGTTGGCCGTGACGATGGCGGGGCGGTTGCGCTGGACCTGCCTGGCGGTGTTTCTGGCAGGGTTTCTTCCGCTGATCGGCTTGTGGATGATGCGCAACGAGGCGCTGACGGGGCACTGGTTCTTCTCCACCGCCGCCACGTACAACCTCTACGTCGTGCGCGCCTCCGGCGTCGAGGCGGAGAAGGAAGGGATCAGTCCCAACGCCATGCAGGACCGGTTTGCCCAACGCTATCACGAAGTCCAGTTCTTCGTGAACAGGCCCGCCTTCGAACAGGCCCTGCGCGACTGCCGCGCGGCGGCGAGGGAGGTCGTGATGGGTTCGCCCGTGATCGCCATCCGGCAATACGCGCAGGGCTGGTTCCAATTGCTGCTCGGTCCGGGCGCTCATAGCCTGGACAATTCGTTGCGGCAACCGCCGCAGTCATCACGCTGGTGGCCGGCGCTGTACGGGATCGAGTTGCTGGCCATCACCATCGCCAGTGTGGCGGGCGCCATCCGGCTTGGCCGGGAGGCGGTCCTGTTGACTGCCTTGGTGCTGTATTTCCTGGCGTTGTCCGGCGGCGGCGGGGCGAACAGCCGGTTCCGCGTGCCGGTCACGCCGATGCTCGCCGTCCTGGCGGTCGCCGGCGTGACAACAGCGGGGAGGGTCGAATGAAACGCGGTGTCTTTGTGACAGGGACCGACACGGGCGTCGGTAAAACGCACGTGACGGCGGCGTTGCTGGCCGAGTTGCGCCGGCGCGGCGTCAACGCGGCCGCGTTCAAACCGATTGCCTGCGGTGAGGGAGGCCGGCGGGACGCGAAGCTGTACGCGAAGATCATGCGCGACGAAGTCCCGCTGGATGTGATCAACCCCGTTTTCCTGCGGCATCCGCTGGCTCCGCTCGTCGCCGCGAAACGGGAGCGCAGGACGATTGATCTGGCCGGCATCTTCGCCGGCTACCGTGTGCTTTCGCAGCGTTATTCGGTCGTGCTCGTGGAAGGCGCGGGCGGATTGCTCGTGCCGATTCGGCGCCATTATATGGTGGCTGACCTGGCGAAGGAATTGGGGTTGCCGCTGCTGATCGTCGCGCGTTTGAGTCTGGGCACGATCAACCACACTCTCCTCACGGTCCGGCAGGCAAAAGCAAGCGGGCTGGCCGTGAAAGGCATTGTGCTCAACGACACGCTCGGACGCAGTCGCGGCCTGGCGGAAAAGACCAACGTCACCGTCGTGCCCGACCTCTGCCGCGTGCCGCTGCTCGGCGTCATGCCTCACGGCCGGCGCGGGGCCCGCGCCGCCGCCGCCCGCCTTTGCCGCGCGTTGTTCGATTGAATTGTCCACGGAGGCCGCCCCCGGCTATTTCTTCATGAAGGCCGAGAACAGGTCGATGGGCAGGGGGATGAAGGTGGTCGTGTTGTGTTCGCTGGCGATCTCGGCCATGGTCTGGAGGTAGCGCAATTGCAGCGCGATGGGTTGCTCGGCGATCATGCTGGCGGCTTGCACCATTTTCTCGGCGGCCTGGAATTCACCTTCGGCGTTGACGACTTTGGCGCGGCGTTCGCGTTCGGCTTCGGCCTGTTTGGCCATGGCGCGTTTCATTGTGTCGGGCAGCACCACGTCGCGGACTTCCACGGAGGTGACCTTCACGCCCCACGGTTCGGTCTGGCGGTCGATGATTTCCTGAAGTTTCAGGTTGATCTGGTCGCGGTGGGCGAGCAGTTCGTCGAGTTCCGACTGGCCGAGCACGCTGCGCAACGTCGTCTGGGCGATCAGCAAGCTGGCCTTCAAAAAGTTCTCCACCTTCACCACGGCGGCCTCGGGATCGACCACGCGAAAGTAAATCACGGCGTCGACGGTCGCGGGCACGTTGTCGCGGGTCATGATTTCCTGCTTTGGCACGTCGGTGGTCACCACGCGCAGGTCCATTCGCACCATGCGATCGACGATGGGGATCAGCAGGATCAGGCCCGGTCCCTTGGAGCCGATCAGTTTGCCCAGCCGGAAGATCACGCCCCGCTCGTATTCGCGCAGGATGCGGACCATTTGCGGCAGGACGATCACCGCGAGGATGATGATGACGATCAACCAGGGGACGACGCTCAGTAATCCAGAAGACATGTCCATAAGTACACTCCCGTTATAATGATTTCGGTTTCACCCGCAACGTCAGGCCTTGCACGGCCGCAATCTCCGCGTCCTGTCCAGGCTCGATCAACGTGTCGCTGACGGCGTTCCAATATTCCCCTTCGACGAACACCTTCCCGCCCTTGCGGTCGATGCGCGTCAGCGCTTTCACGGTCCGGCCCCGCAACGCTTCCCGGCCGGTTTTGGCGGGCAGGCGTTGCGCGCGCAGGCCGGCGCCGACGATGAACACAAAAAACGCCGCCGTTACCACCGTCGCCGGAATGATCACCGCCAGCGATAACCGGAAGAACGGCGTGCGGTCAAACAACATCAACGAACCCAGAAAGAACGAAAGAATGCCGCCCGCTGTCAACACGCCGTGCGTCGGCGTGAACGCGTCGATGATGAACAGCGCGATGGCCAGCAGGATCATCGCCAGGCCGGCCACGTTGATCGGCAGGATCGCCGCCAGGTACAATACCAGGATCAGCGCGATGGCGCCGACCACGCCCGGCAGGATCGCGCCCGGATTGCTCATCTCGCCGATCAGGCCGTAGATCGCCACCAGCATCAGGACGAACATCACTTCCGGCCGCCAGATCATCTGGAACACCTGTTCCCGCGTCGTCATCGGGATCTCCGTGACCGACGCGTCTTTCGTCCGCAAGACTTTGCCGTTCACGCGGCGTCCATTCAACTGGCGCAGCAGGTCGGGCATGTTCGTGGCGATGAGATCGATGACGTTCAACTGGAGGGCTTGCTCGGCGGTGATGGCCGAGCTTTCGCGGACGGAGGATTTCGCCCACTCGACGTTATGTTTGCGTTTCGCGGCGATGGTCTCGATGTAACTCGCGGTAAAGTTTTCCAGCTTCTGCTTCATCGTGTCGTCCATCTTCTCGTCCCCGCCCGCGCCGCCGATGGCCACGGGATGGGCCGCGCCGATGCTGGTCGTCGGGGCCATGGCCGCCACGTCCGCCGCCATCGTAATGAAACAGCCCGCGCTGCCCGCCCACGCCCCCGCGGGCGCGACGTAAACGACGACCGGTACGGGGGAAGCGAGCAGAGATTGTACGATGATCCGGGTCGAATCCAACAAGCCGCCCGGCGTGTCGAGCTGGATGACCAAACACTGCGCCTGCTGGGCTTCCGCCTCCTCGATGCCGCGTGAAATATAGCCGGCTGTCGCCGGCCCAATCGGGCCGTCCACTTTGATCAGATTGACCAAAGGCGCCGTTTCAGCCCGCAGCCCGGTCGCGCAAAGAAAGAGCGAGGCAGCCAGAATTGCTCCCCATCGCTTCATAAGCGTCCAGAATAGCACAATCCCTTTCCCCTGGGTAGCGTGCTGATGTGACATCCTGTCACCTGCCTCGTGCCTCCCATTCGCTTTTCATTGGCTATTGTTGACCATTCCCGGTCCTGCTCAAAGATTTTATGGTTTGACTAGGTTTGACTAGGTCGGACTAGGTTTGACTAGGTGCGACCGGGGTTGACCAGGTTGGACGTTTCCGGGCTCCAGGCATCGGATTCCCACCACGAAGGCACGAAGATCACGAAGGGCAACGGATGCGCTCACAAAGCACACCCCTTGCGCTGCCCTGTCCACCGAAGCCTTGGCGTAGGCGGACGGACGTATGCCCTCTGCATATATCATGCTGCAGTACAGTAGCACATTCCCGGCATCCTGCAAGAGTTTCGGCGGGGTCGATTTGCCGGGTGGCATTCCGCTGGAAAAGCGGTCAGTGGCCGCGAGTGGAGAGAGGGGCGTGTTCGGCTGTTTCGTTGCCCGGGCCGAAATCGAAACCACCCACCGCCCATAATTCCACGTGCGGCGAATCGCTCGTCAGGCCGACCAGGGGCACAACGTCGATATGCGAATTTCGAATCGGCCGCCACTGGATGCTGGGGCCGATGTCGATTTCTGTCGGGCGCGGGTGCTGGCTGGCGGGACATTCGCTTTCGATTTTCATTTCGCAACCGGCGCTGAGCTTCGCGTCAATCACGGTGTAGCTGATGGCCCCGTCGGCCGAGTATTCCCGGGTGCGCACCTGCCCGACTTCCTGCTCGAACACGGCATTGGCTCCCCAATGCCAGCGCGGCGCGATTTCATCGCCGAGCAACAGCTTCACTTCGTACCGGTCCGCGCCGAGGGCATGGTTGCGAAACGTCCACTCGCCGTACAACGTCGGATTGAACGGAATCCTGCCCCAGTCGGCCAACGCATAGCGCAACTCCGTCGAAATGCTGTCTTCGTTGACAGCACCCGAGGGGACCGGTCGATCGTTATCCACGGGACCGACGTCCCAATTTTCATACACATCGAATTGGAACCGGTGGGGCAATCCCATTTCGACTTCTTCCTGAAACTGGAAATTCGGTCCCGCGCTGCGCGGCCACTGTGCTTTCATCCATTGCTCGACGCCAACTTCGCCGGGCATTTGTTGGAGGTAAACGCGCGTCGTCGCAAACCGGCGTTGTGTCGTCCAATCCGGCTGTTGATACGGACCCACCGGTTGCTCTTCCTGAATTCGTTCACCCGTGACGGTCAGCGGGGGCAGAGAGGCGGCCGGGGGCGGAGGCGTGGCCGGTTGTTGCGCGAACGAGGGAATGGACAGCATGTACGACAAGGAAACGCCGAGCAAGAGAACGGATTTGGTTTTCATGGATCGTGTCCACCAGTTGAGCGAAATCCACGGACGTTTACCGCGCGACGCCAGGCAAGTCAAGCGCCGCCTCAAGGGGACGGCGTCTGTCCGTCTATTTCAAGCCGGCGCGGAGGAACGCGACGGGGTCGTACGATTTTCCGCCGGCGTCGCGGACCTCGAAATGCAGGTGGGGGGCGATGAGCATCCAGTGGCGCGCGTCGGCGCTGCGGCTGGTCTGTCCCATGCGGCCGATCCGCCGGCCTTTGACGAGCGTGGCGTGAGGGGCGACGGCGATTTCAGACAGGTGGGCGTAGAGGGTGAAGAAGGCGGCGCCGGAACGCGGCCAGGCATGCTCGATGACGATGTGCCTGCCGAAATCCGACGCGTGCTCTTCTTCGATGATCTCATGGACTTTGCCGTTCCAGACGCAGAACACGTCGTCGTGGGGCACGAACGCGGGTTCATCGCTTTCGAAGTCGCGTCCCGTCGCGCAATCGGTAAACATCACGCGCGCGGTGCCGCCCGTGGCGGTGACGTTGACGGGGGCGATATCGCAGCCGCGGTGCAGGCGTTTGCCGCAGTCCCGTGTGAGGCCGGGTTTGCCGTAATCGGGGTTTACCCGGGTGCGGGCAAAGAACTTTTCCGGCGCATCCAACAGCGCGTGGTTGGGCGTGGGCCAGGCGATGCGGATGGGTTCGTCGTCCGGCAGGGGGACGAACGGCTGATGGAGGGGCGTTTGCGTCACGCGAGGAGTGTAACAACTGTCCCGGGGAATGATCAACCAGATGAGTGGCGGGCGTTCAGTAGTCGTCCGCTTCGGCCGTGACGGCCCCGCCCGCGGCTTCCTGCAGGATCTTCACCCCGCTGGACGTGCCGATGCGCGTCGCGCCCGCCGCCACCATCTTCGTCAGGTCCGCCAGCGACCGGATGCCGCCCGAGGCCTTCACGCCGAGGCCTTTTTTGCCGGCCAGGCGGGCGAGCAAGGCCACGTCTTCCACCGTTGCGCCGCCGGTGCTGAATCCGGTGGATGTTTTCACGAAATCCGCCTGCGCCTTGACCGCCAGTTCACAGGCCCGGGTCTTTTCCGAGTCCGTCAGCAAACACATTTCCAGGATCACTTTGCAGCGCGCGTTGCCGTCGCGGCAGGCCTGGACGACGCCCTGGATGTCGCGCAGCACCCGTTCATCATCGCCGCTCTTGAGCGCGCCGAGATTGATGACCGTGTCGATTTCCTGCGCGCCCTCGAGGATGGCGGCCCGCGCCTCCATGGCCTTCGTCTCGGTCAACTGCGCCCCGAACGGGAACCCGGCGACACAGCAGACCTTCACGTCCGATCCGGCCAGCGATTCGTGCGCCAGCGAGACCCAGACGGGATTGACGCAGACGGAATGAAACCGGCAGGCAAGCGCTTCGCGGCACAATTGCTCGACGTCCGCGCGCGCCGCCTCCGGCCGCAACAGGGCGTGGTCGATGAGCTGCGCGATGTTTGCCGCTGTGGGTTTTGCGTGGGATGTTTTCATGTTGGCCGCCTGTTGAAGCGCCCGTCCGGTCAACTCTAGCAACAAGCCGATGGCCGGGCAAAGGGAAATGAGCGTGGCCGGTTGCCCGGGATATTGGTTTGCGGGCCGGATTGTCCGGCGGTAGATTTACAAGCGGATTACGTCCGTTCAACAACGAGGTCAACGCATGCATTCTCATGACATTTCCCGCTGGGGACATTCCCATGATTTTTCCGTGGATACCTCGGGCGCGCAAAGGCTGATGCGCCGGGTGATTGCGCTGACGGGCCTGATGATGGTGGTCGAGATCGTGGCGGGTTCCGTCTTCAATTCGATGGCGCTGACAGCGGACGGGTGGCACATGGCGACGCACCTGTCGGCGTTTGTGCTGACGGCGCTGGCGTATTCCTATGATCGACGGCACGCGCGGGATCCGCGGTTCAGCTTTGGCACGGGCAAGATCAGCGTGCTGGGCGGGTACACCAGCGCGGTGGTGCTGGCGGTGGTGGCGGCGATCATGGCGGGGGAATCGGTGCGCCGGATGTTCGCGCCGGTGCCGATCCATTTTGGGGAGGCCATCGGCATCGCGCTCATCGGCCTGGCGGTGAACCTGGTTTGCGCCTTTCTTTTGCGGGGTGAACCGCACCATCATCATGCGCACGAGGCTCGTCACGAAGCGGGGCATCATCACCACCATCACGACCTGAATATGCGGGCGGCGTTTGTGCACGTGCTGGCGGATGCGCTGACTTCGGTGACGGCGATCGTGGCGTTGACGGCGGGGCGGTATCTGGGGTGGGTTTGGCTCGATCCGATCATGGGTCTGGTGGGTGCCGGGGTCATCGCGTCCTGGGTGTACAGTCTGGTGCGGGACACGAGCACGATTTTGCTGGACCGGACTCCGGCGGACACGGACCTGCCGGCGGTGATCCGGGAATCGATTGAGAGCGACGGCGATTCATTGATCACGGATTTGCATGTCTGGCAGGTGGGGGCGGGCAAGTTCGCGGCGATCATTGGAGTTGTGGCCCACGAACCGAAGACGCCGGAGGAGTATCGCGAGGCGTTGAAGGTGCATGAGGAGTTGGTGCATGTGACAATTGAGGTGCAGGTGTGCCATTCTCATGAAGCTTCGCGGTGCGTTTAATATCGTTGGATCAACGACTTGGGTGGATTTCTGTCAGGTCGTTCCTGGGGGCTGAAGCGGCTCTATTTTTGTTGCATCTCCGCTGAAATTGGCTCAGTCTTACCCGTTGGAGGATGGCGTAACAGACAAGCCCGGTTCACACACGGGCTTTCAAAAAAACAACGTTAGGGAGGAAGATACTTAAGATGAGAAAGTCGATTATTGCAATTAGTGCCGTGTTGGCACTGACAGCGTCATATGTGATGGCAGCGAGCACGAATACGGTGACGATCACCGGGACCTCAGATGCGTTGATCCATGGGAAAATTGATTCATTAAAGTTCGCGAATTCGTTTTTCATTGCTGAAGACGGGATCACCAACAAGGGCGCCGTGCTTCTGTACCTGAGCAACGGCGACACAAACGACGCCGTGGTTGTCGCGTCGACGGCGCAAGGGGTCGTGCTGGCCACCAACGTCATCGTGCACACCGCGAGTCCAATCGCCGCGGTCACCGCGACAAATGGCGCCGCCTCCACGACGGATGCGGATCTTGCGTTTACCCTTGTTGCGCACGGCCAGATCGTGAGCGGCGGGGGAGCGGTGTTGGCAACCGAGACGAAGACAGCGACTTCGAAGACCATCAAGGCCGCCGGCGTGTTTTCGAGCATTAACTCGATTTCAGGGAATGTGACAACGAATCCTGGCACAGTCAACATTTCGGTGTCCGGCGCATTCAAGGCCGCAAGATAGCATTACCTGGTTTGCCTGAAGAAGCGGCGGAGAGTTCTCCGCCGCTTCTTCTTTTCCCGTAAAGCAATGGACGGTGCGAACGCGTCCTACTGGGAATTCAGCCTGTCCAGTGCGTCCTGGGCTTCCTGGCGGATGTCGGGGTCGGGGTCGGTGAGAAGCTGCTGGAGGTACGGGGCCATTTGGTTGCCGTCGAGGTTTTCCAGTCCCAGGATGGCTTTTGTGCGCACGTCCTTCGGCTGGCTGAGGTCAAGGCCTTCCACAAACGCCGGGGCGGAGGCGTTGTCGCCGACCATGATCAGGTCATCGAGCAGGTCGAGCTTGAGATCGGTGGTGGCTTCCTCGTGAAACATCGTTCCCAGGACCTGGGCGACCTCTTGCTTGGTGGCGCCGTTGTCCGTCATACCCAGCACGTCCATGACCAGCGAGGCCCGGTCGTCTTTTTCGTTGAGGGTGGGATACTGCCGCAGGGCGTCCTGTAATTTCGCCGGGAGATATTGTTCGGGAATGGGCTGCGCCATGGCGTTGTCGGGCGGCTGGACACCCGGGGAATTGTCCGTCCTGGCGACTGTGTCGCTGGCGACGGCCGCGGGTTGTTTGTCCTGTTCAACCGTGTTCTGCGCGCCTGGCTCGCCGGCGGGATGCGGTTGCGCCGGGACCGTCGCGAGGGGGATTTCAGGCGGCGGGTTGTTCCAGAACTTTCCCTCCGCGGCCATGTAAAGCAAGACCAAGGCTCCTCCCAGAAGGAGGCCGCCCACGAAGATCGCCAATTGCTTCTTCATCGCCGTCTACCATACGGACGGCGTCCGCGATCCGTCAACGCCGGAGAATGCGTCACCGTTGCTCAGGCCCGGTCCGGGCCCTTGCCGGTGTCCTGCCAGCCGGCCAGGATGGCGTCCTGCATTTTCCAGAGGACCCCACATTTGAACTGCAGCGCAGCCACGGCTTCGCGCTGCAATTCGGGCGTCGTACAACGCGCGACGAGGATCGCCCAGGCTTCCCCGCAGTCGCGCCGGGCCTGGGGCGGCCGGTTTCGAAAATAGTCGTACGCCCAGGCCGGGATGACGGGGTATTGTTTTTCCAGAGCGGCCAGGCGCCGGACCATCAGGTCGGGCGCGAACATCTCCGTCAGAGAGGAAGCCACGCCCATTTCCCACCTGGCTTCGCGCACAAAGCTGACGTAGGAGTCCACCGCCGCGCGCACACCGGACAGCATCGCAGCGTGATTCAATTTGTCTTCGTGCTGTTGCAGGACCAGGAGTTGATCCGCCGGCGATTTGTTTTCAAATCCGGCGGGCGCCTCCGCCGAGACGCCCAAATCGAG
This sequence comes from uncultured Verrucomicrobiae bacterium, assembly GCA_963817685.1. Taxonomy (GTDB): domain Bacteria; phylum Verrucomicrobiota; class Verrucomicrobiia; order Palsa-1439; family Palsa-1439; genus CAWFPN01. Next base: position 87,660 of record CAWFPN010000010.1, on the reverse strand, counting down.
CCTGACCCAGGCCTGGATGCCTCCCGGCTTGCCCGCGGCGTCATCGCCATCGTGGTCGGTGATCCTGTGCAGCCAGATCTTGCGGATTTCCCTGGGGGATTTGGCCAGCAGATAGGCGTCTTTGACGGGGATATTGCATTGATAGTAAAAGCGGTTGCGGATCCAGCAACGAATGGCTTCGATGGGCAACCGGCCCTCGTTCAGCAGCAGGTGGAAGGGATGCTTGTCGTAGTAGCTTTCCTCCCCGACCTTGCGCATGTGTTCGTGGAAAACCTCCGGACTCCACAGTTCCATTGTGCCCGCCTTTCTTGAGTTCATGGCATCAGATGTTGAATTCCATTCCGTCTGCCCCCACCGTCCAGCCTGCGGTGCGGACTTGCGACCGCTCGGGACTGTGCTCGAGAAGAATCGGATTGGTGTTGTTGATGTGAATGTAGACCCTGGCGGGCCGCGACACGCCCCGCAACCCGTTCAGGCTGCCCCGGGGACCGCTGATGGGCAGATGCCCCATGTCCCGCGCCGTGACGTTGCTGATCTGGTGGTCCTGCATTTCCGTTTCCGACCACAAGGTGCCGTCGAACAACAACAGATCGCACTCATTCAAGCGGGCCGTCAGTGCGCCGGACAATTCCATGACATCGGGTGCATAAATCAGACTGCCGCCCGTTTGGGTGTCCCGGATTTGGTAGGCGACCGCGCCGCCCGGAGCGCCGTGATCAAGGCCGCGTCGGGAGAACCGGGGCGGTTTGCTGGGAACAGACAGCGCGCGGCAGACAAGAGGGCTCGCGGAACCGTCCGCGTGAAGCAACGGTTCCTCGGTGGCTGAAACACAGGACCATCTGACCCCGCAAAACACGTCGAGGACTGAAAACAGTCCGGCTCCCTGGGTGAGATCGTCGCGTGTCTCCGCGCTGGCAACCAGGGAAAGCGCGGTATTCTCCCGCAATGACAAGACACCGAGGGTGTGGTCCAGGTCCGCGTTGGTCAGGAGCACCGCCTGGATCGGCGTTCCCCTGACCGTGGCTCGCGCGGGTTGAAGCGGGGGGAACGCGGCAATCTGTGTCGCGATGTCCGGCGAAGCGTTAAGCAGGAACCAGCGTTGCCCATCGGCCGAGACGGCCGCTGAGGACTGGGTCCGGGGCTGCGCCGCCGCCGGATTGGTTCGCGCTGTATCGCAGTTACGGCAGCGGCAATTCCACTGAGGGAACCCTCCGCCGGCTGCTGTTCCGAGGAGTTGTACGCGCATAAGATAGGTTAGGAATCTAAGTTGGCAGAGCCGGCGTTCGCCACTTAAAAAGATCGGGTTTTGCTCATTTTTTGTTTGACTCAATCAGGGGGTTTTCTACATAATGTGTAATATGAAATCCACCATCGCAAAGCTGTGGGTCAAACCGCAGTTGAAAAGTATTCCTGTCTCCCTCGAATGCACGGCTTACGCCGGCGCAACGAGCTAGACACGTCAAGTTCGAGGTGCGAAGTCTGCGCGGACGGCACTGTAGAGGTGTCTCCCAGTGGGCTCTCCTGTTTGAACGTACGCGCATCATCAGGTACGTAAATGCTGGTTCAGCACTCATCGGACTGGTCAGAACACTCCTTTCGGTTCACCCATCGCGCGAAGATCCGCAAGCAAGTTCCCGTCCGCGGCATTGACGGCGAATACCGGCTGTTGCGGTTCCTTCTCGGCCCTGAAAGTTCCTTTCCCTTGGAGTTGTCCGAAGCCGCTGTGCTTGAATTCTGCGACGGCGTGACGACGCTGCGCGGAATGGTTGACGGTCTGGCCAGCTACTTCAATGAGGAACCGACGGAATCGTTTGCGGAGGGGATTGCCGGGTTTCTGTCCGATTTGGTCCAGCGGCGTTACCTCAGCCACGGGCCGTCGAGTGCGGCGCGGCCGTCCGACCACCGGGAGAAGTTGGACGCGTTGTGCGCCGAGTATTCGGTCCCGTGTCCGCAACCGGCCGAAGACGTGCCGATTCCCCGGGGACTGCTGGCTGAATTGTCCTATCGTTGTCCGCTGCATTGCCCGTATTGCTCCAATCCCCTCGAACTGGCTTCGAAGGAACGGGAACTGACCGGGGCGGAATGGAGTCGCGCCCTCCACGAAGCGTCGAAACTCGGTGTGTTGCACGTGGGGTTTTCGGGAGGAGAACCGCTTGTCCGCACCGATCTGGCCGAACTGATTGCCGCCGCGAGCGAGGCGGGGATCTATTCCAATTTGCTCACCAGCGGAGTGGGTCTCACGCCCAAACGGGCCAGTGACCTCAAGCAGAGCGGCCTGGATTCCATCCAGATCAGTTTTCAGGACACGGAGGAGGAAGGCGCCGATGAGATTGCCGGCGCGGACGTTCACGCCGTCAAGCTCCAGTCGATGCGGCTGGCGCGCGACCTGGATCTCCCGCTGACGCTCAACATCGTGCTGCATGGGCGCAACATCGACCGGATCGAATCGATCATCGAGTTTGCCGTCGCGCAAGGCGCGGAACGCCTCGAACTGGCCAACGTCCAGTTCTACGGATGGGCCTTGCGCAATCGCAACCAGCTCATTCCCTCGCGAGCGCAGGTGGAACGGTCCGCCGCCGTCGCACAGCGCGCCCAGGAGACGTTGCGGGGGACAATGGAAGTGCTCTACGTGATCCCGGATTACTTCGGCACCCGCCCCAAACCATGCATGCATGGATGGGGCCGCCAGCATCTCACGATCAATCCGACCGGCGAGGTGTTGCCGTGTCCCACGGCCTTCGAGATCCCCGGCATGAAGTTCGACAACGTGCGCGCCCGGTCGCTGGAGGACATTTGGACCCGGTCCGATGCGTTCACCCGGTTTCGCGGGACGGCTTGGATGCCCGACCCATGCAAGAGCTGCGATTTCCGACTGGTGGACTTTGGCGGGTGCCGGTGCCAGGCCGCCATCCTGGCCGGCGACGCCACCGTCACCGATCCGGCCTGCGAACTCTCCCCGCACCGCCAGGTGCTGGAAGACTATCTCGCGTCGCAGGCGCACCACACGCCCGTCGCGGCCGCTTCCTTCCACTATCGCGGCCGTGATTGACAGGCTGGTCGGCACCGTTCCTCTCCGGTCAGAAGTCAGCGGAGATCCCCCCGTAAAATGAGCGGCGCGGGCCAAAACTCGGGGCGGCGACCCCGACGCCGGTGCCGTTGCGCAGCTCGTAAATCTCGTCGAAGACGTTGACGCAATCGAAGCGCAGTTTCACGGCGCGGACCGGGCCCGCTTTCAGGGGGATGATGTGCTGCGCGCCAAGGCTGACGGGAAAATAACGCGGCAGTTTTTCCAGGTTCGCAAACCCCGCCCGCAACCCGTCGCCGTAGAGGCCGTCGAGATAGAACAGCGTGCGCGCCCATGTGTAGGACAGGCCGGCGGACCCGGTGTAGCGTCCCTGGTGGTCCACCTGGATGTTGTGCGTCTGGATGTAGGCGAGTTCGGCGCTGTCCAATTGATATTGCGTGGAGACCACGTCGCGGGCGCTGGTGTGAACGAATGAAAAGTTCCCGAACGCGGAGAACGGCCCCTGCCGGTAGCTGGTGCCGAATTCCGCCCCATAAATGATGCCGTACCGGTAGTTCAGCGGGACCAGGCTGATCGGGCTGCCGAACTGGCCCAGGTCGAGCAGGTTCCTGATCGATTCGTAATATCCGTCCCCCGTGACCTGCCAGGCCGGCGTGATCTGCCGGGACAGGCCGGCGTCGAAGTAATGGGAACGCTGGGGCAGGGGCGGGTCGGATTTGAATTGATCGGGGGAATTGCTGGTGTCGGCGAATTTGTCCACCAGCGCGGGTTTGACGTATTGCAGCGTAGGCGGCGTGAAATAGCGGGCGTAACCGATGTGGGCGACGGTGTCCTTGTCGATCTGCCAGACGAAGTTCGCACGGGGGCTGAACTGGTCCTGGTGCACGAACGCGTCAAACCGGTCGTACCGGCCGCCGTAGTTCAACGTGAGCGATTCGGTCAGCCGCCATTCGTCCTGTAAATACACGCCGGCGAACGAGCCGTCGTTGCCGCTGTCCTCCACGATCGTGAACGGGGTAGTCGATGATTGCAGTCCGTTGGTGGTGGGAAACACGGCGGTGGAGGTGTCGAGCCGCTCGATTTCGTAGGTGGCCAGCAGGCCGGAACGCACCGTGTGGTCGGCGCCCACGTCGAATGAGGCGTCCACCTGCAACCCGTTGGCAAGGGTGCTGTTGATCTCGTGGGTGGCCAGGCCCTGGAAGATCAGGTCGTTCACCGTATCGGGAGTGAAATTGATCTGGCCGAAACTGCTAAAGGCCGAGGCCTGCCAGGAAAGGTTGTCGGTGGTTTTCTGGTAGGACAACACGCCGTAATAGCTCTGCTCGTTCTGGTTTTCGTTGATCGACGCGGAGTTGGCCGTCGGATGGCCGGCCAGGTCGAATTGCGGGACCTGGTTCGGGATGTCGGGGATTTGATAATCGGAATAGGATGCGTTCACAATCAGGGTGAGCCGGCTGGTGTCATCCAGCAGGTATGAGAAATAGCCGAACGCCTTTTCCTGGTCGCTCCGGTCGTGCAGCGGGGTGGGGCTGCTGGTCGTGTTATCGATTCCCAGGTCGGTCTGTTTGAAGGAGGTAGTGACGAAATAGTCCAGCTTCGGGCCCGAGCCGCCGGATTGCAGGGACGGCTCGATGGTGTTGTAACTGCCGCCGTAGAGCGAGGCCTCGCTGCCGTTGAGCTGGTAACCGGTTTTCGTCTGGATGTCCGCGACCGCCGCGGTGCGGAAACCGAACTGCGCCGGTAAGGTACCGGTGATCACCGTGAGCGTATTGATCAGCCGGGTGTCGATCTCCTGGGCGAACCCGTTCAGGCCTTCCGGCAGCAGCACGCCGTTAACGCGATACTGGATATTGCCGTCCTCGCCCCGGATGTGCGCCAGCCCGTCCTGGTCCTCGACCACGCCCGGCGTGCGCAGCAACACTTGCTGAAAAGGAGCGTTCTCGCCCTGCGGAATCGACTGGATCTGGTTGGTGTCTATTTTATAGGTGACGGCCCCCAGGCTCGGCGCGATTTTCTCCCGGGCCGTGTCCATCGTCGCCGTCACGACCACGGGCGTGAGCTTGACCACGGGCGCGTTGGTCGTCGCCGCCGCCTGGCCCCGCGCGCCGCCGGCCGCGCCCACAAACAAGCCGAGCAACCCGATCCGCGCAATTCGTCCGCTCCCGATTGCGGACAAAAAGTCTTTCGCTCTATTTCGTGACCCTGCCATTCTGTCGGTTCGCCTGTGCCAGACCCATACGGGGACGATTTTGAACTGAGTGTATGCTGTCAACGATAACCCGACAAGCCGAAACCCCGGAAAGGCAGTCAAGCCGTCGCTCATTCTCAAAAATGATTAAGGCCGTATTAGGTCGTATTAGGCCGTACGTGGTCGGAGTGGGAAACCCACGGATTGCACGGATTCCCCGAAAATTTATGGTTGGACTAGGTTTGACTAGGTGCGACTTGGTTTGACTAGGTCGGACTTTTCCGGGTCGGCCTTCAGCGTCGAGCCGTTTGGAGGGCGAGCCTCCCGGCGAGCCGTGCCGCTGCCTCGCGCGCCGCAAGCACACCCCTTGCGCTGCCCTGTCCGCCCTAGCTTTAGCGCGGGCGGACGGACGTATGCCCACTGCATATATCATGCTGCCCGTACGGTAACGCGTTTTCGCCATCGCGCAAGAGTTTAGACGGGTGATTGAGGAAGTGGCGCGCCCAGCAGGAGTTGAACCTGCAACCTTTGGTTCCGTAGACCAACGCTCTATCCAATTGAGCTATGGGCGCGTCGTGTGAGGAATCGACCGGGCACTATACCCTGTTTTCGGGCGGCGGGTCTAGAGGGATTTTTTCAGGAAGGTTTCGAAGGCGCCGCCGAAGAGGTCGCGGACGTCGCGCTCGATTTCGGCGGGCTTGATTTCCCAGCCGGTGGCGGCGAGGTCGCGGTACTTTTCCTGGAGGACGGTGGTGATCACGGCGCGGGAATGGTCCCATTTGTAGATGATCTGTTCCAGCGCCCGGGCGTCGGAATGCTGCGGGGTGAAGCTCAGGCCGATCAGTTCCAGGCGCATCCGAGTGATCTCGCCGATCAGTGACGGGATGTTGGTGAACCACCAGCAGCCGAACACGTGCAGGTTGCGGAATTTCCGGGCCATCACGCAGAGTTGATGCTGGTTCTCGCGGGCCAGGGCGGTGATCAGGAACTTGTTTTGTGGATGCGCGGCGATCATGGTTTCGTAGGCGTCCAGGTTGCTCGTGCCGACGCCGTCGCCGGCCAGGCGCAGCGCCGGGTTCACCGCGCGTTTCACTCCGGGCATCATCGCGAAGGGGAGATCGAATTCCGCACAGTGGGGCAGCACGGCGCGCTCGATTAACGCGGCGCACACGCTTCTGGCGGGATAGGCAAAATCAGGCGGCAGCGACACCATGACGTATTGCGCGTCCATCCGCTTCGTCCAGTCGGCCAAAAACCGGCGGACTTCGGCGATGGTTTTCTTGCTTAACTCAGCGCCCACCTGATAGCCGTCCTGGCGCAACTGTGCGCGGGCGCGTTTCCAATCCAGCAGCAGCGGATCGATCCGCAAAGCGGCGGTAAACCGGTTGTCGCGCCGGAACCCGCGACGCCAGTGGACGCGTTCCTGCTTGTCGAAGGGTGAATTGGTGGCGCAAATGGCAATGACATTTGCCAGGTCCAGGCAGCGGTCGATGTGGTCGTCGCGGTTTTGCCGGGCGAACCACTGGCGCAGGGCGGGCAGGTCGCGTTTCTTCACGTCGAGGCCGAGTTTCTGCAGGGAGGTCAGCACGCCGCGGCAGGCTTCCGAGAGGGGGGAATGCCGGATGAACAAGGCGTCCCAGACAAGGTCGGCCTGCTCCGTTTTCGCCAGCCGCCAAAACTTCTCGTACGGCATCTCGAAGTAACGGAACGCTTCGGCGACGGCGTAATGGTACACGAGCAGGTCGTCGATGCCCCACAAGAGCAGGTCGCCGAACGCAGGGTCGTACAGGTGCGTGTGGATGTCGCGCACGGGGGTGTTTGCCACCGTGCGTTCCACCAGTTTGTCCAAGGCGGTGTTCGTCATGGGTCAGGAAGCCAGTGGAATGCCGTTCTCGTTTGCCAGGGTGCGCAGCGCGTCGACCGCGGTCTTGAACAGGGCCGGGCCGCTGAACCCGGAGAACTGTCCCTGTGCCGCGAGGTGCGGTTCGAGGCTGAGAAAACCGTCGTAGCCGCTCGCGACCGCGTCCTTCAATATCTCCGCCAGGTGACCGTCACCGTGCCCGGCGGGGACGACCGTGCCGCCGGCGCGCAGCGCGTCCTTGATGTGGAAATGGGTCGTGTACGGCTTGAGCAGCGGCCAGTTATCGAGCGGGTTTTCCCCGGCCTGGACGAAATTGGCGAAATCGAACGCGGCGCGCAATTTATCCGAGGCAACGCTCTGGTGGATGTCGAGGCATTGCCGCGCTTTTTCCCCGAAAATCCCGGCCTCGTTTTCGTGGACCAGCACGGGGGTGCGGCCTTTGAGGTAATCGACTTTTTTCTGCATCCGCCGCATCACTTCGTCACGGCCGTTCTTGACGAATTCCTTGTGCGTGCTGCCTTCGGCGGGATAGTAACTGAAGATGCGGATCATTGGCGCGTCGAAATATTCCGCCAGGTCCACCGCGATCTTGAACCGTTCGAAGTGCGCGTTGAACGGGTCGCTTAATTTCACTTTCCCGATGGGCGAACCGATGGCGGCGACGGCCAGGTTGTTGGCGGCGAACTTGCGTTTGATTTCGGCCCGCAGCGGTTGGTCGAAATCGAGGACGTTTTTGCCGGCGGCGCTGCGGAGTTCGACGTGGGTGACGCCGTTGTTGCGGCAGTGCTCGATTTGCACGTCGATGTCCGGGGAAATCTCGTCGGCAAAGGCGGCTAGTCGGAGCATAAATGGGCGCGCAGGTAATCGAAGCTGATTTTCAGGGAATCGAACGGGTCGCCGGGGCAGGTGTCCTGTTCGACGCAGAACCACCGGCAGCCGGCGGCTTCGGCGGCGGGAATGATTTTGCGCCAGTCGAGGTTGCCGTTGCCGATCTCGGCGAAGACGGGCGTGTTGTCCGGGTTGATGGCGTAATCCTTCAGGTGAATGATCGGCAGCCGTCCCTTGAGCCGCGCGCACCAATCGACCGGATCGCCGCCGCCGTATTGGACCCAGTACGTGTCGGGTTCACCCTGGAGATAGCGCGGATCGGTTTCGGCGAAGAGAATTTCCAGCGCGGTGCGGCCGCCGATCCGGCGGAATTCCAGGTGATGATTGTGGTAGCAGAGCACCTGTCCCGCTTCATGCAGGACCTTGCCCGCCGCGTTGAGCCGGTTGGCGAACAACAGGACCTCCGGCAGCGTGTCGAACTTGATCCCGCCGGGCCAGGGATAAGCGGTGATCCGGCAGCCGAGTTTGTTGAGCTTCTCGACGATGCGGTGGGGTTTGTCCAGGATCGTCTCGCTGTCCTCGTGCGTGGCGCAGCAGACCAGTCCCTTGTCGCGCAGCATCGCGACGATGTCGGCTTCGTCCATGGCGCAGAGGCCACTGAGCTGGACGGCCTGGTAGCCGATTTTTTTCACCTTGTCGAGTGACGCGGCGACTTCCTTCGGGGTCCGGAGGAAATCGCGGATGGAGTAGAGTTGGGCGGCGATCTGGCTGGTTTTCATTTAGTGATTGAACGATTGGGAGAAATCCTCGGCGGGGCGGGCGCGCACTTCCTTCTTTCCGCCGCCGGCGGCGGAGCGGACCAAGTCTTCCAGCAGGCCGGCGTATTCGGCCGGGTCCATCGGCAGTTCGACCGTCCTGTTCTTGAACGACGACAACAACATGGCGTTGGCCAGTTCCACCGAGTGGATGCCTTCCTCGGCGGGCGCGATCAGTGGTGCGCCGTCCAGCACCGCGTCGACGAAATTCTGCAGCACCTCGAGGTGCTGGCCGCCGTGGCCCTGGATCGGGAGCTTGATCTCCGTGCGCGGCGGCGTGTCGAAAAACTTCGGCGAGGTGCGGCTGAACTCGGCCGTCGTCACCTCGTTCCGGGTGAACACCAGCGAATCGTTTTCGTAGACGAGTTTGCCGCGTTCGGCGGTGATTTCCAGCCGGTTCGTCCCCGGCGCGTCGCCGGTGGAGGTGATGAACACAGCCGTCGCGCCGTTGGGAAACTCCATGTAGGCCGTCACGTCGTCCTCGACCTCGATCTGGTGATGGCGGCCGATCCCGCAGAACGCCCGCACCCGCGCGGGCATGCCGAACATCCATTGGAAGAGGTCGAGGTTGTGCGGGCACTGGTTCAACAGTACCCCGCCGCCTTCGCCCGCCCAGGTGGCGCGCCAGCCGCCGGAGGCGTAATAGGCCTCGGTGCGGAACCAGTTGGTGATGATCCAATTGACCCTGCGGATTTCCCCGAGTTCACCGCCCTGGGCCATCTCGCGGATCTTGCGGTAGAACGGGTCGGTGCGCTGGTTGAACATCGCGCCGAAGATCTGCCGGGGATTGGTGTGGGCGGCGATGAGCTTTTGGCAGTCCGCCTTGTGGGCCGAGAGCGGTTTTTCCACCAGCACGTGCAGGCCGCGCCGCAAGGCGGCGATGCCGACGGTCGTGTGGGAATAATGGGGCGTGGCGATGAGCACGGCGTCCACCAGTTGCGAATCGATCAGGTCTTCAGGCCGGTTGAACCCCTTGATCTGCGGATAACGGGCCAGGCGCGCGGGATCAACGTCGCAGAGGGCGCGCAATTCGGCGCGCGCGACCTTGTTGTTGAGCAACAGGCCCGCGTGCGTCCCGCCCATGTTGCCCGTCCCGACGATTCCGAAGCGAATGATTGCCACAATGCCTTTTGATTGGCCGGATAAGTAAAGGTTGATCCGGCTGTCGTCTTAGAGTTAATTTCAACCTGCGTCAATGACAAAAGACCCTCTGTTCGATCTCAGCAACGAGGTGGCCGTCGTGGTCGGCGGCACGGGCGTTTTGGGGGGCGCGATGGCGGAAGGTCTCGCCTCGGCCGGGGCGAAAGTCGCGATCGTGGGCCGGAACGAACGGCGCGGCCAGGGGCGCGCGGCGGCCATCAACGCGCGGCACGGCACGGCGCAATTTTTCGCCGCCGACGCCCTGCAACGCGACGGCCTGAAGCGGGCCCACGAACAAGTCCACAAGCTCTTCGGCGCGCCGACGGTCCTGGTCAACGCGGCGGGCGGCACCGACCCGAAAGCAGCGGTCACGCCGGAGCGTCCCTTTGACCAGATCGCGCTGGAGGATTGGACGGCCAATTTCGATCTCAACCTCATCGGCGGCGTCCTGCTGCCCTGCCAGGAATTCGGCGCCGCCATGGTCCGCCAAGGCCGGGGCAGCATCATCAACATCGCCAGCGTATCGGCGCACGTGCCGTTGTCGCGCGTGGTGGCGTATTCCGCGGCGAAAGCGGCGGTGTTGAGCCTGACCCAGTTTTTGGCGCGCGAATGGGCGCCGAAAGGGGTCCGGGTGAACTCAATCACGCCGGGCTTTTTCCCGGCCGACCAGAACCGCCGGCTGCTTTTCAACGAGGACGGCACGCCGACCGCGCGCGGCCAGGCTGTTTTACAGCACACACCGATGGGGCGGTTTGGCGAGCCGGGCGAATTGATCGGGGCGGCGGTGTTCCTGGCCGGCCCAAAGGCCAGCGGGTTTGTCACCGGCGCGGATATCCGCGTGGACGGCGGTTTTTTGTCGCAAACGATATGAGCGGGACCCTTTCGGCCATCGCGTCCGTCGGCCAATCGTTGGGCGAGGACAGCGTGCGCGCCGTGGTGGCGCAGGCTTGTCCGGCGAAGGAGTACGCGGGCAAACGGGTGCTGTTGATCGTACCCGATTCCACGCGGACAGCGCCGATTGGGCTGATGTTCCGCCTGCTGCACGAACAACTGGCGGCTGCCGCCAAATCGTTCGACGTGCTCGTCGCGCTGGGCACGCATCCGCCGATGACCGACCGGCAGATCGAGCAACGATTGGAAATCACGTCCGAACAGCGGGGAGGGCGGTATGCCGGAGTAAAATTCTTCAATCATTCCTGGAACGATCCGGAGTCATTGCGAAATCTGGGAACGATCTCCGCCGCTGAAATCCGTGAGCTGTCCGGCGGATTGTTTGCGATGGACGTACCGGTGCAAATCAATCGGCTGATCTTCGACTACGACCAGTTGATCACCGTCGGGCCGGTTTTCCCGCACGAAGTGGTCGGGTTCTCGGGCGGTAACAAGTATTTGTTCCCCGGCATTTCCGGGCCTGACGTGCTGAATTTTTTCCACTGGCTCGGCGCGGTGGTGACAAACCCGTTGATCATCGGGCGGAAATTGACCCCGGTGCGACGCGTGGTGGACCGCGCGGCGGCAATGGTCACGGTCAGCAAGCTGTGTTTCTGCCTGGTGGCCGACCAGCAGACATTGGCGGGGATTTTTGCCGGCAGCCCGGAATCGGCCTGGGACGCCGCCAGCGATCTTTCCGCGAAAGTGCACGTCACGTACAAGGACAAACCTTTTCACACCATCCTCTCCTGTGCCCCGGCGATGTACGATGAGTTGTGGACGGCGGGCAAATGCATGTACAAGCTCGAGCCCGTCCTGGCCGACGGCGGCGAACTGATTATTTACGCGCCTCACCTCTCTCGCATTTCGCTGGCGCACGGCAGGCTGATCGAGGAGGTCGGCTACCATTGCCGCGATTATTTTTTGAAACAATGGGACCGCTTCAAGCAATATCCCTGGGCGGTGCTGGCGCATTCCACCCACGTCAAAGGGATCGGCGCCTACGAAGATGGCGTTGAAACTCCGCGCGCCCGCGTGACCCTGGCCACGCAGATCCCGCTCGAGACGTGCCGGCGGATCAATCTCGGCTATCGCGACCCGGCCACGGTCCGTTTGGAGGATTTTGCGGGTCGCGAGGGGGACGGGGTGCTTTTTGTGCCCAGAGCAGGGGAACGGCTTCTTCAACTTCAGCGGGAACCGGCCTGGGCCGGGGCAAGATCATGAAGCTTCCAAAAAATTCGCTCGTGCTGGCGTTCGATGTAGGCACTTCATCGTTGCGAACGGCGTTGTTCGACGCGCGCGGCAGGCGGCTGGTGGAGACGACGGCGCAACAGATTTACCATGTGCAACGCGCTCCCGACGGCTGCGCCGAGCTTGCTCCGGGCACGCTGTTGCGGGCGGCGCGGGAATGTCTTGCAAAAACCCTCGCGCGGCGGCGACGGGACAACTCGTTGCGGGCGCGGCCGATTGTCGCGGTCGGAGCCTCTTGTTTTTGGCACAGCCTTGTCGGCACGGACGAGCGGGGGCGCGCGTTGACGCCGGTTTACACCTGGGCGGACTCGCGCGGCCGGGACGACGCGGCGCGGTTGCGGCGGCGGTTGTCCGAGCGGCGGGTCCATGCCCGGACGGGGTGCATGTTGCGCGCGTCCTACTGGCCGGCGAAATTGCTTTGGTTGCGGCGGACCCAGCCGGGTTTGTTCGGGCGCGTCTCGTGCTGGATGTCGCCGGGCGAATGGTTGCAGTGGCAGTTCTGCGGCCGGGCCAATTGCGGCTACGCGATGGCCAGCGGCACCGGGCTGTTCAATCCGACGACGCTGGACTGGGACGATGAGCTGTTGCGGATTTGCGGAGTAAAGCGCAGCGCGCTCAATCCTCTCAACGAGACGCCCCTGGTGGCTGTGGAGACATTCCATCGGCGATTTTCCGAATTGCGCGGAGCGCTCTGGTTTCCGGCGATGGGCGACGGGGCGGCGGGCAATCTCGGTTCGGGCGCGACGCGGCGGGGGCTGGCGGCGATCAATTTCGGCACGAGCGGCGCGGTGCGGGTGGTCCGGCGCGGCCGTCGCGCGCGGGCGCCGTTCGGGTTGTTCTGCTACCGGGTGGATGCCGGGCGGTTTCTGGTCGGCGGCGCGGTGAGCAACGCGGGCAATCTGCACGCCTGGGCCTTGCGCGAATTGAAACTGCCCGACGACCCGAAGAAACTGGAGCAGGCGCTGGCGGCGCGTCCGTTTCCGATGGAAGGACTGACGGTGCTGCCCTTCTGGGTCAGCGAACGCGCGCCGACGTGGCCGGAGGACGTGAAAGGGACGATCCTGGGCGTGACGCAAGCGACGACGGCGCTCGACATTTTACAGGCGATGCGGGAAGCGGCGTTTTGCCGGTTGGCGTGGATTGCGGAACTGATGGCGCGCGCGTCGGGTGAGAGGCTGCGTTTTGTCGTTTCGGGCGGGCTGCAACATTCACCCACCGGGATGCAACGGTTGGCCAACGTGCTCGGCAGCGAGGTGATCGTCAGCGCTGAACCGGAAGCGTCATTACGCGGCGCGGCTGTGGTTGCCTTGGAATCGCTCGGGTTCAATGTGGCCGCGTCGTCGATGGGGCGGGTGATCCGGCCGGAGGCGGTGGCGGCGCGCCGGTACGCGGCCGCGCGGCGGCAGCATATGAAAATCGAGAAGCGGCTGACGGAACTGCTTGAGAGCGTCTAAAAAAAACAGGGGGTTGTGGAGGGCCACGCTCCAGCGTGGCCGCCAATGCTGTAAAAACGGCACGGTCGCGCTGGAGCGCGACCCTCCAAGCACAGTTTTGTCAGGTGTTCTTAGGGATAATGCCTGACCTGGGCGATTTCCAGGCTGAGCAGGCTGTAGGAGGTGGCGAGGACGGGATCGTTTTCCCAGAAACGGCTGTTATCGTTGAGCCAGGACCCGTCGAGTTTTTGCAGGCTGACGAGTTTGTTCATCAACTCATAGCGCCAGTCGTGTTTCCAGTTGCCGGCATCCAGGAACACGTCGTCGCCGTAGACGCTGAGCGCCCTGGCCATGGTGTGATAATAATAGTACAGGCCCTGCTTGCCCATGCCGGGATTTTCGTCGAGCGTGTAGTTTTTCCGGAGCCATTGCACGGCGGCGGTGACGCGCGGGTCGTCCTTTTTCAGGTCGGCGTAGATGTAACTTTTCAGGCCCGCGTAGCTCATGCTGCCGTAACTGCGCAGGGGGGTCGGCGCGGCGGCGTCCCTGTCCTCGTCCTCCTCCGTCACGCCCGCGTTGGCGAAACTGAAGCCGGGCCGGTAAACGAACCCGCCCACGTCGCTGTCGCCCGCCTGTTTTGCCCAGGGCTGATCGTTGTGTGACGGCAGGTTCTGGCAGCGCTGGAGAAACGCGATGGCTTTTTGCCAGTGCAGATCGGTGTTCACGCGCGCCGAATCGCCGGCGCCGGCTTGCGGCTCCTCGCTCAGGCGCAATGCTTCGAGGGCCCAGGCGGTATTGGACAGGTCGGCCCGTTCATCCTGGCCGTAGCCCATGCCGCCGTAGTTGGCGCTCTTGCGGTCCGCGCCGTGGCTTTCGTCGAACTGCGTATTCAACAAAAACGCGCGGGCCTTGTGGATGATGTCCGTGTATTGCGGTTTGCCCGTGACCAGCAGGGTCATCAGGCAGATCGCGGTGGAATAATTGGGGTATCGATCGATCTGGTTGGCGCCGTAGATCGCGCCGTTGGTCCTGACGTTGCTGAGGATGAAAGAGATGGCATGGTCGACGGTTGCCTGTTGATCGGTGGAAAGCGGCCGGCCCGACCGCAGGAAAGCCGTCACCGCCAGGCCGGTGATGGCGGGATGATGACGCCACGAACCGTCCTTTTCCTGTTGTTTGGCCAGCCAGTCGAGCCCGCGACCCTGGGCGCGGGCGACTTCCTTGAGCAGAGAGACGTCCCGGCTCGGCAGTTCGGCGGCCGGTGCGATGGGGCAAAGAGCGAGCAAGACAAGAAGAGTCAGCGCTTTCATGAGCGCGAACCTAGGCGATGCCGCCGGCCCTTGTCAAATTGAATTGGCCGGGGCTGGCGGCGGCGAGGACGGGTATAATGTGGCGAGCGGCTTTCTCTGCTCTTGTGGGAGGGGCGTCCCCGCCGCGAGTCGTTCAGTGAATCTAAGGGTCAACGCTTCACGCAACACGTTTGACGGGGTCATGGCGAGCCGGGATCGCCTTGCGTCAGAAATTGGAAAGAATCAGGTCCGATGTGTCACACGTGGAGAGTTGACCCCAATACCCCCCAATACCTCACGGGTGGGTCGCGTTCGGCAAGAAAGGGGCCGCGTTCAGTTCCGTCATATAATTCGGTTCTTTACCGTCGTTTACCTCTTTGTCGGTCTTTAGTATAAACTGTACACAGCCTTCAGGGGTAATCTTCTTCAAGCCAGCGGCGACTTCGTTGGACGATAGATTCGCATCGCGCAAGCCCCCTGCACACAGGCTCCTGAATTTCTCAAAATACATGGTTGCGGCGTTTGTATTTCCCTCAAGAGTCTCCAGGGTGAGAAGTCTTCCATACACGAAGCGCAATCGCATCGAGGCGGCGCGCTTCGGTGCGGAACAATCGTCCGACTGCGGGTGTTTTGCCAGAACTTGGTTCAGCAAATCCTCTTCCTTGAGCAGACTGGCTCGCACCTCGTCTACGCTGCCGGTAAAATAAACAGAAGTCAGGGCTCTTATTTGTTCACTGTCGTGGTTGTACTCCATTGCTTCCGCCGCCCGGTTGATCGTCTCTTGCGGAATTTCCGGGGCCTTCCGATGACAACCGAGAGCTGTGGCGCCGCATAACAAACACAGGAACCCTAGCGTTAACGATGGGGAACGAACAACACTCACATTTCCTTTCACTTATTTGTTCAGGTGCAGTTAGGGAGCACCACGCCCTGCTTCGTAAATATTCCGTCAGATAAGGCCAAGAAGCAATAAGTATTGGGGTATTGGGGTCAACTCTCCGCGTGTGACGCATCGAGTCTGATACTTTCCAATTTCTGACGCAAGGCGGCGTCCTAGCTCGCCGTGACCCCTTGGATTTGTCAGCCGCCTAATTCCGAACTCGTAGGAGCACCCTTCCAGGCGCGACATTTATCGGGATCGCGCCCGGAAGGGCGCTCCTACGAGAGCTCAATTCACGAAATTACCGCTGTGAAGACGGGTTTGACATGGGGTGGGCGAGGGGTAGGATGGGGTTGCGGGATAAGGAGACGGTTGGCCATGAAAAGATTTCTTATTGGGTTGGCGGCGGCGTTTTGCGTGGTGTCGGCGGCACAGGCGCAACTTCTTCCGAGCTTGAAAATTTCCATCGACAAGGACCAGAAGACCCAGCGGGAAGTCCGGCAGAAAGCGACTGTCAAGAGTTCCGGGGACTGGCAATATCACACGCCCGAGGTGGCCGACAGCGCCCGCGACGTGGTGTTGACGATCCACATCCAGAACATGAGCACCGCGCCGCTCACCGGGCTGACGATCAAGTACGCGGTGCTTGGCAAGGACGTCAAGACGCAGAAAGCGGCGCTGGCGGTGCAGGGAAAAAGCCCGCTCGACCTGCCGGCGCTGCAGACGCAGGACGTCCAGACTGACCCGGCGCGTTTCGAATCGGAGGAGGTGCAATTCAAGACGGGGGAATTCACCGAGCGCAACCGCAAGACCGGTCAGCGCTATTATGGGACGGCCGTGCTGGTTTACCGGGGCGACCGGCGTCTGGCGGCCTATTACGAGCCTGATTCCGTCGAGCAGGCGATTGCCAAACTGAACATCGATTTCTGAGCGCCGGCGCGCCCCTTCCATTATATATATAGCGGCACCATGAAAGCGGTCACCACCGAACAGATTCGCCGGCTCGACCAGCGCGCCATTGCCGCCGGGATTCCCGGCGAGGAACTGATGGAACGCGCGGGGTTCGCGGTGGCCCGGGCCGCGGTGGAATTCCTCAAGAAACACGACGCGCGTTCGGTGTTGTTGTTTGCCGGCAAAGGCAACAACGGCGGCGACGCCATCGTGGCCGCGCGGCACCTGGCGGGGGCGGGCTGTCACCCGGCGCTGGTGCTGCTTTGCCGGAGCGATGAATTGCAGGGCGACGCGCTGTTGCACTTGCAGCGGCTGGTCAGCGGCATTCCCCTTTACGAGCTGCCCGGTGCGGAACAGTTGCGCGAGATCGTGGCGGCGACCGGGCCGGCCGTGGTGGTGGACGGCCTGTTGGGAACGGGGTTGAGCGGCGACGTGCGCGAGCCGTATGCCGGGGCGATCCGGTTCATCAACGAACTGGGGCTGCCCGTGGTGGCCATCGATGTTCCCTCCGGGATCGACAGCGACACGGGCGCGGTCCGCGGGGTGTGCGTCCGCGCCGATGTGACGGTGACGATGGGGTTGCCGAAGATCGGGCTGTTACAACCGGCCGCGACGGACGTTGTCGGCAGCATTCGGGTGGCTGACATCGGATTTCCGCCGTCATTTGTGGCGGAGATCGAAACGGACGTGGAATTGTTGACAGGCGGGGATGTCGCGCCGCTGTTGCCCCGGCGCCGGCCGTCCTCGAACAAGGGCGATTTCGGGCATTTATTGATCATCGCCGGTTCGGAGGGTTACACGGGAGCGCCGGTGCTCTGCGCGCATGCGGCGGCGCGGACAGGGGTGGGGCTGGTGACGCTGGCGGTGCCCCGGGTGATTTATCCGATTGTTGCCGCGCAATGTCCGCCGGAAGTGATGCCGCGTCCGGTGGATGATTGGGACGCGTTGCCTGCGGACGCGGGGCGGTTTGATGCGCTGGCGATTGGCCCCGGGCTTGGCCAGCAACCGTATTTACAGAAGATGATGGGCCAATTGATGGCGGGCAGTCCGCCGCCGATGGTTGTGGACGCCGACGCGCTGAACGTCCTGGCGCAAAACATGAGCGTGTTAAAACAGGCGCGGACGCCGATGGTGTTCACGCCGCATCCCGGCGAGATGGGGCGGCTGGTGGGCCAGACGGCGAAGGAAGTCCAGGCCCATCGTTGGGAACTGGCCCGGAAGTTCGCCGGGGACCATGACGTGGTGATGGTGTTGAAGGGCGCCGGGACGGTGATCACGGACAAGTCCGGGAAACTTTGGATCAATTCCACCGGCAACCCCGGTATGGCCAAGGGAGGGATGGGGGACGTCCTGACCGGGATGATCGGCGCCTTGCTGGCGCAGGGGCTTGACGCCTGCGCGGCGGCGTGCGCGGGTGTGTTTGTTCACGGACTGGCCGGTGACATGGCGCGCGAGCGTCACGGTGAACGGTCGATGCAGGCCGGTGACTTGATTGCGTGTCTGGGGGCGGCGTTCGAGACGCCGGGCTGACACGAGGCAAATCGATTGTTGTCCTACGTCCCTGCTTTTGCCGTCCGGGCGCGAAGCTGGGGCGCGGCTGCTTCCTGTCCCTGGATCCATTGGACGGCGCACCGCAACAGATCGCTCGGACGCGGGAGTTTGAGTTTTTCCCTGATCCGCATGCGGTAGGTCCCCACGGTCCTGGCGTCGAGATGCAGGACTTTGACGATGGACTGGGTGTCGTGGCCCTGGCCGATGAGTTGGAAAATCTGGAATTCCCGGTCGCTCAACGCTTCGGTGAGTGAAGCGGCCGAATCGGACGTCGCCTGGAGCGCGTTGCGGATGATTTTGGCCTCGATGTGCTCGCTCAGGTAAACGCCTTCCCCCAGCACGCGGCGGATGGCCGCGAGGATATTCGCGGTGGCCTCCTGCTTGGAAATGTAACCATTGGCGCCGGCCCGGATCGCGCGTTCGGCGAAAAGCGATTCGTCGTACATGGAAAGGACCAGCAAGGGCAATTGGGGACGGCGCGCGCGGATGTCCTTGATCAGGTCGATGCCGTGGGAGTCCTTCAAAGAAAGGTCGACGATGGCCAGGTCCGGTTCCGAATGGCCGATGACTTCCATGGCCTCGCGGGCATTGTCGGCGCCGCCGCACACCGTCAGGTCTTGCTGGGTGTGGATGACCCGGGCGAGAAGATCGCGCACCAGGGGGTGATCATCCACGATAAAAATCCTGTACTTGGCCGCCCTCGTCTTTACCAGGGGTTTGCCCCATTTCTCCCCGGGCCTGTCGGTCAGGGGCGCGGTGGCAACCGAGCCGGCCGAATGTTGCTTGCGATGACTCGTTTTCATTTGAACAGTGATAATCGCCGTTTCGTTTCGCGGAAATTCAGTTGGTCTCGCATCAAGGCGTCGTTGATTCCTGTGTGGGTATCAACTCCCATCGCAGGCCTATGCACAAACTGCGCGACCCTGGCCTGCGCGCCTTTCCTTTGTTGACATTAGACAACCTATAGTTGTCCAAGTCAAGTATAATGTCCTTGTCCGGGACAAGGCTGACCGTGTCGATTTCGAGCCAAGGAGGACGGCCGACACGCCGGCGCCGGTGAGCGCGTCTCACGGGCGCGTTCACCGGCACGTTCACGGCGTGTTCAAGCAGGCTTAGTAGTTGACGACAACGGTGTTATTGCCGATCCCGTTGGTGAACGCACCCTGGATGTGTACGCGGCCGGTCGTGGTGTTATAAGTCAGGGACGACGGGTTGTAGCTCAGCCCGTTGGTGACCACGCTGGACGGCGTCTTGTTCGTGGGGATGCGCAGCCAGATGTCGTAGTTCAGCGTTCCGGTGTTTCTCTTGTTGACCTGGGCTTCGGTGCACGTGCAGCCGTTGGTCTCCGAGATGGTCACGTCAAAGCGCTGGCCTTGCGAGTTGAGGTTGGAGAACGTGATGCTGCTCCAGGCATCGGGCAGTTTGGGGGCGAAGTAGCAGGTGTTGACGCCGTTCGTTCCCTCGGGCTTGTAGTCCAGGAACATCATCATCTGATCGACCATGGTGGAGTGTGACTCCCACACGTTCGGCCAGGCGGTCTGCAGCCAGAAGCCGGTGTAGTTCTGCAACGAGGCCTTGGGCGCGATCTGCTCGGCGGCGATCATCAGGTTGTCCACCTTGTTGGTCAGCAGGTCGAGCATGTACTTGTTGGTATTGATCATCGCCGTGCCGCCGACGTAGTCCTGCCAGCGGGCGAAGTATTCGCCGTACCACGACGTGGCCAGGAACCAGGGGCTGTGGCCGGGCTCTTCGTTGGCCCAATAGGATTCCGTGCTGCCGTTTTCGTTGTGGATGTAGCGGTTGGCCAATCCAACGCTGTCCGCGTAGTTCACCGAGTCGGTCTCGATGAGGTCGTCAAACCAGGGGCCGCCGGCGGACTCGCAGGAGCTGCAGGTGCCGACTTTTTGCCGTCCGTTGATCCATTCGACCACGTTGGTCATGTTGGTATTATTGGGTTGCAACACTTCGTAGGGCACCGCGATGCCCAGGTGGCTGATGTCGGCCGGTTCCACCTGGAAGTTCATGCGCGCCACGATGCCGGTGACGATGTTGTTGGCGCGGGTCGTCCAGGTGCTGGGCCAATTCGTGCCGCCGTTCCAGAGACCGGAGCCGACGAAGTTGGCGATGTTGGCGGCGTCGCGCAAGCCGCGCACGATGCTGGCGTTGGAATAGATGTGCTCGCCGTTGGTGTCTTCCCAGACGTTGTTGCCGTTCATCAGGTTGTTCGTCCCGTCGTAGAACACGATGGAGTTGCTGCAGCTGTTCTCGCTGGACGCGTTGATCGACGTGAAGGCCAGGTTCCAGTAATTGGACAGGAACGAGCCGTCGCCGGTGCTCAGGTAGTGGTAGTACATGCCCCACGGCACGCTGGCGCTTTCATCCAGTTGCGGGGAAGTCCAGACCTTGTAACCGTCGGTGGTGTACTTCTGGTAGAAGAAGCCTTTGCCGCCGTCCACGCAGTCGCTGTCTCTGTAGGCGGTGTTTTGCAGCCAGCCGTAGAACGCGGCCGATTCGTTGGTGTGGCCGGTGCGGTCCAGGGTGATCGCCGCGTAGACGCCGTCGCGCGGCCAGACAAACGGGTAGGCCCCGTTGTGCATGCCGGCGATGATCGAGCCTGTCACGGCGTCGATGTGCAGGGCGGTCAGCAACATCGAGCGTTTGAACAGCTTGTTGTAGTTATTATCGGGGAAGTTGATGGTCACGCCGGCGCTGAGCCAGTTGGACCAATAGGTTTCCGTGGTGGCCTGGGCCGTGGCCATGCTGTTCGTGTAGAACCAGGCGATCTGCGGATGGTTCCAGTACTGGTAGGTGCCGGTCTGGCCCGCGCTGTCATCCCAGGAACCGACGACCATCACGTCGACTTCGTTGGTCGAATTCGGGGCCAGTTGAAGGCGTTTGCCGATCCAGCCTTCCTGGTTGTCGGTGGCGGTGTGATCGCGCCAGCTTCCGTCGGCGGGGCTGCCCGCGCCGGTGGTGGAGTTGGTGACCAGTTTCATCGCCACGCCGAAGTACAGGGAGGCTTGTTTCGACCAGCCGAAGGCGAACGAGGGCGAGTACTCGGTGGTGTAGCCGTTGGGATCGCAGTCGCTGCTCTGCACGGGAACGGTGCGGCCGGTGTTGTCATAGGCGACCATGGCGTTGTAGGTCACGTTGTTGCTCACGGTGTCCCAGAACTCGGCGTCGTTGGTGTTGCCGCCGTTGATGTTGAAGTTGGCGTCGTAGTAGAAGTCAACCGTGTTGCTGCTGGACGCGTTGTTCATGATCAGGTAGCGCTTCACGTAGACGCCGAAGTTGGTGCGGGTGCCGTCGGTCACGATCGGCAGGGCGTTGGTGGAGGGGCAGAAGTCGTACTGTTTGAGCGAGATGTTGTTGCCGCCCGCCGTCAGGGTGTTGGTGGTCAGGATGACGTTGACCGAATCGCTGTCCCACTGCTGGCCGACGTTGGAGTAGGTGGTGCCGCTCGTGTTCTGCAACCAATAGATGGTGTTGGTGCCGGCCACGTCGTTGCCGATGCCGCACATGCCGGCGATGGCATTCATCTGGCCCATGGCTTCGTTGTCGAGGCTGGGGCAATTGGGGAACTGTTCCGGCCCGCGATAGCCTTCATTGGAGGTGCTGACCCCGTGCCGGTCGCCGACGCTGGGGTAATAGATGTCGTAGAGACAGCCATTTTGGTCGAGCATCACATTGATGAACCCGTTGCCGACGACGGCTTCTTCCTTCCAGTGATGGATGTTGGAGGCGGGGTCGCTGGGGTAACCGGCCGCGGCGCCGCCGGGCCAGGGCATGGTGTAGCTGAAGTAGCTGTAGTTGCTGCCCGCGTTGCTGTCGAGATTCAGCGTCAGCGCGTCCGCCGTGCTGGTGGTCAGCACGTTGCCGTTGGTCGCGGCGGTGGAACTGAAGGCGTAGTACTGGACTTCGATGCCGTTGGGCATTGCCGGAATGGTCGCCGACCAGCTCGTGCCCGATCCCGTCGCCACGCAGATGATGGAACTGCCCCAGTTGTTGGTCGTCCAACGCACATAGAAGTTCTCCTGCGCGGACGGGCTGGCGCCCAGGGTCAAGCCGATGGTGACGACGTTATTGGTCTGCGGGGATTGCGGCGTTTGGCTGGTCACTTGGAGCGTTACGGGCGGGGAAGCCGTTCTCATGACGGCGACCGTGGCGGTGGCGCTCGAAGGTGGGTTAAGGATGCGGAAATTGTAGTAGCCGGCTGTGCTGAATGTGCCGGTGGCATTGTTGCCGTTCCACGACATCAACGTGGTGTTGTCGAGGACCACCGGGTTGTTGCCCCACTGGTTGGCCCAGTTCTGGTCGCCAACGATTTTGAACTGATGGGTACCGGTGGTCGTGTCGCCGCCGGAAGAAGCCACGTGCACCATGTTGGTGTACCAATCAACGCCGCTCGGAGTGCCGGGAGCGGTGACCTTGTTCAGCAACCAGGGATGCGAAGTGTCGGCCTGGTTCCAACTGTCCCAGTCGCCCGGGATATTGACTTCGCTCCAGGCGTGCGTGGTGCGCACAGGTAACATGACTGCCGCGGCAATCAACGCGGCACACCAAACCAGCCGTCCGCTAAACCGTGATGTTCGTGAGGGGAACTGCGATTGACAACTTTTCATGATACCTGTCTCCTGAGTATTGGTTTCCAGAACTTTTCTCGCGCCACCGTACATATACGAAATTCCCCCAGGGCCTGTCTGTCAGTGGATCATGGATTTTCTTGTAGGGGAATTGCTGACGGGTCTGTCAGTGGAATGCGTACAAGACGATTGCCGCGGGGTGGGCCGGAGCGCAGAATATGGTTGCAAGTTCGGGGCAAGTTCCTACATTGGAGAGGCCGGTACGCGCGCCATCAACGGTCGCCAGCGTAGCTCAATTGGCAGAGCAGCTGATTTGTAATCGTTGAGGACGGTTTTAGCCTGTATTTACTCGTCTTTGCTGGAGTGCACAAAACCCAATAGCCATCGGGCTTTCCTGCGTGTTGGACGTTTGCTGCCGTTTGCCTGAAGCCACTCAAATTCGGCCGCAACATTGCAACAAAACATTGCAACACGTTCTCTTCATCAACGACGCGCGTTCCGCCTGGCCTGCGAAGATGATCACCGTCCCAAACCACGGGTTCGCGGGCCTGACCTCCTACGATGAATTTCCCACACCTTAATTGTGACCTCTCAGATCCCTGTGGCCGCGTGAATATAAAGCAGTTGGGTATTCAATTTTAACGGATGACAGTTAATTGCGTAAGACACGGTAAAATCCTAAATCTCACTCTTGCCGGGCAGCTTAGAGTGAATTTAATGCGTTTGCACAGTGAACCGAAATACGGTACGATCTGCAAACGAAAAAATGACGCAATCCAAATCCCAATCCCGTATGGACGGGTCGGCTGCCACCTTCGTTGACCAACGCCTGACCTCGGGACGCGTGGCCTTTCCGCTGGCGGATTTGGTCAAAGAAACTGGGTTGTCGGTGACGGCGGCCAGAAAACAGTTGTTGCGGTTGGGAAACCGGGTGAGGAGAGTTTCGCCGCGACAACAGTTTTTTCTGATTGTCAGCCCTGAGCATCGTGCGGTGGGTGCTCCGCCGGTGACGTGGTGGCTGCACGATTATTTTCAATGGTTGGAGCAGCCGTATTATCTGGCGCTTCAGTCGGCAGCTAGTTCATTCGGTTCAAATCCGCAGGCATTGCAGGTGACACAGGTGATGACCAAGATTCCACGCCGCACCCTTGAAATCGGTCGTATTCGCGTCCAGTTCTTTGTGAAGCGCACCTTGGAGCAGACACCCACACAGCCATTGGCGAATGCTTTTGCGCCGTTGCAGGTCAGCACGCCAGTGGCAACCAGCTACGATTTGATTCGCTACGCACCGCGCATCGGCGGCATTGGCCGGGCGGCGGAAACCATCGCCCCACTGCTGGCGCTCATGCGCCCAGCCGAGTTGCACCGGGTGCTGAAAATTGAAGACAAGCCAGCCACGGCCCAGCGCCTGGGTTTTGTGCTGGAAAAGTTGCGGGCAACCAAGTTGGCCCAGGTCGTTCAGAATTGGCTGCCATCCGGTTTGATTTTCGTGCCGCTCGTTCCGGGTTTGCGCGGTGATGCTCCTGAAATCAAACGGTGGAAAATCATTAACAACACCGTGGAGTTTGGACGATGATGACGCCCATCACGCGCCGGGATGTTATCGCCCATCAATCGGTCGTTCCGTGGCCGAGCCAGGTTCAAGTCGAGCAGGATTTGTTGTTGTGCCGTGCGATGGTCGCGTTGTTTGACGATTCGTTTTTGCAGGGCCAGATTGCCATGCGCGGCGGCACGTTGCTGCACAAGGTTCATCTCGCGCCACCGTCCCGCTACAGCGAGGACATTGACCTTGTCGTGGTCGGCAATCGTCCGGAGAGTCATATTCGCAAGGCGCTCAATCGCGTTTTGAGCGGCGTGCTGGGCGCCCCGACACAGTCGGTGTGGGGCGAACTCAAATTGGCCATCCGCAACACCGTGAAACCTTCGCGGGTGCTGCGGATGACTTTTGCTGTTCATTCACTCATGGAACCGGGGGCGGACCTGGAAGTTGTGGTTGAGGTCAATGTGACCGAGCGCACACCACATCTTCCGGTGGTCACAATCCCGTTTGAATTTCCATTTCGAGATTCGCCGGTGCGGACGCAGATCAAGGGCTACGACATCCACGAAATGTTGGGAACAAAACTACGGGCGCTGTTTCAGCGGCGACGCGGACGAGATTTGTTTGACCTGTTTTGGGCGCTGAACCATGCGCAACCACCTGTTGTTCCCGCTAAGATAATCGAGTCGTTTCAACATTATCTTCGATTGGAACGCAGTGTTGCCGGACGGACGGAGTTTGTGGCGATTCTGGACGCGCATCTGGCCGACCGCGGATTTTGTTCGGACACGAACCCATTGCTCCGTGCGGGAATGGTTTATGATGCGCAGCAAGCCGGGGACTATGTGAAAACCAACCTGCTCAGCTTGTTGCCAGAACACTGAAGTATACGACAACGACGATCTGCGAACGCCGTTTTGTCAAGTTGCTGTTTTCGACAACGGCCAGCAAGTGAACCTGAATCAGCCTGTGCCGGAGTGGCTCAAGCCGTTGTCGGCGTAGGCTTGCGAATTGTTAGCTTTGCGACAAATACCGTGCGCCCACCAGCTACACCCCGCCACTGCTCGTTTCCTGCAATTTTACTGGCAGCTAACTCGACTTCACGCTGGGATAGTCTTCCCGAAACTACCGCAAAATGAAACTTCGCGACTCTCAAATCTCTCCGATAACCAGTCGAACAGATCGGCGTGCCACAGAGTGGGATATCCCATTTGACAATGCTCCGCGCCCCCGGACTCCCGGTCGTAGATTTTCGTGGTACTCAGCATGCGCGCTCCAGCACGACGACGGACCGTGGCGCGACCTCGTAGTTCAGCCCGTCGACAGCCTGCGTTGCCAAATCCTGGCGGCTGGTGTCCACGACACAGTTCCAGGCGCCGGACTGCTGAATTTGGAATCGCACCGGCTCCCAGAAGGCGTTGATCATGACGTACAGGTCGCTCGCGCCGTGCAAACAATACGCCAGACAGCGCGAATCAAAATCCACCGGGCCAGTCGCGCCGTACCACCGCACCGCCTCCCGCCAATAGCGACCGCGCGCGATCGCCGGGTGGGTTTTGCGAAACGCGATCATCCGCTGAAAAAACTGAAAGATGTCCCGGTTCTTCTCCAGCTTCGACCAATCGAGCCACGTCGTCTCGTTGTCTTGATTGTACGGGTTATTGTTGCCGCCTTGGGTGTTCAGAAACTCGTCGCCCGCGCAGAACATCGGCGTGCCGTTTGATAACATCAGCAGACAGAAAAAGTTCTTCACCTGTCGCCGGCGCAACGCGAGCACCTCCGCCGGCGCGCTCCCATCACCTTCCCAACCGCAGTTCCAACTCACATTGTGGTCTGTGCCATCCGTGTTGTTGTGCCCGTTCGCCGCGTTGTGTTTGTGGTTGTAGGCGACCAGATCGTAAAGACAAAAACCATCGTGCGCGGTGATGAAGTTGACGCTCTGATACGGCCGGTACACATCCCCCGGGCCGTCGGGAAACAAGTCATCGCTGCCGTACAACCGCTGCATCAACGCGCCGACCTTGCCGGCATCGCCACGGACAAACGCGCGCACATCATCGCGATACCGGCCGTTCCACTGTCCCCACAGCCAGCCCGGAAATCTTTTACCCAGCAAATTCACCCCGATGTCCCACGCCTCGGCCACTACTCGGAGATCTGCGCGAGATCGCCAGCGCGGTAATTTCGCTGATCAGCGCGGCATCTTCCGTCTGCACTTGGCCGTGCGCATCGCGCGCCATTGCCGAGGCCAAATCAAAACGAAACCCGTCCACGCCGAGATTCGCCCAATGCCGCAGGCTCTCCAGAATCAGCATGCGCGCGGCGTCGCGGCCGCACCGCAGCGTGTTCCCGCAACCGCTGTCGTTGCAGTATTGTCCATCCGGCCGATGCAGGTAGTAACTGCTGTTGTCAATCCCGCGCCACGAATACGTCGGGCCGGTCCGGTCGCCTTCGCACGTATGGTTGTACACTACGTCGAGCCACACCTCGATTCCCGCCGCGTGAAACGCGCGCACCATCTCGCGAAACTCCGCCGCCGCGTCGTGCACGCCGTAGCCTTGATGCGGCGCGAAAAAGTTCAACGTCATGTAGCCCCAGTAATTGCCCTCCTGCGGATCGAACTGATGCACCGGCAACAATTCCACCACCGTCACGCCGAGTTCCTTCAGATACGGAATCTTCTCGATCAAGCCCAGGAACGTCCCGCGTTTTTCCTTCGTCACTCCGGAGTTCGCGCGGGCCGTGAAACCCTTGACGTGCAACTCATAAATGACAATCTCGTGCCACGGATGCCGGATCCGCGTGAACTTCCCAGTGGCCGGCTTCTTCACCGGCAACACACCGAGCGGTGCGTGTCCATCGTTCGCGCCCGCCCGCATCGCGGCGGCACGCGAAAACTCCGGCGGAAAGAATACCTGCTCGGCGAAGGGATCGAGCAACACCTTCTGCGCGTCGAACTGCTGCAGTGCGCCGCTCGGGCCTTCGACCCGGTAGGCGTAGTATCGCACGCCTGCCACGCGAGGGACGAAGCAATGCCAGATCCGTCCCGTCTTGTTCTGAAGCGGATCGAGCGTGAGTTCGGCCAGCGGCTTCACGAAATTCTTCCCGTCGTACAACAGCAACGTCACGCCGGTCGCGTGCCGGGAGTACAGGGCGAAGTTCCACCCGTCGTCCTCCCACGTCACTCCTGGCGGTATTGGCTGGCCTTCAGCGATCATGGTCGGTCCATTGGCAGGACGAGGCGTAGCCGGACAGCACAAGCAGCAGAACGAACATCACCATTCGGGGCGTTGTTATTCGACTATGCATGGTTTGGCATCCCAAATCTCTTTTGCGTATTCGGCAATGGTGCGGTCACTGGAAAACTTGCCGGACGCGGCGATGTTAAGGATGGCTTTGCGCGTCCACGCCTGTTGGTCGGCGTACAACTCGCCTAGGCGTTGCTGCGCTTCGGCATAACTGGTGAGGTCGGCCAAATGCCGGTAGTAATCGCCGTGCTTCAGCAGCGCATCGAGGATGGGCGCGAAAACGCCGGGTTCGTTTCGGCTGAAATGATTGCCGGCAATCAAATCGAGGGCGGCGCGCGTTTCGGGTTCGTGGTCGTAGTGCCAGCGCGGATCATACCAAGCGCGGCTGCCCTCGACCTCTTCTGCGGTCAGACCAAAGAGGAAGAAGTTTTCCTCACCGGCCGCTTTCGCCATCTCGATGGTCGCGCCGTCGCGTGTGCCAATGGTCAGCGCACCGTTCATCATGAATTTCATGTTGCTCGTGCCGCTGGCTTCGTAGCCGGCCGTCGAGATTTGCTCGGACACGTCGCTGGCCGGGATCAGATATTCCGCGATGGACACACGGTAGTCCGGCACGAAGACGACCTTCAACCGGCCTTGGGTGATCGGATCACCGTCGAGCGTGCCAGCCAGGTTGTTGATGAACTTGATGACGAGCTTGGCGAAGGAATACGCGGGCGCGGCCTTGCCGCCGAAGAAGAAGGCGCGCGGCGGCACATCGAGCTGCGGGTTGTCGCGCAGACGGTTATAGAGCACGACAATGTGCAACGCGTTCAACAGTTGCCGTTTGTATTCGTGGATGCGTTTGATCTGGGTGTCAAAAATCGTGTCGGGATCGATCCCTGGCATTCCCAGCCACCCGATGAACCGCGTCTTCGCCTGGCGTTTCGCCTTGCGGACCGCGGCACGAAACGACGCGTCATCGGCGAGCGGTTTCAGCTTCTCCAACTGCATCAGATCGGTGATCCAGCCGTCGCCGATGGCCTCGGTGATGACCGCTGCCAGCGACAGGTTGGCCAGCAGCAGCCAGCGGCGCGGCGTGACGCCGTTGGTTTTGTTGTTGAAGCGTTCGGGGAACAGGGCCGCAAAATCCGGCACGACTCGCTGCTTGAGCAACTCCGAATGCAGCGCGGCAACGCCGTTGGTGCTGTGCGAGCCAACAATGGCCAGGGGCGCCATGCGGACTTGGTGGGCCACGCCTTCTTCGATGAGGCTGACGCGCTCGATCCGCCCGGCATCGCTGGGATAGCGAGTGCGGACGTCCTCGAGGAAGCGGCGATTGATTTCGTAAATGATTTCGAGATGGCGCGGCAGGAGATCCGTGAACCACTGCACCGGCCATTTCTCCAGTGCTTCCGGCAGCAGCGTGTGGTTGGTGTATGCCAGCGTGCGTTGCGTGAGATTCCACGCGTCGTCCCAACTTAGCTTTGCCTCGTCCAGCAACAGCCGCATCAATTCCGGCACGGCGATCGCCGGATGCGTGTCGTTGAGTTGAATGGCCACCTTGTCGGCCAGCGCCGGCCAATCGTTGCCGGCGGCGCGGAAACGTCGGACGAGATCGGCCAGCGAGCACGCGACAAGAAAGTATTCTTGAAGGAATCGCAGACCTTTGCCCTCCACTGTATGGTCGTCGGGATACAAAACACGCGTGAGCGTCTCGGCGGTGAGGGTTTCGGCCAGTGCGCCGACGAAATCGCTGCTGCTGAATCGGGCGAAGTCGAATGAGTTCGGCGTCTTGGCAGCCCACAGACGTAGCGTGTTGATTGTCCGGCCGCCGTATCCGACCACAGGCCGGTCGTAAGGAATGCCGATAAGGGATGACGGGCGTCCTTCGACAACCCGCAGCGCGCCACCCCGGATCTCGAACGAACAGTTGAGCTTTACCTCAACGGCTTCGTTGGGCCGCGGCACCTCCCACGGGCTAGGCCGCGCGAGCCAGTGGTCGGGTTGTTCGACCTGCCAGCCATTGCGGATGTCTTGCCGGAACATCCCGTACTCGTAGCGCAAGCCATAACCCATGCCGGGAATGGCCAGTGTCGCCATTGAATCGAGAAAACACGCCGCCAGCCGGCCCAGGCCGCCGTTGCCCAGACCGGCATCCGGTTCCTGCTCGATGATCTGCAGGGGGTCGAGTCGCTCATATTGGCAGAACTGGTGCCAGCCAGGGTCAAGCAGGAGATTGGTGATGTTGTTCGCCAGGGTGCGACCGAGCAGGAACTCCATCGAGAGGTAATAAACGCGCTTGGCATTGCGCTGCCGGTAGGTCTGCTCGGTTTTCAGCCAACGTTGCGAGAGCACATCGCGCACGGAGCGCGCGACGGCCTCGTACTTGTCGCGGGGGGAGGTTTCCGTTTCCGGGACGACTTGATCGAAGGCCACGTGCCGTTCATATAACGCATTGGGTTCGCCGGACAGTTTGACCGGCCCACAGTTGTAACGCGCGAGCAGATTTTCCATTTTGATCTTCATCGACACACCTCAAGCACGGGTATTTGGTTACGCGTTGTCTGCCTCCGTCGAACTCCGGGTGGCGCGCCCTGTTCCGTTTCCGCTCCATTTCCAGTTGAGAATCGCCGGCATGTCTTCGCCGTGTTCGTCAATGTATTGGCGATGCTCGATGAGCGCGTTGTCAATCACCTGCTTGGCGTAGGCCGCCCGCGCGCCGAGTGTTGGCACACGGTCAATGACGTCGCGCACCAGATGGAACCGGTCGAGGTCGTTGAGCACGCACATGTCGAACGGCGTCGTGGTCGTGCCTTCTTCCTTGTAGCCGCGGACGTGAAGATTTTTGTGATTTGTCCGCCGGTAGGTTAGCCGGTGAATCAGCCACGGGTAACCGTGAAACGCGAACACAATCGGCTTGTCCGTGGTGAACAACGCATCGAAGTCCCGGTCGTTCAGGCCGTGCGGATGCTCGCTCGGTGATTCGAGCTTCATCAGATCCACCACGTTGATGACGCGCACCTTCAACTCCGGCAAGTATCGCCGCAGCAAATCCACTGCCGCCAGCGTTTCGAGAGTGGGCACGTCGCCGCAACAAGCCATGACCACATCCGGTTCGCCGCCGCGATCATTGCTGGCCCATTCCCAGATGCCCAGCCCGGCGGTGCAATGCTTGATCGCCTCGTCCATCGTGAGCCAGACCGGCGCCGGTTGCTTGCCGGCGACGATGACGTTCACGTAATTGCGGCTGCGCAGGCAATGGTCGGTCACGCTCAGCAGGCAGTTCGCGTCCGGCGGCAGATAGACGCGGATGACGCCGGCCTTTTTGTTCACGACGTGATCGATGAAGCCGGGATCCTGATGGCTGAAACCGTTGTGGTCCTGCCGCCAGACATGCGAGCTGAGCAGATAATTCAGCGACGCAATGGACCGGCGCCAAGGAATCTCGTGGCAGACCTTGAGCCACTTGGCGTGCTGGTTGAACATCGAGTCGATGATGTGGATGAACGCCTCGTAGCAACTGAAGAACCCGTGCCGGCCCGTCAAGAGATAGCCCTCGAGCCAGCCTTGACATTGGTGCTCGCTCAAGACCTCCATCACCCGGCCGTCAGGCGCGAGATGATCGTCGGTGGGCAGAATCTCGGCGGTGTAACACCGGTTCGTGACTTCCAACACGTCTTGCCACCGATTCGAATTGTTCTCGTCGGGACTGAACAGTCGGAAATTCTTGCTGTCGAGGTTCAGCTTCATCACGTCACGCAAAAACCGGCCCATGACCCGCGTCGCCTCGGCAGTTGCCGCGCCGGGCGCGGACGTATTCACCGCGTAATCGCGGAAATCCGGCATCTTCAGGTCGCGCAACAACAATCCGCCGTTGGCGTGCGGGTTGTCGCTCATGCGACGCTTGCCGGTCGGCGCGAGCGCGGCGAGTTCGGGCTTCAACTTCCCGGTCTCGTCGAACAACTCCGCGGGCCGGTAACTCTTCATCCAGCGTTCGAGCACTTTGACGTGACCGGGCTTGTCCATGTCGCTCATCGGCACCTGATGCGAACGCCAGTAGTCTTCGCATTTCAGGCCGTCAATCTTCGGCGGACACGTCCAACCTTTCGGCGTCCGCAAAATAATCATCGGCCATGCCGGCCGTGTTTTGAAACCGCGTTGCCGGGCTTGCTGCCAAATCTGTTTGATGTCGGCGGTGACCTTGTCGAGGGTGGCCGCCATCAACTCGTGCATCTTCGCCGGCTCGTGGCCTTCGACGAAATAGGGTTTGTAGCCGTAGCCCTCTAACAGCTTCTGCAATTCGTCGTGCGGGATGCGCGCGAGGTAACACGGATTCGCGATCTTGTAACCGTTGAGATGCAGAGATCGGCAGAACCGCGCCGTCGCGCGCCGGGTTGAGAAATTTGTTCCCGTGCCAGCCGGTGGCGAGCGGGCCGGTCTCTGCTTCGCCGTCGCCGACGACGCACGCGACGATGAGATCGGGATTGTCGAACGCCGCGCCAAACGCGTGCGACAGTGAGTAGCCGAGTTCGCCGCCTTCGTGGATTGAGCCGGGCGTTTCGGGCGCGACGTGACTCGGAATGCCGCCGGGAAACGAAAACTGTTTGAACAACTTCTTCATGCCGGCTTCGTCCTGCGAAATGTTCGGATAGACTTCGCTGTACGTGCCCTCGAGATACGCGTTCGCGACAATGCCCGGCCCGCCATGGCCGGGGCCGATGACGTAAATCATGTTCAAGTCTTGCGCTTTGATGACGCGATTGAGGTGGACGTAAATGAAATTGAGTCCCGGCGTCGTGCCCCAATGTCCGAGCAACCGCGGCTTGATGTGCTCGCGCCGCAGCGGTTGTTTCAGCAGCGGATTGTCGTAGAGATAAATCTGGCCGACTGACAGATAGTTTGCCGCGCGCCAGTACGCGTCGAGTTTACGCATTTCCTTATTCATGTGTTTTCCCCCAACACTCTGCCGACCGACCGGGCGATCATCATTTCTTCATCGGTGCGAATGACGCGCACCGCAACCCGGCCGCGCGAAACGATGCCGGCGTTGCCGCCATTTTGTTGTTCGTCGAGTTCGATTCCGAGAAAACCCAATCCATCGCAGATACGGGCGCGAATCACCGGCAAGTTTTCGCCGATGCCGCCAGTAAACACGAGGGTGTCGAGTCCGCCGAGCGCGGCGGCGTACGCGCCGATCCATTTCTTCGCCTGATAGCAAAACAACGCGATGGCCTCGGCTGCGCGCACGTCGCTGCTTTCGCGCGCCAGCAAGTCGCGCATGTCCGAACTGGTTTCGGAAACGCCCAGCAGTCCGGATTCGTGATTCACCATCCGGGTAAATTGTGCTGCTGTGATGTGATCGCTCCGCGCCAGAAATGCGATCAAGCCGGGATCGATATCGCCGGAGCGGGTGCTCATCACCAGACCGGCGGCGGGGGTAAACGCCATGGTGGTGTCCACCGGTTGGCCGTCGCGCACCGCCGCCATGCTCGCGCCGTTGCCGAGATGCGCGAGGATGACTCTGCCGTTCAGAGCCGGTTGGGACAGCAAATATTCGTACGACAAGCCGTGAAAGCCGTAGCGTTGCACGCCCTGCGCTTCGTACCGGCGCGGGATCGGGAGCAACCGCGCCACGCGCGGCATGGTCCTGTGAAACGCCGTGTCGAAACAAGCAATCTGGGGGACGCCCGGAAACTTTTCGGCGAGAAGTTCCATGAGCGCGATTTCTGCGGGAAGATGCTCCGGGTCAAACGCGCGAATGCGCCGCAGTTCCGCGAGCATCGCGTGGTCCACGCGTTGCGGCTGCCGGTAGGCTGCGCCGCCGTGTACTACCCGGTGACCGATGGCGCGGAGATCCATCCCGGCAAGTCGTTCCATCAAGTGCTCCAAAGCCGCAACGTGATTCGCCACCGGAACTTCCGCGCGCTC
Source organism: uncultured Verrucomicrobiae bacterium (assembly GCA_963817685.1). GTDB lineage: Bacteria > Verrucomicrobiota > Verrucomicrobiia > Palsa-1439 > Palsa-1439 > CAWFPN01. The sequence continues at coordinate 54,237 of CAWFPN010000010.1, read as the reverse complement.
GGTTTGCGTCATGAAGATCGACTTCGGCAATCCGATGCGGTCGAATTTGCCGGAGAGAACGCGCGCCGGTGACTCATCGAAAACCGCGAACCGCAAGCTCGACGAGCCGGCATTCAGCACGAGAATGTTTTTGGTTTCGCTCATCGCTCAAAGACATGGAACATATGCGTTCCCCCGGGCTTTGCCCGGCTCGGGATGCTGTCGCGCCCGGCGGTGCTTAAAAAAGGAATAGACGATGTAGCCTCCCGCCAAGACCACGATTGCCACCAACGACACCGTGCCGAGCTTGCGCAGGAATGCCACGACCTGTTCCAGTTGATTGTGGAAAGCGAATCCCAAGGCGGCATACACAGCCGAGTAAAACACCGAGCAGTAGGCATCCACAAGCAAGAAGCGCAGCCGACCGACCTCCAACGCGCCGGCATGCATGGGAACGACCGTACCGAACGGCAGGAATTTCGCCATGGTGAGCATGCGTGTGCCGTGCAGGACGGTTTTGGCGGGTGTGGCGCGGTCAAGCCGGACCTGCACCGCGTTCAAATGCGGAAACACCCGGAAGACGCGGGCCTTGCCTCGGTGTCCCAGGAAAAACCAAATCGCGTCGGCCACTACACAGCCGATCGCCGCCCAGCTGATTCCAGCGATTAGATCAAACTTTCCGCTCGCCGCCAGAGCGCCCGCCGCCACGAGCCACGGCGCTCCCGGCAGCGGTAAGCCGCTCTGTTCCGCGAAGGCGATCACGAACAAAATCAAACCGCCGTGTGCAATCAGGAATTGAGTAATTGCGTTCATACCTTCCTACCCTGCTTGGATAGCCTCGTTTGTGCGCCTGACGGGTTCATCCAGTTCGCCTCTTCGAGAATCATTTGGGTTCTTATGGCTGCGCGAGCTGCGATGGCCTCGTACTTGTCGCGATCGGAAGTTTCCGTTTCCGCGACGACCTGGTCGAACGTGACATGCCGCTCATAAAAAGCGTTGGAGTCACAGGATAATTTAACCGGCCCGCAGTTGTAGCGTTCGAGGAGACTTTCCTTTGGCAGGGGGCTGGTTTTCATGACTGGCTTCGCTCGATACCATCAATTAGTACGCCGCTAGTTTTGGGGGGTTGTTCACAGAATTGGGAACGTACAGATGACCGTCCAATGGATGAGTGAGCTTCTGTTCCACGTCTTTTGGGGCGGTCTCAAATGCGGCACATCCTGACATGAATATCAGGGCCAGCCCCAATAGCAAAAGCTTCGTTGTTTTCATGGTGATAATACCTCTACATCTCAGCTCGACAAATCAGTTCGGGCTTCTTCATACGTCGATAGTTCCTTTTGGCCACGACCAGGTCATGAATTTGCCTCCCTCATTGCGCTGTACGCAGCATCAAGGATCGCCGCACGCGCGCGCTGAAAGTTGTGGCGCGCCCGGTGATCGTGGGCGGGAGGCGGTTCAACTTCAAAAAACATCCGCGCACACATGGCGCTGCACAGGAACATCGTTTGATGGCCGGTATTCATATCGGCAAACCATCCGTCACGGACATCTGTCCCACAGACAAAACAGGAAACTGCGCGGTTGGTTGTTGTCATGGCTTTAGATTCCCTCCGGCGCCGGTCTCCCCGGCAGATGATGCTGCGACGCTTGCTTTGGACCACTCGCCATCCTTGAGCGACCAGCCGCCGCCGAGGGCTTTGTAAAGTTGTACGACCGTGAGCCGGCGCGCGGCTTCGATCCGCGACAGGGTGTTTTCGGCGGGGTAGAGTTGCTGCTGCGCCTCGAGAACCTCGTAGTAGCTGGCCTTGCCTTCTTTGTAACGCGCCGTCGCCAACTCCACAGCATCGCGCCCGGCATCGACGGCTTGGGTTTGCTCGACTCGCTCGTCTTCGTATCGGCGGTGGGAGATAAGCGCATCGGACACCTCGCGGAAGGCGCTGAGGGCGGTTTGTTGGTAACGAAGCTTTGTTTCTTCCCAAGCCAGCTTTGGTTTGCCGGTAATGGCCGGTTAATCGGCCGCCGGTAAACACCGGCCCAGCGGCGGTCGCGGCCGCCGACCAGATGTTTGCGCCGCTCTTCAACAAGTTGTCGAAGTCGGTGCTCGTGCCGCCGTAAAAGCTTGTCAGGCCGATGCGCGGGAAAAAGTCTCCGACGGCCACGCCGATTTCCGCGTTCGCGGCGCGGACCTGTTGCTCGGCCTCGCGAACGTCGGGCCGCCGCTCCAGCAAACTCGAAGGCAGTCCGACCGGGATTTCCACCGGCATCTCCTGCGCCAGCAGGGTCGAGGTGCGCTCGACAGGGCCGGGGTTGCGTCCAAGGAGCGTGTTGATTTCGTCTTCCTTGAGGGCAATTTGGCGTTCGATTTCCGGGATGGTCGCCGTGACCGAACGCAGTGCGAGTTCGGCGCGGGAAACCTCAAGCTTGGATGCCAGGCCGGCGGCATGCTGGTCATTGAAGAGTTTGATGTCCGCTCGTAGGAATCCCTGGTGCGCTGGGCAATCGCAAGCTGGTCGTCCAGTTCCAGCAACTCGAAATAGGCCCCGCGCAACGCCGCTGACCACGGAGATCATGACCTCTCGCCGGCCCTCCTGCGAGGCCATGAAGTTCGCGCGCGCGGCCTCGTTCATCCGGCGGACGCGACCCCAGAGGTCGATCTCCCAAAGCACTTCAAAGCCGGCCAGGTAGCTATTCATGGTCTTACCGCCATTTGGAGAAGGCGTGCTGAGATAATTCATTCCGGCCCCGGTTGGCCTCGCCCTCGTAGTCAACCTCCGGCAGGAACTGAGAGAGTGCCTGCTCCTGCAGCGCGTGGGCCTGGTCCACCCGGGTAAGGGTGATGCGAAGGTCATAGTTGTTGGTGAGCGCCTCGCGAACGAGGTCTTGGAGCACCGGGTCCTTGAATACGCCCCACCACGGCAGGTCGGCCAACGAGTTGGTGGAGACAGGGCCGGCGGCGTCGCGGAAACCGGCCGGCGCATTCACCGCGGGACGCCGGTAGTTCGGGCCAACGGCGCACCCGGTCAGTGTCAGCGCGGCGACCAGCCAAAACGGCAGTTTGAGAAGAGATGAATTCATGATGTGACCCTTATTTGATCAATTTCAGTTTGGCGCAGAAGACGTAGTAGAGCGTCGGTAACATCAGCAGCGTCATTACCGTGGCCAGCAGCAGGCCAACAATGTGCACCGCCGTCAACGGATGCCAGAGCGCGCCGCCGGTCAGAAACAGCGGAATCAGTCCGCCGACGGTCGCGAGCACGGTCACCAATACCGGTCGCAAGCGCGCCAGACCCGCCTTCACCAGCGCCTGCTCCAGCGGCAAGCCCTGCGCCCGCGCTTCCTCGATGTAATCGCTGAGCACGATGATGTGACTGACCATGACGCCGACCAGGCTGACCATCGCCAGCATCGCCATGAATCCCAGCGGCGAGCCGGTAATCGCCAGTCCGAGCAATGCGCCGATCAGTGCCAGCGGCACGGTCAGCATGACCACCACGGATTTGATGACGGACCGGAATTGCAACACCATCGTGAACGCAATCAGCGCGAGACACACCTGCATGACCAACGACATCTCCGCCTTGTTCTCGCGCAATTCCTTGTCCTCGCCGGCAAACTTCATTTCGTAGCCGGGATCGAGTTTGATCTTCGCCAACGCGGGTCGGGCGCGATCCAAAATCTCGGACGGCAACACACCAAACGGCGCGTACGATTTGACCGTGACCGTGCGAAGCTGGTTGTAGTGCGGAATCGTGACGAACTCCGGCTGTGATGGTGAGCTTGGAGAAACTCTCGAAGGGCACGCTCTTGCCGTTGGCGATCGGCACGTACAGCCCGCGAATCTTTTCCGCTTCGCTGCGGTCTTCGATGCGGCCGCGAATCAGCACCGGGATCAGCCGGTCGCCCTCGCGCAGTTCCGTGACTTTCAAGCCGCTAAACGATGCGAGCGTCGCTTTGCCGATCTGGTCGTTGTTCACGCCCAGCGAATTTGCGCGGTCTTGATCAATCTCGATCTCGATGTTCGGCATGCGCAGGCCGAGGTCGTCGAACACGTGATACCCACCGGCGGCGCGGAGCGCGGCGGCGGTCTGGTCGGCGTAGCCGCGCAGTTTGTCGAGGTTCTCGCCGCTGATGCGGATCTGGATCGGCTCTTTGACGGGCGGGCCTTGTTCGAGTTCCTTGACCACGCATCGCGCGCCGGGCACTTTCGTGTCCAGATCCTCGCGCAACTTCACGAGCAAGGGTTTGACTTCGTGCTCGTCGCGCGTGTTGATGAGAATCTGCGCGAGATAGTTGGCCGGTGCCTTTGGCTCGACGTTGTAGTAAAACCGCGGCGCAGTGCCGCCGGTAAACACTGCGGCGCTGGCGACTTCCTCATGGGTTTTAATAATGTTCACCGCTTGGTCCACCGTCGTCCGCAGGCTGGTCAGCGAATCGGTGGAAGGCGTTTCGATATCCACCAACAACTGGTTGCGCTCGGCCGGCGGGAAAAATTGACTGCCGAGGAACGGCACGAGCAGCAGACTCGCCGCCAGCAGCGCATAGCCAGTTCCCAGCACCAGAAACGGACGCTTGAGCGAGCCTTCCAACGCGGCTTTGTACCGCGGCAAGACAGCCATGAGCGCCTTATCCACATACCGGAAGAGGAAGAATGACCTGACCTCGCCGCCTTCGTCGAAGCCTTTTTGGCCCCGCAGCACGTAGTAGCTGATCAGCGGCGTGAAGGTGATCGAGACCAGGAACGCTGCCATCAGCGAAATACTGACCACGGCTGGCAAGCTCTTCATGAACGCGCCCTTGTCGCCACTGAGCATCAGCAGCGGCAGGAAGGAGAAGATATTGATCAACGTGGCAAACAGCATCGGATGCCGGAGATGCAGTGGCCCAAGCCACGCCGCCCGCAACCGCGGCTCGCCCAGATGCAGTTCGCGGTTTATGCCGTCCGCAGCCACGACCGGCACATCCACCAGTACGCCCAGCGCGATGATCAGCGCGGCGATGGAAATTTGCTGCAGCGGAATGTCCAACATCTGCATGCCGATCAGCGTAATCGCGACGGTAAGTGGAATCGCCGCCGCCAGTACCAGCGACGAACGCCAGTCCATCAGAAACAGTGACACAATAATCACGATCACGACCGCCTCGATGAAGCAGCGCACGAAGTGATGGATGCGATGCGCGACGGCGGTCGGCTGGTCGGAGAGCAACTGGAACTCGATGCCTTCTGGGCTGCGGGCTTTCATCGCGTCCGCCACCTTCCAGACATCGCGGTTGAAGTGGCGGATGATTTTGCCGTCGCGCATCTCGACGGCCACCATCACCGACCGGCGCGTATCGAGTTTGTCGCCGTCACGAGTGAGCACGTCCACCTTGTATGGAATTGGCGACTCGTACATGCGCCGAACTTCAAAAACGTCGCGCAGATACACCGGCGCGCCTTGCCGGCTCAGGCCGACGATTGTGCCGAGCATGTCGTGCTCGGTTTTGTATTCGCCGGAGAGTTGCACCGGGAAGTTGTGGCCTTCCGTGCGGACCGTGCCGCCGGGAATCACGGCGTTGCGCGCGCTGATCGAATTCATGATCATCTCCGGCGTCAATCCATAGCCGGCCAGATTGGCATCCGAATACAGCAGGTACACCGTTTCCGGCACAATGCCGATCTTGGTGACTTTGCCGACGCTGTCCACCTGCTTCAGCTCATCCTCGAAATCGCGCGCCAGCAATTCGAGCGTCTTGTAACTGTACCGCGGCGGAGCAGACGCGCGAATTTGCGGCAACGGGTCTTCGTCGCCCATCAGTAAGATCGGCGCGGTGAAATCCGGGTGATACAATTCCCGGTCGGTGCCGGTTACCTGTCGCGTAAAATCGGCGATGACCTTCTCCAAGTCAGCCCGGCTGGCGGACGTTTCCAAGTCAGCCAGAATGAACGCATGCCCTTGCACCGTCCGCACGTGTTTGGCTAAGCCGGCCGCGCGAATCGCCGTCTCGAATCGGCCGAGGAGCACTTCCCGGTAATTCTGATCAATGGACGGCGGAAAATAGACGGCCACAACCGCGCGGTTCGTGGAGGGTGCTCCGGCGCGCAACTCCGCGAGTTGGTCGCGCAAAAGATTCGCGCGCGCCACGCACTCGGCATCGCTGATCGGCGGACTCGTGATGGCGAACAACATCGTGATCGTATTGCCGAAATCGGTGTTCAGCCACGGCATGCGCGCGCCCTCCGGCAGCGACACTTCCAGGAGCTTGGCACGCAGCTTGTCCCACTCCTCGTCGATGGTGGCCGTGGGAGCGGGAAGCTGTTTGATGATCAGCGTGGAGATACCGGGACGCGACTCGGTCTTGATCTCCTCGATGGATTTCAGCTCGCTGATCTTTCGTTCGAGCGGCTTGGAAACAAGTTCCTCCACTTTCGAAGCCGTCGCGCCCGGGAACGCCGTGACCAGCATCGCTGTGCGTTGCGGAATCGTCGGGTCTTCCTGCTGGCCGAGTTTGGTGTACGCAATGCCACCCCACAGTAACACCGCTATCAGCGCCAGCCAGCTCACTTCCCGGTGCTCGACACAGAATTGGGCCAAGCCGCCGGATTGTGGTTCTTTTTGATTTGGGTTTGACATCGAGATGTCTCCTTAGTTACCGGCGACTTCGACGGGTGCGCCGTCGTACAGAAAAGCCGCGCCCGAGGTCACAAGCTGCTCGCCGGGACGCAAGCCTTCGGTGATGAGGATCGAACTGTTCAGAATGTCGCCGGTCTTCACGAGACGCTTCACGGCTTTGCCGTCTTGCACAACGAACACGCCCACCTGCGTGCCCGGCGCAAAAGTCACGAGCGCCGAGAGCGGAACGACCACCGTGCCCGGCTTCACACCGGCGGCATCGTTCACGTGAATGCGCGCGGTCATGCCGGAGCGGAGTAATCCGTCCGGGTTCGGCACTTTGATCACGACGCGGAATAACCGGCCTTCGCCGCTCGCCGCGACGCCGACTTCCGACACCCGGCCTTTAAACGGCGGCATTCCTTCCAGCGCCGAAATCTCGACATCAATCTCCTGACCGGGCGTCAGCTTTCCAATCAACCGATCCGGCAATCCCAATTCGACGGACATCAAACTCGTATCCGCAAAGCGCAACACACGCTGACCGGGCGGCACAGTCACGCCCCTGTTGATATAGCGGGCCAGGATCACGCCGTTCTTGTCCGCCACCAGCCGGGAATCCTTGAGATTCTGCTCCGCCTGATCCAATGCCGCCTGCGCCGTGCGCCAGTCAGCTTCGACCACGTCGAGTTCCTGCTGCGAAATCGCGTCCTCGACGCGCAGTTTCCGGAAACGCCCCAGGGTCGTGCCGGCCAAATCGGCTTTCGCGCGCGCCGTGTCCAACGCGTTTTTGAAATCCGACTGCTTCAACTCAGCCAGCACCGTCCCGGCCATAACCGGCGTGCCTTCGTCCCAATCCGCGTTTGCGACCGGGCCGATGGCGACCACGATCCCGCCCACTTTGAAATTGAGATCGGTCTCGTGGTCGAACTTGACGCTCGCCAGGTACGACGCCTCGCCATCCGAGCGCGTGTTATCCAGAGGTGCAACGGTCGCGGTGCGCACCAGGCTTTGCTCCGGTGCTTTTGCCGGTTGCTTGCCGCAGCCGGCCAGCAGGAGCGCCAAGCAAGACCGCGCAAAAACGTTTTTGATCAGGTTGTTTGTATTCATATTGAAAATCTCCTTCGGGGCGCTGGGCGTGGGTGAGGTTAGGAGTATAGGTTAAGGTGGGGTTTGAGGCGGGTCGCAACGAAAGGAGATCCGCTGCGGCGAGGAGAAGGCAGCCCAGCGCCCCGGGATGATTGTTTGAGTTCAACGACAGTGGAGAAAATCGGTATCTTTGCGTCGTCGGCGATTTGCTTGAGGCACCGGTAAGCTGGCGACAATTCCTTTTCGCCTTTGGAAATTCCGTAAAGCTGCACCACCAATGCCGCCCCGCCGCGACTCATCGCCTCCGCACAGCGCCGAATCAAGGCTTCGACTTCCGGCGCCACTGCGTTTGCGCCGTTGATCGTCACGAGCATGAAGGGAGCGCGCATCGCTTCGCGCGCGACGATCTCGGTCAGCGTCGGGAATTGCGTCACCGTCAATTTCCACGGAAGCAGTTTGATGGCGTAACGCGGACCGAGATGGACGAGAAGCCGGTCACACAGCGTCTCCGCCGCTTCTTGCGCCTCGTCGAAGAGCATCGGGATTTCCAAAACGCTCGGGGCGACTCGCCGCGCAAACTTCCGCCACGTGTGCTTCGACTCGGCCGCATAGGCCAGTCGCGAATCGGTAAATGAGGTTAGCCTATTCATGATTCCTTTGGGGTTGATTCCAGTTTGGAGAGAATCGCTTCTTTGGAAGCCGTGCCGATAATCTTGGCACGGACGTTGCCGTCCACGAAATAGAGAAGGGTTGGAATGGATTGCACGTCGTACCACAAGCTGAGGTCGAGATTGCTGTCCGCGTTCACGCGCACGACCTTCAACTGACCGTCGCGCTCGGACGCGATTTCATTCAGCACTGGTATCAGAATCGCGCATGCGTGACTCCACGTCGTCACGAAGGCGACTAAGACCGGTTGCCTGGCTTGGAGCACTTCCGAATCGAAATTCACTTCGTCCACCTGAATTACCTCTATGTAGTTTTCGGTTGCGTTCATGTTCTCGTCTTGCTTTTGCTCTCGCTGATCCTATTTGCGTTTGCCGTGCCAGCGGATTCCAAAAGTCCTAATATGCTTTGATGCAGCGACTTAGAAAAAGCGCGCCTGGCAAGTATCCGGTTCGATAAATTGTACGTCTAAAAACTTGTCCGAAATGCGATGGACGTTTCGTCCTGAATTTGCCACCATCGCCCGGCCGGGGAAGGAGTTGTGGTTATGAAAATCCGAAGAATGCTCCATTCGCGAGTTTCAAGCTTGAGTCCAATCCGAATTGCACTGGGCTATGCTGTGATCGCGACTCTATGGATCGCGTTCAGCGACGCGGTCGTAACTCGTCTCAATCTGCCCACGGCTGTGATGACGATTAAGGGGACTGTCTTTGTCTTCGTGACTGCCGCGCTGCTCTATTTCACCATCAGGCGATTAATCCAGGCCGTTCAACTAACCTCAGAGGCCCTGCGTCGTTCGAATCGCGAACTGCGAGCGATCAGCAACTGCAACCAAGTCCTCCTGCGCGCCACTGACGAGCAGAGCCTGCTCAAAGAGATCTGCCGGATCGTCTGCGATGAGGCCGGCTACCGCATGGCGTGGGTCGGCTATGCCGAACACGACGAAGCCAAGAACGTGCGCCCGGTCGCGTGGGCCGGAGCCGAGGAAGGATATCTCGCAAACCTCGGCATAACTTGGGCCGACACGGAGCGTGGGCGCGGCCCCACCGGAACGGCCATCCGGAGCGGGAACACCTGCTGCATTCAGGATTTCGCAACGGATCCTCGACTCGCGCCCTGGCGGGAGAGCGCTTTGCAGAAAGATTTTCGTTCCGGCATCGCCGTGCCGCTCAAGGATGAACACGCCAACGTCTTCGGCAGTCTTGCAGTTTATTGCGCCCAGCCCAACGCTTTTACGTCGGACGAGATTCGGCTGCTGGAGGAACTGGCGGGCGACTTGGCGTTCGGCATCGTCACGCTGCGTTCCCGGGTCGCGCGCGAACAGGCGGAGCAGGAAGTCGCCCTGCTGAGTTTTGCCTTGGACAAAGGACACGAAGCCGCCTTTCTGATGGATGGGCCGCGTCTTTGTTATGTTAACGAGGAGGCCTGCCGCCGGCTGGGTTATACCCGAGCGGAACTGCTCGCCATGAGCGTATCAGATGTTGATCCTGAGTTCCCGGCGGAGCGTTGGTCCGACCATTGGCGCGACCTGAAGGCGCAGCAGTCGATGACTTTCGAAAGCCGCCACCGAACGCGAGATGGCCGCATTTTCCCGGTCGAGATCAGCGCGAATTATTTCGAATATGAAGGCCGGGCTTACAACTTAGCCCTTGTGCGTGACATCACCGAGCGCAAGCGGGCGGAGGAAGAGGTGCGCAATACCGCCGCGCAATGGCAGGCTACCTTTGACGCGGTGCAGGATTTGGTTTTGCTGCTCGACAAGGATTTCCAGATCTTGCGAGCCAACCGTGCAGCGGCGGAGTTCCTCGGGCTGCCGTTTGACAAAATCGTCGGGGGACACTGCTTTAATCTGATCCACGGAACGTCCATGCCCCCGGCGGAATGCCCTCTCGCCAAAATGCGCCAATCTCGGAGGCATGAAGAAGTGGAGGTTCTGGCGAGAGAGGGAGGTCCTTGGTTGTCGGTTTCCGTTGACCCCGTATTTGACCAGAACGGTGAACTTACATATGCCGTCCACGTGGCGCGCGACATCACCGATCGCAAGCGCGCTGAGGATGCACTGCGGAGAAGTGAGGCTACTCTGGCCGAAGGGCAGCGGCTGAGCCACACGGGCAGTTGGGCCTGGAGCCCCGGCACTCTCCAGCCCTTGTACTGGTCGGAGGAAATGTTCCGGATCTATGGCTTAAACCCGCAGGAAGGCGTGCCAACCGCTGAAACTCTCTGGCAACGAATCCACCCTGAGGATCGCGACCGTGTCCGTGAATTGCAGATGAAAGTGGCGCAGCGAGGCTTGGATTACGAGCATGATCACCGGATTGTGCTGCCCGATGGAACCGTCAAGCACATCCATGCGGTTGGTCATCCGGTTCTCGATCAAGACGAACAGGTCGTTCAATACGTCGGCACCGCGATGGATGTGACGGAACGCAAGCGCGCGGAGGATGCACTGCGGAGAAGTGAGGCTTATCTGGCGGAAGGGCAGCGGCTGGCCCACATGGGCAGTTGGGCCTGGAGCCCCGCCACTCGCCAGTCGCTTTACTGGTCCGAGGAAATGTTCCGAATTTTCGGCTTAAACCCGCAGGACGGTGTGCCAACCGCTGAAACATTCTGGCAACGAATCCACCCTGAGGATCTCGAACGCACGCGTGAACTGCTGCTGAAGGCAGCGGCTGGAAATAGGGAGTACGAGCATGAACACCGGATTGTGCTGCCCGATGGAACAGTCAAGCACATCCATGCTATCGGCCATCCGGTTCTCGATGAAAACGGACAGGTCGCTGAATACGTCGGCACGGCGATGGATGTGACCGAACGCAAACTGGCCGAGGACGAGCTGCGCAAGCACCGGGAGAACCTCGAAGACATGGTGAGGCACCGAACGGAGCAATTGGCGGAAGCCAAGGCCCGGGCCGAAGCCGCCAATCGCGCGAAGAGTTCGTTCCTGGCGAACATGAGCCATGAGTTGCGCACTCCCCTCAACGCCGTGCTCGGTTTTTCCCGACTGCTCAAGAACGATCCGGACGTGACGCCGCCGCAGCAGGAGACGTTGGATATCATTGTCCGCAGCGGCGAGCACTTGCTGAATTTAATCAACAATGTCCTCGACATGGCGAAGATCGAGTCCGGTCAGGTGGCCCTGAAGGAGTCCGAAGTTGACTTGCACCGGTTACTGCACGAAATGCAGTCGCTCATGGGAGTCGGGGCCGTGGAAAAGGGCCTCCGTTTCGCTTTGGAGCATGATCCAGATCTACCCCGGTTTGTTGCTGTGGACGCAGGCAAACTGCGCCAAGTGCTGCTGAACCTGCTTGGCAACGCGATCAAGTACACGGATTCAGGCGGGGTGAAGCTCCGCGCCAGGCTCGCCAGTATCCACGGGTCCGAAAAAGCCAATGTGCGATTTGAGGTTGAGGACTCCGGGCCTGGCATAAGCCAAGAGGATTGCCAGCGCATCTTCTTTCCCTTCGTGCAATTGGGTGACCAGGCTCCCGCGCAAGCCGGGACTGGATTGGGCTTGGCCATCTGCAAACAGTATGTCGAGCTGATGGGGGGCCAGATTGGCGTGACCAGCCAGCCGGGCAAGGGATCGGTGTTTTATTTCGAGATTCCAGTGAGCATCCTTCCGTCGGTGGCGGAGCGCGATGAGCTGAAGCACCGGCGCATTTTGGGATTGGCCGAAGGGCAGCCCCGTCACCGGCTCCTGATTGTCGAAGACCAGCCGGAAAACCGTCTGCTGCTGCGAAGACTTTTGGCACCGCTCGGTTTTGAGTTGCGCGAGGCCGCCAACGGACAAGAAGCCGTGGCGCTGTTCGAGCAATGGCATCCCGACCTGATTTGGATGGATATCCGCATGCCGGTGATGGACGGGTTGGAAGCAGTCCGGCGGATTCGGGCGACCCAGGCTGGCGGCGGCGTTACGAAATCATCGCGCTCACGGCTCACGCCCTGGAGGAAGAGCGAGAACCCATTATGGCGGCCGGCTGCGATGATCTCGTGCGCAAGCCATTTCGCGAACAAGATCTCTTCGACGCACTGGCCCGGCACCTGCGCCTGAAATTCATCTACGAGGAAGCGCCGCGTCAGGAGAGCCTGCCGGAGGCGCCGGAGCTTACCCCGAATCCGGAGCAGTTGGACGCGCTGCCGGCGCAACTGCTGCAGGAGTTGCGTCAGGCCGTCATCGAACTGGACACGGCTCGCACGCAAATCCTCATCGAGCAGGTTGCCGAGCGAGATGCTTCGCTGGGTCGGGCCTTGAAGACGCTGGCCACGCGGCTTGACTATCAGCGTCTTTTGAAATTGCTGGAAAGGGAGCGTTCTCAAACCGGAGAGACGTTATGAGCCAAAACAACCAGCCGACTTCAGCGCCGGAAGACATTTTGGTGGTGGATGACACCCCCGCCAACCTGCGCCTACTGACCGACCTGCTCACCAAACACGGCTATCGCGTCCGCCCGGCTTCCGACGGCGCTCTGGCGCTGAAATCCGTCGCCGCCAAGAATCCAGACCTGATCCTGCTCGACGTCAGTATGCCGGACATGGATGGCTATGAGGTGTGCCGGCGCTTGAAGGCAGACGAGAAGAGCAGCCGCATCCCCGTTATTTTCATCAGCGCCTTTGGCGATACGCACCAAAAAGTCACCGGCTTTGAAGCCGGCGGCGTGGATTACATCACCAAGCCGTTTGAAGCCGAGGAAGTGCTGGCGCGAGTCCGAACGCACCTGCAACTGCGCCGGGCAGAAGAGCTTCAGCGGGCCTACGAGGAAATCGCCGCGCTCAAAGCGCAACTCGAATTGCGCAACGACTACTTGCAGGAAGCCGTCGTCGAGGCGAAAGCGTTCGGCGACCTTGTCGGCCAAAGCGCCGCGCTCCGGCACATCGTCAGCCAAATTGATCTGGTCGCGCCCACCGAAGCTTCCGTGCTGATTCTCGGCGAGACCGGCACCGGCAAGGAACTGGTCGCCCACGAGATTCACCGGCGCAGCCAGCGCAAAGACGGGCCGCTGGTTCGTGTCAATTGCGCTTCGATTCCGCGCGAACTTTTCGAGAGCGAATTCTTCGGCCATGTGCGCGGCTCGTTTACCGGGGCCGTGAAGGACCGGGCCGGTCGTTTTGAAACCGCCGAAGGCGGCACGATCTTCCTCGATGAAGTCGGCGAAATCCCGCTCGACGTTCAGAACAAGCTCCTGCGCGTGCTTCAGGAAAAACGCTACGAACGCGTCGGCGACGACCGCACGCGGCGGGCCAATGTGCGCATCATCGCAGCCACGAATCGCGATCTGAAACAAGCCGTAGCCGCCGGCAAGTTCCGCGAAGATCTGTATTACCGGCTAAATGTTTTTCCGATCAACGTCCCGCCGCTTCGGGAACGCCTCGACGACATCCCGTCGCTGGCGAAACATTTCGTCGATCTCTCCACGCGCGACTTGAAATGCGCCAAACCGCGTCTGCACCCGGGCGGCGATCACGAAACTGCAAAACTACGACTGGCCTGGAAATGTTCGCGAATTACGCAACGTGATCGAGCGCGCCGTGATTCTGGCTCGCGGCGGGGCGCTGGATTTTGACCTGCCGGTGGCAAACCAATCCAAGACTCCGACTCCGGTTCGAATCGAATCACCACCCGGTGACGCTGACGCACCGAAATTCCTTACCGAAGCCGAGATGCAGCGCCGCGAGCGCGACAACCTCTTGAGTGTTCTCCAAGAAGCCAACTGGAAGATCAAAGGCGCGGATGGCGCGGCCGAACTCCTCGGCGTCAAGCCCACCACCTTGCTGGCTCGTATGAAGAAATGGGGACTCAAGAAGCCGGCGGTTGAGACTTCTTAATTCGTATCCAAGTTCCGGCGTGTGGAGCACGTCCAGACGGTGACCAGCTCTTCACTTCTCATCGATTGACTCACCCGACCAGGCTTGTGCGATAACGCTGCCAAGTTTTTGCACGTTCAACTTTTTGTCCGACAAGTTGTCGCGCCGCTTTTTCCATTACATCCTTGTCTTCAACATATTCCAGAAGTGTCAGCTCACTGGCACGCAAGCTGTGTATGTAGCGGTCGTGTTCGTGATGAAGTCGATAAAATGAACAAAGGCACAGAAAACAATGAGCGCGGCCAAACAACTGAGACTGGCGAGCACGTCGAGCGGAAGAGTGGTGCTGCATCTTCTCACGATGACTCAGGACCACCGGTGGCGGTGGCATTTGGCGGGCGTCGTTCGCGAACTGCGAGTCTCTAAATGCTAAAGGATTCAACGATGAGCGTCAAACGAATCGCCATCAATACCCGAGGTGAGTTATGAGGATTCACGGAATAACGTTTGTGGTCTTTGCCCAACTGCTGGCGCTGCCCTCATTCGCGGCGGTTGAAGTCACCACCAACTCCGCCCCACAGCAATGGGTCGTGTCAGGGCGCTTTGAAAACGACGCGTTCGGCGGTACGGATCGGAACTACACGGACGGTGTTGCCCTTTCGCTGGCTCATACCGGTCCCAATTGGCTTGACCCGCTGGCCGATTGGCTGCCGTGGGGGCAGGGACGCCGCACGGTTGGTTATGATGTTGCCCAGCTCATGTTCACGCCGTCAAACTTGACCCTGCACAACCCCGATCCGAAGGATCGGCCGTATGCCGCGATTCTCGCGGGGGGGCTTTCGCTCCATGTCGAGCAGGCAAATTCCTACAACGGATTGAAGCTCGTCGTGGGCGTCATTGGCCCGGCGGCACTCGGCAGAGAAACGCAGAGCGGAGTGCATGGTCTGATAGGCAGCACCAAGCCTCAAGGCTGGAGCTACCAGTTGAAGAATGAGCCGATCGTGAACCTTGCCTATGAGTATCGCCACAAGTTCCGGCTCGCCGGCGAACGCGACGCCTGGTCGGTCGAGGGATTGCCGATTGCGGGTGGGTGGCTGGGCAATATGCTGACTCAGGCGCAAATCGGCGGCTTGATGCGGGCGGGCTACAACATCCCCGACGACTTCGGCCCAACACTGGTGCGCGGCATGGACCAGATGCCGCCGCCCCGTCGAAGTGGGAAGCCCGAATCGAACTCTGACTGGGGGTATTCCATTTACGGCGGCGCTGTGGCCAATCTGGTCTTGCGGGACATCACGCTCGACGGAAACACGTTTGAGGACAGTCGCAGCGTGGACAAGAAGTGGTTTGTCCCCGCGGAGGGAGTCGGCCTGTGCATCGGCAACCGGCGTTTCCAAACGTCGTTCACCTACGTCTTTTGGGGCAAGGAGTTCGACGGCGAACAGAACCAGTTTAAGTACGGCGTAATCACCGCGAGCTATTTCTTCTAGGCACATGAACTCGGCGCACAATAGCACTCTGATCGATGGGACACAGATCGTGTGGCGTCCGCTTTGCGGCGATGATGCATCCAGGTTGGAGACCGGCTTTGGCCAACTCTCGCCAGAATCGCGCTACCGTCGTTTTCTGACATACAAGATCGGTCTCTCGCCATCCGAGCTGAAATATTTCACGCACTGCGACGGGGCGAACCACTTGGCCTTGGGAGCGTTTCTGACGGATGCCAAAGGCGGTGAACCGGAACTTGTCGCCGTCGGGCGCTACGTGCGCGACGCTGACGAATTCGCCCTGGCCGAAGTCGCCATTGTGGTGGCGGATGCGTGGCAGCAGCACGGCATTGGCAAACTCGTATTCGCTGCCCTCGCAGAGGGCGCCTGGCAAGCGGGCGTCCGGCATTGGAAGGCTGTCTTCCTGGTGTACAACACGGCCATGCGGCGGCTACTGGAGACCGTCGGCAAAAAACAGGCAGAGTGTGGCTTGGACGGTGGCGTTGTCGAAGCCGTTTACCGGCTGTTTCCGCCGGGTCAACCCGGGCAGCCTGAGGAAGAGGCGTGAGATGAGGCGAAGCAGTAGCTGCATTGCGTTCGTATTCTATGCGCTCTTCCTCGCCGGCTGCGCTCATTACCCGGTGAATGCGCGGCTGACTCAGTACAACCCCGACACCGGCTATCGTCTCAAGACAGTGTCCAGGGTGGAGAACACCGACGGCCTGGTCGTCGTGCTGGCATTCTCCGGCGGCGGCCATCGGGCTGCGGCGCTGTCCTATGGCGTGCTGGAGGAACTGGCGCGGACCGACATTGTCTGGGAAGGCCAGCACAAACGCTTGCTGGATGAGGTGCAGATGATTTCCGCCGTCTCCGGCGGCAGTTTCACGGCGGCGTACTACGCCCTGTTCGGAGACGAGATTTTCCGTGACTACGAAAGCGTGTTTCTGAAACAAAACATTCAGCACCGGCTCATGTGGCGGATGCTGTCGCCGTTGAATTGGGTGCGGTTCGCGTCACCGTATTTCAGCCGCAGCGACATGCTGGCGGAGTTTTATGATCGGCATGTGTTTCGCGGCAAAACATTCGGCGATTTAGCGCAGGCCTACCAGTCGCCGTTTGTGCTCTTAAACGCGACCGACATGTCATCGGCATCGCATTTTGGGTTTACGCAGGACCAATTCGATTTGATGTGCTCGGATCTTTCCACGTTCCCGGTCGGCCGCGCGGTGGCAGCCTCGTCGGCATTCCCGGTTCTCTTGACTCCGATCACGGTCAACAACTACGCCGGCAGTTGTGGGTACACCGAACCGCCGCAGGTGGAAACGGCGCTGGTGCAACGAGAGCGGTTGTCACGCGGCTACCTCAAAGCGAAGGAAATGCGCACCTATCAGGACGCGGCGGACCACCCGTATTTTCATTTGATCGACGGTGGTCTGTCCGACAACTTGGGCTTGCGCGGACCGTTAGAGCCTGTCCTGGCGCTCGGCGGAGTACGCCCGGCGATGCAGTATTTCGGGGTGAAACGCCCCCGCAAAATCGTCGTCATTGCCGTCAACGCTGCCACTCACCGCGATCTCGGTTGGGACAAACACGCGCGGGCGCCCGGCATCGTGGAAGTCGGCTTCGCTTTCGGCGATGTCATCAACCGGTATTCCTTCGAAACCAGGCAACTCTTTTACGACAGGATCGAACAGTGGGAAAGCGAATTGAATGATGGGCAAACCGGCATGGAGCCCGTCAAGGTCTATGGCATCGAAGTCAGTTTCGAGCAGTTGGCTGACTCAAAGGAACGGGAGTACTTCGACAATCTACCGACGAAATTCAGTCTCCCGCCCGGCGCAGTCGACCGCTTGCGCGAGGTCGCCGGCCGGCTGTTGCGCGAATCCGAGAGCTACCAGAAACTGCTGTGCGACTTGTCGTCCGAGGAGCAGTCCGAATACTCAACGCAGACACATGCCCGATAAGAAAGGAATCAAACACGTGAAACCAAAATCTCTGACTCAAACGATGATCGTCCGGCTCGTGGACGGCAGCGTGCACCGCTTTCAGTTCCCGCCAGAAGGCGGCGATGACGTTATGTTGGCCAGCCGGATCGAGAAGGCATTCCAGGCCCATGACTTGGTGCTGGAGTTAAGCGGCCGGCTTCTGGTCATTCCGAGGCACAGCATCTTGAGCATCGAAGTGACGCCCGCGCCAGCGAAATTGCCGGCCTTTACCGTGCGCAATGGCAGAACGATCGACGGGGTAAATGTATGAACGCCATCAAACGAATCGCCATCAATACCGGCGGCGGCGACGCGCCGGGACTGAACGCTGTTATTCAGGCGGCCGTCTATGCGGCGCGCAATCTCGGCTGGGAAATCTTCGGCATCCGCGACGGACTCGACGGATTGCTCGACCCAGACAGTTATCCAGATGGCGGCCTGATAAAACTCACGCGCCCGGTCGTCCGCAACATTGTGCACCTCGGCGGCACGATGCTGGGCACGAGCAACCGCGGCAATCCATTCAAGACGCACGGGATTCGACGAAGTCCTGCGACGTTTCAGAGAACATCGACTCGACGCGCTCATTTCCGTCGGCGGCGATGGCACACTGGCCATCGCCCAAGAGTTGAATGAAAAAGGCCTGCGCGTCGTGGGCGTGCCGAAGACCATCGATAACGATCTGCAATCCACGGCGATAACCTTCGGTTTCGACAGCGCAGTGTCGTTTGCGACCGAGTGTGTGGACCGGCTGCATTTCACCGCGGACTCGCACCGGCGCGTGATGGTCGTCGAAGTGATGGGCCGGTATGCTGGCTGGATCGCGTTGCATACCGGCATCGCCGGTCGGGCGGACGCGATTCTGATACCGGAAATTCCGTACGACATCACGAAAGTCGCCGCGCATGTTAAACGCAAGACGGCGAGCCGGAGCCGGCAATATTCCATTGTCGTTGTGGCCGAAGGCGCAAAGCCGGTCGGCGGCGGCGTGACGTTAAGGGAAGCCGCCAATCCCGGCCATGTCGAGCGGCTCGGCGGCGTCGGCGAGATCGTGGCCGGTCAGTTGCGAGAGTTGACCGGCAAGGAAACGCGCGCCGTTGTCCTCGGACATCTGCTCCGCGGCGGACAGCCGACTTCGCTGGACCGATTTCTCGGCTTGGCATTCGGTGCGGCCGCGGTGCGGGCGCTGGCCGAAGGTCAGGACGGCGTCATGGTTGCCATCAATCCGCCGCGGATCAACTACGTGCCGTTAAAGGAAGCGACGGCCAAGCTCAATCTTGTGCCTGTGGATTGGCACGGCGTGATGACCGCGCGCACCCTGGACATCTCCTTTGGAGACTGAAAAACCCATTGATCGGTTGCTTATTGGCCCACATAACAGCCCAGACAAACATTAGAATTCTGGCACTTATGTTGGCGAAATCGGTGCCGGATCGGTGCCAGTATTCTTGCCTCTCTTTGCCCCCTAATGACCTTCAACGCCTAAGGCGGAAATGACCCAAGTCCCTGCAAATAAAGCAATTCCCTAATCTGCAAAACCTTGCACGAATCGGGCGCGGTAGGTTCGAATTCTAGCGCGGCAGCCCCATTCATACCCTATGACTGGCCTTTGTTGATCGGGGTGATAATGATCGAGGTGACAAACGGTCTGCCCCGGTCGAGATCAGCATAGCGTTTGGGCAGGACGTGGACCGCGGCGAGCTCATTTTCACGGAGCAAATCGGCCAGCCGACCGAGACGCCAGCCCAAAATCACCACGTCGGCGGTAGAGAAGGCGAGCGCGAGTTTTTGCGGCGGCGCGTTCTTGTCCTCGCTGGCGTCCGGGTTGGGTTCCAAGGTGTAATCGATCAACTGGTTGGCGTGAAAGCCGTGGCGATGCTCCTTGTCGAGATGAAACTCGACGCAAGCGCAATACTTGTTGGCAGTGGTGTAGCAATTTTCTTTGGCGAGAGGCATTGATTCGTTGGGGGTTGTTGGTTTTGGTTGAACGTTCAGACACCAATACCGCGAGAGTGGCCGGTGTCACCTTGTTGCGAAATGGTCCGACTCAGCTTCGGGCGCGTGAATTGTTTTTGCTGGAGAGCTTCGTTGACCGTGTGCGACCGTTTGATTTTCTGAGTTGGTTTGACAGCCTCAGCCTGTTTGATGGATTCGGTTTGCGGGAGCTTCTCCGCGAAAACTTCCTTTTGCTCAACGCCGGACCGTTCGCGAAGCCAGCGATGCACATCCTCGATCAACTGAGCGAGCCGTTGCACCGGAGATAAACGCGTGGCGCGAAACACTCGCGGCGACTGACGCATCGAGCGCACCGCGCGAAAATCTTGGCTTACCGTCGTTGCCGGGGTTACGGTGTCCTGCTCTTGCTGACGTTGCCGCAGGAAGCCGAGCTTGGCCAGGTCATCGCGCAGGCCTTGGAGTTCGACGGCAGCCTTGCGCTCGTGGGAATCCGTGACGCGGCGAGCGAGCAGTTGGGTATCATCGGTGAACACATGGACACCCTTCCGCCCCCGAGAAATGGAAACGTAGAACTGTTCTCGATTCACCGCGCCGAAGGAGCGTGACGATGCGACCAGGAGCACGTGATCGACGGTCTTGCTTTGTGACGAGTGCGAGGTGACGGCGTAGCCGTGCGTGAAGGTGTTGAATGTGCCCGGCAGCACCCGGCCGTCGGTGAGCGTGATGTGGCCGCCGCTGACCTCCCGCACCTGAACGCGCTCGCCGTTGATGAACTCTCTGCCGTGGTTGGCTTGTAGGAGCAGCCAATCGCCAGCGGCGACTCTTAGTTCACGCGCTTCGCCCACGTCGAACGAGCCGGCGGCACCGGCCGGGATGAAATCCACTTCCGTTCCATCGTGACGGCGCACTCGCAAGCCGTCCTCACCAACCGCCGCGACTTCGACCGTTTCGCCCCGATCAAACGCCTTGGTCTTGCGAACGAAGCGTACACGTTGGCCGGGTTCGTACTGGCTCATATTCCTCTTTTGCGCTTCTGTCCACGAAAGCGAATCAAACACCCACAGCGTGTGCTCATCCTGGCTGACGATGCCCTCAACTTTGAGAGCTTCACGCACCTTCTCCGTGACCGCTTCGATCTCGGCCCAAGTAGGCGACACCAGTAGCGCCGACCGGCCTTGATTGATGGCCGACAGGTAAGCGTAGGCCGCCCGCTGGTACAGTTTCCCATCCTCCACGGGCGATTCTGTCACTGCACCGAGTTGCACGAGCCTGGCAAACGCCTTGTCGGTCTGTTTGGCGGCGGCCAGTTCTACGACCTGACGGAACACAGCGGGTTTCTGGCGGCGGATGGTGGTCAGTTCGCTGAAGCGGTAGGACGAATACTGTTCGAGGATGCGGAGCGCATCCCCACGGGCAACGGAGGCATGCTGGCCGGTGTCGCCGGAGAGCACCACGCGAGCGCCCGCGCTTACGGCCAGATTGAACACCTTTACCATGTCATCGAGGCCGACCGCACTAGCTTCATCCAGGACGATCACGCTGCGCGCGGAAAGTGTTCGCTGCATGGCCCGATCCGCCAGCAGGTTGGCGAGCGTGACGGCTTCCAGCTTGTCCTTGCGTAGCGTATCGGCAGCGGAAGCAGTTGGAGCGCAGAACAGGGCCTCGAAACCTTCATTGTCGAGCACGCGGTTCAGTTCAACGAGGAGCGTGCTTTTTCCGGTGCCGGCCAAGCCGCGAAAACCGGTGAACCGGTCGGGGCTGCTGAGCACGTGTGCCAGGGTTTTGCGCTGGTCCGGGCCCAGATGGGGGGCCGGTTCATAGCGGTTGGTGATCGGAGCAATGGTGTCGATGCTGGCGTTGACCATACGAATCAATGAAAGCTCCTTGGTGAGAATGTCGCGGGTCGAGACCTCCGAACCCACGCGCACCAGCTCGGAGCGTTCCGCCAGCGCATTCTTTAGCAGGGACAGGTTCAGTTGGCCGCAGCCTTTGACCAGGGCGGCTTCCAGAAGCTTGTGTTGCGGCGCGACCGAAGCGCGCTCGAAAACGTGTGCGATGCCGTGGTCAACGGCCTCGTGCATCGTGACCGAGTGGGTGAAATCCTCAGACTGACCATTGGCCGCTTCGACCACTTTGCGCAATGCCCGCTTCTCGAAGAAACCGATCTCACCAAGTTGCTGTCGGCGTACTTGATCATCGGTGGCGCCCTTGAGCTTCTTTGGGCGGGACTGGTGGACGACGTGAGCGATCTCCTGCTTGGTCAGTTTGCGACCGAGCTTGGCCTCTTGACGTTTCACGGCCAGATCCCGTTGCTGCGACCGTTTCGAGAACCGGTCAATTAACTCAGGCGCGACGCCCTCGATCTCGAACCCGTTGGCGGCCTTCCGGGTGCCGTAGCCGAGTCGGTGGAGCCGCTTGGCCAGTTCGTTGCGATAGACGGCTGTGCCGTAGTTAAGCGCGCCGAACATATCGCCGGTTTGCAGCGCCTTCCACCGCTTCTCGGACTTGTCCCAAGTGCAGTTGAACAGGACGAAATGCGTGTGCAGTTGCGGGTCCAGAGCGCGGGAACTCGTGTGCAGAAACGCTGCACCGACCAGGTTGCCGGTGATGCGATCCTGATCCTCAATGCTGGCCTTGCGAATGCGTGTGGCGGCGAACTGCTCAAGCTCCCGTAGCGCCATCGTGGAGGCCTCCTGGTGTGCCTCGATGATGCGATGGTCATTCATCGTGACCGCCAGAATCGACACCGACTTGGGCGGCGAGCAGACGAAATCGAAATAGAGCCGACGCTCCCGCAACTGTTGCGGGGTGAGTTGTTCGCCTGTCGTTGGGTGGAGATTATCGCAGAGCCGCAGGAACGCTTCGCGGCTGACAACCTCACCCGGCTGCAATCCCAACTGTTCCGCGCCGATGCCAATCCAATGACCACCTTGGTCGTGCGCCAACACTTCGCCCAGGGTGTAGTAATCGTTGTGCGACAGGTGCTCGTCAAAATACGTCGTGGCGGCGACTCGATTCTTTTGTGGGATGGCGCTGAACATGGCCCGGAACGTTATCGGAACCGTGGTGTGAAGTTGTTCCCAAACGGGAACAATTTGGCACGTGCCCGTGTGGTGATATAGGCGGCGATGAACTGGTTCTTGGTCATCGGTGCGCAGTCTGGCACGAAAGCCGGCGCATGTCGTGTAACAGGTACACGAGATGATGGGGCCGGCTGAATTACAGTGCAACCGATGTGAGTGGTCTTATGCAAACCACATTCCGCGGAAGCGCAGTGCTGATTGTTCGTAGATGTGCACAGAGTGTGTGGGCCTGATGTGGCAAGAAAATGAGAAAGCAGTCTAGACACTTACCCCTCCTGGCCCGACCTGCGGGCTGCTGGAGGCCGGTGCGCTTGGCTGCTCGCCGCCAAGTGCCAAGGCTGCTTGAACAAACGTTCAATGACGAGTCAAACGTTGTCGGTGAAATCATCCAATCACGGACGGCAGAAAAGTGAAAGGAACTGAGTATGAGCACACGCATGGATTAC
This sequence comes from uncultured Verrucomicrobiae bacterium, assembly GCA_963817685.1. GTDB lineage: Bacteria > Verrucomicrobiota > Verrucomicrobiia > Palsa-1439 > Palsa-1439 > CAWFPN01. The sequence goes on along the minus strand of CAWFPN010000010.1, from coordinate 31,151 downwards.
ACGCAGATCGCCACGAAGCTGGATTACGCGGCGTTGGAGAACAAACTGGAGCAGTTGACGCAACGCGAGCCGCCGAGGAAGCGGAAGACTGCCGCCGACGTGCTGGAGCCACTGCGCGAACGGTTGCTTACGTTGCGCCGCAAAGGCTGGAAGAGTGACCAATTGGCAGAAGAGTTGAAGGCTGCCGGCGTGCCGGTAAGTCCAGCACGTTTACGCGAGTGCCTGGGCCGCTGGACGGCGGGCGGAGACGCCGCCACCAAGTCGCGCACTCGCCGCCGACCAAAACGCGCTGCGGCTAACACCCAGCCGTCGATTACAGCAGGCAATGCCCCACGGAGCAACGACAGTCAAACCGGACTGCGGGAGACGGCGCGTTGAACGCAACCACGTGCAATCTTCGCCGGTCATTCGCCGGCAGAATGCTATCAGACCCGGCGCGGCGGACGCTTAAGTCGCGTCCTGCTCGCCGCGTCTGCTGCGCTGCCAAGGCGCATCCATCACGCGTCGCTGTCCGTGGCTACGCGTTGCTCGCCACCGACAGCCAGGAGCGACCGTCAATTGCCGGTCAGCCCCTTCGGGGACAGTCCGTAGTCGCGGACACACCCTGTCCGCACAGTCTCCTCTCACTGACTCCAATCATTCCGATTGCTCTTCACGAAGGATGCCCGCGCCGTCCTTCAGACATCTTGTGTACGAGCCACACGGTCGAACGACTCCCTTGTGCTATCTGTGGGCGAATGATTCCGCTCCATCAGTCATCGACTTTGCGTGGGAGCCGTTTCGATTGTACGGCTCGCTGCGCGCCGTCAATCTATTGCTCGCAGAGCTGCGCTCCACATTGCACTGCGCTCGCTCCGCCGCCGGCGCTCGTATGGCTTCACGTTGGAGCAACTCACCGCCGAAGGATTGTGGCAGAGACATGAAACAGTCGTAACCCAGACAGGAGATCGCCATGCAGACAAACACTAAAGAAATTCGACTCGCGCTTACACGAAAGGAAACAGCCAAAGCCTTGGGTGTGGCACCAATCACGGTTGACCGACTTGTTGCCCGTGGATTGTTGCGGCCTTGTCGGGCGTTGCGGCGACCGTTGTTTCCACTTCCCGAGATCGAACGGTTTCTGAAAGAAACGCGCGCTGAATAACGGCCCTTCGCTCAGCACCGTCCGGTCGCCTTGGCCCTCTTATCTCCCGGTCGCCATTGGGACGACGTTGTCGGGTTCTTCAGCGGCAGCGTCGAACGTGATGCGCTTGGCCATTTCGCGGCTGTGCACGTCCCGTAGATGCCCGTAGGTCCGCGCAACCAGCACGCCGCCGTCAACATGACCAAGCCAGCCGGCGATTACCTTGAAGTCAACGCCCGCCTCAATGCAGTTGGAGCAGAAGAAGTGTCGCATGGCATGGTGGTTGAACTCCGACAGGCCCAGCTTGCGACAGGAGCGTTTCAGGCTGGTCATGGCAGACTTGATGTGAAAGATCCTGTCCGTTGGTTTGGGCGGTTGCGGCAATCTCGATCTGAGAGCGAGCAGCAGTCTTTCGAGCGGCGGGAAGAGCGGGACCGTGCGGCTCTTGCCGGTCTCGCCACTGCCTTTCCCTGCGATGGTGAAGGTCTTAAGCTCAAAGTTCACGTCGCCCCAGACCATCGGTGGCTTACCCTGCTCACCGTCGCCAACGACCTCGGCGAGGCGGCAGCCGCTATACCCGAGAAACTCGACCAGATCGGCGGAGTCATTGCCATAATTCGCCCGCATGGTCGCCAACAGTTGACGAAACTGCTCTTTAGTCGGAATGACGATCTTCTCCTTGCTCAATTGGCGCCGGCGTATTTCTTTGGCCGGATTCTCCAGGAGCAAGCCGTGCTTGCAGGCGTAGTCCAAGATCCGATGCAGCACGTCCCGATCAGCGTTGTAAGTGCGAGCTGAACACTGGACGCTGCGCTGCGCGGCCCATTGCTCGATCTGGCGCAGGCCGATACCGCGGACGGTCACGCTACCGAAGTGCCGGGCCAGCATCTTGACTGAGTTGAGATACATGCGGACTGTCTTGGGCTTGATCGAAACAGACACGGCATCAAACCATCGCTTGGCCAGTCCGCCGATCAACTCGGCCGTCATCTCGCCGGTCTTTTCATCGCGCTTGTACTCAGCGAAGGGGAGCGTCTTGGAATCATCTGCGGTGAGGCGCTCGACCTTGCGCCGTAAATCTTCCAGGCGTCGCTTGGCGAGTTCGCGGTCTGCGGTTTTCAGACTGCGCTTGACTTGTCTGCCGTCACGTTCAAAAATACCGTAGTAAACGTCCGTGATGCTTGAACGATAAAGACAGTCGCCAACATGAATGAGCTTTTGATTCTTGCGGGTCGTTGGAGTGGCTTTCATGGTGAAAACACCCTAAACCATGCATCAAAGCATTGCAACACAAAAACAGTCACCTCAAGTACGTGCATAAAAGCTTTAGTTTACAGGGTAAAGCCAGCGTAGCTCAATTGGCAGAGCAGCTGATTTGTAATCAGCAGGTTATCGGTTCGAGTCCGATCGCTGGCTCCAGTTTTTCGACCGGTGCCACAACCCGGTAGTGGGTCAATTTGTTGTAGTGGCGTCCGTCCCGGACGCTTTTGTCAACCCCGCCGCCGGGACGGCGGCCGCTACAACTCGACCGGCCCGCAACCCGTTGCGTGGCTGCGGGAACCGGTTTTGACGGGATTGTTTTTGAATCGAAACCTGCTTTTGTGCGTCTAATCTGGTAGAGGTGATTGACGATGAAGCGATCTCTCTTCTCACTGATTGCAACGATTGGAATTTCCGTCCTGCTGGCCGTCTCATCCGTGCAAGCGCGGGGCGATGGCGGTGGATGGGGCTGGGGCCGTGACGGGGGCGGTCAGCGCAGCGGTGGCGGCGGCTGGGGACACTGGCATGGTGATTCCGGCGGGTACTACGGCGGCTATCACGGCGGTTATTATCATGGCGGGTATTGGGGCAATGGCGGATGGGGCTTCTATTTCGGCGGCCCACTCTGGTGGCCGTATTATTCGTGGGGCTGGCCGTACTACTCCTCCTACCCGTATTATCCCGGCACCGCATATTATCAGTATCCGGATTATTCCTATTCTGCCACGCCGCCTCCTGTGTACTACTACGACGGCGCCTATTCGTATCAGCAACCGGCCCAACCCCAGGACAACCGCAGCTACCTCGTGCTCGGTCACGATTGGGGCAAGGACCTGAGGCTGGAGACCGTCACCTGGGACTGGTTTGTCCAATACCTGCGCGCCTACGTCATCAACGCGCCTCCGGGCGTGCGCGATGATTTCCGCCGCGGGTTCCTGAACGGCTACGGTGAAAACGCCGACGCCGCCCTCGACAAAGCCATGCAACAAGCCGCGCAACCGCCTCCGGGCAATATCCCCGCGCCTCCTGCGCCAGGGTCGCGTGTGCCCGTGCCGTCCACCCCGGCCCCGGCTGAGTCAGGCTCGGGTCAAGGCCCAGGCAAGTAGCCGCACCCTTTAGGGTGCGCAGATTGGGCCGACAGCGCAGGCTAAAGCCTGCGGCTACAGAAAATGATCCGAAATTAGGACAATACCTGAGAGGACACTCGTTTACCTCTCATTGCAGGGCAGGCGAACCGCCTGCCGTCGTTGGCCGCGTCGCCCGCTTTATCTCCCTCGCCACAAAAGACTTGCCAGAGAATCGGGTATGGTTGGCGAGTGCTTGCGCGTAAACATTCTTCTTGAGCATCGGTAGGGGCTTCTGTATACGTATCGCGTCCTCTGCATTTGGAGAGAGATGCTGTGGACGGTGAAGTGCAATGCAGGTGAGGCCATCGAGGGGTAGGCTCTTTGGCAAGGGTCACGCGTGACTTGGGAGAGCGGTCATGAGTTGGTCTGCCTTGTCGATGGGTAACGGCAAGCTCGGGTTTGCCGGTGGGTTGCAACTTCGCGCGGAGCATTTCGGATTTTCCCCGTTGGGGTTGACGCCATCACATCGCGGGTCCATCGATGACTGGAACCTTCCACGTCCCGCGAAGTAAGTAATCACATACACTCAACGCAGGAGTAATCCTCCCATGACGCAAGGAAACAGACAGTACCTCTGGGCAGCAATCATGATCGTAGTGGCCGCAATGACCGTGTTGCCGTATCGCGCACAAGCGCAGGACGGTGGAAGCGGCGGCCCCCTTCTCCCGCCCTTGGCGCTCCCCGATCTGGTCATCGCATCGGTGACCGTGACAAACAGCGCAAACCTGGGCGATCAAATCCCCATCAGCGATGTCACCTCAAACCAGTCGGGCTATACGCGCGGGAGCTTCTACGACTACATCTACCTCTGCACCAGCAGCAACGACCTTACGTCAAGCTGTCTCTTGGAGTCCCACTTAATCCCCACCCTTATGGGCCCCGGTGCAACGTATTCTTGGTCGGGCACGATCACGATTCCCCAAGGGACTGCGCTGGGCACCAATTTCGTCTGCGATGTCGCGGATGGATCGGGCATCATCAAAGAGTCGAATCCAAACAACAACACGAACTCGGTAATGATCATTATCAACCAGTAGGATGGCTGCAGCAGGCAAAGCATCTGTGCAACATGCGGTGGGAGAGGCCTCAGGCCTCTCCCACTTGCGTCATCTCATGTGTAATTGTCCCGTAGGAGCGCCCTTCCGGGCGCGATTCTTGGCATGTCGCGCCCGGAAGGGCGCTCCTACGATTGCGGCGATGCTCTTGCTTGCCGCCACCTGCCTTGCCGGCACGGTCACGCTCGACGGCACCGTCGGGCCGAGCGGGCCGCTTACGGGGCCGGGCTACATCATCCCGGCCACGCTGGGCAAGACTGTCGGGAACAATCTCTTTCATAGTTTCAGCCAGTTCAATCTTGCGACCGGCGATACCGCCGATTTCACCGGCCCGGCGAACATCCACAATGTGATCGCACGCGTGACGGGCGGCAGTCCTTCCAGCATCGACGGCGCGATCAATTGCGACATTGCCGGGGCAAACTTCTTCCTGATCAATCCGTTCGGCATGATGTTCGGACCGAACGCCCAGGTAAACGTCAGCGGTGCGTTCACGGCTACGACCGCCAGTTACGTCAAGCTGGCCGACGGTGGACGGTTTGATGCGGCCAATCCAGCCAACGACGTGCTGACCGCCGCGCCGGTCAGCGCCTTTGGATTTCTCAGCGGCACTCCGGGGGCAATCACCGTCAGCCAGAGCATGCTCACCATGCCCGATCAACTCGGCTTCTCCCTCGTGGGTGGCGATATCACCATCGACGGGGCCGTCATTCTGGCGCCCGGTGGCAGGATGAATTTGATCAGCATCAAATCGCCCGGCGAACTGGCGCTGGATGTGACCGACCCGTCGGCGACGGTGGATACGTCCGGGTTCGCCACACTCGGTGCCGTCACGTTTGTCAATGCCGCCGATGTCGAAGTTTCCAGTGACGGCATCGTGGGGCCGGGGAAGCTGGTGGTCAACGCGGACAGCCTGAGCATGGATCCCGGCAGTGTGCTTGGTGCAGACAACCTGAGCGCCCAGAACGGCGTGGGCATCGAAGTGGACGTTCGAGGCGTGATCGACTTGAACGGTGCGACTTTCAGCGCACTGAATCTCGAGTCCGGCAATGGCTCGTCCATTAATTTGAATGCAGCTTTGATTCAACTGGAGAACAGCGCAGCGATATCGACTGGCACACTCCCGAATGACGCATCAAGTACAGGCAACGCCGGCGATATCACAATCAAGACCGGTTCGCTCGACCTTGAGAACAGTCTCATTAGCGTCCAAACATCGACACCTGGTGCTGCCGGGAATCTCACCATCACCGCCACCAGTATCCGCTTGGCGAATAGCAGTCTCTTTGGTACCAGTAATGAAGGACCGGCAGGGAACCTCATCATCAACACCGATACACTTCAACTGGTTGCAGATGCGGCGATCCAAACCTCGACCTTCAGCCCATCGGCAGCCGGAAATATCACCATCACCGCCTCGTCCATTAGTATGGATGGCAAGGATCAAGCCTCATTCACTGGAATCTCTTCAGAAGCTCGCAACGACAGCGGCCCAGTAACGGGGCCGGGAGGCGACATTCTCATTCATGCGGGGACGATGGCTTTGCAGAATGGGGCGGAGGTTTTGGCTTCTTCGCAGACGACGGGGGATGCGGGGAACATCAACATTCAGGTGAAGGATCTGACTTTGAACACGGGAGCTTCGATTGCCTCTTCGGCCACCAGTTCAGGTGATGCGGGTGGCATCGCGCTGGGGGTGTCGGGGTTGTTGCTGATTGAGAATGATGCGGACTTGAGCGTTTCATCGGCGCAGAGCGATGGCGGGAACATTGACGTGACGGGCGGGTCAGGTTCGAACATCAAGTTGAACGATGGGCTGATTTCGGCGGAGGCGGAGGGGAATGGCGGGAACGTGACGATCACGACGCTGGGAGCGGTTTCCTTGTTCAACAGCCAGATCAGCGCGGCAGCGGTCAACGGCGACGGCGGCAACATCACAATCGATCCTTCGGTGGTCGCGTTGAACAAGAGCCAGATCACCGCCGATGCGATCACGGGCCATGGCGGCAATATCAACATCACCTCCGATTTCTTCGTCGAATCGCAAAGCAAGATCACGGCCTCATCGCAGTTTGGGTTGCAAGGCAGCGTCCAGGTCACCGCGCCGTACCTGGCGCTGGTGGGCAGCCTGATTCCGTTGGCGGAGACGCCGCTGGATGCCGCGTCGGAGTTGCGCGAGAGTTGCGCGCTCAAACAACACGGCGGGATCAGCACGTTCATCCTGACCGGCAGCGGCGGCGCGCCCATCGAACCGGACAACCTGCAGCCGTCGCTTGAATCGAGCAGCCCGCATGACGAGCCTTAGGTCCGCCAGGCGTGGTGTTCCCGCCACAGCCGTGTCATGCCGAGCTCGTCGAGGCATCTCTGTTGTAAGCGACGGAACGGCAGAGACCCCTCGACGAGCTCGGGGTGACAGCTTGGCAATCCTGGCGCCAGGGTTGTTCGTCAACAAGGGCGTGTCATACACTAACAACGACGTGTCATGCTCAAACAAGAGCGTGTCATGCCGAGTTCGTCGAGGCATCTCTGTTGTAAGCGACGGAATGGCAGAGACCCCTCGACAAGCTCGGGGTGACAGGTTTGTTAGTCCAATCCTGGTGTTTATCCTCTTCGTCTTTCTCGCGGCACCCGCTTTTGCGGACCCGCTCGCGGTCCCGGCGCTGCAGTTGCCTTTGTCGTCCGGCAATCTCTCCACGGCGGGGCGGATCTATGTGCGCGAGTTTCGCTTTGAGGGCAACCATGTGTTCACCAGCGCGGAATTGGCCGGGGTCGTTGCCTCGTACACGGGGCGGGAGATCAGCGGCGAGGAACTGGAGGACGCGCGCCGGGCGGTGACGATGCTTTACATCAATCACGGCTACGTCAATTCCGGCGCGGTGTTGCCGGAGCAACCGGCCGCCGGCGGCGTGATCACGATGCGGATCACCGAGGGCGTGCTGACCGGCATGAGCATTTCGGGCAACCGCTGGCTGCACAAATCCTACATCAAAGGCAAACTCGCCCGCTGGGCCACGGCGCCGCTGAACATGGACCGGCTCAAGGAAGGCTTGCAGCTCCTGCGGCAGGACCCGAACGTCTCGCAGGTCAACGCGGAACTCAAACCGGGCGCGTTGCCGGGCCAGAGCTACCTCGACGTCCACGTGCAGGACCCGAATCCGTTCCGGTTCGCCATCCAGGTGGACAACGACCGTCCGCCGAGCGTCGGCGCGGACGAGATCCTGCTGCTGGCCGGCGACCGCAACTTGACGGGCCACAGCGACCCGCTCGATGTCACCTACGGCGTCGCCGAAGGCGGCAATCACGGCTGGAAGTTCTCCGATTTCGACAACGAGTCCGCCTCCTACATGCTGCCGGTGACGGCCTACGACACGACGCTGCGGCTGTACGGGAGCAAGGACGACTTCTCGATTGTCGAGAAACCGTTCTCGGCGCTTGACGTCTTCAGCGAATCGTATCGCGTCGGCGCCACGTTGCGCCAGCCGTTGTACCAGACGCCGAATGACGAATTCGCGATGAGCGCCACCTTCGAACGGCGCTACAGCAAGGCGTTCCTGGGAAACGCGGCGTTCGACTTTAGCGGCACGGGCTCGACCAACGGGATCACCGAGATCTCCGCCTTGCGCATCGGGCAGGAATGGACCGACCGCAACCAGGACCACGTGCTGGCGTTGCGTTCCACCTTCAGCGTCGGGTTGGATGAGTTCGGCATTTCCCATTCGGACCCGAAACGGAACGGGGAGTTCTTCGCCTGGCTGGGCCAGGGGCAGTACGTTCAGCGGCTGTTCAACACGCCCAATCAACTCGTCCTGCGCAGCGACGTCCAGTTGAGCCCCGATCCGCTGCTGTCACTGGAACAGTTCACCCTCGGCGGGCCCGACAGCGTGCGCGGGTACCGGGTGAACCAGTTGGTGGCCGACCAGGGCGCGGACGCTTCGGTGGAGTTGCGGTTGCCGGTGATGTTCAATCATCGCGGCGAAGCGGTGCTGCAGTTTGCGCCGTTCTGCGATTTCGGCGGCGCCTGGAACACGTTCAATCACACGCCTGATCCGACGACGATATGGAGCGCGGGCGCCGGCCTGCTGTTCACGCCGAACCGCCATGTGAACGCGCAGCTTTACTGGGGATACGCCTTCAAGAACATCAAGACGCCGAACAACGATTTGCAGGACCTGGGCCTGACCTTCAAGGTCACGGTTGACGCGTTTTAGGCCGCGCGCCCATCCATATATATGATGCTGAAGTGAAGACGTGTCATGCCGGGTTTGTCGAGGCATCTCTGCTGTAGGCGACGGAACGGAAGAGACCCCTCGACAAGCTCGGGGTGATCGCTTGCGGTGTTCTCATTGTAGCCGCGAATCTCATTCGCGGTCCGTTGCCCAAAAGCCGCGAAAATGTTTCGCGGCTACAATTCAGAGGAAAGGGGCGCTGTCTATTTCGCGCTGGCGGTGCGGGCTTCGTAGACGGCGGCGTCTTTCAGGCCGACTTGCATGAAGAACATCGCGCGTTCCTCGTGCAACACCTTGTCTTGCGGCTGCTGCGCGATTGAGTCCGAGAGCGCTTCCATCGAATCGTACCAGACACCTTCGTCGGCGTAGATCGCCGCGGCGTCCGACGGGGATTTTGCCAGGCGTTCGACGAGCGCCGCGCTGGGCGCGATGCGCCGGATCACGCCGCTGGCGACAACGTCCTTCGACCGGTTGTCCGGGTCGAGCACCATCGCCACGCTCCAGCGATAATCGACGCCCTTCTTCAATTTAATGCCGTGGTCGGACAGGCGAAACCGTTGGATGCCGTCGTTGGTCGGCTCATCGAGCTGCGTTTCGAGAATCGGTTTGATTTCCTTGGCGGCGACGATGGTCAGTTCGAACCGGGTCCTGGCCGCCTTGGACTGGAACCAGAACAGGGAAGGCTGGTCCTTGGTCGTCAGCCCGACGTGTTCCGGCGCCAGCACGGTCAACGCCAGGGCCGCGTCGTTGGCGCCGCGCGACAGGCCGTCCACGCGGACACGCGGGGCGTTCGGGAACGGCGGCCGGTAAATGGGCGCCCAAACTGATTGCGCGCGCGGCGCGCCGCCGGCCAACTCGCCGGAACTGGCGATGGCCTGGTCGGTGGAAGATTCGGCCTGCGCAACGCAGCCGAGTGAAAAGATGATTGTACTGCCAACCGCGAGACTGGCGCATGACTTAAGTAACCCGTGCTTCATGACAATTCTCCTATTCATTTGCAATGGCTACCCTAGTCCATGCTCCATATATAATATACCGGGTGCCGGCTTTCTGCAATTGTTTTCAGCGGGTCCGCCGCCCTTATTCTCAAAAATGATTAAGGCCGTATTAGGTCGTATTGGGCCGGATTAGAATATCCACGGATTACGCGGATGGGCTGCCCGTCTCGAGGATTTAAGGTTGGACTAGGTTTGACTAGGTTTGACTGGGTTGGACTAGGTTGGACGTTTCCGCTGTCCGGGCATCGGAGTTTCACCACGAAGGCGCGAAGGTCACGAAGCGCTGTAGGCGCGCCTGGCAGGCGGGGCCTGCGGAGTCTGCGCCTTCCGGGGCACACAACTGCGGTGACGGCGCTGGCGGCCGCCTGACGTATGCCAATTGCATATATCATACCGGCGCTACCATCGCACATGTTTGCCGTCTGCGCCAGCGAATATTCAGGGGCCGATGATTTGCAGGGAATTGAAGAAGGCGTCGTTGAGCGAGCCGGAGCCGGCGTTGCGGTTGTAGAGGGCGATGCTGTCGATGGTGCTGCCCGGGGTGCCGCTGAGGGTGCCGGTGATATTGGTGTCGGTATTGCCGGTGGCATTGTCGATCACGGCCAGGTTGTAGGTGTCGTTCGTGCCCAGGGTGAAGACGAGCTGCAAGCCTGTGCCGGTGAAGGGCACTCCGACGGGATTGTAGCCGCTGGCGTCGACGACGGCGTAACTGTTCTGGCCGCCCAGGAACAGGAACTCGAACCGGGCGCCGGTGTTGAAGTTGGTGTAGCTGCCGTTGGCGTTGCTGTTGCGCAGGACGAACCCGTCCGCATTGCCGGGGTCGATGAACCCCGTGTCCATGGCGACCTGGAACGCGCCGCCGACGGGGAGTGACGTAGCGAACTGCCGATAGGCCGCGGTGAAATTGTTGTTATTGGCATACAGGCCCCAGGAGACGCCGTTGGTATCGATGCCCGGCGATGTTTGGAACGCGTTGTTCGCCGACGAGCCGATGAAGAAGCCGTTGCTGCCGCTGCCAATCACGCCGCTGGCCGTCAACGTCCAGACACTGAACCCGCTGCCGCCGAAGCTGCCGGTGGTCCAGCCGTTGGTGTAGCCCGGATCCGCCGCATTGTCGCCGGCCAGCGTTGGCTTGGGCACCGGCGGGGTGCTGGAAGCGATGCGATAGTAGCGGGCCGGGAAATTCGTCGCGCCGCCGGCGTCGAGGTAGTTGGTGGCCACCGGAAGGTTGATGCCGGGAATGATGATGGGCGGGCTGATGGTGACGAAGTTGTTGGAGTAACCGCCATTGGCCGCGCCGTTGGATGCCTGCACCAGATTGGTCCCCGGAGGCGCCGCCCACTGCAGCAGCACGTCGTTGCCTTGCACGGTCACGGAACTGATCCGCGGAGGAGGTGCCGGAGGAAATTCCAGGTCGAAACTAAAGGTCCCATTTTCGAAGTTCTGGCCAGTCACCCCGGCGCTAATCGCGTAGAGGCCGGGCGTCATTACTCCGGAAAAGGCAAAGACGCCGTTGGACACAATGCCGATCACGTTGGTTGGACCATCGAGTTCCACGAAGCCTTCCGGATTGGAGACGGATCCCGTCAGGCTATAATAGCAGGCAACCGCGACATCGCAGGTCGCGTTGAACGTGGAGAAGCCGTTCCCGTATGTTTCCCATTGGTTCCCCGTCGCAAAAATGCTCGACGGGGTAATCCACGATAACTGCGTCGCTCGTGCATTCTGGTTGATATCTCCACAAGGGTATTCGGCGTCGCCCGCGACATCTACGGTTTGGTTAAACAGCCCAAGACCGCTCGAAATGTTGAGATTGAGATATCCACCCGTAGAAGTATTGCAGACCTCGGCGTACACTTCACGCCACTGGCTTACTGGAATGAGTTGCGCGCTGGTTGTCACCGGCTGGGTTGAAAACCAAAGGATCCCGAAAAGCGTGAAAAGCGGGATGAAACGCGTGGCTGGGTTGCTCCTCAATGCAGTTTTAGTGTTCATGGCCCGATGATCTGCAGGGAATTGAAGAAGGCGTCGTTGAGCGGGCCGGCGCCGGCGTTGCGGTTGTAGAGGGCGATGCTGTCAATGGTGCTAGCGGGGGCGCCGCTGAGGGTGCCGGTGATATTGGTGTCGGTGTTGCCGGTGGCATTGTCGATGACCTGGAACGTGTAGGTATCGTTGGTGCCGAGCGTGAAGACCAGGTGCAGGCCGGTGCCTGTGAACGGCACTCCGATGGGATTGTAGCCGCCGGCATCGACGACGGCGTAACTGTCTCCGCCGCCCAGGAAGAGGAATTCGAAACGGGCGTTCGTGTTGTAGTTGGAATAGCTGCCGTTGGCATTGCCGTTGCGCAGCACGAAGCCGTCGGAATTGCCCGAGTCGATGAACCCATTGTCCATGTCGACTTTGAAAGTGCTGCCGATGGTCAACGAGGAAAAGCCGCGGAAGGCGGTCGCGTAGTTGCTGCCGTTGGCATACATCCCCCACGAAATTCCCTTCACATCGATTCCCGGCGGGGCGCCGAAGGCGTTGTTCGTTGATGACCCAAGGAAGTAGCCGTCATTGGTGTTTCCGACCACAGAGGGCGGTTGGAGCGTCCAGCTTCCGAAGCCGGTCCCGCCATTTTCGCTGCTGAACCAGCCGTTGGAGTACTGCGCGTCGGCGGTATTATCGAAAATCGGGACGCGCACATGCACTCCTGTGGTTGCGGCCCGATAAAACCGTTGAGAGACCTGGCTGATGGGATCGCTGTACGTCAGCACACCGCCCACGCCGGGCAGGTTGCTGGCAATGGTGCTCCACACTCCCGAGACTAGGTCAGGTGTGCTCTGGATTTCGTAGAGGTAGTTCGAAAGCGTGGGGAAACTCAGCAGGACGTTGTTGGAGACCAAGTTCAGCGCGGCGGGGCCGGGCGGCTGCAGGGCGGCGGGATCGGCCCGGGCAATCACCGTCCGCCCGTCAGCCAGGACCGCGGAAAATGACACCGCCCCATAGAAGCTCAACTGGTTCGCGCTAAAGGCCACGTTTGACACGGTCGAGCCAAACAAGGCGTCACCTGCGGCGATCACGCGATTGGCTACGGCATTGGGTCCGGTGAAAATCCCGTTGCCGCCGGAGCGCAGATTGGCCAGGAAGGCCACCGACCCGGAGTTATTGATCGATACGGCGTTCCCCGAGATGTACGTGCCGGAGCCGGTGTTGACCACGACACCGAAGTTGCTGTACGCGCCGCTGGTGTCGGCGATGGTGGTCAGCGGCCCGCCGTTACCGACCACGACCGCCGGGCTCATCGTCAGGAATGCCACGGTCCCGGCATCGTTGAGCGCCGGGCTGACTCCGCTGCCGATGATATTCAGGGGTCCGCCGTTGCCGGTGTACACTGTGGTGCCGTCGGAAAAGGCGACCAGGCCTGCATTGTTCAGGACACCGTATGCTCCGATTCCATCGATGCCGGTCGAAGGGTACAAGCTGCCTCCGTAGCCCAGTTTGCCCTCGACCAGATCGGGGTTGTAGGGGCCCGGGCTGCCCGAGCAACAATTGACGTACACACTGAAAGCAACGGTGCCGGAGTTGTTGATGACGGGGTTGCCGAATGCCTGGAAGTACGGATACGTCTCACCGCCCTCGCAGTCGCCCGCCTGGGTTTGCCCCGAATAAGCCCCCTGGATGTCGTTGGTGCCGGTGCCCGTAAAAATCCCGCTGTAGCCGAATTTATACCCGGAGCCGTTATTGCAGTAACTTGTGTAGTTGGCCTCGAAGGCAACCGATCCGTAGTCGTCAATACCCGGCAAGGGACCGAAGCTGGGGAAACTGAATGAGTTCGTGTTCGCGATGACCGTCACCGGGCCACCGCCGCCCGCATAGATGCCCGCGCCTGCGTCGGTTGTTACCCCGGAAAACGCCACCGTGCCGAGATTATTCAGCGCCGCGGATGATCCGAGATTGGTGAATTCCCCGCCGGTCTGGGCGATCAGCGTATAAGTGTAAGGGCCAGCATAGGCGCCGGTGCAAAGCAAGCTGACGAGGCAAACGAGGAAGACCGATTGTAACGCCCGCTTCATAAGCGTCATGCTCTGACATTCATACGGCTATCAGGGTCAGCGGAAAGCGTCCCATATTTCCCGTCTGACCAACAAAGATAGGTTTAACTTTTTTGAAGGAATTTTCAAGCCAGAACGATCAGCCGGCCGTTAGAGCCAGTTGCCGATCATGACAAAGGCGGCCCAGTAGCAGGGGTGGTCGTAGCGGGGGTCGGCGATCAGCTTGATCTGGGCTTGTTGGAGGGCTTTGGCTTTGGAGAAGGTTTTTTCGTTGCGCAGGGTCTTGTAGAAATCGGTGATCAGCGTGGCGGTGGATTCGTCGTTGACGAACCAGAGGGTGGCCAGGGCGCTGCGGGCGCCGGCTTTGACGGCGACGCCGGCCAGGCCGAGGGCGGCGCGGTCGTCGCCGGCGGCGGTCTGGCAGGCGCTGAGAGTGAGCAGTTCCACCGGCTGGCCGCGGTACTGGCCGGGGCGGATCATGTCTTCGAGACGGTCGAGCGTCAGTTTCCCGTCGTAGGTCAGGATGAAACTGTCGCCCGCGTTGCGGTCGAATTGGCCGTGGGTGGCGAAGTGGACGATGGAAAATTGTTCATCGGAAAAATCCTTTTCGAGTTTCGGGATGACGAAGTCGGCATTGGCGAGGTCCGGGCCGCCAAACAGCGCGTGGACCTGCTGCAATTCCGCGCTGACGTAGGGCAGGGCCGGGAACCCCTGGGTGGCGATGGACAGGCCGCCGGTCAGGGCATGGATGTGGTCGCGGGAAATGGGCCGCGGTGCCATCAGTGTCAGGCCGGGTGTTTCGGCGACGGCGAATTGTTCGATCAGGAAATGGTCGCCGTCATGCAGCGCGGCCATCGGGATGGTGCGCAGGGCGGAATCGGGGACGAAGACGAGCGTGTCGATGTGGTGGGCGGCCAGCGTGTCCTTGATCGGGGTGATGAGCCAGCGGTAAAGCTGTTGCGCTTCGGCGAGGTATTCGTTCGTCGTCCGTTTCTCCAGGTGGGTGCGGAACAGGCGGATCTCGGCGGTGAGGTCCGCTTCGCCGACGGGCAGGCTGAATTGGGTCAGGCCCGAGGTCAATCCCACCAGCAGGACGGTGCGGTCGGGCAGGGTGATAATGTAAATGACGGCCGTGGTGGGGCTGATGGTTTCGATGCGGGTGGTTTTGGCGCGCAACAGGCTGACGCATTCGTCCTCGAAATAATCCTCCAGTTCGACGGACTTCAATTGTTCGACTGTGTCGCGGGCTTCGAGCAGCGTTTGTTGCCGGGCCTGTTCGTCCTTCAGCGACTCGGCCTGCTGGAGCAACAGGTCGGCCAGTTCGAGGTACAGCGGGCCGACCGCTTCGCGGAAGGGCGCGCAGGCGGCGCAGGAACCGTAGCCGAGATCATGGCGGATGAACCGGAGGGATTGCTCGGCGCGTCGATAGGCGGCGATGGCGGCGGCGCGGTCGCCCTGTTCCTTGTGCAGGCGGCCCGTCTGCCATTCCCAGCGGTACAACGCGTCGGGGGCCTGGATTTGTTGGGCGATGAACGCGGCCTGGCGCGTGGCTGACAAGGCCTTGTCGTAGTCGTGCTGCGATTCATAGATCCGGCCGAGCATGCCCAGGGCGTACGTTTTCGCGCGTTCGTCGCTGATTTTTTCGGCAATGAGCAGGGCCTGCCGGCAGGCGGCTTCGGCACTGTGTTGGTTCAACTGCCAATCGGTTTGTGCGGCGCCGACCAGGAGAAACGCCAGATCGTGCGAGGGCGGCAAATCGCGGAGCAGACCGAGCGCGGCGCCGTTCAACCGCGCCGCATCGGCGGTTTGCCCGGCGCGGAGGGCGGTGGCGGCGGCGTTGCCGAGCGCGCGGGCGGCGAGGAGATCGTTGGTGGTCTGTTGGGCGAGCGAGGCGGATTCCTGGAAGGCATCCAGCGCGTCGGCGGTCTTGCCCTGATCGGCCAGCAGGTTGCCGAGATTGTTCAGGGCCGACGCGGCGGTCTTTGTGTCATGACTGCCGCGTGCCATGGCCAGGCTTTCTCGCAGGTCCTGCTCGGCGGGACCGAATTGGCGGGCGGACGTGCCGGCTGCGCCGAGGCTGTTTTTGGCCAGGGCCAGACGGGTGTTGTCCCCGGAGGATTCCGCCAGATGGACGGCCTTTTCGAGTACGGACACGGCGAGGGTTTGTTGTCCCAGCGATTCGTAGGCGTTGCCGAGGTTGATCAACGCCTCCATCCGGCCGGTGTCGTCGCCATTTGCCTCGCACAACCGCGCCGCGGTGCGCCATTGTGCGACTGCCTCGTCAAATTGGCCATTGTCGAAAGCGGCGCGTCCCGCACTGGCGCATTGGGAGGCGGAAGGGGTGTCGCTGTCGGAGCCGGTTGCGGGGGAACGGGTGGCGCCGATGAAAAGCGATGCCAGACAGATGCCGGTCAACAACAGGACGGGGCACCGTCTGCGAGGCGAACCTGAGAAAACGCTTGCAAACTCCTGCGCCACGCTGAAAGGTGTACCATCTGGGTCGCGTGGAAGGAAGAATTCTTTGCGGGATTCATGGGAGGGACGGGGGATGCCGAACATTCTGGTTGCAATGTGAAAATGTCTTTTGATACCTTCCCCCTTACCAGCCGCACCGATTGATTCATGTAGAGAAGCGTGGAGGAGCCAACGGATGAGAGTCTTGCGAGGATGTTTCTGGATGCTGTGTATTTTGGGTCTCGTGTTGCCCTTGGGCGTTCAGGGGCAGACTCAGGGGGCCGCTGACCACCATAAAGCCATCATCTACCCCAAGGCCGGTGAATCGATCGCCCAGCTTCGACAGCAGGGAATCCAAAAAATCGACGACTACGGTTCGTACTGGGTGGTCCAGGGCACCGAAGCACAGATCCAGAATGTTGCCAAGAACTTTGGCGGTCGCGCGGCGCGGGCCGACTATTTCAACCGGATCGAGCTGAATGCCGCGTCGGTCGATACGACCGTGGGCGACTCGTCGAGCCCGGGCGCGGTGCGGGAGGTTGAGACGACGGGCAAGCGTTTGCGTCTGTTGCAATTCCGGGGACCTGTGCGGCCCGACTGGCTGGCGGGGGTGAACGCGGTGGGAGGCGTGACCATCATCTCCTACGTTCCCAACAACGCCTACATTATCTGGCTGGATGCGGCAGCGGAACAGAAACTCCGTGGACAACTCGACCCCCAGGGGCCGATCCAATGGATTGGGCCGTATCGTCCCGCGTACAAGATTTCCAAGGACCTCGCCTCTGCCGTCCAGTCCGGGGGCGGCGTTGACATTCGGGTGGGGCTGGTTGACGGTCCGGAGGTGCCCCAGGCGGTCGGCGCGCTGGAAGCCTATTCACACGGGCAACAATCGGGGTCGTATCAATTGCTGCGCCAACAGGTTTTGCAGTTGAGCGTTCAGGCGTCCGACCTTCCGGCCATTGCGCAATTGCCCAACGTCATTTGGATTGAGAAGATCGAATCGAGACGGCTGTTTGACGAGGAACAGGACTTGATTCTGGCCAGCCAGACGAACCAGCTTCCCGGCCACTCGCCGTTGGTCGGCGGCCTTACGTATTTGGACTTCCTGACCAATGTGGTCAGCGGCGGTCTGTCATCGTTCACCAACCAGGATGCCTATCCGATTATCGACGTGGCGGACACGGGACTCGACACGTCCGTTCCCCTGTTCCCCAATCCCGTTTTCTTCGAGTTTGGCAATCGGGGGAATGCCACGCGCGTGGCTTATCTGCAGCCGGACCCGCTGTTCCTGGCCAACGGCACCTCCGGAGACGTGCAATTTGGGGATACCTTTGGCTGTCCGCGATTGAACAACAACTTTGCGGGTTGGGAGGACTTCTGCGGGCACGGCACATTCGTGGCCTCGATCATCGCCGGCTATTACACCGCCCCCAATCAGACCGTTACCTGCACGGAAGACTCGTATCCGAAGACGACATTCAGCTATGCCTTCCCCTGTACGGGCGGCAATGGAGAGGTGACCACGAATGTTTGCTTCTCCAACTGGAACCCTCCGCCTGGGACGCTCCCCTGCACCAATATCAGCATTGCGTGCTCGGGCGTGGGCACCCAGACGTTCTTCATTTCTCTCCCGAATTTACTCATCACGACGCAGCAGTTTTGCATCCTCAACCAGGATCCACCGGCCGTGGCCTGCACGAATTTCTTCGACACAGGCGGCGGGACGAACATCGTGGTGTCCACGTCCGGCGTCTTCAACCTCGGGCTGGGTGTCTCGCCGTTCGGCCGCATCGGCAGTTCCCGTATTTTCTCACAAAGCGCGCACACGATTGCCGATCAATTTGCCCCTCCTTGTAATCTGGATGCCGTGCTTGACACGTGTGTTTTCTGCATTACGGATGAAGTTTCGTTTATCGCGTCCGCTTACGGGAATGGGGCGCGCATCCAGAACGACAGTTGGAGCGACGGGTTGGAGGTTTCCGGGCAGAACGGCGGCGAATATAATATTGAAGCCGTCAACTATGACACAGCCGTTCGTGACGCATTGCTCGTGGGTGATTCCAACAATGTTCCCGGTCCATTTCCCCTGAACCAGGAGTTCATTGCCGTGTTTGCCAGCGGCGGTCAAGGAGCCTCGGGCAATGTTGGCGGATTTGGGGACATTCGAGTGACGGCTCCCGCGACGGCCAAGAACGTCATCACGGTGGGCGCATCCGACAACGTCCGGGTCGACGGCAGCGGTTGCGCGGCTAATTCGGACCAGGCGGACTCCTACCAGGTCGCGTCGTTTTCAGGTGTTGGCCCCACGTTGGACGGGCGGTTCAAGCCGGAGATCGTCGCGCCAGGCAGTTCTGTCTATGGCGCGCTCACGGGATTGAGGCTGGGAATCAAGGAATCCGACTGCACCATCGAGCCGGTCAGCGGGGAACAAACATGCAACGATCCGAACGGGTCCAGCTCGAGCTTCCTCGATCCCCCGCTCGGTTGCGATTCTGGCACCAGTTTTGCGGCGCCCGCCGTGGCCGGCGGCATTCAGCTTCTCTGGTGGTATTTCCAGAATCGATTGACGAATGAACTGGGCCAGGCGCTGCTCCAGCCCAGTCCGGCGATGGCCAAGGCCTACCTGTGCAATTCGGCTCGTTACCTGCCGTTCCAGGACCCGACGACCGGCACGATGGACACGTTGCCCTCCATTGCGCAGGGAATGGGCGAGATGGATTTGCAACGGATGTTCGACGGGATTCCGCGTACGATTCGTGATGAATCCACGCCGCGCGCGATCGATGTGCCCCTGGTGACCACCAATCCGGCCCCGCAACAGACCTACTTCAGCCAATCGGGTCAGAGTTACGAAGTGAGCGGTTTTGTCATGAGCAATGGGTTGCCGTTTCGCGTGACACTGGCCTGGACCGATGCACCCGGCACCCCGGCGGCCCAGAAGGAATTGGTCAATGATTTGGATCTGGAAGTCACCGTCGCTGGGCAGACCTATAAGGGCAACTGGTTTGTGGGAAGCCAATCCGTTCCGGGCGGCACGTTTGACAGCGTCAACAACATGGAAAGTGTCTTCGTGCCGAATGTGTTTGTCGACCCGGTTGCCGGCACGCCTTACAAGGTCATCGTGCGCGCCGCCAATATCGGGGGCAACGGTGTGCCGAACATCAAAGGCACCAGCCTCGGCCAGGATTTCGCCCTGGTGATCTACAACAGCGAGAGCCCCACCGATGTGCCGAACATGGCCACGAACAACGCGTGTTCGACGGCCTTGTCCGTCACGAATTTCCCATACACGTTCACCAACATCCTGGACACGAGCGTCTACGCCAACGTCCAGCCCAGCCCGTCGGCCGCCCAGGGCGGTTCGGACGAGTTCTTCAAGCTTCCGCTGCCGACGCCCGGCACGACGTTTAACATCGACACGACCGGCAGCGCGTTCGACACGGTGCTGTCTGTTTGGAAAGTCCAGGTCCTGCCCCAGACGGTGTTCGTCCGGGGTGAATGCGGAGCGCTCATTGAAGTGGCCTCCAACAATGGCGGCACTTCCCCGTCCTTCGTGAGCTTCACAGCCGATGGGTCCAATGATTATTTCATCGTTGTGGAGCCGCACAATGGCGGTACCGGAGGCCCGATGCAGTTGAACGTCAACGCCACGACCACGGCGATCTCCCTGTCGCCGAGCCCGGTAGTGTTCCCGAACCAGGTAGCGGGCACCACCAGCCCCGCGCAGATTGTGACCTACTTGGACGGCACGACTGTCAACGTGGGGATTTCCACCGTTGTCATCACGGGAACGAACGCCGCGGATTTCGTCATCCAGTCCCAGACCTGCCAGGACAGCACGGTTCCGCCAGGTTCAAATTGCACCATCAGCGTGGCGTTTGCTCCGACCACCAACGGGACCCGGACGGCCGAACTCGAGGTCTACGACGACGCGACCGGCAGTCCCCGCATCGCGCGGCTGATCGGAGTTGGGTTGCCGTCGGCGCCGTTGGTTTGCCTCAGTTCCACCGGTCTGGACTTCGGCACCCAACAGATCGGAACGAATGTCTCTCAAACCATTACGGTGACCAACTGCGGTTCCGTCGCCTTGTCGATCACCGGTGTTGGGATTACGGGGGGGGCTACGAATGATTATGCGACCAGTTCCGTTGCCTCCTGCAGCAGCATTGCTGCCGGCAGCACGTGTTCATTCAACGTCACCTTTACCCCCACGGCTGTTGGATCGCGCAGCACCACGTTGCTTCTCACGAATAATGCGACCTTTGGCCCCCTGAACATTCCGCTCAGCGGCAACGGCATGCAGCCGACGCCGGGGATTTGCGCGAGCGCCGCCGGTGTCGGTTTTGGAAACCAGCCGGTCAGCACAGTAAGTCCGGAGCAGGACATAACGATCACCAACTGCGGCACTGCATCGCTGGTCATTTCCAACATTACGGTGACGGGGCCCAATGCCGGTGAGTTCATTGTAAGTAATCTCTGCAACGGAGCCAGCCTCTCAATCAATGGGGTGTGCACCATTCCCGTTCGTTACGCTCCGATTAACGCAACAAATGAATCGGCCAGCCTCGTCATTTCCAACAATAGCCCGAACAACCCATTGATTGTCTCGCTGACGGGGACCGGAGCGGGCAGCCAGCCGGATGTTTCGATCAGCAAGAGCTTGAACCTGAAACAGTTTGTTGGCCGCAACATTCTGAGTCCGACCAACGCTCTGAGCAAGCAGACCGTGATCTTGACGGGTGGTCGCGGCTCGAAGCACGTCTTTTACGTGATGTTCCAGAATCTCGGGAACAACCCCGCTTACTTCGACCTCGGGGTTGTCGAAAGCTTTAGTTCCACCAACACCACGGCGCGATACTTCCTGGGGGCGAAGCCAAGCGAAAGCACGGAAGTCACGAGCATGGTGGAATCGCAGACGCTGACAACGGCCACTCTGGAACCGGGTGCCTATACGAGTGACCCGACGATGTTGCGGGTGGAGATCGACATTGGCAAGAAAGCTCCCAAGGGGACCAACTCCGTGGTGATCACGGCGACGACTGTGAGCGAGGTTCCCACCAGATCTGATCAGGTGCAGGCGGTTGTGGTTGTCAAGTAATCCGGGGATGGAAGAGGACTGTGTCCTATGAAAATGAACAGAGTTTTTAAGCTTCGTGGATTGGTGGCGTTGATCGCCGTCCTGGCGTCTGTCATGGCCGCCCAACAAGGCGCGCTGGCACAGGTGTTTTCCCGCGGCGATGTTTTCGTGGCCGTGGGCAATGGATCGGTGCAATGGCGACACGGGGACGGCACGTTTGTGAATACGCTGACGGTTCCCTTTTCGGCCTTGGGCAAGAGCAATCTGTTCACCACCGGCATGGCATTTGATCCATCCACTAACTTGTATGTGACGCTGTTCGACAGCCAGGCCGTGGCCAGATTTAACAACAGGGGCGTGTTTATCGGCCTCTTTGGTTCCGGCTACGCAGCCGAACCGGAATCGATCTGTTTTGATGCCCAAACCAACGCCTATGTGGGACAAGCCAGCTTTAATGATGCGCCCAACAACGGCGCTCCCAACAGCACTCCCATTCTGAAGTTCGATTCCTTGGGAAACGCGGCCGGGAAATTTTTTGCCGACAGGGAAAGCAGGGGTACGGACTGGGTTGATCTGGGGGCGGACCAGTGCACCTTGTACTACACGTCCGAAGGCACGCACGTCAAAGTCTTCAATGTGTGTACAGGCACTCAACTACCCGATTTCAATTCGACCCCCTTGGTGGGGGCCGCTGCCTACGCCCACCGTCTTCTGGCCAACGGGGACACCCTGGTGGCGGACAGCAGCCAAATCGCCCGTCTGGACGACACAGGGACGCTGATCCAGACGTACACCGTCACGAACGAGGGTAATTTCTTTGCCTTGAACCTTGACCCGGACGGGACGAATTTTTGGAGCGCCGACCTTGTTTCGGGAGACGTTTATAAGTTTAACATCGACAGTGGCCACATTCTGACGCACTTCAATGCAGGCGGGACTGTGAACGGGCTCACGAACTCCGTCGGCGGGCTCGTCGTCATGGGCGAAATCACAGCGGCGACCACGCCAGCCAGCGGGCAGTGCATCACCCGCAACGCGCGGTTCTGGTTCACACATGCGTTCAGCCCCGACCCTAACTGCGTGACCCTGCTGAGGGCGCTGCAAGCCAACATTGGCGGGGTCAGCCTTGGGTTCTTGCGCCTGCCCGTTTCCTATGAAACCGCCAACAACTTTAAGGGCGCGAACGATGCCCTGGTGGAGGCGCTTGGTTTCTACTATCGAAGCACCGGATACACCGGGGAATCCAGCGGCACCCAGAGCGAAAAGCTGAATGGTTCAAAGCTCTGCCGGCAACGCAAACTGCTGGCGGTGGAGTTGATCGCGGCGACAGCCAACGTCAGGCTGTTGGGCACGGACCCGGCCGACTGCTCGTACAAGATTGGCAAGGTCACCACCAACTTCCCGGCCAACCTGCTCCAACAGGCGGAACAAATCGAATTAGGGGTGGATCCCGTTGCTTGCGCAAGCATGACCCTGTTGCTGCGGAAATTCAACCAGGGGGGTGTCGCGGCCAACTTCCTCACCAACGGCCCTGTCATGGCCGAATGCTCGCCCACCAACGCCGCGGTGCTGCGCACCATCTCGCGTGACCCGACCACCGAGATCAGTTGTCCGGGGCTCAACACCAGCTGTAACACGGCGGAAGCGATTGCGTTCTCGAACCCGACGGGCAATCCGTTTGCCCCGGCCAGATATGCCGAGTCGATCGGGCTGCAGAATTTCATCAGCAATCCGCTCACCAACTTCAGCACCGGCACGCAGACCAATATTGGCATTTCGTTTGTCTGCAGCACGCCCAATGGCGGCAGCATCACGATCTGCGACGCGTTTACCAACACGATCATCACCACGACAATCATCACCAACATCACCCATGTCCTGCCGACGCCGACCTGCGGGCCATTCAGCACCAACAGCGTTAGCGGCGGAGGCGGTTTTAGCACGGCGGGCGCGATGTGGGTGATTACCCCGGACCTTGGACAGGCCGGGCGGCAATTCACCGTGAACACGATTGGAAGCAATCTTCAAACGGTGCTTTCGGTGTGGTCGGGCACGTGCGACGGCCTGAATGAGATTGACTGCGAGACCCTGAATTTACCCTACATCAACCAATCTCAGTCGGTGTTTACCACCGATGGTATCAACAACTTTTACATCCTGGCCGAATCAGCCGATGGCTCCGTTGGCCAACTGCAACTGCACGTCACCAGCCCCTAGGACCAGGGGGTTGTTGGGCAAAGCGCGTCCTGCAGCGTGCCGGGATGGCAGTCGGAGCGAGGTTAAGTCCCCTTACCGTGCGCGCGTGGCTTTTATTTTTAGGCAAGGCGGATGACGCGGTTGCGGCCAACCAACTGTTGGAGCCGCCAACACCAGCCGTGGGCGATTGCCTGGAGTTGGAGCTGCGCCATCCCGAACGCTGGCGGCGTCGGGATGTGACCCGCGTCATCGTCGGCAGCGAGCCGGCGTGGGCCGATCTGGTGCTGGTCGACGAACAGCAGACGATCCGGCGCGAGCATGCACGGTTCTACCTCAATCACCAGTTCCCCGAGAGCAGCGATTTTCGTGCGATGAAGCAATGCCCGGTCTCTATCAACGGACAACCGCACCCGCCATTCGAATGGGTCAATCTCCGTAACGGTGATGAGGTCCAGCTCAGTTGCTGGCGTTTTCGCTATGAATGGGTGGTCTGATCCGGCGCGTTCGCCAGCAGGGCGATGAACCGGTCCAGATGCCCGGACCGGCCTGGATCGCTCTCGAGATAAATCGCTCGGAGGTTGCCGCACATCCGCAAGAGGATCTGGCGGGGGGTGGCTTCGATCAGGTACGCCGCGGTGAATCCGTAGCCCAGGTGTTCGCAAAGCTCCTGGCAGTCTTCCTCCTCCAGCAATTGGCCCTCGTTGAACGGGTCGATGAAAAACGGCGCCTGGCCGGACCCCCATTTCAGCAGGAATTGGCCAGGCAGGTTGATCCCCTGCAACGGCAGCCCCAGCCGCCAGCCGACCAGCAAATACAGAACCGATAAGGAGATTGGAATTCCCAGCCGCCGATCCAGCACCCGGTTCAAGTAGGAATTATCGGGATCATAGTAATCATCATCGTTACCCCGAAAACCCAGTTTGCGGAAAAAGTAACGATTGCACACCTCGATCGTTGCCCGGGGTGATTCGCGGCCCGTCAGACGCTCCTTCAGCTCATGGGCCATTTCGTCGAGGCGCGCGTGATAGGGGGCTTCGTTCATCTCAGGGTAACGGGTCCTGGCCAGAAGCCAGCAGCCCGGCTCGAGATCGAAACGGCTGTGGCACGTGGCGCAGAAACGGGCGAACACCTCGTAGCTTTCACGTTCCAACAGGGCCGCCAACAGTTGCTTTGCCCCCCGGCGGGCGCCAGGATCGGCCTCTTGCATGACCGACTGCAGGAAATGGCGGCCGTCCGGCCCCATTTCCACAAATGTTTCCTCCAGCAGTCGCAAGACGGTTGCGTCGTCATCCGACAGCAGCTTCACCAGGGCGACACGATCGGTTTCCCGTAACATGCTCACATCGGGCGCTCCACAGGCGTACCATCCTGCAATCGACGCGGAAATTCAATGGGAAACGCGACGGCCTCTAATAGAAACTGATGTTCTGCAGGACGATGTCGAATATCTTGAGGGCGCGCTGCTCTTCGTTGGGTGGGATTGAATCGGGGAACCCCACGGTGAGGACCAGTGTGTCGCCCGTAAATTCCGGGTTGTCCGCCGGCCCTCGTAGCGCCATGCAGAAAAGCCCGCGGCGCGGCCCTTTCTTGTCCCGGCCCGTTACCTGGCAGTAGCGGTAATAGTGGCTGCCGAGCGGACGACTTTGGATGTGGATGGGCTGCGAAATGATGGCCGGGTCACCGCTTCGGGCCAGTTGAATCGCGCAATACTTTCGCAGGGCATTGTCCAGAAACGCATCGCGATGACCGGAGGATTCCTTCAGCGTCAGGTCGAGCGGGAACTTCAGGTACTGGGTGGTGATCACCACGCGTTGGGTTGGTTCCTCCAGAACGGCCGTCTGGGCGGTGTCGTTCCACGACGCGCGCCACAGTTCACCGGCCGGGGCGAACAACATGACTGTATAGTCGGCGAATGTTCGCTTGAACAGGCGTCCGCCTGCGTCCCGGACAACCGTGTTCGTGGATGCCGGCGCTGGCGCATTTGTTTGCCCTGCCGCGAAAGCGCCGGAAAGCAGAGCCAGGGCGGCTGCGGCAAACACCATCCTCTTCATGATTGGCGCAGGATCCAGTCGGCCGCTTCGCTGATGTCCTTGGCGGCGTAGTCGGGCTTTGCTTCGCCTTTGGCCAGAGTTTCCTTGCCGACACCGGTGAGTACGAGAATGGTCTTCGTTCCCGCATTGATACCCGCCTGGATGTCGCTGGTGCGGTCGCCCACCATAAAGCAGCGCGTCAGGTCCAACCCGAATTCGTCCGCAGCGTCCAGGAGGAATTTCGGTTTTGGCTTGCGACAGTCGCAATTGTCCTCGGGATGATGCGGGCAGACGTAATAGCGGTCGAACGTGACCCCCGCGGCGCCAAACTGGTCATCGAGATGCGCGTGGATGTGTTCCACAGCCTCGCGAGTGAAATAGCCGCGTCCCACACCGGACTGGTTCGTCACAACGAACAACCGATAACCCGCGTCGCGCAGGCGCCTCAGCGCTGGCTTGGCCCCAGGGATCAGGATCACTCGTTCAACGTCTCCCACGTAATTAGCGTCTTCCATAATCGTCCCGTCACGATCGAGGAATACGGCCTGATGATGCAAGGTGGTTCCCACAGCGATGGGATTCTAGTGCACCCAGGCAGCGGCGCAAGGAGAGAATACCCGGACTGTTTGCCTGGCGGAAGACTTTGAGTGGCTGGTCTTTACCCATCAAGGTGGTCATGTCTTGGCAAGGAGAATAACAGCTTGGCAATCATAGGTGCCCATAGGCACGCTAGTTGCATCAGAATGAACGCATGGGTGTACGTTGAAAAAAACGCAATCAAAACGATGAAAACCATAACATCTTTTGAACACGAAAGTTAGCTCTGGAAGATACAAGACTGCGATTTATGGGCCGATTTCTCCCCAGCGTTCGATCTAGGTTGATGCTGTTGGTGCTCCTCAGCATCATCCCATCGTTTGGATTTGCCTTATACACCGGCTTTCAGCAACGATGGATGGCCCAGGCAAATGCCCTGCAAGACACCGTCCGACTTGCGCGCACCGCCGCCGACAAGTACGAACGCTCCATCGAGGACACACGCCAACTTCTGGTGACTCTCGCTCGCTTCCCCGAGTTTCGCAATCTGGATGCTGATGCGTGCCGCGCGCTGCTTGGCGCGTTGCTCAAACAAGACCCCCGATATGCCAATTTTGGTGTTGTAAGGCCCGACGGGACAGTTGTCTGCAGCGCCCTGCCGATGAAAGCGCCGGTATCAGCGTCCGGCCGTGGGTGGTTTCAGCACGCGGTGGCCACGCGGGATTTTGCGGTTGGCGATTATCAGATTGGTTCCATTTCCGGACAATCCTCGGTCAACTGCGGGTACCCTGTATTTGGCGAGACGGGAGACATCCAGTGCGTGGTGTTTGCCGCGTTGGAGCTGTCCTGGTTGAATCAACTGGTGGCCGAAGGCAATCTCCCTCCCGGCTCGTCACTCACGGTCGTGGATCGCCGGGGCATCGTCGTCGCACGCCAGCCCGACCCTCAGAAATGGGTGGGACACGAGGCGGAGGACAAATCCCTGATCGAAGCCGCCCTGACACACGACAGGGGTGGAACAACAGAGTCGCTGGGCAACGACGGTATCCGCCGCCTGTACGCGTTTATTCCATTGACCGGTCACGAGGAAGCGGCCAGCGGCGTCGTCTGTGTGGGAGTTCCTACCTCGGTGGTTTTTGCGCAAGCTGACCACACCCTAGCGCACACGTTTGAATTGCTCGCGGCCGCGGCCCTGCTGGTGCTCCTGATTGCGAAGGCTGCGGCCGGCATCTTTGTGATCCGCCGCATCCACCCCATCTTGTACGCTACCCGGAAGCTCAGTGCCGGTGATCTTAGCGCGCGCACGGGCGTCACCAACGGTCCAGACGAACTGAAGCAACTGGCGGAGGCCTTCGACCAGATGGCCGAATCACTGGAGTGCCGCGACGCCCGGCAGAAACAAACCGAACAGTCGTTGCGCGAAAGCGAGGGATTGTTCCGGGCCTTAAGCACCAGTTCGCCCCTGGGTGTTTTCATGGCGGATGTTGACGGGCGGCGGACGTACGCCAATCCTCGCTATCGGGCCATCCTTGGCTTGAGTCTGGCGGAATGCATGGGAGAAGGTTGGTTGAAAACACTGCATCCGGAAGACCGGGAGCGCGTGGCCAGTCAATGGCGTTGCTTCGTGCGTGGAGAAGGCGAATACTCGACCGAGGGCCGGTTGGTCGCCCCAGGAGGCGTTCGCTGGATCCAGGGGCGGGCCTCCCGGATGTTGGCGGAGGACGGCACGCTCTGCGGCTTTGTCGGAACCATCGAAGACATCACGGAACGCAAGCTCGCGGAGGACGGGTTGCGCCAGTCCGAGCAACGCTATCGAAGCCTGATCGAAACGGCCCGCGACGCAATTTTTACGTTGTCGGTGGACGGGACCGTGACATCTTTGAACCCCGCCTTTGAGGCAATCACCGGCTGGCCGGTCGCGGAGTGGATCGCGAAACCCTACGCTCCTCTTGTCCATCCAGACGATTTGCCTTTGGCCCTGCAAATGGTGGAGCGCGTGCTGCGAGGTGAAACCCCGCCGCCCTATGAAGTAAGGATCCGTTCCAAGGCCGGGCACGACGTGACGGGCGAATTCACCGTTACACCTCAGGTTGAGGACGGCAAGGTGACGGGTGTGCTGGGTATCGCGCGTGACATCACCGAACGCAAGCAACTCGAGGAACAGCTGCGCCAGGCGCAAAAGATGGAAGCCGTGGGCCGGCTGGCGGGCGGCGTGGCGCACGATTTCAACAACATTCTCACGGCGATCAACGGCTACAGCGAGCTATTGTCAAAAGGCATGGACGAACGCAATCCCCACCACCGCTACGTGGAGGAAATCAGCAAGGCCGGCAACCGCGCCGCGTCACTGACACGCCAGTTGCTCGCGTTCAGCCGCAAGCAAGTGCTGCAACCGCTGGTGCTGGACTTGAATACCGCCGTGGCCGACATTGAAAAAATGCTGCGCCGCCTGATCGGTGAACACATCGAGCTCAGGACGGTCCGGCAGGACACTCTGGGCTTCGTGAAGGCCGACCCCGGGCAGATGGAACAGGTCCTCTTGAATCTCACCATCAACGCGCGGGATGCCATGCCCGACAGCGGCACGCTGACCATCGAGACCGCCAACGTCACCCTGGACCAGGGCAGCGCGCGCCTGGATGCCGACATCAAACCGGGCGACTACGTGATGCTGGCCATCAGCGACACAGGTGTCGGGATGACGGATGAAATCAAGCGCCATCTCTTCGAACCGTTCTTTACCACCAAGGCGAAAGGCAAGGGGACGGGCCTGGGATTGGCCACCTGTTTCGGCATTGTCAAACAAAGCGGCGGACATATCACCGTCGAGAGTCAACCGGGCAAAGGCACGACGTTCCGGATCTATCTACCGAGAGTAGGAGAGACAACCCCCGTCGCCCCGGCCAGCGGTCCCGGGGCAGCCACCGCTCTTCCTCGCGCCCGGAACGAGACAGTATTATTGGTTGAAGACGAGCCATCCGTGCGGCGGCTCGCCTCGCTGGAATTGCGTGAACTGGGGTACAATGTCATGGAGGCAGCCGGCGGCGACGAAGCGCTGCAACTGGCCCGGCAGCGCGGCGTGCAGGGCGTGGACCTGTTACTGACCGACGTTGTGATGCCCCAAATGAGCGGGAAGGAACTTGCGGACAAAATCCTCGCCACGCATCCGCGCACCAAAGTGCTGTTTATCTCCGGCTACACCGATGACGTGCTCGGCCAGAAGGACATCTCCAATCGCGAAGCGGCCCTCCTGCAGAAACCGTTCAATCGATCGTCTCTGGCCCATAAGGTGCGCGAGGTGCTCGAGGGGCGCGCCTCGCCGGCTTGCCGAAACTAAGCACCGACCCTATTAACCGGTGTTGCCCTGCGGGACGCCATGATACCCGCGGCGTGCGCAGGCTCATGGCGGCATGAGAGAGAGGATAGCGAGCATGCGGCCGGTCTTGCCGTGTTCCGTGCGATAGGAAAAATACCGGTCGAGACGGCAGGCCGTGCAGACGCGCGGGTTGTGCACTTCACCCACACCGGCCTCGCGCAGTTGGTGTTCGAGGGCTGACCAGATGTCCATTTCGTAGTGGCAGGGACCGATGGACGGGCCGATAAAGGCCAGGCAATCTTTCGGTTGCGTCCCCAGTTGTGTTTGCATTGCGTGGAGCGTGTGACCAACGATGTTGGCCAAAGTTCCCGCCTTGCCCGAATGGATCAAAGCGATGGCGGGCGTGGTTCGATCGATGATGTACACGGCGGCGCAGTCGGCGCAACGAATGACCAATGGCAGGCCCGCCGCGCGCGTCGCCAGGGCGTCCACGGCGGGAATGCGCAGCGCGGGCTGGGTGACGACGGCGACGCCGTTGCCGTGGGTTTGTTCAGCCGAGACGTGGCGGCTTGGATCCAAACCCAGCGCCCGGAGCGCGCTGTCTTCAAATGTGTCAGTCCTGGTATCGTCGTGGCTGCGCAGGGTGAAGGCGTGGGTGATGAAGTCCAGGGTCCGCAGCTGCGCGAATGTTTCGAACGACATGAGTTAGGGGGCGGCGACCACCGTGCTGCCCGTCACGCGTTCGAGCGTTGCGGTGGCGACATTGTAATCGTACAGAGCCTGGATTTCATTTGAGCGGGCCTCGGTGAGGGCCGTCTGGGCGCTGAGCACGTCCAGTTGTGTGCCGCTGCCCGCGCGGAACCGCGCTTCGGCCAGGCGCAGGCTTTCCTCGGCCTCCTCGACTGTCTTTTTCTGCGCTTCAAGCAGTTCCAGCGCCTGGAGGTAATCGGAGTAGGCTTGGCGGACTTCAAGTTCGATGCGGCGGCGGGTATCGGCGTAATCGAGATCGGCCTGTTCGTATTGGGCGCGGGCCTCGATGACTTTGCCGTGGGTGAGCATGCCGTCGAAGATCGACCAGGAGGCGCCGGCCCCCACTGTCCAGCCCAGGCGGGTGTCGCCCACGTCGTTGGCGAAGGATTCGTTGTGGATGCCGTAGTTGCCGAAAACCGAGAGCTGCGGTTTATAGCCCGACGATGCGACCTGGATGTTTTCCCGGGACACGGCGACTTGTTTCTCGGCTTGTTGAAGTTCGGGACGCTGTTCCTGGGCCTTGGACAGGGCCGTTGATAAATCCCAGGCGCGGTGTTCGTACGTCAGTTCGCCGGCGAAGGTGATCGGGGTGAAATCGGTGCGTTGTCCGGGTGCGTCGATGGCGAGGAGTTTGACCAGCGCTTCGCGTGAGAGGCGCAGATCGTTTTGGGCGCGGATCAACGGCGGTTTGGCGTTGGCCAGCTCCACCTCCGCTTGCAGCACGTCGAAGCGGGGGACGTCGCCGGCGTCGAAGCGGTGGCGCGCGTCTTCAAGTTGTTGTTCCAGCAGTTTGACCGACTGTTCGCGCACGGTGACTTGCGCCTGGTCCAGCAGGATTTGATAGAAGGCCTTGCGCACGTCAAGGACGGTGTCGGCCACGGTGGCGCGGAAGCCGAGTTCGGCAATCTGATCGGAGAGCCGGGCTGACCGGATGGAGGCGCTGACTTTGCCGCCGGAATAAACGAGTT
>CAWFPN010000009.1:0-5770 GCA_963817685.1 uncultured Verrucomicrobiae bacterium | reverse complement strand
GGACGCCATCGAGAAACGCCATCGGTCCACCGAATTGGTGGCGGTGGTCCAGACGCCCGGCCAGGGGCTGCAATATCACGGCAAACTGTTGAAACAACTGCCGCCCAGCGTGCTCGGCGTCCTGGACGACGTGAGCACCGCCGATATCACCGGGGCAGCCGACGTCCAGCAGATCGTCGCGCCGACCGACTGGGTCTTGACCGGCCAGGCAACCGTCCGTGTCCCCATCCGACAGGAATAACCGCGCATGAGAACTTCTCCTTTCATCTTGATCGTCCTGCTGGCCGGCGCCGCGACCGCGTTCGCGGTAAAGACCGAGCGCTGGCAACTCGACGCGCCGCCGGATTTCATGCGCGGCAAACTCAACCGCCTGACCGTCACCAGCGAAGGCGAACTGCACCTCGGCTACGGCGCCGCCAAACTGGGCGACCTGGCCAAGGAAATCTGGTGCTCGGCCGTCGACCGTGACGGCGCGATCTATTTCGGCGCCGGATCGCCCGCCGACGTCTACGTCATCGGCAAGGACCGCCAGCCAACGAAGGTCGCCGAAACGGACGCCATCGCCGTCACCGCCCTGGCGGTCGATTCGCGCGGGAACGTCTACGCGGCGACCCTGGCGGAGGGCAAGATCTTCAAGATCTCGGCCGACAAGAAACAGAGCACCGAGTTCTGCCGGTTGCGCGCCCCGTACATCTGGTCGCTGGTGGTGGACAAGGACGATCATCTGTTCGCCGGCACGGGGCCGGACGGGAAGATCTACCGCATCAGCGCCGACGGCAAAGCCGAGGAATGGTACCTCACCGAGGACTCCAATATTCTCAGCCTCGCCCTGGACGCCGACGGCGCGTTGCTGGCCGGCGGCAGCGATCGCGGCCTGCTCTACCGGATCACGGACAAGACCAAGGGCGTCGTGCTGCACCAGTTCGCCGAGGACGAAGTCAAATCGCTGGTCGTCAGCGGCCGGGACCTGTACGTCGGCGTCAACAAACAGAAAGTGAGACGCCCGCGCGCGCCGGGCGCGGCGCGACGGCCGAGCGCGGCGGAGTTTGAGGACCTGACCCAGCGGTTGCAGGGGCAGTTTGGCGCGCGGGCCGCCGCCGAGACGGCCGCGCAAGGCGGCCGCGAGACGCCGCCCGAGGCGCGCATGGGCAATCTGCTGGCCGGCGCTCTCTATCTGCGCAATGCCGACGGCCGCGTCGACCAATGGGCCTCGTGGGACACTGAATCCATCCTCGCCATGGCCATCGACGCCGAAGGCGGCGTGCTGGTGGCGATGGCCAATGGCGGCCGGGTGTATCGCGTTCCTGACAGCCAGCACTGGGAGTTGCTGTTTGATTTGGATGAACAACAGGCGCTGACACTGGCGGTGCGCGACGGGCGGCTGGCGTTCATCGGCACCGGCAACGTCGGCAGCGGGTACCTGGTCGATGCGCAAAAGGCCGGCGATGGCCAGTACACCACCGAAGTGCACGACTGCAAGTTCCTGACGACCTGGGGCAACCTGTCGTGGACGGGCGACGGCGCGATCACGGTCGCGACCCGCACAGGCAACACCGCGCTGCCTGATACGACATGGTCGGACTGGTCCGCTCCGATTGACAACCCGCCGGCCAAGGTAGCCAGCCCGCGCGCGCGGTTCATCCAGGTGCGCGTTGAACTCTCCGATAAGTCCGTGCCGCGCCTGCAATCATTGAGCCTCTATTACGAGATGCAAAACCAGAAGCCGGACATCGATACGGTGGAAGTCGGCGAGAAAGCCAAGGCCCCGCCCGGCAATCCCAAGTCGGCGGCGGGAGCGGATGAGAAACCGGACGCGTCCGCCGGCGACGGGGGACCCGATGGCGCCCCTTACCAGCCGCAGGCGGGCGACGGCAAGACGGAATCGTTCCGCCCCAAACCCGCGTCGCCGGTCAAACACATTCACTGGCAGGCCACCGACAAGGACGGCGACACGCTGGTGTACCGCCTGTACTTTCAAGCGCAAGGCGACACCGTCTGGGTCCCTGTCTCGCTGGACAAACCGTTGAAGAAGACGGAGTACTCCTGGAACACGGAATCCATCCCCGACGGCTGGTACCGGATCAAGGTCGCCGCCAGCGACGAGGAATCCAATCCCGAGGGCGAGGCGTTGACCGACGAGAAAGTCAGCGACCCGTTCAAGGTGGACAACACGCGACCCGACGTGACGGCGCTGGCGTATGATCCCGCCCGGGGTGTGTTGACGGGTACGGCGCGGGACGCGCTGAGTTTGATCCGGTTCCTGGAATACTCCGTGGACGGCGGCGAATGGAAGTACTTCGCGCCGAAGGACGGCGTGTTCGACGACCGCGAAAAGGCCTTTGAGGTCAAACTGCCCGCGCTGGCCGGCGGCGAACACTACATCGCCGTGCGCGCCACCGACGAGGAAGGCAACATCGGCGTTGGTAAACTGACGGTCGGCACGAAGTGACGCAGGCTGGATGATCCATCTCGAAAACGTCAGCGTGGAGTACCGGTTGCGCAGCGAGCGCGTCCAGGCGTTGCGCGGCGTGGACCTGGACATTGCCGAAGGCAGTTTCGCGGCGATCATGGGGCCGAGCGGCTCGGGCAAGACGACGTTGATCCAGTTGATCGCCGGGCTGTTGACCCCGACGGCCGGGGAGGTGGTCGTTTCCGGTGAGAACCTGCGCCGGCTCGACGACCGCGCGATCTCCGCCTTCCGCAACCGCACGATCGGGTTCGTCTTCCAGTTCTTCAATCTGCCGAGCTACTACACGGCGCTGGACAACGTGGCGTTGCCGCTGGTGTTCGCCGGCGTGGACGAACACACCCGGCGGGTGCGGGCGCGGACGCTCTTACAGGAGTTCGGGCTGGGGGACCGGGTGATGCACAAGCCCGACCAGCTATCCGGCGGCGAGGCGCAGCGCGTGGCCATCGCGCGGGCGCTGGTGACCAATCCGAAGATCATCCTGGCCGATGAACCGACCGGCAACCTCGACCGCGAGACGGGCGCGCACATGATGGAACTGCTCCAGACGATCAACCGCCAGCGCGGCGTGACGGTCTTGATGGTCACGCACGACGACAAAGCGGCGGCGTTCGCCCAGCGCGTGATCCGCATCGAGAAGGGCGAGCTGGTGTAAGTAGCCACAGATTCACACGGATGGACACAGATGATCTGTGTTGATCTGTGTCTATCTGTGGCTGTTGTTAAGACGTGACGGGTTTGGGCTGGCCTTTGCGGAACAGGCGGACGGGCAGGATGACCACGGGCACGCCGGCGAACCGGAGCCGCCGTTGGATGGCGAAGGCGGTTTCGTTGTGCAGGAAGCGGTCGTACCAGCGCGGCTCGTCGAAGACCAGTTCCCCGGCAAACATGATGGCGCGCGGATATTGGTCATGCAGTTCCAGGCACATTTCGGAGACTTCCTGGACGACGTCCGTGCCGACGCGGTAGGACGAGCGCGCCGGGATGCCCAGGCGGCCCGCCAGTTCGACGTAGCGCGCGAGCGATTCGGTGGTCTTCTTCTCCAGTTCCTCGACCTGGTTGGCGCCCTTGAAGAACTCCGAATTGATCACCCCGACGGAGACGAACACGACGTTGCGGAAGGCCTGGGGGAACAGGCGGAAGATGTTCAACATGCAGTGGATGCCCAGCCGCGCGTAACCGCCGACCAGGATGACCGCCGTGGGTTTCTTCGGGTCGAAGTCGGGCGGCGTGCTGTGGGCGTCGGCGGGAATGTCCTCCAGCGTGCTTTCCACTTCGCGTACCCGTTTGAGGACGGTGCGGTAATGGCTGCGGATGATGAAGCACAAGCCGATGCACAGCAGCGTGACGACCAGCGTGATCCAGCCGCCTTCCTTGAGTTTCTCGCTGAGCATGACGGTCAGGATCGACATGCAGAGCACCAACCCGGTGGCGTGGACCGGCAAATGTTTCTTCCAGTGCGGGTCGGTCTTGCGATGGCGGATCCAGAACCGCACCATGCCCATCTCCGAGAGCGAGAACGTGGCGAAGACGTTAATGCTGTACATAATGACCAGCAGCGTGATGTCGCCCTTCGTGTAAGCCAGCGCCCCGGCCGCCGCCAGGCCGATCAACAGCACGCCGTTCTGCATCGTCATCCGGTCCGACAACGCCGCGAACCGGCGGGGCAGCCAGGAGTCCACCGCCATGTTGGCCATCACGCGCGGGCCGTCGATGAAACCGGTCTGAGCGGCGACGATCAGCAGCACCGATTCGGACAAAATGGTGATGGCGGCGAACCATTTACCCACCGGCAGCGGGCCGATGTGCCAGCCGCCCGCGAATTGGTCCGCCAGCACGGCGTTGAGCGTGCGGCCCTCGACGGGTTTCACTCTGAAGAGCAGGTAACAGACGAGCAGTCCCCCGGCGGTCAGCGCCAGCGAGACGGCCATGTAAGTCATCGTGCGTTTGCCGGTCTCGACCTTCGGGTCGCGCATGATGCCCAGGCCGTTGGAGACGGCCTCGATACCGGTGTACGTGCCGGCGCCCAGGGAGTAGGACCGGAGGAACAATTTAAAGAGCGCCCAGCCGCCCATGAGCATCATGGCGTCGTGGAAGCCGAACCGGACGTCGTGCACCACCTGGGGCGCCTGGCCCGCGTGCATGAACAGCGCGCCCACGATCAGGATGATGTGCGTGGCCACAAACGTCAGAAAGACCGGCACGAGCATGGAGACGGATTCCTTCACGCCGCGCAGATTCATCACCGTCAGCAAAATGATGGCGGCAAATTCCACCGGCAACTTGAACGCCTGCCACGACAACGGCGCGAGACTGAACAACGCATCCGCGCCGCCCGCGATGGAGACGGTGATCGTCAAGATATAGTCCACCAGCAGCGCGCAGCCGGAGACAACGCCTGCCGAACTGCCGAGCAGCTCGGTGGCCACCACGTAGCCGCCGCCGCCGTGGGGGAAATGTTCGATGATCCGGCTGTAGGCGTAGGAAATGATGAACACGGTCAGCGCCGTGGCCGCCGCCAGCGCCACCGCCAGGAACACGTGGGTGCCCAGGGCCCGGTAGGCTTCCTCGGGGCCGTACGCGGAGGACGACAGACCGTCCGCGCCCAGGCCGACCCAGGCCAGGAAGGCGATCAGGGAAATCTTGTGGCTCAGCGACGGGTCTCTCAGGTCGCGCGGTTTGCCCATCAACAGCCGGCGGGTCCTGCCCCACAACGTCGTGGGCAACTGGATCGTCGTCTGCTTGCGCGGTAATGAATCGGTCTGTTCTGGTTGAACCATGTCTCTTAAAGTTTTCCTCTCGCCTGCGTGCGAGGTTGGCTGACGGGCTCAGAGGGAGAAGAACGAATCCCTGCTCCGACTCGGGAGGAGTCCGGAGTTAGCCCCCATAGATCGGGTCCCCCACTCCGCGCTCGCAGCGCGGATTCGGCAAATAAAACGCTGAAAAGTAGCAATTCAGCCCCCCTGTGTCAATAAAGGACGGGACAGCCGCGAGCATTGGTTTTTCTTGTCTTTTAAACGCCTGCAAGAGTCGGTTTTCGCTCCTTCCCAGTGAAAAAGTTTAAGGTTGGACTAGGTCGGACTTGGTTTGACTAGGTTTGACTGTCGTAGTGGCAAGTGGCTGGTGGTTAGTGCAGACCGGGAAAGCGGAAGCCACAAATACACACGAATGATCACAAATCGGGGGGAATTCCTTCCACGGATTGAATCGATTTCCACTGTAGGTCTGCCCGCCAATCCGTTAAGGCGGGCCGGATCACCCCGAAAGCGTTCGGGGTAAGCCCGACCCGGCGTTCCTGCCGTT
>CAWFPN010000008.1:0-61346 GCA_963817685.1 uncultured Verrucomicrobiae bacterium | reverse complement strand
GCCCGATCAGCCTGCCGATGACCAACCTGACCACCGTCGCGCCCAACGGCGTGCCCAACAGCTGCACGCCGAGCGCTGCCATCCCGGTCACCGGCACGCAGTTCAATGTGTTCGTGATCATCGGCACCAATGGCTGCCTCGGCGGCGTGACACTCTTCGGCCAGCCGACCAATGAAACCGTGCAGGCCGGTTCCAGCGCGACGTTCACCATGCAGGCCACCGGCGTGCCTCCGCTGCTCTACCAATGGCAAAGCAGCGTCAACGGCGGCGGCACGTGGACCCCTCTTGCGGGCGCTACCAACACCAGCTACACGACCTCCACACTGGCCACCAATAACAGCAGCACGCAGTTCCGCGCGATCGTCAGCGGGACGTGCGGGTCGCCCGTGACATCTTCCGTGGCCGTGGTGACTGTCACCGTGGCGCCCGTGGCCACCAGCGCGTACGCGCAAACCGTGGTCAACGACGGACCGTTTGCCTATTGGCGGTTGAACGAGACCAACGGCGCGAGCGTGGTTTACGATTTTTACGACGTCTACAACGGGACCATCGGCGCGGCCGTCACCGCGGGCGTGCCGGGACCACAAGGCCCGGTGTTCCAGGGATTCGAGACGACCAATACCGCCATGCGGCTCAGCGGCGGGGCGGGATCGGTGCTGACCATGCCCGCGTTGAATCTGGACGCAAACACCGTGACCATTACCGGCTGGATGGACCCGAGCGGTTACCAGAGCGGATGGGCGGGAGTGGTGTTTTGCCGGGGCGGCACGACAGTGTCCGGTGTGAACTTCGGTCCCGGCTCGCCCGCCAATGAACTGCGTTTCACCTGGAACAACAACGGCTTCAACACCAGCACCGGCCTGATCGTGCCGACCAATCAATGGTCGTTTTTCGCCCTGGTCGTCACTCCCACCGCGGCGACGGTTTACCTGGGCGCCAACGGCGTGCTCAACTCATTCACCGATACGATGGCCCTCAGCAGCTCGGCGTTCGATGCTCCGGTGCTGCTCGGCGAAGACCCGTCCTCCGGCGGAACGCTATTACGCCGGGGCGCTGGACGAGGTCGCTGTCTTCAATCAATCGCTGTCGCCGGCCCAGATCCAACAGCTTTACAGCAACGCGCTGGTCGCACCGCCCGCGGTGTCCACGGGCTTCCAGCAATGGCAGGTCCAGTACTTTGGCTCGACCAGCGCCTCCAACGCCTGCGCCACCTGCGACGCGGACGGCACGGGACAGAATAATGTGTTCAAATATGTGGCCGGACTCAATCCAACAAATCCGGCGTCAGTGTTCACTCTCCGGATCACCCCCGTCCCTGGTCAGCCCGCCCAAAAAAACCTGGTCTACGATCCCGTGGTCACGGGCCGCGTTTACACCGTGCAATCCAGCACCAATCTGATCAGCGGCGGTTATTCGAATCTTCCCACCATCGGCATGCTGCAGACCAACGGCACGCAGGTCACTGCCACTGATACGAATGCGACGCAGGCATACAAATTCTATCGGGTGGACATTGCCCTGCCATCCGGTCCCTGACCATCGGGGCCGCACGCGCCGGCTGTGCCGCTACGGCGTAATGGCCATCCGATAAAATTGTTGCGGCGACAACGCCCCGCCGGAATTGGTCAACGCCAACGGGCCGCCGATACAATTCGATACGGACGCG
Organism: uncultured Verrucomicrobiae bacterium; assembly: GCA_963817685.1. Classification (GTDB taxonomy): domain Bacteria; phylum Verrucomicrobiota; class Verrucomicrobiia; order Palsa-1439; family Palsa-1439; genus CAWFPN01. Next base: position 59,680 of record CAWFPN010000008.1, on the reverse strand, counting down.
CCGGCGACGTTGGACCAGCTGCCGCCGGGGAGCGAAGGACAAGCCTGCAGTTGATAGGTCTCGCCCGCCACGGATGGCACACCGAGGATGATGTTGCCCCCCGTCGCGCGAATGGCGCTGATCTGATTGGCCGGCGGGTTCAGAGGAACGGTGAGCTGGAAAACGGCGCCCGTGTCGCTGGCCCCGCCCAGGGCGGTCACGCCATAGAACGCGCCGTCGAGGCCCTGGACAAGCCCGGCGTAGGGCCAGACGCCGTCAGGGCCGCTGAATTGAAACAATGTCTGGAACGTTCCCGATGGATTGATCCTGAACACAGTGCCGGCGTTGTTCGTCCCGCCCATGAACATTGTCCCGTAGAGGTCCCCGTCGCTTCCCTGAACCAGTCCCGCATAGGTGCTGGAGCCATCGGGGCCGCTGAATTGATGCAGTTCCGTAAGCGTGCCGGAAGAACTGATCCGGAACACGGTGCCGGCGTTATTCGTGCCTCCCGCGTACGTCGTCCCGTAGAAATAACCGTCGCTGCCTTGCACGAGCGCTCCCGCCGGACTGCCATCGCCAAAACCAGAAAGCGGCGTCAAGGTGCCCGCCGGGGTGATCCTAAACATGGCGCCCTGGCCGAGCATCCCGCCTTGGAAGGTTGTTCCGTAGAAGTTGCTGTTGCTGCCTTGGACAAGCCCCGCCGGAGGATGGGCGCCGTCGACTCCCTTGGTGAAGTTATACAGCATGGTCACCGTCCCGGCCTGGCTCATCTGAAACACGGTGCCGCATCCCAGGGGGCTGCAATCACCATTCGTGCCTCCGTATTGCGTCGTCCCGTAGAAATTGCCGTCGCTGCCCTGCACAAGCTGCCCGGACAGGTACGCGCCATCCGGACCGGTGAAAGTGTGCAGCGGCGTCAACGTGCCCGCCGAGGTGATTCTAAACACGCTGCCAAGGCCGGCGCCCGGCGGCATCAGGTTCGTCCCGCCGCCCTGGAATGTCGTACCGTAAAAATTTCCATCGCTGCCCTGGACGAGTGAAGCAAACGGGTACGCGCCGTCCGGGCCGGAGAACGCATAAAGCACCGTGAATGTCCCGGCGGAGGTGATCTTGAACACCGTGCCGTCGCCGTTCGTCCCCCCATAGGCGGTTGTCCCATAAAAGGAACCGTCACTGCCCTGGATGAGCGCGGCGCCAGGCCAGGCGCCGTCAGTGCTGCCGGCAAAGCTATGCAGGTTGGTCAACACGGCCGAGTGGCAGGCGGTGCAGGACAAGAAAACGGCGCAGACAACAACCGGGAACATGCAGAGAGCCAGGCTACGGTGTTGACGGCGCTCTCTCAGTTCATCTCTCGACATATCGCCCTGGCCCTCTTGCTTCTTATTTAGCAGCGTTCCAGACACCAGTAGATACAAACCGGAGTGCCCGCCTTGAACTGCTGCGGTATTCGCCTCTGCAAACGAGATCAGACCAAAATCGCCCCTCAAAGTCGAGCGTTTATAAGCCTGTAAGCCAGTATTTTATTGGGTTACACGGATTTATGGAGGAAAGCACGCTGATTGTCCACCAGGTGTGCGCCATCCCTCCCAGATCATGTTCATAGCCAGGGATTACGGAAGGTTACTTTGACTTGGCTCAAGCCCCTGAATGTCGGCCATGGCGGCATATGGATTGCTTTTTGTAAGAGCTTGGCGTGCTTCGATGAACAGAGCAGAAACAGTTACCGTTCTACGGATATGTTTGACCCGTGCAACCGCCGTTAGCGGCTCGGTACGCGTGGACTTCGTTTTGAGGATCACAGGACTGCCCCATTGAGGCCCATGAACTCACTACTATTTCGGTTGCCCCTGCGGTTCCAGGCCAAAGTCCTGCTACCCGTGATGTCGATCATGGTGATGCTGGTCGGCATCACCGTCTGGTTGGTCAACCGCAGCATCGTCAACCAGGTGGAAGCCGAGGCGGCCCAACGGCTCAACACGGCGCAGGCGGTATTTCGCAACTCCCAGAAAATCCGCTCCAACAACCTGCTCCTGCGCTACCGCAACGTGCTGAACGACCCGCGTTTCAAGGCGGTCAGCCAACCGGCCGACCCCAAGACTATGCGGTTTCTCCTGTCCGAACTGCTTGATGAATACAACACGGACTTCATCCTCTTCACGACGGAAAGCGGCCGCCGGCTGGCCAGCGCGGGCCACGATCCCACGCTTAATCTTACCGCCTTCGACGCGGAGAGCGCCGCCTCGATCACCCAGGCGCTCGACGGCCAGGCGGATGTGGAGACTGTTTCCGCCGGTGGACGGCTGTTTGACATCGCGTCGCTTCCGGTAAGCGTGGGCGACAACATTGTGGGCGTGCTGACGTTCGGGGCGGAGATCGGCGACGCGGCGGCGCAGGAATTCCGCCAACTCACGCATGCGGAGATCGCCTTTCTGTCCCACAACCACGTTGTGGCCTCCACGTTACAACAGACGGCGCTGCGACAGCAGTTTGACGATTTGGTGAAGCATTCCTCGTCCCAGAAGACGGCTGACAATCCTCTGACGCCGTCGGCGATCCACAAGGTGCTGGTGGACGACGAACATTTTCTCTACGCAGTCGATTCCTTCAGTCCATCCGGCGGGAATGACAAGCCGCACTACTTATTACTCTGTTCCTACGAGCAGCCGCTGCGCTCGTTGCACAAGACGCAACGGCAACTCATGGGTGTGGGGTTCGCCGGTATTCTCGTGGCCAGCCTGATTGTCTGGGCGCTGGTGCGCAAGATCACCGAGCCGCTGCGCTTGCTACGGGACAGCGCGGAAGCGGTCGGGCGGGGCGATTTTACACATCACGTCGTCGTGACGTCGAGGGACGAATGCGGCCAACTCGCGGAGGCGTTTAATCACATGACCGGCAACTTGAAGACTTCGCGCGAGCAACTCGAACAGACGGTCGAGACCCTCAAGACGACCAAGGCGCAGCTGACCCAGAGCGAGAGGCTTTCCGCTGTGGGAGAATTCGTGGCCGGCGTGACGCATGAATTGAACAATCCGTTGACCTCCGTCATCGGCTTTGCGCAGTTGCTGCAGCGCAAGAGCGTGGACGAACAGCAGCAGCGCTATCTGGAGCGCGTCGTCAACGAAGCGCAGCGCTGCCACAGGATCGTGCAGAGTCTGCTGAGTTTCGCCCGCCAGCATTCTCCCGAGCGAAAATTGCTCAATCTCAACGAGGCGGTCGAGGCGGCCGTGGACATTCTCCACTATCATCTGCGCACCAGCAATATCGAGGTAATCGCGCAACTGGATCCGCAGTTGCCCGCGGTAATGGCCGACGGCCATCAACTGCAGCAGGTGTTTGTCAACCTGCTCAACAACGCGCGCCAGGCCATCGAGGCCCACCAGGCCAAGGGCTGGGTCCGCATCAGCACCGAGAAGGCCGGCGACCACGCCCGGGTGACGATCCAGGACAGCGGCCCGGGCATTTCCAAGGAGAACATGGGGAAAATCTTCACGCCCTTTTTTACGACGAAGGAAGTCGGCAAGGGCACGGGCCTGGGCTTGAGTTTGTGCTACGGGATCGTTCAGGAGCACAGTGGTTCGATCACCGTGCAGAGCAAACCGGGCGAAGGGGCCACGTTCACGATCGAGTTGCCGGTGGCATCCGCCACAGCCAACTCGCTGCCGGCCACGGACCAATCCCCCACCCCCGCGGAAAACGCCAATCCTGGCCGGGGCAAGAAAGTCCTCGTGGTGGACGATGAACAATCGGTGACCGATCTGATCCGGGAAGTGCTGTCGGCCGAGGATTACCAGGTGGACACGTCGGGCGATGGCGAGACAGCCTTGCGCAAGCTCGGGCGCAGTCACTACGACCTGGTGGTCTGCGACATGAAAATGCCGGGGTTGGACGGCTCTCAGGTCTATGAGCGGTTGCGCGCCTCGGATCCGGACGCCGCCCGACGGTTTATGTTCATGACCGGTGACGTGGTCGGCGACAAGACCCGGCAGTTTTTCAACGACTCCGCCACGTTCTGCCTGTCCAAACCATTTTCCCTGGATGAATTTCGCGCCACGGTCGGCAAGGTGATCGGATCCAATCCGCCAGCCCGCGAGTGATCACAGCCGCGTCCCGGTGGACCGCGTCAGGACCCAGGCGGGACGATGAGGTACGCCTTATAGAAACGTTGGGGCTGCGTGGCGGCGCCGGGGTCGGTCACGGTAATGATGGCGCCCGTGCCAGCGATGTTGTTGGTCAGCGTCGTCCAAGTGGCGTTGAGGACGTTGGTGGTGTAAGCGACGCCGTAGGTGGCGCCTGCCCCGCTCGTTGTGAAACTGACCTGTACATCGGGGGGCACTGCCTGGATGGCGGTGATGACTGGAACGCTATTGCTGGTGAGCAGTACGCCGCCGGGCTCGTTATAAAACGCGGAATGGAAATTGACGCTGCCGTTCAGAGCGTTAATCACGCCCACATTGATAACCGTCGCATAGGACTCGAGCACGCTGCCATTGGACACCCGCATGACGCCGAAATTTTCGACGAGGTTACCCGTAAACGTGAGCGTGCCGCCGCAATTGGCCAGCACGGCGGCGCCCGGATCAATGTAGACCGTGGAGGTATTGATGGTGCCGCATCCGGAGAGCGAGGCGTTGGTGCGGACCTCCAGGTTGTTGGCAAAGGAATGATAGCCGCCCAACAGGGTGTACGCGGCGGCGTTGCCATTGGTGCCGACGGCGAAGAGTTGGTTGTTGATCACGGCTGTGCCGCCGCTGCTGAACTGGCCGCCGTTGAACCGGATGATGTTGTTCGCGCCGTTGGTTGCCACCAGTCTGTCGGCGGTCACAGTGCCGTTGTTGAGAATCAGGCTGGCGGCACCTCCGCCGCCGTTACCCAGCAGCAACAAGCCGGAGCCATTATTGGTCACGACCAGGCTGCCGCCGTTCAATTGGATAACGTTATTGCTGGACAAGTAGCCCTGGTCCGAGTCCCCGACGTAAACAACGCCAGCCAGCACCGAGCCGCCGCTGCCAATCAGCAACTGATTGCTGCTGCTTCCGGCCTCGCCCAAATACAGGTAGCGACCGGGGCACTGGAAAAGCGCGCCGTTGCCGGCGACGTTCACGGTGTTACTGTTGGCCAGCAACCAGCTGCCAATGTAGCAGAACGAACTGACCGCCGTCGCGCTGTTGGTGACGGTCAACCGGTTGCCTCCGCCATTCAGGCCGACGTAGAGATCACCTAAGTTACAGACCGAGCCGGGACCGCCGATCAACAGGCTGTTATTGAAGCTCGTGTTTTCCCAGCCGAGGACGGTGACATAGGAGGACACTGAGCCGCCGTTGGTGACAATCAGACTGGCATTTCCGCCGAGGTTCCCGATCGTCGCGCTGTAGAAGTTGCTGTTCACGATGGCGCCGCCGTTGTCCACCAGAGTGCTATTGGAATCGACGACGAACCCATCGAGCACGTCCAGAGGGACGGCCAGGCTGGGGTTATTCAGGAACAGTGTGTTGGCTGCGCCGGGAGGGGCGGCCACCGTGAGATTGTTGACGCTCATCGTGCCGGGCGTGCCGGTCGTGACGGCGTCAATGGTGACGACCTTGCTGCTGGCGTTGGTGATGAACTCGCCCTGCTGCAGGGCCGACGGCTGGCCACTGAGCCAGTTGCCGCCGGTTTCCCATTTGCCGTTGCTGGCGACATTCCAGCTGTTGGGCGCGGTCTGAGTCGTCGCACAGGCCTGGGAGGAAATCCCCGAGACGCCTCCGACATTGATCGCGGCGACGATGTAGCAAAGCGCGGAGCCGGCAGGCAGGCCAATGTCGGAATAATTATTGGTCGAGGTGGTGGCGATGGCGGTGCTGCCGCGGTAAACGACGTAGGAGGTGGCGCCGGGGGAGACGGACCAAGCCAGGTCGATTTCGTTCGTGTTCGAGGCCGTGGCCGTAAGATTCGCCGGGACCGGCGGCTTCGACGGCGGGGCCACCTGGGAAAGAATCAGAGCACTGTAGGGCGCGATGTTAATCGTGAAGGTTCCTCCGTTGGCCACCACGCTGGCGCTGCCAAAGTTGCCGTATTCGGGGCTATAGTTGGCCGAGTCGCTGTTGAAGTGCGTGTACCAGGTGCCCGAGTTGGGGACGGATGTGATCGTGAGGTTGGTGTATTGGGCGCTGCTGAAGTTGGCGACGACCATGACGTTATCCGTCACGGCGCCCGTGCTGGACCGCTTGTAGGCGATGACCTTGTTGTTATTGGAAGTGAAGAACACATTGACACTCGTGCCTTCCAATCCGGACGAAACGCCGTCGAGATTGCGGCGCAGGCGGATCAGGTCTTTGTAGAGCCAGACAATGCCGCTGTAGGTGTTGGCAAACGTCCAATTCAGCGGGGTGGTGGCGCTGAACTGGTTGGTCGTGAGCATCTCCTCGCCTTCCAGCAACATGGGAATGCCCAGCGAGGTCATCGTCAGCACGGAACCCAGCGTGGAAAGCTTGCGCGCGTTGTAGCTGGTCGGAGAGGACGGTGCGATCAACGCCGGCAGGCGCTGGCCGGCGTTCAAATCCCCAGCCGTGTCGTGGCTCTCCATATAGATGACGTGCGTCCAGCCCGATGTTCCCGCGCCGCCGACCTCGTAGCTAATGGCGCCCATGTTGCGCAGGCTGTCGTTGGCTGCGGTCAATTGTGTGCTGATGGTGCTGCTAAAATCATAGCCCCATTGGGCGTCGAAACCCGGGATCTGGTAGTCATTGTTCTCCCCGATGTTGATCTTGCCGGTGTAGGCGGTGTGGATCATGCTATTGATTTGCTGCAGCATCGTCCTGGCTTCCGGAATGAAGACGTTGGTGCCGGCCAGCGTGGCGTCCACCATCAGGTCTGGATCGTCCCAGCGAAACCCGTCCAGGTGGTATTCACTAAGCCACATGGTGATGTTGTCCTGGATGTAGCCGGCCACCTGGGGCTGGCTGTAATTGGGCCGGGGACCGTACGACGTACAGCAAACACCGTCGGGCTGATAGAAATAGATCCCGCCGCCGTTGGTGCCGGAAGACCCGTTGAAGCAATCGAAGTCCCAGAGGCCGGAGCCGTTGGCGTAATGGTTCTCCACCGTGTCCAGCAGCACGGCGATCCCCAGTTGATGGGCCTGCTGCACAAAGCTCTTCAGCCCATCCGGCCCGCCATAGGCAACGTTTTCCACCGCGAACGGGGCGATGGGGTCGTAGCCCCAACTGGTCGTGTCCGGAAATGAGGCAATGGGCAACAACTCGACAGCATTGACCCCGAGCTGCTGAAGTTGGGAGAGCTTGCTGGCCGCCTGGTAAAACGTGCCGTTGGGGACGTTGTTGGACTGCGGATTGAAGAAACTCCCGATGTGCATTTCGTAGACAACCAGGCTGCTCAAGGGCGGGTTGGTGAAGCTGTCGCCATTCCAGTTCCACGCATTGGGATCGTAGATGATCGCGTTGTCATTGTTGGTTTCGTCTGATGCGCGGCCCCTGGGGTCGATCCGATAGGATCCGCTGGGGGAACCGCAATAACTGTCGAAAACTAGGTACTTGTATTCCTGGTATGGTTTGACCCCGGCGGAGGCGGGTACGTCAACCGACCACACGCCGCTGGTGCCCTCGGAGTACAGCGCAGCGGCCGTGGGCGGATACCAGCCATTGAATTCACCCAGCACGGTGACATTGGTCGCATTCGGGGCCCAGACGCGGAAGGTAACGCCCGTGCCATTGGAATCGGCATAAGGAGTCGATCCCCAGCCGGAACGCGTGGATTGTTGCGCCAGGCAAGTTTGAATGCTCAGAACCGCCAGGAAGATGGCAGCGCCCGCTGCCGTCGCCGACAGCCAAATATTTCTCCGATCTGTCATGAATCGGACCTTGTTCGATGAACTCCTGGGCAAATTCGCCTGTCCTCCACGACTTCCACCCTGTCGTCGCTCCCGTCTTGGGAAGCACCCGCTTGAGTCCTCGCTGGATCGTACCTGCCGTCATCCATTGCGCGCATCGAGGGGTCAGCTTCGGCAGAGGCTCTTCAGCAACTCGCCACCGTCAACCTACTACATCATAGTCGGCCTGGCAATGTCGAGCTTTTTCCGGCAATAAACAGGTGACAGAGGACGATGGCAGCACGACACCAGCAGGTGGATGGGCATGTCTTCGGTTCTGTCTGGAGATGAAAAAGAGAGAAGCCCGGCCGGAGGGTTCGTCACCGGGTTGTGAAGACGGGTCAGGTGTTCAACATTCGCCAGCGGAATCACGCCCGCGATACCAATCCCGGATTCCCTTCGGAATCCGGGATTGGTCGCTTCCTATTATCGCAAGACTCGCACGAACTAGCCGTGCTGGTGACTAGTTGATGATAACCCGGTAAAACCCTTGCGTCGCTCCCACAGCACCGCCAAGGTTGGTCAACGTCACGGAACTTCCCGTGCCGACGGCTGCCCCGCCGGAACCGATAACATTGGACCAGTTGCTGTTGGTGAGAATCAAACCGCCGGAACTCAATGTCGGGCTGGTTTGGAGCTGGTATGACTGGCCCGCGACAGTTGGGATCGTGACCAGAACGTTCGGGTTGACTACCTTAATGCTGGTGATCTGGGCGGGCACGACCTGCGCCGAGCAACTGCCGCTCAAGGCCAGGTTGTTGAACCACACCGTGTTGGTCGCGCCTAACCCGCCGCAGTAGTCGTAGAGGAACACCTGCGTCACGGCGTCGCCGTTGGTCCCGATCAGCGGGAGCCCGTTGGTAACGAAGTTATCGTAGATATTCGTGCTGCTGAACCCGGTGAAGCCGTTCAAGCCCGCAATCGACACGTTCATATAGTCCTGCGCGGTCGGCGCGCTGTTGGTTTGGAAGTACGTGAACGTGCAACGCAAACCCTTGTCGGTAAAACTGACCGGGATGTTGATCGTGTAGTTCGTGCAGGCGGGATAAGCGAGATTGGCCTGGTTGTTGTAGCTGCCGATGTTCATTTGATAGCTGGAAGCGCCGCCGGTGAAGAACACTTCCATGCGAGTCTGCGCGCTGGCGTCGTAGAGCTTGAACCCAACGGTGCCGCCGGGAATTCCGTAGGTGTTTGTCACGCTACCGGAGATGAAGTTCGTCGAGGAGCCGCCATTGATGTAGCTGTTCTGGAAATCAATCGCAAACGATTGCCCATTGGTCATGCCTCCTTGCGTGAACTGCCGGTAAATCCAGGCCGACGGCGCGTTGGTGACAATGACGGCCCCGCTGTTCGTCAGCACAGCGGCACTGGCAGTCATCCCAAAGGCCTGCCCGGAGGTCTGCGAATTGATTCCGCGGGGAGCGCCGTCGTACAGCACAGGCTGCGTGGAATCACCCAGCGCATAGGCGACCGAGGCGACATTGTTCGTATTCTGCGGCTGGAACGACCAAATATTGAACCCGTTGCCGGCGTTGGTGTTGGTCCAGTCCAGCGACGTGTAATTGGAGGCGGTGTCAAACGCGCCGCAATTATCGGACCGGCTGCTTTCGGCAAGATTGTTGAAAAAGCAGATGTACTGATAGCCGGCGGCACCGAATGCACTCTGGAAGTTATACATGCGGAGCTGCGTGATCCCGTTGCCCAGCACGCCCTTCAAGCTCACGTTGTTGGTGGTGAAACTGTTGGTAACGCCGTTCAAGCACGTGAGGGCCACGTTCATCGTGTCCGGCCCTGTCAGAGTAAATTTGCCGTGCAATCCGGTGTTGTTGTACGGGATGCCTGTGTTGACGGCTACATTTGTGTCGTTGTTCCCGATATTCAGAATGTAGTTGGCACCGCCCTGCGGGAAATACACCTCGATGCGATCATCGGCATTGTTATCCTGCAAGATATAGCCGACGACGCCGTTAACATACCCGTTCTCGAAATCGAGTTGGACCGATTGGCCGACTTGCAGCGGCGCTTGGCTCCAGAAATGACGATACCCCTCGCAGTTGCCGCTGGTGGAGTACATGCCCCAAGCCAGCCCGTTGGGTGAGTCAATGCCCGCATGGACCCCCGGGCCGTTGGTCGTCGAACTGATCAGGAAGTAGATTTGAGCCGCCGTGCTCGAGCCGGGAAACAGTGCCCACGGATCAAATCCGATGCCCCCATTGCTGCTGTTGGTCCACGTCCCCGCAGTCGGGGGCGGAGCGTTCGTGCTATAATTTGCTGCGCTATCGGAACCCTGTCCTCTTGCAGTGACTGCAAACAGGACAGCAGCTGCGAATAATATGGCGATTGGTTTAGACAATCCCTTCATACGAATTTCCCTTTCAATCGTTGTATCGTTTTACCCCGCTCGTGACAGGTAGTCAGCTATCATAGCTGACCGTGTAAAAATATGCTCTTTTTTGAAACTCTTGTCAAGGATTCTTGTAAACCGATTTTTGTGCTATTGCAGCAGATTTTGCACTTTTCCGTGTTCAAGCACCTGCGATTAGCTGAAAAGCTGATCCACTTCAGTCTTCAGACTGGATATGAGGCATGCGGGTCGGTGGTGGACTATAGGGGTCGTACTTTGGTTCTTCGCTGAAACGCCAAACCAATATTGCGGCAACAATCACAACTATCGCTACACCAATGACTAACATTCTTGTTTCATTGTCAGGCGGCGGCGGTAGCGGTGGTGGCTCCTCGTCGTCTTTTTTCTTTCTCCAAAACATACTGTCGCCAGTAAATGCTCTTGGAACAATAAGAGGATTAGACAATGATCGCAACTCGATAAAGACCGCCATGCAGCGCCGCCGACAGGCCATCCTTGCGGCGATAAAGGAAGACGTCAGGCGTCGTGAATGTGCGGGGAAGCAACGAACATGCGGCACTCTAGCGCGGTTCGCCGCCCTTGCCCGCGGCCAACGGTTCACCCGTGAACGGGGAATATCGGAGGATGTAGCTCACTCTTCGAATGCTGCCCTCCGCAACTACCTGGTATGTGAGCCGATATTGGCCGATGGCCGGATCGAAGATCACGGGACTGTTCGTGTCCGCCACCAGTTGCAGCAGGGCCGGGTCGGCGGTGCCCGCGCGTCTCCTTGCCTGCAAGGACATCTTCAAGGCGACAAGACCGCCTCCCGCAATCCCGCCCAAAACAAATACCAAAATCAGTCCCACCACCTGCCGGTTCATCTGTCGCTCCCCTTTCCCGTAATCGCCTCACAGGGTCTTGGCGCACAACCTACCGCCAACCGCCTACTCCGTGCTGCAGCACTTGCACATGCGGCGGCACATGGTTTTCAATCCCGCCATGATCACAATGATCGGCCAGGCAATCGAGGCGACATGATTACTAATCACCCCCAGTTCCCGCAATAGGAAGGTGAGACCAAACAGTACCACCAACAAACCGATCATGTGATGGCACGGACAGCAACATTTTCCCTCGGGCTTGGTTTCCGTCGTCGGCATGACTGACTCCTTTTTGTCGGATGATTGAGTGACGCAGCCCGGGTGCAGCATACCCACATTTCCCTGCCGGCGCAACCACCCTGCGGTTCAGTCTCCGCCCTGAATGGTAATGTGGATCACAGCCGTCTCCACGGTGCCAGTCCAGGCCAGGTAATTGAAGTGTTGCCCGTCATCGAGCGAGCGGAACTTCGTCCGGATTTCCAAAGGCCCCGGCTTCAATTGGCCCGGCACCCAAAAGGTCTGCGTCTGCCGGACGCCGTCGCCGGGCCGGAGCGTCAGATAATTCGCGGTAATGCTCCGCCGAAACAGATAGCAGGGTGCCGTCCGACCGCTGGAGCCGCCGCCCGTCCACGATAAGCCCAGCCAGCGCCCTTCCGAAGAAAGCACAAGGGACGCCGGGCCCGTATTCGACAACACGCAGTCGATCTGAATCGCGTCGCCGGGTCTGGCCGTCGTGGCCGAAGGCGCACAAAAGGCCATGAGCGGCCCGTCGTCCACCGGATTGCCGGCGGTGTGTGCGCCAATGGCGAGCAGCGCGCACGCCATCATCATTCCGCATAAGCGATTCATCGTCTTCATCGCGTCCGCTCAGGCGACTTGTCGGGCCTTACGTTCACACCCCGCGTTCATCAAGCATCAGGCCGCAATGCGTGCAGGCGCGGATCTGATAGCGGCGATACCTGCCGCGCCGCAAGCTCTTGCCACAAGCCGTGCACCGCGGCGCTTGAAACCATCCACCGGGCGACACCGAGCTGCTGCCGCATTTGGGACAATAGGGTCCGAGACCACGGCGTTCCAGATCATTGGAACAGCCCGGGCACACAAGCCGGACCGAAAAAAATCTGCAGCCCATCAAGATGATCAGGCACAACACAAACACGCCCCCACCCCAGCCGCCGGCGCGCCCGGGCAGGACAAACCCCAGGATCAGAGCCGCCAAACAGACCACCATGATGACATAGGCCGTCCGCGCGCGCTGCCGATATCGCGCGGCCATCTGTTGGAAAACCTCCCGGAAACGGGCCTGTTCCTCGGGCGTGTAGTCCGAGGCGGTCCGTGCCACCGTCACGGGATTGTTCTGGAAGAGCCTGGATGATTTCAACGCGTCAAGCATGCCACCGACGGAATCAAAACTCAATGCGAACCGCAACCCGCCGGCGACCGGCCTTGGGCGCGCCATTGATCCGCCGGACCATCCCGTCACACCTCGGGAAGATCATGGTAATGGGCCATCGCCTGGCGGACTTTGCCCCTGGCATCAAACCGGAGCCATTCGATGGCGCCCAGGCCGCGAACGGATTTGTAATAGAGGCAGATCGATTCGACGCCCGCGAGCACGTCGATCAATTCGAATTGCAACTCGGGCATGCGCTCCAGCGCCCGCTTCCAATACGCGCCGACCGCCTCCCGGCCTCGCAGCGTTCCTCCCGGCTCGTTCATGATCCGCGCGATGAACGGCGAACTCATCTCGCAGTCTTCCGTGTAGTGGGAGAGGATGCGCTCCAAGTCGTGGGAATTCCACGCCGCGATCCATTCATCGGCAAACCGTCGGGCAAATTCCGGAGTGATCATGCAGCCAGCCTTCACGGCGAGACAAGCCGGGCATCGACCGTGCCGCCTTTGGTGACGTTGGTCAGCGTGTACGGATAGCCGGGCTGCGAACCATTGGCCACCGTGATCTTCTCCGTCACCATCCAAAACATCGTCTGCGCCCAGTACGCGCGCGAAACCTCCCAGACCGAGCCGTCCTCCAGTTTCACGCGTGCCCCCCGGTCCATCGTCAGCGCCACCCAATGCTGGCCGCCCAGGCCGCGATAATATGCCTCGACCGGACGCGGCTGCGGCTGCGCCACCGGGTTGGCCGGCGGCAATTTCACCTGGGCGCTCCAGACGATCCCAGTTTGTCCTCCGCCGACATAAACAACGCCCACCCGGTACGGCCCGTTCAACCCGGCCCCGGCAAGAAAGCAGACAGATCCGCCGGGTGCCAGCATCACCGACTGCGCTCCGCCACGGACATCCGGAAAGAAAAGGTTCGTGTGAACCCCGCCCGGGTCCGTCACCAGATCCACGGCATAATCCGGCCCGGTCGCAGGCGGATGGTTGTGATACAGAACGACGCTCGTAGTGGAGTTGGAAAAACAAATGAAAGCAGCCGGCACCCCTTGAGGAAACTCCTGGCCGACCCTCACAAACTGCAGCGTCGGCCCCGTTTCGTTCGTTTGGGCAATCCCCTGCGTGCAGAACATCACCACGCACGCACACAGCCATGGGAATCGTCTCACCATAACGTAAGACTCGGCCTCGGAGAAATCATCGCGCCGCTCCGCCCGCTACTTCGCCAGCTCCTTCTCAATCGCGGCGATCAGTTCGGGGGCGTCGGGTTTGACGGCGGAACGGAACCGGGCGGCGATGGCGCCGTCCTTGGCGATGACGAATTTTTCAAAATTCCATTTCACGTCGCCGGGGAACGGCGAGGCGGGGCCGGTGAGCAACTGGTAGAGCGGATGTTGTTCGGGGCCTTTGGTGTGAAGCTTGTCGTAGAGCGGAAAGGTCACGTTGAACTTCGTGGTGCAGAACTGGACGATCTGCTCGTTGCTGCCGGGTTCCTGTCCGCCGAAATCGTTGCAAGGGAACCCGAGCACGCGCAGGCCCTTGTCTTTGTATTTCTCGTGCAACGCTTCCAACGCGGCGTACTGGGGCGTGAACCCGCATTTGGAGGCGACGTTGACCAGTAACAACACGTTGCCTTTGTACGGCGCGAGCGTGGCGGCCTGACCGTCAATGGTCTTCAGCGGAATGCTATAGAGTGAATTCATCGGAGGGTTCTCCGCGCCCCAGGTAATGGGGGCAAGTGACATTAAACAAGTGAACAGGAGCAATCGTTTCATGTCCTCATTCTACCGCGCTTTGTTGGAAGTACAACGCGCTTTGTCATCGCTGCCCCATTTCCATTTGACGCGGGACGAAAACTGGCGAAGGTTGGCGGCGTTGGGGGCATGAGACAGGCGCACTGGATGGCGGTTGCGTGGAGCGCGGCAATGGTTTTCGCCGCCATCTCTTTGCGCGCCGCGCCGTGCGGCGGGCCGGCGGGGCTGAGTTATTACGTCTCGCCGTCGGGTAACGACACCAATCCCTGTTCCGCGGCCAGTCCCTGCCGCGAAATCCGCCGGGCACTGACGCTGGTGCAGCCAGGTGACGTGGTCCACGTGGCGGACGGCAGTTACCTTGGGTTCACCGCCGACAGCATCAGCGGGACGGCAACCAATCCGATCACGATCCTGGCACAAGGCACAAACGCCTGCGTGCAAGCCACCACCGACCGGTCTGACAACCGGGACAATATTCTCATCACGTTTTGCCAGTTCCTGGTGATCGACGGCCTGAACAGCACCAACGCGCCGAGGTCGGGCATGCGCATCGACACCAGCCCGGCCATCACCGTGCGCAACGGCCATTACGGCAACAACGCCACCTGGGGCATCTTCACGGATTTTTCCGACGATACGCTGCTGGAAAACAATGAATGTTTCGGCAGCGTGGCCCAGCACGGGATTTACATTTCCAACAGCAGCCAGCGGCCCATCCTGCGCAACAACCGCTGCCACGACAACGCCGGCGCCGGCATCCACATGAACGCCGACGCCAGCCAGGGCGGGATCGGGCTGACCACCAACGCGATCGTGGAGAACAACATCATCTACAACAATGGCACGCTGGGCGGCGCGGGTATTAACATGGACGGTGTCCAGGACTCCATCGTCCGCAATAATCTTCTCTACAACAACCACGCTTCCGGCATCGCCCTGTTCCAAATCGACGGCGCGCAGGGGCCGGCCGGCGATCTCGTCGCGCACAATACGATCGACATGGCCGCCGATGGCCGCTGGGCATTGGACGTCGCCAGCAGCGCCGGGCCGAACACCGTCCGCAACAACATCCTCTACAACCGCAACCCCGGCCATGGCGGCATCGATTACCAGTCCGCCCTCGACGCCGCCGACACCGACAGTGATTACAATCTCTTCGGCGGCACCTGCACCGTGACCACCAATGACGGCGACGCCCACTTTACGCTGGCCCAGTGGCAGGCGCTCGGCCACGAGTTGCATTCCTCCTGCGCCGACATCAGCAATGTGGTCGTCAACCCGCTCGTTGATTACCATCTGAAAATGAATTCACCCGCCATCGACGCCGGACTGACGCTGACCAACGTGACGACGGACATCGAATGGCTCACGCGTCCCGCCGGCAAGTCCAGCGACATCGGAGCCTACGAGTTCGGCGCGGCGCTGCTGCCGCCGCCGGTAAGCATCCAGTTCGTCGCGCCCTACGCTTGTCTCAGTTTCCCCACGCTGATCACCCTCACCTACCGTGTCGAAAGCGCGAACAGTCTGCTGGCGGGATTTTCCAACGTGCTCACCGATAACGTCGCCGGCACCGGTGACGTTTTCTATTTTGGCGATCCCGGCGCGTCCGCGCAATCGCAACGCTTCTACCGCGTCCGCGTCGGTCCGTGATCGCGCAAACCCATTCTAGTGCGCCAGGGAATTGCTGACGGAGGCGGGAAGGTCGTCGGCTTTGGCCAGAAACAGGCTGACCTGCCAGAGTTGGTCTTCGGTGAGCGGACCGCGGAACCCGGGCATGCCTGTCAGGCGGATCCCGTTGGCCACTTTCCAGTAGGTGACGCCGACCGGATCGTCCGTCACGCCATCTCCCTGGAACAATTGGGGCGGACGGGGGAACATGCCGGCGGCGATGGCGGTCTTCTTTTCCCCGGGCAACCCATGGCAAACCGCGCACTGTTGCTGGTAAACATGGAGGCCCGCCGCCAGGTTCGCCTCGGTCGCTTCCATCGGCACGGGTTGCGGCGCCTCTTTCTCCAGGGTGGCTTTCAGGGCTTTATGGGCCAGCATGTTCTCGAACGGCATCGGCGACGACGACGTCGCCACCGGGGCGTGGCCGCCGGTGAAGTACAGATATGTTCCCACGGGAATGACCAGCAGTCCAAGGATCAGTCCGGCAAGAAATGGTTTCATGCGATTATCTTCCGGCAACAGGCCGTTGAAATAAAGTCCAAACTGCCCGGCTCACTTCGCGGCGAGCATGCCCAGCTTTTCAAAACACAGGAACAATTCGCGGCAAATCCAGGCGTCCGTCGCGGCGTAGAGGATCTGCTGCGGCGTCAGGCGCGGGTTGGCCCAATTCGACGTCTGCGGGCCTTTGGTCACCCGCAACTCCAAAAAGCGCGCCGCCAGGGTGCGGACCCCCGATTGCGCGATGCCGTGCCGCCGCGCGACCGCGCCGAGATCGACGAAGCCGTTCTCCTTGAACGGAAACATCTGCCGCAACTTGAACAGATCATCCGCGACCCCAATGCCCGCCTTGATCAGCTCCGGGTGCTCCAGCACTTCGATCAGCGCGCCGGAGAAATCGAGGCGTTTGATCTGCAGCAGATACACCGCCTGGGCCGTGGCGATTTGCACGAGGCTGGGCAGGTGGGATTCCCCTTTGCGGAACGCGGGCCGTGTCTCGGTGTCCAGCCCGATCACCCGCTCCCCGCGGATGTCGCCCATCGCACTTTCCAGTTCGGCCACCGTCCCGATCACCACCACGCGCCCGTCGTACCGGCGCACGGGCAAACGCGCCAGTTCATCCCTGGAAATCACCCTGACATTTTCGGCTGCGACCGGTTCCGTCATCTATTCCCTAACCCGGCCGGATTATCACACGACGAAGCCAAACCCGTCAACCAAACCCGAAAAGCAATCATCGAAAAGGGACCGGGCGCCGGTTTGATTTCGGCGTCGTCTCGGTTATTTTATGGGTGGAGTTGGAGGGGCGCAGGTAGGGTCAGGACTCCATCGATGAAACGAGGTGCACGATGAACATCAGTGGCCCATCAGAAGACCAAATCCGGGCGCGCGCCTACGAACTTTATCTGGCGCGCAAAGGCAAACCGGGAAACCCCGCAGACGATTGGCTGCAGGCCGAGTTCGAATTGACGCACTTGCCGCTGCGCGTGGCCCGTCTCAAGGCCATCAAGCCCAGACGGAACACCCGGCGGCAACCGGCGGCTGTCAACGCCTGAGATCACAGACCGCTTACGGCGCCGGGCCGACGAACTGGTCTTGCTTCCATACGCCGTCCTGGACCCTGCCGTCGGGATAAGTCATCTTGCCGCGCCCGCCCATTTTGCCGTCATGGAAATCGCCGATGTACCTGCGGCCATCCGGCCAGGTCAACGTGCCCGGACCCTCGGGTAATTCGACGGCACCCAGGACGACCTTCCAACCGCCCTGATATTGCCGGCCGTCCCTCCAGATGATCGTGCCGCCGCTGACGGTCCCGTCGGTGTTCCAATTGCCGACCTCCTTCGTCCCATCGGGGAACACATAGGTGCCGCTCACCCGGTAAGGTTTATCATCCCGCCACTCGCCGTATTCGTCCGTGCCGTTCGGCGAGGTAAGCGTCCCTTCGCCGACAAATTTGCCGTCCTCAAACTGTCCCACATACGTCTCGCCGTCGGGCAGGGTGATCGTGCCCTGTCCATGCACCTTGCCTTCCTTGAACCCACCCACGTACTTCGTCCCGTCGGGCGACAGTTTCATGCCCGTACCGTCGGGCTCGCCGTCCTTGAATTGGCCCGTGTACTTTCGCCCATCCGGCCACTGGTAGGCGCCCTGGCCGTTGGGCAGATCGCCCCGAAATTGGCCGGCATACCTCGATCCATCCGGCAACGTGAGCGTCCCTTCGCCCTCAAACCGGTTCTGGCTGAATCCCCCCACGTACTTGCGTCCGTCGGGCCAGATGTATTTGCCCTGGCCGTTGGGCTGATCGTCCCAGAACTCGCCCACGTACTGCGATCCATCCGGCAACGTCAGGGTGCCCTGGCCGCTCGGCACGCCGTCGGCGAACTCTCCGGTGTACTTCCGTCCCCCCGGCCAACTCTCCGTGCCCTGCCCCATCGCCTGACCGTCTTTCTCCTGCCCAACGTATTGTCTTCCATCCGGCATCGTGAGGGTGCCCTGGCCATTCGGCCGGCCATCGCGAAATTCCCCGGCGTAAGCGGCTCCGTCCGGCGATCTGATGCTGCCCCGGCCATTCGGTTTACCGTCGCGGAACTCGCCTGTGTACCGCGTTCCGTTGGCGAAAGTGAGCGTGCCCCGGCCGTTTGGTTTATTGTCCTTGAATTCGCCGATATACGTCGCGCCGTCGGGCAACGCGTTCGTCTGCTGGCCGTGACAAAGCGAGAGCGGCAACAGGACCAGCAGTCCCGCCAGCAAAACTCCCGGTCGTTTCATCGTCGCCTTCCGGTTACGGCGCCGCTTGCGCCAATTGGTCCTGCTTCCACAGGCCTTTTTCGACCTTGCCGCCGGGATAGGTCATCATGCCGCGCCCGTCCATTTTGCCGCCGTGAAATTCGCCCACGTACTTGCGTCCATCCGGCCAGATCATCGTGCCAGCGCCCTCGGGCACTTCCGGGCCGCCCTCGGCGACCTTCCAGTCGCCTTTGTATTGCTGCCCGTTCTTCCAGGTAATCGTCCCGCCGCTGGCGCCGCCGTCATAGTTCCATGTGCCGGTCTCCCGGGTGCCGTCGGCAAACACGTACGTGCCGCCCATCCTGTATTTGACGCCATTTCTCCACTGGCCCTGTTCGTTCGTCCCATTCGGCGCGGTCACGGTGCCCAGGCCGTCCAATTTCCCGTTCTTGAACGTGCCCGTATACTTCTGCCCGCCGGGCAACGTCAGCACGCCCGGCCCGTTTGGCTCGTCGTTCTGGAACTGCCCCTCATACTTCCGTCCGTCGGGCGAGGTGAACGCGCCGGCGCCGTTGCGTTTGCCGGCCTGAAATTCGCAGGTGTACTTTTTCCCATTGGGCCAGGTTTCCGTGCCCTGGCCGTCGAAGCTGCCGTTCTTGAATCCGCCGGTGTACTGTCCGCCGTCCGGCAACGTCAGCGTCCCCTGCCCGTTGGGTTGATCGTCCCGGAACGCGCCGACGTACTGCGAGCCGTCGGGCCAGGTAAGCGTGCCCTGGCCGTTGGAAAGTCCATTCTTGAACTCGCCCACATACCGCGCACCGTCGGGCCAGGTGTGCGTGCCCTGGCCATTGAACTTGTCGTCGACAAACTGGCCGACGTAGTGCCGGCCGTTCGGCCACATGTAGGTACCGGCGCCGTTGAGTTTGTCGTCCTTAAAATCGCCCGAGTACTGGGCACCGTCCGGCCAGGTGAGCGTGCCGGTCCCGTTGCGTTTGCCGTTCTTGAACTGTCCGACGTAGGTGACGCCGTTGGGCCAGGTGTACGTGCCCTGGCCATTGAACATGCCGTCCTTCTTCTCCCCCACGTAGGTGCCGCCGCCGGGCAACGCGTTCGTCTCCTGGGCGCGGCCATGGGACGGGAACAACGAAACGGCCAGCGCCGCCATCAGCGAAAGTGTCAATTGTTTCATCGTCGCTTTCAATTTGGTTCGCTTCTCTTCCGGCGCTTGTAGCACGCGCAGGAGGCCCACTTCAAGCCTGCTGCGGCCCCGCATGGCGGGGGTGGCGGAATGCGCGGCGGTGCGCTAGAATACCGCCATGACGGAACCGGCCAATTTTCACAATCGCTACGCGCAAGGGCAAACGCCCTGGGACACCGGCCAGCCCAGCCGCGAGTTGCTCCGCGTCCTGGAGGCCGGCAAACTGACGGGCAGAACGCTCCTGGAAATCGGCTGCGGCACCGGCACCAACGCCGTCGAGCTGGCCCGGCGCGGATTCCAGGTCACCGCCATGGACCTCGTCGACCAGGCCATTCAGGCCGCCCGCGACAAGGCGCGAACGGCCAACGTGACGGTGGACTTTCGCGTGGCCGATGTGTTGCGGGACGATCCCGGCGGGCCGTACGATATCCTCTTCGACCGGGGCGTGTATCACTGTTTGCGGGAAGTGGATCTCGCGGCGTTTCAGCGGTTCCTGGCCCGCGCCACGCGCACCGGCAGTTGGTGGTTGAGCCTGGCCGGCAACGCCGACGAAGAACTGGAAGCCGGCCCGCCCGTGGTGCGCGCGGACGAAATCCACGCGGAACTCGGCCCCTTGTTCGAGATTGTCGAACTGCGGGAGTTCCGCTTTTCCGGCAAGATCGCCGGTCTCAACCCTCTCGGCTGGTCCATCCTGCTGCGGCGCCACTGACGCGCGGCCCGCGCGATTTCCCGATCAATGCTGCGGTGGAGGGCCGTCGCCCGATGGCGGCTGGCCGCCGGACTGCGGTGGAGGCCCGTCGCTGGAGGAGGGTTGGCCGCCGGACTGGCGGCGCGGGTGCGCTTGCTGTTGCAGTTCGCGCAGCTTCGCCTGTTGATCGGCTGTCAGGATGTTCTTGATCCGGATCATCGAACCGAGATGCAGGCGTTTGATCTCGTTCTCGATGGAAAGCAGTTTGTCCAATTCCGCGAGCGTTTGCTTTTCGTCCACCGTCGGCTGTTTCAAGAGCGACGTCATTGTTTCCTGCTCGGCGCTTTGCTGCCATTGCAGGTCGGTGAACTGCGTCATCACCTTCCCCATCTCCGCCCGGATGGCCTGTTGCTGGTCGGCCGAGAGATTGATCGCCTTCTGATGTTGCATCACCAGTTCGGGCGGAAAGAAGTTCTGCGCAATCAAATCCCCCTGCGGCGGTCCGCCGCCAGGACGCTGTCCCATCCCGCCGGGCCCGCCGGGCCCGCCCATTTCTCCCGGCCCGCCGTCCGGGCCGCCCGGGGGCGGCTGTTGGGCCCAGGCCACGGCGCTCATCACGATCAACATACCAGTAATCAAACAGGCTTTGGCATTCATAGCGTTTCCTTTTCATCGGACTGGCTTGCGTCAGTCGCGTTCGTGGACTCGATCAAAGTATCCGTGGGCGTGGTGACCTTGCTGCCCCAGACCGCCGTGCTCGACAACGTCAGCAACCCGTCCGTTGGGGCGCTCCAATCGGACAACGCGGCCCACCGCTGCGCGTCCACTGCGGGAGGCGGAGCCACCGCCACCGTCGTTTCCCGCCGGCGCGCGTGAATCACCACGAGCGACACGCCCAGCATCGCCAGCAACACCGCCGCCAGCCGCAACCACGGCACGGCAAACACCGGCGGTTCCGCGTGCCAGGCGCGCATCGCGTCGCGCAACACGCGATCGAACGCCGGGGCGCGTTGCGTGTCGGCGCGCCGCTGTTCCTGGAACAGTTGCTTGAGCTTGTTGTCGTGTGGATCAGTCATGATCAATCGGGTCCGATTCCTTCAAAAGTGTGCGAAGACGGGCTTTGCCGCGTTCGTAATGTGTCCGGGCCGACCCCAGCGACACGCCCATTGTCCCGGCGGCTTCTTCCACCGTCATCTCCTGGTAAAACACCAGGTGCAACACCTCCCGCTGGCGGCGTGGCAGTTTGGCCAGCGCTTCGCGAAAGGACCTGGCCTGTTCCGTTTGCTCCAGGCCCGCGCCGCGTTCCGGGGGATGGACGTCCTGCGCGCGTTCCTGTTTGTAGCCGGCCAATCGCAGGTGGCGCAACCAGCCGCGGCGCCGTTCATCGGCCGCCGTGTTGCGGATGACCGAGAAGAGCCACGTCTTGAAGGCCGCCCGGCCATCGTAGCGGGCCCGCCCGTCCAGAATCTTCAGATAAGCTGTTTGTAACACGTCTTCCGCCTCCGCAACATTGCGCGAGCAACAGCTCAGCGCCCATCCGTAGCTGGCCGGGTGGTGTTGTTCGAGTTGCGCCTGCAGCTCGGACTCATCCATCGGTCCGCTCCTTAGATTGGCGTCGTGGCCCATCCGTATCATTGGTCGTCGGCACGGTCGAATTATATGACACAAACCCGGCCGAGACACGACCCGGCTATGGGCTGCCGGCCAACCGCACATCCGTCAGCGTCTTCAGGAACGCCACCAGGGCGCGTTTGTCCGCGGTGGACAGCGGCACGCCGCCGTCGGGATGTTTGGCCAGGTTCGGGTCGAGTTGTGGATTGCGTTTCACGCCGGTGCTGTAGTGTTCGACAACGTCCTCCAGCGTCGCGAACCGGCCATCGTGCATGTAGGGGCCGGTCACGGCGACGTTGCGCAGCGAGGGCACGACGAACCGGTTGGTCGCGCTGTCCAGGCCGTTGTTGAGGAAGCGGAAGTCCGAGAACAACGGGCCGCCGTGACAATGGAAACAGTCCGCCCCGGTCAACCCGCGCCGGGGATCGTACTCGGTGGCGAACAGCTCGAAGCCGCGTTTCTCGTCCGCGGTGAGTTGCGCCTGGCCGCGCATTGCCCGGTCGAACTTCGAATCGTAGGAGGTCAGCGTCAGCACGTACTGCTCAAGCGCGCGCCCGAGGCGGTCGGCGTCTATCGTGGGCGAGCCGAACGCCTTCTCGAACTGTTCCGGGTAACCCGGCGCGGCGGCGAGCTTTTCCACGACCCTGCCGATGGATTCGTGCATCTCTTTCGCGTCCTGGATCGGTCCGAGCACCTGGACGCGGATCGACGGCGCGCGGCCGTCCCAGAAGAACTGCCGTTTCCAGGCAAGGTTCAGCAGCGACATGGCGTTGCGCGTGCCTTCCAGCTTGTCCACGCCGAGACTGAACCGGCGGGGACTGTCGGTGAAGGCGTGTTCCGGTTTGTGGCACGAGGCGCACGAGAGCGTGTTGTCGCGCGAGAGCAGCGTGTCGTGAAACAGCCGGTCGCCCAGCGCCACGCCTTGCTCCGTCAGCGGATTATCGCGCGGCAACGGGGGAATGGGGAATCCGACGGGCAGATGGAACTGGTAGAGCGTGGCGCTGGGGGCAATCAATGCCTGTGTAACGGCAGGCGCGGGGTTGCTCACCTCTGAACTATTGCCGGCGATGAAAGCGCGGGCGATGTTGGCGCGGAAGGCAGCCGCCAGCGGATCACCCGCGCGCGAATGCGTGGCCGCCGCATCGGGCGCCAACCGGATCGAGTCGAACAGTCCGAGCACATCCAGCGTCACCGCAAGCCGTGTGTCCCGCCGCAACTCCAGCGGCGCGGCCAGCGTGACGGGGGTCTGGTTGGTCGACGTGGCCAGATGCAACGAGAACCCGGCATCGTTGTCGTAATGGCCTTCGAGCGCGAAGAAGACGTACCCGCCCTGCCAGCTCCAATGAAGCGTGTTAAGCACGGGATTGAGCGGATGGTCGGCCGGCCATTGCGTCGGGTCGGCGCGATTGGTCTTCTCGTCGAGGCCGACGGCGAAGGCCAGTTGCTTGTAGGAATCCGGCGGGACGTTCTCCAGCCGGAACTCCAGCCGGCCGCGCCCGGCATCGATGTAGGCGAACTCTTCCTGCAACTCCGTCCAGCGGCCGTCACGGGTCTGCAGCCGGAAGTTTGACAACAAGAACGCCAGGCGCGTGACCGAGACGGTCTGGCCCGCCTTGTCGGCGTAGCGCAGCGAATCAAGCACCAGCGGTTTGCCGCCGGCGTCCAAGCCGACGGCGATGTCCAGCGTGACGCCGAAGGTTTCCCCTACAGCCGCGAGAAAGATCCCCGCGACCAGCAGGACCAAACGTCTGGGAACGCCTCTCATCACTGGATCATGAAACCGTTCGACAATGTATAGGTCACCACCTGGGTCGGATTGCCCGGCGGACCGGGGAACACAACCGTGACCGTGTCCGACGTGGGCGAAGCGCCGCCGGGGATGATGATCGTGGCCTGCACTTCCGTTTGGCTGACGTGATTGAGGTTTGTTCCCATGATCGAGCCGACGGTGACACTGTTGATGGGGGCCGTTTGCGGCGGCGGAGCCGGGTTGGCGCCGGGGTTGAGATTGATGGTGATGGTATTGGTGGTGCCGGGTGCGGCGGAGTTCGGCACGACACTGAGGATACCGCCGCTGCCGCCGCCGGACGTGCCCGTATCATACGCGGCCAGCGAAACGAGGTGGGCGCGGTAGAAGGCCTGCGGCGTGTTGGCCAGCGCGTTGGTGTGCGTGAAAGGCGTGAGCAACCCGCCGCTGACCACGTTGGTGTTCAGCGAACTCCACACATTGGTGGCGGTGAGATTGGTCGCGATGTCCACCTGATACGTGCCGCCGTTGACGGAACTCCACGTCAGCACCAGGTCGTGCGCCCCGCTCTGCGCGGCGGACTGCATCACTGGCGGAGTGTTCGGGCCGCCGTTGAAATTGGTGGTGACAGGTTCGGCAATGCTGGTGACCGAGCCGCCGGCCACGACGCCGTAGTACTGCCGGCCGATCAAATACGGGAACGCCGGCGTGCCGTCGGCGTTGATCGTGACGAAGTAGGCGTACGTGCCCGAGGGATAGTCGGGCGTGTAACAGTAGCGTCCATTATAACGGTCGAGGTCCCAGGATACGCCGACCGTGTTCGTTGCCGGCAGATCGCCGAGGAAGTCGTTGTCTTCCGCGTACCGGCCGATAGCGAAACTGCCGATGGAATCAGCCGCCTTGGAGGTGCTGGGGCCGTACTGGCTGGAGGTCAGCGTGGTGCGGCCTTCCGCGGCCTGCGCCCAGAGCGGGAGCGTGACGCGACCGGTCAGGTTGAGGTTGGCGGTGCCGTATTGTCCATTGCGCTGGACGTAGCCGGACACCAGGCGGCGGACGCCGGAAGCGGGATTGGTCGGATTGGAATAGCCGTAGGGGCCGTAGAGCGGAAAGCCGTCGAAGGCCCAGCCGATGATGGGGGAATGTTGCAGGGTGTTGGTGGTTTCGCTGTAGGTATTGCTGGCGGAATTGTAGAGCGCATTGTCGCCGAGCTGGTAGCGCAGGGCGACGGGATTGACGTGCGCGTGGTACTGGCCGGTCTGCGGTTGATGCGCGTTGCCGGGATCGAAGGTCAGGCCTTCGCCGAACAGCGCGTCCCGGTTCCAAATGCCGTCCCCTGTCGGGCTGTCGGTGCCGCTGGAGTTCACGTAGGAATTGGCGTCGAGCATGTTGAAGATGGCCACGCCGTTGACGTACATGCCGATGGCGCCGAACGAAGTGGTGGTGGGCGAGGGCGATGACAACGGCACGCGCGGGAAACGCATCGTGACGCTTTGGTCTGTCGGCAGATTGGGAAACAGGACTGTCCTGGCGGCGTTGTTGAACCACGGGCCCATGATGTAACTGGCCAGCCCGGTGGAGTAGACGTAGATGTTGGAGGTGGAGGAACTGATCGTCTGGACGTCGGAGTAGGCCGGCAGGGGCTGGTTCGACCACGTCGTCACCAGCGTGCCGCCGATCGTTTGCTGGATGCGGGCGTAGGCGCCGGAGTCTTTGGTGAACCAGGAGGTCAATTTCGGGTCGGCGGCGGGATTGGCCAGGGCGATCTGGAAGAAGTAGTTGCTGGCATCGTTGCTGTCGTAGATGGTGCTGGTCGAGATGTTGTCGTACCCGCGGAAGTAATACGCCACCACGGCGCCGGCGGGATACGGCTGGCCCGGCGTGTACGTCCACACGGAGTTCGTGGTGCCGTTGTCGACGTTGGTGCCGCCGTACGACATGGCGTACTCGGTCCAAGTGCCGCCATTGACCTCGATGCCGACGTTGGCTTGCAACCCGAAGTAATCCTGGTTCATCAGGACCGTGAACGTGCCCGGGTTGCTGCCATCCGTGTGCCGCACAAAACTGCCGTAGACGCCCATCCACGTCGGAAATGCCGATGCGTTTTCCGCCAGGCCAAGCCCGCAGAACACTGCCAGGATCCCGGCCACTACCGTTGCCCTCAGATCATTCCTCATCACGCTTCTCCTTCCAGAAAACCTTCTGTTCTCACGCCACCGATCCGGGCGCGCCATCACGGTTTGAGGAGCGCAGCGGCAGCACACATCATCGAGTCGTGAACGCGGGTTTGGTTGTTCATGTCTCAATTCTTTGGAAGCCAGCTGCGCCCCCCATCGGACCGTCACCGTGCCCGACGGCACTGTTTCATCCGCATCCTTGGTCGCTGCCGGTGCCACGCCATATGACAGGAAAACGGCCGCCTGCCGATGGACTTCACCCCGTGCGACTTGCACCTGCCTGTTTCCGCCTGGAAGCAGCCGGAACAGGCACAAAGTGTGCTTTTAATGGCGACTGGAATCAATGTGATGAATCCTCAATCCCTGGTATGCGCGGCCAAAACCGCCAGCGGAGAGCAGTTCCGCAAGGCAACGGAGTCGGAGTATCGGCTCTGGTTCTTCAACTTTGCGTTCTTCCCGTTGTTCCTGGTCGTGGGTTCACGCGTGCTGACCCGGATTTCAGAGTCCACAGCCAGCGCGTCACCGTTCTACGTTTTCGCCAGTGTGTCGGTATTCATTTATGGTCTGCTGTGTTTGACGATTGGACGACGGCGCATTCATCCGGCGATCCTGTTGCCTTTGGCCGCCGTGTCATGGACGCTGCTGGCGATCGACATCTGGAAACACATGCCGTAGCCTGCTCCTGCCGCGGCACCCGGTCCATCGGGAAACTCTTGCCAGCGCGTTGAAACTTCTGTCATCGTACCGGCCATGGCCGAATCGCTCACGCTCACCTGTCCCTGCTGCGGCGAGACATTCCAACTCGCCTTCGATCCCGGCGAAGGCACGGCCGAGTTCGTGGTTGACTGCGAAATCTGCTGCCGTCCCATGACCGTCCGCGTGCGTGTTGACGACGGCGAAGTGGCGGCGCTGGAAGTGTTCGCGGATTGACCGGACCGGGAGCGGAGCCTACCGCCGCAGCCGGCGGCGCGTCCCACCCCAAAGCGCCAGCACGCCCATGCTGACCAGCAGCAACGAGGAAGGCTCGGGGACGACGGAAACAGACAGGTTGTCCACCACGAACGTTTTCATGGTCGACCCCAAACCGGCGTTCGACCCGCCGAACGCGGTGAACGTCATACTGCTGATGTTCTGCCAATCCAGGGTGAACAGAACGGGCGAGGTGGTATTGACGACGACGGTCGTTCCATAAACCTGGCTGGCGCCGTTGAATCCCTTCATGCCGATGCTCATGCCGGTGAGCCAGCAGGACGAGAGGTCGAGATTGGAAATGGTAAAGTCGCCGGAAGAACTGATCGTCGCCATGCTGCCGAAGGCGTTGACCGCGACATTGGAAAACGAGGCCATCCCATCGCGGACTCCGGTGTTGGGATACTTGTTGTTAAACAGGAATCCGTTGACGGCGTCAAACCCGCTCCAGTTCAGCCCGCCGTAGCCGTTGGCGATCACCACCTCGTTGCTATAACCGCCGGCACTGGTGATATCATCGAACGTGATGAGTTCTCCCCACCCGGTCGACACAAGCAGAAAACAAAACAAACCCGCCGTCAGTAGCGACAACTTGCCCTTCATGAGACATTACTCCCTTTACACACTCGCCCTCTCCACTGTGAGAACAATAGCACACCACAACCCGCCAGTCCAGTAAATTCCAGCTGTCCAGCCAGATGCCCGCCCAACTAACGCCTGGCCCCGCGTTCCATCCCCCGCAGAGACGCGCCGGCGTTGCCTCGGGAGAACTTGCTGAGGCCTTTCTGGCGAAGGTCGAGCAGGACCGGCCAGCCGGTAAACCCCCAGGCGGCGCGTATCTTATCGATCAGGAACCGCCGATAGTGCTGGGTCAGGCACGATTTGTCGTTCACGAACAAGGTCAGCGTGGGCGGACGCGACGACTTCTGGAAGGCGTAGTAGATCTTGAATCGTTTGCCGTGGACGAACGAGGGCGGGTACGAGTCCAGCGCGTTGATCAGCACCTTGTTGAGCTGGGGCGTGTCCACCCGCTTGTTCATTTCCTGTTCGATCACGCCGATCTGCTGGAACAAGTCGTGCACGCCCTTGCCCGTTTTGGCGGAGACGAACAACACGGGGGCCCAGTCGAGAAAGAACAACTCGCGCCGCAACGCCTCAAGGTATTCCTCGCGAAAACTCTTCGGCTTCGTGCTGCGGGTCGGCCGCACCTTCCGGTTCTTCTCTTCCTGCTCCGCCGCCAGGTCCCATTTGTTGACCAGGATCAAACAGGCCCGTCCGGCCTCGACGATCTGGCCGCCGATGTTCTTGTCCTGTTTCGTCACCCCGTCGACGGCGTCCAACACCAGCACCGCGACGTCGCAATCCTCGATGCTGCGCTCGGCCCGCATCAACCCGAATTGGTCCACCGAGGTCTTGATCTTGCGCCGGTGCCGCAGTCCCGCGGTGTCGACGAGCATGTACGGGTTGCCGTCCAGCGTAAACGGCACGTCCACCGAATCGCGCGTCGTGCCGGGAATCTCGCTGACGATGCTTCGCTCGTTCTTCAGGATCGAGTTGATCAACGACGATTTGCCCACGTTGGGACGGCCCACGATGGCGATGCGCGTCGGCCGGACCGGCGGCGGGCCGCTGGCTTCGGGAAAGCGCTGTGTCACCACGTCCAGCATCGCGTTCACGCCCAGGCCGTGGACGGCCGCGATGGGAAAGAGCTGTTTGAAGCCAAGCTCGGTGAACTCGCCGACACCCGCCTGGCGCCGTTCGTTGTCCACCTTGTTGACCGCCAGGAAGACTTCCTTGCCGCTGGTGCGCAGCTTGCGCGCGATCTCCTGGTCCAGCGGCGTCACGCCGGCGGTGACGTCCACCACCAGCACCAGCACGCTGGCCATCTCAATGGCCACTTCCGCCTGGCGGCGCGCGGCCCCGGCCAGCACGTCGGACGTCTTCTCACCGTCCATGAACGCGATCCCGCCGGTGTCGACGACCTCAAAGGTCCGCTCACGCCAGGTGGCGACGGCGCTGATGCGGTCGCGCGTGACGCCGGATTCCTCGTGCACGATGGAAATGCGCCGTCCCGCGATGCGGTTGAAGAGCGCGCTCTTGCCGACGTTGGGGCGGCCGACGATTGCCAGAATGGGTTGCGCGGAGTTGTTCATTGCGATGTCGCCGCGCCTGGCGCTGCTTCATTGTCCTTCGGTTACAGATTGTAGCCGGATTCGCCGTGCTGCGTCCAGTCCAGCCCCTGCTCTTCTTCTTCGGCGGTGACGCGCAATCCGACCATCACGTCCACTACCTTCAACAAGATCCACGTCCCGATCACCGCGTAGGCGATCGTCGCCCCCACCGCGGCCGCCTGGCGGACCACCTGGAAGGGGTTTCCGTGAAGCAGACCGTTGGCCCCGGCCACGTTCACGGCCGTGGTGCAGAACACACCGGTCAACAAGGCCCCGATCGTGCCGCCCACACCGTGCACGCCAAAGGCGTCCAGCGTGTCGTCAAACCCAAGCTTGTTCTTCACCGTCACGCCGTAGTAACAGGCCGCCCCGCCGATAAACCCGATGGCCATCGCCCCGAGCACGGTCACGTACCCGGCCGCCGGCGTCACCGCCACCAGCCCGGCCACGAATCCCGAGACCACGCCCAGCAAACTCGGTTTGCCGCGGAACCGCCATTCCATCATCGTCCACGACAAGGCCGCCGCCGCCGAGGCCACGTGCGTATTCACAAACGCCGTCGCCGCCAGCCCGTTGGCCGCCAGCGCGCTGCCGGCGTTAAACCCGAACCACCCGAACCACAACAGGCCGCCGCCAAGCACCGTCAGCGTCATGTTGTGCGGTTCCATCTTCTTCTCCCCGCGCCGCGCCCCCAACACCAGCGCGCAGACCAGGGCGGAAACACCCGAGCTGACGTGCACGACCGTGCCGCCGGCGAAATCCAGCGCGCCCATGTTGTGCAGCCAGCCGCCCACGTTCCAGACCCAGTGGCAAATCGGGTCGTAGATCAGCGTCGCCCACAACAGCGAGAAGATCAGCATGGCCGAGAACTTCATGCGCTCCGCCACGGCCCCGAAGATCAGCGCGGGCGTGATGATCGCAAACATCATCTGAAACACCATGAACGCCGACTGCGGAATCGTCGCCGCGTAATCGGGATTGGCGGCCGCGCCCACCCCGGCCAGCCCGATCCATTGCAGATTCCCAATCACGCCCGCCACGTTCCGGACCGAAGGCCAGCGTGTAGCCCCACAAGACCCACTGTACCGTGATCAATCCCAGCAGGATGAAGCTCTGCATGATCGTGGCCAGCACATTCTTGCGCCGCACCATCCCGCAATAGAAGAACGCCAGGCCCGGCGTCATCAACATCACCAGGGCCGCCGACATCAAGACCCACGCCGTGTCACCCGCGCTGATGCCAACGGGCAGGATCGGCTGCGGGGTCGTTGCCGCCGGATGCACGAGCGGCACCATGGCGGCCAGACAGGGCGAAGACATTAGGACTCTCATTATGCTTACTCTCTTTCCGGGGGAAACTGTGCCGCCGATTCTAGAGGCCGGCTGGCCAAACTCAAGCCGAATATGCTAGCCTCCCCGGATGGATGCACGAGAGACCGCCTTTGACCTGCTCAACCGCTGGAAGCGCTCGGAGACGTTTGCGGATGAACTGCTTGGAGAACAGCTCGAAAACACGCAGTTGACGGCCGTCGACCGCTCGCTGGTCACGGAGCTGTTCTACGGCTGCCTGCGCAACAAGCTGGCGCTCGATTTCCTGGCCGCCCAGGTCTGCTCCCATCCGCCGCGCGCCACGGTCGCGCTCATCCTCCAACTCGGCCTGTACCAGATCTTCTTCCTCGACAAAATCCCCGCCCACGCCGCCGTCAACGAATCGGTCGCGCTGGCCAAACGCCACGCCAGCACGGCGGAAGCCGGGTTCGTCAATGCCGCGTTGCGCCGTGCGTTGAGCGAGCGCGCGGCCATCGAAACCAGGCTCAACGCAGCCCGCGCCTCGGAGCCGTGGATGGCGTACTCGCATCCTCGCTGGCTCTTCGAGCGCTGGCAGCAACGTTGGGGCCCGGCCCAGGCCATTGCCCTGTGCGAATGGGACAACACGCCGCCGCCGCTCTATATCCGCATGAACACCCTGAAAGCCACGGGCCAGCCGCCGGAACTCACCGTGGAACGGGTCGCGTTCCATCCGCTGGCCTGGAAGGTCTTGCGGCCGATCGACGTCTTTCGGACGAAGTCCTGGGACTCCGGCGCGTTCTACGTCCAGGACCCGTCAACGCTTCTGGCCGTCGACGCGCTCGATCCGCAACCCGGCGAACGCGTGCTGGACGTCTGTTCCGCGCCCGGCGGCAAGACCACCTACATCGCGGCGAAGATGCAGAACAACGGCGAGATCGTCGCGGCCGATTCGTCCAGTTCCCGGCTGAAGCTGGTCGGCGAGAACTGCCGCCGGCTGGGCGTGACCATCGTGGCGACCATTGCCTGCGAAGGCACGCATCTGGACCGCTGCCTGCGCGGCGACGGGTTCGACCGCGTGCTGGTGGACGCGCCGTGCTCGAACACCGGCGTGTTGCGCCGGCGGGTGGACTTGCGCTGGCGCATCCAGGCCAAAGAGATCGCCCGCCTGGCCGGTCTGCAGCGGCAGCTGCTCGACGCGGCCGCGCCGTTCACGAAACCGGGCGGCGTGCTGGTCTACAGCACCTGCAGCATCGAGCCGGAGGAGAACGAAGCCGTCGCCGAGGCGTTCGGCCGGTCGCATCCGGAGTTCGCGCTCGAATCGACCCGCGCCACGTTGCCGGTGCACGAGGGTGTGGACGGGGCGTTCGTCGCGCGGTTCCGGCGTCAGGGCGCTTAACCGGCCGGTGTGGGACCGCCGGGGCCGGCTTTCCATTGGGGGAAGATCTTGTCCAGTTTGTCCTTCTGGTCGTCGGTCAGAAAGTCGCGGACCTTGTCCACGTACTGTTTGCGCAGGTCGTACAGCGGCTGTTTCGCCTCATGCTCCTGCTTGCGCAAGTCGGCCATCTTGTCCTGGTTGTTCGCCTGCCGGGCCAGTAACATTTCGGCCTGGATCACATCCAGGTCGGTCTGGTGCGCTTTCAGCCAGGCCTCGCGTTCCTGCTGGTATTGCGTCTTGAGCGTGTCGTACTGCGATTTCTGGTCGGGTGACAACGCCAGCGCCTCCACCACCGGCGACGGCAGCAGCGAATCTCCCGGGCGATGACCGGCGGAATGGGCCGGGGCGTTGGTGTCCTGCGCGTTTGTGCGCGCGCCGAGGGGCAACAGCAGCGCCAGGGCGGCCAGGGCAATCAGGGTCCGTTTCATGGTGGTCTCCATTTAGGGTGGTTCCTGGCCGGGATGTTCGCGCCGCCATTTCTCTTCGGCGGCCTGCCGGCGGCGGCGAAACAGTTCGCGCGCGTGCTGGCGTTCCTGGGGGGTCATTTGCTGCCAGCGTTTCAGGTTCTGTTCGAGCCGGTCGCGTTGCGCGGGCGTCATCGACATGATGCGGCCAATCCGGTCGCGGATGATCTTGCGTTGTTCGGGCGGCAGGTCGCTCATGACGCGGTGAAACCGCATCAGGGCCATCTTGTCTTCCAGCGGCAGTTGTCCCCAAGCCTCGTTCAACTTCTGTTCGGTCTGCCCTTTGTCTTGCGCGTCCGGCGCGCCCTCGATCACGAGGGGTTCTTCCGCCCGCGTCGTGCCGGCGCTTGCGCCCAGCGCCAGCACGCAGCCCAGCACCGCCAGCCATCGGAATCTCATGGCTTCTTGCCATCCTTGTTATTGGCCCCGTTGAGCTGGTCCAACGAAGCGATCACGTCAAAATCGTCTCCCAACACGTCGGCGTCGTTCACCGAGGCGTAAACCTGGGCCTCGCGGGTCTCCTGCACGTGACGCCATCCGGCCCGCCCGCCGACGCCCGCGGCGATGACCAGCGAGGCCACCATCGCCCAGCGGACAAGCGGCAACCGCCACAACCGTGGTTTTGCCGGCGCTTCGTCCAGCCGCCGCATGGTGCGCTCGACGAAACCGAAGGACGGTTCCACCGCTTCATGACGCGCCAGCACCTGCCAGGCGGCGGCATAAGCCTGCCATTCCCGCCGGCAATCAGCGCAGGCGGCAACATGCGCGTCAAACGCCTGTTGCCGTTCCGCGCCGAGCCGGCCGTCAAGCCGCTCGTCGAAACAGCTTCGTATCTCTCCACAACTCATTCTGTCCTCATAGGTTCTAAACACCACCGGCCGCCAAACGTTGCGCTCAGTAGTAGCCTTGCAGTTCCTCCTTGAGCGTTTGCCGGGCCCGATGCAGCAGCGATTTCACCGCGGAAACCGAACATTTCAGCACCTGCGCAATCTCTTCGTAGGGAAGACCTTCGTACCGGCAGAGGATCACCGCCAGCCGCTGTTGCTCGGGCAAGCGCTCGATGGCTTCGAGGATCTTGTCCCGCAACTCGCGTTGGGCCATCGTCTCGCCCGGATCGGCCGCGCGCGGGTCGGTGATTTGCAGGCCGACGCCGTCGGGGTGGGACGGCTGGGCCATCGCTTCGAGGGATTCGGCGGCGTGCCGGGACCGGCGCCGGTATTCGTTCAGGACCGTGTTACGGACGATGGTGAACAGCCAGGTGGTGAATTTCGCGCTGGGTTTGTAGCGGGGGGCGGACCGGTAGACCTGGACGAACACCCGTTGCGCGAGGTCTTCCGCCTCCCAGGCGTCGCCGATGCTGCGGTGGATGACATTGATCACGGCACGCTGGTGCCGTTCAACCAATTCCCGAAATGCGTTTGCGTCGCCGGCCTTGACCCGTTGCATCAGGTCGACGTCGGTTTCGGTGGAAGCCATCGTTGTCTAGCTTATCCCAAGCCGCCTCCCGCCGCAATGCCCGCCGGTCGCGGGTGAATTTGTTGTAGTGGCGTACGTCCCGGACGCTTCTGCCAGCCACGCCGCCGGGACGGCGGCCGCTACAACCCGCCCGCCAAATTGCGCGTTGATCGGTATCGCCTGCGTCGTGCCCGGTCCCCCTGGTAAAAGAAATTTATGGTTGGACTTGGTTTGACTAGGTCGGACTAGGTTTGACTGGGTTTGACCGGGTCGGACTCGTCGGGTGGGGTGGATTCGTCCCCGGGTGTGTCCTGGTAATCTTCGCTACCGTTTGATTTCCAGGACTTTCCGAGCGCGGCGGCCATTTGGTAAAGCTCCTCATTGTGACGGGCCCGCGTCTCGATGTAGGAAATAACGGCCTCGCGGCGTCTCCAGGCTTGCTCGAACAATTCGCCGTCCTGCAACTTGCGCAGCTCGTCGCGCTCCATTTTAAGCCGGTCGCGGTCGATTTTCAGGCGGTCGGCCCGCTGATCGCTCCGGCGCAACGCCACCACGTTGCCGCACAACTCGTTGAGCAATCTCGGATCGATTGCACCCTTCCCATTCATCCCATTGGCCAGCATCACCATATATTGCGCCGCCAACCGCCGGGAAAGCAGGTCGATCAGGGGCGTTTTGCTGGCCTTGTTCAACTCCGCCGCATCGATGTCCATGCGCCGGACCACTTCGATGGCTTCCTGCTGAAAAACCCATTCCCGATACCCGCCATGCATCCATTCAGACAGGTTCTGCTTCGAAATACCGCGTCCATCGAACTCCGCTTTTAGAATGCCTTGCACCTTCTTGTGCGAATTCAGCCAAACCAGCAACGTTTGCCCCTTTTCTCCGTCCAACAACCGCCGGTTAAGCTGTTCCCGCACCTCGCGCGGCAACCGCGCGATTTTCCCCACCCGCGCCCGCCCGCCGATGGCCGTTTCCCGCCGTGAAGTATGTCGTGCCAACTGAATCATATCGATCTCCTGTGATGAAGTGTATCGTCCGCATCCTGGCGAGGATGCGATATACGTTCTCGTATATGTCCTACGATACATTCTGGCGGAAAGGTCGCACAAATAAGGTAATTCTGACTTGTCAGGTTGGACAGATTGGACAAAACGAATGGAAATCTTTTTCGTGCCAGGAATGGAAAATTTGCCACAGATGCACACAGATGGGCACAGATAGGACGGACTCCGGTCGTTGGTAGCAACTGTCTTTTCATGTGGGTTGGAATTCTGGGGTTTTGAGCAGGTGATTGAGCAGGATGATGAGCTTGCGCATCACGGCCACCAGCGCCACCTTCGGCGCTTTGCCTGCCGCCAGCAGCCGATGGTAGAAGACCTTGAAACGCGGGTTGGAAAAGGCGGCAACCAAGCCAGCCATGTACAGCGCCCGCCGCGCGTTGGCCCGGCCGCCTCCGATGAGCCGGTGGCCGCGACGAGGCCCACTGTCACGATTCAACGGCGCTACTCCGGCCAAGGCGGCGGCTTGCCGGCGATTGAGCGTGCCCAATTCCGGCATGCTGGCCAGCAACGCGACAGCTGTGATGTGGCCCACACCGCCGACCTGACACAGCCGCGCTACCTTTTGGCTCAGCAGGGGCTCGGACTGGACCAACTCCCGGATCCAGGTTTGGAGTTGTTCGAGCTGCCGATCCAGTCCCAGCAGATGACGACGCACCTGGCGGCGAAGCGCCGGGTGGACGGTGTGCTCCAAGCGGTTGTGTTCGGCTGTGCGCAACTGCTGGACTTGCTGGCGGCGCGCCACCAATTCGGCCAATTGACGTTGGGCCAGGCTGGCAACGGCCGTGGCCGAAGGCTGCAGCCGTTGACCGAACTCAGCCAGAACCCGCGCATCGATGCGGTCGGTTTTGGCCAACCGGCCTTGCGCGCGGGCGAAATCGCGGGCCTGGCGCGGATTGACGACACTGACGGGGATGGCCGCCTGCTGCAGCGCCACGACGGCAGCGCGTTCATAACCGCCGGTGGCTTCACAGACGACCTGGACCTGGCCGAAGGGGCGCAACCAGCGCAACAGGGCGCGATGGCCCTTGGCATCATTGGGCAGCTGGCGGTGCTGCGCTTGGGCGGAGCCCACGGCACACAGATCCAGCGTGGCTTTGGCAACATCCATTCCGACATAGACGAGGGGCGATGACATTGGTTAGACTCCTCCTTGCGATGCGAGCAGGTCGCGGCGCCCAGGGGGCCGGTGACCGCTCTGGCAACTGTTCGAGTTTAGCAACAGAAAGCGCGGACGGATCTGGCTACCAACGGGCAGGCGTGAACCGAACCGAGGGCGACTACGATCTCGTCCGCGCCGCGCCCTTGGGGGGCATGCCCCCCAAGGGCCGCTCTGCTGCTCCCACTCCTGTGGGAAACCAAAGGCGAGAATACCACCATTTGAAGATACAAGGGCGGCTTGGCCCAAGCCGCCGAATTTATTAATGTGAACGCCGCGGCGCGTTCGGCGAACGCGCCCTACCAACGACACGGCTTTAATGCATGTTAATCGCGGAACCATGCGTTGGCGGCCCTTGCTTTCCGGGCGGGGCGTGACATGATGGGCGGGTCACTTGAGCCACAGGCGGAAGGGAACGTCCCATGAGTCTTGTTGATTTGATCGAGGATTTGGATCGGGCGATTCAGGCGGGCAAGCCGGTTCCCGCGCTTCGGTCGCAACTGCTGGCCATCCGCAATCAGGTCCAGGCGCTCGAACAGAGTTTGATCGGCCTGGCGAACGAGATCGCGGTGCTCAAGCAAACCCATGATCAACCACTGCCGAAGGCGATCCATCTCTGCGACAGGGAAATTTCCATGCTGAAATTGCTGCTGGCCAGCCGGGAAGGACGGGCGTTTGGCAAAGAGATGGCGGAGCGGTTGGGGGTCGATCCTGTGGAAGCCAGACACATTGCCGGCGTGCTGGAATGCCATGGGTTTATCGATATCCAGGGCCACTTCGAGCCGGGACGCGGCCACCTGTGCATCCTCACAAACACCGGAAAGGTTTACGCTTCCCGAAACGGACTCGACAAGGACCTGCCGCCCCCGCCGCCGCCCGTGGGAAGATCGCAAAACACGTAGCGGGATTCAAACGACGCATCCGTGAAGGCGGAACGTGTCCGCCGTAGCCTTGGCGAAGGCGGATTGACTTCGCGACCCGCTATGGTGTAACGCTGGTGTGTTCGTTGCGATCCCCGTTGCGCACCGACACGGACCCGGAGGCTGAATGTGAGCACTTCCACGCTGTTTGCGCTGACGCAAAAGGACATCCCGACGCATTGGTACAATCTGCAGGCCGATTTCCCCCAGCCGTTGCCCGCGCCGTTGCATCCGGGCACGCGCCAGCCGATTTCTCTCCAGGACATGCTGGCGATTTTCCCGGAAAACCTTGTGCAACAGGAAATGAGCGCCGAGCGCTGGGTGGAAGTGCCCGAACCCGTGCGCGACATTTACGCCTTGTGGCGGCCGACGCCGCTGATGCGCGCGGTCCGGCTGGAACAGGCGCTGCAGACTCCCGCCCATATCTATTATAAGTACGAAGGCGTCAGCCCCGCCGGCAGTCATAAACCCAACAGCGCCGTCGCCCAGGCGTATTACAACAAACAGGCCGGCACGAAACGACTGGCCACCGAGACCGGCGCGGGGCAATGGGGTTCGTCGCTGGCGCTGGCCTGCCAGCTTTTTGGGCTGGAGTGCACGGTCTACATGGTCAAGGTCAGTTACGAACAGAAACCGTATCGCAAATTGCTGATGCAAACCTGGGGCGCGACGGTCCATCCCAGTCCCGGCAAGGGGACGGAGTACGGGCGCAAGGTGTTGAAGGACGATCCCGATTGTCCCGGCAGCCTCGGCATCGCCATCAGCGAAGCGTTGGAGGACACGGTCCATACCCCGAACACCAAGTACGCGTTGGGTAGCGTGCTCAACCACGTTTGCCTGCACCAGACGGTCATCGGCCAGGAAGCCATCCGCCAGATGGAACTGGCCGGCGAGGAACCGGACGTGATCATCGGTTGCGTCGGCGGCGGCAGCAATTTCGCCGGGATCGCCTTCCCCTTCCTGCGCAAAAAGATCGCCGAGAAGAAACCGTACCGGCTGATCGCCGTGGAACCCAGTTCCTGCGCGTCGCTGACCAAAGGCGAATTGCGTTATGATTTCGGTGACACGGCGCAGATGACGCCGTTGCTGTGGATGTACACGCTCGGGCACGATTTCATTCCGCCGAAGATCCACGCGGGCGGGCTGCGGTATCACGGCATGGCGCCGATGGTCAGCCACGCGCGTCATCTGGGGTTGATCGACGCGGTGTCTTATCCGCAGTCGAAGGTGTTCGAGGCGGCGGTGTTGTTTGCGCGCACCGAAGGGATCATTCCCGCGCCTGAACCGTCCCACGCCATCCGCGCGGTGATTGATGAAGCCAACAAGGCCCGGGCCGAAGGCAAAAAACGCGTCATCCTGTTCAATCTGTGCGGTCACGGCCTGCTCGACCTGACGGCCTACGACGCTTATCTCGCGGGCGCGTTGCGGGACGAATAACTTACGGGAGCCATCGCCATGCTGATCGTTCACGTCCAAGTCCGCGTCAAACCCGAGAGCGTCGAAGCGTTCCGCGCCGCCACCATCGAGAACGCACGCAACAGCGTCAAAGAACCCGGCTGCGCCCGCTTCGACGTCGTCCAGCAAGCCGACGACCCCACTCGTTTCGTCCTGATCGAAGCCTATCGCACCCCCGACGCCCAACTCCAACACCGGGAAACCCCGCACTACCAAAAATGGCGCGACACCGTGCAGTCGATGATGGCCGAGCCCCGCACCAGCGTGAAATACGCGAACGTGGTCGGACTTGAGTAAATGACCTTCGAGTTCGCCACTGCCACTCGCATTGTTTTCGGCGCGGGGAAACTGCGGGAGGTCGGTCCTGTCGCGAGGGAGATGGGGCGGCGGGCTTTGGTGGTGATGGGAAGTTCTGTCGAGCGCGCTAAGCCGCTTCTGGCGGCGCTGGATGGTCAGGGCGTCGGGCATATCCACTTTTCCGTAACGGGCGAACCGACCGTCGACCTCGTGCGGCAAGGAATTGGAACCGCCCAACTGCAAGAATGTGATTTGGTGATTGGGGTTGGCGGGGGGAGTGTGATTGATACAGGGAAAGCGGTGGCGGCGTTGCTGGCCAATGGCGGGGACCTGCTCTATTATCTGGAAGTGATTGGCAAGGGCAAGGCGCTCACGAAAAATTCCGCGCCGTTTATCGCGATTCCGACCACGGCGGGGACGGGGGCGGAGGTGACACGGAATGCGGTGATCGAGTCGCCGGAGCACAAGGTGAAAGTCAGTTTGCGCAGTCCGTTGATGCTGCCGCGCGTGGCGTTGGTCGATCCGGAATTGACCTATGGCTTGCCGCGCGAGGTGACAGCCAGCGCGGGGCTGGATGCGTTGACGCAGCTGATCGAAGTTTTTGTGTCGATCAAAGCCAATCCGATGACCGACGCGTTGTGCCGCGAGGGTATCCCGCGCGTGGCGCGGTCGTTGCGGCGGGCTTATGAAAACGGACACGACGCGGCGGCGCGGGAGGACATGGCGCTGGCGGCAATGTTCAGCGGGATGGGACTGGCCAATGCGGGACTCGGTGCGGTGCACGGTTTTGCCGCGCCGGTGGGCGGGATGTTTCACGCGCCGCACGGGGCGGTGTGCGCGGCGTTGCTGCCGCACGTGATGGAGGCGAACCTGCGGGCATTGCGGGCGCGTCAGCCGGGCAGCGACACGCTGGGGCGGTTTGAGGAGATCAACTCTTTCTTCAGTGGCGGGGCGATTGCCTGGATCAAGGACACTTGCCGCATGATGAAGATTGCACCGTTGTCGAGTTACGGGGTGACACAGAAAGATTTCCCCGTGCTGATCGAGAAGGCCGGGGCGAGCAATAGTATGAAGGGGAATCCGGTGGGGCTGACGGCGGAGGAGTTGGGCAAGATTCTTGATGCCGCACTGTAGCGGCGCTCTATGAGCGCCGGTCGTTCCGCGAATGGGGATCGGCGGTCATAGACCGCCGCTACAGTTCTTCAGGTCGTCCTCACCACTTCACTTTGACGGTGCGTTTTTGGCCGAGGCGGTCGATGAAGGAGACTTCGCCGTGGCGGCGGCCGTGTTCGTGGAGTTCCTTGGTGATTTTCACGTCGAAACAGCAGTACTCGGCGATCTCGACGATCCGGCCTTCCTTCCACCATTTCAAGGCGGTCAGGCCGTCGGCGATTTTCGGGGCGTTGAGGGTGGTCTTGGCGACGGCGTCCAGCGAGACGCGATGGCCGAGTTTGGCTTCCAGGTCGGCCATCAGATCGAGCGTGGGCACGGCATGCAGGTCCAGCGGCGTGTAACCGTGCAGGACTTCGTAGTCGAAATTGATGACGTTGAATCCGACGACGAGGTCGGCGCGGGTGAGTTGTTTGACCAGGTCGTTGACGTGGGCTTCGTCGTAAATCTTGTATTGGCCGTCGGCTGTGCTGAAGGTGACGCCGACGGACATGAGCATGTCGCGTTTTTTGTCCCAGCCGCCGACGTCGGCGGCGCTTTTCTGGGTTTCCAGGTCGAAGTAAACGATGTTGGCCATATCAACCCGCGTAGCGCGGCAGGCCGAGCGTGTGCATCGTGTGCAGGCCGGGTTTGGCTTCGAGCAGGCGCGGGACCATGTTCACCAGGATCGCCGGCGTGGCGACGTCGCCGGCGGTGCCGCCCTGGACCACCAGATGCAGCGGCGGTTCGCCATCGATGTGGATTTCATCGCGCGGATTGGGCGCGCCGACGTACATCTCCAGTTCCAGCGTGATGGCGCCGCTTTGGGCGACCTGGCGGACGCCGGTCACCCGGCCGTCGGAGCCGATGACGGGCTCGATGGTTTCCTTGATTTTGTTCGCGCGCGATCCGATGCCCTGGGCGATGAACGCCAGCGATTCGCCCAGGCCGACGTGGCGGATTTTTTCGGCATCGGCCAGTTGCTTGAATTCCTCCCGGCTCAATCCCGCGCCGACTTTGCGTTGCAAGGCCAGGCGGCGCGTGCCGGCGTCGACGACGCGGACCACGCGGATGGAGCGGATCTTCTGGCTGACGGCCGTCAGCAGCGTGGGCAACGTGTCCATCACAAACCCGGGATTCACGCCCGTGCCGACCATGGCGATTTTGTGCTCGAGGCAGAGGCCGTCGAGTGTGGCCGCCTGCGCGGGGTGGCGGTAGTACGGCATCAGCGCCTCCTCGCAGGAGGTGACGCAATGCAGTCCGGCTTTCGCGATCTCCGCCAGTTGTTCGTAAACACCGGCGAAACTCGATCCGGTGCAATGGACCACCGCATCGGCCCTGCCGCGCGGCAGACCGGCCGTCACCGGGAACCCGAGCGGCTGCTGCAGGCCAAGCACTTCGCCACAATCGCGCCCGACATATTGCGGATTGAGATCGACGGCGCCGACCAGGTCCATGTTTTCCCTGGCCAGGACCACCTGCGCCGCCGCGCGGCCGATGGCGCCCAGTCCGTATTGAATGATGCGAATCTGTTTGGTCATTGCGTGCGTCGCCCCGGCTTTTGTAGCGCCAAGGCCGGGGCGCTTCAATGAAAAAGGCGGGCGGACGGTTTCAAGAGGCGGCGCGCGACCGCCAGATCACCAGCGAACCGGCGGCGAACAGGACGGTGCTGTAGGCGAAGGCCACCGGCGTGCCCCAGGCCGCCCAGAGCAGGCCGACCACGATGCTGGAAACGAAATCGCCGACACCGTTGACGGTGGCCAGCACGCCGAAGCCCATGCCGTGATGTTCCTTGTCCACCAACTCCGCGGCCAGCGAATCCTCGACCGCTTCTTCGGTGGCCACATAGATGCCGGCCAGGATGAACACGGCGACCAGCACGAACAGATTCATCGGCGCGAACACCAGCACCAGGCCCATCACCGCCGCCAGCGCGTACCCGCCGGCGAGCAACGCGCGCTTGTTCATATGATCGGCCAGCCAGCCCGCCACGAACGCGAACCCGGCGTAGAGGACATTGTGCAGCACGTAGAGCGCGGTCGCGATCGCCGCGGCCTTGCCCGCGCCGTATTGCGGTTTCAACTTCTGCACGGCCAGCAGGATCAACATCGTGTGCGCGAAATCGCCCGAGCCGAACAGCCCGACCGCCAGCAGAAATTTCCTGAACGGTTTCGGCAGGGCCGCCAGCCGCGCGCGAAAGGAGATGTACTTCACGTGGAGCCGTTCCTTTTCCTCCACCAGAAACCCGACGGCCGCTGACGCGAGCAATCCGGGAATGAGCGTGCACAACAATACCCGGCGAAAATTACCCGCAAACACCGCCAGCAGCACCGTCGCGGTGAGCGGCCCGATGATCGCGCCGCAGGTGTCCATCATCCGCTCGAACCCGAACGCCCGGCCGTAGGTGTCCGGCGTGACGGCGCCCGCCAGCAACGCTTTTCTCACGGGAGTGCGCACGCCGCGTCCCAGCCATGCGCCGGCCCGGCAGATCAGGATGTGCCAGGCCTGCGTCGCCAGCCCGATGCAGGCCGTGCCGGTGGCGGTGACCATGTAGCCGACGACCGCGATGGGTTTGCGCCGTTTGAGTTGGTCGGTGAAAAATCCCGAGCCCATCTTGGCGAAACTGGCCAGCCCGTCCGACACGCCTTCGATGATCCCGAGCCAGGCCGCCGCCGCCCCCATCGTCGCCAAAAACGCCGGCATCACCGTGGTGGCAATTTCATGCGACCAATCCGAAAGCAACGACGCCAGCCCGATGCCCAGGACGGTGCGATTCAACCAGCGAGTGGGTGTCGGTCGATTGCTGATTTCGTTTTCCGGCATGCCATGCGCACGATAGCGCAATCGCCGTCCCCAACGCACGGGAAAAAGACGCGCCAAATCAGTTGTTGTAGCGGCGTCCGTCCCGGACGCTTCTGCAAGTCCCGCCGCCGGGACGGCGGCCTCTACAACCGGATTGAGGCGACGATGTTCAGCAAAGGTCTCCCTCAGCAGACCGTTAATGTCTGACGGAAAAGCTTGGAGAACTCCGGTCGATTAGAGTGCGGGGTCGGGAGACCCACACAATACATGGACTCTTCGCTTCCTATAAACCAAGATGTTTTCATCACCAAGTTGGGAACCAAACCGGGCAGCATCAGAGTCGAGATGCATGCTACCGCACGTGCAGATGAAATAATTCTTAAAGTCTGCGCGCATTGTGTCGCCGCACCTTACGCAGCGGAAGAGAAGATAAGGCGCACAATTCCACCCTCCAGAAGAAGACGGAACTGTGGCTCTTGGTCCCCTTCCTACAAAGTCGTATTCCGGTAGGTCTATTGGGAAACTTGGTTCTATGATTTCCATAGCATAATCCAAGGTTCAATCGATAACGCGAGCTGAGTTATGCTACAGGCTCAGTTCCCCTATATCGGGTGATGTGGATTTTTTCCTGGGTGACCAGGCCGTCGCCGAGCATTTTATCCAACTCGGGGATGAAGGCGTCGATTTTTTCCTGTTTGTCGACGATCTCGATGAGCACGGGGAGGTCTTCGCTCAGGCGCAGGATTTTGGCGGTGTGCAGGCGCGAGTGGGCGCCGAAACCCATCGGGCCGCGCAGGACGGTGGCGCCGGCCAGTTCCATTTCGCGGGCTTTGTAGACGATGGCTTCGTAGAGGGGCTGGTGATGCCATTTGTCTTGTTCGCCGATGTAGATGCGCAGCAGGACGCCTTCGCCTTCGAGTTTCACAGGGCACCTCCGTGGAGTTTGGCCTGGATCAACCGGCCGCTGACCCAGCCGAGATAGACGCCGAGAAATCCCAGCGCATTGGAGCCGACGACGTTGCCGGCGACGTAGAACCATTCGCCGTCACGCGCGAGGTTCAGCGTTTGCAGGCCGTAGCTGGAAAAGGTCGTGTACCCGCCGCAGAAGCCGATCATCAGGAAATCGCGCCACTCGGATTTGAGCCAGGCGCGGCCGAAGGACGGATCGGAGACGGCGGCCAGCAGGCCGATGACGAAGCAGCCGGTAATATTGATGACCATGGTGCCCAGCGGGAAAATGCCCGGCAACCCGAATTGTCTGGTCTGATGATCGGACACCAGGCCGTTCAGTCCGTACCGGGCGAGCGTGCCGAGCGCGCCGCCCAGGGACAACACCAGCAATCTGAACATTCCACTGTCCTCCCGTTGCCAGGAGTCATCATCCCCGAAAACGGCTTCGGGGCGGTTGCAGGCGGACTCCATCGCCGGGCCCAATCTGCCCGAAGCCATCGCCGAACGCCATGCAAAAATCCGCA
This sequence comes from uncultured Verrucomicrobiae bacterium, assembly GCA_963817685.1. Taxonomy (GTDB): domain Bacteria; phylum Verrucomicrobiota; class Verrucomicrobiia; order Palsa-1439; family Palsa-1439; genus CAWFPN01. The sequence continues at coordinate 15,548 of CAWFPN010000008.1, read as the reverse complement.
AGGCGAAAAGGGAGGATAATCCCCGTCATTCGTACAGGTTTACTCCCGCCAACTCGTGTAGGTTTTTGACCATGCTGGCTAACAAGTGGTGTTTGACCGGTGGGACATTAAAAAAATGAAAAAATTGAATTCATTGGCATGAAACGACTTAGAGAGTTTCTCTCGCGCATGGCACGTAGACTGTTAATGGGGTTGTCAGCCTGTTGAGGCGAGTAAGAGTGGCGGGTCCAAAAAACGAGCAACAACTAAACAGAGGAGTTAAAACACGGTATGGCTGAAAACATACAAACGACGGCGGGGTCAGAGAAGAAGCCGTCTACCCAGGCAACGCTTGGGTTGACGGGACTGACCATTAACGCGATGGCGCTAATCGCGCCGGGGGCGTTCTTGTGGTTAACCTTGCAGGAGCAAGCGCTCTACGGCGCGCCAATGGCTGGTTGTGCGATGTGGTTCGGCCTGTTGTGCGCGTTGTTGCTTTGCTTCGCGACGGCGATCAGTTACGCCGAATTGTCCAAGCTGTTTCCGGGCGCGGGGTCTTCGTACTTGTACGCTGAGCAGGCGTTTCTGTCCAAGACGCACGCGTATAAGTTCGCCCGGCTCGTCAAGTTCGTCACCGGTTGGGCCAGTCATTTGTATTACTGGGTCTATCCGGGCTTGATGGTGGGTGTGACGGCGTTGCTGGCCGGGTATCTGGCGAACCAGTTTTGGCCGGACACGTTCAGTCCCGCGTACAACAGTCCGCTGATGATGTACGGGTTCTGCATCGTGTTCGCCCTGGGCGTGTCCTACATCGCCTACCGCGGCGTGAACGGCACAACGGCCGTCAACATGGCGATCAATATCATCCAGATCACGGCGCTGATTGTTTTCTCGGTGATGGCCATTGCCTATCGCACACGGCACGCGCAGGGTTCCGTGGGCTGGCATTTGTCCAATGGCGTGGCGGTGACCTATCAGGTCGCCCAGGAAGTCGTCAAGGACGCCAACGGCGTTCCGCAACCGGTGCTGGATTCCAATAACAAGCCCGTGCCGGCCGTGGATGCCAACAACAAGCCGATCCTCGACGCGAAGGGTCAGCCGACTTTCCAAATGCAAATGCAGGATTCACAGGACAAGGACGGCAATCCGGTGATGGCGGACAAGGACGGCAATCCGACGACCGACGCGTCCAAGGCCGCGCCGTTCACGGTGGATTATTCCGCCGATGGCGCGATCACCAAGGATTCCAGCGGGAACCCGACGTTTAACTACCATCCGACGGCGGCGTCGGTGGTGTCCCCGCACGGATTCAACTTCGTCTTCATCCAGGCCTGCATCGCGATTCTGTTGCTGGTCGGGTTCGAGTCCGTCACCGCGATGGGTGAAGAGGCCAAGAACCCCAAGAAAGACATCGGACGGGCCGTTCTGCTGTCCCTGGCGATCCAGGGCGCGATCTGCTACATGTTCGAGTATTTCGCGGCGAATTACTTCCTGCACAACGGCTATAACCTGAGCAGCGCCGGAGCTTCAGGCGCGCCTCTGGGCGACATGATGGTCCTGGTTGGCTCCTGGATGTTCGGCAGCTACGCGGCCGGACGGGCGTTCATGCTCGTGCAGGCGTTCACGGTGTTCCTGGCGTTGATCGGCACGACGTTGTCCTGCCTCAACACCGGCGCGCGCGTGACCTACGCCATGGGCCGCGACGATGAAGTGCCCTCGCACTTCGGCCTGTTGCACGGCAAGACGCTGTCGCCGTACCGCGCGATCTGGACGCTGGGCATCCTGTCGATCTTCATCGGCATGGGTCACAGTGACGTTGTACCTGGGCGCGCAGTCTTCGGCCCCGGCGCCGCTGGATCCGAAGTATCACAACATCTGGTACAGCTTCGGCATCTTCTCGCCGGACAAATACGTGTCGCTGCCCAATTCGTTGCTGGTCGTGACGCTGGTCAGTAACTTCGGCACGTTCCTGCTGTATATGATCACCTGCTGGGTCGCCATGGTGGCGTTCAAGGAACACCACACCTTCAGCGGGTTCAAGCACGTGCTCGTCCCGTTGTTCGGGTTGCTGGCGAACCTCTGCTGTATGTTGTTCTACCTGATCGGGCCGTTCACGGTCGCCGGCATGAGCTGGCACGAGTCGTATATCGCCCTGGCCGTCGTTGGCCTGTGGGGCGCGTACGGCGCGGTTTACTTCGCCAAGAGCAGCAAGGCGAGAGGCAAGACCGTGTTGTTGGCCTCCAAACCGTCAACCGCCACGATGTCGGTGTCGGCTTAATCGAGCCGGCAATCATCGATCCTGGTACGGTCGCCCCCCGCAAGGGGGGCGGCCGTTGCCGTTTAACGAGCTTGCAACAAAAGCGCCGGACGGGTAGCGTCTGCGGCTCAAGATATGGAAGTCACCTACGCGGAACTATCATCGGCGGGCCCCGTGCGGCCCAACAACGAGGACTACGTCGGCTTTTGGCAGCCGGACACGCTGGAGGAGAAACGATCGCGCGGGGCGATCGCGTTGCTGGCCGACGGCGTGGGCGGCCAGGGCCGGGGTGAAGTGGCCAGCCGTCTGGCCGTGGAGACCGCCATCAAGGCCTTCCGGGAAGCCAAGGAAGGCACCCCGTCCCAGCAGCTGCTGATGCAGGTGTTCAACGCGGCCAACGTCGCGGTCTACGACAAGGACCTGGAAAAAAATTCGCGCACACGCATGGCCACGACGCTGGCGGCGGCCATCCTGCGCAACGACCAGGTCTCCGTGGGCAACGTCGGCGACTCCCGCGTCTATCTGGTGCGCCGCAGCGAGATCAAACAGGTCAGCACCGACCATTCCTACGTGGCCATGCAACGCAAGTTCGGCCTGATCAGCGAGGAGGAAGCCAAGCGCAGCGAAAACCGCTCCATCCTCACCCGCAGCGTGGGCCAGGAACCGACCGTCCGCGTCGACGTCGAAGAGGTCACGGTCCTCAAGGGCGACCGTCTCGTGCTGTGCTGCGACGGCTTGCACACCTGCGTGACCGACGGGGAGATCTGCGACATCGTCGGCCGCTACGCGCCGCCGCTGGCCTGCCGCCAACTGGTGGCCCTGGCCGAGCAACGCGGCACGGAAGACAACACGTCCGTGCAGGTCATCGCGATCGACGAAGTCGAGGAAGTGGGCCTGTACCGGGGAGCGCCGGTCTATCACAAACCCACCGAGCAGCCGGCCGCCAGCGCCGAGGTCCAGGCCGGACAATTGCTCGACGACCGGTTTTTTGTCCACGAGATCGTCAGCCGCAGCGGCATGGCCACGATTTACCGGGCCACGGACCGGACCACCAAGTCCATGGTGGCGATCAAGGTGCCGCACCTCCAGTTCGAGAGCGATCCGGGCGCGTTCGCGCGCTTCCTGCGGGAAGAGGAAATCGGGCTGAAATTCGACCATCCCTACGTCCTGAAATTCATTCCCGTCCAGAAGAAGAGCCGGCCCTACATCGTCACCGAATACCTGCGCGGCTACACCTTGTCGCACCTGCTGCAGAACGTCAGCCCCATGCCGCTGACCGACGCGCTGAAGTTCGCCATCCACATCTGCGAGGCGCTGGAATACCTGCACGGACAAGGCATCACGCACCGCGATTTGAAGCCGCAGAACATCATGATTTGCTACGACGGCACCATCCGGTTGATGGACTTCGGCATCGCCCGGGGCGGCGACGGACGCCGGATCACGTTCACGGGGTTCACACCGGCGATGGGCACGCCCGATTACATGGCCCCCGAACAGGTAAAAGGCAAACGCGGCGACGCGCGCACCGACATTTACAGCCTGGGCGCCATCCTCTACGAAATGCTCACGGGCCATCCCCCGTTTGAAGGCGAGAACGCGCTGGTCATCATGAACGCGCGGCTGTCGGGCGACCCGGTCGCGCCGCGCAAACTCAATCCGAACCTGTCCCCGCAAATCGAAGAGATCATCCTGCACGCGATGGAGCGCGACCCCGCCAAGAGGTATTTGTCCGCCGCGGCCATGAAACAGGACCTGCAGGACCCGCAACAAGTGGAGGTCACCGGCCGCGTCGAGCGGTTGCAGGAACCGAAGCAATGGAAGAACAACTGGCGGAACGCGCGCAAGTACGGCTTCATTGCCCTGGGGACGCTGGCGGCCTTTGCGGCGCTGTTCTGGCTGGCCCTGCACACCGGACGCCGGCATTAGCGCGCTGATCCACAAGCTTTCGCTTGCGCTGAGAACTGTTTTGTTTTACACCTGCGTGCGTTGATTGAAGACCATGAGAACACGTAGACGCTTACTGGTGGTTCTGGGGTCCACCCTGCTGTTGGGCGCTTGCAAGACGAGCATCGACTCCAACTATTACAGCAGCCGGCGCGACTTGCTGGGCAAGCCCGCCACCAAGACCGAGCCGGGCACGACGAACACAACCGCCTTGACGACGACCAACGCGCCGGCGAAAACGTCGCCCTGATTCCCTCCGTCGCCCGGACCGGCGGGACAAGCGTAGGGTCATGCTGGCGCCCGATCTGCGGTAACTGGCGTCCCCATCGGGACTTTCCGAGCTTGCCTGAGGCGAGCTTCTTGCCATAGAGTATTTTCTCAACCTGCTGGGGGCAGGGAAAATCCGTTTCACTTGAAAAACGGCATGAACTTTAATCGGCCAATGATTGAGGAGTCGTTTCGATTGTGTATCGATTTGACCAGCATGGCTAGCAATCAACTGATTCTCCGCTGATTCCAATGCATACTGAAAGCGTAAAGATTTGCAATCAAGCATCTTACGAATACGGCCTGCATCGGTGGCATGACGGTTGCACACACCCTGACCCGTGCGATTTTTTTCAGACACCAGAAAGGCCTATGGCGATGGCTCCGGTCTCGGTAAGAGCCCGCCTGATGCCGACTAAATTTCAAGGTCACCGTCCGATGAGGCAGGCAACCGCGTGATCTTGGAGTAGCACTGCAGAACCAACAACAGAACCCAACAACAAGCAGTATCAGGAGGACTCATGACTAGACGGGCGAATAAGGTGAGGGTGGCTGGCGTTTGCGCAGCAGCGCTGCTGGTCGCCGCCGCAGTGGCACGGGCGGATGACGCAGCTCCAGCCGACCAACAGAAACTATTGGATCGAATCAAACAACTCGAAGACAAGGTCAACGATCTGGAAGGCAAGAGCACCCAGGTCGTGATGCAGGCCAGTGTAACGGGCAAATCGCTCGACTTCCTCAACCAGGTTGAGATGAGCGGGTTTGTCTCTGCGTCTTACCTCTACGACTTCAGCAGAAACAATGGGGCAACCATCGCTGCTGGTCGTCTGTTCGATGCCAACAACAACTCGTTCACCGTGAACAAGTTCAAGCTGGCCTTGGAGAAGCCGGTCAGCCAGGACCCGACGAACTGGAATGCCGGGTTCCGCACGGACTTGATCTTCGGCCAGGATGCCGCGTTGATTCACTCGGGTAACGGCGGGGCCGGGACATTCAACCTCGGCACCGATGGCGATCTGGAACAGGCCTTTGTGGACTTCAATATTCCCATTGGCACTGGTTTGAAGGTCAGCGTCGGCAAGATGGTCTCGCTGATGGGTGTGGAAGTGATCGAAGAAGTCTCCAACCCGAACCTGTCGGAAGGCAATCAGTTCATCTACGTGGAAAACTTCACGCAGACGGGCCTTCAGCTGGCCTACCAGTGGACCCCGGTGATCGATACGGAGTTCATTGTCTGTAACGGCTGGGACACGTTGCCGGACAACAACGAATCCAAGTCGTACTTTGGCCGTCTCGGCATCGCTCCTGACGCCAACACGACCATTGGGTTGCTCGGCTACACCGGTCCTGAGCAGGCGGCCAACAATCACTCCTGGCGCAAGGGCGCGGAAATCGTGGTCAACCGCAACAAGCTGGGCAGCGACAAATTGAATGCCTGGTTGCAGTTGGATTGCGGCATGGAAGATCAGGCACCCGTGGCGGATGGATCGGGCACCCTCATCAAACACGCCGATTGGTGCGCCGCCGGCGCGTGGGCGACGTACGATTTCACCGACAAGGTTGAACTTGCCTTGCGCGCTGATTATCTGCGGGACAAGAGCGGTGTTCGCACACCGTTTGGCGCAAACAGCGGGGCCACCGGCACAACCGGCGACGCCGCGTTTGTGACCACAGCGGCCTCGTTCACGACCGCTCCGAAAGAGTTGTACGGCTTGACCGCGACCGTGAACTACAAGCCGTTCGGCAACCTGCAAGTCCGTCCTGAACTGCGTTGGGACCGCGCTACGTCGGACACCGCGTTCAACGGCAAGCGCGATCAGGTCACGGCAGCCATGGGCGTTGCCTACCTGTTCTAAGGGCTGATCGGAGAAGTTGAAACGAAATGAGGTTAAAGCCAAATCTGGCGAAAACCTTGGGTGGTTCGGTGCTGGCAGGCCTGCTGTTCGCGGGCCTGGCCAGCACCGCCTCCACCGCCCGCGCGGCTGAAACGCTCCCACCAGACGCCACCATCCTGCCCGCCGCCGTCACGCTGTCCGTGGAATGGACGCTGATCACCAGCTGTCTGGTGATGCTCATGATGGCGGGCTTTGCGCTGGTGGAAACGGGATTATGCCGCGCCAAAAACGCGGCGCACACGACGTTCATGACCCTGATGACCTACGTGCTCGGCGCGGCGGGGTTCTGGATTTGCGGGTTCGCGCTGATGCAGGGCGGCATGCCCGTGCCCGCCCTCGGCGGCACACCGGGGCTCACCGCGGCCCGGGAAGTGGGCATCATTCTCCTCGGAAAAACGTTCGGTCTCTTTGCCACCAAAGGCTTTTTTCTCTGTGGCGACGTCTATAACTTCGGCGTCTTTACGCTTTTTTTCTCGCAAGTGGTGTTGATGGCCGTGGCCGCGACGATTCCCACCGGCACGATGGCCGAGCGCTGGAGCCTGAAAAGTTTCTACATTTACGCCTGTTTCGTGTCGATGCTGCTCTACCCGCTGTTCGGCAACTGGGCCTGGGGCGGCGGCTGGCTCGCGCATCTCGGGGCCAACTGCGGCTTGGGACACGGCTACGTTGATTTCGCCGGCTCGGGCGTCGTGCACGCCCTGGGCGGGCTGTGCGGCCTGGCCGGGACCATCGTCCTCGGCCCGCGCATCGGCAAATACGGCAAAGGCGGCCGGATCAATCCCCTGCCCGCCCATCATATCCCGATGGCGCTGGCCGGTTGTCTCATTCTGGCGTTCGGATGGTTTGGGTTCACCACCGGCCGCGCGGCGCTGGCCTCGGGCGGCGATTTGAATCGCATCGGCATCATCGCGGTGGTGACCTTGCTGGGGGGCGCGGGCGGCGCGCTGGCCTCGTGGGGCTATACGCTGTTCATCGGCGGTAAACCCGATCCCACCCTCGTCGGCAACGGTTTGCTGGCGGGTCTGGTGGCCATTTCCGCCTCGGCGGGGTTCGTGGGCGCGCCCGCCGGTTTCCTGATCGGCGTCGTTGCCGGCCTGCTGGTGTGCTGGTCCGTGAATTTCTGCGACAAATTTCAAATCGACGACCCCGTGGGCGCCATTTCCACCCACGGCACGAGCGGGCTGTGGGGCGTGCTGGCCGTCGGCATCTTCGCCGATGGGTCGGCCGACTACGGCGGCGCCTGGAACGGCGTCAGCGGCCCCGTGAAAGGCTGTCTGCACGGCGACTGGGGGCAACTCGGCGCGCAGTTGATCGGCTGCGGCACGCTGCTGGTGTGGGCCTTTGGCGTTTCGTGGGTCTTTTGGAAAATCGTCGACAAATTCGTCGGGCTCCGTGTGCTGCCCGAAGTGGAAATCCAGGGCCTGGACGTCTCTGAAACAGGCGTGCTCGGCTATCCCAGCTTCCAAACCGGAGGCAAGGAATAACAACCTCAGACACGCAAAAGTGAATACATGAAAAAAATTGAAGCCATCATCAAACCGTTCAAGCTCGAGGAAGTCAAAGACGCCCTGGCCGAGATCGGCGTCGAAGGCATGACCGTCAGCGAAGTCAAAGGTTTCGGCCGCCAGAAAGGCCAGACGGAAATCTACCGCGGCAGCGAGTACGTCGTCGACTTCCTCCCCAAAATCAAACTCGAAATCGTCCTCACCGACGAAAAAGCCCACGACGCCGTGCAAATGATCATCAAAGCGGCGCGCACCGGCAAGATCGGTGACGGAAAAATCTTCGTCTTCCCCGTCGAAGAGGTGGTTCGCATCCGTACCGCGGAGCGGGCGGAAGCAGCCGTCTAAACTGAAACAAGACACATAGACCTCCAAGCATGTTGCGCGGGGCCCCGTGGCCCCGCGCGGCTTTTTTACCGTTTGCGGCGCAAGCACTTCCAACTCGCCGCCAGACCCGCAGACGACAGGCGTGCATTCGCTTATTTCTTGACGCCTTTTCGTGGAACCGATTGACCAGACGGCATTTTCGGGTTATACTATTGTTCTCCGAAGCCGGAGAAAGATATCGGAGAAGCAACATCCGGAAGTGATGCCGTCTGAGTGGGACGGTTCGCTGGCGGAAGGGTTTTAACCAGGGAACAAAGGGAAACAGGGTGCGTATTCCGCGGGCCGTATTCATCTGTCTTCTTGCCTGTTGTGGTGGGGCGCTGGCACAGACGAATTTCGTCATCCAAGGCGTCCAGAAGAACCCGAACAAGTCGGTCACGATCACCTGGCCCGTCGTCCCCTCCTGGACGTACCACGTGATGTACTCCGGGTCGCCGACCGGCACGTGGCTGGACTTTCCGGACGGCCAATTGAAGGCCGGCACAAACGCCTTGGCGCTCCAGTACACCGATACCAACGCCGTCGCCGCTTCGCAACGGTTCTACAAACTCAGGATCAAACGTTCACCGGTGATCCTGACGCTCGTGCTGGACCGGTCCGGCTCGATGAACCCGGCAGTAACCAACTCGACCATGGGCGCCACCGTCCTGCCCGGCGCGGTCACCAATTTCGTCAACGACTTCAGCGACAATTTCGACCAGATGGCCATGGTCAGCTTCGCGTCCACCGCCAACGCGGACGTTCCCATGACCAACGTTTTCAGGCGCGCCGTCATGACCGCCGTCACCAACCTCCCCTACGCGGGCGGCGCCTTCTCCGCCGGCGGCCTGACCAACGCGCTGCTCCAAAGCGCCACCGCTGCGGCCACCACCCAGGGCGAGTCCAGGGTCGTCGTGTTCTTCACCAACGAGTTGGCCAACATGATCAATGACATCTTCAGCTGCCCCTCCCCAACGACGTGGAATTATGGCGGCGCGGATTCCACCGACGCCGTCTTTTTCTGGAACGCCAACACGCCCGAGACGGCCTTGGCCCAGTCAAACGGTTATACGTGCGCCCTGGCCGACAGCGGCGCACCGACGGGCTGCGGCTGCAGCACCAACGGCTTCTTCTCGCAGCAGTACTGGACCCTGCAAGCGTTCATCCGCTCCAACGTCACCGCCGAAGCCCAATACCGCGCCATCACCACCGCCAACCTGATTCGCTCCCAGGCAACCTACGTCTACGCCATCGGCCTGGCGGGGGCCGGCCCGATCGCCGGCGTTACCACCAACTATCTCCAACAAATGGCCAACGATCCCGGCAGCCCGACCTATGATCCCACCCAGCCCACGGGCGAAGCGTTGATCGCCAACACTCCCGCGCAACTCAACCAGGTCTTCCAGGCAATCGCCTCGCAAATCCAGAGCTACTGACAATTTCAACACACCAGGCCCTCGCCAGGTTAGCCGCACAAAGATTGACAGGAACTCCCCATCCACTAGACTGACAGTCCGGAAGATGAACAGGCAGGCAAAAGCCAGCACCTGGATCGAGCCAACAGCTCTCCTCTGCGTCTGCCTGCTCGCATTCGCCATCCGCACCAATGCGCAGCCGGCCTTCAGTGTCCAATATATCGTGCGAAACACGGACGGGTCGGTCACGCTTGTCTGGCCCGTCGTCCAACCAACCGGGACATTCCACGTGGCCTACGCCAGTTCACCCACCGGCCCCTGGCAGGTCTTTACCAACGGGACAATCACCGCCGGCCCGTTTGACTCGACGCTTGTCTATACCGACCTCGGCGCCAGCACCGTCTCGCAGCGGTTCTACAAAATCGTCCTGGGCCGTCCCCCGCTGATCATGTCCCTGGTGTTGTCCCGTGACGGTGATATGAACCCGATTGTCGGGGGGGGAGCCGCATCCCTGCCCGGCGCAGTCACAGACTTCATCAACGATTTTACCGACAACTACGACCAGGCGGGCATGGTCAGTTACGCCACCATCGCCACCGCGGACGTTCCGCTAACGAATGTCTTCAGGACGGCCATCTCCACGGCAGCCGGCAACCTTGAATACGTTGGCGGCACCTTCTCCATCGGCGGCCTGGTCCTTGCCTCCAACCAGCTGGCGTCCGCCAGCAACCTGCCCGGTCTACAGGCGATCAAGGTGGCCGTATTCTTCGCCGATGATTCGCCCAACATAATCGAACAACGGTTGAATTGCCCACCGCAGTCACCGTGGATTATCGGGGGTTATGACAACAGCACCTATGTTGGCTTTTGGCAAAGCAACGCCAGCAACACCGTTTCACAGCAAAATGATCCCACCTGCTACCTTTCCAACGGCGGCACTCCGCCCTGTTGTGGAGGACAAGGCTATTTCCTCACGGAAACCGGTATAGCAGAGCCGTTCCTGCGCCAGAACGTCACCACGGAAGCCGAGTACGAGGCCGTCGAGGTCGCTAACCTAATGCGCACCCAGGGAATCTATGTCTTCGCCGTCGGGCTGAGCACATCCCCTATTGATCCCGTGAACACAAATTTTCTCCAGGAAGTGGCCAACGACCCACAGAGCCCGGTATACAATCCCTACGAACCAGCGGGCGCCGCCCTGATTACGACTAACCCGGCCGAACTCGAGCAAGCCTTCCAGTCCATCGCCGCGCTGATTCCGGCGTTCTGAGCAGACCCGCCGCCTATTCCCGTTTCAAGGCCTTGACCGGGTCGATCCGCGCGGCGCGGTTGGCGGGCATCAGGCCGGCGATCAGCGACACAAACGCCGCTCCGGCCAGCAGTGTCAGGCAAAACTGGACGTCCACCGTGAAAATCGAGCCGGGCACCATCAACAATTCCTCCGGATCAGTCATCGTGGCCCGGACGGCCCGCAGCACCCAGTGGCTGATGTAGTACGCCACCGACCAGCCCATCAACATCCCCGCCAGCGTGCCGAGCAACCCCAGCAGCACCGCCTCGCTCAGAAACAACCGCCGAATGTCCCCCTTGGTCGCTCCCAGCGCGCGAAACAAACCGATATCCACCCGGCTGTCGGACACCGTCCGCGAAGTCGTGCTCCAGAGCAGCCCGCAGGCAATCCCTAAAATCACCGCGCCAAACGCGAACGCAATCCGTTTCACAATCCGGATCCCCGCGTCCAGGTCCTTGACGAACGCCTCAAACGCGCTGGCCCGCGTGGACGCCTGGAACCCCATCTTGCGGATCTTTTCCGCCACGGCCTCCGCGTTGGCGCCCGCCTTGACCAGCACCATGCCTTCGTTGAATTCACCCGCCCGGGGCGTCTCGCGCCCGTTGTCCCCGTACTCCACCTCGTCGGCCCGCTCCGCCGGACGCAACAACGCCAGTTCCCTGCGTTGCGTGATCCATTTCTCGCACGAAAGCGCCGCGTCCAGCGGCATCAGCACCCGGTTGCCGGGACACAACCCCACAATCCGCCCCTTCAACGCCAGTGTCGTACTGATGATCGCCGGGTCGTACTGCTCGCGCAGACTCCGGTCAATCTGCTCGCGCTGCTGCGCCAGATCGTCCGGGTCCACCACGTTCCATTCCTTCTTCTGGTAATCGAATTGGTAGCCGGACAACACGGCATAATTGTCGCCCACCCTCAGCGTCAACTCGCGGCCGATCCACCCGTTGACCGCGTCGCCGTTTTCCGCCAAAAACTTTTTCTTCTTCGCGTCGTAACCCAGCCGGACATAGCGTTCGCCCACCACCAGCGGGATCGCGTTGGTGCAGGCCGCCAGCGATTGCGGGGCCTTGACGTACCGCGCCAGCATCGCCTCCGGCAACCCCGTCACCTGCGACACCGGCCGCGGCCGCTCGGCAAACGCGTCGATGGTCACCGGCTGCACGTCCACCGGATGGTCTGCCGTCTCCACGTGGGGCCACGAACGGATTTCTTCAAAGGTGGCCTCGGTCAGGAACTGCACCCGCCGCTGTTTCTGCTGTTTGCGGTCCTCGCGCGACAAGGCAAACTCGTAAGGATCATTGACCGCATAGACCTTGATCGCGTCCTTGTCGATGTCCTCCGTGAAATTCGTCTTCAGGATCACGTCCCGCACATTGCCGATCAACGAATCCACCGCCACCACCACGATCACCCCCAGCGCCACCGAAATGATCGAAAACGCCGCCCGCTTCTTGCGCAGCCCCAGCTTCTGCACACTCAACCGAATCTGATCACGCCGTCGAATCATTCCCGCCTACAGATAAGCCACCCCGCCCCAGGACGCAATCGCATTCCAAGCCCCGGCGAAGACAACGCCGCTGATGGGACTTCACGGAAAAACGGCAAGTCCACCCGTTACACTTTAAGTGGAAAATCATCTGGTGCTTTTTTTGCGGCATGCCGTTTTACTATCTTCGTTGACGGGTCGCAGAGGCAGAGCAATCGCAACGATTGACATCGAACGGCGTGGCTGGTGGCATCCATACAAACGTTACTATTGGCCGGGACGGGCCGTGGAAAAATCATCCTTTATTTGGCGGCGTTGTTTCGCAATGGGTATGCCGGTGAATAGAAGCCATCAGGTTCCAACCATATGAGACACATACCCAACCTTGAAAAAATCCTGGCTGCCGGAGCGCTGGTCCTTGCCTTGACCGTCCCCACTTTCGCGCAACAATTGCCCTTCACAAAACCGGGCACCGGACAGCCGCCGGCGCCGCCCACGGCGGCCGTTCCCGCCCCGCCCGCGGAAACAAACGTGGTCGAGAAATTTCTCAACGGGAAAATCCCCGATGCGCTGGCCAAAGGAAAACTCGACCTGGACGTCAGGGCGCGCCTGGAATTCGACGATGAGAAAGGCGTCAAATCCATCACCTCCGCCTCCTACGCGCCCACCGTCCGCACCCGGGTGGGTTACACGACCGCGCCGCTCTATGGGTTTCAAGCGATGGTCCAGGCCCAAAACACCAGCGTCATTGGCTCGGAAGACAATTATAACGCCGCCGGTTCCAATGGCGAAACCCACAAACCCGTGGTCCCCGATCCGCCCGTGACGGACCTGGACCAGGCCTGGCTGGGTTACTCGTACACAAATATTTTTAACATCAAAGGCGGACGCCAGCGCCTCGACCTGGACAACCAGCGCTTTATCAGCGCCGTGGATTGGCGCCAAAACCTTCAGACCTTCGACGCCGCCTCGGCGCACGTCCAGCCCATTGACCACCTGGACCTGTCCTACAGCTACCTCTGGGACGTGCATCGCGTCTATGGCGACGTGCCCGGCCTGCCCGCGATCTATACCGATTATCATTCCGATTCGCACCTGGCGAACATCTCCTACTCCGGCTGGGAGTACGGCCGGTTCGTCGGCTATGCCTACCTGCTGGACCTGAACAACGCCGCCGGCGCGAATAATTCCTGCGCCACCTACGGCGGCTATTTCGCCGGTTACGCGCCCCTCAACGACAAGCTGGCGCTTGATTACCGCGCGGAATTCGCCTGGCAGAAGAATGACGGCGACAGCAAACTCCAATACTCCGCCGACTATGTGAACGCGGAGATGGGAGCCTGTTACCAGCCCTTTGCCGCCGGCGCCGGCTGGGAAGACCTCGGCAGCGGCCTGAACACCGGACCGGCCGGAGGACGGGCGTCGTTCCGGACACCGCTGTCCACCCACGTGTTCGACGGTTGGGCCGGATTGTTTGTCGTAATCCCTCCGGATGGACTGCACGACCTCTACGGGTACGTCCAGGTCACGCTGCCGGCGCAAATCCCGGTGCGTTTCGTCTACCACAAATTCGACGCCGATTACGGCAACGGCGATTACGGCCAGGAATTCGATCTCCTGGTGGCCAAAAGTTTTGGCAAACATTGGCGCACCCTGTTCAAATATGCCTATTATGAGGGCGCCGACGCCGCCCCCCCCGTCATCTCCGCCCCCCATGTTGACGTGCAACATTTATGGGCGCAGGCCCAGTTCATCTTCTGATGCCGTCCGCCGGTCCGCGTGAGCCTAGGGCCGGAGACTGAATCGGCGGGAATCAACTTTTTGTCCGATCTCGACTGGCGGAGATGCCGGAAATGTGCGATGGTACCGGCCGGCATGATATATGCAGAGGGCATAGATCAGGGGACAGGAGGCGGCTTGAGCCAAGCCGCCCTTGTATCTTCGATTGGTGGTATTCTCGCCTTTGGTTTCCCACGGGAGTGGGAGCAGCAGAGCGGCCCTTGGGGGGCATGCCCCCCAAGGGCGCGGCGCGGACGAGATCGTAGTCGCCCTCGGTTCGGTTTGCGCCTGCCCGTTGGTAGCCAGATCCGTCCGCGCTTTCTGTTGCTAAACTCGAACAGTTGCCAGAGCGGTCATCGGCCCCCTGGGCGCCGCGACCTGCTCGCATCGCAAGGAGGAGTCTAACCAATGTCATCGCCCCTCGTCTATGTCGGAATGGATGTTGCCAAAGCCACGCTGGATCTGTGTGCCGTGGGCTCCGCCCAAGCGCAGCACCGCCAGCTGCCCAATGATGCCAAGGGCCATCGCGCCCTGTTGCGCTGGTTGCGCCCCTTCGGCCAGGTCCAGGTCGTCTGTGAAGCCACCGGCGGTTATGAACGCGCTGCCGTCGTGGCGCTGCAGCAGGCGGCCATCCCCGTCAGTGTCGTCAATCCGCGCCAGGCCCGCGATTTCGCCCGCGCGCAAGGCCGGTTGGCCAAAACCGACCGCATCGATGCGCGGGTTCTGGCTGAGTTCGGTCAACGGCTGCAGCCTTCGGCCACGGCCGTTGCCAGCCTGGCCCAACGTCAATTGGCCGAATTGGTGGCGCGCCGCCAGCAAGTCCAGCAGTTGCGCACAGCCGAACACAACCGCTTGGAGCACACCGTCCACCCGGCGCTTCGCCGCCAGGTGCGTCGTCATCTGCTGGGACTGGATCGCCAGCTCCAACAACTCCAAACCTGGATTGCCGAGTTGGTCCAAGCCCAGCCCCTGCTGGCCCAAAAGGTAGCGCGGCTGTGTCAGGTCGGCGGTGTGGGCCACATTACGGCTGTCGTGTTGCTGGCCAGCATGCCGGAATTGGGCACGCTCAATCGCCGGCAAGCCGCCGCCTTGGCCGGAGTAGCGCCGTTGAATCGTGACAGTGGGCCTCGTCGCGGCCACCGGCTCATCGGAGGCGGCCGGGCCAACGCGCGGCGGGCGCTGTACATGGCTGGCTTGGTTGCCGCCTTTTCCAACCCGCGTTTCAAGGTCTTCTACCATCGGCTGCTGGCGGCAGGCAAAGCGCCGAAGGTGGCGCTGGTGGCCGTGATGCGCAAGCTCATCATCCTGCTCAATCACCTGCTCAAAACCCCAGAATTCCAACCCACATGAAAAGACAGTTGCTA
>CAWFPN010000007.1:0-292695 GCA_963817685.1 uncultured Verrucomicrobiae bacterium | reverse complement strand
AATGGCTGCGGGGGAAGCACTCTGGATGGTCTGGCTGCTGGCCTTTTCCCACGGTTTTCGCCGGTCTCCTGCCCCGGCCGCGCACGGGAAGTCCACCATGAACAAACCCCAAGCATGAGCGATCCGTCCGAGCAGATGCCGTCACCACGGGCTGCGGACCCGGGAGGGCGGGGGGGCGCCGGCTTTTGGAGCCGGGGGGACCTGATTGCGTTTGGCGCTGCCGCGCTGATTTCCTTCACCGGCTATTGCTGCACCCTGGCCCCTGGCGTGACGCTGGGCGATTCGGGCGAATTTCTCACAGCCGCGCGTTCGCTGGGAGTGCCGCATCCGCCGGGCTATCCGCTCTGGACGATCCTGGCCTGGATCTGGCAGGGCCTTGTGCCCGTCGGCAACATTGCCTGGCGGATCAATCTGATGTCGGCCTTCTTCAGCGCCCTGGCCGTCGGTCTGACGACGTTGTTGATATCCCGGAGTGGGCGCGCGATGCTGGAGCGGGCCGGGTTCCTCCAGGAAGCCGTTGCGGAACGCGTGGGCAATTTGATCGCTCCGGCCGGGGCGCTGGCGGCGGGACTGCTGCTGGCGTTTTGCCCGGTGATGTGGTCCCAGGCCGTGGTGGCGCAAATCTACGGGTTGAACGCTTTCCTCTTGATGGCCACGCTCGTGTTGCTGTACCGCTGGAGCTTCGAGACGGACAGGCTGTGGAGGCTTTATCTGGCGGGGTTCTTCTGGGGCGCGGGATTGACGGCGCAGCAGACGCTGCTGTTGCTGACCGTGGCCTTCCCGGCCTACATCTGGTTTGTCGACAAAAAGCTGGGGCGTGACGTGCTGGCGCCGGTCCTGGCGGTGATCATTGGCGGCATCATTTGCCTGATGTTCACGCATCACAGTCCGCTCCGCCAGGGAACGTTTTCGATGATCGTGGTCGGCGTCGTGGTCCTTGGGTCGGGCGCCTGGCTGTACATCCTATGGGGGGAGGGGCCGGGCCTGATGCAACGCTGGCCGCAGGTGCTGCTGTTGTACCTGGTGGTGTTGCTGGGGCTGGCCTTTTATTTGTACGAGCCGCTGGCATCCCGCACGAATCCGCCGATGAACTGGGGGTACACGCAAACGCTGGACGGGTTCTTCCACCATCTCATCCGCGGCCAATACGAGAAGATGCACACCGAACGCTCGACGCTGCAATTGTGGGGACAGATCAATATCCTGTTCGACGGCCTGCAGCAGCAATTCAACATCGTCTACGCCCTGCTCGCGCTCGTGGCGCTGTTCTTTTATCGTGACCTGGCCGGGAGCGACCGGGACTGGATGCGGTTTCTGCTGGTTGCGTTTGTGTTCCTCGGGGTGGGATCGATTTTTTTGTTGAACCCGACGTTTGAGCGGCAGAGCCAGGTCGCCGACCGCGTTTTCTTTCTCCCGGCGCACTGTGTCTATACGATTTGGATCGGGTACGGTCTGATCCTGGGGGCCGGGTACCTCCTTGGCCGCAAGACGGGCCTGGAAACGGCGGCACTGCCGGTGGCCATCATTGTCCTGCTGCTGCCGGGTTATTCGATCTGGCGCAACTGGGCGGATAGCGGGCAGCGCGACCACAATTTCGGCTACCAGTTCGGCTACCACATGTTCAAACCCGACGGCGGATATCCCGAAATGGACCGGGACGCGGTGTTGTTCGGCGGAACTGACCCGGGCCAATTCATCGCCAGCTACATGATTTTCGTGGAGAGCCAGGCGCCGGCATCGGTGAAGACCCGCGTGCCGGACTGTCCCGAAAGCGGGACGTTTGACCGCCGCGACGTCTACATCATCACCCAAAACGCGCTGGCCAATGCCAGCTACCTGGATGCGGTTCGCGACCATTACGGCGACGGCCGGCCGGCGAACGACTCCGGTATCGAGCGCTGGCTCGGGCGCGATCAAGCCTATCCCCGGCAGACCCTCTGGATCCCGGCGGAGAAGGACATGGATCTCGCGTTCCAGAAATACGTGGAGGAATTGCGCACGCGGGCGCCCCTGCCCGGCGAAGAGGTCAAGGTGGAACACGGCCACGTCAGCGTGCAAGGCATGTTGAGCATCATGGCCATCAACGGATACCTGGCCCGCATGGTGTTCGACAACAACAAGGACAAACACACCTTCTACGTCGAAGAAGGCTACGCCCTTTCCTGGATGTATCCCTACGCGGAACCATACGGAATCCTGTTGCGGCTGAACAAGGAACCCGTGGCCGCGCTGGACTCCGCGGTCGTGGGCCGCGACCGCGCGTATTGGGACGACCTGTTTCATCAACTCGATGCGGACCCGAAATACAGACATGATGAACTGGCACAGAAGACGTTTTCGAAGCTGCGCACGGCCGATGGCGAGTTGTATGCATTCCGCAGGATGGCCGACGAAGCCGAGTACGCTTTCCAGCAGGCGATCGCCCTGTGCCCGGACAACTCCGAGGCGAACTTTCAACTGGTGCAACTCTACATCAACCTGGCCCGCTTCGACGACGCCACGGCCGTGCTGGCCAGCTACCAGAAACTTGACCCCTACAATCCGCAGATCCGCGAGGTGATCAAGGCCGTGGCGAGCCTGAAGACGCAGGCCGGCCAGACCAAGCAACTCGAAACGCAATACCGCGCCGAGCCGGACAACCTGCCGGTCGCGCTGGAACTCGTGGCGGCCTATGCGCGCGCGCGGCGGATGGACGCCCTGGATTCGCTGGTGGACACTCTCTCGGCCCGGGCCGAATTGTCGTCCAACGACCTGCTGCAGATGGCCGGTTACTATGCGCAACTCAACCGCCTGGACCGCGTCGAACAATTGCTCTCCGTGGTCACCCATCGTTTCCCGCAAGATCCAGCGGGGTGGTATAACTTTGCGCTGGTGCACAGCGCGCGCAATGAGTGTCAGGCCGCCTGCGATGCCCTCGAGCAGGCGATGGCGCTGGACGGCCCCGAAGGCAAGGTCCGCGAGGCGATACGCGGCGATGCGCGGCTGAACAACTGCCGCAGCGATTCCCGGTTCCTCAGGCTCCTGGCACAACCAGCCGGGCAGTCACCCTCCACTCTGCCCTTTACGGTCAGCCACTAGTCGCCGAATGGCAGCACGAGCCGGACACCCACGAAAGCGTGGCCGGTCTTCTTGTCCCACTCGGCCCCGGACCTGATCTGGCAGTGTTCCCAGGAGTCCATCACCGGGTCCGAATAGTAACGGCGCGGCGCCGAGGTCGTGGCGGAGCCGGTCGTCAGATCCGCCAGGTATGTGTCGTAGCGGAAATTCTGCACGAACTCCTTCGCCGCAAAGACCGTCTCGTCCAGCTTGTACTTGGCGGATTCAATCGAACTCTTCACCAATGACGGGTCCTGCTGCTTGACGCCGAAATCGGCTTCAAATTTCTCCCAGCGCCGAGCCGAGCCGGTTTTCACAGGGACCGCCGCGACGGTGCGACAGGCGGATTCGGACGGGAACAATCTCGAAGCCAGGGCAGGGGGGGCGACGTTTGTGTCAAACAGCGAAGGAGCCAGATAATCGACCATCAGGTCGGGCGGCTGTCCATGGGCCTGCGCCAACGGCGCCAACACCAACACCGCCGCCGCCACCAGCACCGGCCGCGTCCAGAGGTTCTTGGCGAACCGTCCCGAAAAAACGCTTTTTCTCGCGTTACGCACAAGTGGAAATATACGCCGGATTGCGCAAGGAGTAAAGCGGGGCCGACTTTTTTGCGCCCTCGTTGGAAAGTTGGCGCGAGCGCTGCTATGTTTTGTTAGCAAGCCATGAAGCAGCTCAAAATCAGCCACGAAACCGACAAAAGCGACGCCCTTCGCGCGCTCAAGAACGCGATCATCCAGGGCGCCACGTGGCGATACGAACAGCTGGTGGCCATGGCCGTCAAGGTGGGCGTTACAGACAGCGAGATCGATGATGTCGCGCACCAGGCCCTCGCCGCCCTGCTGGAAGGGGCGGAACAACCCTTGACAGTCCGTGAACTGTCCTCAAGCTGGTACACAACGCAGTTTCGCCACTGAACCCGTCGACGTTTTCGAACGCCGGCTGCTTCTTTCGTTTCGCTTGACCATATTCTGCCTCCATGCTAGCGTGCGTCGCTTTACGACCCTATTGAACAACTAGACAAGAAAGAGTCCGACTGTACCCGGAAGGCACCCCATGAGAAAGTCAGCCGTCATTATTTTGCTCGCTGCCGTCACCGCACTCAGACCCGTTTGCGCTGCCGATAGCGCCACCACTCCCGCCGCACCGGCGCCAAAAACCGCGCAGCCATCCGCCGCCCCGGCGGCAGTGGTCGGCGAGACCGTCGCCACGGTCAACGGCAAGGAAATCAAGCGGAAAGAACTCGATATGGCCGTGCAAGCCTTGCTCTCACGCTATTCGCGCGGGGGCCGTCCGGTCCCTGAGCAACAGATCCCCACGCTCGAACGCACCGTTCTGGACGACATGATCAGCCGGTCCCTGGTCCTCGAGGAGGGCTTGAAGAATGTGCCCCCCGATCTCGAGACCAAGGTGAGCGCACAGATGGACAAGATGAAAGCGCAAATGGGCGGCGAAGAAGGCCTCGCCAGCGCGCTGAAGGAATCAGGCGTGACAGAGGATGATTATATCCGCCGCATGCGCGAGAACATCATCATCCAGGGCGACATCGAGTCCGTCATCGCGGCGCAGGTCAAGGTGAGCCCGGAAGAAATCAAGGCCTACTACACCAACAACCGCGACAAGATGAAGCAGCCCGAAATGGTCCGGGCCAGCCACATCCTGATCCGCGTCCCGGCCGATGCCACCGACGACGTCAAAGCCGCCAAACGGGCGCAGATCGAAGCCGCCCGGTCGCTCATCAAGGGCGGCGAAAAATTTGCGGAACGTGGCCAAGAAAGTCTCCGAAGATCCCGGCAGCGCCGCCAACGGCGGCGATCTGGGGCCGTTCGCCCGCGGCCAGATGGTCCCCGAATTCGAGGCGGTGGCCTTTTCCCTGAAAACAAATGAATTAAGCCAGATCGTGGAAAGCAAGTTCGGCTACCACCTGATCATGGTCACCGAACGCATCCCGGCCAAGGACCAGTCCTTCGACGAGGTCAAAGCCGACATCGAGAAGTTTCTCAAGTACCAGCAGAGTTCCGTCGTGGCCCGCACGCACGTCAAAGAGCTGCGCGACAAGGCCAAGATCGATATCCTGGTCAAGGCGCTCCAGCCCGTGGCCAGCGCGGACGAACCGGGCGCGGGCCCGGCCAGACAGTCGCCCCAGGTGGAAACACCGCCCGTGGCGGCCCCGCACCCCTGAACGGTGCGCGGCTTTTGCCCCGCGCCCCCCGCTCGTGTCACTGTTGACGGTGCCGCTGGAAGTTTCATAAGCTTCCAGCCGGCCTATGCACACGACTTTGATTGTTGAACTGGTCCTGCTGGCAGTGCTGCTGCTGCTCTCGGCGTACTTTTCCGCCACGGAAATCGCCCTGTTCTCGCTGAACAGGCTCCAGGTCCGCCGGTTGCGCCAGGAACATCCCCAGCAGGGCCAGCAAATCAGCGAACTGCTCGACCAGCCGAACCGCATGCTGTCCACCATCCTGTTGGGCAACACCCTGGCCAACGTCTCCGCCGCCATCGTCGGCTACAACGTGATTCAAACCCTCTGGCCGCACCAGTCGGAAACGCTGGCGGTCACCGTGATGACGCTGCTGCTGCTGCTGGTCGGCGAAGTCAGCCCGAAGACCCTGGTCATTCGACGGCCCGACTTCTACGCGTTGCACCTGGCCCGGGTGACGCATGCGGCCGTGGCTTCCACCGCCGGCATCCGCCGCGCCGCCGAAACGGCCTCGATGTGGCTGGTCAAACAGATCGAACAGGTCCCTTACTTTTCCGCGCAAAAAGCCCGCACTGGCGCCCCGACCGAGGACGAATACCGCACCCTGCTCGGCATGAGCGAACGCGCCGGGGTCGTGCGCAAGGAAGAACGCGACATGGTCAACCAAATCCTCGCCCTGGAAAACATGCAGGTCAAAGAGGTCATGACCCCGCGCGTGGACATGCAATGCGTCGAAGACACGCTCGGCGCGGAGGAAATGGCCGAGGCGGTCCGCAAGATCAAACACCGCCGCGTGCCGATCATCCACGAATCGCCCGACACGGTCGAAGGCATCCTCAATGTGAAGGAGTTCCTGATCAATCCCGCGCGCGACCTGGATGAGGTGGTGGAATTGCCGAATTTCGTGCCGGAAACGATGAGCGCGGCCCGGTTGCTGAAAAATTTCCGCAAACAGGAACATCCTGTGGCCATCGTGGTCGATGAATACGGCGGCACCCAGGGCATGGTCACGCTCGAGGACATCCTCGAGGAAATCGTCGGGGAGATCGAAGACGAGTTCGACGCCAGCGACATCATGGTGCAGAAGCTCGACAAACAACGCTACCTGATCAACGGCAAGGCGCGCCTGCAACTGGTCAACGAACAATGCGGCCTGTCCCTGCAGTCGCCACCGACGTGGAGACCATCGCCGGCTGGATGATCGAACAACTCGGCGCGCTGCCCAAGGACGGCGAACAGGTCAAAATCGGCAACGTCCGCGCCACCGCCCGCAAAGTGGTCAAAAACCGCATCCGCGAAGTGGTGCTGCAGATCGAGGAAAGCTGACATGGACATCGGCTGGCATCTGGTCGCAATCCTGGCGGGCGTGCTCGCCTCGGCCTTCTTTTCAGGCGTCGAGACGGGCCTGATCTCATTGAACCGGGTGCGGCTGCGCAACGAGGTCGAGCGCAAGAACCGCCGCGCCATGATTCTCAGCACCTTTGTCGAGAACACCGAGAAACTGCTGGGCACGACCTTGATCGGCAATAATCTGGCCAACGTGCTGGTGGCCGTCTCGATGTCGACCCTGGCCGTGCATCTGTTCGGCGGCAGCACGCTCGTCGGGTTCGGGGCCACGATCGCCGCCTCCGGCCTGTTGCTCGTGTTCGGGGAGATCACCCCCAAGACGCTGTTTCGCCATTATCCGCACCGGCTGTGCATGAGCGTGGCCGATGTGCTGAATGCGCTGGCCTGGCTGTTCGCCCCGTTTGTGTTCCTGCTGGGAACGCTGATGCACGGCATCACGCGCCTGGGCAAGGACGCCGAACAACCCAAAAGCTTTTTCGTGACCCGCGAGGAACTTAAACATCTCGCCAAGGAAGGCGAAGCCGGCGGCGCGTTGAGTTCCGAGGAACGCCAAATGATCGACGGCGTTTTCGATTTTCCCTACAAAACCGTCCAGGAAGTGATGGTCCCGCTGTCGCGCACCGTCACCGTTGCGCCGGAGACCGCCATCGAAGAGGTGTTTGCGGTCTCCCAACAGACCGGCTACGCCCGGCTCCCGGTGCGGGAAGCCGAAAAGATCGTCGGGGTCGTGAACGTCTACGAAGCCCTCTTTGAAAACGCGGCGCGCGAACACCCCGCCGCGCGCGAATTGATGCAGGCCCCCCAGTTCGTGCGCGCGACCGACCGCGTCCATCGCGTCCTGCCCGTGCTGCGCGCCAGCCGCAACCCGCTGAGCATCGTGCTCGGCCCCGAAGGCCGCCCCATCGGCATCGTCACCATCGAAGACATCGTCGAGGAAATCGTCGGCGACATCGAAGGTTGATCGGCCGCCAAACAGTTGCGGGACGGCGAAAACGTGCTATTGTATGGCCGGAATGATGTATGCACAGGGCATAACCGAGGGGGCTGTCCGGCCGGCGACGGCAGGGCGACTCGTGGAATCATGGCTAACCGCCACAGCAAGAGGGGCTTGCAACGCGGGAACGGCCGAATTTGGTCAAACCCGGTCAAACCTAGTCAAACCTAGTCCAACCATAAATTTTTCATTGGAGGAGGGGGGAATTGCGCCATTTTGTCACACCTTATGCCTCGCCAAGTGACAAACCGGAGGGGGTGGTGTATCCTGCCTGCCCATGCTCGCCAAACGAATCATACCGTGCCTGGACGTTGACCGCGGTCGCGTGGTGAAAGGGACCAAGTTCCTGGACCTGCGCGACGCGGGCGATCCCGTCGAGTGCGCGAAGGAATACGACCGCCAGGGGGCCGACGAACTGGTGTTTCTCGATATCACCGCCAGTTCCGAGAACCGGGCGACGATGATCGACGTGGTGGAACGGACGGCCAGCGAATGTTTCATGCCACTGACCGTCGGCGGCGGCATCCGCAGTGTGGAGGACGTGCGCGCCATGTTGAAAGCCGGCGCGGACAAGACCAGCGTCAACACCTCCGCGGTGCAAAACCCCGACCTTGTGCGGGCGGGGGCGGAACGGTTCGGCTCGCAGTGCATCGTGGTCGCCATCGACGCCAAACGCTCGGGAAAAGGACGCTGGCAGGTGTACACGCACGGCGGCCGCACCGCCACGGGGCTGGACGCTGTCGAATGGGCCCAACGCGTTGCCGCGCTGGGCGCGGGCGAAATTTTGTTGACCAGCATGGATACCGATGGGACAAAACGGGGATACGACATCGAGTTGACGCGCGCCGTGAGCGAAGCGGTGGCGGTGCCGGTCATCGCCAGCGGCGGCGCGGGCACGATCGAGCACATGGCCGAGGTGCTGGCGGCGGGCAAGGCCGACGCGGTGCTGGCGGCGAGCATTTTCCACTTTGGCGAATACACGGTGGGCGATGCCAAGCGCTCGTTACGAGAGAAAGGAATTTGTGTGCGGCTATGAAGGTGTTGGAAGAATTGAAATATGACGGCAACGGCCTGGTCCCCGCGATCATCCAGGAGGAGGGAACCGGCCGGGTGCTGATGATGGCCTGGATGAACAAGGAATCGCTGGCCAAAACCATCGAGACCCGCCAGACTTGGTTCTGGAGCCGGTCGCGGAAGAAATTCTGGCTGAAAGGCGAGACCAGCGGCCACGTGCAGAACGTCAAAAACATCGCGTTCGATTGCGACGGCGATTGCCTGCTGATCACCGTGGAGCAGATCGGCGCCGCGTGCCATGAGGGATATAAATCCTGCTTCTTTCGCAGCATCACGGGCGAGGAGACAGTGAAAATCACCGAGCCGAAGCTGGTGGAGCCGTCCACCGTTTACGGAAAGAAATAAATGATCATCCCGTCCAAGGCGGACTTCCTGAAATTGGCGGAGAAGGGCAACCTGATCCCCGTCTACTGCGAAATCCTGGCCGACATCGAGACGCCCGTGTCGGTCTACCAGAAACTGCGCAAGACGGGGCCGTCCTTTTTGCTGGAGTCCGTCGAAGGCGGCGAGCACCTGGGGCGCTACTCGTTTGTCGGCGCCAACCCGCGCAAACTGATCCGCGTGGAGCGCGGTGGCAGCGGCGATCCGCTGAAGCAGGTCGAACAGGAAATGGCGCAGTTCAAACCCGTGACGCTGCCGGGATTGCCGCGGTTCACCGGCGGCGCTGTGGGCTTCCTCGG
Source organism: uncultured Verrucomicrobiae bacterium (assembly GCA_963817685.1). Taxonomy (GTDB): domain Bacteria; phylum Verrucomicrobiota; class Verrucomicrobiia; order Palsa-1439; family Palsa-1439; genus CAWFPN01. The sequence goes on along the minus strand of CAWFPN010000007.1, from coordinate 283,304 downwards.
GTACGAGTACGTGCATCACACCGAGGCCACCGTCCCGCGGCCCGCGCAGGATGAACTGGGCACGCCGACGCTCTGTTTCATGATCACCGACAGCATCCTGATCTTCGACCGGGTCAGCCAGACGATCAAGATCCTCTGCAACGCCCACGTGGCCGGCGACGCTGCCGGGGCCTATGAGCGCGCCTGCGAACAGATCCAACACACCCTCGAAGACCTCGGCGCGCCGTTGAGCGCCCGGCCGGTCGAATTCCAAAAGGACCCCGCGCTGATCAAGGTCGCGTCCAACATGACGCCCGCCCGTCACGCGGAAATGATCGCGCAGGCGCAGGAGTACATCAAGGCGGGCGACATCATCCAGGTCGTGCTGGCCCAGCGGTTCCAGGCGCGCGTCGGCGCGTCTGCGGTGGACGTCTACCGCGCGCTGCGCTCGGTCAACCCGTCGCCGTATATGTTCCTGCTGGAGTTCGGTGATTTTCAACTGGTCGGCGCCTCCCCGGAGGTCCACGTCCGCTGTGAAGACCGCGCGGTGGAGATCCGTCCCATCGCCGGCACGCGCTGGCGGGGCAAAACGCCCGAGGAAGACGCGGCGCTGGAGAAAGAACTGCTCGCCGACGAAAAAGAGCGGGCCGAACACCTGATGCTGGTCGACCTGGCGCGCAACGACATCGGCCGCGTCTGCGATTTCGGCTCGGTGAAGGTCGACGAGTTCATGGTCGTCGAGCGTTACTCCCACGTCATGCACATCGTCTCCAACGTCACCGGCCGGCTCCAGCCGCAACGCAACGCCTACGACCTGATGCGCGCCACGTTCCCCGCCGGCACCGTCAGCGGCGCGCCGAAAGTGCGCGCGATGCAGATCATCAGCGAGCTGGAAAAGACGCAGCGCGGACCGTACGCCGGGGCCGTGGGCTATTTCAGCTTCAGCGGCAACCTGGACAGTTGCATCACCCTGCGCACCGCGTTGCTCAAGGACGGCACGGCCTACGTCCAGGCGGGCGGCGGCATCGTGGCCGACAGCGCCGCCGCGTATGAATTCCAGGAAACGGTCAACAAGGCCAAGGCGATGGTCAAGGCCATCACCCTGGCCGAAAGCTTCCTTCATTATAAATGAGCGCCGGCGTCGTTGATCTTCTTGCGGCCGGGTACGTGACCTACGGCGTCGCCCGCGGCCGCAGGCACGGGCTGTTCCAGGAGCTGCCCGGCGCGATCAGCACGACGCTCTTTCTGGTGACCGGCTGCGGACTGTTGCACTGGTCGGAACGGGCGCTGGCCGACGTGAACCACCTCGTCAACCAGGCCGCGAGCCTGACCGGACTGGCGTGTCTCGTCACCGGGGCGGTGGTGGTCTGGCGCGAGTTGCGGTCGTGGATCGGACGCTGGGCCGGTCAGCGTTACGGCGGTGCGGAAACCCAGAAAGCCGGCGGCGCCGTCGCAGGCGGCGTTCGTTGTTTCGCGCTGGTTTGTGTCGTGCTGTTGGTGTTCGCGCACTGGCCGCTTCACGCGGTCACTCGTCCCATCACCGAAAGCTCCCTTTTGGGCCGGGCGCTGACCCGGGTTGTCCTTCCCGTCTATGAAAAGACCCACCGAACAATGTGAACGGCCGCAGGAGTACGGCGCATGCGTCAGACGGCATGGATGAAGTTGTCGAAGTACCTCGCCGGTGACATCGGACGGAGGACGCTGCTGTTTGTGTTGTGGCCGCTGGTGGTTGGTTCGTATTTCGGGGTGCTGGCGCTGGCCGTCGCGTTGTACCCGGCCGCCTACGATTGGCGGACGATGTCCATCTCGAAGCTGCTTTATCCCCGCAACAATCCGCAGTTCCATTTCATTGCCGCCGCCGGCATCGCGGCCACCGGGCTGCTGATGTTCCCGTTTGCCGGCTACATGCGGCGGCGCTTGCGGACGGCGGCTCCCGTGGGGGCCGCGGTCGCCGCCGTCCTCTTTGCCGGAGGCTGCGTTTGCCTGGTCTTGGCCGGGCTGATCTCCTCGCATCCCCTGCATGGCGGCTCGGCTGTGCCGAAACTGCATGAACAATTGGCGCGGGCGGCGGGGTTTGGGATAGGCGTGGGACTTATCCTCTTCGACGCCTGCGCCATCAAAGGTTGTTTCAAGACGGCGGCGGTGACGACACGTTATCGGCGGAGCCTGGTCGTCGCCTGGAACCTGCTGACGCTTCCGACCATTCTTGTGCTCGTGTTGCGGCTGGTGAAGGCCGCGCACATGGCCGCGCTCGATCCGTTCTATGAAGCCTGGCGGCGCTCCGCCGCCTGGCATCTGGGATTCTGGGAATGGGTGGGATCGGCGGCGGTGATCCTCTTCCTCTTCTTCGCCGCCTGGCTGTTGCCGGAACTTCCCGGTGACTCGCGCTCCAGTCCCGTGCCGCGCGGCACGGGATTGTCACAGTGAATTGACTGGACATCCGTTGCTTCGTTTGTTGTACTGCGGATAGGAGAGGAAGCGAGGGTGTCTTGACGACAGCCGTATTGTGCCGGTTGCATCCACCGGGGGGTGTTTCGACCTCCCCATCCGACCTTGCAGATAACAGACTCAAGCTCTCGCTGCCATTGGAGGCAGACCAACCATGAAGACCGGGCTTTTCACCGCTATCATTCTGGGCACCGCTCTGACGCTCGCCGCGCAAGCGCAGGTGCCGGGCATCATCAACTACCAGGGCCGCATCGTGGACAGCGGCACGAACTTTGACGGCACCGGGCAGTTTGAGTTCGCTTTGGTCAGCGGCGGCACCAATACCGCGCTGCAGGCCACCGCCACCGCCGTTACCAACGGCGATTTTGTGACCCAGATCAAGGTCACGTTTGGCGGGAGCGGTTACACCTCGCCGCCGACGGTCACCATCAGCGGCGGCGGCGGGTCGGGCGCGGGTGCGACTGCCACTGTTTCCGGCGGCAGTGTCACCGGCATCACGGTCACCAACGCCGGCTTTGGGTACACGAGTGTGCCGACGGTCACGATTGGAGCCCCGGGGCCGGACATCATCTACACCACCTTTTGGAGCAACGACGGGAGCAGTGTTGGCGGAAGCCAGCCGGCGGCCAGTGTATCACTGACTGTTACCAAGGGCCTGTACTCGGTTCTTCTGGGCGACACGAGCATCTCCAATATGACCGGGGCGATCCCGTCCTCCGTCTTCACCAACGCCAACGTGCGGTTGCGTGTCTGGTTTAACGACGGCGTCACCGGCTTCGAACAGCTGACACCCGATCAGCGCATCTCCGCTGCCGGCTATGCGTTGATGGCTGGCGGCGTCCCCAATGGCGCGATCACGAGCAGTGAACTGGCCTCCGGAGCGGTCACGTCTGTGGCAATTGCTCCCGGAGCGGTCACAACCACGGCGATTGCGCCCGGAGCGATCGGCGCCGGTCAGCTGGGCAGCAACTCCGTCACCGGAGCCAATATCGCCAGCAACACAATCACCGTTTCCAAGCTGGCGCCAGGGATCGGTGTGGTTCCATCAGGGGCGATTGTGCTTTCCACAACGGCCAGCAATGCGGCCCTGAGCGCCGCGGGTTACAATCCCCTCGTGACAATCCTTGGCACGAACTGGACCGAGGCCACCGGCAATGCCGCGTGGACCAACCGGAGCGGCCATACATCCGTGGTTCTCAACGGGCGGATGTGGGTCATGGGAGGATTCCTCGGCGGCCCCAACACCAATGACGTATGGTCCTCGACCGACGGGGCGAACTGGACCCAGGCGACCAATGCCGCGCCGTGGTCCGGGCGGTTTTTGCATGCGGCGGTTGTGTTCAGCAACCAGATGTGGGTGCTGGGCGGAAAGGACACCGCGGTACGCAATGATGTGTGGTCCTCGCCGGACGGGGTGAATTGGACCGAAGCGACCAACTCCGCCCCGTGGATCGCGCGGTACGCACATCGGGCGGCAGTGCTCAACGGGCAGATATGGGTCATGGCCGGAGACAACGGGACCGGCTTTCACCTCAATGACGTTTGGTCCTCCAGCAACGGGGTCAACTGGGTCCAGGCCACCGCAGGCGCACCCTGGAACGGGCGGGGCGAGCCCGGGTTGGTGGTGTTTAACGGGCAGATGTGGTTGATGGGGGGATTCGATGGCAGCGCCAACCGCAATGACGTTTGGTCCTCGAGCAATGGAGTCAACTGGGTCCAGGCCACCGCAGCCGCGCCGTGGAGTCCGCGGAATGCGTTTACGACCATTGTGCTCAACAACCAGATGTGGGTGTTTGGGGGAGATACTGGTAACGGCACATATGCCGATGACGCCTGGTCGACGACGAACGGGGTGAACTGGACCGAGGCGACCGGCGCCGCGGCGTGGAGCGCGCGTTCCCGCCACTCAGGGGTCGTGTTCAGCAACCAGGTGTGGGTGTTGGGGGGACAAACCAGCGGCACTGCCTACAACGACGTGTGGTGGTCGTCCGAAAGCCCCTCCAACGTGACGGCCACCCTAGGCGCGTACTATCTGTTCCAGAAACAATAACCCAATGGTGTTTGATTCATGAAAGCATTCAACACCTCAGTGAGACTGCTGGTTCCGCTTGTCGCGCTTGGCCTGGTGATGGCCGCGGCGGCGCTGGCCGGCGTTTCCTCCAGCTCCCATTACACGGTCAGCACAGACACGTTGGACACGGGCGGCCAGCACGCCACCAGCGCCCATTACACGATGGATGACAGCGTGGGCGGCATCGACGGCATCTCCGGCAACGCCGTGCCCGTTGAAACGGCAAAGAACGGGTACATCGGCCAGCTCTACGAAGTCGTCAGCCTCGTGGTCACCGCGGCGCCTTCGCCGGTCAGCGACTCGGCCACGGCCCAGTTGAGCGGCACGGCGACCCTGGACGACAATTCGGTGCTTGCCTTGTCCGGCTCCGATGCCGGCTGGAGCAGCCCCGGCATCCCGTACCCGATCTTTTCCATTAACGGCAACGGCCTGCTGTCGCCCGCCCGCGTATATGCCAACACGCCGGCCGTGGTGAATGGTTATTATCTGGGAGCGGCCGGCAGCGCGGGCCTGCTGGTCGTTACACCCGACACCGTCGCCGACGGCATCCCGGATTGGTGGCGGGCGGCGTACTTCCCGCCCGGCGACGGCACCACGACCAACAACCCGGGATCTTGTGCCGCCTGCGACGCCGATGGCACGGGCCAGAACAACCTGTTCAAGTATGTGGCGGGATTGAATCCCACAAACCCGGCGTCGATATTCGTCCTGACAATCGTCCCGGTGACGGGCCAGCCGGGCCAACAGAACCTGACCTACAGTCCCATCACGGTGGGACCCGCGGCGGACCAAATCTACACGGTGCAATTCCGCACCGATCTGGTCAGCGGCGCGTACGCGACTCTGCCCACCATTGGCGTGCTGCAGACCAACGGTACGGAGGTGACCGCCACCGACACGAACACGGCGCAGGCGACCAAGTTCTATCGTGTGCAAATCACGCTGCCCGGTGATCCCTGATCACTGAGAGGCGCAGCGCCGGACATGGGGGAGCGTCAGCTCGCGGGTTTGTGCTGGCCGGGGCGCTTGAGGAAATCGATGACGGTCGCGTCGGTTTGCGTCGCGCGCAGTTGTTCTTCCTCGCGTTCGCGTGCCGCCGCCCAGCGGGATTGGTCGGCCAGCCTCTGGGCGGGAGTGTCCCGCCGGGGGCCGATGCGAAACTCCAGATACGGCCCGTTGGCGGCCAGGCGCAGGACGGTTTGGTGGTCGAGGGGTGTGACGCCGGAGATTGTGCGGCCGCTGATGGCGATTCCGTTGCGGCCAAGGGGCGTGACGCTCCAGGCTCCGTCCGTTCGGGTGAGTTCGCCGTGTGCGCGCGAAACCCGCTCGTCGCTGAGGACCACGTCATTTGTCTTCGCGCGGCCGATGCGGACGATGGACGTCCCGTGAAACTCCCAGGTCTGGACCGCATCACCCCGCACCGGGTCGAGCAGTCTGATGGTGATCACCGAATCATGGGTCTGAGGCATGGCGCGTTCCTCCGCGGGTTCTGGTACCACCGCTGCTTGATCAATTCAAGCGCCAAGGCGTCCGCCCGCGATACCTGGATCAGGGGTTTTGATCGAGCCAGTGGCGGATGTCGCGGTTCAGGGGGGCGTTGGGCGCGAGGCGCAGGTAGGCCTCGTAATGCAGGCGCGCCTTGTCCAGCGTGGCGCGATTGTGGGCGTAGAGGGTGGCGACGATGAGCTGGATGGAAGCGTCGTTGGGGTTCTGCTCCAGCAGGATCTCGTACTGGTTGATCGCGTCTTCGGTGTAACCCTGTTCCCGCAACAGATCGGCATAGTTGAAGCGGGCATCGACGAAGCGGTGGTCGGCCATCAGGGCCAGTTCGTAATTGTCGAGGGCGCGTTCCGGCTGATGCTGGTCGCGGTAGGCGATGGCCAGGTTGTAGTAGGCCTGCGCATAGGAGGGATCGACGGCGAGGGCTTTGTCATAGACCGTGATCGCCGAGGTGAGTTTGTTCTTTTGTTGGAGCAGCACCGCCTGGTTGAAATAGGTGTTGGCCTTGGTCCGGTTGCCCGCCCTGAGGACGCGTGGGGAGACGGAGATCCGTCGCTTGGGCGGCGGAGGAGGCGGAGCGGGCGGCTCGGGTTTCGGTTGCGCCGCGGGCGGTGGTGAAACGGGAGCTGGCCGCGTCGCGACTGGTTGTGGCGGCGGTGGAGCAGGGGCGGCCACCGGTGTTGGAGGCGGCGGAGGCGGGGCCGGTTGACGCGCCGGGGTGACCACGACGGGCTGGGCGGACACGACCTCGATGGGTTTGGAACGCGTTGTGAGGTCCTGTTCAATCTGGACGATGGCCAGCCGGACGTCTTCGCGATGCTGGTCTTTGGGAAGCAGGTCAAGATACTTCCGATAGTGGTCGAGCGCCGCCTTCTTCTGGTCGAGGTAGTGCTGTTCCAGAATGGCCAGGTTCAAGTAGGCCGGGGCAAAGGAAGAATCGGCGGACAGACAGAGATCGAAATAGCGCCGGGCTTTGGCGTATTCCCGCAAGCGGGTGTTGACGACGCCGAGGTCATTCAACGTTTCAAGCGAATCGGACTTCGTCTGGAGATATTTGGCGAATGCCTGGTCGGCCTGCGCCCAGGCCGCCGAGCGCATGTAGGCCAGTCCGAGATAATACGCGGCGTCCGAGGACGCCGGGTCGGCCTGAATGGCGCGGCGCAAATGCATGATGGCGTCTTCGGGCTGGCCCTGTTCCAGTTCGGTCAGCGCGAGGTTGTAATAGGCCGGGGCGTAGTTGGGGTCGAGCGCGACGGCCTGCTGGAAATCGCGGGTGGCCTCGTCGGTTTTGCCCTCGTACAACTCGCAGACACCACGGAAATTCAGCGCCTGCTGGGTGGGAGCGGCCGCGGCGAGGGCCTTGTCAAAATAGTGTTCCGCCCGGGAAAACTTCTGCTCCTTGAAACAGGCGACGCCCCGCTGGAAGTTCTGCTGGGGCGTGCGGCTGCACGACGCAAGCGCGAGGCCCAGCGCGGTGACGGCAACCAGCTTTCTCCTTGTTTGATTCATCTGGAACGTGACAAAGGAACAGGCGCATCTTATAATCGTCCCGGAATTTCGCAACAAAAATGACTGAATGGGACATTCAACCGCGCTCGAGCGCCTGCACGGCCTGTCAGCGGGCGTTTGGCGAGAAGCAGCCGTACCACACGCTGCTGGCCGCGACCCGCGAAGGTTATCTGCGGCGTGACCTGTGCGCGGAGTGCTATGCGACCGCGGGACGGGAGGACGTGATTTCCTACTGGCAGGGCGAATACAAACTACCGCCGCCGCCCCCGGCCGAAGCGATCCAAAAAGACACCGCGGAAACGCTCTTGCGCAAACTCGTGGCATCGACCGACCCCGATCACGCGGCGGCCCGCTACATCCTGGCTGTTATGCTCGAGCGAAAGCGGATCTTGCGCCACCGGGACACGGTCCGTGACGATGGCGGGGGCGATACGCTGGTCTACGAGCACGTGCAAACGGGTGAATCCTTTACCGTGCCCGATCCGTGCCTGCATCTCGACCAGCTCGAACAGGTCCAGGAAAGCATCGCGGCTTTGCTGCATCCCTCTGCGCCGTCCCCCGAAAATGCGGAGGCCGAGCCCTCCGCGAGCCCGGCCTCCAGCACACCCGCTGCCTGAGGCAGCTTAGTTAACTTTGACTTCGATCTGTTTCGGCTTGGCCGATTCAGACTTCGGCAACGTCACCTGCAACACGCCGTCCGTAAAGCGTGCGTCGATCTTGCCCGCTTCAACACCGGCCGGCAACTCGATCAGGCGAGAGAACGCGCCGTAGACGCGCTCCCGATAATACAGCTGTTTGCCGTTGTTCTCAGTCTCCTGCTTCTTCTCACCCTTGATGGTGAGCCGGTTGTCTTCCAGGGTGACGGTGACGTCGTCCTTGGTCAATCCGGGCAGGTCCGCCTTGACAACGTACTTGTCCTTCTCCTCGACGACATCGATGGCCGGAGCGAACACGCCCTCGAAGCCCCTTGTCGTTGTGCGGCCCAGAGAAGTGTCGAACAGACGGTTCAGCTCCTGCTGGATATCAGCAAGGTTGGCGAACGGATCCCACACATCGCGTCTTGGTGTCCAACGAATAAGTGCCATAACTCATTCCTCCTTTCATCTAAACCTCATTGCTTCCGCTTTTCGCTTTAGCACTGGCCATGCCTGAGAAATCTGCTGGCTCGCATCTAGCTGTGGTGGAGTTACTTGCGGACAATGTAAGCGCTGAAGTAAATTCAAAGTGTGTCACTCTGTCCAGGCGGAAGTGTGACAATGCTCAATGCACTGGGACAGTGTGGCACGGATCTTCGGCAACTCGGCGTGCTCGATTTGGTTGCCGCTGCTGGAGTTGATTCGTCAGTTGGAGGGATTGGTGATCTGCGCAAAAAAGCTGGCAAGACCGCGCCGCGATATGGTATTTCACATTCCTCGGCGGACATAGAGTTCGAGTGTCATTCGGAGCATCTTCAACCTGAACGAGACGGCTAGGTAGCTCAGCTGGTAGAGCACTGCACTGAAAATGCAGGTGTCGGCGGTTCGAGCCCGCCCCTAGCCACCATTTTCTTCCGGCACACCATGAGTCAACGACAGGAGCGAAATCGCCGTGCTCAGCTACTTTAGTTTCGTCACCGGCATTGCCCTGCTGATGCTGGGTATTCACAGCCTGCGCCGGGGGTCGGAGCGGTTTTTTGGGGCGCGGTTGCGGCAGTTGTTGCAGTCGGCGACCCGCAACAGGCGGCGCTCGGTGCTGGCGGGGTTGTTGATCTCGATCCTGATGCCCAGCAGCACGGCGGTGACGGTGCTGGCGGTGGAAGGGATCAACGCGGGTTACATGGAGTTTCCGCACGTGCTGGCGCTGATGCTGGGAGCCAATATCGGCTTCACCATCACGGTCCAACTGCTGGCTTTCCGGTTCTACGTTTACAACGCGATTTTTTTCGCCATTGGCGTGCCGATCTATTTGTTCAGCAAGCGCGTCAACGTTCGCGGGGCAGGGCAGGCCATTCTGGGTATTGGCTTGTTGTTGCTGGCGCTGCAGATGTTGTCGGTCGGAACAGCGCCGCTGAAGCAGAGCGCGGATGTGGCAGACATCATGCGGCTGCTGTCGAACCACCCGGTGGTGCTGCTGCTGTTCGCGATGGTTTTGGAGATGGTCCTGCAGAGCGCCACGGCCGCCATCGGCATTGCGCTGGCGTTGTGCGCGGAGGGAATCCTGCCCGTCAACGGCGCGCTGGCGGTGGTGTTGGGGTCGAACCTGGGCATTGGGGTGACGACGTTGATCGCGGGGTTCGCCAACGTGGACGCGCGGCGGATGGCTTTGGGCAACTTGTTGTTCGTGCTGGCGGGTGTGATTGTGTGCGTGCCTCTGGTGCCGCATCTGGCGGCGGCGCTGCGTGTGGTGAGCCCGGCGGGCGACGCACAGGTGATCGCTAACGCGCACACGCTGTTCAACGTGGCGCTGGCCGTTGTGTTCCTGCCGCTGGTGCCGCTGGTGGCGCGGCTGCTGGAACGCTTCGTTCATGCCCGTGAACCGGGCACGGAGAAATTCGGCCCGCTCTACCTCGATCCGTCCAGCCTGTCCAGCCCCGCGCTGGCGTTGGGGCAGGCCAGCCACGAAATCCTACGCATGGCGGACATTGTGCAGGAGATGTTGCGCAACGCGCACCGGGCGTTTCAGGAGAACAATCCGGCGCTGTGCGACGAGACGCAGCAAATGGACGACAAAGTTGACCTGCTCAGCGGCGCGATCAAGACTTACATCACCAAACTGTCGGAGCAGGCGCTGACCGCGCCGGAATCGCAGCGGGAAATGGCCGTGCTGTCGTTCTGTATCGAACTGGAAAACATCGGTGACATCATCGACAAGAACCTGATTGACGCCGCGAAGAAGAAACTTTCCCTGCAAGTGGCGTTCTCGAAAGACGGCTGGGCGGAACTGGACCATTTCTTTCAGGAAGTGATCGGCAATTTCCAGGTCTCCGTCGCCGCCTTCTCCAATCGGGATACGGAATTGGCGGAAACGCTGTTGCGCAACAAGCAGAAGATTGACGACGAGGAATTGGAGTTGCGCAACCGCCATTTCCACCGGCTGCATGAGGGCCTGGCGGAATCGATCGAGACCAGCGCCATCCACCTCGACGTGTTGAGTTATTTGCGGTCGATCAACTCCCACTTGACGTCCGTGGCCCATCCCATCCTGGACAACAAGCCTTCCTGAGCGCCGCCGATGGACACCACGATTTTCAAACCGGCCGATTGGTTCGCCCCGTTGCGGTGGGCGGATGTCTTTGGCGCGGTCCAACCGGTGGAAATCGATGTCGGCTCCGGCAAAGGCGGTTTTCTTTTATGGGCGGCAGAGGCCAGGCCAGACGCGAATTTCCTCGGGATCGAGCGCCAACTGGTGCGGCTGCGCAAGGTGGACAGGAAAATCCGCCGGCTGGGCCTGGCCAACGCGCGCTTGATCCGCATCGAGGCCGGCTATTTTATCGGCAAGGTCGTGCCGGACGATTCCGTGGCGGTCTACCACGTTTACTTTCCCGATCCGTGGCCCAAACGGCGTCATCACCCGCACCGGTTGTTCCAGCCCGAGTTTGTCGCTGCCGTCTGCCGGACGCTCCAGCAGAAGGGGGTGGTCAACGTCGCGACGGACGACGCGGATTATTTTTCACACATCCGGAAGGTGATGGGGGAATCCGGCCGGTTTGATGAAGTGGCGGCGGAGGCGTTGCCGGAAGAGGCGACGACAGAGTTTGAGCGTGTGTTTCGGGAAGCCGGCAAACCGATTTATCGGACCCGTTTTGTGCGGCGGGATTAGCGGCTGAAAATCGCCTTGGCGGCGTTGACGTCCTGCGAAGTGAACAGGGGAGTGACTTCCTCGGTGGACCGGCATTCGTGCATGATTTCGAGGATCTGCTTGACGGTGCGGGCGGAATAGAACCGGACCAATCCAAGCGTCGTCTGCGGGCCGAACACCGTCACCAGCACTGTATCGTCGTCCACGCCGCAGGTGAAGATCTGGGATGTTTTGCCTTCCTGGTGCAGCGCGCTGAATTCATTTTCTCCGATGCGGTGCGCCAGTTCCTTGGTCGCCGCGAAACTGCCGGCAGCCAGCGCGCCCACGATCACGGGGTCGGAATTTTTCGGGATGGTGCCGTGCTGGCAGAGGATGGAACCGCCGCGGTCGAGGACCATGGAAAAGTTGGCCTCCGATTTATCGAGGTAGTCCTCCAGCGCTTCGATGAGTTGGTTCACCGCATGGATCGTCATAATGGGAGTCGTATGCATGATCGATTGTTCCCTCGCAGTTCTCCGTGGTTAGCGCCGGATCGAAGCGGCGGCGATGCCGGACAGGGAGGTGAAGGCCGACGGGCCGCTGCGTTGGTGTTTGGCGACGGCCTGTTCGTTTTCCCAGGCAAACTTTTGGAGAAGCAACCGCGAAATGGCGTTTAACGTTTGGAACACGCCCTGGCCGTTGGTGGCCACGCCGGTGAAGCTGGGCACGCGCACGCGACGATTGTTCAGGATGAACTCGAGATAGTGGACCGGAGCGGGATTGGGCATGTCGCGCTTGTTGTACTGCAGCACGTAGGGGATGGTGTCGATGTTCTGGCCCTGCCGGGCGATGTTTTCCTGCAGGTTGGCAAAACTCTCGATGTTTTCCTCCATCTTTTCCCACTGTGAATCGGCGACGAACACGATACCGTCGACGCTGCGCAACACCAGCTGGCGCGTGGCATTGTACATGACCTGGCCGGGCACGGTGTAGAGCTGGAACTTCGTCTTGAAGCCTTTGATCACGACGGCGTTTAAGGGCAGGAAATCGAAAAACAGGGTGCGGTCCGCCGCGGTGGCCAGGGAAACAAGCTCGCCCTTGTTGGCTTCATTCACCTGGGCGTGAATGTAAGCGAGGTTGGTGGTCTTGCCGCAGAGCGCGGGGCCGTAGTAGACGACCTTGAACTGAACTTCTTTATTCGCGTAGTTGATGATAGCCATAATTCCCTGTTTTCCTCATACGACTGCCCGTTGACGACACAAGCGGGCGATTTCCTCACTAATACGTTCGCAACGACGAAGCAGCGCCTTGCTGAAATGCCGTGTGTCGTGGACGACGATCAAAAAGACGTCGCCCGCGCGGAAGACACTCAGCGGCTGCTGATCCGTGAAAATCGTGAACCGGCGGACCTGGCCGACCTTGAGTTCGCGCACATAGCGCCCCATTTTCTTGAACAACTGGGGCGCGAACACGCTGATCGCGTTTTGGTCCAGGTGCGGCGGAAGCTTGCCCGTGACGAACAGGCCGTCGGACATCGCCAGCATGCAACCATCCACGCCGGGCAGCCCGGCGGTCAGGTGGACAATTTCCTGCAGGGACAGTTCCTGGTTGTGCTCGACGCCCAGCAGGCGGTTTAACGCGCGCGGCTGCGCCCCGGCCAGCGCGTGGAACACCTTGCGTCCGACGCCGGGGATGTGCCGCAGGTCCTTGACGGAACTGAAGTGGCCGCGTTCGTCGCGGAAATCCACGATCCGCCGGGCCAGGGCGGGGCCGATGCCCTGGATGTTCATCAGGTCTTCGACCGTGCAGCGGTTCAAATCGATGAGGAATTTCTTTTCGTCGATGCCGGCCAGCTCGGCGGCATGTTCGTGCAAAGGTTCGGTCGCCGCAATCTCGGCGGGCGCCTGCGTTTCCGCGGGGGCCTGGGTTTCCGCAGGAACCTCGTTTTGTTCAGCGAGGGCCGGGGCGGGTTCTTCAACTTCAGCGGGAGCCTGTGTTTCGGCGAAAACCGGAAGTTCGGCGGCCAACGGGATTTCCTCGGCGGCCGGGATGTCCGTTTCAGGAGTTGCCGCGGCTTCCACGGGTTCCGGAACGGGTGTAATGAGTTGTGTGTCGGCCAGGGACGGTTCGGGTTGTTCTTCCTGCGGTGTCTCGACGGCCGGAGTCTCGGCCACCGGGGCGGCTTCAGCGGCAGCCGGTTGCTCGACGGGCGGGGGCTGCGGGATTTCGGCGGCCACCGGCGCGGGCTCTTCGAACGGTTCGATCTTCGGCAATTCCGCCGCGACGGGCTTCTCGGAGAACACATCAAAATCGTCGTTGTCCAGCGACTCCGGCGTCACCGGCACGATGTCTTCCAGCGCGGTTTCCTCGGACGGGATGGCTCCCTCCATGCGTTCGTGGAACGGTTCGGGAATGTCCACGTCGGTCAGCTCAAATTGTTGTTCGCCGGCCCTGCGCAGCACGGAACTGAACAGGCGCGGGGGCAGTTGCGGGATGATTTCGTGCAGGGGCAGCGCCACCATCTCGCCATCGATCGGCGGGAGGGGACTGGCCAGCAGGGAGGCCGGCACGACGGCGAGGACGGTCTCCAGCGGCAGTTGAATGCGGGCGCTTTTGAGTTGTGGCAAAATCGGTTTCACGGGCAACTGGACGCGGACGTCGAAATCCGCTTTTCGCCAGAGTTCGGCTCGCGGGCCGGCCAGCACATTGTCCGGCAGCACGGCGACGATGCTGCGCAGGCTGATCGAGACACATTCGGGCACCTGGCCGGCTTGCGCGGGGCGGGTCGGGTGGGACTCGACGGGCTCCGGTTGGGCGGGAATGCGCGTGAACGACGGCGCGGGCGCCGGGGCGGTCGCGGCCACCACGGGGGTTTCCTCGAAAATGGGGGCTTCTTCGGCGACCGGGGCGGTGACTTCCGCCGGCTTGTCTTGCGCGGTGACGGCTGATTCCTGCAACAGGGAATCGTCAAACAGTTTGGGCAGCTTCTCGAATTCCGGCGTATCGATGGCGATGGCGGAATCATGCTGCAACGTCAGCACCTCGGGCGGGATCCCGGCGATGAGTTCGGCCAGCGGCAGCACGATGGACTGCTGCTCGGAAATCTGCGCGGCGGAATCGCCCAGCACATTGGCGGGCAACAACGGGATCAGGTCGGCCAGCCGGACGGCGATTTTGCCGGAGGCCAGTTGCGGCAGCACCAGCGCGCCCGGGATTGCCAGCGTGATCTTGGATAGAGAGGCGTTGTCGCCGCCGGTGAACAGTTGGGGCGGCAATTGGCCGAGGATCGAGCCCAGGCAAAGGGGGACTGTGGGCGCGGTTTCCGAGGCGCTGAAAGTGTGGACAGGGGCGGCCGCTGGAGCTGCCGGAGCGGGGGCCGGCGGCGTGGGTTTGGTGGCGGAGATTCCCGGCGGCGTGACCAGTGTCGCTGTGGCGGTGGACTCTCGTGATTTTGACCTGACGAATGGGAATTTCATAATATTATGATCCGCTAATGAGTTCCTTGCTTCAGCAGCCCCTGTGCCATTAAAAATCTGGCTTCCAGGGATGCTCCCTCTGTCATTTTCAACGAAACGCCTCTCATCTTTGCAACCGGTTTGTTGTCAATTACCCGTGTTAGACGCTGCCTCCGGAGACACGCAGGACTTCGTCCAGGGATGTCAGGCCGGATTTCGCCTTATCGAGGCCGGCCATCTGCAACGTCTTCATGCCTTCGCGCAACGCCAGGTCCCGGATGGCTTTTGCGCCGGATTCGCGCAGGATCAGGTCCCGCATCTCTTCACTGATCAACAGGACTTCCAGGATCGCCATGCGTCCGAGGAACCCCGTGTCTTTGCACCGCGAACAGCCGCGGCCGCGGTAGAAGGTGTTGGCCGACACGTCTTCGGCGCTCATCATCAGCCGGCGGATCACGTCCGGGGGCACCTGGAACGCCTCTTTGCAGTGGGGGCAGATTTTTCGCAGCAAGCGTTGCGCACAGGCCATCAGCATGGACGAACTGACGAGGAAAGGCTCGATGCCCATGTCGATCAACCGCGTGACGGCGCCCGGGGCGTCGTTGGTGTGCAGGGTGGACAGCACCAGATGTCCCGTCAGGGCGGCTTTGACGGCGATGTCGGCCGTGTCGGAATCGCGGATTTCGCCCACCATCACGATGTCGGGGTCCTGGCGCAGGATGGAGCGCAGGCCGCTGGCAAAGGTCATGCCGATGTCGGGTTTGACCTGGACCTGGTTGACGCCGAGCATTTGATATTCGACGGGGTCTTCGACGGTGACGATGTTGACGTCGGGCGTGTTGAGTTGTGTGAGCACGGCGTAAAGGGTGGATGTCTTGCCTGAACCGGTCGGGCCGGTCATCAACATCATGCCGTGCGGGGCGTCGATGGCGTGTTTGAACTTCGTCAGATCGTCGGCGTCCAGTCCCAGGCTGTCGAGGTTCAGGTTGAGGTTGCCTTTGTCGAGCACGCGCATGACGATTTTTTCGCCGTGGATCGTGGGCAGCACGGACACGCGCAAATCGACTTCGCGGCCGGCGAGCTTGATGCGGAAGCGTCCGTCCTGCGGCAGCCGGCGCTCGGCGATGTCGAGGTTGGCCATGATCTTGATGCGCGAGGCGATGGCCGACTGCAGGCGATTTGGGCGGCGCGGCCGAGTCATAGAGAACGCCGTCGACGCGGTAGCGCAGGCGCAATTGTTTTTCGAACGGCTCGATGTGAATATCGCTGGCGCGGTCCTTGATGGCCTGGACGAGCATCAGGTTGACGAGCTTGATGACGGGGCCTTCCTCGCTGCTTTCGACGAGCTTGTCGAGGTTGATTTCCTCCTGTTTGTCCTTGGCCAGTTCGACGTCGCTGACGTCGACGTCCTTGAGGATTTCGTCGATGCTGCCGCTGGCCTGGGTTGGAAGCGTTATTGAGGAAATCGGCGACGGTCTTTTCGGTGCTGATGAGCGGGACGATCTCCATGTTGGGCCGGACGCGGCGCAAATCGTCCAGGGCCAGCACGTTGAGCGGGTCGGCCATGGCGACATAGAGTTTCTTGGCCAGGCGGGCCACGGGGACCATCTTGTAGCTGAGCGCCATGTCCTTGGGGATCAGGTCGATCACGTCCTGGGGAACGTGCATCTTGCCCAGCGTCAGCGGAGGCGTGTTGAGGCAGCGGGCCATGCTGACCATCATGTCCTGCTCGGTCACGAATTGGCGTTCCAGGAGCAGTTTCAGCAGGCGGCCGCCCTGTTTCTTTTGAGAATCGAGGACTTCGCTGAGCTGCTTTTGCGACAGCAGCCCGTCGGCGATGAGCGTGTCGGCGATGCGTTCGCCAAATGACTTCATGATTTCACCTGCGAGGGACGGCTGCTCTCCAGCCCGTGTGCGCGGCGGATCGCCGAGGCGATCTCCGAGGGCGGGCTGATGTACCAGAAAATGTTGTAGCTGAGCATGGCCTGGATTTGCTTGCGGGTGGCCTGGTCAAAGGGGTTGGCCGTGGCGATCAGGACGGAGCGGCTGATCAGATCGAAGGGGATGACTGTAAACTCCCAGCAAATGTCCTGCGGGAGCAAGCAGGCGATGTCGCGGTCCACGTCGTAAATCGACAGGGGCAGGTACGGCAGTCCCGATTTGTCCGCCAGGAGAGTGAGGATGTCGTCGAGCTTGGCGATTTGCTCGTTGGCCAGGAGTTGGACCAGCGAGAGCGGGTGGGTGTTTTCGCCCGCCGCCGCGCGCATCTCCTTGAGTTTTTTCAGCAGCGGATCAGCCGCCTGCTGGGTGATGAATTTCTCGGTAACGAGGACGTGCGCCAGTGTGCGGTCGCCTTCCTCGGCTTTGGAGCGCATGACCGAAATGGCAGGCGCCCCCGCTGGCACACCGGCAGGTGGTGTAGGCTTGGAGTCCTCAGCCAACGAGGGCGCCGCAGAGGGATGTTGGACGCCGATCTTGGAAGTCTTGGCGTCGAGTTCGGCGAGCGCGGCGATCGCCTGTTCATCGTTTGGATATTCCTGGACGATCCCCTCGTATTCGAGAATGGCCTGTGAAATCTGGCCGATTTTGACATAGGCTTCGGCGAGTTTTTTGGAAACGCGCAGGCCGTCGGCTTTGCGCGACAGCTTGTTGTACGCTTCCTTGAGAATTTCCAGGGACTGGTAATCGCCGGGTTGCGATTCCGTGATTGCCTCGAACATTTCGACTGTTCGACGCAGTTGCTGCAGTTCTTCTTCCGAGATGTTTCCGGTCATATCTTCTGAGCACTCCAAGCTCTGACGCTAGGAAAGCAACCTACATGCCATGATAGACGCGCAAGGCAGGGATTCATTGGGAATAGAGGGTGCGGCCTGTGTTTCAGGCGTGAATGAGGGCCTTTGTCACCGGGCAAGCAAAGAGGGGGCGCCGCCGGATTGGCGGGTTTACGTCGGCCAAGCGCGCCCTGATAGCCCCTTGTTTTCGTGGTGAATGAGAAAGCATGCGCAATGCCGTCTCCGGTCTTGCCCTCCGGCGGACGGATGGTTAGACTTGACAAGGGGTGGGGTCAGAAGCGGTGTTGAGCGAGATGGACGATCACAGCCAAAAGCGCGATCAGGAACTGCACGCCAGCGAAGGGCGGTTGCTCTCCATCCTGGACCATTCCACCGCCGTTGTTTATCTCAAGGACGAGCAGGGCCGGTTCATGTTTGTCAACCGCTGGTTTGAAGTCCTGTTTCACGTCAAGCGGGAGCAACTGGCTGGCAAGACCTGCTACGATCTGTTCCCCAAAGAGCAGGCGGATGCCTTTGCGGCCAACGACGCGAAAGTGCTGGCGGCCGCCGCTCCGCTGGAGTTTGAGGAGATCGCGCAGCACGACGACGGGCCGCACACGTATATCTCGATCAAATTCCCGTTGTTCGACTCGCGCGGGACTGCCTATGCCGTCTGCGGCATTTCCACGGACATCACCGAGCGCAAACGGGCCGAGGAAGCGATGGAGCGGGCCAAGGATTTCCTGAACTCCATCGTCGAAATGATCCCGCAAATGATCTTCATGAAGGACGCCAAGGGACTGCGGTTTGTGATGTTCAACAAGGCGGGCGAGGACCTGATTGGCCACAAGCGCGAGGAAATGATCGGGCGGAACGACTACGATTTCTTCCCCAAGGACGAGGCGGATTTCTTCACCGCCAAGGACCGCGAAGTGCTCCAGTGCGGGCAGGTGCTCGATATCCCTGAAGAACCTGTCCAAACCGCCCAGCAGGGCGTGCGCATTCTGCACACCAAGAAAATGCGCATCCTGGATCATCAGGGAGAGCCGTTGTATCTGCTGGGCATTTCGGAGGACGTGACGGAACGGCGGCAGGCGGAGAAAGCGCAGGCGCATCTGGCGGCCATCGTCGAGTTTTCCAGCGACCCGATCATCAGCAAATCCCTGGACGGCATGGTGACCAGTTGGAACCCGGCGGCCGAGGCGTTGTTCGGGTATTCAGCGCAGGAAATGATTGGCCAGTCGATTCTGCGGATCATTCCCGTGGAGCGCATGATGGAAGAGGACCATATTCTGGCCCAACTGCGGGCCGGACAGCGGGTGGAATTGTTTGAATCGGTGCGTGTGGCCAAGGACGGCCGGCGTTTCCCGGTATTGTTGACCATTTCACCGATCAAGGACCGGGCCGGCCGGCCGACCGGCGGCTCTATCATCGTCCGCGACATCACCGAACGCAAACGCCTGCAAAAGGAGATCCTTGAAATCAGCGACCGCGAAAAGGCGCGCATCGGCCAGGATCTGCACGACAGCCTGTGCCAGATGTTGGTCCGGACGGCCTTTGCCAGCGACGTGATGGAGCAGGAATTCGCCGACAAGACGTCGCCGCAGGCCGTGCGGGCGCAAAAAATCTCCGCCTTGCTCGACGATGCCATCACCCAGGCACGCAACATGGCGCGCGGCCTTTATCCGGTCAAGCTGGGGGCGGAAGGGTTCGATCTGGCGCTGAAGGAGTTGTGCGCGGACTGCAGCCGGCAGTCGGGCATTGCCTGTGAACTGATCTGCCAGGCCCCGGTCTTGGTGGAAGACGACGCGGTGGCCACGCATTTGTACCGGATCGCGCAGGAGGCCGTGACCAATGCCGTGAAACACGCCGGCTGCTCGCGCGTCGTGGTGGAGTTGGTGGCGGGCGAAACGGCGACTGTCATGACGATCACGGACAACGGCCGCGGGATTGATCACAGCGAGCGCAATCAACAGGGAATGGGGCTTCATATTATGAAATATCGGGCCGCGCTGATCGCCGCTTCGCTGGAAATCAGGACTGGACCATCGGGCGGGACCATTGTTTTCTGTTCATTGCCGAAACGAAGCTGCTAGAATCACCTCGATCATGGGAACGGAAAAGAGAGCGGGCGCGGCGAAGCCGACCCGGATTGTGCTCGTGGACGACCATCCGATGTTCCGGGAAGGTCTGGTGGAGGTGCTTGGCCGCGAGTCGGACCTGCAGGTTTGCGGGGAAGCCGAAGACAGCCGCCAGGCCCTGGAAGTGATCAAGGCCACCAATCCCGACCTGGCGATTGTAGACCTGGTGCTGAAAAGTTCGCATGGGATCAACCTGATCAAGGACATCCGGGCGTACCATCCGAAGGTCGCCGTCCTGGTTGTCTCCGTGCACCAGGAATCGCTCTTCGCCGAGCGCGCGCTGCGCGCGGGCGCGCGGGGCTACATCACCAAACAGCAGGCGACCAAACAGTTGATCGGGGCGATCCGCAAGGTGGTGGCCGGAGAGTTTGTCGCCAGCGATTCACTGACTCAGGCGGCGCTGACGAAGCTGGCGAGCGGCCAGGCCCCGGCAAGCAACCCGTCCGTCAGCAAGCTGTCGGACCGTGAACTTGAGGTCCTCGACCTGCTCGGTAAGGGATTTAACAATCACCAGGTCGCCGACCGGTTGCATATCGACGTCACCACCATCGAGACTTACCGCGCCCGGATCAAGGAAAAGCTCGATCTCAAGGACGCGAGTGAACTGCTGCAATACGCGATTTGCTGGGCCCACCGCGACTCCCCGTAGGTCGTTGTCCCGGACGACGGTTGCGCGCTGACTGAACTGAAGCGTCCTGCCTCCACGGGGTTGTACGACCCGGCCAGTACAGCGCGATCCATGTTTTCCACGACAGACAAGCCCCCGGGATTTGATGTAAAAGAGCGCAGGGTGAAAATGGAGCGGGCGCCTGTTTGCCGGTTGTGTCGCGGGACACGCCGGTTGAGTTTGGTTCTTTGAGCGCAGAAGAATGTTCACAGCAGCGGCGGGAGAAGCTGATCTTGCTGGTTTGCGTTTCCTGCCAATGGAACTCTAACCTCACCGAAAGCAAAGTTGAGCGCACCCGCCGCTGTTGTGAATGTTTTCGCGATCATCGACCCTGCGAAGGACGGGAATCATGAATGAGGGTTTTTCTGATGAGTGTTCAAAGGGGTAGGCACTCCGGCCGGGACGTCTTCAGCCCGGCTGAGGGGCGGCTGTTGTTAATGATGTTGGGCATTCTGCTCACCGCGGTGGTGATCCTCGTCGGCATCCGGCGCTGAGCATTCACGCCGGCAACCATTCGTTCTTCGCGAAAGGGCCTGCCTTTCGCTTTTGCTGTCGTCCTGTCCCCCCCCTTGCATCCTGCATACGCGACAAATAACGATGTCAGTGGCCGACTGACACGCGTATCAGCAATTTACTGACAGGTTCATCAGTAAATTACTTACACGAAAATCAGTGACCCACTGACAGACAAGCAGCGCCTCCTGTGCTACCAATGCGCGCGCGCTAGGAGAAGCATTGAGAGAGATTGCGAGATCATGCGTCTTCGTTTACGGCAGGCCCGTTGATTGTGCTGCGCAGCATCGTTGTTGTTGCTCCCCGTTACCTGATTGTCACAGAGCCGCCCATAGCCTGGCGCATCGCTGGTACCCGCATTTAGGCGCGGCAGCCGCCGCCGCCTTGACCTGAAAGGACCCTTTTATGAACAGAGAACAAACAAGACGCAGCCTGGCTTGTCTGGCGATCGTCTGCGCGTTGGCCCTGGGTGCGGCGCCCGGTTTTGCCCAGACGTGGCGGGCGGCGCAGGACGCCAATGGCTGGACGTGGGCCCGGGTGACATTTGTCAATCAATCCACCAATGCGTCGAATTGGGCGGTCTGGAACTGCCGCGCGACGGTCAGCTCGACGGTCAAGGCGGCGACAACCGACCCGGTGTCGAACTGGGACGGCGTGGTCAATCCCGGTGAGACGCGCTATGTGTGGCTCTATGTAATGGGCGCGTTTTCCGACGATGCCCATATTGACAGTGGCGACGGGGGGGCTTCGCGCTACCGCGGCGCTTACACTCCTTCGCTGGCCGGTGACAGTGAGTGGGTGATCACCCTGGCCGCGGATTCAACTGTGACGGCCACGCTCGCGCCCGGCGCGACCTACGGGGCGCCGAATCACACCGAGAACTAACAGACAACCTTCACGATCCAACCTCAACGAGGCAGCCATGAATCAGTCCTTCTTGTCCAGCTTGGCGGCGTGTTTGCGCGCGCCCGCCCGTTTACTCAGAGGCCATACCGATGGAGCGACAATGTCACGGGCCTTGGCCGTGATGGTGGCCGCGGGAGTATCCGTCGGCCTGATTGCGTTTCTGGCGATCAAGACGTTTGCCTCAAGCCCGGCCAGCGACAGCGCGTGCAGTGCGGCCTACAGCGGCAGTTGGACCAACGGCAGCAACGGCGGCTCGGGCTTTGGCGTCTGGCAGCTGAGCAGCGGCGCCAACCAGGGTTTCTTCGTCGGTAATTCCAACAACAACGGCGGCGGCGGCGGACCCGGCATTAATTGCACCAACAGCTCCAGCGCCATCCAGGCCTGGGGGATTTGGGCCAACAGTGGCTCGACGGCGCAGGCGATCCGTCCGTTTTCCAATGGCGGCATGATCAGCGGCGAGGTGTTCAACATCGATATCGACACCGGCTACCTCAATAGTTCCGGGGGCAACAACGCGTCCCAGGGATTCGGCCTGCAGGACAGCAGCGCGGTCAACCGGTTCGAACTCTATTTCACGGCGGGCGCCTCCGACTATTACATTCATGACAGCACGGGCTTGACGCGGGACACGAAGATCAACTGGACCGACGGCGGTCTTTCCGTCGCCTTTACCCTGACGGGCACGAACACGTACTCGGTGAGCATCAAGCGTCTGGCCGGGGCCGGCGGCTCGGGCATCAGTTCGACCAATATCTCCGGGACGCTGACGGGGACCGTCAACAACGCCATCAGCCAGGCGCGCTTGTTCCACTACAACCCGGCCAGCGGCGGCTCCACGACCGATTTTTACGTCAACTACATGAGTCTGTCCTGCAACAACAATCCGCCCTGCGCGATCACCCAGACGGCCGGATCGAACTGCACGGGCACGCAGAACACGTTCTCCGGGCCGGCCGGCATGACGTCCTACAGCTGGTCGCTTTCCGCCACCAACAGCGGCGCAACGCTGGTGGCCCCGACGACCAACCAGACCGTCAGCGTCAACAACGGCGGTTCGTCCGGCACCTACACGATCAATTTGTTGATTACCAACAATGGTTGCTCCAGCACGTGCAGCAACATCGTCACCGTCAATCCATCACCGACATGTTCGGTCAGTCCTTCCAGCGCGACGATTTGTTCGGGTCAGTCGCAGAGTTTCACGGCCAACCCCAGCGGGGGGACATCGCCCTATACCTATTCATGGACCGGGCCGGGTGGGTTCACCTCCACCAATGCCAGCATCAGTGTGGGCACAGCCGGCACCTACACCTGCACTGTCCAGGACAACAAAGGCTGCACCACGCAATGCTCGGCCACGCTCACGGTCAACGCCGATCCGGCCTGTTCTGTTTCCGGGGCCAATCCGGTGTGTGTGAGCAGCACCAACAGCTATTCCGGTCCCGCCAACGTCGGTTACAGTTGGTCGATTACCAATTCAGGAGGGGCGAGCGCTTCGATTCTTGGCTCAACGACCGCCCAATCGATCTCGGTCAGCGCGGGTTCCAATACGGGCAGTTATACGCTGACATTGACGACGTCGACCAATGGCTGCACCAGCACGTGCAGCGACGCGGTGACGGTCAGCGCGTCGCCGCCCTGTTCGATTTCCGGGACGAATGTGGTGTGCGCAAGCTCCAGCACCACGTATTCCGGTCCGAGCGGTTCGGGCCTGACGTACGGCTGGTCGATCAGCGGCAACGGCACAATCTCCGGGTCGACCAATTCCCAAACGGTCAGCGTCAGTGCGACGAGCGCGGGCTCGTTTACGCTGACGTTGGTCGTCGGCGGTGTGAGCGGCTGCCCGAACAGCACGTGCAACGAGTCGGTGACGGTCAATGCGCTGCCCAATTGTTCGATCAGCGGGCTGAACTATGCCTGCCCGTTGTCCATCAGCAACAGTTATTCCGGTCCGGTGGGGCTGAGCGCGTATGCGTGGTCAATCAGCGGCAGCGGCACGTTGACAGGCAGCGCCACCCAGCAGGTGGTTTATGTGAATGGCGGCGCGTCGAATACATTTACCCTCAGCCTTTCGGTCACCGGCACCAATGGATGCTCTTCCACGTGCAGCGAGACCGTGACGAACGTCTCGACGCCGCCCACGATCAGCACGCAGCCGGGCAATCAGACGCTTTGCGTGGGTAATTCGTTCACCGAATCGGTCGGCGCCAACGGCTCGGGTCTTCAGTATGCCTGGCGCCGAAACGGCGCGGGATGGGGCGGGTTTGGGCCGTGGACGTTCAACAACACCAGCACGAATGCGAACCAGAACGGCGAAGTGCTCCAGGCGTCCGGCACGGCAATTGACAGCGGCGGGGCCTCCTGGTTGCTCTACGCCAATAGCGGCCAGATTGCGAATGCGGTCCGGCCCTTCAACAACGGTCTGCCCACCAATGAGATCGTGAGTATCAGCATGGCCAATAATTGGGTGAGCACCGGCGCCAGCGTCGGGTTCGGGTTGCAGGACGCGTTCGGGACCAACCGGTTTGAATTCTTCTTCCTGGGCGGCGGGACGAACTACATGATCAATGACGGCACGGGCGCCAATCGGGTGACGCCGGCCGGTTACACGACCAATGGGTTGATCGTGCGGGTGACACTGACCAACGCCAATGCCTACGTCGCCACCATCATCAGCTTGGGGAACTCCTCAACCAACACATTCAGCGGCACGTTGGAAGGCGTGAGCGGTTCGGCGATCACGCAATTGCGGCTGTTCAACGCCTTTGCCGGGACCGGCACGGTCTACGATCTGTATTTCAACAGCCTGCAACTCGGGGCCACCGATTGCGCGGCGTTGCCCAACGAAGTTCTTTTCAAATCCGACGCGGCAAACGATCCGACGTACAGCAACGGCTGGCTGGCCGGCACGGGCGGCGGCTGGCAGCTTCATACGACGTCGACCAACACGGTCGGCGGCGGGTTCTTCATCGATACCTCGACGGACACGGGGTTGGGCGGCAACATCGATAGCGCCGGCGGCAAGGCGTGGGGACTGTATGCCAACGGCGGCAACACATCCACGGCGGTGCGCCTGTTCAACGATCCGCTCCAATCAAACCAGACCTTCGCCATCGACATGGAAAACGGCTATGTCAACAATGGCGGCCTGGTCGGCTTCGATTTGCGGGAAACCAACAACACCGTCCGGTTCGGGTTCAATTTCACCGGCGGCGGGCTCTACTATCAGATCAGCGACGCGGACGGGGTTCGGGACACGGACATTCCGTGGACGCCGTTGGGGCTGCATTTTGCCATCACGTTGACCGGCCCGGATTCGTATCTGTTGACGATCAGCCTCAAGGGCACCAACAGTGCCCCGCATTTGCCGCGGACACTGACCGGCACGCTGACGGGCGACACGGGAGGGTTGATCGACCGTCTGCGATTGTTCAATGTCAACGCGGGAACCACCAGCACGAACAACCTCTTCTTTAACAGCCTGAGCGTTGGGACGAAGTCCGACAATGCTTCCGACCCGGTCTACGCCGGCGGATGGGCGATGGGCGCCAATGGCGGGCAATCCCTGACCAATACGGCCTCGAGCTTCACGGTTGCCAGCGGTGCATCCTGCAACGCGGGCAACTATGATGTGATTGTCAACGACGGCTGCGGGCACTCAGTGACGTCCGGCGTCGCAGCGGTGGCGCTCACCGCGCCGCCGGTGGTGACGCTGACGGCGCCCGGCGCGGTATGCTCCAACTCGACTGGGAATGCCGCTTCCGTGGCGTTGACATTGCCGGGAAACACCAACGCGCTTTACAGTTGCGCGAGCTATAGCTGGTCGATCACCAACGGGACGATCACGGCGGGGCAGGGCACCGCCAGCATCACCTGGTCGGCGGGAACGGCCAGTCCTGTGACCCTCAGCGCCACGGTGAACACGCCCGCCGGGTGCGGCATCGCGGTCTCGACGAACGTGGTTGTGCTTTCGCAGCCGCCGGCCCCGGCCGGCAACGGTCCGCTTTGCCAGGGAGAAACCCTCAACCTGACCGCCCCGACGGTGCCCGGAGCGTCGTACAGTTGGACGGGTCCCAATGGATTCAGTTCGTCCGCCCAGAACCCGTCAATCAGCAACGTCGGCACGCTGCAAGGCGGCTCGTATTGCGTGACGGTGTCCCTCGGTGGCTGCACGCCGACGCAGGCTTGCACGAGCGTCAGCGTTTCGAGCAATGCGCCGCCCACGGCAACCCTCAGCGCCACCACGACCAACGTCTGTCCCGGCGGGTCCGCCGTCCTCCACGCGACACTGACCGGGAGAGGCAATTGGACCGTTTATTGGTCGGATGGCGCCGTCACCACCAACAGCAGCAGTCCGGTCGCGCGCACCGTCAGCCCGTCCTCAACGACTGTGTACACGATCAACGCCCTGTCCGACGCGGATTGCTCGGGCGGCACGGCCTCGGGCAGCGCGACGGTCACCGTAGACCAGGTCACCGCCACCGTCGGCGGCAGCCAGGTGATCTGCAGCGGCAACAGCGCGACGCTTTCCGCGGCGTTGGGGGGCCTTGGGCCGTGGAACGTCACCTGGTCGGACGGCGTTACGCAAAATAACATCACCAACAACTTCGTCACCCGCGTGGTCAGTCCGTCCGCGACCACGAACTTCACCGTCACCTCGGTCTCGGATTCCCTGTGCTCCGGTTCGGCGACGGGCAACGTGGCGATCACGGTCACGACGCCGCCCTCAATCGGCACGCAACCGACCAACTACGCGGTTTGTGTGGGATCGCCGGTGACGTTCTCGGTTGGCTTGTCGGGCGTTGGTGGATCGTTCGCGCGGATTCGCACCTCGCTCAGTTCCAGCGGCGGCACGGGGGCCGCGCTGCAACAGCCTTCCCTGCTGGCGGCCGGGAACAGCGGCACGGGTAACAGTTTCGCCAATGCGAAGCCGCCGTTCAATCCGCTGCTTGCGGGCATGCCGGCGCCGGGCATGAAGTACCGGACGGACCGCATCCTGGTCAAGCCGAAGAAAGGGATCAAGCTCTCGCAACTGGAAGCGCATCATCGCAAGCTCGGCTCGCACAGCCGGCACACCTTCAGCCGCATTGGCAACCTGCAGATTGTCGAGTTGCCGCCGAGCATGACCGTGAGCCAGGCCATCGCCGCGTATCAGAGTTCCGGGCTGGTGGAGTATGCCGAGCCGGATTACATCGTGCACGTCCAGGCCAGTCCCAACGACCCCAATTTCCTGGATGGTTCGCAATGGGGGCTGCACAATTTCGCGCAGAACGGCGGCACGGCGGGGGCGGACATTGACGCGACCGACGCGTGGGGCGTTGTGAATTCCGCCAACCCGGTTATCGTGGCCGTGATCGACACCGGGGTCTGGTACACGCACCCCGACCTGGCCGCCAATATGTGGCACAACCCGAGCGTCAACAGCCCGGTTGACGGGGTCGTCTATTCCAATGACGTCTACGGCATCAGCACGGTGGTGAATGCGATCACCGGCACATACGACCCGCTGGATGACTTCTTCCACGGCACACATTGCGCCGGGATCATTGGCGCGGTGGGCAACAACGCCACGGGCGTGGCGGGCATCAACTGGAACGTGCGGATCATGGCCTGTAAATGGCTCGATTACACGGGCAACGGCGCGATTGGCGATGCGATTACCTGCATTGATTACGCCGTCGCCAAAGGCGCCAAGGTATTGAGCAATTCCTGGGGCGGTCCGTCGCCCGACCAGTCGTTGATCGACGCGATCAATCTCTGTGCCAGCAACGATGTGATTTTCGTCGTCGCCGCGGGAAACAGCAACGCCAACAACGACAATCCGGCCACAGCGTCGTACCCGGCCGGGTATATCCTGCCCAATCTGGTTTCGGTTGCTGCGAGCGACCGCAACGACCTGTTTGCGACCTTCTCGAATTACGGGTCCAACACCACATTGCTGGCGGCGCCCGGCGTGGACGTCTTCAGCACCCTGCCGACGGAGGAAACACCGGGAATGGAGTACGTCTCGAGCGAGGAGATCATCTCGACCAATTACGGCCTGCTCAGCGGCACGTCGATGGCCTGTCCGCACGTTGCCGGGGCGATTGCCTTGTTCCGCTCGCGGTATCCCAACCTGGCGTACGACACGGTGATTTCGTACCTGCGTAATGCGGTGGACGTGATTTGTCCGTGCTACGACCCGAACGCGTCGTCGTCCTATGCGAACACCGCCACGGAAGGCCGCCTGAATCTCTACAAATTCCTGAACGCGCCGTACGGCGTCATCTATCAATGGCAGCACAATGGCGCGGACATTCCGGGTGCCACGAACAGCAGCTACTCGATCGCCTCGGCCGGTTACCCTGACGGCGGGACGTATGACGTTGTCGTCAGCCGCGGTTGCGGTTCGGTTGTTTCGACCAACGCGGTATTGACGATCAACTCACCGTTCGTGACGGCCGGCCCGACCAACCTGGCGGTCTGTGCGGGATCGACAGCGACGTTCTCGGTGAGCGCCACCGGATTGGCGCCCCTGCACTACGTCTGGCGGCAATATGGCGGTGGATGGGGCGCGGGCAATGGCTGGCAGTTATCGACCGGGGCGACCAACAGTGCGGGTGGCGGTTTCTTCCTTGGGTCCTCGACCAACAATGGCGCCGGCGACCCCAATGGTGACGGCGATATCGATACCGGCGGCCAGGCCTGGGGCATTTATGCCAACAGCGGGAACTTAAGCACTGCGGTCCGGCCGATGCCGGCCAGTTTGGCGGTTGGTCAGACGTTCTTGATCGACATGGACAACGGTTATTTGACCAACAGCGCGTCCGTTGGGTTTGGGCTGCAGGACTCGGGCGGCAACAACCGGTTTGAGTTCTACTTCAAAGGTGGTGCGACGAATTACTTCGTCCATGACAGCCGCGGTCTGGACCAGGACACGGGCATTGCGTTCACCAGCGAAGGGCTGCACGTGGCGTTTGAGCTGACGGGGGTGGACAACTACACGCTGGTCGTCTCGGCGGTTGGCACGAATCAGTCGCCGGCGTCTCCGGTCATCATTACGGGCGCATTGACGGGCACCTCAGGCAGTGCGATCGGGAAACTGCGGTTGTTCAATTACAACGCGGGCATTGGCAATGCGGCCGATGCGTTCTTCAACAACATCAGTTTCGGCCTCTACGCCGACAGCGCGGCCGGGTACACGAATTGGGTGAATGGGTCCAACCTGGGCCTGGGCCCGATCGCCGGCGCGCCGGACAGCGCGAGTTACACGACGCCCGTGTTGGGCGGGGCCGACAATGGCACCACGGTCGACGTGGTGGTCACGAACTCTTGCAATTGGTACACGTCCGGCCAGGCGCAAGTCGCCGTCTTTTCGCTGCCGGTGGTCACGGCCCCCGCGACGGCTTGCGCGGGGTCGACGAACACGGCGTCCTTGACGGTGAACGACCCGACATTGTTTACGTTCACGCAACTCTATGCGTTCACCAACGGCCTGGACGGCGCGTATCCGCAAACGGCGCTGATCGTGGGCAACGATGGAAACCTGTACGGGACCTGCCCGGGCGGTCCCGAGGGCGGGACGATATTCAAGATCACGCCGTCGGGCGTGTTCTCGACCTTGTATGTGTATACCAATTTCGACGATGGCTGGTTCCCTTATGCGCCTTTGTGCCAGGCAAGGGACCTGAATTTCTACGGGTCCACCTATGAAGGGGGAACCAACGGGGGCTGGGGCACGTTCTTCAGGCTGACGGGGTCGGGCACGTTGACAAAACTCCACGACCTCGGCCCGACGGACTATGGCAACGTATTTGAAGGCCAGTATCAGACAGCGCCTCTCGTGCAGGCGTCCGATGGCAATCTCTACACGGCCAACCCATCCGGCGGCAGTATCGATACAGAGCCCTATGGATTTGTCTACCAACTCACAACGAACGCGGTCTTCAGCCTGTTCAGCACGCCGCCGTATCCCTGCTTTGACCCGAATGATGTGATCGTGGGGACCGATGGCAACCTCTACGGCACCGCCAACAACGGCAACTACGGCGGGCCCGGCGGTGTCTTCAAGACAACCTTGTCGGCCACGTCATCCGTTCTGGCCGAGTTCGGGGCCCCTAATGGCAACACGCCGATCGCGGGCCTGTTGCAGGCAAGCGACGGCAACTTCTATGGCACGACGCTTGATTACTTCGGCGTTGGGGGGAGTGGGACGGTCTACCGGGTCACGCCGAGCGGCACGCTCACGACGCTGCACCGGTTTACCGGTGGAGCCGACGGCTATCAACCTGTTGGCCGGCTTATCCAGGCCTGCGATGGGAACATCTATGGCATTTCTCAGGGCGGGCTGTATGGCGGCGGCGTGATGTTCCAGATCTCGCCCCAAGGCGCCTTCTCGACGGTCTACCAGTTCCGGCCCAGCGTCGAAGGGGTCCCGAACGAATCATTGGTGGTCGGCCCGGATGGGTACATCTATGGAATGACATCGCCGGGCGGCCCCAACGGGTACGGCACGATCTTCAAGATGGGGCCGAAGGCGTATTCATGCTCAAGCTTCACCTGGACGGTCAACAACGGCACCATCATCTCCGGCCAGGGTACGTCCAACATCACCTGGGTGGCGGGCAGCGCCGGCCCGGCGTCTGTCTGCGCCTCGGTCACCGCGCCCACCGGCTGCGGTCTGGAGGGCTGCGCCAACGTGAAAGTCTATCCGACGCCCGTGGTGAATCTGACGGTACCGGCTCCTGTGTGCGCCGGGTCCTCGAACAATATGGCCTCGGTGCCGAGCGCGATGTCGGTGCTGCATATGTTCTTCTGGGATTATGTGGACGGCGAGTATCCGCAGGCCGGGCCGATCGAGGGTTCGGACGGCTATTACTATGGGACGACCACGTACGGTGGATCGAGCAGCAGCTACGGCACCGTGTACAAGGTCAAGGCCGACGGCTCGACGGTGGTTTCGGCCCTCTACACCTTCGCCGACGGCGCTGACGGCGCCAATCCGGTGGGCGGGCTGGTCCAGGGCGCCGATGGCAACCTGTACGGCACGACCACTGTCGGCGGCACGAACGGTTACGGCACGGTGTTCAAGGTCACCACGAACGGCACGCTGACGACCTTGCATGCCTTTGGCGGCCCCGGTGCCACGGACGGTTTCAATGCGTACGGGACGCTGATCCAGGGAGTGGACGGGTATCTCTACGGCACGGCCTATTCAGGAGGGACGAACAACAGCTATGGCACCGTGTACAAGATCAGCACCGACGGCAGCACCTTCATCACACTGCACCAATTCTGCACCATTGGCGGCACGGACGGCGCCAATCCGCGGGGAGGACTGGTCCAGGGCAGCGATGGTTATCTGTACGGCACGACGCAGATCGGTCCTGTGGCTGGTGAGTTTGCCCAGGGCGAGGGCACGGTGTTCAAGATCAGCACCAACGGCGCCACGTTCACGACCCTGCACAGCTTCACCGGCAATGACGGTGAGTTCCCGCAAGGTGCACCCGTGCTGGATGGCAACGGTTACTTGTACGGGACGACCTCCAGCGGTTCAACGAATGCCGGGACGGTGTTCAAGATCAGCACCAACGGCACTTCGTTCACGACGCTGTACGGCTTTGGTGGCGGCGCCGACGGCGGCCAGCCGAATGGCGGGCTGTTCCTGCGCAACTATGACGGGTACTTGTACGGCACCACCTATTCCGGCGGGAGCGCCAGCCAGGGCACGATGTTCAGGATCGGCACGGACGGCAGAGCGTTCACGACGCTGTGGAATTTCAGCAGCGGCGCGTACGGCGAGCTGCCCGTCGGGGCCATCATCGAAGGCAGCGACGGTTACCTGTACGGGTGCGCGCAGGACGGCGGGAACAATGGCACCGGTGTGCTGTACAAGTTCGCGCCGGCAACCTTTAACTGGTCGATCACGGGCGGCACGATCACGGCGGGCCAGGGGACGACAAACATCACCTGGTCGGTGACCAGTAACGCAGTCACGCTCTGCGTGGCGGCGACGAATTCCGGCGGTTGCGTCAGCCTCGAATGCACGAACCTCACCGTCAATTCGCTGCCTTCGGCCGGTATCACCGCGCCGTCGGCGGTTTGCGCCAGTTCCACGGGCAATGCCGCGTCGGTGCCCAATGCGGGGGCGGGTGCGAGCTATGCGTGGTCGATTACCAACGGCACGATTGCGGCGGGGCAGGGGACGACGAACATCACTTGGACGGCGGGAGGCTTGGGCACGGCGACGATCAGCGTGACCGTCACGACAGGCGCGGGTTGCAGCGCCGGTGGCAGCACCAATGTGACGGTGAATGCCCTGCCCACGGCGAGCGTCAGCGGTACGACCAATATCTGTTCCGGGAGTTCCGCCACCATCCAGGCGGCGCTGACCGGCGCGGCCAACTGGATCGTCACCTGGTCGGACGGCGTGATCACCACCAACAGCAGCAGTCCCGCGACGCGCACCGTCAGCCCGTCGGCGACGACCACGTACACGGTCACCGCGTTGTCCGACGCGCATTGCGCCGGGTCGAGTTCCGGCAGCGCGATCGTCACGGTGTACGCGTTGCCTTCGGCCGGTATCACCGCGCCGGCGACCGCGTGCGCCGGGTCGACGACCAATACGGCCTCGGTGCCGAGTCCGTTTACCGTGATGCATCAATTCAGCGGGGGCAACGACGGGTATTCCTCCTATGCGGCGCTGTTGCAGGCCAACGATGGGAATCTGTATGGGACGACGGCCGGCACCATCTTCAAGATGACGCTGGGAGGGACATTGACGACGATCACCAACTCCAGCCCGGGCAGCGCCCTGATCCAAGCCAGCGACGGGAACTTCTATGGGACGCAGGGCGGCGGCAGCGATGTTGACGGCTCGATCTTCGAGTTGACGCCGCAAGGGACGTTGACGGGCCTGGCGGGCTTTGATTACGACAATGGCGCCGGCCCGAACGGCGTGATCCAGGCCAGCGACGGGAACTTCTATGGGACGGCCGGGTACGGTGGCGCGAACATCTACGGCACCGTGTTTAAGATGACGGTTGCGTACGGGATGGGCACCATCACGAAGCTGTACGATTTCCCTGGCAGCCCCGGTGGCGCTTATCCGAACGCCAACCTGGTGCAAGGCATCGACGGTTCCTTCTACGGGACGACCTCGGGAGGCGGCAGCGGCACGAATTGCTATCTCGGCTGCGGCACGGTGTTCAAGGTCACCACCAACGGCACCTTGACGACGATCTATCAGTTCAGCGGCCCCGATGGAGGCAACCCGAATTGCGCCTTGGTGCAGACCGCCGATGGTTATCTCTATGGAACGACCTCCGCGGGAGGCACCAACGGCGACGGCACGGTGTTCAAG
The DNA here is from genome assembly GCA_963817685.1 of uncultured Verrucomicrobiae bacterium. Lineage (GTDB taxonomy): Bacteria > Verrucomicrobiota > Verrucomicrobiia > Palsa-1439 > Palsa-1439 > CAWFPN01. The sequence goes on along the minus strand of CAWFPN010000007.1, from coordinate 250,247 downwards.
ATCACGACCAACGGCGTGCTGACGACGCTCTATAAGTTCAGCGGGACTGACGGCTCGTATGTCAACCCGGGGCTGGTGCAAGGCAGCGACGGCAACTTCTACGGGGCAACGACCTTTGGCGGGACCAGCACCAATTGCGGGTCGGGTTGCGGCACGTTGTACAGAATCACTTCGCAGGGCACGTTTACGACGCTGTACAACTTCACCGGCGCCACGAGTGGGAATTGGCCGCAAGCGCCGCTGATGCAGGCCAGTGACGGTTACTTCTACGGCACCGCGGCCTTTGGCGGGACAAACAGTGATGGCACGGTGTTCAGGATCAGTTCGGCAACCTACAGTTGGTCGATCACCAACGGCACGATCACCGCCGGCCAGGGCAGCCCGGCCATCACCTGGACCGCCGGAACCAACAGCCCGGCGACGATCTGCGTGGGGGTCACCAACGTCACCGGTTGCGCGGCGGCCAGTTGCACCAACGTCACGATCAACACCTGCCCCTGACAAGGCCGCGAAGCAAGCCTGTCAGTGGAGCACGGCCTGGAAGTCGCCGGCCGATTGGACTTGCCCGCCGTTGGGGATCCATTTGAATTTCGGTGTCTTGACCGAAACCGACGAGAGCGATTGGCTGGCCCGGATGCCGAAGGCGACGCCGCCGTTGGTGGGCGCGACGCTGGAGAGATGGACGCCGCCGATGATCGACGCGAGGCAATAGCTGTTCGCAAAACCGTCCACCGGCGCGCTGACCCGCACGCCGCCCAGACGCAAGCCCGGCGTGAGCGTGCCGCAGTTGAGCAGGGGGCTGGCATTCGTGCATGTATTGTCGGGTGTGTAACCAACGGAGATCGTTGAGTTGACAATATTGGAGGCGGCGATCGAGCCGACATTGCCGTCGGCGACAGTAATGGCGACATTGCGGATCGCGCCGGCGGCGAAGAGCGTTCCGAGCGTGGCCTGGCCGTTGACGCCGCCGGAAAGCGTGATTGTCGCTCCGCAATCACCGGAAATCATGGCCCGTTTGTCGCCCCTGATCGACAGGGCGCCGATGCTGGGCGCGATGATCGTGTCGACACCCAGGCGCGCGACGCTAAGCGTGTCGATCCTGCCGCCGACATTAATGGTGCCGCCATCGCCAATGACGTGGGCCAGGATCCTCGTTCTCTGGTTGGAAGCGCCGCCGGCCAGCACGGAGCCGCCGTTGGGGATATCGTGGACGCTCAATTGTCCGAGGTAACCGGCCATGTTGACGCCCGCGCCGACCAGATTGATGGCCGGGGCGTTGATCAGGCGGCAGGCGCCGTCGCCGGTCAATGAGCCGACATCCAGAAAGCCGCTGCCCGTCCTGCTTTTCTTGACTGTGACGGTGAGAATGCTTGTCGCGTCGGTCTTGGACAACTGGAGATTCATCGGGGTCCCGTTTGTTTCCATCGTTCCAGCGCGCCGCAACGTCAGGGTCACCAGGTCGCCGCCGGCATTCGTCAACGTGATCGTCTGTGTCCTGTCGTTGACGATCGTGACCAACTCGTTGGACTGCGGCCCGAGGGACGCTCCCATGACGTTGCTCAAGCTGACCTCGACGGTCTTGTTGCTCTGGAACGTCTTAAATGGCTGCAGTTGGAAGCTGAAACTTGCGGTCGCCTGGTCCGGAGCAAATTGCAGGGTGCCATTCGTGCCCAGATAGTCGTTCGTGGTGATCGCTGTTCCGTTGGCGGTGGCGAAGTCCACCGAGGCGGACCCCGAGCTGTCCCCGAACCGGATGACGGTGAGCGTGGCCCTGTGGAGATGTTCCTGGATGTCGGCGCTGGCCGCGCTGAATTGCAGCACGGGCGGTCCGGTGGCCAAGATGGTCAGCAAGGCGGTGCTTGGGCTGCTCAACGCGGCGCCTCCGGTCGGATTGGAAAGCGTGAGATGGACCGTTGTGTTGGTTGCCAGCGAGTTGGTTTCCAGGATGGGGATGCTGAAGGCGGCGGAAGTGATGCCGTTGCTAAAGATCAGCGTCCCGGACGTGGCCGTATAATCGATGCCGGCCAACGCGCTGCCGTTGCTGGTGTTGTAATCGACGGTGGCGACGCCGTTGGAGCCGGCCGTGCGGGTCACGGTGATCAAGGCCTCGACGGGGACGTTGCTTTCGTCCACGGAATACGACGATTGGGCGAACTGCACCTCTTGGGACGAGGTGTTGATGATCGTCAGCACCGCGTTGGACTGAGTGCCGACGACGGCGAACCCGGTCGGATTGATCAACGCCAGATTGACCGTCTGCGTGGACTGCGGCAGGCCATTGTTCAGCAGCGGGACATCGAAGCTGTTGGTGAGCGCCGTCGCCGCGCTGTTGGTCGACTCCTGGCTAAAGACCGATGTGTTGCTCGTGCTCACGTAGTCAACTCCCGCCGTCGCCGTGCCGTCGCTTGTCACATAATCGACCGTGGAGTTGCCATTCGTGCTGCCCGTAAAGACGATCGAGATCACAGCGTTGCTGTCGCTGGCGTTGGCCGAGTACGTGAAGGAAGTGAACGCGACCGTCCCCGTTTGCGCCCGTGCCGCGTCGGAAAACGCCAACAAGCACGCCAGAACGAGCGCGAAGGAAAGTCCGGCGCGCGAGACAAGGGGACAACGAAACATGCGATCCTGCATCGCTGCTTCATAGCCTGAAGCCCCCCAAAATTCAACCGCAGAGTGGCAGTGTCGATTTTTGACCACCGGCCTCGTGACATGGTCGGACGGGCTGATTTTGTGGTCTGATTGCCTCAAATTCCCTTATCTCCTGAAAATATTTTATGGTTTGACTAGGTTTGACTAGGTCGGACTAGGTTTGACTAGGTTTGACTGGAGTTGACCGGGTCGGGCTTTCCTCTTGCTACAAGACTCTGTCGCCGAACCAGTTAGGTTCGATTTCATACGTCGTCCTGGCCTCGTCGCCCGGGCGGCCGCTTGAGTTATGCCCTGCGCATACATCGTCGGCTGTTACGGTAGCACGTTTTCTCAATTCTGCAAGAGTCCAGAGGGAGGGGCGGCTGTCAGTTGCAATGCCGCAGGCTGATGCTGATCAATCCGAGCAGGCCGGCGACGGCGAGCGCGAGGCTCGAAGGCTCGGGGATTGTCCCAAGTTCGAGGTAGGTTGAGCCGCCGAAATCGGTGGAGTGAAACAGTCCGTTACCGGTAATGATCGTCCCATTGGTGGCGAGAGTGGAAGTATTCAGGTCGGGATTGGATACCAGGTTTTCCAAGTCGATGAACGTTGAGTTGGGGACATCGGAACTGGCCGGGAATATCCAATTGGATTCCGAGGAAGTGAAGATCCCCAGCGTAGACGCGGCGGGAGGTGTGGAAGCGTTGAATGCCACCAGATAGATTTGTTGATGGGCAAAGCCGGCTGCGTCAGCGGTCGAAGCGTCTGTTCCCCAGAACCCGGCAGGCAGGTCGTAGTCCCCAATCAATCCCGTCGCAAATACGGTGAAGTTCGCCAAACTGTAGCTGCCCGGCACGGGCGCAACACTAAAAGATCCAATCTCAACCAGGTCGCCTGTTGGAAGCGGTGTCCCATTCGCCAAGGCGAGACCAGTGTAGTCAGTGCCGCCCCAATCAACCGTGATCGGCGCGGCATAAGCACCCGCTGCGGTTCCCGCCGCCAGCAGCCCCGCCATGATCCATTTGATCCCCTTCTTCATGGAACGTTTCCAGAAAGAGCTAATAACAAGTCAAGCGCCTGAAAGCAAGGAAATCTATGGCTTTCAAGCCCATCTGGATCTGTGGCTCGGCACCCGGTCGGCGGATGTCGGCCGTCGCATTGCTGTCTCGGCGAAGTGGCTGCCCGGCCTGGACTCGAACCAGGAAATACGGCTCCAAAGGCCGCTGTGTTACCAATTACACTACCGGGCAAGCTTGACTACCGTTCTTCACTGCCGTTGGCCGGCGCGAACCGCGCGACCTTTGTCCACATGCTGGGACCGAATTCCGTGCGAATCTGCGCGGCGCATGTTTCGGCGGCTTGCGGGTCCTTGAACAGGCCGAACACCGTTGCGCCGCTGCCGCTCATCATCGCCCCCGCGGCGCCGCGGGCGGCCATCGCGCCCGTGAGCAGCTTCAACACGGGAAATTTCCGCAACGACGGCGCTTCGAGCGAATTAAACAGGCATCGGCCCGCGCCCGCCACGTCGTCTCCGTCCATCGCTCGGAGGAGCAGACTAACTTCGGGGGGTTGCGCTGTCAATCCCGACGCGGCTTTCGCCCAGTGCTCGTAGGCCCATTTTGTCGAGATGCCGAACCCGGGGTTGATCAGCAGTACGGCGGCCGAGAGCTTGCAGGGGACCGGCTTGACCTGTTCGCCGCGTCCGTGGCAGAGGGCCGCGCCGCCCGCCAGGAAGAAATTGATGTCCGATCCCATGCCGGCGGCCAGTTCGTGGAGCAGTTGATGGTCCGCCCGCAGGCCCCAGAATTTGTCCAGTCCGAGCAGCACGGTCGCGGCGTTGCTGCTGCCGCCGCCCAGTCCCGCGGCCAGCGGGGTGCGTTTTTGCAGGGAGATTTTCACGCCGCGCGTGACGCCGCACCGGGACGCCAGGAGTTTGGCGGCCCGCATGGCCAGGTTGGTGTCGTCGGTGGGCAGGGCGGGGTGATCGCACGTCAGCGTGATCCCGTTGGCCTGCGGTTCCAGCGTGATCTCGTCGCCGAAATCCAGCGGGAGCATGATGGTTTCCAAGTCGTGATAGCCGTCGGGGCGTTTCCCGAGGATTTTCAGGTATAAATTGATCTTGGCAGGCGAGAACAGGGTCAGGGAATACCCTGTTCCGCCGTGTTGCGCTTGTGTTGTCACGCGGTTTTCCCTAGCATGCGGGCTGGATGAAATCAAAGCTTATCGTGGCGCTGGATGTGGACGGGTATGACGAGGCGGCGGCGCTGGTCCGTGAACTGCGCGAAGTCGTGGCGGTTTTCAAAGTGGGCAGCCAGTTGTTCACGCGGGTCGGCCCGAAGATCGTCGAGTTTATCCACGCCCAGGGCTGCGAATGTTTTCTCGACCTGAAATTTCACGATATCCCCCATACGGTGGCCAAGGCGGTGGAATCGGCGGCGGCCTTGAAGGTGCGGATGCTGACCGTGCACGCCTGCGGCGGGGAAGACATGCTCCGGGCGGCGGCCGCTGTTCCCGGCCGGCCGTTGTTGCTGGGCGTGACCGTGCTGACCAGCGTGGGCGGTGACGTGCAGTCGGAAGTGGTGCGGCGCGCGAAGCTTGCGCAGGCGTGCGGGTTGGACGGCGCGATCGCGTCGCCGCGTGAAATTGAATTGCTCCGGCGCGAGGTTGGTGACAAATTTCTGATTGTCACGCCGGGTATCCGTCCCGCGTGGGCCGAGACCGGCGACCAGAAGCGGGTGATGACCCCCGCTGAAGCCGTGGCTGCGGGCGCGAGCTACATCGTTGTGGGCCGGCCGATCCTGGCGGCGAAAAAGCCGGCCGAAGCCGCGCTGCGCGTCATCGCGGAGATGGCGGGCGGCTGATTAGCTCGAGCGGCGCTTGAGGATCAGGATACTTTCTTTCAAGTCGGCGAGGTCGCTCTTGATGTCGTTGAGCTGGCTCTTGATATCTTCCTGGCCTTTCAGGATTTCCTCGTTCTGCTCCAGCAGCTTCTGGACGCGAGGGTCGGGCTTCGGTGGTTGACCCTGGCCCGGCATTTGGGCGATGGCCAATCCTCCGGCTGCCAGCATGGCTGCGACCGCGATTGTGGCGAATAGTTTTGTTTTCATCTGTGAACAGTCCTCCGCTTCGTTTGGTTACTGTAACAATTCCAGCAACTTGCGTTCCCGCAGAACATGGCGGGCGATTTCCTGGCCGTCAAGAAAGATGACGGGAATATCGTTGCGGAAACGCTCGAAAAGCTCCGGATTCAGCGAAATGTCCACCTCCTCCAACTCAAAGGGCGTCTTCTGCCGGCAACGCGCGAGCACTTCCTTCGCGCGGTCGCACAGATGACAGCCCGGCTTGGAATAGATGGTGATCCGGTGCATGCGGGGCCGGCCCGCGGACGATTAGGTGCCTTCCTGCCAGCTTGTCAGGTACTTCTTTTGCTCGGCGGTCAGCGTGTCGATGCGGACGCCCATGGCCTTGAGTTTGAGCGCGGCGATGTTTTCGTCGATGTCGCGCGGCACGGGGTAGACTTTGTTTTCCAGTTTCGCGTGGTGGCGGACCATGTACTCGGCGCTGAGCGCCTGGTTGGCGAAACTCATGTCCATGACCACCGCCGGATGGCCTTCGGCGGCGGCCAGATTGATCAGCCGGCCGTCGCCGAGCAGGAAAATCTTGCGTCCATCGCGCGTCGTGTACTCGTCCACGAACGAGCGGATGGTGCGCTTGGATTTCGACATTTTTTCCAGGGCGGGGATGTTGATCTCGACGTTGAAATGGCCGCTGTTGCAAACGATCGCGCCGCTCTTCATCGTTTTGAAGTGCGCGGCATCGATGACGTGTTTGTCGCCGGTGACGGTGATGAAGATGTCGCCGACGGACGCGGCGTCCTTGGCGGGCATGACCCGGAACCCGTCCATGACGGCTTCGAGGGCCTTGAGCGGGTCGATTTCGGTGACGATGACGTGCGCGCCGAGTCCGCGGGCGCGGTCGGCCACGCCGCGGCCGCACCAGCCGTAGCCGAGCACGACGACGGTGCTGCCGGCCAGCAGGACGTTGGTGGCGCGGATCACGCCGTCCAGCGTGCTCTGGCCCGTGCCGTAGCGGTTGTCGAACATGTGTTTGGTGTTGGCTTCATTGACGGCGATAATCGGATATTTCAAAGCGCCGTCCTTGGCCATGGCGGCCAGGCGGATGACGCCGGTGGTGGTTTCCTCGGTGCCGCCGATGACGTTCTTGAGCAGGTCGGTGCGTTTGGTGTGCAACACGCCCACCGTGTCCGCGCCGTCGTCCATGGTCATGGTCGGACGCGCGTTGAGCGAGGCGAGGATGTGGTTGTAATAGGTCTTGTTGTCTTCGCCCTTGATGGCGAACGTGGAAATGCCGAAGTCCTTGACCAGCGACGACGCCACGTCGTCCTGGGTCGAGAGCGGATTGGAGGCGCAGGCGACCACGGTGGCGCCGCCGGCCTGCAACGTGCGCAGCAGGTTGGCGGTCTCGGTGGTGACGTGCAGGCACGCGGCCACCGTCTGGCCCTTAAGCGGTTTCTCCCTGGCAAATCGTTCGCGGATCAGCCGCAACACGGGCATGTAGTTGTCGGCCCACTCGATGCGCAGGCGGCCTTGGGCGGCCAGCGAAATGTCTTTGACGTCATGCGGTACTTTGATTCCCATAGAAGCGCTCCTATCGTTCGTAAAGGTCGCATACAGTACCCGTCCGCGGCCCCCAACGCAACCAAAAATCGGGCTTTACGGCGTCATCCGCGTCGATTCCGTATTTTACAAATTCCGCGCGTCCGACCATAATCAGTCGCCCTGAAAAACCCGGAGAAGGGCGTCCGCATGGGAACAGGTCATCAATGAAAAGAAACCGCAGGCCGTTGGTTCTCCATCTCCTTGTCCGCAGCCTCGTGCTCCTGCTGATGTCCTGCGTGGCGGTCCAGGCGCAGGCGCCGATCACGGTTAACTTTATTTATAACGACACGTCGGCCACGAGTGTTGCGCTTGTGGGAGAGTTTACGGGACCGGAGGGGCTGCCGATGATGCACGTTGGCGCCGGCACGTGGACCCGGGTTGTGTCGCTGCCACCGGGTTACTATGGCTACCGGTTTCTCGTCAACGGCAGCGACTATGTGCTCAACCCGAACACGCTCTTGCGCAAGACAGTCGACGGCGTGGAGTGTTCGGCCATTTCCGTGGGCGGCGTCCCGCCGACGAGCGCGCCAATCTCCGCGCCGAAACCGGCTGCGGCGCCCGTTGCCGGCGCTGTTGCGGCCGCGCCTGTGGCTGCCGGCGCCGCCGGCCCCGTGAAGTTCGGCACGGTCGATCTGACTCCGGGGACGATGAGCAGTGTGGACGTTCCACTTTCCGCCGCCGCCTGGGACGATGCCGTGCGTTTGAGGAAGCCGGACAGTGATCCCGTCCTGCGTGTTGCCCAAAAGCCCGCCACCGTCCACATGGGCATCAGTATCCCGCCGCGATTCGATCCGAAACGGTCCTGGCCGCTGCTGATCGTCAACGGCACGGCGGGCCAGTCCAGCGTTGACCATTTGGGGCTCTATGTCAAAGCGGCTGGCCAGGCCGGCTGGGTCGCCATCGCCGCCGATTCGGCCCGTTTGCCGAAGGAAAGCGACGACAGCAACGCGCTGCGTTGGGCGCTTGTTTCCTCGGCCCTGGAATATCTCCAGGCCCAATGGCCCGCGGCGAAAAACTGGCCGGTGGCTTGCGGCGGATTTTCCGGCGGGGCCAAGCGGTCCGGCTTTTTTGGGGCGCTGATGTGCCGGAAAGGGTACCACCTGATCGGTATGTGGATGGGCGGTTGCAATGAGGACATGGCATCGTGGGGCATGAATCTCTATGGCCCGAGCACGGCCGTCTTCACCCGGACGCCCATTTTTCTCAGCAGCGGCAAGGACGACAAGACCGCCACGCCCAAGCAAGTCCAGGACGTGATGAAATCCATGAAGATCAAGGGGTTTCACAAGGTGCAACTGGATAGCTACGCCGGCAAGCACGATCCCTCCGACGCGCAGATCAAGGCCGGCCTCGATTGGTTCGTCGAACAATCCAATCAGTAGGCGTCGCACCCGCCAGCATCCCGGCCGGAGGCTTGTAGGGGTAAACCCTACAAGCGCGTAAGTAAAACACCTACAATAAAATCAGGGCCGGCCCTGACAGACAGGAAGACCGCCGTCCGCTACAATCATCACCGTCAGTGACAGCTTTTCGTGGTCATCGGTCTGACGGACCGGAGGTGGGACGTCTGCCATCGGTGACACGAGGGAGGGTGTGGCGGGTTGCCACGCCCTTTCTTTGTTTCGATGCCGCGGACAAGTCCGCCGCTGTGATCGGTAAACGGTGGCACTGAAAAGGAGAAACGGCCCCATGAGTCAATTGTTTCCTGTCCCCGATGATGCGACGCTGGAACGCATGCGCCGCGCTCTGGATGTGCTGGAACTGATGCGCCAGATCGAGCGCCACGTCCCGCCCGATCATCGTGACACGTTGACCGAGGTGAAACAGGCCGTATGCGGGGAGCATTACACGCGGGCCGTGGCGCTTTTGACCAGCCTGATCTCGAGCCTGGGCCGTCCGCACACGGAGATGGTGGTGGCGCTGCTTCATCTCATGCTGGCGGCGGAGATGCCGGATGCGGCCGAGCGGATGGCCAGACTGTTTCAGTCGTCCAGCGCCTTCCCGGCAGCGCACGTGTGCGATTCCTGATGTTCGTCCGGCGCGCGCGGCGCTTCCCGTCGTGTTTACTGCACCAATTGGGCGCGGTAGAACAGGGGCGGGGGGTTGGTGGCGGCACCGGCGTCGGTCTGGGTGACGATGCCGCCGGTGCCGGGCATTTGCGAGCCGACGTTTGTCCATGTGCCGGTGCTGTCGGCGGTGGTGCTGCTTTGCAGTTGATAGGTCTTGCCCGTGACGGTTGACCAGCTCACCTGCACGTCGTTGCCCGCCAGGACGATCTGCGTGATCTTGAAACACGAGTTCGGGTCGGTCGGGTCGGTGCCCGCGAGGTAGTCCTGCAGGTTGCTGAAGCCGGAGCCGTCGGCATCTTCATTGGCCATCGAATTGTCGGCATCCTGGCCGGTGGGATGATTGAAGTAAGCCAGCATCCACCAGTCGGGAATGCCGTCGCCATCGCTGTCCAGGTCGGCGATTTTAATCACCTGGATCCCCGAGATGCGGGCGTTGTCGACGATGGGTGAGAATTGGATGGCCAGTTCCGAATTCGCCACGGCGTTGGTGAAGACGTTGGTGACGGCGATGTTCATGCCGCCGGCGGCGGCGTAGATGTCGTAGTTGGAGAGGACTTCCTGGCCCTGGATGTAGACATTAAAGACCCGCTGGTTGGTGTTGGTCCAGTAGGTCTCGGCCTCGATGAGGGTTGTCTCATACACGCCTTCCGGGCAGTCAAACAGGTATTGGAAAGTGGACGCGGGCGTGCTGTAGCGTTCGTAGTCGAGCAGCGGGTAGGCGGCGGCGCAGACGTTGGAGATGCCGGTGTTGACGAAGCCCGTGGTGCCGCCCGAGTAACCGAAGGAGTTGAACGTGTAGGCCTGGTCCTGCAACCAAACCGTGCTGTCGCAATTGCTGACGCTGGCCGGGTTGCCGGCGCTGAGGCGCACCTGGTAGCCGCCCGGCACGTTGAAGAAACGGACGGGGAGCGAGGCAACAGCCGACACATTGCCGGAACTGTCGGTGGCGCGAGCCGAAACCGCATGCCAGCCGTTGAGCAGATAGGCGGTGTTCAGCGGGAACGTCCAGCTGGTCGTGCCCGACGCCGTCATCCAGTTGCCGTTGTCGATGTTGAACTGCACCAGGCTCACCGACACGTTGTCCGCCGCCGTGCCGGAAAGCGAGATGACGCCCGAGACAGTGGAATTGCTGGCCGGCGCGGAGATCGTGACGGTGGGCGGGACGGTGTCGACGGTGGTGTTGGTGGCGCTGACGAAATAGGTGTCGAACGGCGCGACCAGCGTGTTGCTCGAGACGGAGTCGAACGCGTTGGTGGCCAGATGGACCAGATTGGTGGTCAAACCCGGCCAGCCGAGACCGCCGGGTGTGAACGTCATCGTATTATGGAGGGCCGACCAGGTGAACGCGCCGGACTTGGACGGCGTCATGGAGAAAGCGGCCTGCACCGAGTTGGTGTCCATCGGTTTGCTGAATTGCAGGACGACGAAAGCGGACGTGGACACGTTGGTCATCGCATGGGACGGCGACTGGCTGGTGACCACCGGGTCGAGCGGCTGCATCAGGGATTGCGCGATGAAGATTTTCGCCGTGGTGCCGGGCACCGTGATCGGCGGCGTGTTCGGCGTGGAATTGATGACGTACGTTTCATTGGTGTTAAGCAGGTTGACGATCACGGTCCCGGCCGGGTAGGACGTGGGGCGATTGGTGAGGGTCTGGCTGGTGCTGGCCGTGTTGAAGCACACAAAAATCTCCTGGTTGCTGTACACGCGCGAGTAGGCGAACAGGCCGGGCCCGCTCGGATTGTTCCAGAGATTGTTGTGGCTGCCCTCCCGCAGGCAGATGTAGAGCCGGCGGAAATTGTTAAGCATCGCCACCCATTGGAACAGCGGATGGGTCTCATTGAAATTATCGCCCACCGACGGCCCGGACTCGTATTGGCCCGCGAACATGTCCTCGCGGTTGGCCGGGTCGTTCCCGCCGTTGAACGCCTGTTCGGTGCCGTAGTACAGGCAGGGGATGCCGCGGGAGGTGTAGAGAAACGCCAGCGCGACGGCCAGGCGGTTGGTGTTGTTGTTGGCGTTGCCGGAACTGAGGAACCGCGGCTGGTCGTGGTTGTCGAGGAAGGTGACGAGCCGATACTGGGAGTTGGTGTCGTAGTCCGTGGCCACCGCGTCGTAATGGGCTTCGATCGGCTGGGTCGGGCCGGTGGCCGTGGCAAAGACCGCGTTGATGTCATAGTAGAGAGCGTAATCCAGCGTCGAATCGAACTTGAACGCCCCCCCGCCTTCCGTGCCGGAGTAGGAGCCGACGACAGAATCGTTGCCGTTCTCGGCCTCGCAGAACATGAAGAAATTCGATTTGCCGATGGACGCGCCGTACTGATGCATCTGCGTGCACCAGTACTGCCAGAACCCGTAATCGACCTCCAGCGCCGTGTCCACGCGGAACCCGTCGAGATCGGCCAGGCCGACCCAGTTGGTGTAGATGTTCATCATGTTCGTGCGCACAAAAGTCGTCTCCGTGCGGAAATCATCCAGGCCGTCCAATTCGCCGAGCACGACCTGCTGGGTGACGCTGAAGGAGTCGATATTGCCGTTGGTATGGAAGATGGATGACAAGGCCGGCGGAAAGGCGTTCGTGGGATTGAACGGAAAAGCGTGTTGGTTGGAGTTATTGCTGTACTTCAATGTATAGCCGCCGGGCGGGGCCACAAACGTCGGCCAACCCCTGCCGCTGCTGGTGAGCAACGTGCCGCTGTGATTGCAAACGACGTCGAGAATGACCTTGATCCCGCGCGCGTGCGCGGCTTCGACCATGTTTGTCAGGTCGGCCATCGTGCCCCAGTGCGGCGCCAGCGTGTAAAAATCCTGCGCGCCATAACCGTGGTACGCCGAGTTGGGCACGTTCAGCGGAATCGGGGAAATCCAGATCGCGGTCGCCCCGAGCGCCTTGATGTAGTCGAGCTTCTGTTGGATGCCCTGAAGGTCGCCGCCGTGGAGCCCCTGGCTGTTGGTCGGCGCGTACGGCGCGCCACGGCTGGCTTCCGCGTTATCGTTGGAGGGATTGCCGTTGTTAAACCGGTCGGTGAAAATCTGGTAGATGTTCTCGTTCCGCCAGTCCTGGGGAGAAGGGTAGTAGGCGGTGGCGGCGCCGGCCAAATGCGCGGCCGACAGCGCCAATCCCGTTGCAAACACGGCAACACGGATCTGATTTCTCATATTGTCCCTTTCGCTCCAAACATTGAAGCGCTTTACCAAAACTTCCGCCGCGATGCCTTCGTGGGCCGCGGGTAAACAGTTAGCGAACGGACTTCTTCAACGCCTCGGCTTTGTCGGTGCGTTCCCAGGTGAACGTGGCGTCGTCACCGATCTTGCCGAAGTGACCGTAGTTTGTTGTCTTGGAATAAATCGGGCGCAAGAGATTCAATTGCTTGACGATATTGGCGGGCTTGAAACTGAACACCTCCAACACAGCCTTCTCAATGGCCTCGTGCGGGACCTTGCCGGTGCCGAATGTCTCGACCAGCACGCTCACCGGCTCGGGATAACCGATCGCATAGGCGAACTGGATTTCGCAGCGCTCGGCCAGGCCCGAGGCCACAATGTTCTTCGCGACGTACCGGCCCATGTAGGCGGCGCTGCGGTCCACTTTGCTCGGGTCCTTGCCGGAGAACGCCCCGCCGCCGTGCCGGCCCATGCCGCCGTAGGTATCGACGATGATTTTGCGGCCGGTCAGCCCGCTGTCGCCTTCGGGGCCGCCGATGACGAAACGTCCCGTCGGATTGATCAGGAAACGGGTATTCTTGTCGAGCAGTTCCTTGGGAACGGTCTTCTTGATGATTTCTTCGACGAGCACTTCGCACAGTTCCTTGTGCTTCACGTCGGGCGCGTGCTGGTTGGAGATCACCACGGTGTGGACGCGGGTGGGTGTGTAGCCGTCGTATTCCATCGTCACCTGGGTCTTGCCATCGGGCCGCAGCCACGGAATGCGTTTGCTGCGGCGCGCTTCGCGCAACGCCTTGCCCAGGTTGTGCGCGTACATCACCGGCGCGGGCATCAATTCCTTCGTCTCGCGGCAGGCAAACCCGAACATCAATCCCTGGTCGCCCGCGCCCTGTTCCGCCGTCGCCTTGCCTTCCGCCGCGCGGGCGTCGACGCCCTGGGCGATGTCGGGGCTTTGTTTGCAGAGGGCGCAAAGGATCTGGCAGTCCTCGTCGTTAAATACGGGGCTGACGTCCTTGGTGTAGCCGATTTCGTGGACGGCGTCGCGGACGATTTTGCAGTAATCCAGGTGCGCTTTGGTGGTGATTTCACCGGCAATGACGACAAGATTGGACTTGGCCAGGGTCTCGCACGCCACGCGGCTGGTCGGGTCCTGCGCCAAACAGGCGTCCAGCACCGCATCAGAAATGGTGTCGCAAACCTTGTCCGGATGACCCTCGGTCACCGATTCGGACGAGAACAAATAATGTTTTTTCTCCATAACTCCTCTTCACGCTGGGGGATACGCAGCCGGCTGGTTCTGCTGTAAAACTCCCACGACAAGCTTAGGGCTGAGTATACGGCGTCCGGGCGGAATTCACAAGGCTTTTATGGAGCCGGAATCAGCCGGGACCCGTGTGCCGTCAGTGTTCCTTGGGCGGCCGGGGCTCGAACAACGGGTACAGCAACGGCACGATGAACAGGGTCAGCAGGGTGTCGGTGATCAATCCGCCGATAATGACCACGGCGAAGGGGCGCGTGGTTTCCGCGCCGACGCCGTGGGAGAGCGCCATGGGCAGCAGCCCGAGCATGGCCATCATCGCGGTCATCACCATCGGCCGCACGCGGCTGACGGCGCCTTCGAAGACCGCTTCCATCAAACCGATGTTCTCCCGCCTCAACTCCGAGATGCGGGAGACCAGGATCACGCTGTTTTGGATGGAGACGCCGAACAGTGCGACGAAGCCCACCAGGGCCGCCACGGAAAGATTCAAGTGCGCCAGAGGCAGCGCCAGCAGGCCGCCGGCCGCGGAGTAGGGGACGTTCAACACGATCAAGGAGGCAAACCGGGTCGAGTTGAATGTGACGAACAACAGGAAGAAGATCCCCAGCAACGAAAGCGGCACGATAATGGCCAGCCGCTTTTCGGCGCGCTGCTCGTTCTCGAACGAGCCGGTCCATTCCAGCCTGTATCCGGTGGGCAGATGCACGGCCGCATCCACTTTATGCTGCGCTTCCGCCACCACCGAACCAAGGTCGCGGTCGCGTACGGAAAGCTTGATGGAGGTACGGCGCTCGTTTCCCTCGCGTTCGACGGCCGCCAGGCCCGGGCGAATGTCCACCGACGCCAGCCTGCCCAGCGTCACGCGTTCGCCGTTGGGGCCGAACACCGGGATTGCGCGGATCGACTCGACGTCGGCCACGGTTTGCGGAGCCAGTTTGACCACCAGATCGAACGTGCGTTCGCCTTCCAGCACCTGGGTCGCCGCCTGCCCGCCCATCGCCGTGGCAATGATGTTCTGCATGTCCTGCACCGCCACGCCGTAACGGGCAATCGCCCGGCGGTCCACCGTGATTTGGATCTGTGGCTGGCCCAGCAGCAGGTCGGTCCCGACGTCCGCCGCTCCCGGCACGGTCTTGATGATGTCCACGATCTGGTTGGCGTACTGCTGAAGTTTCTCGGGGTCCTCGCCGTAAAGTTTGATTGCCAGCTCGCTTTTCACGCCGGAGACCGCTTCGTTGACGTTGTCTTCGATGTACTGGCTGAACTGGGTGTCGATGCCGGGGATTTGCTTGAGCTTGCGCGCCATCGCTTCGCAGAGCGCGTCGCGGTCGTGGGCCGTCGTCCATTGCTCGCGCGGTTTTAATCCCACGCTGTATTCGGTGATGTCCCAGCCGTTCACGTCCGTGCCGTCATCGGGCCGGCCAATCTGGCTGACCACGTAGCGGACTTCGGGAAACGACGCCAGCAGTTGGCGGACTTTTTGGGTGATCCTGGCCGACTCCGAAGGCGAGATGGATTGGGGCGCGAACGTTCGCACCCAGAGATCGCCTTCGTCCAGTTTTGGCAGGAATTCCGTGCCCAACAGGTAGAACGAAAGGCCGCCCGCCGCCAGCAGCAGCACGGCGCAGGCATACACCAGCACCCGCGATTTGAAAGCGAATGACAGCGCGCCGCGATACAGCCGCACCAGCCACACCACCAGCCAGGCTTCGTGCGCGGCGATCTTGCGCCGGACGGCGAAACTGGCCAGCACGGGCACGACCAGGATGGCAAAGATCGTGCCGACGATCAGCGCAAAGGTCAGTGTCAACGCCATCGGCTTGAAAATCCTGCCTTCGACCCGTTGCAAGGTGTAAAGCGGAATGAAGGCTGTCAGGAGAATGACCTTGGAAAACAGGATCGGCCGTCCCATCTGCGCGGTCGCTTCAATGATCAGTCCGTACAGCGAGTGTTGCTGGCCCTTCCTCTTTTCCATCAGGCGCAGGATGTTTTCGATCACCACCACGGCCGAATCGACGATGATGCCGAAATCAATCGCCCCCATCGAAATCAGGTTGGCGGGAATGTGGCGCAGGTCCAGCAACAGGTACGCCCCCAGCAACGAGACCGGCACCGCCAGCGCCACCACCAGCGCGGACCGCCAGTTGCCAAGGCCGAGAAACAGGATCAACACCAGCAGCACCAGGGCGACGCCTTCAATCATGTTGTGGCGCACGGTGTGCAGCGTGCGCTCCACCAGCGCTGTCCGGTCGTAATAGGTCACCAGCTTCACCCCCGCCGGCAAATAATGCGCGTTGATCTCCGCCACCATCGCTTCCACGCGCTTGCAGACGTCCAGCGGGTTCTCGCCCTTGCGCATCACCACGATGTTCTCGGGCACGTCGTCCTCGTCCCGGATCCCGCCCGGGTATCCGGCCACGCCCGTGTCCGTCCGGCCCACCCGGCCCAGCCGCACCGCGTGGCCGATGACCACGGTGCCGATGTCCTTGATGTAAATCGGCGTGCCGTTGCGCGTGTCCACCGCGATCAGCCCGATATCGTCCACGTTGCGCACAAACCCCAGCCCGCGCACCACGTACAATTCCGACCCGTGCTCGACGTAGCCGCCCCCGGCGTTGCTGTTGCCCGCCGCCAGCGCCGTGAATACCTGCTGCAGGTTCAGGCCGTAGGATTTCAGTTTCACCGGGTCGACCAGCACCTGGTACTGCTTGGTCAGCCCGCCAAACGGATTGAGATCGACCACTCCCGGCACCGTGCGCAGCTTCTTTTCCACCACCCAATCCTCCAGCGCCCGGAGTTCTTCGGGAGGAAATCCCGGCGGCGCCCGCAAGGTGTACCGGTAAATTTCCCCAACCGGCGTGGCGTCGGGCGACAAACTCGCCTGGGCGCCCGGCGGCAGGTTGACGGTGCCGAGCAACTGGCTGCCCAGGTTGCGCACCGCCGCGTTGTCGGCGTCATCGTCAAACACCAGCGTGACCTGCGATAGGCCGAACAGGGAAATGGAACGCACCGATACCCGCTGCGGGATGCCGTTCATCGCATCCTCGATGGGGATGGTCACCAGCCGTTCCACTTCCTCCGCCGCATGGCCGGGAAACAGCGTGATGATCTGGAACGAGACGTTGGTGACGTCCGGATACGCTTCCACCGTCATGTGCAGATAGGCGTCGACTCCCGCGAGGATGAAGCCGATCAGGCACACCACCACAATCGCGCGGTTGTGCAGCACCCGGGTTGTCAGTTTTGAAATCATGATGGCTCAGTCAATGGATCGGCGCCCCCGGTCAATCCGCGGGTTCAACCAGCGACTGCAACAGCAGCGCGCCCTCCGTCACCACCCGCTGGCCCGGCGCCACGCCCGTGAACACCGGCACTTTGCCGTCCTGTTCGACGCCAATCGTGACCTTCTCGCGCCGGTACGTCCCGGGGGATTCCTCGATGAACAGATACGGTTCGCTGTCGATCAGAAAAATCGCTTTCGAGGAAATCTCGACCCCGGCCCGGGCCGAAGAGCTGACGTCCTCCGCCACGTCCACCGTCACGTACATCTCCGCCTTGAGCAGCTCGTCCGGGTTGCGCACCACCCCGCGGACCTTGATCGTGCGGGTGGCGGGGTCCATTTCGTCCCCGATGTTGGCCAGCGTTCCCTCAAACACCTTGCCCGGAAACGCCTGGCAGGTAACCCGCAGGGTCTGCCCCGTGCGCAGTGCAGGCAGATCGGATTCCGCCACGTCCAGTTGCAGCCACAGGGCCGTCGGATCACCCACCACAAACAGCGGGGCAAACAGGCTCGGCGCGTTGGCCAGCATCATGTCGGCGCGCACTTCCTGGCCGGGATTGATGGTCTTCTCCACCAGCACTCCCGCCACCGGCGAGCGCAACAGGTACAGTTCGTTGGTGTCCTGTTCGCTGCCGCCGTAATTGGCCAGCCGCGCCTCGGCCCGGTCGCGTTCCGCCAAAGCGGCGGTCCAGGCTGCTTCGGCCGCTTCCACGTCCTTTTGCGCGGCGGCCCCGTGATCGAACAACATCTTCGTGCGCGTGTAAGTCTTGTCCGCTGCCGCCAGGTTTCCCGACGCGGTGCGCGCGTCCGCCCGGGCCTGGCCGAAATCCGGCGAATCGATTTCCGCCAGCGGCGCGCCGGCGGAAATGCCCTGGCCCAGGTCGGCCAGCACCCGCGTCACGCGCCCCGCCACAGGCGTGAAA
The DNA here is from genome assembly GCA_963817685.1 of uncultured Verrucomicrobiae bacterium. Classification (GTDB taxonomy): domain Bacteria; phylum Verrucomicrobiota; class Verrucomicrobiia; order Palsa-1439; family Palsa-1439; genus CAWFPN01. The sequence continues at coordinate 232,244 of CAWFPN010000007.1, read as the reverse complement.
ACGCGCACGGTCGAATCATCGCTCCAGTAAAGCCGTCCCGACAGGTGCGTCACCGCCAGCGTGCGCGGCTCGGCGGGCTGGACAACGATGGACTCCTTTTGGGGGGCGTTCTCCGCAAACGTCACCGTCTCGCCCTGGACCGCCGGCTCCGGCGGCGCCGGGCTCTGTTGCTGCGGCCGGTGGCAGCCAAGCAGGCCGATGACGATCACCCAGCCAAGCGCTTTCAACGCGGCGCCCGTCGTCTGACGATTTGGTCTGTCCATCATACGCGCTCCTTTGATCATTTCCCGCCGCTCATTTCGCTCTCCGACAGGACCAGCTTCGCCGCCACCAGGTCGGCCACCGCGCCGGCGGCATCGGATCGGGCCTGCGCGGCGGCCAGCCGGTTGGCGTTGTCGGACCGTTCCGCCTCCAGCAAATCCACCAACGCGGCGCCGCCGTGTTCGTAGGCGAATGAAACCGACTCGCGCACCTTGGCGGATTTGGGCAGGAGGATTTCGAGGTACCGCCGCCATCGCCCGAACGCCTCATCGTATTCGACCTGGGCGTTGGCGACGTCCGCCAGCATCTGGGCCCTGGCCTTTTCGAGGGCGTCTTCGGATTGGTCCACGGCCGCCTGGGCGGCCTTGATGTTGCCTGTGTTCCTGTTCCAAAGAGGCAGCGGGAAGGACAGGCCGATGCCGACCGTATCCGCTTCAGGCGGCGAGCCGGGATTGTGTTCGTATTGGACCAGGACCGTCGGGTCAGGAATCCGCTCGTCCCGTTGAAGTTGAAGATTGGCCCTGGAAGCGTCCAGATCGGATTCGGCGGCGACGATGTCCGGCCGGGCCGCGCCGAACCTGGGCGCGGGCGCGGCCGTGACGATCGCAGCCATTTGATCGAGGTTGTCAGCGGCCGTCCAATCGCCTCGCGGCTGGGGGACGCCCATCAACACCTCGACGGCGATCCGGGCCTGGACTGCGGCGGCCTCGGCGGACTTTTCCTGGAGATCGAACAGGTCGGCGTTCATTTCAATCTGCAGTTCGTCCGACTCCGAAATGTCTCCCGCCTTGAGCCTGTCCTTTGCGATATCGGCTTCGTGGCGCAGCATGCGGGCGGACTCAGTCAACACCCGCACGTTCTCGTTGGCCAGCAACGCGGCTACATAGGCTTTGGTGACGCCCTGGTCCAGCGTCCGTTTCGCGTCAAAGAACCGGGCGCGCGCGCCCAGCAGACCGGCCCGGCCTGCTTGCTGGCGGTCGCTGCGCTTGCCGGCGATCTCAATCAGTTGGTTGACGGCGAAAATCGTGTCGTAGGCGCGTTGCCACACGTCGTTGCCCAGGCCTGCGCCGGCGTGGTCGCCGATCCTGGCCGTTGTCCAGGAGAAGCCGGGGTTGGGGAACTCCCTGGCCACGAGGAGTTGCGCGTCCGCCGCGTCGATGCCGCTTTTGGCCGCGAGCAGGTCCCAGTTGCGCAGGAAGGCGGTGCGTTTGGCGTCCTCCAGAGTGAGAGCGGGTGCGCTGGAAACGGTGTTCGTGCCGGCCTGCGCCCCGGCCGGCAGGCAGAACGCAAGTGTTGCGCTGATTGCCGCGACCCGCAGCAATCGGAAGCTGTGACCGCTGTTCACACAGACAAGGTAGGTGCGTTCGCGCGGCGTGTCTGTAAGGCGTGGGCGGGACTTGTTGTAGGGCGCTGCCCTACAGCGCCGGCGGCCGGTGCCGTCAGTCTTTGGGCTGGTTCTCCTGCCAGCGAATCGCTTCGAGCAGCAGCTCGCGCTCCGTGCCGATCTTCAATTTCTCCTTGATGCGGGCGCAGAACGCCTGGACCGTTTTCACGCTGATGTGGAGTGACTCGGCGATCTGGCGGGTTTCCCGTCCCTGTCCCAGCAGATCGAAGACTTCCAGTTCGCGGTCGCTGAGCAGGGTGACGGGAGAAGCGCTGGCGGGCCGGCCTTCGACGAGTTTCTCCGCCATCGCCGCGGCGACGCGTGCGCTCATGTAGCGTTTGCCGTGAAGGACACTGCGGATCGCTTCCACGATCTTCCGGGTGGATTCCCGCTTCATCACGTAGCCGCGCGCACCCGCGCGAAAGACGCGTTCGGCATAGAGCAACTCATCGTGCATGGAGAGGACGATCACGGCCACTTCGGGACAGGTTTGCTTGAGGTCCTTGATCAGTTCCAGGCCGGAGCCGCCGGCCAGCGTGATGTCCACGATGGCCACCTGTGGTTTCAGGCTGGCGATCGCCTCCCGCGCGCGCGGTGTGGTGTCGGCCTCGCCGCAAACGGCCAGGTCGGATTGCTGGTTGATCAGGTTGGTCAGCCACTCGCGCACGAGCGGATGATCGTCCACCAGAAAGACGCGTGTCTTGGGTGTTGTCATGGCTGGCCTCGCCATGTACACGTGACCAGGGTGCCGCCTTCCGTCCCGGGCCGGACGTCAAACGACGCGCGGATCATGCCGGCCCGATGGCCCATGATGCGCAGTCCCATCCCGCCGCTTTTCGGGAGCGGTTCGGGCAGTCCCACGCCGTTGTCCTGCACGCCCAGCGTGATGCCGTCGCTGTTGCGGGAAAGACGGAGGATGATACGCGAGGCTTTGGCATGTTTGACGGCGTTGTTCATGGCTTCCTGCGCGATGCGGTAGAGGTGCATCGCGGTCGCCGAATCGTCGATGAGCACCGGGTCTTCACAGACGAAATCGCAGCGGATTTTGGACCGCTCCTGGATGCCGGACGCCAGTTCGCGCAACGCGTCCATCAGCCCTTCGCCGGTCATCTCGATGGGGGAAAGGCCCAGGGCCAGTTGGCGATTCAGTTCGATGGCCTGTTCCACCAGCTGCACCAGGCCGCTGGCGTCGCCCGCTTCCGGCAACGACCTGGCGGCCAGCTTTTCCTGCAGCACCTGGCCCGCCATCGCCGTGGCCGTCAAATGCTGGCCCAGGCTGTCGTGGAAATCATGCCCGATCCGCTGGCGTTCGCGTTCGCCCACGTTGAGGATTTCCCTTTCCAGCCGTTCACGCTCGGCCATTTCCTCGGTCAACGCGCTGGTCCGCTGGCGCACCCGCTCCTCCAGTTCGTCGTGCAGGGTGCGCAGGCTTCGCAACAGCCAGACGACGACCAGATAGGACCCCAGCGAAATGGCCGCGTTCCACACGGGCACGAACGGATGGGAGTACCGGGCGCCCGCCGCGTAATCTCCGGACAGCCAGACGATCACGCTCAATACCGAGAGCGCCACCGCCACACCGCGTCCCACAAACCATGCCGCGATGCTTACAGCCACCAGGTAGAACACGGAAAACGAGATTTCAAAGCCCGTCAGATAATCAGCCACGCCGACCACCAGGACAATGCCGGTCGACGCCAGGATGAACAGGGATTTGCGCGTCATCAAGGTCGACTCCGCCTTCGGGACTGGTTAGCTGCCGACGTCGGGGTCGATGCGTTGGATGAGGGCGTTGAGCATGGCCAGGACTTCGCGGCTGCGGGTGGCGTGCAGCGTGGCGGCGGCCAGCTCCTGTGCTTCGGAGAGTTTGATGCGCCGGATGACTTCCTTGACCCGGGGCAGGTTTGCGGCGGCGATGCTGAGTTCGTCGACGCCCATGCCGACCAGCAGGGGGACGTAGAGCGGTTCGCCGGCAATCTCGCCGCAGACGCCGACCCAAATGTTATTGTTGTGCGCGGCCTCGACGCAGCCGCGGATCAGCCGCAGGATGGCGGGGTGGGTGGGCTCGTAGAGGTTGGCAACGCGTTCGTTGACCCGGTCCACCGCCATCGTGTACTGGATCAGGTCGTTGCTGCCGATGCTGAAGAAATCGACTTCCTGGGCGATCATTTCCGCCGTCAACGCGGCGGAGGGAATTTCGATCATGGCGCCGATGTCGATGTTTTCGTCGAAGGGGATGCCTTCCTTCTTCAAGTCGCCCATCACTTCGTGGATGATATCGTTTGCCTGGATCACTTCGTTGACGCCGCTGATCATCGGGTACATGATCTTGACGTTGCCTTCGGCGCTGGCGCGCAGGATCGCCCGCAGTTGCGCCGTGAACATGTCCGGATTGGCCAGGCAGAACCGGATGGCGCGGAAGCCGAGGAACGGGTTGATCTCCGACGCGGAGGCCGCTTCGCTGTGGAATTTATCGCCGCCGAGGTCCAGCGTGCGGATGATCACCGGATTCGGTTTCACGGCGCGGGCGACCTCGAGGTATTTCTCGTATTGTTCCTGTTCGGTGGGAAAGCCCTGCCGGCCGAGGTACAGAAACTCCGTGCGAAACAGTCCGACGCCTTCCGCCCCGATGCGCACCAACGCCGCCACGTCCTCGGGCAGCTCGATGTTGCCGGACAGGACGATGCGGTGGCCGTCCAGCGTTTCGGCCGGCATGTCGCGCAAGGCGGCCTGGCGGGTGGCCACGGAAAGCCGCTTGGCATCCAACTGGCCGTAGACAAACAGGGTCTGCTCGCTGGGCTCGACCACGAGCGTGCCGCTGTAGCCGTCGAGGATCGCCGGCTGGCCGTCGTGCACGCGCTGGCTGGCGTCGCGCAGGCCGACGACGGAAGGCAGGTTCATCGAGCGGGCCACAATCGCCGTGTGCGAGGTATGGCTGCCCACGTCGGTGGCGAATCCCACCACGTTGTGCCGGTTCAGAGAGGACGTGTCGGACGGAGAAAGGTCGTAGGCGACCACAATCGTATTGGGCGGCACGTCGGTCAGCGTGCGTTGCTCGCGGCCCAGCAGGTTGCGCAGGATGCGATGGGTGACGTCCTGGATGTCGGCGGCCCGTTCGCGCAGGAATTCGTCCGGGAGTTCCTGCAGGGTCTTGACGTATTTGTGGGCGACGCTGTTGAAGATGAATTCGACGTTTTTCCTTTCCTCTTCCAGGCGCGTCATGACCGGTTCGATCAGCGCGGGGTCCTCGGTGATGGAGATGTGGACGTCGAGGATGCTTGACGGCGTGGCGGAACCGATGCCGGTGGCGATGCGCTGCTGCAATTCGTGCAGTTGCTGGCGCGTGGTGATCAGCGCCTGCTCGAAGCGCGCGATTTCCTGCGGGATGCGGTCGGGCGCGACGTCGTATTCCGGCACGGCCTCTTCGGCGATGCTGTAGACGAAGATCTTCCCGCGCGCGACCCCGGGGGACACGCCGATGCCTTGAAAGGCTCGTTCCGTTGCGGTTTTTTTGGCCATGATCGGGCCGGTCACTCCTCGTTAAACTTCTGCAAAAACAGTTGTTCCAGGTCGCGCACGGCGGTTTCGGCGTCGCTTCCTTCGGCGGCCAGGATCAGTTTCGACCCGTGGCCGGCGGCCAGCATCATCAATCCCATGATGCTCTTGCCGTTGACGCTTTCGCCGTCCTTCTCGACGGTGATGTCGCATTCGAACTTGCTGGCCACTTTGACAAACAACGCCGCGGGCCGGGCATGGATGCCCAGCTTGTTGATCACCGTGCATTCCTTGCTTACGCGTGTTTTGTCAGCCATGCCGTCTTGCTTTCGTGAAAGGATCATTCTTTTTTATCGTTGCGGCGTCCGCATCCGCTCGATTAATCGCTCGTTAAATTCCCGGGCCGCATTGTGTCCGAGACTCTTCAATTTCTGGTCCAGCGCCGCCACCTCGATCAGCCGCGCGATGTCGCGTCCCGGGCCGGACGGGGATGATCACGTGGGGCAACGGGGTGCCGAGGATCGAATAGGTCTGTTGCTCCAGGCCGATGCGATCGACGGTCTCCATTTTGTCCCAATCCATCAGCGTGACCACCAGGTTCACGTTCTTCTCGGGCCGGACGGCGGCCACGCCAAACACGGCGGGCACATTGATGATGCCCAGCCCGCGGATTTCCATGTGGTACCGCGTCGTTTCCGACGAGGTGCCGATCAGGTCGCGGCCCTCCAACAACCGGATCCGCGTGATGTCGTCGCTGACCAGGCTGTAGCCGCGTTCCAGCAGCGCCAGCACGCTTTCGCTTTTGCCGATGCCGCTCTCCCCACGAATTAACACACCAATGCCCAGAATGTCCACCATGGAACCGTGTTCGCTGACCTGGGGCGCAAACTCCATTTCCAGCGCGATGGTGGCGGCGTTGATGAATTTCATCGTGACCATCTTGGTCTTGAAGAGCGGCACCTGGTGCTCGTCGCACTTGTCGAGGACGAACGGGGGCGGATTGAAATTGCGCGCGAAGACCAGGCAGGGGATCTTTTGCTTGAGCATCGCGCTCGATCCGCAGGCCGGCTTCCTCTTCGCCGAGGGATTTGAGGTATTGCCACTCGGCGCCGCCGATGACCTGGACGCGTTTGTAGGCGAAATACCTGAAGAACCCCGCCAGCGCCAGTCCGGGCCGGTTGACCGAGCCTTCCTGGATCTTGCGCGACAGTCCCGTGCCGCCGGCGAGCAGCTTGAGCTGCAGCTTCTCCGCGTGGTTCAGGTAGAAGCGCTCGACGGTGACGGTGGGAATGGAGTGGTGTTATGCTCCATGGTCAGGCCAGGGTCGGCTGGATCAGGCCGAAGTCGCCGGTCTTGCGGCGGTACAGGACGTTGATCTTTTCGGTCTCGGCATTCAGGAACATGAGAAACTGGTGGTGCTCGGAAAGCTCCATCTGCAGCACCGCTTCGTCCACCGACATCGGTTTGACGGCGAACCGCTCGGTGCGCACCACGCGATGGGTGCCTTCGTCCTCATGCAGATCGTGCGTGAGCACGCTGCTCGTCGACGTGACGCGAGGCGCCGGCGCGCGGGCGATGGTTCTGGATCTTCGTTTTGTACTTGCGCATGCTGGCGCGCGACCTTGTCCACCACGCGGTCGATGGAGGCGTACAGGTCTTCGCTGACTTCGCGGGCCTCGATGGTGATGTGGTTGCCGCATTGCAGGACCAGTTCCGCGATCTGGCGGAACTTGTCGACTTCCAAAATGTAATGAGCACTGAGGATCCGCGGGAAATCGATCCCGATATGGTCGAGTTTCTTCGCGGCATACTCGCGGATGGAGGGGGTCACCTCCACATGCCGTCCTGTCACTGTAATGTCCATGTTCCTGTTCCTTCCGTTGTCTGTCACATGCTGAAATCGCGGCCCCAAGTACAGCTCGCGGCTCTTGCGGATCGTTGATCAAAAATTCGCTGGTGCCTTCGACGCTCCACCTTGCCCTGGCAAATCAGGTACGCCCGGTCCACGATGGCCAGCGTCTCGCGCACGTTGTGGTCGGTCACCAGGATGCCCAGCCCTTTGCGCTTCAATTCGGAGATGATTTGCTGCACGTCGTAGACCGCGATCGGGATCCACGCCGCTGAACGGTTCGTCCAACAGCATCAACTTCGGCGCCGTCACCAGCGCGCGCGTGATTTCCAGCCGGCGGCGTTCACCGCCGCTGAGTGTGTACGCCTTGTTCTTCGCTCAACGAGGCAATATCCAATTCCTGGAGCAAATAATCCAGACGAAACTTCCGTTCGTCCTCCGTCAGCGGCAGCGTCTCCAGGATCGCCGAAATGTTCTCCTCGACCGTCAGCTTGCGGAACACGCTCGGCTCCTGCGCCAGGTAACCGATCCCGTGCCGCGCGCGCTGGTGCATCGGCATGCGCGTGACGTCCTTGCCGTCGAAGAACACCTTGCCGTCGTTGGGTTTGACCAGCCCGACGGTCATGTAAAATGTGGTCGTCTTGCCCGCCCCGTTGGGCCCGAGCAATCCGACCACCTCGCCGCGTTTGACGCTGATGTTGACGCCGTCGACGACGCGCCGGCCATTGTAGATCTTGACCAGCCCCTCGGTGTGCAGCAGGGCGTCGTTCCCGCCGGCCGTTTCGCTCTGAGTTGCCATCGTCAGGCAGTGTAACAGAAACGAGTGCAGTGACAAGCGTCGCCGGTCACTGCTCCTGCTTGTTCTCTTTGCGTTGCTCTTCGGGGTAGATCAACAGGCGGGTGCGGTTGGTCTCGGTAACGTCGGACTGGACTTCCATATTGTTCGATCCGCGCCAGAAGATGATCGTGGAGCCGGTCACCACGCCGTCCGGGCTTTGGACCTGGGGATGGCCGGTGAGGATGCACTTGCCGTCGGCGGCGGTGTAATCGGCCCGTTCGCTGGTGGATTTCTTGTTCTCCGGCGTGGTGATCACCACGGCGCCTTCGGCGATGATCTTGTCCACTGACCGGGTGGCGTTGGTGGTCGTGCCGGTGACGATGTTGGTGTTGCCGAAGAACACCGTCATCTTGTCGGCGCGGACGGTGATGCGCGGGTCGACGGCCAGGACGTTGCCTTCGAAGGTGCCGACGTTGTGGGCGTAATCGACGCGCAGATGTTCGCTGGTGACGACGGTCGGTTCGTTGGTCGATCCCGCGGCGCTGGAAGCGGTCGTCGTTGCGGCCGCCGTCACGGTGGTGGCCGTCGCCGCCGGAGGCTGGTTGCTTTCGTCGGCCGCCAGCGCGGCGCCGGTGATGGCCACGGTCAGAAGGAGGGAGAAGATGGTCCGCTTCATTTTGGTTTCTCCTGGGTTGCAAACACCGTGTTGCTGCCGGTCAGCACGACCTGGACATTGTGATGGACGGTCAACGTGGACGATTTGCCGTCCCAATCCCCGCCGAGACCCGTCACCGTCATGTTTTCGCGCACGATCTTCACGGGCGCTTCGGTGGCGGCCCGGTCATTGGCGCGGTCCAGCACGCAGGTGGGGGAGGTGAACACCATATCGACCGTGTTGCTGCTGTAGAACTCGGCGCGCACGTCGAAGATGTCCATCTTTCCGTCGGGCCGGATCAACGCCCGTTCGCCGTCGAGCTTCCATTTCAAGTTGCCGTTCTCGTCGCGCTCCGGCACCTCGAATTTCTCGATGTACCCCGTCGGACCGTCGGCGGGAGGCGCGTTGGTGCCGGCATCGCCGTCGGCGCGGGTGACCGTTGTGGCCAGCGTCAGCGCCGCCACGAACAGCACCATATATTTGGCGATCACGTGTTTCCACGTCCCCTGCGCCTTCAAAATCATCTCGATCACTTCGCGGACGGCGCCGTCGCCGCCGGCCCGGCGCGTCACGTAATGGGCAGCCTGTTTGACCTCGGCCATCGCGTTGGGCACGGCCACGGCCAGGCCGACCCGGCGCAGCACGGGCAGGTCAACCAGTTCATCGCCCACGAAGCAGATCTCCTCGTTGCGCAAGCCGTGCGCCTGTTTGACTTCCTCGACCATCTTCATTTTGTTGATCCCGGCCTGCTTGACGATTTTTACCTTTAAATCCACCGCCCGTTTCGTCGTCGCCTTGGATGGCCGGCCTGAAATGAACCCGATCACCAGTCCCGCCCGGTGGGCCATGGCGATGCCGTGACCGTCCTGCACGTCGAAGCTCTTGAATTCCTTGCCGTCGCTGGTGAAATGCAGTTTCCCGTCCGTCAACACGCCATCCACGTCCATTAACAGGCAGCGGATGGCGTTCAAACGGCTGCGCAGGCGGCGCTTGGACGGCGGACTCACGCGCGGAAGCGCATCCCCCGAGCGCGCCCGGCGAACGGTTTTGGGTTTCATTCAGCGACACTCTACCAGAACCCCCGCTTCTGACAAGCCGCTCGATTTGAGGTCGTGGATCAATTTGTTGTAGTGGCGTCCGTCCCGGACGCTTCTGTCAGCCCAGCCGCCGGGACGGCGGCCGCTACAACCGGACGGGTGCCGCCATTGGCTATTTTTGACCAGCCCCCGGTCGATAGCCGAAAGATTTATGGTTGGACTAGGTTTGACTAGGTTTGACTAGGTTTGACTGGGTTTGACTAGGTCGGACTTTTCGGTTGTTCGGGCGTCGGAATTGCACCACGAAGGCACGAAGGACACGAAGTGCTGCAGCCGCGCTTGCCAAGCACGACAATTGCGCCGCCAAGACGGCGGAAGTTGCCGCCGGACGTATACTCACTGCATATTTCATGCTGCCGGTACCATTGCACAGTTTTGCCAATTCCGCCAGTGCCAGTTGCCTGGAGTAAGAAGCGGCTTTGGCGGGCAAGAGGGACGCCGGGTGAGGTCACCCGGCCTGCAGCGGAAATCCGTCACATTCGTGTCCCCGCCTTGACCTGCCTGCGGTTTGTCTGTAGTCTCGCCGGACGAATTTATGCGGAAGCGGGCGCATGTTTTTTACAGGGGGCGGGTGCAGGGGGTGGGGTTTCGTTTCAGCGTTTGCGAGGTGGCGTGCGGGTTTGAAGTGACGGGGTTTGTGCGCAATCTGCCCGATGGACGCGTGGAGATGCTTTGCGAAGGGGAGGAGGCGGAGGTCACCGGGTTTCTTGAGGCGATCCACCAGAGCCAGTTGGGGAATTATATCCGGGGGGAAGACCTGAGCTGGCACCCGGCCACGGCCGAATTCACGGGATTCGACATTCGACATTGATCCATGGACGCGATCCGCACAGAGAATCTGACCAAGAAGTACAATCTCGGCTGGCGCCGGGGGCGGTTGCTGGCGCTGGACCGGCTCAATCTGCGGGTGCGTCCGGGCGAAGTGTACGGGTTGCTCGGGCCGAACGGGTCGGGCAAGAGCACGGCCTTGAAATTGATCCTCGACTTGGTGACGCCGACGGCGGGCGGGGCGTGGATTTTCGATGTGCCGTGCGACCGGGTGGTCTCGCGGTTGCATGTCGGGTTTTTGCCGGAGAACCCGTATTTCTATCATTACCTCACCGCGGTGGAGACGCTGGAGTTTTACGGCAAACTTTGCGGGATGGGCGGCGCGCCGTTGCGGAAGCGGATTGCCGAGTTGCTGGACCTGGTGGGACTGGCCCGGGCGCGCGACCGGCGGCTGGCGGGCTATTCCAAGGGCATGCTGCAACGCATCGGGCTGGCCCAGGCGATGATTCATGACCCGCAACTATTGTTGCTGGACGAACCGACTGCCGGGGTCGATCCGATTGGCAGCCGGGACATTCGCGACCTGGTGTTGCGGCTGAAACAACTGGGCAAGACCGTGCTGCTGAGTTCGCATCTGCTCGCCCAGGTCCAGGACGTGTGCGACCGGATCGGCGTGTTGAATCTTGGCCGGCTGATCCTGGAGGGCGATGTCGATCAACTGATCAAGGACCAGCGCCGCCTGAGCATCACGGTGCAGGACCTGCCCGAGGCCGGACGCGGCCGCGTGGAGGAAGCGGTGCGCGGCGCGGGCGGGACGCTTGTGTCGGTGGAACATCCGGAGACGACCCTTGAAGCGCTGTTTCTGGAAGCGCTGAAGAAAGATGAGCGGGGGGCGGGCGAACATGACTGACCCGTCAACGTCCGTTGTCATCTCGCGGCCGGCTGGGAGCGAGTGGGTCGGGTTTTCCCCTGGCCGCGTGGCCACGATCGCGCGGAACACGTTTACCGAAGCGGTCCGGCAGAAGGTGTTCAACATCCTGTTGATCTTCGCCCTGGTCGTGATCGGCACGGCCAGCTTGTTCGCGGAATTTACGTTTGGCGAACAATTGAAGTTTGTGAAGGATTTTTGCCTCGGGACGATTTCCGTGTTTGGCACGCTGATCGCCATCGTGGGCACGGCGCAGTTGCTGCCCAACGAGGTCGAGCACCGCACCATTTATACGATCCTGGCCAAGCCGGTGCGCCGGTTCGAATTTCTGCTGGGCAAATACATGGGGAGCGCGCTGTTGATTTTCATGAGCCTGGCGTTGATGTCGCTGATGTTCGGCGGGGCGCTGGTGTACAAGGAACAGCGGCTGATCGCCGGGGCACGGGAGGACGCGCCCAGCATGACGACGGCGGACCTGCAACAGGAGGTCCGGCAAATCCAGGCCGCCGCGTTCGATCCTGATTTGGTCAAGGCCCTGCTGCTGATTTTCATCAAGCTGGCGTTGCTGGCGGCGATCACGTTGCTGGTCTCGACTTTTTCCACGTCGATGGTGTTCAACGTGACGGTGGCGTTTATGATTTTGATCGCCGGCCACCTGGTCGGCACGGCGAAGGAGATGTGGGCGGACAACCGGCTGGCTACCGGATTGCTGGGGATCATTCCCGACCTGGGATCGTTCAACATCGCCGACGACATCATCCTGGGCAACGCCGTCCCCTGGGCGCACGTCGCGAAGGTGGCCTTGTACGGTTTGGTGTATCTCATCTGCGTCGTTGCCGGGGCGCACTTTATTTTTTCCGACCGGGAGATTTGACGGAGCATGCGCGGCAAACTGATCGCGGTGTTGTTGGTGGTCCTGCCGGCCTGGGTGATGCTGCCGCTGGAGAACCGGATCCAAGCCGAGAACGTCCAACTCCGTTACGGCGCGGCGCGGGTGACCGGCGAGTTGCGCGACCGGATCGGGCAGGGGATGGCCATTGCGTTGCTGGCGGGGTTTCGCGGCGTGGTGGCCGATTTCGTCTGGATCCAGAGCCATACGTTTTGGGAGAAAAAGGAATGGCTGCGCCAATACAACGACATGGAAGTGGCCACGGTCCTGCAGCCTCAGTCGGTGCTGTTCTGGGACCTCGGCGCCTGGCACATGGCCTGGAACATCGGCTACGCCGTGAGCGTGGACCCGGCCAACCGGACCAAGGCCGAGGGGATCAAGCGCGAGCGGGAATGGTGGGACCGGGCGCGCGAGTATCTCCGGCGCGGCATTGAGAACAATCCCAACCGCTACGATTTGTATTTTGCGATGGGCTGGTTGTATCAATCGAAATACGAGGACTGGTGCCGGGCGGAGGAATATTTTGCAAAAGCGATTGCGTTCAAGGACGCGCCTTTGTACCTTCCCCGGATTCACGCACGGGCATTGGAGAAGTGCGGCGACGTCATGGGCGCCTACCAATTTTGGAGAGGCCTGTGGCTGCAGGACCATCGTAAAATCAGCGAGCCGTGGGGGATTGTCGAACGGGAAGGCAAACGTCTTGAGGATTTGCTGAAGATTCCCTACAATCAGCGCGTGTTTCCGATTGAGCCGGTCAAGAAACCAGTTGCGTCAGAATGAAATTTGCCGTTCTCAGCGATATTCATAGCAACCTCGAGTCGCTCCAGGTGGTGCTCGCGCACGCCAAGGCGCAGAAGTGCACGCACTACGTTTGCCTGGGTGACATCGTGGGGTACGGGCCCAATCCCAAGGAATGCCTGGACATCGTTCGCGGCCTGAATTGCCCCATCGTCATGGGCAATCACGACGAATACTGCGCCACCCAGCTTGATCTGGCCGGTTTCAATCCGATGGCGGCCGAAGCCATCAAATGGACCCGCGACCAGCTCAGCGAGGAAGACAAGAACTGGTTGAGCGGGCTGAAATACGTCCGCCTTGTTGAGTCGTTCACCATTGTCCATGCCACGCTGGATCTGCCGGAGAAATGGGCCTACGTGTTCGACCGGCTGGCCGCCGGCGCCAGCTTCAATTACCAGCACACGGCGGTCTGCTTCAACGGCCACACCCACGTCCCCATCGCTTTTGTCCGGGGCGCCACCGGCATTCAGGCCGGCCTTTATACCCGGATCAAAGTCGAGATCGGCCGGAAATATTTCATCAACGTCGGCTCCATCGGCCAGCCGCGCGACCGCAATCCGAAGGGCGCCTACGTCATTTTCGATCTGCTCAACAACGTCATCGAATTGCATCGCCTGGACTACGATATCGAGTTGACCCAGAAAAAAATCCACCAGGCCGGACTGCCCGCCTCGCTGGCCGACCGCCTGGCCCAGGGACGCTGAGAAATTCGTGTGCATTCGTGTCCATTCGTGGCTTAAACTGCCTTGCGCATGCGCATCCTGATCATCAAGCCTAGCTCGCTCGGCGACGTCGTACACGCGTTGCCCACGGTCAACCTCGTCCGCCGGCGGTTTCCCGACGCCACCATCACCTGGCTGATCAACGACAACTTCGCTTCGTTGCTGAAAAAAGACTGCCCGGTCATCGACGGCATCATCGCTTTCCCGCGCCGCGAACTCGGCAAACTCTGGCGGTTGCCCCGGGCGCTGAAATTCCTGCGCCGATTGCGCGCGGAGCGGTTCGATCTGGTGATTGACCTGCAGGGACTGCTGCGCAGCGGCATCATGACCTGGGCCACAGGCGCTGCGCGCCGTGTCGGGCTGTCCGACGCGCGCGAAGGCTCCCGGCTCTTTTATAACGAGATCGTCCAGGTGTCGCGCGCCCATGCCGTCGACCGCTACCTGCTGGCGGCCCGCCATCTGGGCGGCGAGGCCGGGCCCGTCGAATTTCCCCTGCCGTCGGTGGCGTCCGACATTGCATTTATAGATGAACTCGTTCCTCCGGCGCGACCGCTCATTGCCGTCAATCCGTCCGCCCGTTGGGAAACCAAATTGTGGGGTGACGACAGGTTCGCCGCGCTGATCAAACAGCTCCCGCGTGACCGTGTCGTGCTCACCGGTTCCGCCGAGGACGCGCCGCGCATTGAAAAGCTGGCGCAAGGCCGGGCCAATCTCGCCGGCAAGACCGATCTCGCCCAACTGGCCGAAGTTTATCGCCGGTGCGCCGTGGTCATCACCAACGACAGCGGTCCGATGCATCTGGCCGCCGCCGTCGGCATCCCCGTCGTCGCCATCTTCGGCCCGACCGATCCCGCATTGACCGGCCCCTATGGCAAACGCCACGTCGTCCTGCGTAGCGGCATCCCGTGTTCGCCCTGCATGAAAGCGGAATGCCATCACACTCCCCGCATGGAATGCATGAGCCTGGTGACGGTGGAGCAGGTGATGGCGGCGGTGAAGGCGTTTATTTAACCACCAAGGCACCAAGACACCAAGAACGGCACAACTCCCCTTGGTGTCTTGGTGGTGAATTGAAGTGCTGACGTTCAGCTTGCCTGCGGCCCGCTCTTTCGCTACCGTGTGCCCGCATCATGACGGAACTCGAACAACAATTGCAGGCCGCCCGGGCCGAAGCCGAAGCGGCCATTGCCGCCTGCGCCGACATCCAGGCGCTGGACCAGCTCAAAGCCAAATACCTCGGCCGCAGCGGGACGGTTTCCGGGGCGCTGGAAAAACTCGGCGCTCTGCCCAAGGAAGAAAAGCCGCGCATCGGCAAGCTGGCCAACGAAGTCAAAAACGCCCTCACCGCCGCGCTTACCGCCAAACGCGAGGAACTGGAGGCGAAAGCCGATACCACCGGGCCCGCTGTGGACATCACCTTGCCGGGCCGTTGCCGCCGCATCGGCCATCTGCACCCGTTCACGCAAATGTTCGACCGTACCGTCGCCATTTTCCGCCGGATGGGGTTTGCTGTCGAAGACGGTCCGCAGATCGAGGACGAATGGCACAATTTCGACGCGCTGAACACGTTGCCTGACCATCCCGCGCGCGATTTGCAGGACACGCTGTACGTCGACCTGCCGCCGCATGAGAAATTCGGCCGGTACGTCATGCGCACGCATACCTCGCCCGTGCAGATCCGTACGATGCTCAAACAGAAGCCGCCCATCCGCATCGTCGCCCCCGGGCGCGTTTTCCGTAACGAGGAACTCGATGCCACCCACAGCCCGACGTTCCACCAGATCGAAGGCTTGTACGTGGATAGGAACGTGACCGTGGCCGATCTGAAGGGCACCGTCGAATTCTTCTTCAAACAACTGCTTTCCCCCGACACGGAAGTGCGATTCCGCCCGCATTTTTTCCCCTACACCGAACCCAGCTTCGAGATCGACCTCTCGACGCCCCAATTCCGCAAACGGGGCCGTGACTGGATTGAGATCGCCGGCTGCGGCATGGTCGATCCCAACGTCTTCAAAGCCGTCGGTTATCCCGACGGCGAATACACCGGCTGGGCCTTCGGCTTCGGCATCGACCGCCTCGCGATGATCATGTGGAGCATCAACGACATCCGCCTGTTTTCGGAAAATGATGTGCGGTTTCTGGAGCAGTTTTAGCGATGAAATTTACCTACAACTGGTTGAAGCAGTATGTGGACTTTGCCTGGTCGCCGCAACAGTTGGCGGAGAAGCTGACGTTTGCGGGGATTGAAGTCGAGGAGATGATCACAATTGGCGGCGGAGCGCTGGAGCAGGTGATTGTTTGCCAGATTCTTTCCAGCGAGAAGCATCCGAATGCGGACAAGCTTTCCGTTTGCCGCGTAACTGACGGCAAGGAAGAGCGGCAGATCGTTTGTGGGGCGAAAAATTACAAGGTGGGCGACAAGGTGCCGCTGGCGTTGCCCGGAGTGACGCTGCCGGGTGGGTTCACGATCAAGCCGGCCAAGCTGCGCGGGGTCGATTCGCAGGGGATGATGTGTTCAGGCAAGGAATTGGGCGTGCCGGACGACGCGGACGGGCTGCTCATTTTACCGGCGGAGACGGCAGTCGGAATCAAACTCAGCGAAGCGCTGGGCGGGGCGGACACAGTGTTCGATATCGAGGTGACGCCGAACCGGCCGGATTGGTTGAGCGTGATCGGCATTGCTCGCGAAATTGCGGCGTTGACGGGTAATCCGCTCAAGCTGCCGGAGGTCGTCGTGGCCGAGGCGGACAAATCGGTTGAATCGCTCACCTCGGTCAAAGTCGAGGCCCCCGATTTATGTCCGCGTTACACGGCGCGGGTGATCAGCGGCGTGAAAATCGGGCCGAGTCCGGCCTGGCTGAGGCAGACACTGGAGAAGGTGGGGATGCGGTCGATCAACAACGTGGTGGACGTGACCAACTACGTCTTGCTGGAGTGCGGTCATCCGCTGCACGCGTTCGATTACAATTTATTGGCGGAACACCGCATTGTCGCGCGCCGGGCGCAGGCCGGTGAAAAGTTTACGGCCATCGACGGCAGCGCGCACGAGTTGACCGGCGAGATGCTGGTGATCGCCGACGCGAACCGGGCCGTGGCGCTGGCGGGTATCATGGGTGGCAAGGAAAGCGAGATCAACGACAAGACGACGGACGTGCTGCTGGAGAGCGCCTGGTTCCTGCCGTCCAATGTGCGGCGCACGTCGAAAAAGCTCGGCTTGTCCAGCGAATCCAGTTACCGGTTCGAGCGCGGCGCGGACATCAGCCTGGCGATTTGGGCCAGCAACCGCGCGACACAGTTGATCCAGCAGCTCGCGGGCGGTCAGGTCGCGCGCGGGATCATCGACGCACTGTTCAAACCGATTGAGAAGTGGCAGGTGACGTGCCGGTACGCGCAGGTCAACCGGTTGCTGGGTATCGATGTGCCGCCGGAGACGGTGAAGAAGATTTTTGCGGGCCTGTCGCTGGCGATCGTTGCCTCGGACGCGGCGTCCTGCACGGTCGAGGTGCCGACGTTCCGGGTGGATCTGGAGCGCGAAGTGGATTTGATCGAGGAAGTCTGCCGGATTTACGGCGTGGAGAAAATCCCCGCGCAAATGCTGCCAGCGCGGGCTGCGGTGTCGGATTTTGACAGGCAATGGGACGCGCTCGCGCGAGTGCGCCGGATTTTGACGGCCCAGGGGTTCCACGAAGCGGCCAACCAGACCCTCGTGGCCGATGGGGAAGTGAAACTGCAAAACCCGTTGAGCGCTGACCAGCGGGCGGCGCGTTCCAGCCTGTTGCCCGGCCTGCTCGCCAATCTCCGCACAAACGTGTCGCGCCATCAATATGACGTGCGCCTGTTCGAAGTCGGCCAAGTGTTTACCGCCAACGGCAGCGAATCGTTGCGTCTGGCGTTGGCGGTGACCGGTCGGCGCGACCCGGATTCGTGGGAATTGGCGGTGCGCAATGCGAAGATGGACGTGTTCGATGTAAAGGGCGCTCTCGAAGAATTGACAGACAACCTGGGTGTGGCTGGGTTGACGTTTACCGGCGAGAGCGTGGCGGCGGGCGGGAAGATCTTAGGCACGATGAAGCAGATTCCGGCCGCGCAGGCCAAGAAAATGGACCTTCGCGATGCGGTGTTTGTGGCGGAACTGGAGCTGGGTCTGTTGCTGGCGGCCGGTCGGGCGGAGAAGGAATTTCGCGAACTACCGAAGTTCCCGGCGGTGGTCCGGGACGTGGCCTTGGTGGTCGCCGAGCCTGTCGAGCACGGGTCGATTGTGGCGGAGATCGGCCGGAGTCAAAATAAAATCTTGGAACGGGTGGAGTTGTTTGATATTTTCAGGGGTGGTTCGATTCCGACGGGCAAGAAATCCATGGCCTATTCGTTGACGTTCCGGGCGGCGGACCGGACGTTGACCGACACGGAAGTCAACGAGGCCCATGAACGGATCAAACGGCAGTTGCAACAGGCGTTGCAGTGTGAGATTCGCGAGAGCTGAAAGCATGAACAGGGTTGCGGGCGTCAGAGAGTTGCATCTACGACTGGAAAATACTTGAAATCGCGCATTCAAATGGAGTATGTAGGAAGCGGGCTGAGTGATTGTAGTCGTACGAGTTCTTTGCCAAGCGTAAGAAGTTTGAAATACCCTGCCATGCTCGTGATGAACGACGAATCTTTGAGCCAATACCGTCATTGACGGAGCTCGGAGTTCGGTTGTGGCCTGCATGCCTCTTTCAGGTAGCAGATAAACAATCGACAGAGCGCCCCTATTATCGAGGGGTTCAAAGATACCGTTTAAACGGCATTACGGTGGGGTATTTCATTTTCAGCCCTGCCCGGCTTTCTCGCGCATCGGGTAGCAAACGTGGTTATGACCGGGAACTTATTCAACCAGCAGCCCCTGTCAGGCGCGGCACAAGCGGCGGACAAGCCGCCTTCCACCCCCGCACCGTTGGCCACCCGGATGCGGCCGCGGTCGCTGGAAGAATTCGCCGGACAACGCCACATCCTCGGCGAGGGAAAACTCCTCTGGCGCGCCATCAAAGCCGACCGCCTGAGTTCCATCATCCTTTACGGTCCACCGGGCACGGGGAAGACCTCCCTGGCCCAGGTCATTGCCAACGCCACCCAAAGTAAATTCGAGCGCCTCAGCGGTGTGGAATCCAACGTGGCCGACATCCGCCGCGTCATCGCCACTGCCGCCAACCGCCTGGCCAACACCGGCCAGAAAACAATCCTCTTCATCGACGAGATCCACCGGTTCAACAAAGCCCAGCAGGACGTGCTCCTGCCCGACGTCGAGAACGGCACGGTCCGTCTGATCGGCGCGACGACGCACAATCCGTTTTTCTATGTAAACTCGCCGCTGGTCTCACGCTCGCAGATTTTTCAACTCCAACCGCTGACGCCCGCTGACATCAAGGAACTGTTGCAACGGGCCCTGGGCGACAAGGAGCGTGGCCTGGGCGACCGGAAGATCAAGCTCGACGATGATGCCCTCGATTTCCTGGCCACAGCCTGCGACGGCGACGGGCGAAAGGCGCTGAACTCGCTGGAAATCGCCGCGCTGACCACACCGCCGGAAAAAAACGGAGTGATCCACCTCGCCAAATCCATCGTCGAGGAATCGATCCAAAAAAAAGCGGTGGTCTACGACGGAGACGAGGACGAACATTACGACACGATTTCCGCGTTCATCAAATCGATGCGCGGCAGCGACCCCGATGCGGCGTTGTATTGGCTGGCGAAGATGGTTGTGGCGGGCGAAGACCCGCGGTTCATCGCGCGGCGGATCGTGATTTTGGCGGCGGAAGACATTGGCCTGGCTGATCCGCAGGCGTTGGTGCTGGCCGTGGCGGCGCATCACGCGGTGGAGTTTATCGGCTGGCCGGAAGGTGAGTTGCCGCTGGCCGAAGCGACCGTTTATTGCGCGACCGCGCCGAAATCCAACGCGAGCGCGAAAGGCATTTGGAGCGCCAAAGCCGACGTCGAGTCGGGACGGACGCTGGCGGTGCCCGACGCGCTCAAAGACACGCATTACAAAGGCGCGGCCCGGCTGGGTCACGGCAAGGGCTACCAGTACGCCCACGATTTTGAAGGTCACATCGTCGCGCAGGAACATCTGCCCGAAGTGCGGCATTACTACGAACCCGGCAACCAGGGATTTGAATTGAAAGTGCGCGAGCGGATGGAGAAATGGAAGCAGACTCTGGAAAAACGAAAGTAGCGCTGCGCCGGCAGATGCGCGACCGCCTGGCGGCGCTGACCGAACCGCAGGTGCGCGCCGGCAGCGCCACGATTTGGGAACGATTGTCCGTGCTGCCCGCGATGGCCGGGGCGGACTGGCTGCTGGCCTACGTGTCACGGGCCCACGAGGTGGACACCCGCGGATTGATCCAGCAGTTGCTGGCCATGGGCCGGCACGTGTGCGTGCCGGCGTTCGACGAGGCCGCGCAACGGTATGCCGCCTCGGAGGTGCGCGATTTTTACGCCGATCTGGTGGAAGGCAGGTTTGGAATTTTGGAACCGAATCGGGAAGCCGTCCGGGTTGTCCGGTCGGACCGACTCGATGCGCTGTTGTTGCCTGGATTGGCGTTTGATGTGCAGGGAAATCGCCTGGGCCGCGGATTGGGCTTCTTCGATCGTCTCCTGGCGGAGACGCGTGGAGTGAAGATCGCGCTGGCCCACGATTTCCAGGTGTTGAACGAAGTGCCCGTGGACGCTCACGACGTGCGCGTGGACTTCATTGTGACTGAAAAACGAATCGTCTCATGTAAAGGGACAAACTAAATGAACCAAATCATCATGGCCCTGGTGTCGCTGCTGTTCGGCGCGGCGATTTGCTGGGTTGTCGTCCGTCTCAAAGCGCGCGGAGACGCCCGGCAGGCGGGCACGCAGCTGGAGGCGGCGCGCCAGGAGGCCCAGACCATCCTGCGCGAGGCCAAGGCGGCCGCGCAGAATGACGTCTTCCAGGCGCGCGAAGAGTTTGAGAAGGAGAACAAGGAGCGCCGCCGGGAGTTGGGGGAAATGGAAAAGCGCGTGGCGGTGCGCGAGACCAACCTCGATCGCAAAATGGAGTTGCTGGACCGCAAGACGGAGGAAGCTTCAAAAAAAGAACAACTCATCATCGACCGCGAGAAGGAATTGCACAAACTTCAGGTCGAACTGGACGAACTCAAGAAACAGTCACTGCTCGAACTGGAACGCGTCGCGGGCCTGACCGCCGAGCAGGGCAAGGCGGCGCTGCTGGCGAAACTGGAGGACGAGATCCGCGCCGACGGCGCCGCAATGACGCGGCGGATTGTGGACGAAGCGCGCGAAAACGGGGACCGCGAGGCCCGGCGGCTGATCACCATCGCCGTCGAGCGGTGCGCGTCCAATCACGTGCAGACGGCGACGAACTGCACCCTGACGCTTCCCAGCGAGGAAATGAAGGGCCGCATCATCGGGCGAGAAGGCCGCAACATCCGCGCCTTCGAGGCGGCGACCGGCATCAACGTGCTCATCGACGACACGCCGCAGGCGGTGGTGCTCAGCGGATTCGATCCGGTCCGGCGCGAGATGGCGCGGATCACGCTGGAACGGCTGGTGGCCGACGGACGGATCAATCCCGCGCGGATCGAAGAGGAAGTCGCCAAGGTCCACGAAGAACTCGAGGAGACCATTCGCAAGACCGGCGAGGAAGCGGTGGTGCGGCTGGGCCTGCCCAAAGTGCACCCGGAAATCGTCAAACTGCTCGGCCGGCTGAAGTTCCGCCACAGTTTCGCGCAGAACGTGCTCGATCATTCCATCGAAGTGGCGCAGATTGAAGGCATGATCGCCAGCGAGATGGGGTTGAACCAGCAGATCGCCAAGCGTGTGGGCCTGTTCCACGACATCGGCAAGGCCGTCGATCACGAAGTGGAAGGCTCGCACGCCATCATCGGCGCGGAATTGCTGAAGAAATACGGCGAGCCGGAGGAAGTCTGCCAGGGTGTCGCCTCGCATCACCATGAAGCCGAGCCCGTCACGCTCTACGGCATGCTGGCCAGCGCGGCGGACGCGATCAGCGCTTCCCGGCCGGGCGCGCGCAGTGAAAGCATGGAACTGTATTTGCAACGGCTGGAACGGCTCGAAACCATCGCCAACAGCTTCCCCGGCGTCGAAAAGAGTTTTGCCCTGCAGGCGGGACGCGAGATCCGGGTGTTCGTGGAGCCGACGAAGATCAACGACGCTGAGGCCCTGCAACTGGCCCGCAACCTGACAAAGCGGATCGAACAGGAATTGCAGTATCCCGGCCAGATCAAGGTCACCGTGGTGCGCGAAACGCGCGTGGTGGAGTACGCGAAATGAAGATCCTCTTCATCGGAGACGTGGTCGGCAAGCCCGGACGCGATGCCCTGGCCGCGCTGGTGCCGAAACTCAGGAAACAGCACGGGCTTGATCTGGTCATCGCCAACGGGGAGAACAGCGCCCACGGCGCCGGCCTGACCGCCTCCACCGTCGCCGCCCTGTTGGACAGCGGCGTCGACGTGATCACCGCCGGCGATCACACGTGGGACCAGAAGGAAATCTACGAGGTGATCGAGCGCGAGCCGCGGTTGATTCGTCCCCTGAACTTCCCGCCGTCGGCCCCCGGACGCGGGTCGACGGTGGTCAATGTGGACGACAAGATTGCCGTCGGCGTGGTGAATTTGATCGGCCGGGTCTTCATGCCCAACAACGATTGCCCGTTCCGGGCGGCGCAGGCGGAAGTGGCAAAACTGCGGCGGCAAACCAGTGTGATCATCGTGGACCTGCACGCGGAGGCCACCAGCGAAAAAATCGCCATGGGCCGGTTCCTGGACGGGCAGGTCAGCGCCGTGCTGGGCACGCACACACACATTGCCACCGCCGACGAACAAATCCTGCCCAAAGGGACTGCCTACATCTCGGACGTCGGGATGTCCGGCCCGTACGACTCGGTGCTGGGCCGCGACGTCGAGGCCGTGCTGAAGCGGTTCCTTACACAGATGCCGCAGAAGATGGAAGTGGCCAGCGGCAACGTCGCGCTCTGCGGCGTGATCCTGGACGTGGACGAAAACTCCGGACGCGCCCGGTCCATCGAGCGCATCCGCATTCCCTACGAGGGCGCATGATGATTCTCAAGGCCAAACAGGTGGTGCCGATGAACCAGCCGCCAATCGAAAACGGGGCGGTGGTCATCGACGGGGACACAATCAAGGCGGTCGGGCCGATCAATGACATTCGCGCGGCGCACGCGGGCGAGGTGCGGGACCTGGGCGAAGTGGTCCTGTCGCCGGGCCTGATCAACGCGCATTGTCACCTGGATTACACGAACATGCTGGGCAAGGTGCCGTGGCGCGGCAGTTTTATGGAATGGATCCTCCGGGTGGTCTCGCTCAAGAAAATGATGAATAACGACCAGTATCTGGCCGCCGTCCAGTCTGGCCTCGACCGGTTGGTCCGGTCCGGAACGACGACCGTGGTCAACATCGAATGTTGTCCGCCGGTGATCGATCGTCTCCCCGCGTCACCCCTGCGGATGTGGTGGTGCCTGGAGCTGATCGATTTCAACCGGGGCGTGCCCGCCAAGGACATGGCCCAGCAGGCGCTGGAATTTATCGCGGCGCACCCCGGCGTGCTGGGTGGATTCGGCCTTGCGCCGCATGCGCCGTACACGGCCAGCGCGGAGTTGTGCCGGTTGTCCGGCCGGTATTCGCGCGCGCGCAACATTCCGCTGACGATCCATCTGGCCGAATCGGAGGAGGAAGACGACATGTTTCGGCGCGGGTCGGGGCCGATGTATGATTATTTTCTCCGGGCCGGCCGCGATATGAACGACTGCAAACATGCCGGGCCCGTGCAGTGGATGGCGGAGTACGAAGTGCTCGGGCCGAACGTCCTGGCCGTGCACGCGAATTCCCTGACGCCGCTGGACATCACCCATTTAAAACAGAGCGGGACGCACGTGGTGCATTGCCCCAAGAGCCATCGGTTCTTTGACCGGCGCACGGCGTGGCTGCCGGCCTTCTGGCAACAGGGCATCAACGTGTGCCTGGGCACCGACAGCCTCGCCAGCAATGACACGCTGGATATGTTCGCCGAAATGCAGACTGTCGCGCGTGAGTTTCCACGCGTGGAGGCCGGGAAGATTTTGGAGATGGCGACAGTGGGCGGGGCGAAGGCGTTGAACCAGGCCGATAAACTGGGCGTGATCGCGCCGGGCGCCTGGGCCGATTTGATCGCCGTGCCGCTGGAAGCGGGGACGGTTGATCCTTACGAGGCGGTGGTGTTTGCGGAAAAACCCGTCTGTTTCTCCATGGTCGGGGGGAAGGTGGTGGTGGGTGAAAATACATAGACACCTGCTCATTGTCCTGGTGTTGACGGCGGTAACGGTGGTGCGGTCCGCGCCGGTGGCGGCCGAGGAAACGAACGCGCCCGCCAAGACCGTGCTGAGCGATGGAGAATTGGGCGATTTGTTGCAGCAGGCCATCATGCTGGCACGCGTCGGTCTGTACGATGAGGCGGAGGCGCGCTGCCAACAGATTCTGGAACAGAAACCCGACCAGCCGACGGTGAAAGAGTTGCTTCGGGAGATCGAGGAACAGAAACACAGCCGCTTCGGCCAGGATGCCGGTGCTGAATTGCGGCGGAAGCTGAGCGAAACCATCGTGCCCGAGGTCAACCTGCGCGGGGCGAACCCGTTCGATGCGCTGGAACAATTGCGCGAGGAAAGCCGGAAACTCACCGCGGACAAATCCGAAGTCAACTTTGTCTGGCAGGTCCCCGCTGAGGCAACGCTGCCCAAAGTGACGCTCAATCTGAAGCAGGTTCCTCTGCTCGACGTGATCCAATACGTGACCGCGATTGCCAAACTCAGTTTTCGGGTCGATCCTCACGCTGTGGTGATTTACCTGCCCGCACATGCTCCACCAGCCGCACCCACGCAGTCGGAATCCCCGGATTCGCATGCCACCCCTCAATGACCATCTCCGCGCCGATCTGGACCAACTGCGCGCCGGCGGCCTGTACCGCGCGTTGCGCGACGTGGCCTCGGCGCAGGGGCCGCGCATCGTCGTCGACGGACGCTCCTTCCTCAATTTCTCCAGTAACGATTACCTGGGGCTGGCAAACGACCCGGTCCTGAAGCGCGCCGCCGTCTCCGCGATTGAAACATTCGGCGTCGGCGCGGGCTCGTCACGTCTGGTCTGCGGCAACCTCACCCCGTACACGGCATTGGAACAGCGCTTGGCGCAATTCAAGAACAAGGAGGCGGCGCTCGTATTCGGCAGCGGGTACGCGGCCAACGTCGGCACGATCTCCTCCCTTGTGGGCGACGGGGACGTGGTCATTCTCGACAAACTCGACCACGCCAGCATCATCGACGGCGCGCGCCAGAGCGGCGCCACGGTCCGCGTTTTTCCGCACAAGAACCTGAAAAAGCTGGAAGACATTTTGCGGCAAAGCGGGACCTTTCGACGGCGGCTGATCGTCACCGAGACGGTCTTCTCGATGGACGGTGATCTCGCGCCGCTGGCGGAGATTGTCGAACTCAAACAAAAACACGATGCCTGGTTGATGATCGATGAAGCCCACGCGACCGGGTTGTACGCGAAACATCGGCGCGGCATGGCCGAGGCGGCCGGCGTCGAAGACGCCATCGATGTCACCCTCGGCACGCTCAGCAAGGCGCTGGGGTGCGCCGGCGGATATGTTTGCGGTTCACAGACGCTGATCGATTACCTTCGCAACCGGGCGCGCAGCCTGATTTACTCAACGGCATTGCCGCCGGCGACGGTGGCGGCGGCGACGACGGCGGTGGAATTCGTGATGAGCGACGAGGGCCAGAGCCGCCGGGACCAGCTTTGGCGCAATGTGAGCCTGATGAAACAGGGACTTGCGGAACGCGGTGTCGCGAACGAATCACGCAGCGCGATCATCCCGATCATCCTCGGCGACGAAGCCGCCGCGGTGGAAACGTCGCGCCAACTGTTCGAGCGCGGCATTTTCGTCCCCGCCATCCGTTTCCCGACCGTGCCGAAGGGAAAGGCCCGGCTGCGCGTCACGGTGACCGCCGCGCATCAGCCGGAGGACATTGAAGCGTTTTTGAAGGAATTCGGTGACGTCGCTCGCTGACAAGGACCATCGTTACCTCTGGCACCCGTTCACGCAGATGAAGGAGTGGATGGAGGAGGAGCCGCTCGTCATCGAGTCGGGCGAAGGCGCGGTGTTGCGCGACACGAAGGGCAACGAGTACATCGACGCCAATTCGTCCATCTGGACCAACCTGCACGGCCATCGCCATCCGGCCATCACGGCGGCCATCAAGGAACAGGTCGACCGCATCGCGCACTCGTCATTTCTCGGATTGTCCAACGTGCCGGCCATCGAATTGGCCGAAAAGCTGATTGGTCTGACGGACCAATGGGGCGGGGCGCCCGCATCGCGCCGGCTTTCGCGCGTCTTCTATTCCGATGACGGTTCGACCGCCATGGAAGTGGCGATCAAGATGGCGTTCCAATACTGGCGGCATCGCCAACAGCCCGGCCGCACCCGGTTCGTCTCATTTGCCGACGCGTATCACGGCGACACGCTTGGGGCGGTGAGCGTGGGCGGGATTGAACTCTTCCACGGAACGTTCAAGCCGTTGACGTTCGAGGTGGTGCGTCTGTCCGATCCCGCCCAACTGCGCGTCATCCTGGAAGAGCAGGGCGGACAACTGGCCGCCGTGTGCATTGAGCCGCTCATCCAGGGCGCGGCCGGCATGAAACTGTGGCCGCGCGGCCTGCTGGCCGGGGTGCGCCGGTTGTGTGACGAGTTTGGTGTGCTGTTGATCGCCGACGAGGTGATGACGGGCTTTGGGCGGACTGGGACAATGTTCGCCTGCGAACAGGAGCATGTCGTGCCCGACATCATGGCGCTGGCCAAGGGAATCACCGGAGGCTGCCTGCCCCTGGCGGCGACGCTGACCACGGAGGAAATCTTCAATGCTTTTCTGGGCGAGTACGCGGAGTTCAAGACGTTCTTTCACGGTCACAGCTACACGGGCAATCAACTCGGCTGCGCCGCCGCCCTGGCCAATCTGCGGATTTTCGAGGAGGAACACGTCCTCGAAAACCTGAAACACCAGTGCGCGCGACTGGGCCGGGGGCTGGAGTCCCTCGGAAAATTAGCGCACGTCGGCAACGCGCGCCAATGCGGCTTCATCGGCGCCATCGAGTTGTTCAAGGACGCGGCGGGGCGCGCACCGTATCCGCCGGCCGATCGCATCGGCAAACGCGTGTGCGACGAGATGCGCCGGCGCGGGGTCCTGACGCGGCCGCTGGGCAACGTTGTGCCGGTGATGCCGCCGTATTGCGTGACGGACGCGCAATTGGACCGTGTGTTCGAAGTCATGGCGGAATCGATCTGCGTGGTGTGTTCACCAGGGAAGGAGAGGCGGCAGTGATGCGTCCTCCGGCAGTCGCGGGGCAATTTTACCCCGGCAGCGCTGCGCAGGTGACGGCGCAACTCGATGAGTTGATCCGTCCATCACCGGAGCCGCAGCATGCCATCGCCGTCGTCGTGCCACACGCGGGCTGGATGTACTCGGGCTACACGGCGGGCATCCTCTATTCCCAGGTGCGGATCCCCGACCGCGTCATCATGGTCGGCCCGAACCATCACGGCATCGGCAGCCCGTACGCAATTTTTGACGCCGGCGCGTGGCGCACTCCCGTCGGCGACGTGCCGGTTGACGGGCCGCTGGCGGCCAGCTTGCGCCGTCATTGCCGATTGCTGGACGAAGACCCGCGCGCGCACAGCCAGGAGCATTCACTCGAGGTCCAGGTGCCGATGCTGCTGCGGTCGAACCCAAACCTGCGCATTGTGCCGGTGCTCATTGGCGGCGGCTGGCCCGAGAGCGGCGGACGCGTCCACCTGCGCGAGATCGGACGCGCACTGGCCGCGACGGTCAAGGAATGCGACCAACCCGTGTTGCTGCTGGCCTCCACCGACTTAAACCATTACGAAGACCAGGAAATTTCCCATCGCAAGGACAAGCGCGCGCTGGACGCCGTGGTTGCCCTGGACGAAGACGCGTTGATGGACCGGGTGCGGGACGAGGAAATCTCGATGTGCGGCGTGGCGCCAACCTATATTGTGCTCGTGGCGGCGAAACTGCTCGGCGCGACGCAGGCCCGCCTGCTGGACTATCGTACCAGCGGCGACATCAGCGGCGATTTTTCGGCGGTGGTCGGTTACGGGGCGGTGGCCATCGGGTAACGGTGCGGTGTTTGACATGGCCGGGCGCGGTTGCTAGTATAAGACGTCTCGGAGCAACAGCATTTATGATTACATTGACTGACAACGCCGTGAAACACGTGGCCGCGCTGCAGAAAGAACAGCAATCCGATGGCAAACCCTTGCGGGTCTACGTCGAGGCCGGCGGCTGCTCGGGCATGCAGTACGGGATGGCGTTCGACGAGCGCAAGGCCGACGACGAGATCGTCAGCCAGAACGGCGTCGAGGTCGTCCTCGACCCGATGAGCGCGAATTTTCTCAAAGGAAGCGTGATCGATTATATCGACAGCCTGCAAGGCTCCGGGTTCCAGATCAAGAATCCGAACGTCCAATCGAGCTGCGGCTGCGGCAAATCATTTCATTAAATCGACATCAGATTCGTTTGGGGTGCGCCGGCGGCGCTGATGGACGCCGGAGCTGAGATCAAACCCATGAACCTGACCCAGGTAATGCTGGCGTAGGGAAACACGCGGACAAGCCGACCCCTGGACTCCAGGCGCCGGCTTTTTAATTGCAGGAGAACAAACATGATCGCACCGAAAAACGGCACGAACGGGCCGCACAGCAGCGACGCGCTTCCCAAATCGAAAAAGGTCTGGGTCGCCGGCGCGCTCCACGCCGATGTCCGCGTGCCGTTGCGCGAGATTGAGCTTTCGCCGACCGTCGGCCACACGGGACGCGTCGAGGTGAACGACCCCGTCCGTGTCTACGACGCCAGCGGTCCCTGGGGCGATCCGGAATTTCACGGCGACGTAAACCACGGCTTGCCGCCGTTGCGCCGCCCTTGGATCCTTTCCCGCGGCGACGTGGAGGAAACCGCCTCCTCGT
The DNA here is from genome assembly GCA_963817685.1 of uncultured Verrucomicrobiae bacterium. Taxonomy (GTDB): domain Bacteria; phylum Verrucomicrobiota; class Verrucomicrobiia; order Palsa-1439; family Palsa-1439; genus CAWFPN01. The sequence continues at coordinate 203,548 of CAWFPN010000007.1, read as the reverse complement.
ACCGCCCGATCAAAGGCCGCAGCGACGTCGCGATCCCGCCTACGCTCCGCCGCAAACCGCTGCGCGCCATGCCGGGCAAGGTTGTCAGCCAGCTCTTTTACGCACGGCAGGGCGTCATCACACCCGAAATGGAATTCATCGCCATCCGCGAGAACCTCGGCCGCCAACGCTCCGCGCCCCGCGCTTCGCGTCCTCTGGGCGGCGAATCGTTCGGCGCGGCCATCCCGGAATTTGTTACACCGGAGTTCGTCCGGGACGAAGTCGCGCGCGGACGGGCGATCATCCCGGCCAACATCAATCATCCAGAAAGCGAACCGATGATCATCGGCCGCAATTTCCTGGTGAAAATCAACGCCAATATCGGCAACTCCGCCATCAGCAGTTCCATCGAGGAGGAAGTCGAGAAGATGCGCTGGTCGACGAAATGGGGCGCCGACACGGTCATGGACCTCTCAACGGGCAAAAACATCCATGAGACCCGTGAATGGATCATCCGTAATTCCCCCGTGCCCATCGGCACCGTGCCGATTTATCAGGCCCTGGAAAAAGTCGACGGCAAAGCCGAGGAACTGACCTGGGAAATCTACCGGGACACCCTGATCGAACAATGCGAGCAGGGCGTCGATTATTTCACCGTCCACGCCGGCGTGCTGCTGCGCTACATTCCGATGACCGCCAGGCGCGTCACCGGCATCGTCAGCCGCGGCGGCTCGATCATGGCCAAGTGGTGCCTGGCGCATCACCAGGAAAGTTTCCTCTACACGCGCTTCCACGAGATTTGCGAAATCATGGCGGCCTACGACGTGAGCTTCTCCCTCGGCGACGGCTTGCGCCCCGGCTCGATTGCCGACGCCAACGACGAAGCGCAGTTCGCCGAGCTCCAGACGCAGGGCGAACTGACAAAGATCGCCTGGGAACACGGTTGCCAGGTGATGAACGAAGGCCCGGGCCACGTCCCGATGCACCTGATCAAAGAAAACATGGAAAAGCAACTGGAGTGGTGCGGTGAAGCGCCGTTCTACACGCTCGGTCCGCTGACCACCGACATCGCGCCAGGCTACGATCACATCACCAGCGCGATCGGCGCGGCGATGATCGGCTGGTACGGCACCGCCATGCTCTGTTACGTCACCCCCAAGGAACACCTCGGCCTGCCGAATAAGAAGGACGTTAAAGACGGCGTGATCGCCTACAAGATCGCCGCCCACGCCGCCGATCTGGCCAAAGGCCTGCCGGCCGCGCGCCATCGCGACGACGCCCTGAGCAAGGCCCGGTTTGAATTCCGCTGGGAAGACCAGTTCAATCTCTCGCTCGATCCCGAAACCGCCCGCGAATTCCACGACGAAACTCTTCCCGCCGAAGGCGCCAAGCTCGCCCATTTCTGCAGCATGTGCGGCCCGCATTTCTGCTCGATGAAAATCACCGAGGACGTCCGCAAATACGCCGAAGAACAAGGCATCGCCGCCGAAAAAGCCCTGGAGCAGGGGATGCAGGCAAAAAGCGACGAGTTCAAACGCACCGGCTCCGAGATTTACCAGAAGACGTAGAATTGTTCTGATTCGTTCTTGGTGCCTTGGTGGTGAAAACAAAGCCCTGAATTCACGTCACCGCCCCCAACCCCACGCGAAACCCAAATCCCGCAACCCGCATCCAAAGCCCGCGATGAAAGCACCATCTCAACCAATCGATGCGGGAGTCAGGATCGGGCACGTCCACCTCAAGGTGGCCGATCTCGACCGGGCGCTGGCGTTTTATCGCGACGTGCTCGGGTTTGAATTAACCCAGCGTTACGGCAAAGAAGCCGCGTTTCTTTCGGCGGGCGGTTATCACCATCACATCGGCCTCAACACCTGGGAAAGCAAAGGCGGCACGGCCCCGTCTCCGGGCACGACGGGGTTGTATCACGTGGCGATTGTCTATCCGACCCGCGCGCTGCTGGCCGATGCCTTGCGTCGCCTGGTCAAAGCGGGCGTCCCGCTCGAAGGCGCGTCAGACCACGGCGTCAGCGAGGCGCTTTACCTGCGCGACCCGGACGGCAACGGCGTCGAACTTTACTGGGACCGTCCCCAGGATCAATGGCCGCGCGCTGCCGACGGGGGCGTGGCGATGTACACGCATCCGCTGGACCTTGACGCCCTGCTGCAAGAGCCGGCTTGATCAGCCGCCCGCGCGCTTTTTCTCCCACCACGTTGACAACGAAGCGGCGAGCTTTTGCCGGTGCTCCTCCGACATCGGGCGTTTACCGGTCCTGCTTCGTGGAGCAGGGGCGGACTCGGCGGAAACAGCCGGCGTGCGCGGACGGGTGTCGACGACGCCCTGCAACGCGTAGCTCTTCCATTCCGGATAATGTTTCTCCTGCCACTCCTGCACCGCGCGGCTCCAACCGATGTCATAGCCGCGTTTCTCGCTCTCGATCCACTTGTAGCGTTCGATTTCCTCTTGTTGGTAGCGAATGACGGCGGCCAACGGATGTTCGCCGCCGCTTTGCTGAATGCCGCGTTTCCATGCCGCGATATGTTTGCGTCTCCATTCCACCGCGGCGCGTTCCCAGCCGATGTCTTCCCCGACCTTCTCGCTTTCGATCCAGCGATACTTTTCGATCTCCTCCCGCTGGGCCCGCAACAAACCAGCCAGCGGATCCTGCTTTTCAAACTTGTCCCTCATCTTTCCTCCTTTAAGAAAGGTTGAGACTGCAATTCATTCAGCACCCGATACGCCACGCACCCTACTGGAAAAGCTTTCCAACTCCGCAACAGCCTGGCAACGAATGCGTTAAGCGATTATTGTGACACATGCGGATTGGACAGCAAGAGACGTTTTTTTGTTCACCTTTACGCAGGCTGGTCAATAAAAGATCACCGACACGGTGTCTTTCCCATTCCAGGCTTGTCGCCGTATCTTCGGCGGGTTACTTATCTCCCACGGGGCAATTTTATGAAAATCCACGAACTCTACATCGGCATGAAGGTCAAACACCCGCACCACGGCATCGGCACCGTCAAATCCCTCACGGAACAGACCGCCGAGATCCGTTTCAACGACGCCTCGCGCACCATCGCCCCCGAAAACAGCGACCTCGAACCCGCCGAAGCCCGCGCCTCGATCAACGGCCTCGACATCCCGCTCACGCAGTTCATCGAGAAAACCACCCAGGCCATCCTCTCCGGTCTCGGCATCGATAAACCCGGCGACGTCGTCGAACAACTCGGCGCCCGCTGGATCGGCGGCCGCGTGGTCCTTTACCCCGCCGACCCCAGCCTGCAATCCAAGGAAGTCCCGCTGGACATCTTCTTCCACAAAATCGTTATGCTCCGCAACAACCTCCGCGTCCTCGAACAAAAGATCAACGCCCACGAAAAACTGGCCGACGCCGACAAAGTCGAGTTCCAACAATACATCACCCGCTCCTACGGCTCCCTGACAACGTTCAATATTTTATTCAAGAACAAACAGGACCAGTTCAAGGGGGCGGAGTAATGGGGTAGGGCGGCTTGGCCCAAGTCGCCGTCTGTCATGCCCGAAAGTTGTCACCTGAGCGTGAGCATCAGGCCTGTCTTGAGGCATCTAAGCCGCGCGCCTTTTTGTGCACGAACTTCAAACAGAATTTGCAAAGCATCGCAACGCCCGTCAAGCCGGCCAGTATCAGAAAACAGCCCCCGAGCAGTGGGAATACAAAGTAGCAAATCGTCATCACCGTTGTGACTAAATGCGGGTTAAGGTGTGAGTTCGGAACGGCATTTCTCATCAGGCATATTTCCAGTGCAAGGGCGGCAAACATCAGCGCTGAAAGAAGTAAAGAAACCTGGGACGTCTGCGCGAGTAACTGCGGCCACCGCCGGTCGGTGCGCAGCAGCGCGAGAGTCATGCAAACCCATACCACAATGAATATGAGCGTGGAAAACATATCTAAGAATGCATACTCCCTAAAAGGGTGATAATACAGAAAAAATCTGGAGCTCTAACGAATCCTTGCCCCCCGCCCCTACCAATCAGCACTAGCCAAGATAGCGGAAATGTGCGATGGTGCCGGTCAGAATGAGATATGCAGTGAGGATAGTGCTGGGGGAGGGGGCCGCCTATGGCAAGGCTTCCGCCTTCGCTAAAGCTACGGCGGACGGGCCGGCGGTTGACAATTTGTCAGAAACGACGCGGTCGCGCGGGAGCGCGACCCTCCACGAGCTTCGTGTCCTTCGTGCCTTCGTGGTAAATGACGGCGATTTAACGCGAAAGACAGACGGCACGACAGAGATCCCTCGACAAGCTCGGGGTGACAGCGGGAAAGTCCGACCTAGTCAAACCCAGTCGCACCTAGTCAAACCTAGTCCGACCTTAAATTTTCCGCGGACCGACCGAATCTGGCGAAAAACCCGCAAAATCGCTCAATCCGTTCCGCTTTCCCTGTTTTTACTAACCACTAGCCACTGGCCACTAGCCACTACCGCTCCGGCCCAATACGGCCTAATACGACCTAATACGGCCTTAAATACTTTTTGCGAGCGAGGTCCAATCCGCCTTCGCCAAGGCTACGGCGGACTGGCGGTGGCTATTTTTGACCACTTTCGGGTGTTCGAGGGGAGGACGGTACCATGCGCAGAACAGGCTTGAGGTCGGGACGAGGTAGGAGTATGAGTCGCTTGGAGGCGAGTATGACTTCGACGGAAGCGGAATTGCGAGAGGCGTTGGACCGGTTTTTGCAGGCCACACGGGAACGGCGGCCCGTTGAGTACGTCGGCCCGGCGCTGGACCGGGTGTTGACGCTGGGTGCGAAGATTCCCGACAACGCGGATCCGATGCTGCGTCATTATATGGAGCGGCGGAGTTATCAAAAGGCGTTCGATTTCTTGAGCTCCGGCGTGGCTGAGGCGGAACGACCTCAGTGCGGGCGTTAACCGGGAAATGGCAACGGACAAACTGAATGTGTTGGTGACGGGGATCAACGGGCGGATCGGCCCGCACATCGTCGAGCCATTCAGGGACTGTTATCATCTGCGGACGTTCGATCTGCGGGGCGATTCGTCGCAGCACGGGGTGATCGTCGGGGACTTGAAGGACTTCGAGTTGCTCAAGCGGGCGATGGAGGGCATCGACGTGGTGCTCCACCTGGCGGCGACATCGGACGAAGCGCCGTTTCTCGAACAGCTCGTGCCGAACAACATCATCGGCCTCTACAACACCTTCCAGGCCGCACACGAAGCGGGGGTGCGCCGGATCGTGTTCGCCAGCACCTGCCAGACGGTGATGACCTATCCGTACGACAAGACGGTGGAGATCACCGACCCGGCCCGGCCGACCAGTCTCTATGGCGTGACGAAGGTGTTCGGGGAAGTGATGGGGCGGTACTATCACGATCACAAGAAACTGGAGTTCGTCGGCCTGCGGCTCGGCGCGTTTCACCGGGGCGACCCGGAAGCGTTGCGGCGCAGCACGCTGCTGCGCAACCTGTGGCTGAGTCCGCGCGACACCGTGAAACTGTTCCGGTGCGCGATTGAGAAACCGGACGTCGGTTACGCGCTGGCCTTCGGCACGTCGCGGACGGAGCACGAGTATCTCAGCCTCAAACCGGCCCGCGAGTTGTTGGGGTTCGAGCCGGAGGACGACGTGACGCGCAGCCTGTCGCCCTCGTAGGTCAAGCCATGCGGGACAATCCTCCCTCGGTCACTTGCATCCCGGCGGAAGTGTCGTATGTTGCTCCGGGAGCTGAGAGCACCCGGAAGTTTGGGAAGTACAGGAAGTTTGGCAAGAGAAGGTTGAGGGTTCTGAGCGGGTGCCTCTCAGCTCTCTCTTTTTTGTCCAATCGCCTATGGCCCCGGCGGAGGTGGCGTCGCCTTCGACGGCGCGGGGCGGGGCTGGCGCAGGGTGAGGATGTAGCGCTGGATGCGTTCGACGTGATCGGGGATGTGCTTCCACTTGAGCATCGCGCAGACGCGAAAGACCAGATCGTTCACGTCGAATGGCTTGGGGATGAAATCGTCGGCCCCCGCGGTGATGGCTTCCTCGAGACGGCCACGGGAGTTGAAGGCGGTCATCACGATGATGGGGATGTCTTTCGTTTCCGAGCCGGCGCGGATGGCCCGGCAGAAAGTGACGCCATCCAGTTTGGGCATGTGTATGTCCAGCAGAATCAGGTCGGGATGAAGCGCGATGGCCTGGTAGATGCCATCCTTTCCGTCGACCGCCGTGTGGACACTCAGCTTCTCCCTTGCGAGGATCTCCTTCACAAAGTCCCGCACCGCAGCGTCATCCTCAACCAGCAGGATTACGTCATGTTCTTTAGTAGCCACCGAAAGCTCTCGAGTATACTAGCAATATAGATGCCGCTTTATCAAGCTATTTGCAATGCAGACGACACCTGGCGTTGCGGGTTGACAGCGTTTGTGGCCGCCGATAGGCTGTTCGACAGCGCGAGGCACGGGAGAGGTGGAAGCGCCCCGATGTCTCGATCCGATGACGAAGAACACGCACATCGCATGGCTCCTCCTGATTCTCGCCGCGGGCTTTCTGCTGCGGTACGCGGGTTTTGTCTGGGGACAGGGATACCGCGACTCGGCCATTACGGACGAACTGGATGCCTATCGCACCGGCGTGCAGTTGCTGGCCGGAGACCGCGAAGCGCTCTACATCGCGCAGCCGAACTTCCCGCGCATGGGCACGGGGCATTTGCCGGGGCCGTTGCTGGCGTTGTTCTGGGCGATGCCGTTGCGGTTCGGCGGAGGCCCGGAGACGGTGATGTTGCTGTTGATCGCGCTCGACACGCTGGTGATTTACGTCGTGTACGTTCTGGCCAGGAGGATCCTGGGCGCGACGCCCGCGTTGTGGGCGGCGTTGTTCTACGCGACCGCCCCGTGGCCGGTGTACTACAGCATCGGCTGCTGGAACCCGCAATTCCTCGCCCCGCTCGGCGCGTTGTTGGCGTTGGCGCTGTGGGACGTGGTGGCGCGTCCCGCGTCGCGCAAGATCTTCTGGGTCTGTTTGCTGCTGGCGATGATGCCGCAATTCCACGCGTTCGGGTTGTTCCTCGGGCCGTCGATTCTGCTGCTGTTGTGGTTTCGCCGGCGCGAGATCAACAAGACCTGGCTGGCGCTGGGGTTGCTCGGTTGCCTGGCGCTATACACCCCGTACATTGTCGGCGAAACGGGCACGCACTGGGACAACACGCGGCGCATGCTGGGCGGCGGCACGGAACCATTCACGTTCGGCTGCTTGAAAAGCCTGACGCTGCTGCCTGTCTGTCTGTCGAACCTGTTCAACAGTGTCTTTTCCTACAGCTTCAAGGAATACCGGGACTTCGGAGGCTCGGAGTTCGGGTCGTTTTGGGTGCTCGGTCTCTTCAATCTGCTCTCGCTGGGCCTGGCGCTGGTATTCGTCGGCAATCTCCTCATGGAATTCGCGCGCGCCATGCGCGGTCACTGGCTCCGCCCACAACAGGCTTTTGATCGGTCGCCCGCTGTTGTCTTCATCACGGTAATGGCGCTGCTGCCGCTGCTGGTCTTTCTGCTGACGGGCCGCAACTTCAGCAGCCGCTATCTGATCCTGTTACTGCCGCTGTTGAGCCTGCTGCCGGCGATGGCGATCATGAAATGGGCGTCGCTGCCGCGCGCGCGCACCCTCGCCGCCGCCTGTCTGGTGTTGTCCGCTGTGTTCAACGTCATCCTCAGCCTGGGCTTTTACCGGTTCCAGTCCCGCGCGATCGCCGACGGGCCGTATTTCATCCCCAGCTTCCGCAAGATGGAGACGGTGCGTCACCGGTTGACCGGGCCCACGGACGGGCCGGTACAAATCGACGCCTCCGGTTTCGCGCGCGGCTTGAAGGACAAACAAGGACGTGGCATGCATGCGCTGGCCGATTACGTCTCCATTTGCAATGAGCGGCTCGATCCAACCGGGACGCAGCCGATGCGATTCTTCACGGCGGTGGCGGTGACGAATTTAGTGGACGGAGCGCCCGGAGTAGTTTATCAGGGCAACGGTATCGCCCTGGTCGCGCCGCGTTCCTGACCGTGCGGGCGCCGCAGAAACAGGAGAAGCGCACGAATGTACAACAAAACAGAACGAGACGCCGCGGTCCTTTCGCCGGTGAAAGAGCCGGCCGCGCGTTCTGCCGAGAGGTCACGCGTGGGAGCTCCCCAATGGTTCGGTAAGAAAATCGCGACCCCGGTCTCGTTGATCCTGCCCATGTTCAACGAGTCGGAACGTGGTCGACGCCACCCTGGCCCGGGTCGTCGAGAATTGCGAACGCGATTTTGTGGACTTTGAAATTGTCGTGGCCGATGACGCCAGCACCGACGATTGCGCGCAGAAAGTGGCGCGATGGACGGCGCGCGACGCCCGGATCAAACTGGTGCGGTTGCCGTACAACCAGCGTTTTGGCGGCGCGCTGCGCGCGGGACTGGCCTTCTCCACGAAGGAGTTTCTGATCTACACCGATTTCGACCTGCCTGTGGCGCTGGAAAGCCTGCCGCGTTTGCTCGAGGAATTCCACGACGCGGACGTGCTGACCGGTTACTCCGACCAGGGCCCGAAGTACGCCAACTGGCGGTCGAAGGTGATTTCCAAAGGCTACAATTTCCTCGTGCGCGGCTTGTTTGGGTTGCACCTGCGCGATATCAATTTTGGGTTCAAGGCCCTGCGCCGGTCAGTGTGGGAGAAACTCGATCTGCACTCGCGCAGCCCGTTTGTCGATGCGGAACTGTTCGTCCTGGCGCAACGGCGCGACTGCCGGATCAAAGAGGTCCCCGTCCCGTTTCATCAGCGGGAACTGGGCACGTCGAACATTCGCCGGCTCGACGTGATCGCCGTCACGTTTGCCGACATGGCGCGGCTGCGCCTGGCGATGTGGGTCGGCCGGCGATGAACCCGGGCCGGGCCCGCTGACCGCGCGAAGGGAGGCCCTGTTATCCGTTCTTCCGCTGCGAAGCTGCTGGTAGTCAACGCCGACGATTTCGGGATCGACCCCGCCGTGAACGCCGCCGTCGCACAGGGTCACACCCAGGGCATCCTCACCAGCGCCAGCCTGATGGTCACCGCGCCGCACTGCGACGAAGCCGTCGCGTTCGCCAAAACGCATCCGTCCCTCGGCGTGGGACTTCATCTTTGCCTCGTCGACGGAGTCGCCGCTTCACCAGTCTCTGCTATCGCGAGCCTCGCGGACGAAAGGGGAAGGTTGCCGGACACGCCGTTCAAGTTAAGCATCAAACTGGCAAGCGACAGTCGCGTCGATGCCGCCATCGAAGTGGAACTGCGCGCGCAGATCCGGCGCTTTCTCACCACCGGATTGCGGCCAACGCATCTGGACTCGCACATGCACACCCACATGCACCCGCGCATCCTGCCCATCGTCGCCCGGCTTGCCCAGGAACACGGCATCACCTACGTCCGCGCCCCCGTCGAACCCCTGGGCTCTTCGCTTCGTTGCGGTTCCGCGCGGTTGCCCCGCAAATTCGCTCGCTGGCTCGTCTTCGGCACGCTCGGCGCGCGTAGCAAACGGGAACTGCGGAGCAGGGGACTGCGCACCGCCGATCGTTCCATCGGCGTCCTCGACGCCGGCCACATCACAGAACGCTTTCTCACCGCCTACCTGCCATCATTGCCCGACGGCCTGACCGAGATATTCCTCCACCCCGCCACCGCCGCCTCCCCAACACTCTCCACCACGCAACACGGCTACGAAAACGTGAAAGAATTGGAAGCCCTCCGCAGCCCGCGAGTGCAGACGCTGATTGAGCAAGCAGGCATTCAGTTGAGAAACTTTCGAGACACGGGATTGTAGGTCGAAGCGCTTACTCCGCGCCGCGCAACGAGATCGCGGGGAGGTACAGGCGTTGGTTGTCGCGGCGCCACCAGTTGCCCGTCTTGTGGCGCTCGTCGAAATTGGTGAAACGATAGTCGTACATCTCGGCGCGGATGTAGCGGGGCGGGGCGTTGGGGAAGGGGTTGGTCTTCAACAGCGCCAGCACTTCGGGTTTGCCTTGCAGCAATCGTTCGCAGAAATGGATGAACCAGGGATTGCTTTCGTACGAGCCGAGCGCGGCGAACCACATCTGCCAGTCCAGGCGCGGTTGGAACGGCTCGATGTAACCGGGCCGGTGCGCGAGGTCGCCGGGCTTGTACTTGAACTCGTAGGCGCGCCAGTCGTTGCCGTCGTTGCTGCCTTCGACGATGATTTCCGCGCGGTTGGTTGTCATCACTGCGAACAAGCCGTAGCTGCTCACGCTGCGGAACGGTTCGATCCAGTCATACGTTTCCACCATTGCCCGGGGCCAGGGAACACGCAAGCGGAAGGCTTGGACCAACATCATCGACGACATGACAAAGAGAAACGCCGCCACGGGCGCGATGATCCATTTCGGCCAGCGTAACCTTCGCGCGGTTGTCGGCTCGGCATGTTCCCAAAGGCGGCGCGGCAGCAGGCGGCGCAGCACGGCGTCGTCCAATAACAGCAAGCTCAACGCGATGGCCAGCAGATTGAAGAAGCAGTAGTTGCCTGTCGCGATGATCAGCACCTGCAGGAAGATCAACGCCCCGCAGGCGAACATCCGCGGCCGGCGCGGCAGGAAGATCAGGAACGGCACGCCCAGTTCGATGCCGAACATCACGCCACAGGAAAGCTTTTGGAACCAGACCGGCAACTGGTGCGCGTACCAGCCGATCCAGGTTGGCAGCGGCTGCGTTTCATATTGACAGGTGAGTGCGGTCAGGTTGCGCCAAGTCACGTCCTGGCTGGAGAGTTTCACGACGCCGGAAGCGAACATCAGCCGGAACAAGAGCCAGCGCAACATCCAGAGCATTGTCGGCGAGGGAGGGGCTTCACAGGACAGCCGCGGGCCCAGTTGCAGCGGCGCGAAGAAGATGGCGAGAAACGCCGTTTCCAACAGGAGAATGTCCCACTGGAACCCAAGAAACTCCCGGCAGACGATGGACAAGGACAGATAGATCAGCCAAAGCAGGAACAAGACGGGCGCCGGGGCGATGCCCGCAATCAGCATCAGCGACAGCATCGTGCCGCCGGCGCACAACAGATTCAGAAACCGGTCGCTGGCGCTGATCCAGCAGAGCGTGGGCATGAGGGCGTAGCGCTCGGGGCCGATGTTGCGTTGCGCGACCTGCTCGTGCACGGCCTGCATCAGCTGGCCGGCGGGCAGGATCCCGTGGTGGCCGATTAATCCGCCGATTTGCGTCCACAACGAGACGAAGGCGAAGAGAAAGATGAGGCCAAGCAACCGCAGGAACAGCCAGCGTGTTAACAGATAGCTTGGCCGTTCCACGTGGTCGCCCCAGAGTAGTCGGGTCAACCACGAAAACGCGGTCCGGTTTCGGGCGACGATCCCGTACCAGAATTCCGTGAGCCCCGCGACACCGGGAATGTTTTCATAGGTCCACAATGTCCAGCGCGTGCGGGGGGCGTGGGCCAGGGTGCGGAACACTGCTTGCGCGCCGCCGCAGACGCGGCCGTCCGGTTCGATCAACTGGACTGCGCCTGCAAACCGTTCTTGTGGGATCTCAGGAAACCGCGCGGCGATGGACGGGTCCTGGAAGGGCAGGTAGTCGACGCGGTCGCCTGTCCCCGCGCGCCAGCGGCCGATCCAGCGCCGGCAAAAGTTGCAGTCGCCGTCAAAGACCAGCAGTGGTTTGTCCGGCGGCGACGTGACCTGGATGACCTCGCTCATGTGGACGGTTGCAGGCTGTTGATTTCAATGACTCGGCCGCAGGATTCGCACTTGATGTACGGCGCGGCGAAAGCGGGGCTGATCTGGAGGGTGCGCCCGCAGGCGCAACGGATCGATTCCCAGCCCTGGGTCTTGCGCGTGTACAATAAGGGCGGCGCACCCGAAGCCGACACGGCGGCTTGTCGCTGCGCCACCTCGGCCTGGACGTCGCGCTGTTGCACCGTGGGCAGCGCCAGGACTTTTCCGCAACGGATGCAATGGATCTCGTTGTCCGGAAACCGCTCCGGCAGATTCATCTCCAGGCCGCAATCGCATTTCACCGTCATGTAACCGTTGGCGCGACACATCGTTTGACGGACTTCACGGGCGGTGCTGATAGGCCCTTCATTGGACGGCGGGCGGATGGGTTGGGTGGGCGCTTTTTCCAGCGATTGGCGGCCAATGAGCGCGCCGCCTTTGGCGCGTTGATACGCAGCCTGATAATCCGCCAGCGACGAACCGCGTTCCATGCCTCGCAGCACACGGATGCGCTGCGCCGTGGACGGGTGCGAGGAGAACACGCTGTTGGGTTCTTCCTTGCCCGCGTAGAGCGGGCTGACGATGAACATCGGCGCCGTTGCCTGGCTGGCGAATTCCAGGCCTACGGGCGATTGTGAAATCTTCTCCAGCGCCGAGGCCAGCCCTTGCGGATAGCGCGTGTACTGCGCCGAGCAGGCATCCGCCAGGAACTCCCGTTTGCGCGAGCAGGCGAAGTACAGCAACTGCGCCATCAACGGCCCGAGAATCGCCAGCACCAGTCCTAGCACGGCGATGACGGCCTGGGCGTTGCCCTCGCCGTTGCGCGATTCGTTGCGGCTGCGGCCCCGGCCGCCGAACCAGATCATCTGTTTGGCGATTTCGGAGAGAATGACAATCGAGCCGAGCATCACCGCCGCCAGCATGAGAAACTGCGTGTCGCGATTCTTCAAGTGGGCGATCTCGTGGCCGATGACGCCCTCCAGTTCGTCGCGGTCGAGCCGGTACATCAAGCCGGTGGTGACGGCGATGGCGCTGGTTTTTGGCGTGTGGCCGACGGCGAAGGCGTTGGGCATCGAGGCGTCGATCAGATAGATCCTCGGCATGAACTCCAGGCCCGAGGCCAGCCGCATTTCGTCCACGATATTGAACAGGCGAGGGCTGTCGTCGCGCTGGAGTTCGCGGGCGGTGGCGTGGTTGAGCAGGATCGATTCGGCGCTGGTGCTGTACACCATCAGCAACACGCCCCAAATCACCAGCGCCAGCCCGATGCCCAGGACCGATCCATCAGGGCCGAACACCATGTTGCCCACCGCGTACCCGACCAGCCCCAGCACCGTCGCCATCACCATGACCAGCACGGCTGAACGGCGCTGATTGGCTCGGATTTGCTCCCACATGGTTGCTCAAGCCCGGCGGGCGGGGACGATCAAAACGCGACTTTCGGCGCTTCGCGTTCCGCTTCGTCCTTGACCTCGAAAAACTCACGGCGAGTGAAGCTGAACATGTTCGCGAACACATTGGTCGGGAACACTTCGATCCTCGTATTATAGGTCATCACCGTGTCATTGTAGAACTGGCGGGAGAACGCGACCTTGTTTTCCGTCGAAGTCAGTTCCTCCTGCAAACTCATGAAATTCTGGTTCGCCTTCAATTCCGGATACGCCTCCGCGACGGCGAACAGCGATTTCAGCGCGCCAGAGAGCACGTTTTCCGCCTGGGCGCGGTCCGCGACGCTTTTGGCGTTGACGGCCATGTTGCGCGCCTGGATGACGGCCTCGAGCGTGCCGCGTTCGTGCGCCGCGTAGCCCTTGACGGTCTCGACGAGGTTGGGAATCAGATCATGGCGGCGCTTGAGTTGGACGTCGATCTGGGCCCAGGCGTTTTCCAATTGGTTGCGCAGCCGGACCAGCCCGTTGTACGAGCCGACAATCCACAACGCGATGATGACCACCACCGCCAGCAGAATACCCGCAAACATTCCCATGAGATATGTCCTTTCCAGTTTATCGTTTGACCGCGCCACCGAACAATTCGTTCAGCGCGTCGATGGTCATGCCGGCGCCGCTGTCGGCCGGATAGAGCGAGAGCAATTGCCGCAACTCATCCGCGTCAAACCACAGTCCGTGCCCCCGCGGGCAACGGTCCAGCGTCAGCGCGGCCCGGCCCGGCTCCTCGACCACCAACTCATGCAACGCCTGGTCGCAGCGCGGACAAAGATGCCGTTCCGAAACTGCGTGCGTCGCTTCGTGATTGTGAAACCGCCGCAACGGGTCCTCCGGATGCGCCCCCGTCACCTCCATCAACCTCTCCAACGCTCCCGCTTCCAGCCAAATCCCCCGGCAACCCTGGCAATAATCCACCTCAACCGACTTGAAATTCAGTAGAAACAAATGCCCGTCACATTTCGGACAAACCAAAATCATATCTCGCTCTCGCTCCATATGATGAGAGAGCAGGGCGGGCGCGTCAAGCTCATCCGGCAGGGAGGGGGAATGGAGTAGCAGTGAAGAAGGCGAAAGTATCTTTTCTCGCACGTGTTCCTGTGATACATCTGCCGTCGGACGGTACGACGCCTGGTAACGGGACTCCGCCATGGACAAGAAGCAAATCCTGATTGCCCGCCTCAACGACATCGGCCATTCCCTCGAGAACACCGGTCATGCGCTTGCCTTGATTGGCTTGGGGTCCGTGGGGGCCGAGTTGGAACGATTGGATGAGTACTCGGACCTCGATTTCTTCGCCATTGTCGAAGAGGGCTACAAGCAGAGGTTTATCCGGAGCCTGGATTGGATGAGCGCGGTCAGTCCCGTCGCCTATCATTTCCAGAACACCCCCGACGGCCACAAGCTTTTGTTCACTGACGGTGTATTCTGCGAGTTCGCCGTCTTTGAGGCGCGCGAGCTTGCAGGGATACCGTTTGCTCGGGGCCGAATTGTCTGGAAACAGCCCCACGTCGGCGATGCCATTTGCGTCCCCGTCCGCTCCTGTGCTCCCGCCACGAGAGACAGGGACTGGCTGCTGGGCGAAGCGCTGACAAATTTATATGTCGGCCTGTGCCGCCACCACCGTGGCGAGAAACTGTCCGCCGCGCGCTTGATCCAGCACTCCGCTGTGGACCGCGTCCTGGAATTGGCCGCGCTGATCGAGAGCGAGACGCCGGCCAACCGGGACGGATTCGCCAACGACCGCCGTTTTGAGAAGCGCTTTCCCCAAGCGGCTCGCCAATTGCCCGGCTTCATCCAAGGATACACCCGCACCCCCGAATCCGCCCAAGTCATCCTCAGCTTCCTGGAAAAACATTTCCCCGTTAACCCCGCCATCGCTCAGGCGATTCGTGACCTCTGCGCGGAGCAGGACAGAGTGATCCGTGGTAGGTGACAGAAGAATCTGGCGTGATGATTTAGTTTGGGGTAGGGATTGGCGGCGATGGATTTACACGTTGATAAAATCGATTGGGCGAGTTGGCAGCCGACGGAGTACGCGACGTTGTGTTTCGTCATCCGGGACGGGCAAATCCTGTTGATCCACAAGAAGCGGGGGCTTGGTGCGCGGAAAATCAACGGACCAGGTGGACGATTGGAGAAGGGGGAGACTGCCATGCAGGGGGCCATCCGGGAGACGCTGGAAGAGATCGGCGTGCGGCCTGTTGCGCTGAAAGAGGCTGGGGAACTTTTTTTTCAATTCGTCGATGGCTACAAGCTGCATGTGACGGTGTTTTCAGCTCGGGATTGTGATGGGGAATTAATTGAGACCGACGAGGCCAAGCCATTCTGGATAGAGCTATCGCGGATACCCTACAACCAAATGTGGCAGGACGACCCGCACTGGCTACCGCTTGTGGTTGAGGGGCGAAAATTCCGTGGGTTCTTTGTATTTGAAGTGGAGCAACTTCTGAATTATAAAGTCTGCCTATTGCAGTCCTAGCTACCGTGTCATCAGCAGCTTACGTGACTATTTATGCAATAATTTACACGAATAGTCTTGTTTTTATTTGAGCGTCTGTTACAAATTGGGTGTCTTTACAAGCGCAATTACATGAAAACACGCGTTAAAAAGCTAAAAATTAACATGAAAAAATCCCGTCGCTCGTCTCCACTACGGCGCATCGTTCGCGTGACTCGCGAGCCGAAGGAGCCTACGTTGCTGGAGAAGATCGCTCAGGTGACGGACGAACTTCAATCGTTGCGCAGCAAACTCGCGAATGCCGGGGATGATCTGCCAGCCGTTGGCACGCACCGCATTGCGGCGTTGGAGGCGGAATTGGAGCGGCTTTGGGAGTTGCGGCGTCAGGAGCAGGCCGCGCCGCTGCGCCAGACTGCATTGTCGGAGGAAGAAGAGAAAGTGCTGGCGTTTCCGAGTGGCAGCCGCGGTCGCGGTTCCTGATTCACTGCTGATGCATTAACTTCTCCCGTCGATGGTTGCGGGTAATGGATCTATCTGGATCAGAAACGGCGGGAGTAGAGGCTTGTGAAGTCCTTACTGAGAGCGCATCTTTTGCCACTCCTCGAAGGAAGGTTCCTTTGCCGCTATGAAGGCCCTGTGACCGTTGATGGGTTTCGTTTCTGATCCGAACAGACGGATCAATTCTCCTTCCTCCGCAAGTGCCTGGTAATTGATAAGAACGATAGTTTCATCAGTTGCCTGCCAGAGTGCCGGTCGTAGTTCAAATTGCTGGACTGTAACGGGGATATCTTTCCGGCGCTCCGCTAGATTCAACACCCAGAGGCGGCCCAACCTGGCTTCATCCGCGTCGTTACCGCGCACTGCCATCAGAAACCCCGTCAATTGAGTGAGTTCTGACTTTTCGACCAGTTTGCCGTCGAGTACACATTTCGTTCCACGGTCTTTGACGTACGATTGCCAGTCTACAGTCTCTGAAGGAGTGCCGGTCTCCGCATGGGTGTTAACAAGCTGCTCTTGAGGACTGGTTGACGGAGCGGAGACTGCGGGCGGAAGTGTGTTGGAGATGGTGGTGGACGCGTTCGTGGCGGCTGCGTATCCGAACTGGGCGCGATATTCGGGCGGTAACTTGTCCAAAGGAACGATCGTGACGCCCTGATTGTAAAAGATCACCACTTTGCCTTGATTAACGGGGCCCCACTTGACGCCTTCGTAGGTTTTGCCGTCAATCTGCAAGGAATCGATCACCTGCCCGGCCAGTGCCGATGTGGCACATAGGCCAAACGACAGAATCCAGCGCGAAAGTTTCATGGCTGTCGATGATCTTGTCTTGGAGGGGGTGATTTAGGCAAGTACAAACACCTTTAGCGCAAGCGCTGTGGTATGTCTTCGACAGTTTCAGTTTGAAAGAATGCCGGCAAATTCCTTTGCCATCACGCCTTCTTTTTGCTACTTTCTCAAGTGGGCGCGCCCACGATGGCATCTCACACGAGGCAAATTACACGGCTTCTGCAGATCATGGCACGTCTGCGCGGTCCGGACGGTTGCCCATGGGATCGCGAGCAAACCCACCAATCCATCCGCCATAATCTCATTGAAGAATGCTACGAAGCGCTCGACGCGCTTGATGCGGGCAAGATGGACGAATTCCGCGACGAACTCGGCGATCTGCTGCTGCAGGTTGTATTTCATGCCCAGATGGCCCAGGACGCCGGCCGATTCGATTTCAACGATGTGGCAAAATCCATTTCCGACAAACTGGTGCGCCGGCATCCGCATGTGTTCGGCAAACAGACCGCCAAGGACAGCCTCGCGGTGCTGGCGCAGTGGGAAGCCATTAAGAAGAAAGAGAAAAACTCCGACAGTATCGTTGCCGAACTGCCCAAACACCTGCCCGCGCTCCTGAAGGCTGACAAGGTGCAACGCAAAGTGGCCCGCGTCGGTTTCGACTGGAAGGACGTGGACGGTGTGCTGGCCAAGGTGGAAGAGGAATTGCGCGAGGTCAAAAGCGCCCTGGCCGCCGGCAGCCGGGAGCAATTCGAAGAGGAGCTGGGTGATCTGCTCTTCGCGGCGGTCAATCTCGCCCGGTTCGAAGGCCTGCAGGCGGAGGAATTGCTGAACCGCACGATCCGGAAATTCACGGCCCGTTTTCAACAGGTCGAGCGGGAGGTCCATCGCCGGGGCAAACGCCTGGAGGACTCGACCCTGGCCGAATTGGACGCGATTTGGGAGTCCGCCAAGCGCGAGAAGCAACAGCGGCGGAAGGCCGTGGGAGTTGGAAAGAACCGGCGCAAGCGTCGCGCCGGCGGCGGCAGCAAGAGACAGGTTGCCGCGCGCCGATGAAGTGGCGGGACGAAGAGGTCGTATGTACTACATCAGAAAGATGACGCCGATTGTCGCAGCCATCATCACCATGGTCGTGATTGGCGCGATCGGGTTTTTCACGGTCGACCAGATAAAAACGGAGTCCACGAAGATCGTGGACAACACCCTGCCCGGCCTGAACTGCGCGGGACAGATCAACGCCTACCAGGCGGAAGGTTTCATCCGCGCGCTGCTGGTCATTAACGCCGACAACGCCGCCGACCGTGCCCTCTATCTCCGGGAGGTCGACGACACCAGTCGCGTCGTCGACCAAAGCATCACGGAGTATCAGAGGTTGATTCACATGGACGAAGACCTGCGCATCTTCAACAAACTGCTGGCGGACCGGGAGGAATATCAACGCGTCCGTCGCGCCGCGTTCGAGTTGGCCATGCACGGTCAACGGGACCAGGCCCTCACCCTGCTGAAGACGTCCTTGTGGCCCGCCTACAAAGTATACACGCAGACGGGTGATGATCTGTTCAATTACAACATCCAGCAGGGTGACTTACGGGGGCGCAGCATCCTGAACGTTTGCAATACGACCCGGATCCTGGTGGCGATCATCGGCATCGCCATTTTCGTCGGCGGATTCCTGACGCCGTTCCTGGTGATTCGTTTCGGCACCACGGCCGAGGACGCGCGCTAGGGCGCGCCTCGCTGTTTCCGGGTTTGCCCGTCTGACCTAGGCGGCGGTGGCGCCGTGGTAGACGCGGGGGACGCGGGCGGTCTTGGTGATGCCGCAGAGCACTTCCCAGGCGATCGTGCCCGACCATTGCGCAATTTCGGCGGCGCTGATTTCCGCGTCTTCCTGCCGGCCGATCAGGACCGCCACATCGCCGCTGTTGACGTGGGGCAGCGCGGTGACGTCCACCATGATCTGGTCCATCGTCACGCGACCGGCGACGCGGCAGCGTTTCCCGCCGATCAACACCTCGGCGGCATTGGAGAGATGGCGGCTGAACCCGTCGCCGTATCCGGCGGCCACTGTGGCGATTTTCATCGGCTCTTTCGCGACAAAGGTCTGGCCGTAACTGATGCTGCGTCCCGCGGGGACGGTCTTCACGAAGGCGACGCGCGCCTTGAACGAAAGCACGGGATGAAAATCCTCCGCGTGACAGCCCGCCGGGCAGATGCCGTACATGATCAGGCCGGGCCGCACCATGTCGAGTACGGCTTCGGGAACATTGAGTAACGCCGCGCTGTTGGCCGCGTGCAGCCGGGGCATGGCCATGCCGGTTGACCGCAACCGTTCGGCGACGCGCAGGAAGGCGTCGAGTTCCTGCCGGGTAACTTTCAGGTTTTCATCCGCCGATGGGAAATGCGTGTAAAGTGCCTCGATCCGCAGGTGCGGCAGCGCGGCCACCTGGCGGATTTGATCGGCGGCCTCCTCGTGCCAGAACCCCACACGGCCCATGCCGGTGTCCACTTCGATTTGCACGGGCAGCGTGACCTGTTGGCGGGCCGCTTCCTTCTCGAACCACTGTGCTTCCTCCAGCGAGGAGAGCGTGGGCGTGAGGCGTTGTTCGACGATCTTCTCCACTTCAAAGGGCAGACAGGAGCCGAACAGCAGGACCGGCCAGCCGCCGCCGCCGACGTGCCGGATGACCAGCGCTTCGGCCAGGTTGGCGACGGCAAACGCCTCGACGCCGCATTGCATGAGGGCGCCGGCCACTTGCGGCAGTCCGTGCCCGTAGGCATCAGCCTTGACCACGGCGGTCAGTCCGGTCTCCGGACGCAGGCGGCGCCGGATGGCGGCGACGTTCTGGCGCAGCGCATCGAGGTCCACTTCCACCCAGCACCGATAATAGGATTGCGGAACCATGCGGGGGACAGAGTAACAAGAGGACCGGCGGGAGCGAAGCGAAGAATCTACTGCCACTGGTACTTGATGCCCTTGGTCGCCGTGTCCGTCGCCGCATTCCAGTTCTGTTGCGGGGCTGGCGAGGACGAAAATGAGGGCAGCTGCGCCGGGGGTTGCTGCCAATTCACCGCGGGTGTCCTGGCTGGTTGCGCCAGTGAGAAACCAGACGCATTGGGCCGCGCGCTTGTCAGCGCGCTCGGGCTATTCTTAAGGGTCGAGGCCAGCCAGTCGCCGGAACCGGGAGTATCCCACAAGGACCGTATCGCGGAAGCGTTGGTGGATGTTTGCCCCGTTGCATTGCCCTTGGGCTGCAGACTGATTATAAATGGCTGGTTGGGACTGAACTGGTTGACTTGGGGCGCCGTCAAGAGACTCGGATCAAATGGCACGACGGCCGTTGGGGTGGATTTAGACGGGCCGGTTAAAGTCAACGTGCCGGTCTCTCTGTCTCCGCGGGCGACGGGGGGCGGCAGGACATTGATCGGCGATGTTTGCTGGTTGATTTGGCCGGACGCGGCGACAGTGAAGCAGAGCAGTAGTGCTCCCCCCCCTAGAATACGGCCTGGCGTGTAACGATCCATGACTAATGAAAGGTTAGCAAACTCTGTCCAACAGTCAACACGCGCGCCTGCATGTCTCTCTACCAGTGATACTTGACGCCGTTGATTTCCGGCGTCTTATCGCCCCAAGAACCTGTCGCTCCCGGCGTGAAGGCATTCGTCGGTTGATACGTCATCGGCACAAGAAGACTTCCGTCGGGATTGGTGACCACTCCGGAGACCGGTGTGTTGGCCGGCGGACCGCCGCTGATCGTCGGGGCCGAGGGCGGAATTACGTGGCCCACCGGCACGAGGGTCATTTCCCGGACGGTTGGCGCCAGCACTTGGGGAGGTACGACGCGGGGCATGGCCGAAGTCGTATGCGGAAGGTTTTCCGTCGTCACAGGCAATTCGGGAGCGGTCGAAACGGGGGCAAACGCCGACGGAATCTGGATCGGCGCAGCCCGGGGCACAGTGATCATTGGCACGTTGGCTCCTGTGGTTCGCGGTTCGAACAGCGTCGGAGCATTGCTGAGGCCGGCGGCCGCTGGCGGCGGCGACGTGGTGATAATCGATGAAGGAAATCTTGCCGCCGGCACCTGGCTCATGACTGACGCTACCGGCGCGAAGGCAAAGGCGGCTACCGCGAGGCTGAGAGCGGTCAATCTTCTGCTCACACAGTCAACCTAATTGAAAAGCGAAGGGCTGTCGAGTCCGCAAGGGGATTCTTTCCGGAAATCGCTGGCTTGCTTGACTTGGAGAATCGTTTCGACAAGAATCCCCAAACCGACGATGAGCGCCTGGAAAATCGCCCTTTACTCCGCCTTGATCCTGACAGCGTTGTGGTTTCTTTCCCCCTCGCGTTCGCAACAGGCGCCACAACCTGGCGTCGTCGAAATCTCCATGATGGGTCTCGGCCCGATCTCCGGGCCGGTGGGCGACGCGATCCGCGATTTTGAAGAACAGAGCCGCGTGGCGCACGACGAGAGCGAGCGCGCCCACGAGAATGATCCGTCCGTCGAGATCAAGCCCATCTACCACGTCGTCAGCGGCCAGGAAGCTTCGCGCAGCCAGACCGAAGACCCGACGCGATTTCTCGTTGGTGTGGCCGGTGGAATGCCGCCCGACGTCATCCGGTTCGACCGTTACGCCGTGACGGAATGGGCCTCGCGCGGCGCATTCATGGACATCACTCCGCTGATCGAGAGGGACCGGGCCAGCGGCCGTCCCGACGCCATCGTCCCGGAGAACTATTTCAATTCATGCTGGGACGAGGTCGTCTACAAAGACCCGGTCACCGGCAATAAGGGCGTCTACGGCGTCCCGGAGAAAGTGGACAACCGCGCTCTCTTCTACAATAAAGACCTGCTCAAGCGTGCCGGATTTGTGGACGAAAAAGGCGAGGCCCGTCCGCCCAAGACCTGGGAAGAACTCGAAGCAATGGCCATCAAGCTCACCGAGCGCGACAAGGACGGCAACCTCCTGCGGCTCGGCTTTGCCCCCAACTTCGGCAATTCCTGGCTCTACCTCTACGGCTGGATGAACGGCGGCCATTTCATCAGCCCGGACGGCAAGCGCTGCACGCTCAACGACCCAAAAGTCGTCGACGCCCTGTCGTGGATGACCCGGATCTACGACGAACTCGGCGGCGCGGAACGCGTCTACGCCTTCCAGTCCGGATTTCAGGGAGGCGATCTCGACCCGTTCATTACCGGCAAGTTGGCGATGAAGATTGATGGATTTTGGGAGCTACCGGAATCCATCGCTCAATATGCGCAATTTGGCAAAAGCGTGAACTGGGGCATCGCCCAGCCGCCCATTCCGAAATGGGAACTGGACAGCGGCAGCCACACCTGCACCTGGGTCAGCGGCTGGTGCTACGCGATTCCTTCGACCTCCAAGCACAAGGAAGCCGCCTGGGAACTGTTGCGCTACCTGTCCACCCAGCGCGCCAACGAAAAAATTGCCGAGAGCACCCGGTTGGATCTTGCCGCCCAGGGCCGCGTGTTCGTGCCGACCCAGAACGCCAATAAAAAGATCAACGAATGGCTGTTCGAGAAGTACGTCTACGGCAATCCCCAGATGGACCCGAAAATCGGCGAGGCCGTCCACGTCTTCAACGACCTGCTCGAAGGCCAGCCCTTCCGGCCCGTGACGCCCGTCGGGCAGATGTTGTGGAACGAGCACATCACCGCCATGGAAGACGCGATTTTCCACAAGAGGTCGCCCCAGCAAGCCTGCGACACCGCCACCATGATCGTGCAACGCGACCTGGACCGCGTGCTCAACCCGCCCAGCGGCGAGCCGGTGAACTGGAACTGGTTCTTCGTGCTCTACGGCGTGCTGCTGGTCGGCGCGGCCCTCGGCGTGTTTTACTGGGACACAAACGCCCGGCTGCGGGGCGGGGTGGTCTCGGTGCTGGGGCCGTTCGGGCACAGACTCGCCAGGAAAAGCGGGGACGTCGAAGGCGTGCAAAGCAGCTATTTCCGCTCGCAATGGAAAGGCGGCTGGATCTGCGCGCTGCCGTGGATCATCGGCTTCATCGTCTTCACCGGCGGCCCGATCCTGTTTTCGATCATCATCAGCTTTTGCCGCTTTGACATCCTGAACCCCGCGCGGTTCATCGGGCTGGACAATTACGCCTGGGCCTTCAACAAGGACCCGCTGTTTTGGAAATCAGTCTGGAACACCGTGTACATGATGATTGGGATCCCCCTCGGCATGGCGCTGGGCCTGGGCATTGCGCTGCTGCTGAACCTCAAGATCCGCGGTGTGGCGGTCTGGCGGACGCTGTTTTACCTGCCCTCGATCGTCCCGGCGGTCGCGTCGAGCATCCTCTGGATCTGGATATTCAACCCCAACAGCGGCCTGCTCAACAACGTGCTGGCCAGCATCGGCATCCACGGGCCGAACTGGCTCCAGAACGAACACACCAGCAAAGCCTCGCTGATCCTGATGGGACTCTGGGGCGCGGGCGGCGGCATGATCATCTGGCTGGCCGGACTGAAAGGCATCAGCGAAAGCTACTACGAAGCCGCTGCGCTCGACGGCGCCAGCACCTGGCAGCAGTTCATCCACGTCACCCTGCCGCTGCTGTCCCCCTACATCTTCTTCAACCTGATCATGGGCCTGATCGGCACATTCCAGATTTTCACGCAGGCGTTCATCATTACACAGGGCGGCCCGGTCAACTCCACCCTGTTCTACGCCTACCATCTGTTCAACAACGCCTTCCGCTACCTGCAGATGGGCTATGCCGCCGCCATGGCCTGGGTGCTGTTCGTCCTCGTCTTTGCGGTGACCGTCGTCCAAATGAAACTGTCCGAACGCTGGGTGCATTATGAAGCTGAGTGACGCGCCGTCAGCCCCCATGAAACCCGCGGCGCGTCCGGCCGAAGCCGGCCCGATCCAGCGCGGCGCCGGCTATTACCGGTTCATGGAATTTTGCCGCGACTCCTGGATCTATGCGCTGTTGATCGGCGGCGCGATCATCTTTTCCTGGCCGTTCCTCTGGATGGCCACCACCTCCGTCAAACTCGACCGCGAAATGTCCGAGGAAAAAATCCATCTCTGGCCGCACCAGCCGCTCCCGCAGGTCAAGTCGCCTTACATCGACCAGCGGTACTACAATGATGTGACGGGCGAACGCATGGACGAGTTGATCCCCGTCCTCGAAGAACATTTGAAGACAATGGACCCGTCTGTCTGGCCGGACGACGTCGACCGCGATGCCGCCATCAAACAGGTCGCGCGCGGCGCGTATCGCAAATTACTCAATACCATGCCCGCGGAGGATTGGAAGGGGCCCAGCGACAAATTCGAAGCCGCCGCCGTCAAACGCGTGGACGCCCCGATGGTTCACGACATCCTAAACCAGATTCGCCGCCATTTCTCCCTGAGCGATCTGCGGGCGCGCAGTTACGGCCTGCTGGCGCCCCTGGCCGAAGACCAGTTGGTCGCCCCCGAGAACGCCGCCGCGTCCTGGCAAGTCGCCGGCACCGCCACAACCAAACTCGTGGAAGTCAAAGAGGGGCGGGAGTCCTACGCCGACGTGGACTACGATTTTTCGACCGGCGACACCGTCACCTTGACCGGCGCGTTCACCACCAGTTTCCCCATCGCGGACCTCTACCGGATCCAGCTTGGCATCCGCAGCGACGACGCCTGGCACGGGCTGACCGTCTACATCGAAAAGCTCGGCGTGCGCTACAAAGCCGTGCGCACGTATGACCTGGCCGATTTCACCTGGGGCATCGGCACCTGGCAGGAAAAAGGCCCGGATGACCTGAGCAACAAAGTGCGCACCTGGACGATCTTGAACGAGGTCGGCCGCGGCCCGCAGTACGAGAGCGATCCGCACAAGATCAAGGTGGAGTTGGAACTGACCCGGCGCAGCGCCCTCGGCGCCTGGTGGGCCAAGGCCACGCGCAATTACCGGATGGCGCTGGACAACGTCCCGTTCGGGCGGTTCGTGGCGACGAGTTTGTTCCTCGTCATCCTTAACCTGGTCGGCACGCTGTTCAGTTGTTCGCTGGTGGCCTACAGTTTCGCCCGGCTCCAGTGGCCGGGACGCGGTTTCTGTTTCGGTCTGATGCTGGCGACGATGATGATCCCGGGGCAGGTGACCATGATCCCCAACTTCCTGATCATCCGCGCGCTGGGTTGGTACAATACGCTGTACCCGCTGTGGTTCGGCAGCCTCTTCGCCAGTGCGTTCAACGTTTTTCTGCTCCGGCAATTCCTCAAAGGCATTCCCCGCGACCTCGAAGACGCCGCCAAAATCGACGGCTGCGGGTTCTGGCGCGTCTACTGGCACATCATGCTGCCGTTGATCAAGCCCACCCTGGCCGCCATCGCCATCTTCACCTTCATGGGCGCCTGGAACGATTTCATGGGCCCGCTGATTTACCTGACCGACGAGCGCCTCTATCCGCTGGCGCTCGGCCTGTACGCCTTCAATGTGTCGTCCGGTGGCTCGATCGGCATGATGATGGCCGGCTCGCTGCTGATGACAACGCCGGTCATTGTCATCTTTTTCTTCGCGCAGAAATACTTCATCCAGGGCATCACGCTCACCGGCATGAAGGGATAGCCGGCTCACAGCTTCTTGTAGTCGGGCAGGCGCAGATAGATCGGTTCGAGCGAGGCGTCACCGCGTTCGTTGTCCTCACGAAACCGGTGCAGGCCGAGCCGGCCGAGCGCCGCCGCGCCGGGGTACAGCGGCTCTTCACAGACCGAGGCGAACCCGCCGAAGGTTTCCTTCAAGGCGCCCGCAAACCGCCCAATCTCGGGACTGACGAACCAGAGGGGAGCGTGCATTTCGTCGGCAATTTGCTCCAGCGGCGCAATCGCGCAATCACGGACCCGCCTGCCGGTGGTGTCATACAGCGCGAAATAAACCTCCTCGTGACGCGCATCGCAGAGCACGCACAACTGCGGGCAATCTCGCGGCATCCGGGGCAGGGCGGCCAAAGCCAGCGCGTCGAAGCTGCTGACGCCCTTGATAGGCAGCCGTCCCGGCAAGGCCAGTCCCTTGGCGGCGGCAATGCCGACGCGGATCCCGGTGAACGATCCGGGGCCGATGCCCACCGTGATCAGGTCGATGTCCTTGGCCGTCAACTTCTCCCGGGCCAGCAGGTTGTCGAGCACGCCGAACAGATGTTGCTCGGGCGGGCGTTTGCCGTCCCCACGCAAAAAAAATCCCTCCGCCATCAGTGTTTCGTCGCGGAGCAGGGCCATGGCGCCGCGCGCGGTGGAGGTGTCGATGCCCAGGGTGATCATGAGATTTGGATCTGGCGCGACGATTCACCTGTGGCCGTGAGGCGGACGTGGCAGGTGTTTGCCGGCAACAGCGCCTCGATTTTCTCCGCCCACTCGATCACGGTCACGCCGTCCGGTTGCAGGCAGTCTTCGATGCCGATGGCCAGGGCCTGGCCGGGGGAATTCAGCCGGTAGAGGTCCGCGTGGCACAACGGCAGACGGCCGCCGTGATATTCATGGATCAATGTGTAGGTCGGGCTGGTGACATCCTGCGTCACGCCCAGGCCGAGCGCGATGCCTTTGACGAGACAGGTCTTGCCGCTGCCGAGTTCGCCGTGCAGCGCGATGACGTCGCCCGCGTTCAATTCCCCCGCCAGCCGCCGGCCGATCTCGACCGTCTCCGCGGCGCTGTGAGATTCAGATGATCGCAGGGTCGGCGTCATACAAAATGATCGTACCCGTCCGCCGTCAACGGCCGGCGCCGCCCGTCCGCTGTTACCAGGCTGACCCGGCCCTTTGACGGTACCACACGGCCAATTTGCGTCAGCGGAAGCTTGAATCGGCGGCGCCACTTTGCAAGCAAACCGGCCGCGTCGCGCGGGGCGATGGTGAACAGCAGTTCGAAATCCTCGCCGTCGTTGAGCGCGGCCTGGAGATTGCCCCGGGCGGCCATGGAGACCGGCACGGCCGTGGCGGAAATGTCGAAGCCCAGGCGCTTGTCGCCCGCCTCGACCAGGCGCCGCAAATCGCCGGAAAGACCGTCGCTGAGGTCGATCATCGCGTGGGGGTGGAAATGGCGCACCAACCAGCGCGCTTCGGCGACGCGCGGCGTGAACGTCAGGTGCTTGCCGCGCCGTGATCCCCCGAGCGTGCCCGTCACAAACACCAGGTCGCCGCTCTTCGAGCCGGATCGGCGCGTCAGGTGGCGTTTCTCGACCTCGCCGATGAGGCTGACGACAATGAACTGGTCGTGTTTCACATGGGTCGTGTCGCCGCCCACGATTGCGCAACCAAAGGATTCTCCCGCCGCCCGCAGCCCGTCATAGACCTGTTCGACGTACCGCAGCGACGTTGTCGGCCGCAAGCCGATGCTGACGACGGCCCAGCGGGGCAGGCCGCCCATGGCGGCGATGTCGCTGAGGTTGCGGGCCATGGCTTTCCAACCCACCCGGCGCGGCGGTGTTGCGGCCTGAAAATGCACGCTTTCAACGACCGGATCGCACGTGTAGAGCAGAAGCTTGTTTGGATCGCCGGTGCGCAGCACGGCGCAATCGTCGCCGATACCGGCCACGACTGATGCCGGCTTCGCGGAGCGCGCTTCGAGGCGTTTCCGCAGCCGTTGAATCAGCTCAAACTCGCCGAGTTGCCGGACTGTTGTCATGGCTGTGTGCGTTCGAAGATCAGTTGGGTCACCATCACGGCATTGAATAGCGCATGCATGGTGATGGGGACAAGCAGCGAACCGGTCAGCTCGTAGGACAACCCCAGGCCCAGCGCGAAGACGAAGAGGGGGGCCACCGAGGGAAGATGCAGGTGACTGGCGGCAAACACGGCGGAAACGATGACCAGCGACCGCCACACGCCGAACCGCTGCTTCAACACCGGATAGGCAAAACCGCGAAACAGCGCTTCCTCAAAGATCGGGGCGATGACGACCGCGAAAAAAACCAGCAGCCCGAGCAGGAAACGCGAGTCGGTCGTCGCGAAGAGTTCGGCGATGGGTTGTTCCGAAGTGTTGACGCCGACGGCGCGAAACAGCCGTTCGCTGGCCAGCACCAGCAATTGCACCAGGGGCAGGCTGCCGAAGCCGAAAAGCATTCCCCATTGGATACCGTCGACGGGCGAAAGGGCCCGCAAGCCGAATGATTCAATAATGCTTTGGCTGTGCTCCCGCAGGTAAGCGGCAAAGACAATCAGAATACCGATCCGCATCAGCACCTCGGAAATGACGATCAACGAGACCAGATCGCCCACGTTCCGGTGGGTGAGGGTGCTTACCAGGATATAAATCAGGTTGGTTGATGCGAACGCGATCACAATGGCGGCTGTGCCGATGATCAGTTCCCGGGTGCCCCATGATTTTGGCCCTACTTTCAGCTGACCGGTCTCCCACGGCTGCTTGCGCCCAGAGAACATAAAATGGTAAACAAGATACGCATCACACGTCAGGCCAAGGACAAACAGAAAATACTCCACCCAGCCAATCGGTGTAAAATCGCTGCCGTTGACGGAAGGAGCGTTTAAGATTGAGTGCGCGGTTTCCGCGCCAAAAACATTGAGTAAAAAATGCATGTCAGCTGTCAAAAAGCGCGGGTGAAACTCTCGACGATCAGGTTGGCAAATGCAACTGTTTTTGGAACAGACACTTTCTCTTGCCAGTATCTGGTCAGTTCTGTAGAATGCGCACCCTTAACTTGAACCGCTTGGAGGCGAATAACAGATGAATCGAACATTGGTGACGTTGGTGTTGTCCGTTGGAATGCTCTGCAGCGTAAGCCGCGCGCAGGATACAAACAAACCCGCAGCCCCGGCGGCGCCCGCTGGCGCGCCGAAAATCGTTTTTGATAAGACCATCTACGATTTCGGCACGACATCGATGGTGTCGTCGCTCACGGGAACGTTTACATTCCACAATGGCGGCGATGCCACATTGGAATTGAAGAAGCCCACCACTTCGTGCGGATGCACGGTGGCAGGCGTGAAACCGCAGTCGTTGAAGCCCGGCGAGAAAGGTGAACTCATCTTCACCATGAACGTCGGCAACATCACCCGCGGCCACGCCGAGAAGCACATCACCGTGCCCTCCAACGATGCCGCGACGCCGTCGGTCAATCTGACCGTCAAGGCAGATATCGTGCCGACATTTGATCTGACGCCCACCCAGGTGCCGATTGGCGATATTCGCACGGGCGTGATTACCAACATGGTGGTCCAGGTCAAGCGCGTCGACGGCAAGAAAGTGAATCTCTCCAAGGTTGACGCCACGGGCAGCTACGTCCACACGAAGATTGAACCGGTGGAAGGTTCGGACGGAACAACAGTCCGCGTGGTGATCGAGATCGACGGGGAAGGCAGCCCGCGCCGCTTCAATGAGACGGTCCGCGGTTATGGCGACAATCCCGGGCAGCCCGTGTTTACCATCCCCGTGTACGGCCGCCTCGTGGGTGATGTCTCCGTCAATCCAGAAGCCGTTTTCTGGGGGATTGCTGATCCCGAACGCTGGCCCGGCGCGCGTCCTGAATTGATGACCACCCGCACAATTACTGTCACCTCGAACGATCCCGACAAGCCGCTCACGGTCACCAATCCGAGCTGCTCGTTGACGGACGTCACCATGTCGGTGAGCATCGTTACGACGGGCAAGGTCTATCAGGTCGTTGCCAAGCTGGCGCAGCCGCCCAAGGACTCGGAGCGGGGCTCGATCAGCTTCGCGACGAATTTGTCCAGTCAGCCGACCGTGACGGTGCCTGTGACAATCAATGTGCTGAAGCACTAAGCCGCCGGCAATGCCGCGAACCATCCAGCGCGCGCTCGTGATCGTCATCACCGGCGCGGCGCTGGGCTTGGCGGCCAATGCCGTCTCGCCTCGGCGCATCAGCTGCCTTACGCCGCCTAAACAGGCGGTCCCGCAGTCGGAGTTTATCCCTCTGCCCCAGGCCTACCAGGTCTGGGGCGGAGGGACTGCGTTTTTCCTGGACGCCCGCGCCCCGGCCGATTATGCCGCCGGCCACATTGCCAACGCTTTCAGCCTGCCTGCGGAGGACTTTGACGAATACTACCCGCAAGTGGCGGCGATGCTGACCTCGGATTCCACGATTGTCTGCTATTGCGACGGCATGGAATGCGACCTGAGCCATCACTTGACCGACGTGCTCAAACAGCGCGGCTACACCAACGTCCGTATCCTCAGGAACGCGTGGACGGAATGGTCCAAGGCAGGCTACCCGACCACCAGGGGAAACCAGCCATGAAATGTTTCCTCCCGCTCGTGCTCCGGCTGGTGCTGGGCGGCATCTTCATTGCCGCCGGTGTCACCAAGATATGGCCCGTCCAGGTCCACGCTTCGCCCCCGTTCGTGACCGTCAGCTCCTACGCACCCGATGTCGCCGGGTTCGCCGACAGTATCCTGAACTATCGCGTTCCCCCTCGCGTCCTGACGAACCTGGTGGCCATCACGCTTCCGTGGATTGAAATTCTGGCCGGGGCCATGCTGGTCCTTGGCCTTTGGAAACGGGCTAGTGCCCTGGTCATCACCGTGCTCATGGTCGTCTTCCTGCTGGCCATCACCCAGGCCGTCGTGCGCGGACTGAACATCAAGTGCGGCTGTTTCGGCACCGTCGAAGGCCGCAAAGTCGGCTTGATCGCCTTGGCCGAGGACGCCGCGATGTTCGCGGCAGCGATCTGGCTGGCCCGGCTTGATCAGGAAGGGGAGGGAACGCAGACATGAAACGCATTGTGGCGACAGAGGCGGCGCCCAGGGCCGTGGGGCCGTATTCGCAGGCGGTATGGGCCGGGAACACCTTGTATTGCGCCGGCCAGATTCCGCTGGATCCCGCGACGGGGACGATTGTGCCGGGCGGGATCGCGGAGCAGACGGCGCGTGTGCTGGACAACATCGGGGCCGTGCTGCAGTCGCAGGGATTAAGCTTCGCCGACGTGGTGAAAGCGACGGTCTTTCTGGCCGACATGAACCACTTCGGCGCCATGAACGAAGTCTACGCGAAATATTTCAGCCTGCAACCGCCCGCGCGCTCGACAGTGCAGGTGGCGCGTCTGCCGAAGGACGCGCTGGTGGAGATTGAAGTCACGGCCTGCCGTTGAGGCCGGATCGCCGGTTCAACAGAACCAAATTTTGAAACCGCGGACCATGCAGTGCTCGAAGTAGGCTTTCCGCTTGTCCCGCGTCGCGCGGAACCGGCGGTCGGTGGCGACCAGCCAGTAATACTCCGTCCATTGCCAGAGGCCGTGGGGGGGCGGTTGGAGGTCTTCCTTCATGTCACTCAGCAGAAGGGCGTGTTGTATTGCTTGCCCAGACGATACTCGAAATAGGCTTTCCGCTTGTCGCGGCTGTTCTGAAAGGTCGGATTGACCATCATCAGCCAGCAGAACTCAATCCAATGTGACAGGTTGGCCGGGGGGATTTTCATTGTTTCAACTTCCTTGCGTGCTTGTTGTCCGTACTGTCGGGTAGAGAAAGCAGGATGCGTGCACAAGGCAGGAAATAGCTGGTTTCCAGGCTAAATCGGCCCAAACAGGCGACGGGGCAGGTAAAACGGCTGCGGCCGGCCAGGCATTCGTGCAACTACCGTCGCGGGAATGCGAACGCGGCGGGTGGGCGGGCCTTTGGCCTTGCTGCCGTTGGCGCGGGTATGCTAGCGTTCGGCCGATTTTATGAGGAGCGTGGGGACGGCTTTCTGGTTGGGCTGCAGTGTCTTATTTCTGGGGTGGACAGGTGTGTCCGTCGCCGGGGATTTCGGCGGCAGGGGCGAGGACCAGGGCGAACCGGCCAGCATTCGCGCCCAGGTCATGCACACCGACCAATCCTCCAACCTGATGTACGGCGACGGCAATGTCGTCATTACCTACCACGACGCGACGCTCACCGCCGACCACGTGCGCTATAACAAGCTGACGAAAGAGACCTGGGCCACCGGGAATGTCCGGCTGAACCAGGAAGGCCAGGAGTGGGCCGCGCCGGCGGGGTACTACAATTTTGAAACCCGCGCCCTTAGGACCGATCACGTGCGCGGATTCTTCGACCCGGTCTACCTGACGGCTGAACATCTGGAAACGGTTGGCACGAACCATTACACGGCGGCGCGGGTTTCGCTGACCACGTGCGCGTACGACAAGCCGGATTTTCACGTGGAAGCGGCGCATGGCGATATCTTTCCCGGAGACCGCATCGCTTTGTACAACGTGGTCGGGTATGTGCACAACGTCCCGGTCTGCTGGTTTCCGCTGATGATTTGGTCTCTCAAGGGCGGCGCGCAGCCGTTCATGATCTCCCTGGGCGACAGCTCGCAGTCGGGTTTCTTCATTCTGACGACGACCTATATGCGGTTGAACAACAACTTGCGCGTGGGCGTCGAGCTGGACGAACGCACAAGCCGCGGGTTCGGCTCCGGCATGGAATATGACTACAACCTGGGCAAGGCAGGGGCAGGAATGCTGCGCTGGTATTACATCAATGACGCCGCGCCCGAGACCAGCAGCAACTTGGTCCCCAAAGCCGAGGAAATCATCCCCTCGGACCGCTACCGCGTTGAATGGCAGCACAAGGACGAGCTGACCAACAACGTGGCGGTGACCGTGGACCTCCAGCAGCAGAGCGATGCCTTGGTCATCCACGATTTTTTCAGCCCGGAATTCGGCCGGCAGAGCCAGCCGGAATCCGTCGCCGACATCACGAAGCGAGGCGAGAATTATACGCTGTCCGGGATGGTGCAACCGCAGCTTAACCCGTATTTTGCCGAGGTGGAACGCCTGCCCGAGGTGAAACTGGCGACGGACCGCACGAAGATCTGGTCGACGCCGCTGTTTTATGAGGGCGAAACCAGCGCGGGTTATTACGACAACGTGCAGGGCAGCTTCACCAACGACGCGCTGTTCGTCGGGCGCACCTTCCGGTTCGACACATTTCACCAGCTGGTGCTTCCGCAATTCTACTTCGGCTGGCTGTCGGTCGTGCCGCGCGCCGGCGGCCGCTACACGTATTACGGCGATTCGCCGGACTCGGCGCCCGGCACCAACGACGTGAAACGCTTCGTGGGCGACCTGGGCACCGAAGCCTCCTTCAAGATCTCGCGCACCTGGCAGGACGTGCAGTTCCAGCCCCTCGGTGTCAACGGGCTGCGCCACATCCTCCAGCCGTTTGTCGATTATCAATGGGTGCCGGCGCCGAACGTGAACAGCAACCAGCTTTTCCAATTCGACACCCTCCGCACCACCACCAACTCGGCCGGCCAGGCGTTCTCGGTCACGCGCTGGTCGCCGCTGGATTTTCCCGCGTTCAACTCCATCGATGCCATCACGCGCGAGGACACGGTGCGGTTTGGCCTCGACCAAAAGCTTCAGACGCAGCGCGAGGGCAAGCCATGGGACCTGGTCGAGCTGGAAGGCTGGACGGACTTTCACGCCGAACAAAACCCGGGGCAACAGGATTTCTCGGAGTTTTTCGGCACCCTGCGGCTCAAGCCAACGGAGTGGATTGCGATGGACGCGTTCACCCGTTATGATATGGTCAGCGGTCAGTTGCTGGAGTTGAACACGGAAGCGCGCATCCAGAATAACGACCGCTGGAGTTTCGGCGTCGGCACGCGCTACCTGCAAAACGACAGCAACCTGATCAGTCTGGAAGCAGCCTGTCGGCTCAGCCGTCTCTGGACGGCGCAGGTGTACGAGCGATTTGACGCACAGACGGGCACATGGGAAGAACAGAGCTATATGCTCAGACAGGAAACACACGATTGGTACGTCGGCTACGGGTTCCGCTACGTCAATGACCTGACGCAAGGTCATGATCTGGCGGCGTTTGTTTCGTTGACGCTGAAGGCGTACCCTGGCGTGGAAGTGGGCGCAAACCGCATCGATTTGGGAGCGGGCACCGGAGAATAGCGAATGGCAAGAATTTGCATTGTGGGAACAGGATACGTCGGACTGGTCACGGGCACGTGTTTTGCCGAGGTCGGCCATCACGTGATCTGCGTGGACAACGACCCGAAGAAAGTCGACGTGCTCCAGAAGGGCGGCATCCCGATTTACGAGCCAGGCCTGGAGGAGTTGGTCAGGAAAAACACGGCCTCAGGCCAGTTGCGGTTTACCGGCCAGATCGCGGAGGGCGTCAGGGAGTCGGAGGTCATCTTCATCGCCGTCCCCACGCCGCCGCGGCCCGACGGTTCCGTGGACATGAGCTTTGTGGAGAAAGTGGCACGCGAGATCGCCGGCGCCATGACGGAATACAAGATCGTGGTGGACAAATCGACCGTGCCGGTCAAAACCGGCGAAAAAGTCGCCGAGACGATCCGCCGGTATAATAAACACAAAGTCGACGTCGACGTCGTCAGCAATCCCGAGTTTCTCCGCGAAGGGTGCGCCGTGCAGGATTTGATGCACCCGGACCGCGTCGTCATCGGCGTCGCCGGCCCGCGGCCGGTGGAGAAGATGAAGGAAATTTACACCCCCTTCAACGCGCCGATCATCGTCACGGACATCAATTCGGCGGAACTGATCAAGCACGCTTGCAATTCTTTTCTGGCGCTGAAGATTTCCTACATCAACGCCGTTTCGGCCATCTGCGAAGCATCCGGCGCCAACGTCGAGGACGTGGCGCATGGCATGGGGCTGGACAAACGCATCGGCCGCTCGTTCCTCAACGCGGGCATCGGCTACGGCGGCTCGTGTTTCCCCAAGGACCTGAGCGCGTTCATCCATATCGCGGAGGAGTTGGGGTCCGAGTTTCATCTGTTGAAGGAGGTCCAGCGGATCAATACCAGCCAGGTCCAGCGGTTCATGAAAAAAATCCATGACACACTCTGGATCGTCAAGGACAAGACGATTGCCGTGCTCGGGCTGGCGTTCAAGCCGAACACCGACGACATGCGGCTGGCGCCGTCGCTGGACATCGTCCTGCCCCTGCAGAAGGAAGGCGCCCGCGTCCGGGCCTATGACCCGAAGGCCATGGAAAAGGCGCGGGAAATGATGCCGAACGTGGAGTATTGCGACAGCGCCTACACCGCCGCGTCGGGCGCGGACGCGCTGGTGCTCTGCACCGAGTGGGACGAATTCCGCCATCTCGACCTGGAGAAACTGCGCTCCATCATGGCCCAACCAATCATCCTGGACGGCCGCAATGTGTTCGATCCGAAAAGAATGGCCGACCTTGGTTTTGTTTACAAAAGCATGGGCAGGCAGTAGAATCGGCATCTCCGAAAGCTTATCGTGTCAACCGATCAACCCGGAAACCGGCTATGACAGATTATCTCATTACAGGCGGGGCAGGATTCATTGGATCCAACATCGCGGAACACCTTGTCAACCAGGGCCGCCACGTGCGTGTCTTCGACAACTTCTCCACGGGCAAACGGCACAACGTCCGCGCCTTTGAGAAGAAAGCCGAAATCATCGAGGGAGATCTGCGCAACCCGGAGCACGTCAAACGCGCGGTCGCCGGCGTGCGCTATGTGCTGCACCTCGGCGCGATGCCCAGCGTGCCGCGCTCCGTCGAAGACCCCGCGACCTCGCACGACGTCAACATCACCGGCACGCTGAACCTGTTAATCGCCGCGCGCGACGCGAAATGCCGGCGCGTCGTCTTCAGTTCCTCCTCCAGTGTCTACGGTGACACGCCCGCGCTTCCCAAAAGCGAGGAGATGACGCCCTCGCCGCTCTCGCCGTATGCCGTCCACAAAATCACCGGCGAATATTATTGCCGGATCTTCTGGCAACTCTACGGCCTGGAAACCGTCGCGCTGCGCTACTTCAACGTCTTCGGCCCGCGGCAGGACCCGCAATCGGCCTACGCCGCCGTCATTCCGCGCTTCATCACCGCGATCCTCAAGGGTACGCCGCCGACCGTGTTCGGCGACGGCAAACAATCGCGCGATTTCTCCCACATCCAAAACGTCATCGACGCCAATCTCGCCGCCTGCGAAGCGCCCCAGGAAGCGCTGGGCGAATCGTTCAACATCGCCTGCGGCGGCCGCGTCACGTTGCTCGACCTGATTGCCACCATCAACAAGATCGCCGGCAAGAACGTCGCGCCGAAATTCGATCCGCCCCGCGTGGGCGACATTCTCCACAGCCAGGCTGACATCGTGAAGGCGAAGAAACTGCTCGGGTGGACGCCCGGCGTCGATTTCGACGAGGGGATCCGGAAGGCCGTTGCCTGGTACCAACAACAATTGTGACGTGACTGTAACGGGTTTGTTATCGGCGAGGCATGTTCCTCCCGGCGACTGTTTTTTAGCCGTGCAAAATTTCCCCGCTGAGGGTAAGAGAAACGGGCGCGAATTTGCTTCGTTGCCACCAGACGTTTGACACACACAGGACATGAGGGACGTCTAGGACAAACAGAATCCGTTCGGAGTCGCAGGAAATGTTCAATATCGGGAATCGCAATCAGGGAGCAGCCGGCGGATCCGCGCCGGCAAAACCACACGCCGGCATGCGGGTGGCGCCATTGTTGGTCGAGGCGGCCCACAAGAACGCTGACGACGTGTACGCGTTGTTGAAGACGGCGGCCACCGGGTTGACCCAGACGGAAGCGGAGGAGCGGCTGGCGCAGTACGGCCCGAACGAGGTCGCGCAGGGCAAGCAGCACGGCTGGCTCTGGCGACTGGGCACGGCGTCGCGCAATCCGCTGGTGATCCTCCTGACAATCCTCGCGGTGCTGTCGTTTTCCACGGGCGACGTGCCGTCGGGCGTTGTGATGATGGTGATGGTGGCGCTGGGGGTGTCGCTGCGGTTCGTGCAGGAAACGCGCGCCGACGTTGCCGCGGCCAAACTCAAGGCGATGATCCGCGTCACCGCCACCGTCATCCGCGACGGACAACCCAAGGAAATCCCGTTGCGGGAAATCGTGCCCGGCGACGTGGTCAAGCTGGCCGCGGGCGACATGATCCCGGCGGACGTGCGGCTGGCGGCCGCCAAGGATTTGTTCGTGGTGCAGTCCAGCCTGACCGGTGAATCGCTGCCGGTGGAAAAGACCGATGCGGTGGAACCCGCCGGGGAGCGTTTGCCGCTGGAATTGGGCAACCTGTGTTTTCTCGGCACGAGCGTGGAGAGCGGCACGGCCCGCGCGGTGGTCGTGGCCACCGGGCCGCAGACGTATTTCGGCGGGATGGCCCGCAGCATCATGGGGCAGGGCGTGGAGACCAGCTTCGACAAGGGCGTGAAGAAGTTCACCTGGCTGATGATCCGGTTCATGATGGTGATGGTCCCGCTGGTGTTCCTGATCAACGGGCTGACCAAGCATAATTGGAAGGAAGCCTTCTTCTTCTCCCTGGCGGTGGCGGTCGGGTTGACGCCGGAAATGCTGCCGATGATCGTGTCGGTCTGCCTGTCCAAGGGCGCGATCATGATGTCGCGCAAGAAGGTCATCGTCAAACGCCTGAATTCGATCCAGAATTTCGGCGCGATGGACGTGCTGTGCACGGACAAGACCGGCACATTGACGATGGACCACGTGATCCTGGAAAAACATTGCGACGTGGCCCGGGAAGAGGACGACAATGTGTTGCAAACGGCCTATCTGATCAGCCATTTCCAGACCGGCCTGAAGAACGTGCTCGACCGCGCCATTCTCGACTACGGCAAGGAACAGGCCGCCGTCAGCTTCGACAATTACCGGATGGTCGACGAGATCCCCTTTGATTTTTCGCGGCGCATGATGTCGGTGGTGGTGGAGACGCCGGAGGGCACGCGGCGCATCCTGGCCAAGGGTGCGCCGGAGGAAATCTTCAAGCGGTGCACGCACTTTTCGTCTGAACGACGACTTGTTTGAGATGGATGAGGTGATCATCGACGATCTGCGCGCGGAGTACGAGGACCTGAGCTCCGACGGGTTCCGCGTACTGGCCGTGGCGTACAAGGACCTCGACACGCGGCCCGCGTATTCCAAGAGCGATGAATCCGAACTGGTGCTCATCGGCTACGTGGCGTTCCTCGACCCGCCCAAGGAAACGGCGACGACCGCCATTGCCGCGCTGCAGAAACACGGCATCGCGGTCAAGATTCTGACCGGCGACAACGATCTCGTGAGCCGCAAGATTTGCCACGAAGTCGGTTTGCCGACCGACCCGCTTGTGGTCGGCGCACAGGTTGAGAAGATGACGGACGCGGAACTGGCCGTTGTGGTGGAGAACACCACGTTGTTTGCGCGGCTCTCCCCGGCGCACAAACAGCGCATCATCAAGGCGCTCCAGGCCAAGGGCCATGTTGTCGGCTTCCTGGGCGACGGCATCAACGACGCGCCGGCCTTGCGCGCCGCCGACGTCGGCATCTCGGTGGACACGGCGGTGGACATTGCCAAGGAATCGGCGGACGTGATTTTGCTGGAGAAGAGTTTGATGGTGCTGGAAGAGGGCGTGCTCGAAGGCCGCAAAGTCTTCGTCAACATTCTCCGGTACATCCGCATGGGCGCCAGCTCCAACTTCGGCAATATGTTCAGCGTGCTGGGCGCCAGCGCGTTCCTGCCGTACATGCCGATGGCCCCGATCCAGGTGTTGACCAACAACCTGCTGTACGACTTCTCCCAGGTGCCGATCCCGACCGACAACGTCGGGACGGATTTGATTGCCAAGCCGTTGCCGTGGGGGATCGGCCAAATCGCGCGCTACATCATCTTTATCGGGCCGATCAGTTCGATTTTCGACTACACGACGTATTTCATGATGTACTGGCTGTTCAAGTGCAAGTTCTACGACCTGGCCGCGCCGGCCGCGATCGCAGCCCGTTTTGCGAACCCGGTGGACTGGGACCACACGTACTCTGCCGCGCTGTTCCAGACCGGCTGGTTTGTGGAATCGCTGATGACGCAGACCCTGATCATCCACGTCATTCGCACCAACAAGATCCCGTTCCTGCAAGGCCGCGCCAGCTGGCCGTTGACGGCGACGACCGTCATTATTATGTGCCTGGGCGCGTGGTTGCCGTACTCTCCGCTGGCCGGCCCGCTCGGGTTCGTGGCATTGCCGGGGCTGTATTGGCCGTTGCTCATCCTGACACTGCTCTGCTACATGGCGCTCACCCAAGTCATCAAGATGTGGCTCTTGCGCAAACGCTGGATTTGATCCGCCATTCGGCAGGGAGATACCTCGTTGCGACAGCCTCGGGCAAAGGTCCCACCGCCGGCTTCCTCCTTTCAGGGCGTTTTCGCGGCTTGCATAAAAAGGGCGAGGCCGAGGTTTGGGGCCTCGGCCTCTTAATTGTCGACTGGCGTGGAGAAGCGCCTTCGACGAGGTATGGTGTGGTATAGGGTAGTTGCTCTTATAGCACCACCGATGCCAACTTCCACAGGACAACGAAAAGGGCGCAACGGTTTCCAGCGTGGAGCAGGGGGACTCTCCGAACGGACGGCTTTTTGGGGCAAAAGATCGTATAAAAGGGCGAGGCCGAGGTTTTGGGGCCTCGGCCTCTTTATTGTCGGCTGGCGTGGAGAAGCGCCTTCGACGAGGTATGGTGTGGTATAGGGTAGTTGTTCTCATAGCACCACCAATGCCAACGGCCGGCATCCGAAAAAAAGGGTGTTTTGAAGGCCTTTTTTGATTATTTTCGTGAATTGTCTCCACTCGGATCTCAAACGCCGTCCTCCTCTATTATTGAAACTGCAAAAATTCCGGCAATTCTGAGACAACATCATCGCCCTTGTCTGCCTGAACGGGGTGTGACAGACTGGGCGGCCATGACTCAGATCAAGCGCATCGGACTCCTTACTGGCGGAGGGGATTGCCCTGGACTGAACGCAGTCATTCGCGGCGTGGCCAAAGCCGCGATTCATACGCATGGAATCGAAGTGTTCGGCTTCTACGACGCCTTTCGCGGACTCGTCCGCGGCGAAGGCAAGTGGCTGACATGGGAAGACGTCTCCGGGATCCTGACCATGGGCGGCACGATCCTCGGCACCACCAACCGGGACAACCCGTTCGAATACGTGGACGACCAACGCCGCCCCGACCGCAAACGCGACGCCTCCGGCGACATCGTCACGCATTATCGCCGGCTGAAACTCGACGCCCTGGTGGCCGTCGGCGGCGACGGCACCTTGAACTGCGCCTATCAGTTGTCCAAGCGCGGTCTCAAAGTCATCGGCGTGCCCAAGACCATCGACAACGACGTGCGCGGCACCGAAATGACCTTCGGGTTCAATACCGCCGTCACCACCGCCACCGAAGCGGTGGACAAACTGCACACCACCGCCGCGTCGCACCATCGCGTGATCCTGCTCGAAGTGATGGGGCGCACTGCGGGCTGGCTGGCGCTGACCTCCGGCGTGGCCGGCGGCGGCGACGTGATCCTCGTGCCCGAAATCCCTTACCGGATCGAGGCGATCTGCGAGAAACTGCGCGACCGCGCCCTGCGCGGCAAGCATTTCAGCATCATCGTCGTCTCCGAAGGCGCCAAGCCACTTGGCGGCAACGTGGTCGTGCGCGAACGCATCCGCGGTTCCTACGAATCGGTCCGCCTCGGCGGCATCTCCGCCGTGCTGGCCAAGCAGATCGAGGACATGTCCGGCCTGGAAACCCGCTACACCATCCTCGGCCACCTGCAACGCGGCGGCACGCCCAGCCCGTTCGACCGCTACCTGGCCACGCAATTCGCCACCGCCGCGGTGGAAATGCTGGCCAACGGCCAGTTCAACCGCATGGTCAGCCTGCGCGCCGGCCGCATCGGCAGCGTCTCCCTGGCCGTCCCCGGCAAAGCCCCCCGGCTCATCCCGCGCAATTCCCAGCCCATCCGCATGGCGCGTTCCATGGGAACCAGCTTCGGAGATGAAACGTAGGGAATCCGCCGGACGCGGCCAGATCGGTCCGTAGACCAATGCGCAGACAACCCCGTTTAGCCCTTCGCCGGCAGAAGCAGCGACTGCCGGCGAAGAATTTAAGGTTGGACTAGGTTGGACTAGGTTTGACCAGGTTGGATCTGTCCGCCGTAGGCCCTGCGAAGGCGGATGGGGCTTCCCGGCATCGAAATCTCACCACGAAGCCGGGCTGCTGGGAGCAGCGAGACGCAGCCCTATGTCGTATCAGGGAGCCGAAGGCCGAGCCGAGCGGAAGCAAGCGAGTGCAACCACGAAGGTCAGGAAGCGGTTGGAGGGTAGCCCTCCAGCTCAGCCGTATCCTCTCTGACAAATTGTCAACCCCAAAGGCGGAAGTGAGCCTGTCTGCCCCACGTATACCTACTGCATATATCATGGCCCCCACCGTAGCACATTTTCGCTATTCTGCAATAGTTCAGGTTGGACTGACCGAACAGAATGGACAAAGCTGTGTCTTCGCATGATAAAAATATTGAGCGGTGAAAAATAGACAAGTGGCGAAGGATATTGTTTGCGCCTCCCTTGGTAACGCAGGTTGACCGAAGGTGTCTTCGCACGCCACGTGTTAGCCCGGTCAAATTGAACGGTTTTCGCAGAAGGGCAAAATTGGCGGTTTTGACCGGTCGCATCCGTTGTGTGAGACGGCGCTTGACGGGGTGGTGGGGATTCCTTAGGTTTGGCGGCTCGACGAGATCAACCAGGGGAGATGAACGAGTGTTATGGCTGTGACAATTGAGACATTGGGGCCGTGCCGGAAACGGTTGCGGGTGGAGGTGGATACGGAGCGGGTGGCGGGGACCCGGGCGGAGATTTTGGGGGAGTACCGCAAGCAGGCGAGCATTCCCGGTTTTCGTCCCGGCAAGGCGCCGGAACCGATGGTGGAGAAACGCTACGCGCACGAGATCGACGAGGAAGTGCGCAAACGCCTCGTGCCGGACACGTACCGCGAGGCGTTGCTGGAAACCAAATTGCACGTGGTGGGTTACCCGCAGGTCGAGTCCGTCGAGTACAAGCCGGGCCAGCCGCTGGTGTACGCGGCGATTGTCGACACCGCGCCGGAGTTCAAGCTTCCCGACTACAAGGGCATCCCGCTGAAAAAGCAGGAGACGCCCGTGACCGACGAAGACGTCTCGAAGACGGTCGACGCGTTGCGCGAGCAACAGGCCGAGTTCGTCGCCATCGAAGGCCGGGGGGCGCAGATGGGCGATTTTGTGGTGATCAATTATTCCGGCGTGGCCGACGGCAAACCGATTGCCGGGCTGGTGCCGGAGGCCAAGACGCTGGGCGAGCACAAGGATTTCTGGCTGTTGATGGCCGGCGATTCGTTTCTGCCGCGCTTCTGCGATCAATTGGTCGGAGCGCTTCCGGGCGAGAAGCGGCAGGTGCTGGTGGATTTCCCCGCTGATTTTCCGCAGGCGGCGGTGGCGGGACACAAGGCCACGTATTTTGTGGATGTGACGGGCATCAAGGAACGGAAGCTGCCGGAGTTCAACGACGCGTTCGCCAAGAAAGTCGGCCTGGAAAGCGCCGCGAAGCTCCAGGAGGAAATCCGCAAGAGCCTGACGCTGGAACGCGAGAGCGAAGCCAAGGCCGATCTGCGCAAACAGATCGTCGACCACTTGCTGGGCCGCGTCGAGTTCGATCTTCCGGAATCTCTCGTGGCGCAGGAGACGCGCACCATCGTTTACGATCTGGTGCGCGAGAACACCCAGCGCGGGGTGACCAAGGAGACGCTCGAGGAAAAGAAGGACGAGATTTTCGGGTTTGCCAACAAGAGCGCAAAGGAACGGCTGCGCACGTCGTTCATCCTTGACGCCATCGCCAAAGCGGAAGGCATCAAGGTCGAGGAGGGCGAAATGGAGGAGCGCATCGCGCAGATGGCCCGGCGCAACCGGGTGCCGCCGGAGAAGCTGAAGGCCCAACTCGACGAGCGGGACGGGCTGGGGGAGATCGAAGAACAACTCCTTGTGGGCAAGACACTTGATTTCCTTTTGTCGAATGCTACAGTGAACGGCGCTGCGCGAGGTTAAACCGCAGAACGCGCGCGGCAGAAGAAATGCTCAAGGATTAGAAGAAAAGCTTATGGAAAAATCGCAAGTCCTGATTCCGATGGTCGTTGAACAGACCGGGCGCGGCGAACGCGGTTACGACATTTACTCGCGGTTGCTGAAGGACCGCATCGTGTTCATCGGCACGCCGATTGACGACAACGTGGCCAACCTGGTCATCGCGCAGATGCTTTATCTGCAGTCCGAGGAACCGACGAAGGACATCAATCTTATACATCAATTCCCCCGGCGGCTCGGTCACCGCGGGCATGGCGATCTACGACACGATGCAGTTCGTGAAGTGCGACGTCACCACCTATTGCGTCGGCCAGGCGGCCAGCATGGGCGCGGTGCTGCTGGCGGCGGGGACCAAAGGCAAGCGGTTGGCGCTGCCGAACGCGCGGATCATGATCCATCAGCCGTGGGGCGGCGTGCAGGGCCAGGCCTCCGACATCAGCATTCAAGCGAAGGAAATTTTGCGGATGCGGGACCGCCTGAACGAAATCCTCGCGTTGCACACCGGCAAATCGATTGAGGTGATTGCGCAAGGACACCGACCGCGATTTCTTCATGTCGGCCGCCGAGGCGCGCGATTACGGCCTGGTCGACGACGTGGTCAAATCACGCCGCGACGCCGAAAAGAAGGCGGAGAAACCGGCCTGAGGAATTCCCATGGCGCGCCCGACCAACCTGACCATGTGCAGCTTCTGTGGGAAGACCCACGGAGAAGTGCGCAAGCTCATCGCCGGTCCGGGCGTGTACATCTGCGACAACTGCATCACCGTCTGCAAGAGCATTCTCGACAAGGAACTCGGTCCACCGTCGTCTCGGAAAGGCGGCTTTCGCGTCAACGTCCCCAAGCCCGCCGAGATCAAACGGCAGCTCGACCAGCTACGTCGTCGGCCAGGAACGCGCCAAGAAAACCATCGCGGTGGCCGTCCACAATCATTACAAACGCATCCAGCAGGATGCCGCCGCCGCTTCGGAAAAAGGCGCCGACGCGCTGCTCAACGACCACAGCGACGTGGAGATCGAGAAGAGTAATATTCTCCTGATCGGCCCGACCGGCTCGGGCAAAACGCTGCTGGCGCGGACGCTGGCGCGCATTCTCGACGTGC
Organism: uncultured Verrucomicrobiae bacterium; assembly: GCA_963817685.1. Classification (GTDB taxonomy): domain Bacteria; phylum Verrucomicrobiota; class Verrucomicrobiia; order Palsa-1439; family Palsa-1439; genus CAWFPN01. The sequence continues at coordinate 159,738 of CAWFPN010000007.1, read as the reverse complement.
CGTTTTGCATCGCCGATGCGACGACCTTGACGGAAGCAGGCTATGTCGGCGAGGACGTCGAGAACATCATTCTGCGGCTGCTGCAGAGCGCCGATTATGACGTCAAGCGCGCGGAACTCGGCATTGTCTACATCGACGAGATCGACAAGATCGGCCGCAAGAGCGATTCGGCCAGCATCACCCGCGATGTTTCCGGCGAAGGCGTGCAGCAGGCGCTGTTGAAAATTCTGGAAGGCACGGTCTGCAACGTCCCGCCCCAGGGCGGCCGCAAGCATCCGCACCAGGAATACATCCAGGTCAACACCGAGCACATTCTTTTCATCTGCGGCGGCGCGTTCATCGGCCTGGACAAGATCGTCCAGCGCCGCGTCGGCGGCCACGCATTGGGTTTCGGCAACGCCAACGCCGACAACACCGTTGCCGTGAGCGACCGCGCGAGCGTGCCGGAACACGTCGAGCCGGAGGACCTGCTGAAGTTCGGGATGATCCCCGAGTTTGTCGGCCGGTTGCCGGTCGTCTCTGTGCTGCGCGAACTGACCGAGGCGGAACTGATCGCCATCCTGACGGAGACGAAGAACGCGATGCTCAAGCAGTACAGCAAGCTCTTCGCGATGGAAGGCGTGAACCTGAATTTCACCAAGGACGCCCTGCAAGCGCTGGCCGAGGACGCGATCAAGAAGGGCACCGGCGCGCGCGCCCTGCGGGCCTTGCTCGAAAAGCTCATGCTCGATTTGATGTACGACATCCCGTCCCGCGACGACATCGCCGAGGTCACCATCAACCGCGGCGTCGTCGAAGGCAAACGCGAGCCCCTCATCCGCAAGAAGCAATCCAAAGACGCCGCATAGGCCCACGCGCGTCCTCTCTGTTCTCATCACTGCCTGCGCCTGACATGTGACAGAAGCAATTTTATTGACCGCTCGGGCAAACTTCTTCATCACTTAGCGCGTCATGGCTGAATCGTCTCAGAAAATGCCGGCGGGAATTGGGAACGCGTATGCGTTTCAGGTGTTGAACACGGTTTCGTTTGCGATTGTGCTGGGCACGCCGATGATTCTGTATTTCAAGCATCTGGAAGCGGCGGCCACGGTGCTGGGGATTGTCGCGGCGCTGCCGAACCTGTTGAACATCCTGCAAATTCCCGCCGCGCAATTCGTCGAGCAGGTGGGGTATCGGGCGTTTGTGCTGCGGGGCTGGTCGGTGCGCAGCGCGCTGATCCTGGCGATGGCGGCGATCCCGTTGTTGTCGGCGAAACTCGATCACACAACATTGATCGCGTTGATGTTGTTCCTGCTGTTTGTCTACAGCGCGTCGCGCGGGGTTTCCTTGTGCGGATTTCTGCCGTGGGTGACGCATCTGGTCCCGGAACGCGTGCGGGGCCGGTACGTGTCGGGCGACCAAATGTCGGCGATGGTGGCGACGCTGGCGGCGACGCTGGGGACGGCCTTTTATCTGGGCGGGCGGGGTTCCTCGCTGGCGTACGCGGCACTATTGTTTGCCAGCGCCTTTGCGGCCATGGCCAGCGTGGCGTTCCTGGTGCGCATCCCGGACGTGCCGGTGACGCCGCAACAGAATCCCGACGGTCCGCTTACCTGGAAGACGATGCTGGGGCACGTGCCGTTTCGGCGGCTGATGCTGTACAACGTGGTGATCAATGCTGCCCTGGGGGCGGCGGGCGTGTTCTGGGTGCCGTTGCTGCGTGATTTGTACCAGGCCGGGGACAAGCAGGTGCTGGAAATTTCGGCCATCTGCAGCGCGGTGTCCGTGGTGAGTTTGCTTGTGTTTGGCCGGGTGATCGACCGGGTGGGAAGCCGTCCGCTGCTGGCGCTGGCGGGTCTTTGCCTGATCGTGCATTTCGCGTCGTGGGGTTCGCTGGCGGCGCATCTGTTGCCGTTCCGTGTCTGGACGTTTCTGTGGATCCAGGGAACGGCGGGAGTGGGCGTGGCGGTGTTTAACCTGGCCAACACGCGGCTGGCGATGGCCACAGTGCCAGAAACGGGCCGGAGCCATTTCTTCGCGCTCTACACGGTGATCAACAGCCTGACGCTGGGGATTGTGCCGGTGATTTGGGGCATCCTGTTGGACAGCCTGCAGGGCTGGCGCGCGGATTGGGGTCCGTGGCAATGGAACCAGTACACAGTGTTCTATGCCGCGTTGTGTTTGACGATCGTGGTGGGCCAGTTTCTCCTGCATCACCTGTCCGAGGCGCGGGCGATGACGACCGAGGCGTTCTTTAACGAATTGTTTGTCAAAACACCCAGCCGCGTCCTGAGCCGGTTGCTGTCGCGCCGGCCCTTTTCGTGAAGGCGGGGAGGAATGGAGTCATAGGGTGTCGCACTCCAACACGCCACTTGCCGACCTGCGCCTTGCTCGGCTAATGTGTCGGGGTCATGATTGCTTTGGTTGATTACGGGATGGGCAACCTGCGCAGTGTCGAAAAGGCGCTGGCGCGTGTGGGCGCGGATGTGCGGATCGTCAGCACACCAAAAGAGGTGCTGGCGGCGGATGCGCTGGTGTTACCGGGCGTCGGCGCATTTGGCGATTGCATGAAGAATCTGGAGCGGCTCGGCCTGGTTGGGGCGATCCGGGATTTCATCGCATCCGGGCGTCCGTTTCTGGGGATCTGTCTCGGGTTTCAAGCCTTGTTCGAGTCCAGCGAAGAAGCGCCGGGCGTGGCGGGGTTTGGCCTGTTCAAGGGCACGGTGCCGCGGTTTGCGGCCAACGGGTTGAAAGTGCCGCACATGGGCTGGAACCAGCTGCGCATCCGGCAGCCGGGTTGTCCGTTGCTGGCGGGTGTGGAGGAGGGGAGCTACGTGTATTTCGTACACAGCTATTACTGCGCGCCGGCGGACCGAAAACTGGTCTGCGGGACAACGGAGTACGGGAAAGAGTTCTGCTCGATGCTTTGGACGGGCAACGTGTTTGCCACACAGTTTCATCCCGAGAAATCGCAGGCGGTCGGCCTGAAGATGCTGGAGAATTTCGTCAAGCTAGCGGAGGCCAGGCGGTCATGACGCATCCATTTTTGATTTATCCGGCGATCGACCTCAAAGGCGGCAAAGTCGTGCGTCTGCTGCAGGGGCGCGCCGAGGCGGTGACGGTCTATAGCGATGATCCGGCGCAGGTGGCACGGCGCTTTGAAGAGCAGGGCGCGCGGTTCCTGCACGTGGTCGATCTGGACGGCGCGTTTTCGGGCGAGCCACGCAACTGGGACTGTGTGAAGCAAATCCTCAAAGCCGTGCAGATCCCGATCCAACTAGGCGGCGGTCTGCGCACGCGCGGGCAGATTGAGGATGCGATGAAGATGGGCGTCACCCGGGTGGTTGTCGGCACCAAGGCCTGTGAGTCGGCGGCGTTTGTCCAGAAGCTGGCCGGCGATTTCGGCAAAGCCGTGGCCGTCGGGATTGATGCCCGGGACGGGTTTGTGGCGGTCAAAGGCTGGGTGGAAAGCACGCAGTTGTCAGCGGTGGACTTTGCCCGGCAGATCGACCAACTGGGGGTGAAGCACATTATTTTCACCGACATCGCCACCGACGGCACATTGACGGGGCCGAATTACGCGGCGCTGCGCGGCGTGTGCGCCGCCGTGAAATGTTTCGTGATCGCCAGCGGCGGCGTGAGCGCTTTGGCCGACGTTCAGCAACTCCAGAGCATGACCGGTGAATGTCCCAACCTGGCCGGCGTGATCATTGGCAAGGCCCTGTACGACGGGCGCGTGGATCTTCGGCAACTCGAGGCCTAAGCAGCACACGCGCTACCAGAGACTGGCGGCGCGTGTGCGGGAAACAAATCAGCCGATGGTTGCTGCGTTACGGCATGAAACCCTGCAAGTGGACTGTGTCAAATCCGTCCCGGATTTCCATGAGCCGTCCGGAGAGGTCTCCGATGTCGCGGGCTTGCTGGGGCAGTGGATCGCCGAATTGGGTGTCCCGGATAAACGTGGCGGCTGAACCAAGACTTTTCTGCGTCATGACGTCCACCGGAATCATGACAAACATATCGAGGTTTGTTCTATCGGCGACAAACAGGGTGTATTGCTGGCCGGGAGTCAGGTTGGCGGCGTTTACCTGGAATTGCGAGCGGCCGGTCACGCCGTTAAAGCTGATGTTCACGGTGGCGACGGCCTTCGGGCTGGCGTCGCCGACGGGGAGCAGCTTGCTGTGGCGATGATAGTTCAGCGTGCTTGGCTTTGCGGTCAATCCATACAGGGGCGCCCAAACGACCGAGAAGAACGTGCTGGTTTGACCCGGGTTGGGGATGACAATGCCGTTGATGATGTTCGTGACGTCATTGACGATGTTCGTCACGCCGAGGGAAATATTCGTCACGCTGCCGACGATGTTTGTAAAGATTGTCGTGACAGGGGGTATGCCGGGCTGTGCAATGTCAATTTCGTTACTATTGGCCTCCGTCAGGTTTCCGAAGAACCGAAGGAGATCAGCAGGCGCTTCATTGGTGCCGATGTATGATCGGGACCAGGTTCCCTGGCCGACGCTGGTGCGAGCCAGGGGCGCCAGGTACGTACCGTCCGTGATGTTGGTTGTAAAGGTGGGCTCGATACGAAGAACAGGCCCGTAGTTGGCTTCCCCAAGTTTGGTGACGGTGATTTGAAGTGTTTCCTTCCCGTGGGAATCGATCATCTCCAACATGGAACCCATTGGGCCGCGAGGCGACGGATCCACCGTCCGGCGCAACTGGGCACGGGCAATCACGGTTCCGCCGTCGGCGAAGGCCGAGTGGGTCAGAACGATGAACAGGGAAAAACCGGCTGCCAGCAGGCCGCCAGAAAGAATGATCGAACCGAACCTTCAACAATTTGCTTTTAAGCATCGAACAATCTCCTTGTGTTAGGCACGAATAAAAGCCGTCCCCGAAGAAAGTGTATATAGAAACGGCCTCACTAGTGCAAGTAAAGAAATTTCCATGCCAGCCGCCGGGCTTCGCTGGACAAAGAACGCGGCAATCGGGTAGGGTGGGCCGTATGCAAACGACAGCCATGATTGTGTTGGTGTACGGGGCGTTGGTGCTTCTGGGCGGCGTGATGGGCTACGCGAAGGCGCAGAGCAAGCCGTCGCTGTTTGCCGGAGTGGGCTTCGGCCTGGCCCTCCTGGCCAGCGGGGCGATGCTCTGGCAGGGCAACAGCCGGGCGTTACCGGGTGCGACGGTGCTGGCGGCCGTCTTGTTGCTGGTGATGGGTATTCGCTTTGCGCGGACAAAGAAATTCATGCCGGCCGGATTGGTGGCGTTGATGAGCCTGGTGGTCGTCATCGTGCTTGTCCGGGCGCTGCGGGGATAAGTGGTTCTCGGATGACCCAGGAATACATTCTCAAGCCCGCGCACGGGCCGCGCGACCTGCACATCGATTACCGGGCGGAACTGAACGAGCAACAACTCGCCGCCGTGACGGCCACAGGCGCCGACGGCAGCGTGAATTCCGGGCCGACGCTGGTCATTGCCGGCGCCGGCAGCGGCAAGACGCGCACGTTGACCTACCGGGTGGCCTGGCTGGTGGAGCACGACGTGTTGCCGGGCCGGATTCTACTGCTGACCTTCACCAACAAGGCCTCCCGCGAAATGTTGCGACGGGTCGAGGGCTTGTTGCCGACCGATATTTCGGCCATTTGGGGCGGGACCTTCCATCACGTCGGCCAACCGCATTCTGCGACGGCACGCGAAGTTGCTGGGGTTTGGGACGGATTTTACGATCCTCGACCGCGAAGACGCCAAGGACATGCTGGACGCCTGCATCCAGGAAGCGGGCATCGACACCAAGCAGGAACGCTTTCCCAAAGGCGACGTGCTGGCCGAGATTTACTCCCTGGCCGTAAACACCGAGCGCTCCATCGAACAGGTGCTCAGCCAGCAATACGATTATTTCTCGCACCTGGCCGGGGCGATCAAGACGCTGCGCGGGGCCTACGTCGAACGCAAACGCGCCGCAAACACGATGGACTACGACGACCTGCTTGTCAAGGCCCTGCGCCTGTTTCAGGAGCAACCCGAAGTCCGCGAGCGGTATCAGCGAACAATTTCTCCACGTCCTGGTGGATGAGTACCAGGACACGAACAAGATCCAGGCCGACTTGATCGATACGCTGGCCGCCCGGCATCGCAACCTGATGGTGGTCGGCGATGATGCGCAGTCGATCTATTCCTGGCGCGGCGCGAATTATCGCAACATTCTCGGGTTCCCGCAGCGCTATCCCGAGCGCGCGCACGTTCAAGATCGAGGTCAACTACCGCAGCGTGCCGGGGATCCTGCAACTGGCCAACGAAGCCATCAAGGCCAACGTCCACCAATTCGCCAAGCAACTGCGGCCCGTGCGCTCCGGCGGGATCAAACCGTGGCTGGTGCTCGTGTCCGGACAGCAACCAGCAGTCGTTGTTCGTGGCGCAACGCATCCTGGAATTGCGCGACGAAGGCGTGCCGCTTAACGAAATCGCCGTGCTCTACCGCGCGCATTATCACTCGATGGAATTGCAGATGGAACTGACCCGGCGCAACATTCCCGTACGTGATCACCAGCGGCCTGCGGTTTTTCGAGCAGGCGCACGTCAAGGACGTGAGTTGTTTCATCAAGGTGGCCCTGAACCCGAACGACGAGATGTCCTTCAAGCGCATCGTCAAACTGCTCTCGGGCGTGGGCGGCAAGACGGGCGACAAACTCTGGTCGGAATTTCATCCCTTGCTGGCGGCCCACAAGCCGCTGCCGGCGGTCAGCGGCGCGGTCCCGAAAAAGGCGGTGGACGAATGGAAACAGGTCGCCGCTGTGCTCAACAAGCTGCGGGAAGCAGGGGAGGAAAAGCAGCCGGAGGAAATGATCGAGCAGGTGCTGGACGGGTTTTACGCGGGCTATCTCACCTTGAAATATCCCAACGCCCGGGCGCGGGAAGAGGACTTGCATCAACTGGCGTTTTTCGCGGCCCAGTTCAAGTCAATGGACGATTTCCTGAGCCAATTGGCGCTGCTGACGAACCTGGAAGCCGACGACGCCAATCTCATCTCGTCCAACGAACAGGAGTTCGTGCGACTGAGCACCGTGCACCAGGCGAAAGGCCAGGAGTGGAAGGCCGTGTTCGTGATCGGCCTATGCGACGGCATGTTTCCCTTGTCGCGGTCGTTGGACAACCTGGAAGGCGTCGAAGAGGAACGCCGCTTGTTTTACGTGGCGCTGACGCGCGCCAAGGATGAGTTGTACCTGGCGTATCCGCTCTTTCGCATGACCGGCGGCGACAGCGGCGGGTTCCAGCGTCCCTCGCGGTTCATCGCCGAGCTGCCCAAAATCCAGTACCAGGAACTGGCTGTCAAACATCAGGCCGGTTACTGGTAAGGCTCCCCGCCGCGCGAGGAGATTGTCCGCCTGGAACTGCGCCATGACCGCCACCACCAAACCGGGGCCGGAAACCGAATTGTTTGTCCGCTGCTGGAAAAGGGTCCGGCGCATGCCGGGCTACAACTATTTCCTCTATGAACTGATCTCGCTGTTGTACGGCGGCAGCCGCCAATGGCGACTGATGAATTACGGCTACGCGCCGCTGGACACGGTCAAGACGCTGGACCTTGATCCCCAGGATGAGCCGGACCGGTTTTCCCTGCAACTCTATCAGTTCGTCGCCGAGCCGGGCGATTTGGCGGGCAAAGATCTGCTGGAGGTCAGTTCGGGCCGCGGGGGAGGGGCCGCGTTCGTCCATCGCCGGTTTCATCCTCGCTCCACCATCGGCCTGGATTTTTCGCGCCGGGCAATCGCCTACTGCCGCCGCACGTACGCGCTGCCGGGACTGGACTTTCGCCTCGGAAACGCGGCCGCGCTGCCGTTTGGAGACGGTTCCTTCGACGTGGTCATCAACGTTGAGGCGTCGCATTGTTATCCCGATCGCGGCCGGTTTTTCCAGGAGGTGCGGCGGGTGTTGCGCGGCGGCGGCGTGTTCCTCTACAGCGACGTGCTGCAAGACCACGAATACGCGCCGATCACGGCGCTGTTGTCCGAGGCAGGCTTCGATGTCCTGGACGAACGCCCGATCAATGCGGAAGTCATCCGGGCCCTGGAGATCGGCAACGCGCAGCGGCTGGCGCGGATCAAACGTGAAGTGGCGCCGCCGTTTCGCAAGATGGCACGACACCTGACCGCCACCACCGACAGTTACACCTATCAAAAACTGCAAACCGGCCGGAGCCGCTACTTTCGCATCGTCGCCCGCAAACACGCCTGAGGCGGAGCAGGCGACAACGTATTCTACGGCAACAAAGGGACAATGGCCTGCACACGGAAGAAGCGGTTTGAGGCCGCTGTGTCGGTCAGGCCGCGGGTTGTCGTGAGGCCCGCGTCAGGAGAGACCACGCCCAGCGTCACGTTGGTGGCCCAGGCGCCGCTGGTGAGGTTGGTCCGCTCTTCAACGAGGTACAGGCGCGAGGACACGCTCGTCCAGGTCAGCGTGGCGGTGCTGCCGACGCTGTTGCGGCTGAGAGCGGTGACCCGCAGGCGGCTCTTTGGATCATTCGGATCGGTGCCGGCCAGGTATTCCTGATAATTGGAAAAGCCGTCGCCGTCCGGGTCGGCATTGGCGTTGACGTTGCTGGTGCCGAAATTCTCCATCTCCCACGCGACGGGAAGGCCGTTGGTGGAGAGGGGTCCGGGCGACAAGTAATCCGTCTGCAGCACGGCCACGGAATTGCTAAGGCTAATCCAGCCGCAATTGGCACTGTAGGCGTAGCCGGTCAGATTGCCGTTGAACAGATTGACCGTGGGCTGTCCGTAGGACTGCTCGAAGTTAAGCCAGCCGATGTTTGCCCCGTAAGCGTAGCCGGAAAGTTTCCCCCCGCCCGCATTGTTGACCCCGTAGTCGGCGCCGAGGTTGGTGTAATTCCAACCGTTGGAAGGCCCATTGCCGAGGCTGATCCAGCCGACGTTGGCCGAGTAGATGTAGCCCGTGCAATAGAACTGGCCGATGACCGCCCCGTTCGTCCCATCGGCAAAAGCGCTGGCCCAGCCGAAGTTCCCGCCATAGGCGTAGGCGTTATTGGTGTCGATGGAGGTGCCGGCCTGAGAAGACCGTGGAGCGGAGAGCGTCAGAGCGATGAGCGTGACGGCGACCAAAGTCAGGCGATGATGATTCATGGATTTGGTTTCCTATCAGAAATTCGTCCAGGGATTGGTGGCCGTGTGGACCGATCCTGTGGGTGCATAGTCGTTGTTGCCGGCATAGTTGGAGTAACCGGCTGTACGGTTTCCGGAGGCTGAATTGCGGGTGATGCTGTTGGTCGCATTCGGGGTGTCTTCAGCGATGCCGAAGGAAGAATTGTTGCCGACGGTGTTGCCGTCGACCCAGTTTCGTATGCCATTAAGAATCTCGATGCCAATCGCGCTGTTGCCGCCGCAAGTATTGCCAACGATCCGGCAGTCGTTCCCGCTGACCGTAATCCCATCGTAAACATTGCCGCCGGCGGTGCAATCCTTAACGGTGCAGTTGTTGTCCTCGACAACGATGCCATTGAAGGAATTGCCGCCCGTGGTGCAGCCGATGACGGTGCAGTTGTTTCCTGTGAGATAGATGCCGTTGCCGTTGCCGCCGGCGGTGCAATCCTTGACCGTGCAGTTGTTCCCCGCGACATAGATGCCCCGGGCAGCAACGCCATTGCCGTTGGCGTTGCTGCTGGCTGTGCAACCGATGACGGTGCAGTTGCCGCCGACAACAATGCCGTTCGCGTCAGCGCTGGCGGTGCAATCCTTGACGGTGCAGTTGCTGGCCGCCGTGACGCCATTGCTGCTGTTGGCGTAGGACGCGCAGCTGCGAACAACCGTACCGGCCCCCACATTGATGCCGTCAGTGGAATTCCCGCTTGCGCTACAGTCCGCCACCACGCAGCCGTTCGACGCCAGGATGCCAATGCCGGAATTGTTGACCGCGACACAATGGCTGATCTCGCCGCCCGCCAGCGAGATACCGCCCACAGTATTGGAAGTCGCCTCGCAATCGACCACAACGCTCCCCACGCCCGATTCCAGACCGAAATTGGCATTGGCATACAGTTGAAGACCTTCGAATCGGCAGTTGAGCGAAGTAAGCGCCGTCACGCCGTCCACGCCCCAATTGCGCACCACACCGTTGCGGATGACGTTATTGCGGCCGATGCCAAGGGCAACGCCGTTGCCCGAGCCGGCCACGCCGGCCAGGCTGTACCCGCTTAAGTCCACAGTCACGCTCCCGGTGAGTGGGGAAGTGGCGATGGTGATTCCGTTCTGTCCGTTCGTGCAAGTCGTGCAGGTCAAATTGGTGGTCAGGTAATAGGAACCGGGAGACGAGATGGTGACCGGCAGATTCGTGATGGGCATGCGCGGCTCGATCTGGTTAAGCGTCAACATCGTCGGCCCCGGCGGGCCCGGCGGCGTGAGCGGCCCTTGGGCGGATGCGGGCCGTGGAGCGAAGAGCGTCAGAGCGAGGAGCGTGACGGCGACCAAAGTCAGGCGATGATGATTCATGGTGGCCCTTTCAAAATGGCAGTGGCTGAATCTCAAAATAGCCCTCGGGCGGTTGGAACAGTTTGGCGTCCTCTTCGGTGAGGGTTTGCGGAGTGACGGATTGCACCTCGAACCGGAAGCGTTCCGCTCCGTTGTCATACCGCAGACGGGCCAGCAACGGGAACAACTTGCGGCTGGTCATCATCGCGGGCCATTGCTCCTCGATCCGACTCGGGCCGAACCTATGGGGCTGGTTTTGTAAATAGGGCTGGTAGGGCAACAACGAGTCCGACGCCCAGATTTCCAGCGTCTCTCCTCGTTGCTTGAGCACATATTGCTGGCAGGCGAAGCCGAGCAGATTGGTTTTCTGGCCCGTGGCCTGAAGTTCAGGTTTGGCGTTCTGCATCATGGGCATCGGCATCGCAGGCATGGCTGGCATTCCGGGTGCCGAAGGCATACCCGACTGTGCTTGCGGGCCAACCCCCTGCGGCAGGGCTGGCATATTGGGCAGGACGGGTCTGGGAGGCATCGCGGGCATGGCTGGAGTCGTGCCTGCCTGCGGGCCAACGCCTGTCGGGATGGCTGGCATGTTGGGCATGGTCGGCATTGACGGAACACCGGGCGTGGATTGAGGGCCAATGCCCTGTGGCAAACCAGCGGGCGGCATTGGCATTCCGGGTATGCCGGGAGCCCCCAGGGCTTCTGTGGCGGCCTTCAAATGCACGTAGCTGCGGTTGTTCGGGAAGAGCAAAGTCAGCGTGCTGGAGTTGATGTCCAGAATGTCCACTGGATTGGGCCAGTTGGTGGCGGTCATCTCGACCCGCAACGAGGTCGTCCCCACTGTGTAAAGCAGGCCGTTGGTATCGTTGCCTTGCACCATAATGGCGTTGATCCGGCCCTCGAAAGCAAAGGCGGTTGATGTGAGGGCGAGGACGCAGCCCATGATGAGGAGAAGTTTTTGGATTTTGTGGGCGTAGTGCATGGCGGACTCAGGGCATGTTGTATTTGTTGGGGACGGTGTAATTCGGGGTGCCGCTTCCGGCGCAGGAGTTGGCGATTGGGGCGAACAATCCCGTGCCGTTGGAGCTGATGCCGTAGCAGCCAATGGCGATTTGGGAAATATACATGCCATAACCGCCGGCGGTGTTAACGCCGTAGCAATTCTGGGCCGTTAAGGCATATACCCCCGAATTAGGTGAGACGGTTGCGCCGCTGCTGCCATAACAGCTTTGCGCTGTGCCCTCGACATGGATTGCGTCGCTGGCGGTGCTCGCGGCAAAACAGCCGACGGCGGATACCGCTTCAAGGCCGAAAGCATTGCTGCTTAAACCGAAGCAGTTATTGGCTGTGGAGGCCAACAACCCTATACCGGTGCTGCTTCTGCCCAAGCAGCCTGTGGCGGTGTTGGCAAGCAGCCCGTCGCCGGCGCCGGTGGAGTAGCCATAGCAATTGATGGCATTGGCCCCGGCGATCAGTCCGCCGCCGCCGCTTCCGCCTGTGTAGCCGTAGCAGTTCTCGGCTCCTTCGCCGGCGCTCAAGCCAGTACCGGTAGTACTGACGCCATAGCAATTGATAGCATTTGCGTTGGCAAAGACGCCATAGCCGTTTGCGTAGTTTACTCCGTAGCAGTTCTGTACCGTGGCGGCGGAGACCCCTGAGCCGGCGTTGTTGGAAGAGACGCCATAACAGTTCTCGGCGGTGCCGCCGGCGGCGATTCCGTTGTAGCCGATGCTATATCCCCAGCAGTTAATGACGGTGTTCCAGGAATACACCGCGTCGCCGCCACCCGTGCAGTAACCGTAGCTATCAGAAGCGGTGTTATACGCATCGATGCCGGTGAGCCCGCACAGATACGCTGTCGAATGTGAGACGGTGCCGGCCTCAATCCCATAGCTGCCGGCCGTATTCACTGTACAGGAATCCACCACGGTGGAATTGCCGGAGCCTAGGCCTATGCCATACGATGATACTCCCGAAACCGTGACGCCGATGACTCGAACATTGCCGACGCCATCGTACGTGATGCCGTTGGCAAAGCCGCTGCCCGTATAATTTCCGCCACTGTAGGTGTACCCGCCGTTGATGTGGCCATTGAGAATGGTGATGTCCTGGGGAAGGCTGCCCAAGTTGATGCCAGTGAGAGCTGTGCCGGTTCCGGTGACGGTGAACCCGTTCAGGTCAAGCGTGACCTGGCTCGCGACGATGGTGATGGCGCTGCCGGTGCTGACCGTGATGTTGGTGGTCAGGTAATACGAGCCGGAACTGCTGATGGTGACAGCCGACGTATTGGTAATCGCAATGCGCGGCTCGACCTGCTGCAAGGTCTTCATCGTCGGTGCCGGTGCTCCCGGAGGCGAGAGCGGACCCTGGGCAAAGGCTGACAGTTGAATGCCGACGACCAAAAGCAGCCAAATGATAAATCGATTCATGTGGGATTCTCCTGTTTAGCGGCCCGGACCGGGGTTTGTTGCGCGGGCAGACCGGTAGCGTTGTTTTGTATCTTAAACGCGCTGCGACACGACCCATGCGATGCCTTCAACATCACTTTTCCCTGCGACGCTGGAGGGATACGGAGACGAAACGCAAACGAGACGCCAGCCTCAACGCTTCTCCGGAGGGGGATTAGAGCAAAGCCTCACCCGCTAGTCCAGTAAATTCAAGCCTTACAAGCCCGTAAGAATACTTGACGCGGCCCCCGCTTGTCTGACCGTAGCCGAATGCAAGGGCAGTTGTTGTGAGGTGGCGACGCGCCCCATGATGGGCGGAACCCGTTGGAAGATGGGGGCGTAGTGCATGGGAAACTCAAGGCATGTTGTACGGGTGGGTGATTTGGCTGTCGCCCGAACTGCTGTAACACGAATTGGCAATATAGGCGTTCACCCCGATGCCGCTGGCGCTTTGGCCATAGCAGCCGATGGCAATGCTGAGGGACTGCAGCCCGTAGCCGCTGACCGCGATCCCGGAACAGTTATTGGCGTTGTTTGCGGACAACCCGGTGCCGTTGCCGTTGTTGACGCCGTAGCAATTATTGGCAGCGTCGGCGGCCAGCCCGATGCCGCCGTTGAGGTTGCTGACGCCGTAACTGTTATTGGCACTGTGGGCAAACAGCCCAAAGCCGCCAAGGCCGTTGCTAATACCGGTGGAGTTATTGGCTGCGCCGGCAGACACCCCGTAGCCGCCGGCGGAATTGCTTTGGCCATAGCAGTTGTTGGCGCTTTGAGAGACTGTGATGCCATTGCCGCCAGTGCTGTAGCCGTAGCAGTCGGAAGCGATGTTCGCCGTAATCGCGGCGGCGCCAGTTTGATAAACCGTAGAATGGGTCACGCTGGAAGCCTCGATCCCATAACCGCCGGCCGTTTGCACCGTGCAGGAATCAACCACGGTCGAATTGTCAATCCCCAGATAAATGCCCGCGGACAGACACCCTGAAATCGAGACATTGGCGACGCGAACATTCAAAGGGGCGAGGGGGTTGCCGTGAGTGATGCCATTGATAAAGCCGCCGCCGGAATAGAGTCCGCCGCTGTAGGTCACGCCGCCGGTAATATGGCCATTGAGAATGGTGATGTCGGACAGCCCACTCGTCAACTGGATGCCTTGGCCGCTGGCGGTCGGTGCTGTCGAGGAAATGGTGAACCCGTTCAAATCGAGTGTCACGCCGCTGGCGGAGATGGTAATGGCTGTCCCGTTGGTGACAGTGATATTGGCAGTCAGATAATACGAGCCCGAACTGCCGATGGTGAGCGCCGTGGTATTGGTGATCGGCGTGCGCGGCTGGATTTGCGAGAGCGTCAACATCGTCGGCCCGGGCGGGCCCGGCGGGGCAAGCGGACCCTGGGCAGAGGCCGATACCTGATAGCCGACGGCAAATAGCAGCACAATGATGATTCGCTTCATGTTGATGACTCCTTCGATGGCGGCACGAATGGGGGGTTGCTGTGTGGGCAGACGGGTGGCGTTGCGAATTCCTTAACCGCTTTGCGATACGCCCCGCGTGCTGTCCTGGACGTCAGTGTGGCCTGTGATTCTGGAGGGAAACAAAGGAGGAAATGTAAAGGCGACCGCAACCTCTTCGCTTCTCGTCTGGCCGAGTAAACCAGACAAAGCCTCTGCAGTCGAGCAATTTCAGGCTTTGGAAGCCCGCGGAGTTGTTGGCGCAGGGCGGCAGCGTCCAGGCCGCCTTCGCCCCGCCGAAACAGTTGCAGGATGGCGGAAATGTGCTACCGTAACGGCAGAATGATATATGCAATTGGCATAGCCCATAAGGCGGCTCGCGGAGCGGCTTCCTCCTACGCCAAGTCTTCCGCCTTCGCTAAAGTTACGGCGGACACGACGACGGACAGGGCGTTGGGTGACAATTTGTCAGAAAAGGGGCCGTCAGGCGGGAGCGCAACCCCGCCAGTCAAACCTAGTCAAACCAAGTCGCACCTAGTCAAACCTAGTCCAACCTTAAATTTTTCTGGCCCGCCTTCGCCGAGGCTTCCACCGTCGCTCATGGATTCGACGAATAGAGCATCGAAAACAGCAATTGGCAAGTTACTCTACACCAAGGTCTTGGATGGCCAGTCAAACCTAGTCAAACCTAGTCCAGCCTTAAATTTTCTCTTCCCAGCCAGACCCTTTATCCGCGAAATCCGTGGATCTCATCAATATCCCACCCAAAACGGCCTAATACGACCTAATCCGGCCATAAATTTCCCGTCGAAGAAGGAAAATGGCGCGGTTTTAGGCATTTCATGGCGGGAGGCAGCAGTCGCGCAGCCCTTGCATCTTCTGGGTTGGCAGACATTTTTGTTATCGACAAATCCGACGAGTCAGAGCAGTATATTGGTGCGAGTGAGAGTCCTCTGGCCGAGATGCTTGGGGGGAAAAAGGGAATTGGGCGAGGCAAGCATGCTGATTGATGATCTGCGGACTCGGGAGTTGCTGTGCAGTATCGCGTACCGGCTGACGTCGGACGTGACGTTGCGGGAGGACCTGATCCAGGAAGCCATGGTGCACCTCTGGCTGCTGGAAGAACGTCGTCCCGGCCAAAGCAGAAGCTGGTATCTCCAGAACTGCAAATTTCACCTGCAAAACCATATCGTGGCCGGCAGGAGTGTGGACTCGTTGAAGCGCCGCAAAGGCCGGGTCCTGTTCCCCGGCGAGTGCGAGGAACTCGGTCCGTTCTCCAGCCCAGCAGAGTTGGACGACGCCCAGTTTGCGCAGGTCAGCGCCCGGGACATCATAGCGGCGTTGTCGTCGGAGCTGACGCTGTTCCAGCAGTCCGTCCTCAATCATCTGGCCGAAGGGTTGCGTGCCCGCGAGATTGCCGCCCGCTTGAAAGTCTCACATCCCACCGTGATCAAACACCGCCGCAAAATCGCCGCGCTGGCCATCAAGATGGGGATCCCGCCGCTGCCGCGCTACCAGCGCACGCAGGAACTGGTTTCCGCCAGACAAGCCTGACCGCGCCCGAGCAGGCGACCTGGATCAGTCGCTCTCGGGAAGGGCGCGCAGGCCGTAGGTCTTGAGTTTCTCGCGCATGGTGGGGCGGGAAAGACCGAGCCATTTCGCGGCCTTGGCCTGGTTGCCGTGGGCCAGTTTGATCGCCTGCGAAAAGAGCTCGCGCTCGGCGGCTTCGGTGAGGGCCAGGTGGACGTTCTCCAGTTCGCCCCGCACGGCGGCGCCGAGCAGTTCGGCGATGTAATCGCTCAGCGGCTGGTTGGTCACAGGCTGGTGAAGTCGCGACTTCATCAGCGCGGTGCGCACGTTGTCGGTGCCGATGGTGAAACCGCGCGCCGAGAGCAGGGCCTTGCGCACCACGTTTTCCAGTTCGCGAACATTGCCCGGCCATGGCTGGCTGTGGAGCAGTTCCAGGGCGTCGGAACTGATGGTCGGATTGGCCGTGCCCAATTCCGGTCCGTAGCGCTGCATGAAGTAGTGGACCAGCGCCCCGATGTCCTCCCGGCGTTCGCGCAGGGGAGGCAGGACAATCACGGCGTCGTTGAGCCGGTAGTACAGGTCTTCGCGGAATTGCTTCTCGCGGATGGCCCCTTCCAGGTCGCGATGCGTGGCGGCGATGATCCGCGCGTTGATCGGGATCGTCTCCCGGCCGCCGAGGCGTTGGATCGTCTTGTCCTGGAGCACGCGCAGCAACTTGGCCTGCGTGCTCATGGTCATGTCCCCGATCTCGTCAAGCAGGACGGTGCCGCGGCCCGCCTGTTCGAAGCGGCCGATGCGCCGCGTCTGCGCACCGGTAAACGCGCCTTGTTCATGCCCGAAGAGTTCGCTTTCCAGCAGGGTCTCGGGAATGGCGACACAGTTGATGACGATGAACGGCTGGTCGGCGCGGTCGCTGTGCTGGTAAAGGGCGCGGGCCACCAATTCCTTGCCCGTGCCCGTTTCGCCCCGGATGAGGACGGTGACGGGTTTGGCGGCGACGCGGCCGATGTGTTTGTAGACTTCCTGCATCAGGGGGCTGTTGCCCACGATGGCGTCTTGCGAGGGGGCGGCGCCTCCCAGCTGCACCGTTTCCGACATGAGCCGGCTGCCGGCGATGGTTTTCTCGATCAGATCGAGCAACACGGGCGGGTCGAATGGTTTGAGGATGTAATCGTAGGCGCCCAGTTTGGTGGCCTCGATCGCCGTTTCCGTCGAATGATGGGCGGTCATCAGAATGACCGGCAACTGGGGGCGGGCCGCGCGCAACGCGCTGATCAGTTTCAACCCGGCCGTGGCGTCCATCCCTTTCGGGCCTTCCAACTGCAGGTCGGTCACCACAAGATCGACGCGGGCGTCCCTGGCAAGTCCGAGGGCGGCGTCGGCGGTTGATGCCACGACGACCTCGTAGCGCTCGATCTCCATCATGCGCTTCAAGGAGGCCGCCAGCGATTCGTCGTCTTCAATGATGAGTATCTTCGGCTTCATCCGTGGTCTCGCAGATTGGCAGGATAATCCCAAAGGTCGTGCCCGTGCCAACCCTGCTTTGAAATTCCAGCGCCCCGCCGTGTTTGTCAATGATATGGGCGGAAATCGGCAACCCCAATCCCGTGCCGCCTTCCTTGGTGCTGAAAAACGGGTCGAACAGATGTTCTTGCACCTCGGGTGGGATGCCCGGGCCGGTGTCGGCAACTTCGATGATCACGGCGTCCGTGTGACGGCCCTTGACGCGGTGTTTGCTGTCGCGCGCGCTGAGAGTGATGACGCCGTCGTGGCCGATGCTTTGGGCGGCATTTTGGACGAGGTTGATCAGCACCTGCTTCAACTGTTGCGGGTCGGCCCGGAACCGCGTATTGACCGTGGAACCCACCTGGAGCTGAATGGTACGCCTGACCATCTCCGGCTGCAGCAGGTCACATACGTCATCGAGCACCGGTGCCGCCCACATCGCGATGAGATTGGGTTCGGAGGGGCGGGCCAGTTTTAGGAAATCCTTCACGATGCGGTCCAGGCGGCTGATCTCGGCGCGAATGACCATGGTGTCCTCGAACTCGGCGGAGCCTTCACTGATGGATTTTTGCAGCGTGAACAGCCGGGCGTTGATGGCGGTCAGCGGGTTGCGGATCTCGTGGGCAAGGCCGGCGGCCAGTTCGGCGAAATGGGCGAGCTTTTCCTGTTTTTCGATGATGGCGCTGCTTTCGACGAGTTTCATCCGCAACGGCACGACGGCGCGGCGATAGATGAACAGCACCAGGGAGAGAGCCAGCCAAATGTAGATCCCGCCCAGGATCACGGCGGCGGCAAGGATCAAGCGGCGGAACGAGGGCAGCCATTCCGTGGAGACGCCAAGAAACAGATCGACGGCCTCCGCTTGGGCGCGCGCCTGGCTGGCCAGGGTGAATAGTTTGAGGGAGGTTTCATTTGCCTTGCCGAAGCGCTCCATGGCTTCGCCCGTTTCCTTCGAGCCGGTGAAGGTAAGGACTTGTTGAGCGTCACTGAGATATTGGTCAAAGGTGGAATTGATCTGGTCGAGCAGGGTGCCGACATCGATGGTCAGGGTCACGGGCTCGACGATGACGAGTTTGCCCCGACTCAACGACGCGCGGCGATCATTGATCCAGGCCCGGAACTCCGTGCTTTGCTTTTGGAAACGATCGAGGTCCACGCGATTGCCGCTGGCGGCATAGTGCAGCAGTGTCTGGTTCATCGCACTGATATCGTCGGTGACGCGCAGTGAAATGCCTGAGTACTCCACTTTCACCGCGCTCAGAATGCCGATGCGGGGTTGGTTGATTCCCCGCACGATGCAATAGGCACGCCAACCCACCCAGCCGGTTGCGACCAACGCCGCCGCTCCGGCAATCATAAACAGGACAAGTCGTAGCCGGTGGTGAATGTTCATTGCGATGCTACCAATTCGCCAGCGAAAAGACGTTGTCGCCGTGTTTGTTAGGTAAAGCGACTGGCAAGGGATTTGCCAGTGATGGAAACCAGCTTGCCATCTTATTACCCTTGGTGTTGGGGAGTGAAGTTTATAACTACCTTTCCGGCAGTAGTTTAAGCTGCGCCCCATTTTCTGGCACGGGGCTAGCGAATGACTTGGGAAGACAATCACGTGACGCGTCACATAAATCAAGATGATAAATTCGGGACGCTTCGCAAACGGGTGCTGGTGGTGGACGACGAAGCGCCCATTCGCGACGCGCTGAGTCGTGTCTTACAGCTTGAGCAGTACGACGTTGTTTGCGCTTGCAGCAGCCGGGAGGCAATTCAACAGTTTTGCGAGACCGAAATTGACCTCGTCTTGCTCGACTTGAATTTTCCCGATGAAGACGGCTGGGAGATTTGCCACCGGTTAACGGATCTCGACCCGCTGGTGCCGGTGATCGTCATCAGTGCCCGGCCCGACCAGAGTCCGTTGCTCATGGCGTCCAAGGCGCGCGCGTTGATGGAAAAGCCGCTCGATTTACCACTCCTGCTCCGGATGGTTTCGGAATTTTTGCACGTCACCCCAGAAACAGAATACATCGCAAACCCGGCGCCCTGTCGCGTTGGAGATAAATGAATACCATACCCTGTCGTATCCGCCGTTTCACCTCATTGAACCATGCCATTGCCCTGCTGGGAGTATTCGGCTCGTTGATCTTCCCACGGCTCGCGCCGGGCCAGACGCCGAGTGTGCCGGCAGGAATCACGGCCACCGCCGCGTCGTCCACACAGATTAATCTGTCATGGAATGCCTCCATCGACGCAGGCGGCTCGGGCATTGCGGGCTACAACGTGTATCGCGGCAACCAGGTCTTTGTCGTCCTCATCGGCAAGACGACGGCCCTGCAATATTCCGACACCGGTCTGACAGCGGGAGCGCAGTACTGCTATTCGGTGGCGTCCTATGATAACGCGGGTGTTGTTTCCGCGCTCAGCGGCGAGGTGTGCGCGACGGCGGCGGCGCAAGGAGGCTGTGCGTATTCGCTTTCGACCGGCAGCGCTTCGTTTGCGGCGGCGGGAGGCGCGGGCAGCGCGGGGGTGACGGCGGGCGCCGGTTGTGGTTGGACGGCTTCCAGCGCCGCAAGTTGGATCACGATTACCGGCGGCGCCAGCGGTTCGGGCAACGGCGCGGTCAGTTACTCGGTTGACGCAAACAGCGGGACAACATCGCGTAGCGGAGCGATGACGATTGCCGGACAGACATTCACAGTGACCGAGTCGGGAGTTTCCTGCAGCTACTCGATCTCGCCGGCCACGGTGTCAGTGGGCTCCGCCGGCGGTTCCGGAACGGTGGGCGTAATTGCCGCCGGTGGGTGCGGTTGGACGGCCAGCAGCAGCGTCGGCTGGATTACGATTACGGCGGGCGGCAGCGGTTCGGGCAACGGCACGGTCAGCTATTCAATCGCGCCGAACACAACTTCCAGCGCGTTGACGGGCGCGATCACTATCGCCGACAAGACATTCAAGATTCTGGAAGCGGGCGGGGCCTGCGATTATTCGCTTTCGACAACAAGCGCCTCGGTCGGCTCGAGCGGCGGGTCCGGCTCTGTCGCCGTGACGGGTAGCGGCGGCTGTGCCTGGACGGCGACGAGCAATGTGAGCTGGATTACCATCACCGGCGGTGGCAGCGGGTCGGGGAATGGGGTGGTGACGTATTCGGTGGCGGGCAATTCCGGCCCCTGCGCGCAAACGGGAACGATGACCATCGCTGGTCAGACCTATACTGTTACGCAAGCCGCGCCTCCTGACACATTTCCTCCTACAGTCAAACTTGGCTCGCCAATCAACAGCAGTGCTGTGAGTGGCAGCATCGCCCTCACCGCTTACGCGTCGGATAACGCCTGCGGCAGTGGCGTGGCGAAAGTGGAGTTTTATCGTGACAGCGGTGTGTTGGTTGGAGCGGTGGCTTCCTCCCCGTACAGTATGGTGTTCGATACAACGACGATCGTCAATGGATCGCATTCGTTTTATGCGAAAGCTTACGATGGGGCCGGAAACACGGCGTTTTCATCGGTCGCAAGCGTCACCGTCAACAATGGCAGCGGGGCCGCCGCGGTGAACCTGCAGTTGGTCGGTTTTCTGCCGGAAGTCGGCACGGCACGGGACATGGCGATGAGCGGGACCACGGCGTATGTGGCGGGTGACACGTGGGGGTTGACTCTGGTGGACGTGAGCACTCCGGCAACACCGCAGGTCCTGGCCTCGGCGGACATGCCCTTTGACGGGAGCTACGTGGCTGTGTCCGGAGCGATCAGTTGCGTGACTGGATACCGGACCTATTTCTCGTCGCTTGGAGTGCCGTCGACGATCAACGGATTTTATGTGATTTCCAATGCAACGGCGAGCGTGGTGGGTTCGAACGAAAGCACGGCGGCGGTCTTTAACGGCGTTGCCATCTCGGGCAATGACGCCTATGTGGCGTGCGGGTCGAGCGGCCTGGAAGTGTTTAACATCAGCAATCCATCCGCTCCCGCGCTGGTGGGGACGTACAACACACCAGGCTATGCGACGGGAGTCTCCGTGGTCGGCAGTTACGCCTATGTCGCCGACGGGGCGGGCGGCCTGCAGATTATCAACATCAGCAATCCGTCGGCGCCGAAGCTGACAGGCGCCTACAACACGCCGGGCACGGCCAAGGACGTGGCGGTCGGAGGCGGGGTTGCCTACGTGGCTGACGGCAATTCGTTGCAGGTGATTAACGTGAGCAACCCGGCGTCGCCGGTGTTTCTCGGCTCGTTGACGGTTGGGTATCCCAACTCAATCGTGAAAGTGAAGGTGCAGAATTCGACGGTTTACGCGGCGTCGTCCGCGGGTGGGCTGCAGGTGATCAACGTCAGCACGCCGTCCAGCCCGGTGTTGGTGTCCACACTGGCCCCTCCGGGAGTGTCTGGCGCCAGCACGATCGGTGTGGCTGTGTCTGGGACGCATGCTTACCTTGCCAATTATGTGGCGGGATTGGGCGTCGCCGATATTTCCGTGGCGTCGTCGCCGTCATTGACCAGCAGCCTGCTGGATTGGTTTGCGGGGTACAAGATGGCCAGCACGCCGAATCTGGCTGTTGTCACGGGGATCCAGTATACGGATGGTGGATTGTTGAGCAGCAATGGACTGCGGGTCGTGAGTCTCCAACCGTCGTCGGACCCGACTGTTGTTGGCAGGCTGGATAGCTCTACCCTGGTGTTTAACGGGGTGGCCATGACGGGCTCGTATGCGTACGTGGCCTGCGGAAAGACGGGGCTGAACGTGGTGAATCTCAGCAACCCGGCGTCTCCGGCGGTTGTGGGGGCGCTTCTGACGCCTGGTTATGCATGGGGCGTGACGGTGGCCGGCTCCTACGCGTACGTGGCGGACGGCAGTGAGGGGCTGAGCGTTGTCAGTCTCAAGAACCCGGCTTCTCCCGCGAGTGTCGGGTGGATAGGCATATCCGGCACGGTCAAGGATGTCGCCGTTGTCAACGGATTGGCGTATTTGGCGGCCGGCAATTCGCTGCAAATCGTCGACGTGAGCAATCCCGCCGCACCGGTTGTCCGCGGATCGCTGGCGTTTGGCTACCCCATTTCGGTCGTCGAAGTGAAGGTGCAAAACAATATCGCGTATCTCGCGGGATCCGCCGGGGGACTGATCACCGTCGATGTCAGTAATCCATCCAGTCCGAAACAACTGGGCATTCTGGCGCCGGCGGGCAACAGCAGTGCCAGCACGTTGGGAGTCGTTGTTAACGGCACGCTCGCGTACGTCGCCAACTACCTGGGAGGCCTCGGTGTGGTGGACGTTTCGAATCCCGCCACTCCCGTGCTGCAGGCAACGGTGATGACGATGGGCGACTTGCACGACGTTTGCGTTGAACCTAAGTGGCTGTACGGGGCCGATGCATCGGCCACGATTGACATTATTTATATTGGACAGTAGTCCCACGCCGGAATTCGTGGGGGATTGTATGACCCTGTAGGCCTTGTTGTATAAGGGCTGCCGGGTCATTCGTTTTTCTCACAACAGCCTGGTTTTCTCTGACATTTGATACAAACCGCGGTTGCTTTCTCTCATCCTTAAGTCGAATCGCCGTTTTTTCGCCCCTTAAGGCTTGATTTTCCGCTTGGCATTCCACACGCTGTAATCACGACAGAGTAGTACGGGAATTCGTAAGCTAGTTTGGGTGTCGTTTATGTCATTAGTTTTTAGGGGCGCGCGTAATTGCGGGACAGCGCGAGTGGGTAGTTCAGTCCCGAGATTGAGTCTTAGCCGGCTTGCTCTCGTCTGTTCGATCCTGGTGTCTGTCACAATCAATCAGCCGCGGGATGCCGCTGCTCAGACCAATCTGACAGCGCAAACTCTCGGTCAATTTCAGCAGGCGCTGAACAATACTCTGGATAGTCTCGGAAGCGCCTCGGTCGATTTGATCGACCGGGACCCCGGCGCCGCCTCCGCCAACCTCGCGACCACCGTGGGTCTCGCCGAAGATCTGCTGGGGATCACCCAAACGTCGAATATGACGAATGCATTGGGCAAGGCGACCGGGAGCATTCAGAAGGCCGTGGCCCAGTTTGTCGGCGCCGTGGTCAGGGCGCAGGGTGTCGTCAATAATTCCGCGGCTGGCAGCAACGCCTGGATGAGCGCGGTGAGCAGCGCGGGGGCAAGTGGGCGCAAGGTCGTGAAGGCGCTGCTCAAGGTTCCGGCGGCCGGCTCGCTCGTCATCCTGGAAGAGTTGAGTTCTTCCGCGAACGGCATTTACGCGCCCGGACAGCGCGCGTTGTATCGGATCCATGCGCCGGCCCGCCAAACCGTGCAGGTCTCAGTCTCGAACAACGTGGATGCGGTGGTGATGCCGGCCGTCCAGTGGACGAGTCCGACGATTTTTTACGTCACGACGGGGCCGAGCGCGGGCGGCGCGCAGATTACGGCCACGGTCGCGAGTCAAACCCAGGCCAGCGTGATGCCGTTGGCCAACAACGGGCATTTCAAGAAGGGCAATGCACCCAATCCTCCGAACGGGCTGGCGGCGGTGGCCATGTCGTCCAGCGAAATCGACCTGAATTGGACCAACACCTCGCCCAATATCACAGGATTCACCGTGGTTCAGGCAACTGTCACCAACGGTCCTTGGACCCAGATTGCTCTGGTAGGGGCGGGGGACACCTCATACGCAAACACGGGGTTGGTTGCCTCGACGACCTACTTCTACCAGGTGCAGGCGTACAATTCCTCGGGCAGTTCGGCCTACTCCGATATCGCCGACGCCGCCACTCCCGCATCGTCGGGGAGCACGACGCCTTCCGTCCCGGCCGGCCTGGCTGCTGTTGCCGCGTCCTCCAGCGAGATTGATCTGACGTGGAATTCGTCGAATGACAACGGCGGGCCGGGATTGGCCGGCTATGCGATTTATCAAGCGGGGGTGCAGGTCGGGACGACCACATCGACTGGGTATGCCGTCACCGGCTTATCTGCGAGCACGCAATACTGCTACACCATTGCTGCGTACGACACAGCGGGCGGGGAGTCGGGCCAAAGCGCGCAGGCCTGCGCCATCACCCAGACCGCGCCGGACACGACGCCACCCAGCGTGCCCGGTAATCCTGTGGCCAGCGCCGTGTCCTCCAGCCAAATCAACCTGGCGTGGAACGCCTCGACTGACACGGGTGGTTCCGGGATGGCTGGATACAAAGTGTACCAGGGCGCGGCGCTGATTGGCACGACCTCGTCGACAAACTATTCCAGCACCGGATTGACACCCGCCACACAATATTGTTTCACCATAGCGGCCTACGATGGCGCGGGCAATGTTTCAGGGTGGAGCTTACAAGCTTGCGCCACCACCCAGACCCTGCCGGACACCACTCCGCCGACGGTTTCGATGACCGCTCCATCCAATGGTTCTCGCGTCAAAGGGACGATCTCGTTAAGCGCAAGCGCCAGTGACAATGTCGGTGTGACGCAGGTGACTTTCTACCGGGACAGCGGCGTCTTGCTTGCCACGGACACAGGTTCGCCGTATACGGCGAACTTCGACAGCACGACCGTGGCGGATGGATCGCACACCTTTTACGCGCTGGCCTACGATGCGGCCGGCAATGTTGGCACCTCGGCCGCCGTCACAGTGACCGTGGACAACACGGCCCCGACGGTCACGCTGACGTCGCCTGTCAACGGCAGCGTTGTCAGCAACACAATTGCCTTGAGCGCCACCGCCAGTGACAACAGCGGGGTGTGGAAGGTGGAATTCTACCGGGATGGGAGCACGCTGCTGGGGACGTCGACCGGCGCGCCGTACAGCATGGCGTTCGATACAACGGCATTGAGCGCCGGGGCGCACAGTTTTTACGCGAAGGCCTATGACATGGTGACGAACATGGCGAGTTCCGCCACGAGTTCGGTGACGGTGAATAACACGGCGTCCACCAACACCACCCCGGCGTTGGTTGGTTACCTGCCCGATGTCGGGACGGCGCGGGACGTGATGACGACGGGAAACATCGCCTACGTGGCGTCCGATGTCTGGGGCCTGGCGCTGGCGGACATCAGCAACCCTGCCGCGCCGAAAGCCATCGGCGCTTCCGATGTCCCGTTTGATGGGGCTTATGTCGCTGTGTCGGGAACACTGGCGTGTGTGACGGGTTACCGCAGTTATTTCACGCCGGCCAATACGCTGACGAACGTCGATGGGTTCTATGTTGTGGATGTTTCCGTGTCCTCGAACGCAACGCTCGTGGGTCTGATTGAGGGGCAAGCGACATTCAACGGCGTTGCGATTGCGGGTCATGACGCGTATGTGGCCAGCGGCTCTGCCGGCGTGAATGTCATCGATATCGGCAATCCCGCGTCGCCCAGCATCGTGGCCACGTATACCACTCCGGCATATGCTTTCGGGGTGACGGTGAGCGGCAATTATGCCTACGTTGCGGACGGTGTACAGGGCCTGCAAATTCTCAATATCAGCAATCCTGCATCTCCGTCGTTTGTCGGTTCAGTGGACACGCCGGGCACGGCCAAGGACGTGGCAGTATCGGGCGGGTACGCGTATGTCGCGGACGGGAATTCCGTGCAAATCATCAGCGTCAGCAATCCGGCGTCACCGGTCATTGTCGGCGTATTGCCCGTGAGTTATCCCAACTCGATTGTGAAGGTAAAAGTGCAGGGCTCAACCATTTACGCCGCGGGGTCGGCCGGAGGATTGCTGGTGATTGACGTTAGCAACCCGTCCAGCCCGGTGCTGCTCGGCACGTTGCCTCCCGCCGGTGTCACGAGCGCGAGTACGATCGGCGTCTGCGTCGCCGGGACGACCGCCTACATTGCCAATTACGTTGCCGGGCTGGGGGTCGTGGATGTTTCCACGTTGTCGTCCCCGTCGCAGACAGGTAATTTGATGGAATGGTTCGCCGGCGCCAAGGTCGCGTCCAGCGGCGGCACCACCGTGGTCGCCGGCCTGCGCGAGTGGGATGGCGGCCTGCAGACCATCAGCGCGTTGCGCATCATCAATACACAAACGCCGTCCGCGCCGGTGTTGGTGGGCAGCCTGGAAACAAATGCGCTGACGTTTAGCGCGGCGGCCATTGGCGGCACGCATGTGTATGCGGCTTGTGGCACGGCGGGGTTGCGTGTGATTGACATCAGCAACCCGTCTGCGCCGGTCATTGTCGGTTCCTACAAGCCGTCAGGATACGTGTGGGGAATCACGCTTGTCGGCCAATATGTTTACCTGGCCACCGGTTCGCAGGGGTTGAGCATCGTGGATGTAAGCAATCCAGCCAGTCCGGCAAACATGGGCTCCATCGTGCTGCCCGGCACAGCGAAAGATGTGACCGTCACCAATGGTGCGGCCTATGTGGCGGACGGCAATTCGCTCCAGATCGTCAATGTCAACAATCCGGCGTCGCCGTCGGTCCTGGGGTCGCTGTCGATGGGCTATCCGATATCGGCGGTGGCGGTGAAGGTGCAGAACAATGTCGCCTATGTGGCGGGATCAGCCGGCGGGTTGATCACCGTGGACGTCAGTAATCCTGCGAGTCCCCAACAGTTGGGCAGTTTGGCGGCTGCGGGAAACAGCAGTGCCAGCACCATCGGCCTGTTTATCAGCGGCACGAAGGCGTATCTTGGGAATTCGGTGGGCGGACTTGC
Organism: uncultured Verrucomicrobiae bacterium; assembly: GCA_963817685.1. GTDB lineage: Bacteria > Verrucomicrobiota > Verrucomicrobiia > Palsa-1439 > Palsa-1439 > CAWFPN01. The sequence continues at coordinate 132,763 of CAWFPN010000007.1, read as the reverse complement.
GATTGCGGATGTATCCAATCCGTCGTCACCGGTCTTGCGCAACTTGATTCTGACAATGGGGAACGCAGGCGACGTCATTGTGAGTTCAGGGTGGGCCTACGCCGCTGACTCGCTGGCGACGCTCGATACCATTTATTTGGGGCCATAGAGTCCGGGCTCTCAACGAGCAAGGCGTATCCCGCCTGTTCCGATTATTCCATATTATGTAACGGTGGACAGGCTTGTCGCCTTGGTTTTGGTGTTTTTCCCTTTGGCAAGCTGTGGAATCAGGGGTGTCAACGGCCCTGAAGCGCTTTTTTTTGTTGCTTTTGCGGGGGTCGGTGTGTTAAAGGGGAAAGCGGTTGAGGCGTGTTAAGTGCGGTGTGTATTTGTGGAGAAGTTGGGTCACATGGTTACCATTTCAGTGCCTAGGATTCTTCTGTAGCTTAGGTACGGGTAGTGTCGTGCTGTGTCGCGAGTGTATTTAATTGGTGGGTAAATGTCGTTCATTGATGAACGCCGTTTTGTGAGGAAAGGGAAAGTCATGAAGTCATCGATCAAGTCGGGGAGTTCTCTGCGGCTGTGTTTTGCTGTTGCCACTGTCATTCTGTGCAGTGCGGTCGCCAGGGGCGAAACCTTAAGCAATGTTTTCACGGGAACGATTCCCCTGAATGGTGACATCAGTTTCTTTTTTGACAGCAGTGGCAATCCTTTGCCCGGCGTCTGCGTGAAGCAGGACCCGGCCCCTTCGATTCCCGGACAAACAACGGACGCCAATGGCAACAACACTCTTGGGTTGGGCAAATCCCCCATGGGCGTGTTGGGCAGTCAAACAGGCCAATACCACCCGTCCGGTTACAATCAGCGGCGGATCATGTCCGCGTACAACCCCTATGTGAACGGGGGAACGATTTACGTCGGCATCGATTTGCCGGGCGGGTCGGGAACGTTGGCCAACCCGAGTTACACGGATCCATTGGCGCCTTCCAACGGCGCTCCTCCGACACAGAGAGGTCCAATTGTGCCATTTGACTCGGACGGTAACGGCGAGCCGCAGTCCATCGGCCGGTTGGGGGATGGCTCCATCCTGAGACGGTGTGCGGATGCCACGAATATTACTGTGGGGTTGGTTTCGGTTGCCCCGGTCATCGACTTGTTTACCTGCGGTGACTCTGCTGGAGCAGGGGGAGCTACGGATGATCCCTCTGATGGGAATGCGGACCCGGGCGCGGTGGAGTCTTACGTTGTTTCCATTCTCTTCACGAACGACCCGACATTCACCATTCAGTTGACCGAGGACAACTTTACACCCCGGGGTAAAGCGACAATAAGCGTGAGCGCCCCCGCGGGCGTTGGCGCGATGGCCAGCATTGATGGGACCGGTGCCCCGCTCGGTTGGGACGTCGAATTTGCCATCACGAACGTGAACGCCCACGTGGATCCGTGCACGCTCTTGCAGCAAGTCGTCAGCATCACTTCCGGCTCCAACCGTGATGGTCCGGCCCAGGGTGAGGACAATAACGTTCTCACTTGCCAGTATGTCCTGCCGACTTCGCTGAGCTGCAGCCTGCTGTTTTTCACCAACAGTCTCCAGGTGGTTGACAACGAATGCGGCGATCAAGCCCCGATCGGTGTCAACGTCGGCGACTCGGTGGAAGTGGCGGTCGTCGTCACGGCCCCGACGAACAATTTGCAAAACGTCAGCAGTTATACAATCGGCATTACCTCAAACTACTGCTCGACGCCGATCACCGTTAACACCCCGCTCGCTCCGGGCGCTTCGTCCACCACGACCGTCTGCAGCATCACATGTCAGGCGCAGGGCGTGCATAACATCATGGCTGACGTGACAGGCATCGGTTCAATCACCAGCAATTGCGTTCCCATCGGAACAACCTGCCAGGAAAGCTTCGAATGCTGCGGTATCCCCGGTATCAAGGTCACCAAGAAGATCGCCTGCGCGATTGCCGATGTGCCTTGCTCGGCGCTCACCTACACCACCAACGTGGTTACCGGCGTGAAGACCGATTCCAGTGATCCTTCCTTCTGCTACAGCATTACCGTGTCGAACAGCGGTTCGGCCTATCTGGCCATCACCAATGTGACGGATACCGTCCTGGGTAATTTGCTCGGTTCCTTCGGCACCACTAACTTCGCGCCGGGCGCGACGGAGACATTCTACTACAGCGCCACGTATTCAAACAACACCATGAATACCGTGACGGCCAGCGCCAAGGACACCGAAACGACAAACTGGGTCAGCGGCTCCGACAGCGCGGATGCCATCGTCCTGCCGGCCAGCTTGACTTGTATGGAACTGGCCAGCACCGATGGGGTCAACTTCGCCCAGAGCGTTGCTATCCCCGGAGACAGCGAACAGCATGAAATTGAATTCAGCCTGACGATCCAAAGCGGCCTGGCTGATTTGACCAACGTGACCGTGAACGGGGTCTTCACGGGTTGCAGCACGACCATCCCGTTCCTGCCCGCCAACAGCCTCACCAATATCGCCCTGTGCACCGTCACGGCCTCCTGCGAGTCCGTCCAGGAGGTCATCGAGACCAATGCCGTGGACGTCAGCGGCTCGGTTGATAATTCAAAGGGCGAATGCGGCTCCGGGACTGCGGCCAGCACATGCCTGGCCTATGTCGAATGCTTGCCTTGTCCGAATTGCCAGATTTCCGGGCCCACGAACCTCTGTGCCGGGGCCTCGTCGGCGGCGTATTCCGTATTCCTGAGCATTCCAGGCTCCGCGGTTGATTGGGCCATTACCGGCAACGGCACGATTGTCGGGTCGACCAATACGCCGGAAGTCACAGTTAACGCGGGTGGGGCCGGCTCGTTCACGCTGACCGTGACTGTCTCGACGAACGGATGCACCCGTAGTTGTTCCGCTACCGTGACGGTCAATCCGCTCCCGGTGGTGACGGTGAATTCCTCGACCAACTGCGCCAACGAATTGCCGGCCGTCCTGGCGGCAACAGTGACCGGCGGCTCGGGGCCGTACACGTACAGTTGGACCGGCCCGAGTCTGTTCTCCGCCTCTTCGGCGACGGTTAGCGTGAGTGTGGCGGGCGCGTACAATGTGACGGTCACCGATCAAAATGGTTGCATGGGCAGCGGCTCGGGTTCATTGACGGTGAATCCTATCCCGATTGTAACGGTGAACTCGGCGGCCGTGTGCTCCAACTCGGTTGCGACGTTGACGGCAACGGTGACCAGTGGTACGGGACCGTTCACGTACTCCTGGAACACAGGCGCGACGACCTCGAATATTACTGTCAGCGTTGGCGGCACGTACACCGTGACGGTGACTGATTCGCACGGGTGTGTGGGCAGTGGTTCTGGCGTGTTGACGGTGTATCCGAACCCGGTGGTGAGCGTGAATTCAGCGGCGGTCTGCTCCAACTCGGTTGCGACGTTGGCGGCAACGGTGACCAGCGGCACAGGACCGTTCACGTACTCCTGGAACACAGGCGCGACGACCTCGAATATTACCGTCAGCGTTGGCGGCACGTACACCGTGACGGTGACTGATTCGCACGGGTGTGTGGGCAGTGGTTCTGGCGTGTTGACGGTGTATCCGAACCCGGTGGTGAGCGTTAATTCAGCGGCGGTCTGCTCCAACTCGGTTGCGACGTTGACGGCAACGGTGACCAGCGGCACAGGACCTTTCACGTACTCCTGGAACACAGGCGCGACGACCTCGAATATTACCGTCAGCGTTGGCGGCACGTACACCGTGACAGTGACTGACTCGCACGGGTGCGTAGGCAGTGGTTCTGGCGTGTTGACGGTGTATCCGAACCCGGTGGTGAGCGTGAATTCAGCGGCGGTCTGCTCCAACTCGGTTGCGACGTTGACGGCAACGGTGACCAGTGGTACGGGACCGTTCACGTACTCCTGGAACACAGGCGCGACGACCTCGAATATTACCGTCAGCGTTGGCGGCACGTACACCGTGACAGTGACTGATTCGCACGGGTGTGTGGGCAGCGGTTCGGGCGTGTTGACGGTGTATCCGAACCCGGTGGTGAGCGTGAACTCAGCGGCCGTCTGCTCCAACTCGCTGGCGACGTTGACGGCAACGGTGACCAGCGGCACGGGACCGTTCACGTACTCCTGGAACACAGGCGCGACGACCTCGAATATTACCGTCAGCGTTGGCGGCACGTACACCGTGACGGTAACAGATTCGCACGGGTGCGTAGGCAGCGGTTCTGGCGTGTTGACGGTGTATCCGAACCCGGTGGTGAGCGTGAATTCGGCGGCAGTCTGCTCCAACTCGGTTGCGACATTGACTGCAACGGTGACCAGCGGCACGGGACCGTTCACGTACTCCTGGAACACAGGCGCGACGACCTCGAATATTACTGTCAGCGTTGGCGGCACGTACACCGTGACAGTGACTGATTCGCACGGGTGTGTGGGCAGCGGTTCGGGCGTGTTGACGGTGTATCCGAACCCGGTGGTGAGCGTGAATTCAGCGGCGGTCTGCTCCAACTCGGTTGCGACGTTGGCGGCAACGGTGACCAGCGGCACAGGACCGTTCACGTACTCCTGGAACACAGGCGCGACGACCTCGAATATTACCGTCAGCGTTGGCGGCACGTACACCGTGACGGTGACTGATTCGCACGGGTGTGTGGGCAGCGGTTCGGGCGTGTTGACGGTGTATCCGAACCCGGTGGTGAGCGTTAATTCAGCGGCGGTCTGCTCCAACTCGGTTGCGACGTTGACGGCAACGGTGACCAGCGGCACGGGACCGTTCACGTACTCCTGGAACACAGGCGCGACGACCTCGAATATTACCGTCAGCGTTGGCGGCACGTACACCGTGACGGTAACAGATTCGCACGGGTGTGTGGGCAGTGGTTCTGGCGTGTTGACGGTGTATCCGAACCCGGTGGTGAGCGTGAACTCAGCGGCGGTCTGCTCCAACTCGCTGGCGACGTTGACGGCAACGGTGACCAGCGGCACGGGACCGTTCACGTACTCCTGGAACACAGGCGCGACGACCTCGAATATTACTGTCAGCGTTGGCGGCACGTACACCGTGACGGTGACTGATTCGCACGGGTGTGTGGGCAGTGGTTCTGGCGTGTTGACGGTGTATCCGAACCCGGTGGTGAGCGTGAATTCAGCGGCGGTCTGCTCCAACTCGCTGGCGACGTTGACAGCAACGGTGACCAGCGGCACGGGACCGTTCACGTACTCCTGGAACACAGGCGCGACGACCTCGAATATTACCGTCAGCGTTGGCGGCACGTACACCGTGACAGTAACTGACCATCATGGTTGCATGGGTAGTGGTTCGGGCGTGTTGACGGTGTATCCGAACCCGGTGGTGAGCGTGAATTCAGCGGCGGTCTGCTCCAACTCGGTTGCGACGTTGACGGCAACAGTGACCAGCGGCACGGGACCATTTACGTACTCCTGGAACACAGGCGCGACGACCTCGAATATTACTGTCAGCGTTGGCGGCACGTACACCGTGACAGTGACTGATTCGCACGGGTGTGTGGGCAGCGGTTCTGGCGTGTTGACGGTGAATCCTTTGCCGCCGTGTGAGATCACGGGATCGAACGTGTTGTGCGCGTGCGATTGCACGGCTCAGACGACCTTCTGTGCGACACCGAACATGGCGAGTTATTCGTGGACCGGCCCGAACGGGTTCGCGGCTCGTGTGCAGTGCATCACCATCAGCACCGCTGGTGTCTACGTGGTCACAATCACGGATTCGAACGGCTGCCAGAGCACTTGCTCCAGGTCGTTGACGGTGAATCCGCAGCCGATCTGCTTTATCTTGGGCAACACCACGGTCTGCCAGGGCGGCAGCACGATGTTCTCCGCAACGCCGGGCATGACGGCATACGCCTGGACTGGTCCGAATGGGTTTACGGCAAGCACCCAGTCGATCAATGTCAGTGTACCAGGCGTTTACAAGGTGACGATTACGTCGAGCCAGGGCTGCCAGAGCACCTGCCAGCAAACGTTGACGAACTACACGCCGCCGGCCTGCACAATCACGGGCTCCAATATCATCTGCGGTTGCACGACGATGCTGCCGATGACGACCTTCTGCGCGACGCCCGGGATGGCGAATTATTACTGGACCGGCCCGAGTGGGTTCACCACGAACACGCAATGCATCCACATCAGCAACGCGGGCACGTACACCGTCACGATCACCGACGGGAACGGCTGCACGAATACCTGCTCGCAGGAGTTGGTGATTCTGACGCCGCCGACCTGTTCGATCAGTGGTCCCAGCGCGACCTGCGTAGGCACGCCGGCGCACTTGTGCGCGACATCGAATATGACTGGTTACGTCTGGGTGCTGGGAACGAACATCATCTCGAACGCCCAATGCATTGATGTCAGCACGCCGGGAGACTACACGGTGGTGGTTACGGATGCGCATGGCTGCACCAGCACCTGCGACCATACCTTGACGATCAACCCGCTGCCGCCGTGCAGCATCACGGGCACGAACATGATCTGCGGCGGCCTGACGGCGCACCTGTGCGCGACCAACGGCATGGCGGCTTATTCCTGGAGTGGCCCAAGCAACTTCACGGCAAGCGCTCAGTGCGTGGACGTTGGTATTGGCGGCACCTACACGGTGACGGTCACGGACTCGAACGGCTGCCAGAACAGCTGCCAGTTCATGTTGACGGTAATCCCGAAACCCGATTGCACGATCAGCGCCAGCACGAACGTGATTTGCAATGGCAACTCCGCTGTGCTCTGCGCGCCGGGCGGCTCGCTGGCTTACTCTTGGAGCGGCCCGAACATGTATATGGCCTTCTCGCAGTGCATCACAGTGGATGTGGCGGGCGTTTACTCGGTGACGGTCATTGGCCCGAACGAGGTCATGGCCGACGGGTCGATCTGCGGCGGCTGTCTGGCGAGTTGCCAGATTGCCATCGATGGCTGCAATACTAACATCTGCCCGGTCTGCACGAATGTGTGCCCGAGTTGCATCATTGGCGTTGCGAGCAATACGGCCTGCGTCGCCTCGACGAACTCGTATACAGTGACCAGCAGCGTGACGAACTCGACCTTTAACTGGGTGGTTTACGGCAATGGCCAGATCCTGGGATCGACGAGCAGCAACATTGTGGACGTCATCGCCGGAGCGGAAGGCCCGCTTGTGTTGAGTGTGGCGGTTTCCGCCAACGGCCGCAGTGATACCTGTGTCACCTCCATTGTTGTCCAGGCGTGCGCCCCGCAGACGGGCATATCGCCAACGCTGGTGTGCGTCACGCGCCAGCCGACGTGGTGGCAGGACCGCAGCAGTAGCACCGAGACAAATTGCGCGACGTTGCTCAAAGCGATCGAGGCGAATGGCGGCAAGCTTGATCTTGGGTTTGTTTGTCTGCCCGCAAAGGCCGCCAACAGCAAGAAGATATTGACGGCGCAGGATGCCCTCAATCAGGCTGAGGGGCTGATGTGGGCGTCCAGTAACGGGAAGTCGTTGCCTGCCATCCGCAAGCAATTTGCTGTCCAAATGATCGCGGCAATTGCCAACAAGGTGTTGCTCGGCACTGATCCGACGACATGCATGGGTGGCAGCGCCAGCAACCTGCTGGTCCAGGCACGGGCGGCGGCGGCCTGCGGAAATACGAACGCGATCAAGACGGTGACCGCGCAATTGATGGCATTCAACAATTCCGGCACTGCGACGGCGCTAACAAGCACCGGATTGCTTGATTGTGGTGCGAATGTGAAGTTGGCGAAGAAGGGTCTCGAATCAATTCCGTCGAATTTCTTGACGGGAACGAACTTCTGCGCGGCGGGCTTTGCCTGCCAGGGACCGTAGGGTTTGTTGTAAAACCGGTAGGTGAGGATGCCAGGCGAGCCCTGACGGGCTCGCCTGGCGGGCCCTTTTCCAGTCGAAAGGGTATTTGACGATGAGGGAAGGGTAAGGAACGTTTTTCGTTACCGTTTGGCCCTGCCAAACGTTTGTACACAGGGTTGCGCGGTGTTGGGGTGTGTTTCTTGATCGGGTGCCGTCGCAGCACAGGCCGTGGTGAGGCGAGTGCCATAGGGAAAAGAACAGCGTTAAAGGGAGAACTAGAATGAACCGCTCTGTCATGATTTCCAAAGCTTTTTTTGCAGGTATCCTGCTGTGTTCACTCGCGATATTCAATCCAGCTGCCCGTGGCGATACTCAGACCAATGTATTCACCGGGACGCTGTTGCTCCAGGGTGACATAAGTGAATTTTTTGATGTCAGTGGCAATCCATTACCGGGCGTATGCGTTTCCAACAGCCCGGCCCCGTCCATTCCCGGACAGACAGTGGATGCCAATGGTAATGGCACTGCAGGCCTCGGCAGATCTCCTGTGGGCGTGTTGGGCAGCCAAACTGGCCAGTATCATCCTTCGGGCTTCAATCAGCGCCGGTTGATTGCCGCCTACAATCCGAATGTAAATGGCGGAACGATTTTTGTAGGTGTCGACCTCCCTGGCGGCTCCGGTACCGCGGCCAATCCCGACTACATGGACCCTCTTACCTGCGGCGGTGCTCCTCCTTGCCCCACCTCGATTACTCCACCGATTCAACGGGGATCGGTCCGCCCGTTTGACGCCGACGGCAATGGCGATCCGCAGTCAATCGGCACGAATGTGCTGGAGGGCACTGGGCTCACAAGTTGTAATCTTGTGACCACCGACTCAGTCGTTGACATTTTCACCTGCGGCGATGCAGCGGGTGCTTCCGGTGCGTCAGACGATCCATCCGATTCTTTCAACGCACCTGGTGCAAAGGAAAGCTATACGCTGACGATTCTCTTCACCAATGGCGCGAATGTAACGGTTGATTATTTTGAGAACAACAGCACGGCGTCAGGTCATGCTGCAGTAAATATAGGGGGCACTGCCGGCTTCGGCGCGGCGGTCAGCATGAGCTCCGCAGGAGTCCCCTTGGGCTACGATGTCGAGTTTGCCGTCACCAACGTCAACGCTGCTGTGGATGATCCCTGCGCTCGATTGAGGCCGACGGTCACAGTAACGTCCGGATCCAACGCCGACGGCCCCGCCCAGGGCGAACCCACGGGAATTTTGCGGTGCCAGTACGTGTTGCCCACCACAGTGCAATGTCAGGTGCTACTCTATACGAACGATGTTCAGGTCGTTACCAACCTCTGCGGCCAGAGCGCTTACGCGGGAATTAACATTGGTGACACGATTGAGGCCCGGGTGGTCGTGACGGCCGGCGCAGGAAACGCACAAAATCTTCTCAATGTGCAGGTGCAAAATATCATTGCGGGCGTGACGAACACAGTCGTCATCCCGGGGCCGTTGGCTCCCGGACAGTCAGTGACCAACTCGCTTGGTTCCTTCACTTGCGAAATGCCCGGCGCACACGGTGTCATGGCCGTGGTGAACGCGGAGGGCGATGTTTCCTCCGATTGCTCGCCGGTCATGTCGGAATGCGACACGTCGTTTGAGTGCTGCGGGACACCTGGCGTCTCTGTAACAAAACTGGTGGCCTGCAGGCCCGCCGGCGGCGCCTGCGCCCTGGCATCCGGCTATGGCAAGATCGCGACGGGCACAGTGACCCAGACGCAAAGCCCCGCCTTCTGCTATAGCATCCTGGTTTCCAACACCGGCAACGTCAGCTTGAACCTTAGCAACGTTAGCGACAATGTCCTGGGCGATCTGACGACGTTCTTCCCCAGCATCCTGCCGCCAAATGGCACGGCGATCCAATATTTCGTGGGCGCGTATACCAATGACACGGTCAACAGCGTGATTGTCTCCGGTAATGCGCTCGTCGCCGAAAACATCACCACCAACGTGGTGGCCACGGACAATGCGATGGTTCACGTTGTGCCGGCCGGCGTCAGTTGCGAGAAGCTGGTTTCGACAAACGGCGTGGACTTTTCCGATCACGTTTCCGTGCTGGCAGACGGCAACCCACACGATGTGACCTATGAAGTCATCGTCACCGCCAGCACGAACTCACCGCTGGCCAATGTGACAGTCACCGATCCGACGCTTGTCGGGTTGGGTTGCACCAATCCGCCGCCGTTCTCCTTGGCCGCCGGCGCGCAGACCAACCTTATCCTTTGCACGGTGCCAGCCGGATGCAGAGAGCCCATGGACGAGACCAACACGGTTTCGGTCAGCGCGAATGTTGACAGCACCGTGGCGCCGTTCATTTGCGCCTTGGACAGCGACGGACAGCCGATCACCGTAGGCAGCAGCTGCCAGGCGGTCGTCAGTTGCATCGGCACGTCGAGCATCACGGTCGTCAAAAACGTGATCTGCCAACCGGCCATCGTCGGCGGTCCGACACCGGGAATCGTTGCCAGCGGTGCTTTCACCGATCCGTATGCCGGCCAGAAATCGGCGATTGGCGTGGTGGTGGGCGGGGTCTGCCCGAGCTTCAGCTACCGCGTGATCGTGATCAACAACGGCCAGTTGCCGTTGAATAACGTTACTGTCAGCGACACCTTGGGCGGAACATTGACAGTCCCGGGCACCTTGGCCCCGGGTGCGTCGGCCACCAACACTTACACCGAGACGCTGTGCAGCAATATCGTCAATGTCGTGACCGCCAACGGGATTGGCACGGACAGCTCCAGCGTGACGGCCACGGACAGCGCGAGCGTGACGATTGAGAGCGCCAGCATGAGCTGCACCGAATTGGTCAGCACGGACGGCGTGAATTTTGCCTCCAGCGCCACGATCCTGCAGGATGGCAATTCGCACCAGGTGATCTACCAGTTGACGGTGCAAAACAACAGCGGCAGCGGCCTGAGCCTGACCGGGTTCACCGTGAGCGATCTTATTGGTGGTTGCCTCGGCAGCGCGGCGTTGCCGGCCAGCCTGGAGTCCGGCTCGTCCTTCACCATCACCTGCACGAACCAATTGAATTGTGCGAATGTTCCTCAGGGTGGCTTGACCGATACAGCGACTGTTTCGGCCCAGGTGAGCGCGGATAGTGGCGTGGTTTGTCTGACGAGCAACACGGTCTCGACTTCGTGTTCGGCGGTGGTCAATTGCGTGTGTGTCCCGCAGATCGCCGTGAGCAAGGCCGTGGCCTGCGTTGCCGGCACGACGAGCCCGAGTGCGCTGCCTGGCTCCGCCTATGGCCCGACGGCCACCGGTGTGGCGGATGGCCCGCAGTGCCCGACGTTTGCCTACCGGATCATCGTCAGCAACACCGGCTCGTGCCCGCTGACCAGTGTCACGGTGGTGGATCCGTTGTTCGGCGGCGCTCTGCCGGGATATCCGAGCAGCCTGGCGCCCGGCGCGGTCGTGACGAACTTCTTCAGCAAGTCCCTCTGCGCAGGGACGGTCAATACTGTGGTGGCCAGTGGCATCAGTGCCAGCACCAGTTCGTCGGTATCGGCGACCAACAGTGCCAGCGTGACGGTCCTGAACGCCAGCATGAGTTGCACGAAGCTGGTCAGCACGGACGGAGTCAACTTTGCCTCCAGCGCGACGATTGTGCAGGACGGCAATGCGCATCAAGTGATCTACCAGTTGACCGTGCAAAACACCAGCAGCGCGGGTGTGCTCTTGAGCGGCTTCTCGGTCAGCGATGCCAACGGCTGCCTGGGCAGCGTGGCCTTGCCCGCCAGCCTGGCCTCGAGCGCTTCATTTACCATCAGCTGCACAAACCAATTGAACTGCAACAGTATTCCGAACGGCACGCTCACCGACACAGCGACAGTCACAGCGAATGTGGATTCGCAGGGCGGGAGCTATTGCGTGACTGGCAGCAACGGCTTGCCGGTCAGCGTCTCGACTTTCTGCTCGGCGTTCCGTGAGTTGCACGGCCCCTCCATGCATCCCGAAGATTATCGTGATCAAGAACGTCACCTGCCGGCATGGAGTCGAGGATCAGAACCCGAAGGATTGCGGCCGATGGACTTGCAATCATGTTTACTGCGGCAGCCCGTCTTGCTCGAACGGCACCGACTGCAGTTCGCTGCCCTGTTCGGACTATGACGGCCAGACCAGCGCGACGGCAATCGTGAAGGACGGGCATTGCCCGGCGTTCTGCTATCGGATCATCGTGGCCAACGCCGGCACCTGCACACTGACCAACGTCGTTGTGTCTGACCCGCTGTTTGGCGGTCCGCTGGCCGGCTATCCGTCCACGCTGGCTCCTGGCGCGTCGGCGACGAACTTCTACACCACGGCGCTGTGCAGCAACACAGTCAACACTGTCGTCGCCAGCGGCAGCAGTGCCAGCAGCAACACGAATGTGACGTCGACCGCCAGCGCGAGTGTGAAACTCCTGGATGCCAGCGTCACTTGCACCAAGCTGGTGAGCACCGATGGCGTGGATTTCGCCGAGAGCGTAAACGTCCCGCAGGACGGCACGGCCCATACGGTGATCTACAAGTTGATCGTGCAGAACACCAGCGACAGCGGCGTGATTCTGACCAACATCAGCATCTCGGATGTGAACGGTTGCTTCAGCACGTGCGCACTGCCTTCCAGCCTGAGTTCGGGCAGCTCATTCACGGTGTTGTGCACGAATCTCCAGAATTGCACCACCCTCTGCACCCCGCCTCCGCCTTGCAAGGACAAGAAGGATAAGAAGGACAAGAAGGGCAAGGAATGCACCACCGTCACCACCCCGACTCCTACCAGCACCAGCTTCACTGACACAGTGGACGTAGTTGCCGAAGCGACTTCGCCGACGGCCTGCCATCACCCGAAGGTGACGAGCACCTGCTCGGCGGTTGTGAACTGCGTGCCGCCTCCGTGCACGCCGGCCATCTCGGTGATCAAGGACGTTGTTTGCCGGACCGGAGCGACAGGCAATGGCGGCCCCAGTTGCGGCTCGTGGAATTGCGGGCATGTTTACTCCGGCAGCAGCAGCTGTCAGCAGGGCACGGATTGCAGCAGCCTGCCCGGTTCAGTCTATGACGGCAGCACCAGCGCCACGGCGATCAATGAAGGCGCGGGTCAATGCCCCGACTTCTGCTATCGCATCATTGTGCGTAACAGCGGCACCTGCCCGTTGACCGGTGTCAGCGTGGTGGATCCGTTGTTTGGCGGCGCGCTGGCGGGATATCCGACCAGTCTGGCGCCGGGCGCCTCGGCGACGAACTTCTACACCAAGTCGCTGTGCGTCAGCACAGTCAACACAGTCGTGGCCAGCGGCACCAGCAGCGGCGGCGCGAGCGTTTCGGCCACCAACAGCGCCAGCGTGACGATTGTCAACGCCAGCGTCAGTTGCAGCAAACTGGCCAGCACCGACGGGGTGAACTTCGCCTCCAGCGTGACGATCCCGGCGGACGGCTCGTATCACACGGTGATCTACAAGTTGACGGTGTCCAACACCAGCGACAGCGGCGTGATTCTGACCAATATCAATGTGACCGATGTTAACGGCTGCCTGAGCACCTGCAAGCTGCCGAAGACGCTGGCCTCTGGCGGATCATTCACGGTGTTGTGCACGAACAGTCAGAATTGCACGAGCCAGGGATGCTACCCAGGTTCCAGCGTCAGCACCAGTAGTTCCACCAATCTGGTGACAGTGACGGCGCAAGCAACGTCGGCCGGCGGCTCGGCCTGCGGACAAACGAGTGTTTCGAGCACCTGTTGGGCTGTGGTCAATTGCGTGCCGCCTCCGTGTACGCCTGCCATCTCGGTCATCAAGAACGTTGTTTGCCGAACTGGCGCAACCGGAAACGGCGGTTCCAGCTGCGGCTCGTGGAATTGCGGGCATGTTTACTCCGGCAGCAGCAGCTGTCAGCAGGGCACGGATTGCAGCAGCCTGCCCGGTTCAGTCTATGACGGCAGCACCAGCGCCACGGCAATCAACGAAGGCGCGGGTCAATGCCCCGACTTCTGCTATCGCATCATTGTGCGTAACAGCGGCACCTGCCCGTTGACCGGCGTCAGCGTGGTGGATCCGTCGTTTGGCGGCGCACTGGCGGGATATCCGACCAGCTTGGCGCCGGGCGCGTCGGCGACGAACTTCTACACCAAGTCGCTGTGCGTGAGCACAGTCAACACCGTGGTGGCCAGCGGCACCAGCGGCAACGGGTCTGTTTCGGCCACCAACAGCGCCAGCGTGACAATTGTCAACGCCAGCGTTAGTTGCAGCAAGCTGGCCAGCACCGACGGAGTGAACTTCGCCTCCAGCGTGACGATCCCCGCGGACGGCTCGAATCACACGGTGATCTACAAGTTGACGGTGTCCAACACCAGCGACAGCGGCGTGATCCTGAGCAACATCAATGTGACCGATGTTAACGGCTGCCTGAGCACCTGCTCACTACCGAAGACGTTGGCCTCGGGCGGATCGTTCACGGTGTTGTGCACGAACAGCCAGAATTGCACAAGCCAGGGATGCGCGGCTGGTTCAACTGTCAGCAACAGTTCCACGAATCTGGTGACGGTGACGGCGCAGGCAACGTCGGCCGGCGGCTCGGCCTGCGGCCAGACGAGCGTTTCGAGCACCTGCTGGGCGGTAGTCAATTGCGTACCGCCTCCGTGCACGCCGAAGATTGCGGTGAGGAAGGAAGTGGTTTGCTCCAGCACGTGCAGCGGGACCGGTGCGAATTGCGTGCAGGTGAACGCCAATTGCAGCACCTGGCCGGGCTCCAAGTTTGATGGCCAAACTTCCTGCACGGGACAGAAACCGTACCCGACTTGCACGCAGAAGCAGTGCCCGACCTTCTGTTTCCGTATCATTGTGAGCAACACGGGCACCTGCCCGTTGACAGGCGTGGTGGTGACCGACCCGCTGCTTGGCGGCACACTGTCCGGCTACCCGAGCACCCTGGCGCCCGGCGCATCGGCGACGAACTTTGTTTACGACACGCTTTCCGCGTGCACGACGAACATCGCCTACGCCAGCGGCACGAGCGGCAGTGCGACCGTGTCCGCCTCGGCCAGTGCCGTTGCGAACGTTCATTAATTCAACGAACATCGCTTATTCAAAGCAATGACAGGCGGGCCGTCACTGGCCCGCCTGTCGCTTTTCCGAGGGGCACTTTCCTTGACATGGGGGAGTGGCTCTCTTATCTTTTCATGAAGCCGATGGTTGAAACAGAACAAATACCTCAGAATCTTCGTCAGTTGCTCACACAGACAGGGCTGCTCACCGAAACGCAAGCGACTGAATTTTTCAAAACCCCCCGGAAGGCGGGCGAATCCCTCGTGAGTTCGCTGGTGAAATCGGGGGCTGTTTCGGAGGAAAAGCTTCTGTATGCGCTGGCGGCAGCGCTGCATCTGGGCTTCACGCGCCTCACCGAAAAGGAAGTGGAGGCGGGTGTGCGGGCCAGGGTGCCGACAAAAGTGGTTTTCCAGCACAACGTCATGCCCATGCGCATCGAGAACGGGACGTTGATCGTCGCGTCGAATGATCCCTTTAACCTCGCCATGCTTGAATCGGTCCGGCTGGTCGCGCAATGCCGCGTCCAACTGGCACTGACAACGGAGGCGGACCTCGCCAAGGCGCTGAAACGCTATTACGGCGTCGGAGCCGAAACGCTGGACGAGTTGATCCAGAAGAACGTCGTCGATTTGGAAGGGCAGGCGGAGATCACGAAGGACGACCTGGAAAGCGGCAACGAGGAGGCCAGCGTCGTCAAATTTGTTAACCAGATCATCCGCGAGGCGTACCAGGAACGCTCGACGGACATCCATCTGGAGCCGATGGAGAACGACCTGCGCATCCGGTACCGGGTGGACGGCGTGTTGCACCAGACGCCTGTGCCGGCGCAGTTGAAACGATTTCAGGCGGCGATCATCTCGCGCATCAAGGTCATGGCCAATATGGACATCGCCGAGCGGCGGCTGCCGCAGGACGGCCGCATCAATGTCCGCAGCAGCGGCCAGGAAATCGATGTGCGTGTCTCGACCATCCCGACCGCCTACGGCGAGAGCGTCAGCTTGCGTTTGCTGACGCGCAGCAGCATTTTCCTGGGATTGGACCGTCTGGGGCTGGACCCGCAGGACGAGAAGATCATCCGCCGGCTGGTGGACCTGCCGCATGGGATCATTTTGGTGACGGGGCCGACCGGCTCGGGCAAATCCACGTCGCTCTACGCCTATTTGAGCACGATCAACTCGATTGACCAGCGCATCATCACGATTGAAGACCCGATCGAATACGAGTTGCCCGGCGTGAACCAGATGCAGGTCAAGCCGGACATCGGGCTGACGTTTGCGAGCGGGCTGCGGCACATTTTACGTCAGGACCCGGACGTGATCATGGTGGGGGAAATTCGCGACTTGGAGACGGCCGAGATTGGCATTCGCGCGGCGCTGACCGGGCACCTGGTGTTCTCGACCCTGCACACGAATGACTCGGCGGGCGCGATCACGCGGTTGATTGACATGGGCATCGAGCCGTTCCTGGTGAGCTCATCGGTGGAAGCGCTGATCGCGCAACGGTTGGTCCGCACGATTTGCAAGGCGTGCAAGGAGGAATACAAGCCCGATGAGGAGTTTCTGCAGCGGGTGGGTTTTCCGGCCGGGGACAAACCGACGAAATTTTACCGCGGAAAGGGCTGCGAAGAATGCCGGTTTACCGGATACCGGGGGCGCTCGGGCATTTACGAGATTTTGGTGATGGAAGAGAACCTGCGGCCCCTGATCCTGCAGCGCACGTCGTCGACCACGCTCAAACAGGCGGCGATTGCCAACGGGATGAGGACCCTGCGTGACGACGGCTGGGCCAAAGTCAGGAACGGCGTCACCAGCGTCGATGAAGTCGCCCGCGTCACCCAGGAAGACGAAGCGCTGACGGGCACGTGAGCGTTATTGCCTTCAGAAGTGTCTAATAACCAATGCCGACCTTTCAGTACAAGGCAAAGACCCAAAAGGGCGAACTGATCACGGGAACACTTGCGGCCGGCGATCGGCGCACCGCCCTGCAGGAGTTGGGCCGGATGGGATATTTCCCGCTGACGGTCGACGTGCGCGAACCGCAAGCCAAGTCCGAGCAGCTATCCCAGCGGATGCGTTCCGGCGTGAACAAGCGGGACGTGCAAATGTTCAACCAACAGCTTTCCAGCCTGCTGCGTTCGGGTATGTCGGTGAGCGAAGCCTTGGGGGTCCTTGAGCGGCGCACGCAGAAGAAATCGGTCCGTGTCGTTCTGTCGAGCTTGTACGGCGACATCGTGCAGGGCGAAACGCTTTCCGCCGGCCTGGCGAAGTTTCCCAAGCTCTTTTCGAAATTTCACATCAACCTGATCAAGGCGGGCGAGGCCAGCGGCACCCTTGACCAGGTGCTCAATCGGCTGACGGTTTACTATGCCCAAGCGGCGGAAGTGCGGGAAAAAATCGTTGGCGCTCTGGTTTATCCCTTGATCGTGGTGCTGGCGGGCATCGGCACGGTGATTTTTTTCATGACGTTCATGGTCCCGCGGTTTGCGACGATGTTCAAGGAGATGCGGACCACAATGCCGTTGCCGACGCGGATCCTGATCCATTCCAGCGACGCCTTTCAGCATTATTGGTGGGTGGGGGTGGCGCTGATCGTGGCCGCCGTCCTGGTCTACAAGCAGAAGGCCCGCACCGAAGAAGGGCGCATGGCGATCGATGCCTTGAAACTGCGGTCGCCGGTCTTCGGCAACATTCTCAAGGCCGGGGCGTTTTCCCAATTTGCCCGGACGCTGGCGACCCTGCTGGAGAACGGCGTGCCGGTGTTGAACTCGTTGCAGATCGTGGAGGACACGATGACCAATCGCGTGATCGCCAACGAGATCCGTGAAGCGCGGACGCGGGTGACGGACGGAACAAGCATTTCGCAACCGCTGGCCAAGGGAAAGATCTTTCCGCCGTTGCTGATCGACATGTTGGCGGTCGGCGAGGAAAGCGGTGAAGTGGTTCCATCGCTGAAAAACATCGCGGACATGTATGAGCAGGAATTGGCGCACACCTTGAAACTGTTTACCACCCTGTTGGAACCGGCGATCATTATTTTCATGGCGCTTGTCGTCGGCACGATCGTGTCGAGCGTCCTGCTGGCTGTGTTCGACCTGACCTCTGGAATTGGCAAATGAAAGCGAGGCGAAGACGGATGAAGAGATACCAACGCAACAATCGGGCGGGCTTCACGCTGCTGGAGATCCTGCTTGTCGTCGTCATCATCGGCATGCTGGTCGGTGTGGCGGCCGTCAATCTCGGCAAGCAATCGGAGAAGGCGAAATTGACCTCCGTGCGCAATCAGATCGACGCCTTCAAGGCAGCGCTGGGTGTTTACGAGTTGGACAACGGATTCTATCCGTCCACCGACCAGGGCATGCAAGCGTTGATCCAGCAGCCGGCGTCGCCGCCCACGCCGCAGAACTGGAAAGGCCCGTATCTTGACCCCCCGGTGCTGCGCACGGACCCGTGGGGCAATGCCTACGTTTACAAATATCCGGGCACGCATAACACAGGCGGGTATGACCTGTATTCACTAGGCCCGGCAGGCGTCGATGGCGATCCAGGCAACATCGGCAACTGGCAGTAAGGCCGCTGCGCGCCGCGCAGCCTTTACGCTGATCGAACTGAGCATCGTGGTGTTCATCATCGCGCTCATGGTCGGACTGGCCATTCCCGGCTTTGTCCGCTCCTACAACGGAATGCTGCTCAACGAGGCGGCGAACTCATTTGCCACAATCTGCCAGTTGGCCCGCATCCAGGCCGTTTCACACCAGAGCGTGGCGGTCCTGCATATTGATTTAGACCGGCAGATGTTCACCGTGAGCCAGTCCGGCCGCAACGAGGACGGAGCCCAGGAAGATCAAACAGTTAAAGTGGTTCAACTGTCCAATCGAGTGGGGCTGGTTTCGGCGGTGCGTCAGGACCTCCCCGCAACGGGAGACAAACAAATCGAGGTGGACTTTTATCCGAACGGCACCTGCGATCCCATTTACATTGTGCTGCAGGGAACAGAAAACGGCAGGGGTTTGTGCGCCATCATCGATCCGCTGACGATCCACGCCACCATCTACCCGGTGAAGGTGACCTGAGCCGATGAGACTGCACGATCAACGCGGGTTTTTGCTGCTGGAAGTCCTCTTTGCGAGCGTGATCGCCGCGATCGGGCTGTTCGCCTTGATCAATTGCCTCGGACGCTGCCTCTCGGCGGCGCGGGCTGTGCAAAACTACACGATGGCGGAAACGTTGCTGGCCAACAAAAGCTATGAGTTCCGGGTGGAACGCCCGGACGACATGCTCGATCAAGAAGGCGTGTTTGAAGATGAGCCGGCGTTTTCCTGGACGCGTCACTTTGAATTGACCGACACGGATGGCTTGTGGCAACAGACGATTTCCGTTTACTGGTACGACCGCGGGCAACTGGTGTCGGACTCGGTGGCGGAATACCGGTACCTGCCGGAGAAGGCGCATTAGGGCATGAACAGATTGCTTCCAATCACCAGACGGCAGGAAGCGTTCACGCTGTTGGAAGTCATGCTGGCGGTTGCCATCCTGGGCTTGTTGATATCCACAGTGTATGCGACGTGGAGCGCCGCGCTCAACGGTTGGAAACGCAGCAGCAGCATCTCCGAATCATTTCAGCGGGAGCGCATCGTCATGGACACGCTGGCCGAGTTGACGAGTTCCATTGTTTATTTCGGCTCGCAAAACGGTCTGTACGACATTCAAGGCACGCATCTCGGTTCGGACGGCGATTCCGTCAGCTTCGTGACGAGTTCCGACGTGTTCCTGCCGCCTGACGAATCCTCCGTGGCAGGGATGCGGCGGGTGACCGTTGGCATTTACCGGGACCAGGCCGGCAATCCGTTCCTCGGGATCATCAACGCACCCGCCCTTCAGGCCGATAACAGCTCGTACCAAAACCAGATCCGCGTGTTGTCCTACAACGTCTGCGGATTGCAGATCGGTTATCGGGACCCACGCGATGCCACGTTCAAGGACAAATGGGACGACGCGGACGTCATTCCAGAGGCGATCCAATACACCCTCGCGTTTTGCACAACAGACCGGCAGGGGCCTGCCGTGTCAGTCACGCGCGCGGTGGACATTCCCATCGCCAAATATGCCATGCAGGCCAAAGGCGTCTGGATCAATAACCAGACGAGCACCAATCAGGTCCAGCAGCAGCCAATCACCCCGGTGGACGCGCAGTCGCCCTCACAACCGTCCGGAACCAGCGCGGAGGGGCCGCCTGCGGCATTGATGCCATGATACGAGTCTCTTGCCATCGCATGACGGCCGGGACACAGGGCGTGGCCATGATTATCGTCATGTGGGTGATCATGGTTTTGTCCTTGCTGATCAGTGGATTTGCTTTCAGAATGAGCGTCGAAACGCAGGTGGCCTCCTTCAGTCGCAAGGAGCTGAAGGCGGAGATGCTGGCCAGATCGGGGATCGAAGTCGCGCGCATGGAATTGATTCTGCACGCGAAATCAGCCGAAGGAGGCTACGAGGCCCTCAACCAGGATTGGGTGACAAACGAGGATTTTTACGTCGACCACGAATTCGGAGAGGGAAAATTTAACGTGAAAGTCTCCGATGAAGAGAGCAAACTGCCGATTAACCACATGACGCAGACCCAATTGAAAAGGCTGATGGACGTGTTGGGCGTCGACCCGTCGGACGGCGACGTAATCGTCGACTCCATCCTGGACTGGAGAGAGCCGGGTGATTTGACCCGGCTCAACGGCGCGAAAACCGATTACTACCAGAAACTGGTTCCTCCGTATCGGGCCAAGGGCGGCCCGCTGGACCGGGTGCAGGAGCTGCTGATGATTCGCGGCGTGACACCGGAAATTTACAACGGGTCAGGGGCGGAAGGGGAAGACTCCGGACTACCAGGATTGAAAGACCTGTTCACGACAATGTCTTCCGGCCAGGTCAATGTGAACACCGCTTCCTCCCTTGTGCTCCAGACAATCTTGGATGTGGATGAACAACGAGTGGCCGCCGTATTGACCAGGCGCGACGGCTCCGATGGAATCCCCGGCACGGACGACGACGAGCCGTTTCACACCGTTCAGGATTTCTTCGCGACGCTTGGGGGCGCCAACAACGCGGCACAGCAATCGGTGAGCGTCAATTCAGTTTTCTTTACTGTAAAATCCACTGGAGAAGTAGGCGGCGTCAAGCGGACCATCGTCGCGACGTTGCAACGGCAGGGCGACAAAATGGAGACCGTCGCTTGGAATGAAGTGCGTGGCGGCTTATGAAGTTTTCCCTGAAACCCGGCAATATCGCCCAGATCCGCGGCCACGGTGGCTGGGCCGCCGTGTTCTTCGGTGAAGCCGCGCTGGATTTGACCATCTCCCGCGGTTCAGGCAACAATGTGGACATTCAAAGCCAGATTTCCGAACCATTGCCGTCGCCCGAAGAGACTCCGGAGACGAAGGCCCGCTGGCAGGCTGCCGTGGAGAAGTTGCGCGCGCAGGTCAGCCCGCGTGAGCACCGGATCGTGACGGCCATGGGATGTGAAGAAGTCCTGTGTCAGACGTTGCGGTTGCCGACTACGCAGTCCGGCGAGTTGCAGCAGATGCTGGATCTGCAAATTGATGGGTTGAGCCCGTTTCCCCTGGAAGAGGCCGTTTACAGTTTTGAGGCGCTGGAGAAGACCGAGAACGAAACGCGCGTGCTGGTCGCGGTCGCCCGCCGGGCAACGGTCAACGAGCGCGTGGAGGTCCTGGAAAAAGCGGGGCTGCCTCCCGAGGTGGTGGGTATTGATGCGCTGGCTGTGTTTCGCAGCTTTGTCAGGCGCAATCTTCTGCCGGTGGATGACAAATTAAACGCCTTCGTTCAGGTCACCCCGACGGTGGCCAACGTCATTGTCTACACGCAAAGCGTTCCCGTCACCATCCGTTCCCTGTTGCTGGGGGAGGGGTTGCTGGGCAGCGCGGAGAACCGCGCGGCCCTGCGCGATGAATTACAGCGCACGCTCGTCGCGGCGCAGGCGGAACAAGCTCATCGTCAGATCGGCCTGCTGACTCTCGCCACCTGGAGCGAGAAAATGCGCGCGGAAGTCGAGGAAATGTCCAAGACATGGAACGGTGCCACACAGTGCTACACGAACGGTTCCATGCCGACCCCCGGGGCCAGTCTGTGCGCCGAGACCGCCAGCTCTGAGACAGCACGGTTGAACCTGCTGCCGGAGGAATGGCGCCGCCGGCGCCGCACCGCCCAGATGCGGAAACGGCTGGTCCGCGGCGGCATCGCCGTGGCGGCGTTGTATTTGTTGTTGGTGATTGCCTTTCTGTCGATGATGGCCGTCCAGCAGGCGCGCCTTTCGGCGGTGAATGCGGAGATCAGCAAGCGGCAAAAGGCCTTTGCGGACGCGCAGAACATCCATCAGTTGTTGGAAACAATGCAACGCCAGCTCGACAAGAAGTATTCCGTCCTCGAAGTAATGCGGGCGGTCTGCGAGTTGATGCCGGACACGGTCAAGCTTAACGCCTACTCATTCAAGAAAGATGATACCGTGGTGCTGAAGGCCCAGGCCCAATCCGCCACCGTTGGCGACGAGTTCATCAGCCAACTGGAGAAGTGTCCGCTCTTCTCCAAGATCGCGCCGGGGCCGATGCGCACGGACGCAATTGCTGGCGGCTTGACGAAGTTTGACGTAGTCTGTACTCTCAAGTCCGCCCCGGCCGCACCCGCAGGGAACAGTGTATGGCACTAAACAAACGCGAACGAATTCTAATCGTCACAACCGTCACGTGCATCGTGCTGGGGGGTAGTTACTTAGTGCTTTCCCCGTTGGCCAAGAAATGGACGGATTTGCGGGTGAAAACGGTCACGGCGCACCATGAACTGGACAGCATCAATGCCACGCTCCAGCGCGCGCCAGGCTGGAAACAGGAGTACGATCAATTGCGCCGGAATCTCGGCGAGAAATCAGAGCGATTCCAACAGACGTCTGATGTCCTGAAGAAACTTGAGGAGGAGGGCGCTTCCTCCGGGATTTTGATCAAGGAACGGCGAGCCATGCCAGCGGAAGACAGAGGCGTCTATCGCGAACTGCCCGTGGTATGCCGGTTCGAGTCCACGATCGAATCTCTCGTGAAATTCCTCTACGGGTTACAGACCAGCGCAGGATTCATCAGTGTCCAGGAGCTGCAAGTCACGGGGCAACCCGACAATGCCAGCATCCTGCGTTGCGACATCAAAATCCAGGTCCTGGCGGGCAAATCAACCGGAGGCGACTCGTGAACTGGCGTTGTCTTGGCGCCACCTTGCTGTGTGCCTCCGTCACAGCCATCACCGGGGCGGGCGCGGAGGAAGCCGATCTCGGGCCCTATCAGGTCATCATTGACCGTTCACCCTTCGGGGCGGTCCCAGGCCTGGCATCGGCCGACGTCCAGCCCGATTTCGCCACGCGGTTTGTACTCGTGGGGATTGTGAATTCCAATGGCGAGGACAACGTTTTGCAGGCCATCATTCTGGACAAGCAAAAAAACATCACGCATTTCACAGGCGAAGGCGAGTCGATTGATGAAGTAAAAGTGATGCACATTACGGACAAGCCGGCAAAGGTTGTGATCCAGCGTGGACTTGAGACAGCCACGCTCACATTCCCGGAACACGCGCCTTTAGGCTCCGGCGGACCGGCGCCGCAACAAGGGAATGGCCCGGGATATCCGACGCCAAACCGGATCCAACGAATTCCATTTCGACGGGGAGGCTGATGAGAGCATTATTTTTTCTGGCCACGCTGATCTGTGCGCTGACGTTTTTGACGCCGGGCTTTACCGTGCCCGCCGCGCAAGCCGAGACAGCCGCTGTCTCCACGAACGCGCCGCCGCCACCCGCGCCCCTGGTAAAGGTCGGCAACCCAATCATCGGCGGCGTCGCCAAGACGAACGCGCCAGGCATCCTGCTCAATAATCCACCCAGTCCGGGTTATCAACCCATTGCGGGCCGCCCCGGCGCGCCGTACGGTCCGCCCATGCCGCCCAGACAGGGTCCGGCCTCGCAGCAACCGCCGCCGGCCAACGTCATACCGCCGCCGGCCAGACTGCAACCGCCACGTCCGTTTTCCGCTGCCGCGCAGCCGCCGCAGGCCGCGCCGTCACCGGCGCAGCAGGCGGCCCAGTCCGATCAGGGCCAGGCTGAAGACAATACGTCCGTCGGCGCTGTTCCCCCGCCTCCCGGCGCGCACAAACAGTCAGTTGGCGTCATTGATTTTCAAGGAACCCCGGTCCAGGCCGTGCTGGAATATTATGCGACGCAATTGGCGAAGCGCTCGATTATCGCGGCTCCGAACCTCTCGGGGCAGATTTATTTTCGCAGCCAGACGGATTTGACGATCGAAGAAGCGATGCAAGCGCTGGAAAGCGTGCTGGCGATCAACGGCATTGCCGTCGTGCCGATGGGCGATAAGTTCCTCAAAGTCGTCCAGATCGCAACGGCCAAGCAGGAGGGCGTCCCCTACGAGGGCAAGGTCCACGAGATGCCGGCGGCCGACGTTCTGTCGACGCAGATCATCCCCCTGCAGTATTCCGAGGCGGCCGACGTTGTTTCCGCGCTCCAGCCGTACATGCACCCCTACGGCCAACTGCTGGCCCTGCCGAAGGCCAACGCGATCCTGATTACGGAAACAGCCGCCAACGTCAATCAAATGCTGGAAATTCTCAAGGCCCTCGACGTGCCGTCGGCCCTGCGCATGGAAACGAAGATTTATGATTTGTCGCACGCCAAGTCAGCCGATGTCATGGCGCGCTTGCAGTCCATCATCCAGGAAGCCCAGCAAATCGGCGCGGGCGGAGGCGGTTCCGCCCAGCCCACAACGCCGTCGCCGGTCCGTTTCCCGAGGCCGGGCGCATCGGGCGGCCAGCCCGCCGCCGGGGCCGGTGAGAGTTCGTCCCTGGTCGAAGGCAAGGTCATCATGACCGCCGACGAGCGGACGAATAAATTGTTCATCCTCGCCCGCCCATCGAATTTCGCCTTCTTCGACAGGATCATTGCCGAGTTGGACGCGAAGGTGGAGCCCGACGTGGTGATCAAGGTGATTCAACTGCAGTACGCCACGGCCGAAGACGCCGCGTCGCTGGTCAACGCCTTGATTTCAGGCGGCTCCGTTTCTTCCAGCAGCAGCACCCGCAAATCAAGCTCCTCGTCCTCCTCTTCATCCCGGACGGGGACGGCGGCCGCGCCTCCTCCTCCTCCTCCCTCCGTTGGCGGCGGCGGCGGTGGTGGCAGCGCCCAGAATTCCGGCTTCCTGCAATATCAAGAGGGCGTCAGAATCCTGCCTGACCCGCGGACAAATTCATTGCTGATCATGGCCACCAAGGAGGACATGGCCCGCCTGGAGGAACTGATCCGGAGCGTTGACACTTCCGTGGCCCAGGTGCAGATCGAAGTGGTCATTGCCGAGGTGACGCTGAACAATGAGTTGGACGTGGGCGTGGATTTCTTCAAGAACCTCTTCACGTACCGCTCGATCTCACAGGCAGGCGGCAACAGCACTGACGGCAACGTCCCTGTCACCATCTCCGGCGTGGGCGGGTCCCTGGCCAGCAACGTCACCGCCGCGGCCCTGGCGTCCGGCGCGGGTGGTCTCACGTGGTTTACCACCTTCAGGAATTTGAGCCTCGATACCGTCGTCCACGCGCTGGCCAGCACGTCCAACAGCAAAGTGCTCTCCACCCCCGTCATCCAGACAATGGACAACCAGGAAGCGGACATTCTGGTCGGTGAATCCGTCCCCGTGCCTGTCTCGACGCAGTCCAGCATCGTCACCAGCTCCGGCACCGAGGTCAACAACGGGGTGGGCTTGAATTCCAACATCGAGTACAAGGACGTCGCCATCGAACTGACCGTCACACCCCGGATCAATCCGGACGGCTACGTTCGAATGGACATCGAACAAAAAGTGAACGATCTGGGCGCCAACGTGAACATCAGCGGCACGAGCGTGCCGACGATCCTGAAACGCGAAGCGAAATCATCGGTCGCCGTCCAGGACCAAAGCACGATTGTGCTCGGCGGCTTGATCAAGGAACAAAAAACCGTCACGACGACCAAGACGCCGTTCCTGGGCGATATTCCGTTCTTCGGCCAGGTCTTCAAGAGCCAGCAGAACAACAAACAGCGCACCGAGTTGATCATCTTCATTCGTCCCACGGTGATGCGCACCGACAAGGAAGCGGTCGCCGAAGCGCGCCGCCGGGCCCGGATGCTTCGCGCAGGCCAGGAATTGGACCTGGAGAAACATTTCGAGCACAATATGACGAATAATCCGGGCAACGCGGACGAGCCTCGAGTCGACCCGCAATCGATGAACCAGCAGCCCAATACCGTTGCCCCGTCTTCCATGACCGAGTCCGTCGAAGGCCAGAAACAGGCGGCCAAGATCCGGGCCCTGGAAGAGCAAAGCAACCAGTCGAACTAGGACCACGGGTGCCACGATGACAGAGAAAGCAGGTCTCCAGGGCCAGCGTGTTCGGATCGTGCTGCGCCGCTTTCATGCCCAGACCCCGCGCGAAATCATCCGCGGCATCATCACGGAAATCGACCAATACGGGTTCCGCGTTAGCGGCCGGCGGTTCCAGGAAGTGGCCGACCTCGAGACCTCGCTGGCCATCGAACGTCCGGTGGAAGACGAGATGAAGGTTTACTGGGTCCCGTTCAACTCCATCCGCTACAGCGAAATCATCCTGCCCGGGTCCGTGTCGGAGCAGCAGGACAACGAAGTTCAGCGCCGCAAACCGCTCACGGCGCTAGAAAACAGCCGTCCAACCGACTCCTGATTGAGAGCCGCCAAAGCCATCGCGGTGTACGCCGTTGCGGTTGTGGTCATCAGCGCCCTGGTCGCTCCCTGGGCGTTCCTGCTCGTCCAATGGCTTGGCAACAATATCCATGCCGCCGCCTGGCTTGCCCGGCAACCCTTCCGCCGGGTCTATGACCGGTGTGTATTGGTGACGGCGCTTGCCGGCCTGGTGCCGCTACTGCGCGCGGCTGATGTCCGGTCGTGGGCCAGCCTCGGGTACGTACGGGCCTCCAATTGGTGGCGGCACGGTCTGCTGGGGTTCTGCCTGGGAATCGCCTCCTTCCTCGTGGCCGGTGCACTGCTGATGGTGTTGGGAGCACGCACCTGGAAGGAAGGTCTCGAAATCAGCGCGCTGATTTCTTCAATGGCAAAATTCACGATCGCCGGCATTGCGGTGGCGCTGATTGAAGAGACATTATTTCGAGGCGGCCTGCAGGGTGTGCTGCAACGCGGCGGACATTTCCCCCGCGCCATCGCGATTACCAGCGCCGTGTATTCCCTGGTTCATTTCCTCAAACCACAGACCGCCGCCGTCGACGCGTCAGCGATCACCTGGCTCACCGGCTTCCAGTATCTGGGACAGGTGCTGACAAAGTCGTTTGGCCAACCGGGAGTGGCCGCGGGATTCGTCACGCTCTGGCTGGCCGGATGCGTGTTGGGACTGGCCTTTACCGAAACCAAAGGATTGTACCTATCGATGGGCCTCCACGCGGGCTGGGTGCTCACGCTCAAAAGCTACGCGTTTTGCACCGTGCCGGTGATCATGACCGGGCCGGTCTGGTGGGTCCGGGACAATCTGATTGCCAGCCCGGTTGTCTGGCCGGTGCTGGCCGTCCTGTTCTTCGGAGTGTTCTGGTTATGCCGAAACAAACTGCGGCCACTACGCTGATCAAGGCCGTCGCGCCCTGGCTGAAACGCGGCGTCGACCTCGTCTACCCGCGCAACTGCCGGGTCTGCTCCACGCCCCTCGAAGAAACACAGCCCGGCGTGATCTGTCCCTCATGTCTCGGCGGCGTGAAATACATCGAACCACCGTATTGCGGCCGTTGCAGCCTGCCCTTTGACGGCGTGGTAACGGATGAATTCGCCTGCGGCTACTGCCAGGACCTGAAATTCCACTTTGTCCGCGCCATCGCCGCCTGCCGCGCCGAAGGCATCGTCCGCGACAGCATCCACCGCTTCAAATACAACCGCGAAATGTACTATGAATGGCATCTGGCCGACTGGCTTGCCAAAGCCGCCCGCGAACGCATCGACTGGACCCGGGTGGACGCCATCGTCCCCGTGCCCCTGCACCCGCGTAGAAAACGCGAACGCGAATTCAACCAGGCCGAACACCTCGCCGCCGCCTTGCAACGCCAATTCCACAAACCCATCGACCGCAAAACCCTGCGCCGTGTCAAAGACACAACCACCCAAACCGCCCTCGGCGCCGAAGAACGCCGCAATAACCTCCGCGACGCCTTCGCCGTGCGCGATCCGCAGGCATTCAAAGCCAAACGCCTCGTGCTCGTCGACGATGTCTTCACCACCGGCGCCACGATGGACAGTTGCGCCAGAATTTTACGCAAAGCCGGGGCTGAAGAGGTAATTGCGCTGGCGGTTGCAAGAGGGGTATAAGTCTCACCGGGCGAAGGGGCAGGTGGACATGGATCGCATGAGGTTCAACAAGACATCAAGGGCACGGATTCCTGCCTGGCGATTCGTGCTCTACGGGGTTTTGGCCGCCGCTGGCGTCGCTGGCATAGGCATCTATTCCCACGACCAACGCCTGTTTTTACCGGCTCTATTCGCGGGAGCTTTCATTACTGCTTTTGGGTTCTTCCTCGACTGGTCACAGAGAAGCGGATGGCCTCGTCAGCATCTTCGCTTGCTCTTAACTATCTACCTCATTGGCCAGACTGTGATCATTATCTGGAGGATTCTTGAGCGCAGACACTGAAACCGGAGGGTGATTTCTGTCCAGAGTCACTGATCTGACCTTTGACCGATGGCGGAAATGTGCTATTGTGCCGGCCAAGATGTATGGGACAAGAATACATCCGGGGGCGTACGCCGCCAGGACGGCGCGGCAAGGGGGCGAACAGCCGCGCTTAATAAGCGCGGCTACAGCACGTCTCCCAGAAGCCGGTTTCGTCAAACCTGGTCAAACCAAGTCCGACCTAGTCAAACCTAGTCCAACCTTAAATTTTGCGGGCAGTTCGGTCATTCGTGCCGATTCGTGGTCATTTGTGGCTGCTTCCATCTGCGTGCATCTGTGTGTATCTGTGGCTCCGGCCCAACCCCGCCTTCGCAGGGCCTTCGGCGGGCGAATACGGCCTAATACGACCTAATACGGCCTTAAATTTTCCGGGAAGGGGTGAAAGTGGCTATTTTTGACCATTTTTGGGGTATGTTTACGGCTGGCGCTACGGGGGATGGGTGTGTTACGGTTTCGCATCCAGCGAGGGCCGAGGAGGTCGTCGTGGTGGCTTTTGCACGAGGAGCGTGACGAATGGATGTCTTCGAAAAACCTAAGATCAGCGAGACAAAGACCAAGAAACGCGATATTCCCAGCGGATTGTGGGTGAAATGCCGCGATTGCGGGGAGATGATCTTCAGCAAGGAATTGCTGGTCAACCTCAAGGTCTGCACGAAGTGCGAGTACCATTTCACCATGTCGGCCGTCGAACGCATCGCGTCCCTGGTCGATGAAGAGACGTTTCGCGAAGTGGACGCGGACCTGGTCAGCGTGGACGTGCTGAAGTTCACCGGCGTTGCCGCCTACACCGAGCGTTTGAAGACCTACCAGCGCCAGACCGGGATGAATGACGCGGTCATGACCGGCCTGTGCAAGATCAACGGTCACGACACCTCCCTGGCGGTGATGGATTTCAGTTTCCTCGGCGCAAGCATGGGCTCGGTCGTCGGCGAGAAAATCACTCGCGCGATCGAGAAGGGGACCGAACTGAAGATTCCCGTGATCGTTGTCTCGTCCTCGGGCGGGGCGCGCATGTACGAAGGCATCCTCAGCCTGATGCAGATGGCCAAGACCAGCGGCGCGCTGGCGTTGCACGCCAAGGCGGGCCTGCCCTACATTTCCGTGCTGACGCATCCGACCACCGCGGGCGTGATGGCCAGCTACGCGTCGCTGGGCGACGTGATCATTGCCGAGCCGAAGGCGTTGATCGGGTTTGCCGGGCCGCGCGTGATCAAGGAAACCACCCAGCAGGAATTGCCCGAGGGATTCCAGACCAGCGAATTTCTCCGCGACCGCGGCCTGGTCGATATCATCGTGCACCGCAAACAACTCAAGGCCCTGCTCGGCAATCTGCTCGACTATTTCTCGGGCCGCGGCAAGCGCAAGTACAAAGCGGCGGACTGAGGCGGCCTGTGCCGGCGAGCGTTTTCAGAGCGGCTGAACATGACGTACTCTGAAACCATCGACTATCTCCTGGGCATCAGCTTCTTCGGCCAATCGCTCGGGCTGGAGACCATGCGCAGGCTCCTCTGCGTGATGGGCAATCCGCAGGACTCCCTCCGGTTCATCCACATCGCCGGCACCAACGGCAAAGGCAGCGTGGCCGCGATGACGCAGGCGGTGCTCTCGGAGGCGGGCTATCAGACAGGGCTGTACACCTCGCCGCATCTGGTCTCGTTTCGCGAACGCTTCCAAATCAACGGCCGCTTGATCCCTGAAACCGACGTGGTGCGCCTCGTCGAACAGATCAAGCCGCTGCTGGACCAGGTGGCGGCGCATCCCGGCTGCCGCCCGGCGACGTTCTTCGAAATCGTCACCGCCCTGGCGCTGCAGTACTTCCATGAACAGAAGCTGGATGTGGTGGTCTGGGAAACCGGCCTGGGCGGACGCCTCGATGCCACCAACGTCGTCACGCCGCTGGTGTCGGTGATCACCAATATCGCCTTCGACCACATGCAGTACCTGGGGGAAACACTCCCCCAAATCGCCACCGAGAAATGCGGCATCATCAAACCCGGCGTGCCCGTCGTTACGGCTTCTGCGGAACCGGAGGCCCTCGCGGTGATTCGGCAATCCGCCGCGGCCAATCACTGCCGGCTGACGGTCATTGGACGACAGGTCGTGGCCGAGCGGTTGCGTGAGACGGAGAACGGCCAGGATATTCGGCTCACCGGCTGTCGGGAAGAATACGGCGAGCTGTCCATCCCCTTGCTGGGCGAACATCAAACGACCAATTGCGCGACGGCCGTCGCAACGTTGGAAGCGTCCGGATTGGACATTTCCGCGGATGCTGTGCGGCGCGGACTGGCCCGCACGAGCTGGCCGGGAAGGTTCCAGATTGTCGGCCATCGGCCCACCGTGGTGCTGGACGGAGCGCATAACCCGGCGGCGGCGGAGCGGTTGGCGGCGACCTTGCGCGAACACGCGCCGGCGGGACAACTCACGCTGATCCTCGGCGTGTTGCGCGACAAGAACTACGCCCGGATCTGCTCGATCCTCGCGCCGCTGGCCAACCAGATCCTCTGCGTGCCGGTCAACAGCTCGCGGACCAGCGACCCGGCGCAACTGGCGGACTTGTGCCGCGCCGCCAATCCCCGGGCGCTTGTCGCCGCGTTGCCGGGTCTTGCCGACGCGTACGCCCGGGCGCGTGCGGGTGGGAGCGGGACGATTGCGATCACGGGTTCGCTGTTCCTGGTGGGAGAAGCGCTGGGTCGATTGGGATTCCAAGCATCGTCACCGGCGGCTTCTGAAAGGGAAATGGTCTTGCAGTGAACCGGCCTGCGTTGCGGGCGGTGTTCCTCGATGCCGGCGGGACCTTGCTGCGGCCCTGGCCCTCCGTCGGCGCTGTTTACGCGAGGGTGGGGGCGCGCCATGGGTTCCATGCCACCGAGCAGGACATGCAGGCCGCCTTCCACACGGCCTGGAAGAGTCTCAAAGCCCGACCCCATCAGTCATTGACGACCAGCGACAAGACTTGGTGGCGAAGGCTGGTCTTTGAGACACTGGACACATTTGGAGTGGCCGGCAATGAGGCCTCCCGGCAAGCCTATTTCGAAGAGCTGTACGAAGCCTTCGCGCACCGCGACGCCTGGCGGCTGGACCCTGACGCGCCGGGCGTCATCCAGGAACTGCGGGGCCGCGGATTGCACGTGGGAGTGATCTCGAATTGGGACGCGCGCTTGCGTCCATTATTGGGCGAGCTCGATCTGGCCGGCTCGCTGGATTCAATCACGGTCTCCTGTGAAGTGAAGGCGGAGAAACCGGCGATGAAGGTGTTCCATGCTGCCTTGCGGAAAGCGGGCGTAAACGCTCCGGAAGCATTGCACGTAGGCGATAGTTACGAAGAGGACGTGCGGGGCGCGCAGGCGGCCGGCATGCAGGCGGTGCTTGTGGGCAGGTCAGGGGAAGCCGGAACGCATTGCCAAACGGTGAGCCGGCTGACGGAGATTGTCGGCTGCTGCGCTGAACGCGTCTAGGCAGTCTTGGGCGGCGGACGGCGGATGATCTTGTCTTTCACGTCCCGGTAGCCAAAGTCGACGGCGGCGATCTTCTTGAACTCGGCGACGGCGTTGTCGTGGTCCCCGAGCGTTTCGTACTCGGTGCCCAGATTGTAGAGCAGGTCCTTCTTCATGTTGTCCATCGCCGGAAGTTCTTCAATGGCCTTGGCGTACTGGTCGATGGCGAAATCGTGCAGGCCGACTTTGGAGAAGCACTGGCCCAGATAGTTCAGGGCGGCAATGCGCCGCTGGGGCTGGCCCACGGCCTTCTGGAGTTGTTTGATGGCTTCTTCGATGTTGCCGACGTTCATGTAGAGGACACCCAGATCGTAGCGGTACATCAAATCGTTCGGATACCGTTCCACCAGTTCTTCGGCCTGCTTGACCTGCAGCTGCGCGTGCTCTTGTTCGAGCGCGGCGATGTCCTTCTGGAGCGCGGCGGCGTTCTCCGGATGCGCGGCCAGCTGCTCTTTCAGCTTGTCGATCTGTGCCAGCACCCGGTTTGACTTGAGATCGGCCAACTCCTTCTCGAGAGAAGGGTCGGACCCGGCTTCGGCGGCGTAGATGGCTTCGAGAATCTGCAGGGCCTTGTCGAAATCGCCCTTCTGCCCGTATAGCCTGCCCAGTTCGCGTTGCAGCACCCGATTGTCCTTGTCCCTGGAAAGCTTCTCGAGCGTATCGCGAATCAGGTTCTCCGTCATGTCCACAGCCCGGACAACACGTGATTGCTGTTCGAGCGCGACGGATTCGTTCTTGTCCTTCAGCACGTCGCGATAGGACTGCGACTCATCCCAGCCGCCGGACTGCATCGCCCCGTGCGCGGTGGCGTCCTTGATGCCCTTTTGCGCGTCGAAATCGTTCGGGTTCATCTGCAACAGCCGGTCGTAGAGATCGCGGGCCATGTCCCAGCGTTCGACGGCGGCATAAGCGCGGGCCAGCCAATGAAGCGCTTTCGTGTCGCGCGGATTGACCTTGGTGTAATGCTCGAGCGTCTGCACCGTCGTCTCGGGAAACCCGCCAATCTCCGCCGCTTCAGCCAGGATCGACAGCGCCTGGCCGTTCTTGGGGTCTTCGGAAAGCACCTGTTCGGCCAGCACCATGGCTTCCGTGGGGTTCTTGGACACGGCCATTTTGGCCTTGGTCAACAAGGGGCTTGTTTTGGCGGCCATCAGCATCCGCTTGAAACCGCCGGCGGATTCGGCCCGTTTCATCTGGGCCGCGCGCAGGAAATTGCGGGCCTTGAGGAAATTGGGCTCCATCGCCAGGCATTGCATGAACATCTCGACGGCGTAATCGAGATTGTTGCGTTCCAGCGCAGCAAGCCCTTTCTGGTAGAAATCGCGGGCGGTGCGGTTGATGTTGTCTGCGGTCTTCTCTGCCATGATTAACCCCTTCTCGAGAGCACATGAAATTACAACGGCGGATGCCTGAGGGTCAATGGCTTTTCAAGATCCGCCGATCTTGTCTGAGTCATGTTGACAGTGGGGGTTCCTTTGTTAATATTCAGGGGTAGGAAAGCGGTTTGGCCATTGCAGCCGATACGGATCGGTGTGGATTATTTTGACGGGGACATTTCATGATTGACGATAAACTGACGGACTCTGTCGCGGCGGGCAACCCGGCGGGTTTACCGGCCGTCCGCAAGGTGCAGGACGCGGTCATCCGCTTCGCGGGTAACTCACAGGACGGGATTCAAGCCATCGGCGGCTTCCTGGCGCGCCTGGCCGGGCGCACGGACAAGGACGTCATGACCTATATGACGATCCCGGCGACGATCTCGGGCGGGCCCAGCATCTACCAGGTGCGCCTGGGAACGGGCGAAGTACTCAGCGCCGGCGATGACGTGGACATTCTCGTGGCGTTCTATCAGCACTCCTACAAAGACCACATCGCCACCCTGCGCGACGGCGGGATCTTGTTGTACGACACGGACAACGTCCAGCCCGACCTGAACGACAAACGCTATCGCTCCGTCGGCGTCCCGATTACCAGCCTGACAGTCGAAGCCATCGGCGGGACCGCCAAGGACAAGGGCAAGAACATGTTCGTGCTCGGCCTGATGGCGCGCATGTTCGACCTCGATGTACCGAAGCTGGAGGCGATGCTTCAGGCCTATTACAAGGGCAAGGGCGACGACGTGATTCGCAGCGTGCTCGGCGCCTTCCATTCCGGCTACGGCTACGACATCGGGAAACTGGCCGACACGTTTGAATTCGTGCCGCCCGCCGCGCGAACGGGCACGCGCAAGATCGTGACCGACGGTAACCAGGCCATCGCCTACGGCGCGCTGACGGCGGGCATCCGGTTTGGCGCGGGTTATCCGATCACGCCGTGGTCGAGCATCATGGAGATTTTACGGGCGGAACTTCCGAAGTACGGCGGGCTGTTCGTCCAGGCGGAAGACGAACTCGGCGGCGATTGCGATGGCCTGCGGCGCTTCCTACTCGGGCTATCTGGCGTTGACCGGCACCTCGGGGCCGGGTCTCTCGCTCAAGACCGAAGCTCTCGGCTGGGCGGTGATGGCGGAGATGCCCTTGCTGATCATCGACGTCCAACGCGGCGGCCCGAGCACCGGGTTGCCCACCAATGTCGAACAAAGCGATTTGAACATTGCCTGTTTCGGCGGCCACGGCGATTCGCCCCGCGTTGTGATCGCGCCTTCCTCGGTGGAGGACTGCTTCTACACAACCATCGAAGCGGCCAAACTCGCGCGCGAATACAGCTGCCCGGTGATCCTGTTGACCGACCAGGCGCTGGCCACGCGCGTGGAAACCTGGGAAATGCCCGACTTGGCCAGCCTTGTTCAGGAGCACACGCCCAAGTTCGAAGTCCTCGGGCCGAACTATCTGCCGTACGCGAACACACCCGAAGGCGTCGCCCAACACGCGCCGCCCGGCACGCCGATGGCCGACGGGAGATATCCCATTGTGACCGGATTGGAACACGACGAAGCCGGGCATCCAGCCAGCCGGCCGGACAACCATGTCATGATGGTGGCCAAACGCCGCCGCAAACTGCAGGTGCTGGCCTCCAAATTGCCCAAGGCGACCGTCTTTGGCCCGCCGGAAGGCAACGTCCTGCTGGTCGGTTGGGGTTCGACCCACGGACCGATCCGCGAAGCCGTGGAAAAGGCGCGGGCGGCGGGCGAGAGCGTCAGCGCGTTGCAGTTGCGCTATTTGATGCCGCTGCAACCCGGGATCAAGGAGATCATCGACGGCTTCAACCACGTGTTCGTCGTCGAGATCAACGACGAAGGCCTCTACGGCTACGGGCAACTGGCGGGCATCCTGCGCGCGCGGTTTGCCGACCCGAAGATCCGGGGCATCAACAAGACCGATGGTCTGCCCTACAAGGTGCGCGAAATTCTCGGACAGATGCACGAAAAGCTGAAACAACCCATCGAATAATCACCGGCACAGCCACCCGAATTGAATCCCATGATTGCTGAAGCGAAGACACCGGAAAGCCAGCCGATCAAACTCACCGACCGCGCCAAGTATACCAAGAAGGAATTGGTTGGCGACCATCCGACGTGGTGTCCGGGCTGCGGCGACTTCAGCGTGCTGGCCATCTACTTCAAGTTGATGGAAAAACTGCAGGTGCCGCATGAGAAGATCACCAACGTCGCGGGCATCGGTTGTTCCTCGCGGTTTCCCTATTTCCTGAACGCCTATGGCGTGCACTTCGTGCACGGCCGCGGCGTGCCGTTCGCCTCGGGCGTGTCCTTGATGCGGCCCGACCTGCACGTGTTCATGTTCGGCGGCGACGGCGACGCGTTTTCCATCGGCGGCAATCACCTGGATCATGCCGCGCGCAAGAACATCAAGATGACCTACGTGATCATGGACAATTTCGTCTACGGCCTGACCAAAAAGCAGACGTCGCCCACGTCGCCGGTCGGTTTCAAGTCGAAGACCGACCCAACGGGCGCCATTGATCATCCGATCAATCCGATGAAGAAGTTGATCGCCTCGGGCGCGTCGTTCATCGCGCGCACCCACTCCCATTTGCCGAACCACGTGATGGAGATGATGGAGAAGGCGATGGCCCATGACGGGTTTTCTGTGATCGAATGCCTGAGCGAATGCACCGAGTTTTATCCGGGCGCGTTCGACGCCGCCAACCCGCGCAAAGGCGGCACGTTCGCCCTGGTGCCGCCCGACCATGATGTGACCGATGAAGTCGCGGCCTACCGGCTGGGGATGGCGCCGTTTCCCGGCTACTTCGGCGTGTTTTACCAGGCCCAGCGCCCGACCAAGAACGCGTTGGAAGCGCGGCTGGTTGCGGATGCGAAGGCCAGGACGGAGAACGCACCGCCGCTCGATCTGTTGCGCAAGACCTTCGACCGATTGAGTTGATTCTCCCATGTCCAGAAACCTTCTTTTGGCCTCTGTTTGCTGCTTCGTGCTCGCGTCAACCGCGCGGGCAGACATTGTCGCCACGCACGCGGTCATCAATACGGGCGACGTGGTCCGGGTCGACGCCGACGGCGTCGAGATCAACCTGCCCATAGGCCAGATCACCGTCCCGAAGTCCGACATTGTCAGCATCCAGATCGACCAACCCGCGGGGTTTCAGGCCGGTCTCGACGCGCTGAAGGCGCAGCGGTTTCAAGAGGCGGCGGACGATCTCAAGCCGCTGGCGGACCGCTACGCGGGTTTGTCGCTGCCGTGGGTGCAGCAGAGTCTGTTGCGCCTGGGCGAGGCCTATCTGGGGTTGAAGAATTTCGCGGGTGCCAAGCAGGCGTTTGACACCTTTAAGACGTTGTACCCGACCTCCAGCGATGCGCAAGGGTTGGAGGTGAAATACGCCCGGGTCTTGCTCGAGCAAAAGGACTACACGAAAGCCGCGGACGCCCTGCAGTCGTTTCTCGATCCGCTGATGAAACGGGATTTCCTGACCGATGAACAGGAAATCGCGGTGGCCGAGGCCTGCACGTTATTGGGCGACTGCCAGGCCGCGTTGAACAAACCCCAGGACGCGCTGGACAATTACCTGAAAGTGGTGGCCCTGTTCAATGCGGACGCCGACCGCACAGCAGAGGCGAAATACAAAGCGTCCAGGGTTTTCGAGCAACTCGGCAACTGGAAGCGCGCCAAAGGCGGGTACGAGGAAGTGCTCCGGGACTCGCCTTCGTTTGCTTTCGCGGCGGATGCCCAGCAGCACCTGGCTGCGTTGACCAAGGCCCATCCGGAATGACCCTCGGGCAGGCCATCATCCAGGGCATTGTACAGGGGTTGACGGAATTTCTACCGATCAGCAGCATTGCCCACATGCGGATCGTTTCGGCGTTGTGCGGCTGGAGCGATCCGGGCGCCGCATTTTCTGCCGTTGTGCAGCTGATCGCCTATCTGGCGGTGCTGCTGTATTTCCGGAATGACTACATCCACTTTGTCCGCGGCGCCATGTCGGGGACCCGCACCCACGAAGGCAAGCTTGGCTGGATGATCATTGTCGGCACGGTGCCGATCGGGGTGTTGGGGCTTCTGTTTAAGAAGCACATCGAGCATGACTGGCGGTCGCTTTACGTGATTGCCGGGGCCATGATCGGCCTGGCAGTCCTGCTGGCCTGGGCGGAATGGACGGAGAAACGGCGGCAGGGCCGGCGCGAGGCGTTGCGGGAGCTGGAGCAACTCGGCTGGCCCGACGCGATCGTGGTCGGCTGCTTCCAGACCTTGGCCCTCGTGCCGGGAGCGTCACGCTCCGGATCAACCATCACCGGCGGACTGTTCCTCGGGATGACGCGGGACACCGCGGCCCGGTTCTCGTTCCTGTTGTCGCTTCCCGCCGTGTTCGCGGCCGGTCTGCTGGAACTCCGCAAACTCCACCTTTCGTCCCATGCGGACCTGGTGAATTTGCTGGCCGCCGGCCTGTCGGCGTTCGTGGTCGGCTACCTGGCCATTACCTTCCTGCTGGGGTATTTGAGGAAGCATACGATGTGGGTGTTTATCATTTACCGCTTTGCTCTTGGCGCCCTCCTGCTGGCGCTCTTGTCACGCGGCATCCTTCAACCGTAACGATCTTATGAGTGTCATCACCTTCGGCACGTCAGGCTGGCGGGGGATCATCAGCGACACGTTCACGTTTGGAAACGTGGAGCTGGCCGCGCACTCCATTGCGCAATACCTGGAGCGCAATCCGCCTCCCGGCGCCAAGAACATCCTGATCATCGGCCATGACACGCGGTTTATGTCGCGCGCGTTCGCAACGCGGTGCGCCGAAATCATCGGCGGCTACGGGTTCCAGGCCTGGCTGACCGACCGCGATACGCCGACGCCGGTGATAGCGCACGCGATCCGCACGCACCGAGCCTCGGGCGGCATCAATATCACGGCCAGCCATAATCCCCCTGAATGGAATGGCCTGAAGTTCAATGGGGCCGATGGCGGCCCGGCGGTCCCGGAGGTGACAAGGGGCATTGAGGCGGCTGCGGCGGAATTGGAAGGCAAGCTGGGGGAGCTGCGCCGCAAACCAGCCGGGGAATACCGGGTCTTCAATCCCATGCCGGATTATGTCGCCCAAGTGCGCAAGCTGGTGGATTTCCGCATGCTCAGGAAGCACCGCAAACGTGTGGTGGTGGATTTGATGTTTGGCACGGGCCGCGGCTATCTCGATGTATTACTGGAACGCAGCGGCTGGGCTGTCACCGCCTTGCACGGGCAACCGGACCCGCTGTTTGGCGAGGGCCATCCGGAGCCGATCAAGGAGCACATGGGCGAGTTGCTGCGCGAGATGAAGCGCAAACGCGTGGCGCTGGGGGTGGGGCTTGACCCGGATGCCGACCGGTTTGCCATCGTGGACAGCGACGGGACGTTCATTAACGCGAACCAGGTGCTGGCGCTGACGCTTTATCACCTGGCCAAGAACCGCCGCTGGACCGGCGCGGTGGTCCGCACGGTGGCCACCAGCCATCTCGTGGACGCGGTGGCCGGCCTGTTCGGCGTCAAAGTCCACGAAACGCCCGTGGGCTTCAAATACATCGGCGCGCTGATGGAAAGCGAACCGATCATCGTCGGCGGGGAAGAAAGCGGCGGGTTGAGCGTCAAGGGGCACGTGCCGGAGAAAGACGGCATTCTGGCGTGCCTGCTGATGTGCGAACTCGTAGCCTGGGAAGGCAAAACGCTGGGAGCGATCCTGAAGTCGATCAAGGAGCAGACCGGCCCGGTCCTCAGCGACCGGATCAACTTGCGCGTGACGCTGGAGCGCAAGCAGGAGTTGCTCGACCGGTTTGCGAAGGGATTGGACGCATTTGGCGGCCAGGCTGTTTCGCAAACGATCACGAAGGACGGGTTCAAGTTCCTGCTCAATGAGGGGTGTTGGGTGATGTTCCGCGCCTCGGGAACGGAACCTGTTTTCCGCTGCTACCTGGAAGCGCGCACGCCGCAACAGCTTCGCGCGTTTCGGGCGGCGGCCCTGAACCTGGTGCGCTGACATGCCAACGGCGGCAAGACGCAGTTTGGTTTGGCTGGCGATGCTCCTGGCGGCCCTTACTCCCGCCGCCGCGGAAATCCTCAAACAAGAGGTCGTTTCCCGCGAGGAGATGCGGCAGGCCCCGCTCGAACTGAAAGCCCTGCGGCGCACCCCCATCACGCTTTCCCCCGAGCAATACGGCCTGGTCGCTTTCCTGGCCAGGGGACAATCCGTGACGGTGTTGGAGATGGGCGAAACGATGGATTACATCTCGGCGGTGTCGCCGACCGGCCCCGTGGAAGGCTGGGTTTACGCGGGCGCTCTGGAAACGCCGCCTTCGGCATGGCTGGACACGCTACGGCAGCGGCGCGAGCATGCGGCGGCGGACAAGGATCTGATCGATCGCCACGAAATCGCCCCCGGCATGACCCGGACCGAGGTCCGGATAAGCCTGGGCAGGCCGGACCGTACATCAACCGTGCGTCTGCCGGGCAGCGCTGAACAGCAGGAGCAGTGGGTCTATATCACCTACCGTTATCTGCCAACGTACAGGAATTCAGACGACGACAACGGCCGGCAACGCCAGGTTGTTTCCTATCAGCGAACGGCGGTCGGCGAGAAAGTGGTGGTGTTCCAGAATGGCCGGGTCGTGGCCACGTCAGAGGAAGGTGGCACGGACGCGGCAGCGCCGGGTTCGGGTGTTCCGGCCCGGCCGCCAAATGCGGCAAATTGAACGGCGGGCTTGATTCGGAGTCAATGCAGTCGTAGCATTCATGTTGTGGCCGGTGTGTCCGGGCAAACGCAGCAGACGAGATACGCAATCATGACAAAGAAAATTACAGTTGGATTGGTGGCCGTGCTGTTGGGATTCAATTTATTCGTGGCGGCGCGCCTCTATTCGCAAGCCACCACCAAGACCGATAAGGACGATCCGTATTCCCACATGGATCTGATCACCAAGGTGATGGAGTACATCCGCAAGGATTACGTCGACGGCGACAAGGTTTCCTACCAGAACCTCACCTACGGGGCGCTGCGAGGCATGCTCAACTCGCTCGATCCGCACAGTCAATTCATGGAGCCGCAGTCGTATGAAGACATGAAGGAGGACACCGAAGGCAAGTTCGGCGGCCTCGGCATCGTCATCAGCATGTCCAAGGAAGGATTTCTGACCGTGGTGGCCCCGATGGAAGACACACCCGGCGCCAAGGCGGGGTTGTTGCCGGCCGACCGCATCATCAAGATCGACGGCAAGGCGACTGATCGCATGTCGCTGCCGGAAGCCGTCCGCCAGTTGCGCGGCGATCCCGGCACGAAGGTGACCATCAGCATTTTCCGGCAGAAGGCAAAAGACCCGGGCGATCGCATCAAGGATTACACGATCGAGCGGGCGGAGATCAAAGTGGACAGCGTGAAGGACGTAAAAATGCTCCAGGACGGAATCGGCTATGTACGTATTACACAGTTCAATGAACCGACGTCGGACGAATTCGAGAAAGCCCTGGACAAGCTGGAAGGGCAGGGCATGGGCGCGTTGATTGTCGATCTGCGCAATAATCCCGGCGGCCTGCTCGAATCGGCCCGCCAGGTCGCCAGCAAGTTCATTCCCGCCGGCCAGCTCATCGTCTCGACCGAATCGCGCGATCCGAAGGATAAAATCGTCTATCCGTCGGCGCACGGAAAGAAACACATGGGTTATCCCGTCGTCGTTTTGGTGAACAACGGCAGCGCCAGCGGCAGTGAGATCGTGGCGGGTGCGTTGCAGGACTTGAAGCGGGCGGTGCTCGTGGGTGAGACCACCTTCGGCAAGGGATCAGTCCAGAGCATTCTCCAATTGCCGGATGGTTCCGCCATGCGTCTGACGACGGCCAAATATTATACGCCGAGCCATAAGGTAATCCACGAACACGGTGTCACACCGGACATCATCGTGCCCGTTTCCGAGGAGGACGAGCGCAAGCTGCAGGAACA
Organism: uncultured Verrucomicrobiae bacterium; assembly: GCA_963817685.1. Classification (GTDB taxonomy): domain Bacteria; phylum Verrucomicrobiota; class Verrucomicrobiia; order Palsa-1439; family Palsa-1439; genus CAWFPN01. Next base: position 91,267 of record CAWFPN010000007.1, on the reverse strand, counting down.
GCGTTTGCACGAAAATCTGCCGCCGCCGGAAGAGGGCGCGGACAAGGTCGAGAAGGTGGACGACGTGCAACTGGATCGCGCGATTGACGTTTTGAAGGGCGTCAAGCTCTTTGCGAAACAGGCCAAGGTGGGCAGACAGACGGCCTCGGCTACGTCGAACGGCGACCCGTCGTCGAATTGATTGCCTTGAAAATTCTTGGAGTTGAAACCTCCTGTGACGAGACCTCCGCTGCCGTTGTGCAGGACGGGAGGCGGATGCTCTCGAATGTGGTCAGTTCACAAATCGACCTGCATCGCCCCTACGGCGGCGTTGTGCCGGAACTGGCCTCGCGCCGCCACCTGGAGCTGATCGACCCCGTCATCACTCAGGCGCTGGCGGAGGCGGACACAGCGTTTGCCGGGATTGATGCGGTGGCGGGCACCTACGGGCCGGGCTTGGCCACCTCGTTGCTGGTCGGGTTGACCGCCGCCAAGGGGATGGCGTTTGCCCTGGGCAAACCGTTCATTGGGATCAACCACATCGAAGCGCATTTGTATTCGCCATTGCTGGTGGAAGCAGGGGAGGATTCCTTGCCAATGGTTTCGCTGATCGTTTCCGGCGGGCACACGATCCTGGCGTATGCCACGGCCATCGGCCGGCACGAGATCCTCGGACAGACGGTCGATGACGCCGCGGGCGAGGCCTTTGATAAAGTCGCCAAACTGCTCGGCCTGGGTTATCCGGGCGGGCCGGAAATCGACAAACGAGCCAAAGAGGGCGATCCGGCGGCGGTGGCGTTTCCACGCAGCATGCTTGACGATGCCACGTACAACTTCAGTTTCAGCGGATTGAAGACGTCCGTGCTCTATTGGTTGCGCAAACATCCGTCGGCCCGCGTGGAGGACGTGTGCGCCAGCTTCCAGGAGGCCGCGGTCGACGTGCTCGTGGGCAAACTGGTCCGTGCCGCCCTGGACAAGCGGGTGCGGACGGTCAGCGCCTCGGGAGGCGTTTCCATCAACAGCCGGTTTCGGGAGAAGCTCGGCGCGGAATGCCGGCGGCAAGGCCTGCGATTGCTGCTGGCGCCGGCGGCTTTGTGCACCGATAATGCCGGGATGATTGCCGCTCTGGCCTTTTACAAACTGCCTCAACCGGGACACAGCGATTTTGCGCTCGAAGTCGGCCCGTCCATCGGTTTACCGGGAGTCCACTCATGAAGACCGCGCGCCTGATGGTGGCGGACAGCGAAAGCAATGCCGACATGCTCTATGCCGTCGGCATGTTCGTCCCTGACCCGTTCATCTATTTCGAATTGGGCGGGAAAACGCATGCGGTGTTGAGCGACCTGGAAATTGACCGCGCGCGCCGGCACGCGACCGTTGACCGCGTACTTCCTTTGAGCCGTTATCTCGGCCAACTCAAGAGAGCGGGCATGAAAACGCCGTGCCTGCGCGACGTCCTCAAGCGCGTGTTGGAGGAGCATCGCGTGCGCGCCGTCGAAGTCCCGCACGCGTTTCCCATCGGCCTGGCCCGGCATTTGCGCGGCGTCCGTCTGCAGGTGAAATCGGGCGCGTTCTTCGGGCAGCGCGTCGTGAAGACGCCGGCCGAGGTGCGGGCGATTAGCGACGCGGTGCGCCTGGCCGAGTATGGAATGAAGGCGGCTGTTGACGTGCTTCACGCCAGCCGGATCGGTCGGGACAGTTTCCTGCGCTGGCAGGGCAGCAAGCTGACGTCCGAACACGTCCAAGGGGTCATCAACGCGACCATTGCCGGCCTCGGCGGTACGGCCAGCCATACGATTGTCGCATGTGGCAATCAGGGGTGTGATCCGCATGAGCGTGGTCACGGGCCGTTGAAAGCCCATCAGGCGATCATTCTCGACATTTTTCCGCGCGATACCGAGACGGGGTATTGGGGCGACCTCTCGCGCACTGTGGTTCGCGGACACGCGAGTGGGCGGATCAAGGCGATGTACGCGGCTGTTGCGAGGGCGCAGGAGATTGTATTTCGGCAATTGCGGGAAGGCGTCAACGGCCAGGACGTGCACCAGGCCGTTCACGCGTCGTTTCGGGCGGACGGATTTGCCACAGGCCGCCGGCGCGGCCGGATGCAGGGATTCTTTCACGGCACCGGCCACGGGCTGGGCCTGGAGATCCACGAAAAACCGCGAGTGAGCGTGGTCGACGTCACGCTGCGCGCCGGCAATGTCGTCACGGTCGAGCCGGGTCTGTACTACTGGGGCATCGGCGGCGTGCGGTTGGAGGACGTCGCGGTCATTCACACCAAGGGCGCGCGGAATTTAACGCAGTTCCCGAAGGTGCTGGAAATCTAAAGGCGGCCCTGGCGGCTATCTCGCCCGAAGCAGCGCGCCGAAGTAATCGCGGTTCATCCGGGCGATGAAATTGATGCTGATGCCCTTGGGGCAGACGGCCTCGCACGAGCCGGTCACCGTGCACGCGCCGAATCCTTCCTTGTCCATCGCCTCGACCATGGCCAGCGCGCGGCTGTCCTTCTCCGGTTTGCCCTGGGGCAACAAATTCAGGTGCGACACCTTGGCGGCGACAAACAACATCGCCGAGGCGTTCTTGCAGGCGGCCACGCACGCGCCGCAACCGATGCACGCGGCGGCGTCCATGGCCAGGTCGGCGTCCTGTTTCGGGACGGGGATCGCATTGGCGTCCGGCGCGGACCCTGTGGCGGCGGAAATGAAACCGCCGGCCTGGATGATCCGGTCGAAGGCAGTGCGGTCCACCACCAGGTCCTTGATTGTTGGAAACGCCCGGGCGCGAAACGGCTCGACCACGATGGTCTCGCCGTCCGTGAAACTGCGCATGTACGTCTGGCAGGTGGCGACTTTGGATTCCGGGCCGTGCGCTTCGCCGTTGATCACGCATGAACACATCCCGCAGATGCCTTCGCGGCAATCGTGATCGAAGGCAATGGGGTCTTCCCCGCGTTTGGTCAGGTCTTCATTGACCACGTCCAGCATTTCCAGGAACGACATGTTGGGGTTGATGTCCGTCGCCGCGTACTCCACAAATCCGCCGGCGCTCTGCGCGTTCTTCTGACGCCACACCCGGAGTTTGACGTTCATTACTTGTAGCTCCTTTGAGCAAAGGGAATTTCCTCGTACGTCAGCGCTTCCTTGTGCAATACGGGCTTGCCGCCGACACCGGTAAACTCCCAGGCGGCGACGTGGGCGAAGGCCTCGTCATTGCGCAGGCATTCACCGTCGGGCGTCTGGTGTTCCTCGCGGAAATGACAGCCGCAGGACTCGTCGCGCATCAGCGCGTCATAACAAATCAGTTCCGCCAGCTCGAAGTAATCCGCCACGCGGCCCGCTCGTTCCAGCGCCTGGTTGAACTCCTCGTTTTCGCCCGTGACGTTGACGTTCTTCCAGAATTCGTCCCGGAGCGGGGGGATCAACTGCAGCGCCTCCCGCAAACTCTTGTCGGTGCGGGCCATGCCGCAGTGTTCCCACAAAATCCTGCCGAGTTGCTTGTGAAAATCGGTCACGGTTTTCTTGCCGCCAACGGAAAGCAACTTCTTGATGCGGTCGTTTGTCTCGCGCTCGGCCTGTGCGAATTCGGCCGCGCCCGCCTTCGGTTTGGGCTGCTTGTTCGTGGCCAGGTAATCGCCGATGGTGTAGGGCAGTACGAAATAACCGTCCGCCAGGCCCTGCATCAGTGCGCTGGCACCGAGCCGGTTGGCGCCGTGGTCGGAGAAATTGGCTTCGCCCAGGACGAACAGGCCGGGCACGTTGCTCATCAGATTGTAGTCCACCCACAACCCGCCCATGGTGTAGTGGATGGCCGGGTAGATGCGCATCGGCGTCTTGTAGGCGTTCTCGTGGGTGATCTCATGGTACATGTCGAACAGATTGCCGTAACGTTCGCGAATCTTGTCTTCGCCAAGCCGTTGGATCGCGGCCGAGAAATCCAGATACACGCCCAGCCCGCCCGGCCCGACGCCGCGGCCTTCGTCGCAGACGCGTTTGGCCGCGCGCGAGGAAATGTCGCGGGGCGCCAGGTTGCCGTAGGAAGGATACATCCGTTCGAGATAGTAATCGCGGTCATCTTCCGGGATCTCGCCGGGCGCGCGCTTGTCACTGGCCTTTTTGGGGACCCAGACGCGCCCGTCGTTGCGCAGGGATTCGCTCATCAAGGTCAGTTTGGACTGGTACTCACCGGAAAGGGGAATGCAGGTCGGATGAATCTGGGTGAAACAGGGGTTGGCGAAGAGCGCGCCCTTCTTGTGCGCGCGCCAAATGGCGGTGGCGTTGGAGCCGCGGCCGTAGGTCGAAAGGTAATAGGCGTTCCCGTACCCGCCCGTGGCCAGCACGACGGCGTCGGCGGCGTGGGACGAGATTTCACCCGTCACAAGATCGCGCGCCACGATGCCTTTGGCGTGGCCATTGATCACCACCAGTTCGAGCATCTCGGTGCGTGGAAAAAGCGTGACGGCGCCGAGTCCAATCTGGCGGCTCAGCGCTTGATACGCGCCCAGGAGCAGTTGCTGGCCGGTCTGGCCGCGCGCGTAGAACGTCCGGGAAACCTGCGCGCCGCCAAAGGAACGGTTCGAGAGGTAACCGCTGTATTCGCGGGCGAACGGAACGCCCTGGGCGGCGCATTGGTCAATGATGTTGACGCTGACCTGGGCGAGCCGGTAAACATTCGCTTCGCGCGACCGGAAATCGCCGCCTTTGACCGTGTCGTAGAACAGCCGGTAGACACTGTCGCCGTCGTTCTGGTAGTTCTTGGCCGCATTGATCCCTCCCTGCGCGGCCACGCTGTGGGCGCGGCGCGGGCTGTCCTGGATGCAGAAGGATTTGACCGTGTAGCCCAGTTCGGCCAGTGTGGCGGCCGTCGAGGCGCCCGCCAGGCCGGTGCCGACGACGATGATGTCGTACTTCCGCTTATTGGTCGGGCTGACCAGTTTGATGTGGTCGCGATGCCGGTCCCATTTTTGGGCGAGGGGACCCGAGGGAATTTTCGCGTCGAGGTTCATCTTATTTCACCATGCCCGTCAAAATTGCCAGCGGGACGGAGGAGTACCCGACAAAGAGAACACAGGCGGCGATTTTGGCAAAACACGCGATCCGCGCCGCGTAGGCCTCGTTCTTCAGTCCCAGTGATTGAAACAGGGACGAAACGCCGTGACTCAGGTGCAGGCAGAGCAGCCCCATCGCCGTGATATACGCCAACGACACCCACAGATTCGAGAAACCGAGAATCATCATGCGATAAACGTCATGACAGCGCACGCCGTCGGCCAGCGTGTATTCGAGTGTCTGGTAACTCGAATCGGTTTTCATCAGTGTGAACTGCAGGAGATGGTAGACGACGTAGGCCGCCACCAACAGCCCGCTCCAAATCATCGTGCGTGAGGCGATGCCGGCATTGACGACCTTCTTCACCTCGTAGGCCATGCCGCGCGCCGCCCGGTTTTCTAGGGTCAGCGAAATGGACGCCCAGATGTGGACTGTCACCAGGACAAGCAGGCCGATGCGCGACGGCCAGAGGATTTCCGGGTTGGACTTGAGCAGGTGCGCGTAGTGATTGAGCACTTCCTGCCCGAGAAAAATCTGCAGGTTCCCCAGCATGTGCAGGACCACGAACAGAAACAACCCGGCGCCCGTCACGGCCACCAGGATTTTCTTTCCCACGGAGGAATTCACCAGTCGCTGAATCATAATCACCGAAGCCCAAAGTGATAATGGAACCGCGGCGATAAATCCAACAGTTTCTTACAACCGATGGAGGAGCTATTTGGCGACAAGAGTGACGCGGCGCCGCTTCTCGTCGTAACTCAGCTTGCGAAACCGCCGGATCTCGCTCGTGCGCCGGGCGGGGGACAGGCCATCCAGAAAACGCACGTACCGGCGTCCGAGGCGATTGGTGGTGCGATAGCGCTCGCGGATGACCGGATGCTCGTAAGCGAAGTTCTCGGAATCGAAGACGCAGGCCTTCAACCAGCGGCGGTCGGCGTCCGTCAGCTTCTTTGGTTTGTTGAAGAAGGCGCAATACATCTGCAGGATCAAATAGGTGTCCACCTTGGCTTGCAACTCCAGATCGCGCACGAACGATTCGGTGGAAATGTCGCAGGTGCCCTCGCTGAATTTTAACGAGGCGTGCACGGCGTGGTCCAGTTCCTCGAGGAATACCATGAAGGGGAGGATGTTCTCATCATTGAGACCGTACTGCGGATTGTTCTTCTCGAGGGACTCGATCACGCTCGCATTGTAATAAATCCCCAGGCGGAGTTTGCCGTCCATGACCCGCAGAAACACCCGCCCGAGATCGGAAATCTGCGACGCGGTTGTGCCGGCCATGTCTGAAAGGGCCTGCCCCCGCTGATTGCTGAGAAGAAAGTTCTCAAGATTAACGCCCGTCGGGCCGTACGTGCGTTCCAGGAGCAGTTGAATCTCGCGCAGCAGCGTCATGAGTGGACGCTCCAGGACGGCTCGATGCACAGCAAGCGGTCCGATAGCCGGTTTAGATCGCAACGCACTTCCGAGAACCGGTCCGCGATTGTCCGATACACGTCGGTCAGCGCGTGGCGGCGGGCCAGCCGATGGTCCGAGGCGACGCGATAATTCGTGCTGCCGACTTTCTCATAATAGGAAATGTCCGGAGCGCCGTGAACGGTGGCGCGATGTCTCAGATGCCCAGGGAAAATACCGGAAACAAACAGCGAATAATTCCCCACATGCACCCGAATATGAAATTCGTCGTCGGCTGAAGCCGACCCCAGCGCCGTCAGCATGTCGACCACATAATCGGCCTGCAGTTCGGGGCGATTTGGCACCGTGCGCAGGCGCCGGATGTCCAGAAAGGCCGCCAGCATGCCGGCTATGTAATCAGTGATCTCGCGGTCGAACTCCTTGAGCAGGTGGCGTGTCAGCACGCAGAAGTAGAAGGGCGCCGACACAGGAAGCGGCTCGGTGGACTCCAATACCACCTGAAGCACCCGGTCGCTTTCCAAGGCCGCATCGCGGGCCGCTGGATCAACGAGCAGCCGGGTCAGCGAGGAGGAGTCACCCGAAGCGGGGCTCAGGACGGTGGCCAGAAAGCGAAAGTCCTCAGCGGTCAATTGTTCCCTGCAGTTGGCTTTAATGGTCATCTTCCTCGCACTGTATCTGCCTTTACATTAGCACGTTAGATGCCATGGGGTGAAAACCTGCAAGCTAGGAAATATCTGCCCTGCAGGGCGGCATAATCACGACGCCCGTGGCTTTGGAAAGAACCGTTGAGTGAAGGTCCCGGTTTGCCATGCTTGAAATCGCCGGCGTCTTGGTGCATATAGAAAGACGGAGCGTGAGACGACTATGAACCAACCGAAAATTATCGCGTATTTGAAACCGACCTGTGGCTGGAGCAACGGCGTCCGCGCCATCTTCAAGAAATACGATCTGTCGTATGAAGACCGGGACATCATCAACAATCCCGCCAACTACCAGGAGATGGTCATGAAGAGCGGCCAGCCGCTTTCACCCTGCGTGGAGATCGACGGCAAGATGGTCGCCGATGTGAGCGGCGAAGAGGTTGAGCAATGGATGATCCAAAACGGCTATATCAAGCCGAGCGCGTCACCCACGGACGTGCCGACCAACCAGGCCTGCCAGGACCACGGAACCTCCGTCCAATTCGGCCGCCACTAAATTTGTCCACACCCACGCCGCAGGGCCGACTTCCAGATATCGGGCAACACCTGTGCATCGGCTTCACCGGGCTGGAGCTGACGGCCGAGACGCGGCGGCTGCTGAACACGGTCCGGCCCGGCGGCGTCGTACTGTTCGCCCGGAACATCGCCGCCGAGCGCGAACTGCGCGCGTTGACCCGCGCCTTGCGCACCGAATTTTCCTTCCGGCCGTTGATCGCCATCGACCAGGAGAACGGACGCGTCAACCGCCTGCGCAACATCATCGGCGAGATTCCCACGATTGCCGACCTCAAACGCAACGGCGGGGTCGGCCGGGCGCGCGAGTTCGGGCGGAGGACTGGCCGCTGGTTGCGGCGGTTTCAGATCGACCTCGATTTCGCGCCTGTGTTCGACCTGGAACTGTTCGACCAGCAGGTTGATAACGCGCTGCGCGAACGCTGCTGGGGCAGGACCGCCGACGAAGTCATCGCCTGGGCCGGGGCGTTCATTGAAGGGCTCGAGCGGGAAGGCGTGGCCGCCTGCCCAAAACATTTTCCCGGACTGGGCGGTGCGGCGCAGGATTCGCACGAAGAATTGCCGACCATTCACCGCAGCCGCAAGCAACTTCTGGCGGAAGACCTGAAGCCGTACGCGAAACTGCTGCGGCGGCTTCCGGCGATCATGGTCAGCCACGGCCATTATCCGGCATTTGACGGGAAGAAACCGCTGCCGGCAACGTTGTCACCCAGGATTATGACCGGCCTGCTGCGCACCAAACTGCGGTATACCCGGCTTGTGTTGACCGACGACATGGAAATGGGGGCCATCGCGCAGTTCGGCTCATTTGAGCGGGCGGTCGTCCAATCAGTGCGCGCTGGTGCGGACATGCTGCTGGTTTGTCATATCGCGGAAAAAGCCCTGGCCGCCCACGAAGCGCTCACGAAAGCGGCTGAAGCGGGAACGTTGTCGCCACGGCGGAACGCGGCAAGCGCGGCTGCGCATCCAGCGGTTCCGCAAAGAATGGATCGCGTCGAAGGGTTAAGCGATGGACTGGACGGCGCAACTCAACGAACGAATCATCCATTGCCGGCGCTGTCCCCGTCTGGTGAAGTATTGCCAGGGCGTTGCCCGGGAGAAGAAGCGCGAGTTTCGCGACGAGGAATACTGGGGCCGCCCGGTGCCGAGCCTGGGCGGGGCCGATGCGCGACTGTTGATCATCGGCCTGGCGCCCGCCGCGCACGGGGGCAATCGAACGGGACGGGTGTTCACGGGTGATTCATCAGGCCGCTGGCTGTTTCGCGCCCTGCACAAGGCGGGGTTTGCCAGCCAGCCGACGTGGCAGCGGCGCAATGACGGGCTGGAGTTGATCGATTGTTACATCACCGCCGTCATTCACTGCGCGCCGCCGGGCAACAAGCCGTTGCCTGGCGAGATCGAGCACTGCCGCGGCTACCTGACCGAGGAATTGCGCCGCCTGACGCGTCTGCGGGCCGTCCTGGCGCTTGGCAAGATCGCGTTCGACAATTATTTGAAGTCGCTGAAGACAGCGGGCGTAACGCTGCCGAAACCGCTGCCGAAATTCTCCCATGACAGCGCGCACGTATTGGGGAGGGATTTGCCTGTGCTGCTTGCCTCGTACCATCCCAGCCGCCAAAACACCAACACCGGCAAACTCACCGAACCGATGTTCGACGCCGTCTTCGGCCGTGCCCGGAAATTGTTGGACGCCCCGTGCTAAGGCAGCAGCCGGGCGGCCCTCCTGGAATCGGACGGATGGAGCACCAGAAGCGCTTCCGTGCCGCGCCGGCCTCCGGTGGCGTAGAGGTAATCGATATTGATCCTGGCCCGGGCCAGTTTCCCGGCCACCTTGGCCAGCGCGCCCGGTTCGTCCTTGGCGTAGACGCACAAGACCTTGGTCTCGCCGACGTCGAGGCCATGGCGTTTGAGGACAGCCTTGGCCTTGGCGGCCCTGTCCGGGACGATGCGCACGATGTTGTATTCGAAGCCGCCCGAAGCATCCACGGCCAGCAGATTGACCTTGGCTTTTCCGAGGGCCGCGACAAGATCGGCAAGCGTTCCCGGACGATTGGGCAGGACGACGGACAGTTCCTTCTTAATTGCCATGAATCACCTCTGGTTGCGTTGGCCCCACAATAGAAACTCGCCGCGGATTTGTAAACCGTCTTTTACGGTCATGCGATCAGCCTCCCAGATACGATTTCTTCACTTGCTCGTCCTTGATCAAATTTGGCGCGCTGTCCTGCAGGACGATCTGGCCCGTTTCCAGCACGTAACCGCGGTGCGCCACGTGCAGGGCCATGTTGGCGTTTTGTTCGACCAGCAGAATGGTGGTGCCCTGCTGGTTGATGGCGCGAATGATGTCGAAGATCTTCGCGACGATCAGCGGCGCCAGCCCCAGCGATGGTTCGTCCAGCAGCAGCAACCGGGGCCGGGCCATCAGCGCCCGCGAAATCGCCAGCATCTGCTGTTCGCCACCGCTCAACGTCCCGCCCAACTGCCGTTGCCGTTCTTTGAGGATGGGGAACGTGGCAAACGCCTTCTCCAGGTCGTCGCCGACCGAGCCGCCGTGCGGATGTTGAAAGGCGCCCATCTCCAAATTTTCGCGGACGGTCAGCCGCGGGAAAATGTGGCGGCCTTCGGGCACCTGGCTGATGCCCAATCGCACGATTTCATGGGGCGGCAGGTTTTGGATCGGCCGGTGATCAAATAAAATCCGGCCCGTGCGGCAGGGAACAACGCCGCTGACGGTCATCAACGTCGTCGTCTTGCCCGCGCCGTTGGCCCCGAGCACGGCGACGATCTCCCGTTCGTAAATCTCCAGGCTGATTCCCTTAAGCACTTCTGTGGGACCGTAGCCCGCGTGGACGTCTTCCAGTCGCAGCAAGGCCCCTGTCCGGGCGGCGTCAGTGTTGGGCGGTGGCGTCGTCATATGTCTTGCCTAAATACGCTTCCACCACGCGCGGGTCGGCGGACACATTCGCGGGCGTTCCTTCGGCGATTTTCTCCCCGTGGTCCAGCACGGCGATCCGGTCGGAAATGCCCATGACCATCTTCATATGGTGCTCAATCAAGACCACCGTCACACCGCGTGCGCGGATCCGCTGGATCAATTCCATGATCGCGCCGATCTCCGTCGGATTCATCCCGGCGGCCGGCTTGTCCAGCAGCAGCAGTTTCGGTCCCGTGGCCAGGGCGCGCGCGATTTCCAGCCGGCGCTGTTCGCCGTAAGCCAGATTGCGCGCCCAGGAATCCGCCTTGCCGCCCAGCCCGACGAACTGCAGTTCCTCCAGCGCTCGCCGGGCCGCTTCGCGGTCTTCGCGGGCCGCGCCGGGTGTGCCCAACAGGGCAGCCAACGCCCCCGCCCGCGTCCGACAATGCTGCGCGACCATCACATTCTCCAGCGCCGTCATCTCGCCGAACAGGCGGACGTTCTGGAACGTGCGGGCGATGCCCCGCCGGGTGATCAAATCAGGCCGCAACCCCGCGATGTTTTCGCCTTCAAAATGGATCTCGCCGGCGCTGGGCGCGTAGAATCCCGTCAGACAATTGAACAACGTCGTCTTGCCCGCGCCGTTCGGCCCGATGATTGAGAAGATCTGGCCCGCGCTGACGGTGACGCTGACGGTGTTGATGGCCTTCAATCCGCCAAATTGACGCGAAAGACCGCGCGCCTCCAGAATGCCTTCGGTGGATGCGACGCCGTTCACGAGGTCGTCTCCAATTCGATCTTGCGCCGCACGCTGCCCAGCAGGCCTTGGGGCCGATAAATCATCATCACAATCATCACCACCCCAAAAATCATCAGTCGGTAATCGAGCAGGGCGGGGAACTCATCGCGCAGCAGTTGCGGCACCAAATACAACACAGCCGCACCCAGGATCGGCCCCGGCCCGCTGCCCATGCCGCCCAGGATCACCATCGAAAGAATCAGCACCGATTCGTCGAACCGAAACACATCCGGCTCGATGTACCCTTCCCGCGCCGTGTAAATCACCCCCGCCATCGCCGCCCACATCGCGCTGAGCATGAACGCCGTCACTTTCATCCGCAACGTATTGATCCCCATCGCGCGCGCCGCCGTCTCGTCCTCGCGGATGGCGATCCAGGCGCGGCCGATGCGGGAATTGACCAGGTTGCGCACCAGCCACATGCTCAACAACACCAGCACGAACACCAGATAGTAGGCCACCTGTTCGCCCGACCGTGATTGCGAGAACAACACGCAGTGTTCCAGCCGCGGAATTTTCGCCGCCGGCCCGATAACGATCCCCCGGTCGCCCTGGGTGAAGTTCGTCAGATTTTTCAACAGATACCGCACCGTCTCGCCAAACCCGAGCGTGACGATGGCCAGATAATCGCCCCGCAACCGAATCGACGGCAGCCCGACGATCACACCGACGATGCCGCCCACGATGATCGCCGGGACGAACGCCGCGTAGAACGGCAATCCCCAGTGCAGATACATCAGCCCAAACGTGTACGCACCAATCGCGAAAAATCCCGCATACCCCAGCACCAGCAACCCCGTCATCCCCACCGTCAAATTCAGTCCCATCGCCAGGATGACGTAGATGCCCGTAAAAATCGCCAGGCCGAGATATTTGTCCGTCAGCAAACAGGGCAGGGCCACAAACAGCAGCACAGCCGCGCCGCCGAGTGCCTTGCGATTGTTTGAAACGAACGTCGCCTGCCGGGCCGCCCACGCCGACCGCTGGAACCATCTTGCCAAAAACACCAGCGCCACAATCACTGCCGCCAGCACGCCCAATGTGACGATATGCCGGCCGATCCAGCTTGGGAAATCGGTCAGCAGAAAACTGAGCCGGTTGGTCTGGAAAAAAGCGCCGAGATCGCGCGTCTGGTCGTCGAATTTTACCCCGATCAACACAAACGGCGCGGCCAGGCAAAGAATCCACAACGCCATGCATGCGCGGCGGGCCGATTTGGTCATAATTTCTCCGCCACCCGTTCGCCCAGCAACCCGCGCGGGCGCACGATCAACACCAGCATCAGCACCACAAACGCCACCACCTGCTGCCAGTCGCTTCCCCAAGGCTGCGACGCCGTCCACGATTCCGCCAAACCGATCAGCAATCCGCCAAGCACCGCGCCGGGGATATTGCCGATCCCCCCCAGCACCGCCGCCGTGAACGCCTTGATGCCCGCCACGTACCCGCTGTCAAACCGCGCCAGGCCGTTGTACATCGCAAACAACATCCCCGCCGCCGCCGCCAGCGACGAGCCGACAATAAACGTCACCGAAATCACGCGGTCAAGCGGGATGCCCACCAATTGCGCCATCATTTTGTCCTGCGAACAAGCCCGCATCGCCTTGCCGAACTTCGTTCGCGTGACGAAATACTGCAGCGCCGCCATCAGCACCAGGGAGAGGACGACAATGAACAATTGCAGGTAGGAAATCCTGGAAGAACCCAGCGTCAGCCAGTGTTCAGTGAACCAGTTGGAGTATTTCTGGGGGAAATCGATCTTGTCCTTCGACTGCGCGTTCATCATGAAATTCTGCAGCAAGGTCGACAACCCGATGGCCGTGATCAACGGCGCCAGCACATGCGCCCGCCGCAACGGCCGGTAAGCCACCCGTTCATTGGTAAACCCCACCGCGCTGGCCGCGATCATGGCCACCAGAAACGCCAGCAGCAACGCGATGGCCATGCTCGCCGCGCCCAACCCCGTCGTATTGGCCACCGCCAGGGTAATGACCCCCGCGAACATCCCGACCATATACACCTCGCCGTGGGCGAAATTGATCATGCCGAGGATCCCATACACCATCGTATACCCCAGCGCGATTAGAGCGTAGATCGCCCCCCGGGTCACCCCGTTGATCAGAGTATCAAGGTCCAGCACCGCGCCATCTAAAGCGCGCCAGAACGAAAAATCAAGCCGTTTGGGCCGGGAGTGATGATTAACGGCCGCTTGACATCGGCCCGCGAAAGCACGAATGTTTCATAATGAATTACGGGAACATCATCACCATCGAGCCCGGCAAACGGGGCGGTAAGCCCTGTATCCGTGGCATGCGCATCACCGTGTACGATGTTCTCGGCTGGCTTGCTTCCGGCATGACTCACGAGCAGATTCTGCGAGATTTCCCCGACCTTACCGAGGAAGACATTCGTGCCAGCCTGGCCTTTGCGGCTGACCGCGAACACACGATGCTGGTCCCGTGAGCCTGAAACTGCTTCTCGACCACAACCTCAGCTTCCGCCTGCTCAAACAGATGGAGGATCTATACCCCGGCTCAACCAACGCCAGCCGGGAAAAGCTGTCCCGCTCCGATGACCAAGCCGTCTGGGAATTCGCCAAACGCGGTAACTACCTCATTGTCACCCAGGACGTTGATTTCGCCGAACGTGTCCGACTCTTCGGCCCACCGCCAAAAGTGATCTGGCTGCGCTGTGGTAACACCCACACCGACCACATCGCCACATTACTTCGGCAGCACCACGCCGCCATCAAGGACTTCGCAGATCATCCCCAAGCTGGTTGCCTGGAGGTTGCGTAAGCGTCGAAAGCCGCGACTTTGTTTTGCCACGCTTAGCTTCCAACTGGTCAAGCATCAAGAACCGCTCGTTAGCTTGCCGGTCGCTGCCCGCCAGGATGCTTTGGTCATCCTCAATCTCGAAGATCGCGCAGGCAATCTCGCGCCGGTCGCGCTTGCTGAGCTTGGGTAACTGCCTGATAATTTCAGCCTTGCTCACGCACGAAATTTAATTCTCAGGCAGCGCTTTCGCAAGCACGCTTTCCGTTTGAGACGACCCAGCGACGCGCAATCTACGCCTAAATATGAGTGACGACTTGCTTTTCAAAGCACCCCTACCTAATATGACCAGGGCGATGTTACTGGGGAGATCGGCATTATGGCAATTCCAAGAGTGTTTGTTGCGTCAACTTGCTACGACCTTAAATACATCCGTGAAAATCTGAAGTACTTTGTAAAGTCCTTGGGTTATGATCCAGTCTTGAGCGAGGAGGGAACCGTATTCTTCGATCCTGGCAAGCACACTCACGATGCATGCATTTCTGAGGTTCCAAATTGTCAGCTTCTCGTATTGATCATTGGCGGGAGGTATGGAGGCAATCTTAAAGACACTGGCAAATCCATCACAAATGCAGAGTACCAGGAAGCAGTGAAGCAGAAGGTGCCGATATTTACTCTAGTCGAGCAGGCAGTGTATGCAGAGCATCATGTATATACAAAAAATAAGGAAAACACGGACATTGACACCGCAAAAATTGTCTATCCCGCTGTGGACAGTCAGCTGATTTTTGATTTTATAGACGAAGTGCGGAAGGCGTCTTTCAATAACGCAATCCAACCGTTTAGGGACTTTGCGGATATCGAAAACTACTTGAGACAGCAATGGGCTGGCCTGATGTTCTCCTTTTTGGCGACACGGAATGAACAAAGCCGTGTGGCTGACATAATGGCGCGTATTCTTGCCATGGATCAAAGAATGGAGTTTTTGACCAGCCAACTGCTCAAATCGGTAGGCACTCCTGCGGCAAACGCCTTGGTTAAGCTGTACGACGTGATGCTCAGTAGCCGGGTCATAAACACTTTGATCAGTACAAGGCATAAGCCGACCCCAGGAGCTATATTGCAGTATAAGACGTTGGAAGAATGCGCGGCCGGTTTGGGGAGGCCGTTCAAGGTTTTGGAAAATGAGAACTATACTCTGGATAGCGAGGGCGGAATTAGCCCTTCGCATATGAAGGAGATGCAAGCGGAGTACCAATCCCTCCGAGAGACGATGCTGGCACAGGTCACAGCTCTAGGCGTTACAGTTGATGCGCTTGTGCGCAATGAGCAGTCTCTCAAGTGAGTTGCGACTCTAGTCATTAATTGGCGTAGGGTCTCGTAAACCTAGTTTTCCCGTAGGCGATCCTCCCTATGGCGATACACTGCCTGCGATCTTTGTGGCAACCAAGCGCCGGTACTTCGCCCCCTCAAAAACTCCCTCCGGTCATTTCGGTCACTTTGGTCATTTCGGTCAATTTCATAATTTTTGTCCAAAATGACCGAAATGACCGGTTTGAACTAACGCGGTTTTGAGCCGGTGTGCGAGGTTGGCGGCGTGAAAAGGGGCATTAGATGCCGCGGAATAGCGCATTCGGCGAGGATGCGATCAACTCAACCTATCTTAAGGAGCCAGCCATGAATTTATACGTAGTCGAATATTCCAACGAGGCGCGGCGATGAGCGCGCGGGTGCGGACGGGGAAGATTGCGCGGCTGCCGCGGGACATTCGAGACCAGCTCAACCGCCGGTTGCAGGACGGGGAACCGGGCAAGACGCTGGTGGCCTGGCTGAATGCACAGCCAAAAGTCCAGGCCATGTTGAAGGCGCATTTTGACGGGCGGGGCGTGACGGTCAACAATCTGTCGGAATGGACGCAGGGCGGTTATCGGGACTGGTTGGTCCAGCAGGAAGCGGTCGAGGCCGTCCAGCGGATGGAGGCCGAGTCGGACGAATTGGCGGAAGTCAGCAAAACGCCTGTGATCAACCTTCTTTCCCAGCGGCTGGCGGCGCGGTACGCGGTCGCGGCGCAGGCGTTGAACCGGGCGGACGGCAAGGTCGACGTGAAACTGTTGCGCGAGTTGTGCAGCGACGTGGTGGCGTTGCGCCGCAGCGACCAGCGGGCCAAACGCCTCCAGATCGAACATGACCGGCTGAAGTTGGAGCGCGATCAGTTCAAAGTCGACAGCTTCGATGTCGAGAGGATACAGGAACGGGAATTGTTGGAGTGGGCCTGGACCCACCGCGAGCTGGTCCTTGCCAACCTCAAGCGCCGGGCGGAAGACATGGCGATGATCGACCGCGCCCTGAGGGTCGACGCGGAAAACGCCCGCCGGTCAAGGGAACTGCGCGAACGGGCATTGTGGCCCGCCCGCCCCAAGGCCTCCCCCAAGCGAAAGGCGGCCAGGTCCAGCTCCGCAAAGCCTCCCGCCTTCGCCAAGACTTCCGCCTCCGCCAAGGCTACGGCGGACAAGCCGGCGGACACGTCCGCCCCCGCAAGCGTGACGGCGGACAAGCCGGCAGTCGTCATGGCGGACTCTGCCGGCGCCAATGGTTCCAACGGACAGGCCGATGGACACGACGGCGACTCAATACGGCCTAATACGACCTAATACGGCCTTAATTTTTTGGAGACCACCCAATGAAGCCTTCCGACTGTTGTCATTCTGAGCGAAGCGAAGAATCTCAGTCGTTGCCGTGGTGTAACACACGACAGAGACCCTTCGCTTCGCTCAGGGTGACACACCGGGGAGGTGAATCAAAATGGACTTGCCTCGAGACGGCGGTATAGTTGTGGCGCGAACGATGAAACCCAGCAAGACACCACCAGATCCCGAGCGGCGGGAGCAGATTCTGGCGCAGCAGCGCAGGGACCACGAGATCCGGCAGAAGGGCTATCGGGAACGGGCGTTGCGGCTGTTTCCGCACGTGTGCGGGAGTTGCGGACGCGAATTTTCAGGCAAACGGCTTCCCGAGCTGACGGTCCATCACAAGGACCACAATCATAATAACAATCCGCCCGACGGCAGCAACTGGGAGTTGCTCTGTATCTATTGTCACGACCACGAGCACGAGAAATATAAGTTGAAGGGCTACGTCGACGGCACTGCGCAGCCGAACGAACCAAAGTCAGCCCCGATGGCCAACCCATTCGCCGGCCTGGATGATTTGCTTAAACCGAAACCGCCGGAAGAGAAGTAATCCCGCCGGCTACTCCACCACGGCGAACTGGCCGTTGGTGACGATCCACATGACGTAGTAGGTGCCGGTGATGTCGCCTTTGGCGTCGAACTGGAGTTTGCCCATGGCGGTATCGAAGGCGTTGCTGTGGATGTAATCGGACACGGTGGCGAAGTCGGTGGCGCCGCTGTTCTGGATCGCGCCGAGAAGGATGTTCATCGCGTCGTAGCCGTAGATGGAATACGGGCCGGGCTCCCCATACTTGGCGCGGTAGGCGGTGAGGAACGCTTTCGCCGACGGCACATGGGTCGGGTCGGGGCCGAAGGTCAGGTAGGTGCCTTCACCGTTCGGGCCGGTCGTCTTGATGAACTCCTTGTCGATCAACCCGTCGCCGCTCATCAACGGCACGTTCAAGCCCACCTGCCGGGCCTGGTTCACCAGCGGACCGCCCTGGTCGTAAATGCCGCCGAAGTACCAGAGATCGGGCGTGGTGTCCTTGATCGCGGTGACCACCGCGCGGAAGTCAGTCTCTTCCTTCGGCACGCCGCCATAGTAAACCGGCTGGATGCCATTCGCCTCAAGCGTCTTCTTGAACTCGTCTGCCAATCCCTGTCCATAGGTGGTCTTGTCATGCAGAATGGCGACGCGTTTCACATGCAGCTTGTCGATGGCAAACCGCGCGGCGGCGCTGCCTTGCTGGTCATCGCGGCCGCAGACCCGGAACGTCCCGCGAAACCCGCGGTCGGTCACCAGCGGGTTCGTCGCCGCCGGCGTGATGCAGATGACTTTCGACTCGTTGTAGATCTCGGAAGCGGGAATGGTGCAACCGCTGTTGAAATGGCCGATCACGCCGACAACGCCCTGGTCGATCATGTCGCGCGCGACGGACGTGGCTTGTTTCGGTTCAGCTTCGTCGTCGCCCTTCAGGAGAGTGATCCGTTTCCCGAGCACGCCGCCCCGGGCGTTCCATTCATCGACGGCGATCTGGGTGCCCTGCGCCATGTCCGTGCCGATCTTGGCCTGCGACCCGGTCAACGGCGCGCACACCGCGACGCGGATTTCCGGCGTTTGGGTGGGGCCGGCGTTTTGCTGTTTGGAACAGCCCAGCCAGGTCAACGCGGCCAGCGACAGCAGGGCGAGAATCGGCTTGTTCAACCTCATGGCAGGGGACTGTACCGATGAGAACGCGCCAAGATCAAGCGAGAAGGAACGTGCAGAGATTCCGCACCAACGGCTTGCGTATCCAATCGGCGCTATGTTACAACCTGCCCATGTTCAAGCAGCAGCAGACGATCAAACGGGCCGTCTCGTTCTCCGGCATCGGCATCCACACGGGCAGCAAGGTGGAGATGACGTGGAAACCCGCGCCGATCGATCACGGCATCAAGTTCGTCCGGGTCGATCTCGAATCCAAACCGGTCATCGAACCGCTGATCCGCAATGTCGGCGACACGACCCGCTGGACAACCATCGCCAGCGACGGGGCCGTGATCCACACCGTCGAACACGTGCTGGCCACGCTCAACGGCTACGGGATCGACAACCTGCTGATCGAACTCGACGGCAACGAACCGCCCGTCGGCGACGGCAGTTCCAAGCCGTTCGTGCAAATGGTCAAACAGGCCGGCATCCAGCCCCAGGAAGGCAAACGCGAAATCTTCCAGCCGCGCGAGATCGTTCACGTCGAAGTCGGCGATTCGCTGGCCATCGTGCTGCCCAGCGACCAGTTGCGCATCAGTTGCACGATCCATTACGGCAAGCCCGGCCTGGACGCCCAATTTCTCAGCCTCGCTGTCGAACCCGAAACGTTCGAGACGCAAATCGCGCCGGCCCGGACCTTCGCCTTTTACGATGAGATCCAGTACCTGATCGACAAGGGCTTGATCAAGGGCGGCAGCCTGGAGAACGCCGTGCTGATCCGCAACGAAAGCGTCCTCAGCACCGAGCCGCTGCGGTTCCGGGACGAGTTTGTCCGGCACAAGATCCTCGACGTGGTGGGCGACATCACGCTTTTGGGCCGGCCGCTGGCCGCGCACATCGTCGTCGTGCGGCCCGGCCACGGACTGAACGCGGAGTTGACGAAGGCGCTGGCCCGGTTGCTGGAGAAGGAACTGCCGGCCGTCGCGTTCGCGCCGCCGCTGCCCGCCGTCGGCACGGAAGAGATCGCGATGGACACGATCCGCCTGCTCAACGTGCTGCCGCACCGGTACCCCTTCATGATGGTCGACCGGATCATCAAGATCGACGGCGACGAACGGATCGTCGGATTGAAGAACGTCACCATCAACGAGCCATTCTTCCAGGGCCATTTCCCCGGTCACCCGATCATGCCCGGCGTGCTGCAAGTGGAAGCGATCGCACAGGTGGCGGGGGTGTTGATGCTGCGCTCCGGCGAGAACGCGGGCAAGGTGGCCTATTTCATGAGCGCCAACAACGTGAAGTTCCGCAAACCCGTGCGGCCCGGCGACCAGTTGATCATCGAGGTCGAGATGGGCAAGTCCAGGGGAAAAATCGGCAAAGCCAAAGGCCAATGCCGCGTCGGCAAAGACGTGGTCAGCGAGGCGGAAGTGATGTTCAGCATCGTCGAGGGTTAGTTCACGTTCGTGACAACAACGATCCATCCCACGGCGGTCATCGATCCCCAGGCGCACGTCGGTCCCGGTTGCGAGATCGGGCCGTACTGCATCGTGGGCGCGCACGTGACGCTGGGCGAGAACTGCCGGCTTCATTCGCACGTTGTCCTCGACGGACAGACAACGATCGGGCCGCGTTGCGAGTTCTTCCCGTTCGCCTGCGTGGGGTTGAAGACGCAGGACCTGAAGTACGCGGGCGGGATCTGTCATCTGGAGGTCGGCTCGGACAACGTGTTTCGCGAGCACGTGACGGTGCACACCGCCACGGGCGACGGCGGGTTTACCCGGATCGGGTCGCACAACAACTTTCTGGCCTATGCCCACGTGGCGCATGATTGCCTCGTGGGCAATCATGTGATCTTCAGCAACTGCGGCACGCTGGCCGGACACGTCGTGGTGGAAGACCACGCAATCGTCGGCGGTCTGGCGGCGGTGCACCAGTTCTGCCGGATCGGGACGATGACCATTATCGGCGGCTGTTCCAAAGTGGTCCAGGATGTGCCGCCCTACATGCTGGCCGACGGCAACCCGGCCGTCACGCGCGGGGTTAACAAGGTCGGCCTGGAGCGAAACGGCGTGGGGGAAGACACCCAACGGGCCCTGCGGGAGGCCTTTAAGATTTTATGCAGGTCAGGGTTGACAGTCAGCAACGCTCTCGATAAGATACAGTCAGAATTTCCGCAGGTTCCAGAGATCGAACATTTCATCGACTTCTGTCGCAAGTCTGAGCGCGGAATCGCCCGGTCGTAAAACGTGGCAAAGAAGCGGCAAGAGTGGCTAGGCTGACGCCAAACCCGATTCCAGATCTGGAACGCATCATTGAGTTTGACCTGGTGCGAGCGACGGAAGCGGCTGCCTTGAATGCATCCCAGTGGATGGGCAAGGGAGACAAGAACGCAGCCGACCAGGCCGCCTGTGATGCGTTGCGCGGGATGTTCGATCTGATTCCGTGTTGCGGCCAGGTGGTGATCGGTGAAGGGGCCAAGGACGAGGCGCCGGGGATCTTTCTGGGGGAACAAGTGGGCACTTGGATGCCGGGAACGATGGGGTTGGATATTGCGATCGATCCCGTGGACGGGACGACCAACCTCTCCAAGGGATTGCCCAATGTGATTTCCGTGTTGGCGGCGGGCAGTGCGACCGAAACACATGGCAGGACACTGAAGAATCTGCCGGCGTTTTACTCGGAGAAACTGGCATACGGCCCGCGCGTCAAGGACTTCGTGAGCGCGGGAAACGGCCCGCGGTTGAGCCTGGAAGCGCCGATTGAGGAAACCATCGAGCCCGTGTCGCGACGCCCTGGGCATGCCGGTCCATGAATTGACGGTGACGGTGTTGGACCGGCCCAGGCACGAGGAGTTGGTGAAACGCATTCGCAAGGCCGGGGCCCGGCTGCGGATGATCGGCGACGGCGACGTGGCCGGGGCGATTGCCCCGAGCCTGCCCGACAGCGGGACGGACCTGTACGCGGGCATCGGCGGATCACCGGAAGCTGTGCTGGCCGCCGCCGCGTTGCGCTGCCTGGGCGGCGATATGCAGGTCAGGCTCTGGCCCCGGGACGGGGCGGAACGCGGGAGATTGGTGAAAGAAGGACACGACGAAGAATTGAACAACGTCTATCATGCCGAAGACCTGGCCCGCGGCCAGGGGATCGTTTTCTGCGCCACGGGCATCAGCGACAGTCCGCTGCTGCCGGGCGTGCGCTTCTCCGGCCACACGGCGGTGACGCACTCGATCCTGATGCGCGCGAAAACCCGCACGGTCCGCTACATCAAAGCCATCCACGATTTGTCGGCCAAAACCATCCGCCTGCGTTCGACGCAGGCCGAACAAACACTCTAGAGAAGAACCATCGTGAGCGACAACGAACAGCAACAACAACCGCAACAGCAAACATCAACCCAGCCGCCGCAAGCATCCGGCCCCGAGCCGACGGCCATCCGGGGCATCCTGGAGGTGGGCGAAAAGGGATTCGGGTTCCTCCGTAATCCCGCCCGCAACTTCCAGATCAGCCCCAACGACATCTACGTGTCGCCCGATCTCATCCGCAAGTTCCACCTGCGGTCCGGCATCGAGATCGAAGGCCGGGCCGCGCCGCCCAAAAAGGGCAGCCCGCAACTGGTCGAAATCCGCACCATCAACGGCGCCGCGCCCGACAAGTACACCGCGCTGAAGAAGTTCGACGACCTGATCAGCATCAATCCGAACCAGCGGTTCAATCTCGAAACCGTGCCGGACCGTTACACGACGCGGGTGATGGACCTGATCGCGCCGATTGGCAAGGGCACGCGCGGGCTGATTGTCGCCGCGCCGCGCACCGGCAAGACGACGCTGCTCCACCATATTGCCGACGCCGTGATGACAAACCATCCGGACGTCCACGTGATCGTCCTGCTGGTTGACGAACGGCCCGAAGAGACGACTGATTTCCGTCGCTCGATCAAGGGCGGTGAAGTGATCGCCTCCACCAACGACCAGACAATCGACGAACACGTGCGCACGGCCAAGATCGCCATCGAACGCGCCAAACGCCTTGTCGAATTCGGCCGGGACGTGTTCGTGGTGCTCGACTCCATCACACGCCTGGCGCGCGCGTTCAACAACTACATCGGCTCGACCGGCCGCACAATGACGGGCGGCCTCGATGCGCGGGCCATGGAACAGCCCCGCCGCATTTTCGCCTCGGCGCGCAAGGCCGAGGACGGCGGTTCGCTGACGATCGTGGCCACCGCGTTAATCGACACCGGCTCGCGGATGGATGAACTGATCTTCCAGGAGTTCAAGGGCACGGGCAACTCCGAGTTGGTGCTCGACCGCAAGATCGCCGAGCAACGCTTCTGGCCGGCCGTTGACATTAACGCCTCCGGCACGCGCCGCGAAGAGTTGCTGTTCTCGCCAAAGGATCTCGAAGCCATCACGCGGATGCGGCGCGCCCTGGCCGGTCTGCCGCCCGTGGAAGCGCTGCAGAAGCTGACCACCGGGCTGTCGAAGTTCAAGACGAACAAGGAGTTCCTCAAGGCGATGGCCTAAGGCCGGCCCCGCTCCCGCACTTGCGGAGGGGCCGAGCGGCGTGGTAGCTTTCGGCACCATGAGCCGCCCGATACTAGCCAGTCTGCGGTCGCGTTTGCTGTTGCTGGTCTTCCTGGCGGGCTTGCCGTCGCTGGCGCTGATCGTGCACAGCGGTCTGGCCCAACGCCAGCATGCCGCCCGGCTGGTCCAGGACAACACGATGCGGCTGGCCCACCTGGTCTCGCTGGAGGACGAGCAATTCCTGACGCGCACCCGGCAGTTCCTGATGACGGTGGCGCAGGTTCCCGCGGTGCGAAACCTGGATTCCCCCGAGTGCAACCGCCTATTCCTGAAACTCGCCCGCCAAAACCCGGCCTACGCCAACATCGGAGCCGCCAATCTTGACGGCACGGTGTATTGCAGCGCCGTGCCGTTAAGCAATACCGTCAACGTCGCCGACCGGTCCTACTTCAAGCGCGTCGTGGAAACGCGGGAGTTCTCCGTGGGCGATTACCAGACCGGCCGGATCACCGGCAAGGCCTCGGTCAACTGCGGCTTCCCGGTCCTGGACGATGATGGCAACCTGCAGGCCGTCGTGTTCGCCGCTCTGGACCTGGGCTGGTTGAACAAACTGGCTGCGGAAGCGGACCTGCCGCCGGGCGCGACCCTGACTGCGCTGGATCGCGAGGGCAAGATCCTCGTGCGCTACCCCGAGGCGGCGAAGATGATCGGCCAGACCCTCAACGAACCAGCCCTGATGGAAGCCATCACGACGCAACAGGAGGGAACGGCCCGCTCGCTCGGGTCCGACGGCGTGGAACGATTGTACGGGTTCACGCGCCTGGGACAATCCCAGCCCGTCGACGTGTACGTCGCCGTGGGCACTCCGGCGCACCTGGCCTACCGCGAAGCCAACCGCATGATGGAGCACAACTTCATCGCGCTGGGCGTCGTGGCCACGCTGGCCTTGCTGGCCGCCTGGTGGGGCGGGCACTTCTTCATCCTGCGTTCGGTCAACGACCTGGTGGCGACCACCCATCGCCTGGCCCAGGGCGATTTGAAGGCGCGCACCAATCTGTCCACGGAACAAGGCGAGTTCGGCCAGCTCGGGCACGCCTTCGATGAAATGGCCATCGCCCTCGAACAGCGCGTGGCCGAACGTCAGCGCGCCGCGGACGCGTTGCGGGCCTTGAACCGCGACCTGGAAGCGCGCGTCGTGGCGCGCACGGCGGAACTCAGTGAGAAGAACGAACAGATGCAGTCCGACCTGCGGATGGCCCGTGAAATCCAATTCGCCTTTCTGCCGCAGCAGTATCCTGTGTTTCCGCACAGCGTCCGCAGCCAGGACAGCGCCCTGCGTTTTTGCCACCGCTACCTGCCCACCGGCGACATTGGCGGGGATTTCTTCGACGTGCTGCCGTTGTCGGACAACGAGGCGGGCGTGTTTGTGTGTGATGTGATGGGGCACGGTGTGCGCGCCGCCCTCGTGACGGCGATGTTGCGCGGGCTGGTCGAGGAACTGGCGCCGCTGGCGCATGATCCCGGCCAGTTCTTGGCGGAGATGAATCGCGCCCTGCTGGCCACGTTGCGCCAGGCGGAAACCACCTTGTTTGCCTCGGCCTTTTACCTCGTGGCCGACGTCGCCCGGGGGGAGATCTGTTTTGCCAACGCCGGTCATCCCAGCGCGCTGCAAATTTGCCGGAGCACGTCGTCCGTCGAATCGTTCCGCCCGGGTTGCAAGCCGGGGCCCGCCCTGGGATTGTTTGAGGATTCCATCTACCCGACGTTTCGCCGTTCCATGGCCGCGGATGATCTGGTGATCCTGTACACGGACGGGCTCTACGAAGTCTATGACGTCGATGGGCATCAGTACGGCGAGGACCGCCTGCTGGCGGCCTTGCGCAAGCGGATGCGGATGCCGTGCGCGGAGTTGTTTGACGAACTGCTCAAGGAAATCCGCGCCTATTCGCAGAACGCCATCTTCAGCGACGACGTCTGCATGGTCGGGATGGAAGTGGCCCGGATTGGCGCCGCACCGCAACCGCCGGGCTAAGGAGGGGATGCGGCGATATGGGGCGCGTGCGGGATTACGGTGACGTGGTGCGGCGGCTGCAAGCGTTGCCGCGCCGGCAATGGCGCCTCAGGCAGGCCGGCGAAGTCTGGGGCTATCCGTGGTTCGCGCTTGACCGGAGGGTGGGGCCCGGCGCTCCCACGGTGTTTCTCTCGGGAGGAATGCACGGCGAAGAGCCCGCCGGCGTGGAAGGAGTGTTGCAGTGGCTGGAGTCCGGTGAATGGGCGCGCTGGCGCGTCAACTGGTTCGTGTTCCCCTGCATCAATCCCTACGGCTGGGAACGCAACCAACGCACCAACGCCCAGCGGCGCGACATTAACCGCCAGTTCCGCGGGGCCAATGACACGCCCGAAATGCTCCTGGTGAAGCGGCTGGTCATCCACAAGCGGTTTCTGTTCTCCATCGAGTTTCACGAAGACGTCGATGCCTCGGGCTATTACCTCTACGAGGCCTGTCGCACGCCGCCGTTCATCGGAGAGAGAATCCTGCGGTCCGTGCGCCGGGTGATCCACCTCAACCCCGACCCGGTGATCGACGGTAGTCCGGCCTCGGGCAACGGACTGATCCGGCGCAACCCGGATCTGGCCGCGCTGAGAAAGCGCCGGCGCTGGCCGATGGCGTATCATCTGTTCCTGAACAGCACCGGGCACATTCTCGGCAGCGAAACACCTGTCACCGTGCCGCTGCAGCAGCGCGCCGCGGCGCATCGGACCGCGCTGCGGACCGCGCTTCGCGAAGTGCTGGGGAACAAGCGCCGGCGGTAAAGCCGCGCGCCTTTTCCCTTGTCGCGTTCTTTTGCAGCGTGCTAGTCTCGTACTGTGCGCCGACTCATCCTTACAGCGATTTTCCTGGGTGCGCTGATCACCAGCGCCACCGCGCAACTTCAAGTGCAGGTGCGTGAGCAGAAAGACACCTTCCTGCTCTATGAACCCATCCCGCTGGTCGTCAGCATTCGCAACTATTCCGGCCGGACCATTCAGTTGGAAGACAACGGGGACCACGCCTGGTTGAGCTTCGTGGTCGCGGGTGAAGCAGGCGACTACATTCCCGGCGTCGGCAAACTGGAGACGCAGGAGCCCGTGCTGATCCCCGCCGGCGAAACCATCAGCCGCACGGTGGACCTGCTGCCGTTGTACGATTTGCGCGAACACGGCACCTATCAAGTCCAGGCGTCCGTGGACCTCAACGGCGTCCAGGCGATTTCCCCGCCCGTCAGGCTCACCATCGTCAACGGCCGTGAATTGTGGAGTCAAACAGCCGGCTTGCCGCCGACGGACAAGGGCGGGGACGAGTACCGCACTTACTCGCTGGTGGCGCGCAGCAGCAGTTCGTCGCCGGATTTGCTGCACGTCTGCGTCCGGGACGAACCTCATCAACTGGTCTACGGCCTGATCCCGCTGGGCGAGTTCCTCTCCCTGACCCCGCCGAGCGCGCAAGTCGACAAGGAAGGGGACCTGCATGTGTTGTATCAGACGGGGCCTCGCTCTTATGGGTACGTGCAAGTCGATCCTTACGCCAAGATCCTGGACAAGGCCGTTTACTCCGATTTCGTCTCCCCGCCGCAATTGGTCGTGCAAGCCGGCGTGGTCACCGTTCGCGGCGGCGAACTGATCTACCCAAAACCCGACCACGTCATGACCAACGAAGAAGACGCACCGCCGCCGCCCAAGCCGAAGCCGAAACACAGGAAGTGGTGGTGGCCATTCGGTCCCAGCCCGCAGCCAGGCGATAACTGATCCGGCGTGTTGCCCGTGAAATGCTCAGTGGGCGGGTGATCGGGATTTGTACTGATTCAACCGGGCTTCGATGTCCGCCGCCAGCGTGTTTTGCCCGGTGGCGTTGGCCAATGCGACGGCTTGTTGGGCGACACGGATGGCGTCAGGCAACCGGCCGGCTGCGGCGTAGGCGCCGGCCAGTGTGTCGAGGCAGATGGCCTGTTTGTTGTTCGTCAACCGGCAAGCCCGCTCAGCCAGCGTGACCGCCGCAGCGCGGTCTTCCGCCGTGAGTCCCTCCTGCGTGGTCAGCAGCCGGGCGAGATTGTTGCAGGCCTTGGCATAATCGGGGTCTATCCGTAAGGCCTCGCGATAGTGCGCAATCGCTTCGCGGATTCGCCCTTGTGACGCGAGCAGGAATCCCAGATTGTTGTGCGCCTCGGCGAAATCGGTGTCGATCCGCAACGCTTCTTTGTAATGATCGATTGCCGCCGGGATATTGCCCGTCTGGGAGAGCGCGTTGGCCAGGTTATTGTGCGCGGCCGCGTAATGCGGCAGGATCCGCAGGGCCTCTTGGTATTTTGCAATCGCTTCCGGCCATTTCGTCGCCTGCGCCAGCGCCAGCCCGAAATCGTAAGGCGCTTTGGCGTTGCCCGGCTCGATCCGCATCGCTTCCTCGTAATGCCCGGCCGCTTCCGCCAGACGGCCCGCCCGGGAAAGGAGGTTCCCCAGATTGATGTGCGCGTCCGCGTAGTCCGGCTTGATCTGCAACGCCTGGCCGTACCATCCATACGCATCCGGGACGTCGCCCGCCCGTTCCAGCACCAGGCCAAGATTGTTGCAGGCCATCCAGCAACCGGGATTCTTCGCCAGCGTGTCCCGCCACAGCGTTTCCTCGTCGTGAAACGCCCCGCACCGTTGCCAGCTCAGGATGCCCAATGCCGCGATCACTGCCCCCGCCGCCACAATCCGCATTGCCCGTTGACGCAGCACGCGCGCTCCCGCCGCCACCGCCAGCGCGATCAGGCCGATGGACGCCAAATACTGAAAGTGATCGGCCACAAACGAATAGCGCATCGGGAAGACGTTCACAAATCCCAGCGCCGGCGCCAGCGTTCCCGCAAAGAACAACACCGCCGCCACCGGTCCGCGTCCCAGACGCGTCCGCCACATCCACAGCGCCAGCGTCACACCGGCGGCCGCCGCGGGAAACAGCCATTGCCACCAGATCCCCGCGGCAATTGCCCAGCGCGGATAGATGAAGATCAGGTCCCTCGGCCAAACAAGTTTCGTCGCGTAAAACCACAACGCCCGCCCGGCGATCAACACCCGGTCCGCCATCGTATACGACCATTCCATTCCCGAGGCGCCGACGCGGTTCTTTTCGATCCAGACAGTTGTCATTCCCAGCAGCGCGCCGGCCGCAAAAAACGGCACGAGCGGCCGCGCGTCACGCCAGCCGAGGCGGCCCCGTTTCCACCAGACCAACAACAGGATCGCCGCCGGCAGCGTGCAGGTGACCGTCTTGCTCAGCAGCGCGCAGACAAACAACGCATACGCCGGCCAATAGCACCGCCGGGTTTCCGGCGTGGAATCCGGCCCGGTCTCCCAGGGAGAAAACCGCGCGTAAGCCAGCAGGGCGGACAGGTAAAATGCGCCCGCAAGCAGGTTCTTGCGTTCCGTGATCCAGGCGACTGTTTCCACCTGCACTGGGTGCACCGCAAAGATCGCCGCCACCAGCCACGCCCCCGGCAGCCGAAGCCGTTCCAGGACGCGCCAGAGCAGCAGGGCGTTCAGCGCCTGGAACAGAACATTGACCAGATGATACCCAAACGGATTCAGTCCCCACAAATGGTACTCAATCCAGAAAGTCGTATGGACCAGCGGGTAGTACTGCGGCAACGCTTCCGGGCGCAGCCAGATGCTGAACAATCCCGTGACCGTCCGCAATGTCAGGTTCCCGGTGACGTGAGCATCGTCGTCCCAGATAAACCCGTTGCGCAGCGCGGGCAGGTAGGCGGCCAGCGTCAATAACACGAGCAACCCCGCCTGTGCGATCAGCGCCGGCCGGGAGATCTTCGGCAATCGCTCTTCGTCAAGTTTGATGACAGCACCCATCGAAGTTCGCCATCTTAACAATTTCGCCCCGAAAGATCAAAACGGTCGGTAGTGGGTCGGCTTCGAAACTGCCATGGGCTATGAACTGTTGGCGGCGGTCTGCGTCGGTTGTAGCGGCCGCCGTCCCGGCGGCGGGTCTGCAGAAGCGTCCGGGACGGACGCCACTACAACAACAAAGTGACCCACGGCCAAACGGCGGCGTTTGCCGCCCGGCATTTCCCGGTCTTGCCATCCGCTCGCGACGTTCCTACAATCCCGCGCATGCCGGAGACCGTCACCGCCCACGCACTGCTGGAAAAGCATTTTGGCTTCCGTGAATTCCTGGAAGGCCAGCAGCCGGTCATCGAAGCGGTGCTCGACGGGCAGGACGCGTTGGTCATTATGCCGACCGGCGGCGGCAAATCGTTGTGCTACCAGCTTCCCGCGTTGGCATTGGACGGCATCACTGTCGTTGTCTCGCCCCTGATTGCGCTGATGAAAGACCAGGTCGACAGCCTGGTGAAAAAAGGCGTCCCAGCCACGCTGATCAATTCCTCTCTCAGCCAGTCCGAGGTCGAGGACCGGATCAGGGCGATGACGCAAGGCGCGTTTCGCCTGGTCTACATCGCCCCCGAACGCCTGAAGAGCGAGCGGTTCGTCCAGGCCCTGGCGCCGTTGTCGATCGCGCTGTTCGCCGTGGATGAAGCGCACTGCATTTCGCAATGGGGCCACGATTTCCGGCCCGATTATCTGCGCTTGAAATGGGCGCTCAAACATCTCGGCCAGCCGCAAGTGGTGGCCCTGACCGCCACCGCCACGCCCGAAGTGCGGGCTGATATCATCGAGCAACTGGGCCTCGGCAAATTCGGACGCCAACCGCCCCGGGTGTTTGTCTCCGGGTTCGCCCGCCACAATCTGACCCTGGCCGTGATGTCCGCCAAAGGCGCGGCGGCCAAGCTGGCCCGCATCGAGGAATTCGTCGGCCAACTCAAGACCGGCATCGTCTATTGCGCCACGCGCAAACACGTGGAAAAAGTCGCCGCCCATCTCGGCTCGCGCCGCGTGCCCTGCATCATCTATCACGGCGCATTGACGCCCGACCAACGCACCAAGGCGCAGACGCGGTTTATGAACGGCGATTGCGGCGTGGCCGTGGCCACCAACGCCTTCGGCATGGGCATCGACCGGGCCGACCTGCGGTTCGTGCTGCATTTCGACATTCCCGGCAGCGTGGAAGCCTATTATCAGGAAGCCGGACGCGGCGGACGCGACGGCGAACCCGCCCGGTGTGAGATCCTCTACAATTACGCCGACGTCCGGACCCAGGAGTTTTTCATCGAAGGCGCCAATCCCACCCGTCCGATCATTACCGGCGTCTACCAAGCCTTGCACCGCCTCTGCTCGCGCGGTCCGGTGGAAATGCCCATCAGCGACATCGCCGAACTCGTCCCCGCCGCCAAAAACGAGATGGCCGTCGGCAGCTCGCTCTACCTGCTGGAACGGGCCGGCTTTATCCAGCGCGACTACCGCCAGGGCGCGCGCACCTACACGACAAGTTTGGTCGAACCCGTCAAAACCTTGGAAGAACTCGCCCTCGATTACGAACGCCTCGACGGCAAACGACTCCGGGACGAAGGCAAACTGCGCCGGATGATCGATTACGCCGATCACCACGGTTGCCGCCATCATTTCATCCTGGAATATTTCGGCGATGCCGAAGCCGCGCCGCATTGCAGCGTCTGCGACAATTGCCTGGCCCACACCGATTCCACCGCGCGGCTGCCGACCGAGGAAGAGACCGTCGCCATCCAAAAAGCCCTGAGCTGCGTGGCCCGTGTCGATGGCCGGTACGGACGCGGCCGCATCGCGCAAACCCTGGTCGGCTCCCGCTCCAAACAGGTCCTCGACATCGGCCTCGACCGCCTGTCCACCTACGGTCTCTTACGGGAATTCGGCGAAGATTACATCTGGAACCTGCTCGACGCTCTGCTTCGCGCCGGCTGCCTCGCCCTCAGCTCCGGCGAATATCCTACACTCTCCCTGACCCCGCTGGGCCGCGAAGTCATGCTCCGGAAAAGGGCAGTTGCCCTCGTCCTACCCTCGCGCTCGGTCACTGAATCAAAGCCGCGCCCCCTCGGCAAAACCCCCCGCAAGCCGACAGAGGCCGACGATCAACCCTACGACGAACAATTATTCGACGCCCTCCGCGACTGGCGCCGCCAAAAAGCCGCCGCCCTGGGCAACGTCCCCGCCTACCTGATCTACCCCGACAAAACCCTCAAAGAACTAGCCCGCCTCAAACCGAAAACAGTAGAGGAATTGATGGAAGTCCGCGGCATCGGCGAAGCCAAAGCCCAGCGGTTCGGCGTCGAGACGCTGGCGCTGATCCATCCGCCGGGCGGCGGGGAGTAATCTGGATGCAAGTTCCTTGATGAAAGTGATAAACTGAAACGAGATCATGAAAGAACCACCGGATGACATTAAGCTTCGCTTGCTCTTCATCCTCCACCGAGGTTTCGTAGAGGCTCGGCTGCTGGCCGGGGCAAATAGGAACAAACAAGTGTTTGACCTGGCAGATGCCTTGGAACTGATTCCGGGGATGCTTAAAGATTGGCATGACGGCGATCTGGAAAAGATCCGGTTTTTGCTCAAAACATATCAGGACAAGTATCCCGGCTGGGGTTTCAATTTCCTTGCTCGCTTAAGCGACCAAGATCCTCTGGACTTCTAATAATACAAAGGAGCAAGTCCGAAGTATTGACGCGATAACGGGGACGATCACTTCAGGTCGAGACGGCGCCGCAGTTCGGCGGGGGAGACGCCGCCCTGGCGTTTGCGGCGCGCGCGGGAACGTTCGTAAAGGGGTCAGTCCCAAGTATTGACACATTTACCTACTCAGGTAGCGGGGTACGTAACTCTCGTGTGCTCCATAATTGCCCACCACGAAGGAATGTTGTCCAACCCGCACTAGCGCAGATAGCGGAAATGTGCGATGGTACCGGCCAGAATGATGTATGCAGCGTGGATAGGTCAGCCGCCCACGACGGCGCGGCTCGCCGGGAGGCTCACCCTCCCGAACGACCTGACAACGCTTGCGGGAGGGCGAGGCTCCAGCCGAGCCGCGGTTCAGCCTGCGCTTTAAACGATCTTTGACAAAATGTCAGTGCCCCTGGGGGGGTGAGAGGCCGTAACAAGACCTGTAGCCGCAGGCTTCAGCCTGCGTCGGGCCACCATCAACGCACCCTGAAGGGTGCGGCTACAGTAGGGCCGGATACAGGTCGCCCGGTCCGTCCCGGTCAAACCTAGTCCGACCTAGTCAAACCTAGTCCAACCATAAATTCTTTCAGGAAAGGCAGGGGAGTGGTCAAAAATAGCCAATTCAGGGGTGTTGGTAGCAACTGTCTTTTCATGTGGGTTGGAATTCTGGGGTTTTGAGCAGGTGATTGAGCAGGATGATGAGCTTGCGCATCACGGCCACCAGCGCCACCTTCGGCGCTTTGCCTGCGGCGCGCAGTCGTTGATAGAACTGCTTGAATCGAGGGTTGGAATAGGCCGCGACCAGGGCAGCCATGTACAATGCCCGCCGTGGCACGGCCCGGCCGCCTCCGATGAGCCGGTGGCCCCGACGAGGCCCACTGTCACGATTCAACGGCGCTACTCCGGCCAAGGCGGCTGCTTGCCGGCGATTGAGCGTGCCCAATTCCGGCATGCTGGCCAGCAACACGACAGCCGTAATGTGGCCCACACCGCCGACCTGACACAGCCGCGCTACCTTTTGGGCCAGCAGGGGCTGGGCTTGGACCAACTCGGCAATCCAGGTTTGGAGTTGTTGGAGCTGGCGATCCAGTCCCAGCAGATGACGACGCACCTGGCGGCGAAGCGCCGGGTGGACGGTGTGCTCCAAGCGGTTGTGTTCGGCTGTGCGCAACTGCTGGACTTGCTGGCGGCGCGCCACCAATTCGGCCAATTGACGTTGGGCCAGGCTGGCAACGGCCGTGGCCGAGGGCTGCAGCCGTTGACCGAACTCAGCCAGAACCTGCGCATCGATGCGGTCGGTTTTGGCCAACCGGCCTTGCGCGCGGGCGAAATCGCGGGCTTGGCGTGGATTGACGACACTGACGGGGATGGCCGCCTGCTGCAGCGCCACGACGGCAGCGCGTTCATAACCGCCGGTGGCTTCACAGACGACCTGGACCGGGCCGAGTGGGCGCAACCAGCGCAACAAGGCGCGATGGCCCTTGGCGTCATTGGGCAGGTGGCGGCGCTGCGTTTGGGCGGAGCCCAAGGCACACAGATCCAGCGTGGCTTTGGCAACATCCATTCCGACATAGACGAGGGGCGATGACATTGGTTAGACTCCTCCTTGCGATGCGAGCAGGTCGCGGCGCCCAGGGGGCCGGTGACCGCTCTGGCAACTGTTCGAGTTTAGCAACAGAAAGCGCGGACGGATCTGGCTACCAACGGGCAGGCGTGAACCGAACCGAGGGCGACTACGATCTCGTCCGCGCCGCGCCCTTGGGGGGCATGCCCCCCAAGGGCCGCTCTGCTGCTCCCACTCCTGTGGGAAACCAAAGGCGAGAATACCACCAATCGAAGATACAAGGGCGGCTTAGCTCAAGCCGCCGCTGTCTTGCGTGACCTTTCCGGACGGCGCGTTGGGCCAACGCGCCCTACCAACGACCGTTTGGAGGGCGGATTTCATCGCTCCGACTGCAACAGGTTGCGGTTTGGCGGGGCAGATGGTAAGGACTTCCCAGCATGAACGAAGTGCCTGATCCTGGGGAACTGGTTGATACCCCGCCGACCGGGGGGGCTCCCGCCAATGGGGAGAAACATGACCCCTATGCGGCGTTGCGGGTTGGGGAGTATCGGGCCTACTTGATTGGGAGCCTGGCGGTCAGTATCGGCAGCAACATGCAGTCAGTTGCCGTGGGTTGGGAATTGTATGAGCGGACGCATTCGGCGATGGCGCTGGGGTGGGTGGGACTGGTCCAGGCGCTGCCGATCATGACGCTGGCGTTGCCCGCGGGACAATTGGCCGACCGCCTGCAACGACGGCAGATCGTGTTGGCCAGCCAGATCATCATGGCGCTGAGTTCGCTGGGACTGGCCGCCGTGTCGTATCAGCAAGGACCGGTGGCCTGGATGTATTGGATGCTGCTGCTCGGCGCGATTGGACGCGCGTTTCAATGGCCGGCCTATCAGGCGCTTATGCCGCAGCTCGTACCGAAAGCCATCTTCAGCAACGCGGTCACCTGGCGGAGCACGATGTTTCAAGTCGCTTCCGTGGGCGGGCCGGCGTTGGGCGGACTGATGATCGCCCTGCAAGGCCGGGCCACGTCCGTCTATGTGGTCGATGCGGCGCTGGCGCTGGTGAACTTCTACTGTGTCAGCCTGCTGGCCGCGAGACCGGTGGCGCCGACTGGCGAAACGGCCTCGTTCAAGACGTTGATTGCCGGTGTCCGGTACGTGTTGCGGACCAAGCTGATTCTGGCGGCCATCACACTCGACCTGTTTGCGGTCTTGCTCGGCGGCGCGGTGGCCTTGTTGCCGGTGTACGCGAAGGACATCCTCCATGTCGGCCCGTCGGGCTTGGGCTGGCTGCGCGCCGCGCCCGCCGCCGGGGCCTGTTGCATGGCCCTGGCCCTGTCGCACCTGCCGCCCATGCAACGGGCGGGACGGACGCTGTTGCTGGCGGTAACGATCTTCGGCATTGTGACAATTGTCTTCGGATTGTCCACCTGGTTCTGGTTGTCGATCCTGATGCTGGCCATCAGCGGCGCGGTGGACAACATCAGCGTGGTCGTCCGCCACAGCCTCGTGCAATTGCGCACCCCCGACGAAATGCGCGGCCGCGTCTCGGCCGTCAACGGCGTCTTCATCAGCGCGTCCAATGAATTGGGCGGGTTCGAGTCCGGGGCGGTGGCGCGGTTCTTCGGCCCGGTGTTTTCGGTGGTCAGCGGCGGGATCGGCACGCTGGTGGTGGTGTTCCTGGCCGCGCTGGCCTGGCCCGAGTTGCGCAAACTGCGCCGGCTGGGGGAGTGAACCGTCTAGCGGAGCTTGATGGCCAGGACAATCTTGTCTTTGTCATCAAACAGCGGCGCCGTCTTTCTCACTTCCTTCTTGGAAAGCCCGAACGCCCCGATCACGCGTTGGTCGTCCGTCACCAACACGGCATCGGCCCCGCGCAGCTTCGCCTGGTTCGCGCAGGCACGCATCCGATACTTCTCCTTGCCGAACGCCTCGTCGAACCCGCGCCCGACCGCATCGAAACCGGATGTCCGCTTGTCATAGATGCGCCCCAGCACCTGGTAACCCGTGCCGGGCAATCCAAGATAGATCGGGACCGCGTAGTCCTTGATGACCATGGCGCTCTTACCGTCAGGCCAATCCTGCGATCCTTCATAGGCGATAAACGCCGTGTCGCCCACTCGCATCTCCTTGTCGGCATCCTTCGCCATGACAGAAGGCGCCCACGCAAGCCCGATCCCGAGCAACGTAGTGCAGACCAGAACCAATGATTTCATCAGTGCATGCTCCTTTCCCTGTTTCAAAACCGTAATCCATGGTCCACTGCATTGCAACCCTCAGCCGCACGCGGCTTGACGAGCCGCGGCTTGCTCCAGGTCGGGAAATGGCGCACAATCACGCCGTCATGATGACGGTCATTCTCCAACTGCTGGGAGTTGTCACATTTGTCAGCGGCGCATTCCTACTCAGGCGCTGGGTCCTCAAAGGGCCCACGCAGGACGTCACGAGGTCCGCCAGCCGCCTCAGCCACGTGCTGTTTCATCTCTGTCTGTTCTGGCCCTTCCTGGCGGGCGGTATTCGCCCGGGCTTTAGTCAATTTGACGTCATCATCGGCCTGCACTCGTTGCCCTGGCCTCGTTTGTGGCTGGTGGTGGGCAGCGTGCTGTTTGTGGTGGGTCTTGGCCTGGGGGTGGTTTCGTTCTGGGTGCTTGGTGCGGAGGGCAAAGGCGCGCCGTCGTTCATGCTGGTCAAACGGGTCGTGACCGACCGTTTGTACAACCGGGTGCGCAATCCGCTCGCGCTTGGCTGGTACCAATTCTGTCTCGGGCTGAGTTTGATGGCCGGTTCAACCTACCTGACGCTGCTGGTGCTGCTGGCCTACATCCCGGCGCACATCTTCTTCCTGAAATGCTTCGAGGAACTGGAACTGGAGATCCGCTTCGGCGACGCCTATCGCCAGTACAAGCGGTCGGTCCCGTTCCTGTTTCCCCGGTTCGGCCCGCGCGCTAATGCCACAGGCTCAGGTACACCGGACGCACGTGCACCAGGCCTCCCTTGAAGTAGAACGTCGCCTCGTACGAAAACGTCTGCGTCGCGGGATCGTACTCCAGCGTGCGCGGTCTGTCCGTGTAGTTGGAATCGTAAATCATGTAAGCCATCTTCTCCCCGTCGGCCCGCCGCGCGTACGCCACCACGGCGTGGTCCATGTCCAGGCTCGGGAAGTTGTATAACCACAAAACCATCGGATAGCCGCGATCGATCCACGTCGTTATCTGGGCGTTGAACATGGTCTCCTCGGCCTTGGTGGGACCCATGATCATGCAAAACTTGCGCGGCTGAAAGTAGCCCGTCCAGGCAGCACCCAGGTTCGCCCGCAGCACGTTGCCCTCGCGTTCGCTGAAGTCGTGCAGGCTCGCAAACCCGGGAAACAGCACGCGCTGGCCGTCGGGCGGCACCGGGTCCCACGCCGCGCGGTCCACCACCTGGCGCACCCGCCGTCCCAGTTCCGCCTCGCTGACCGGCGGCGCATCCGGTTCGAACCGCGCGTGTCTCCAGAACTGTACGGCGGCCGCCGCCATCACGAAACAGCGCCGGCTGTACCGGCGCGCCTCGGTCGAGGCCGGGCGGTCCTCCGGCACGCGCTGGCCGTCGCGGTAGTTGAACACCGTCTCATTGGCAAACGCAAACGTGCTGTCGGGAAACTCAAAGCGCCGCGCCGTCGTCGGTGGCGGCGTCACGATGGCGCAGCCCGTCAGCAGCGCCAGTCCCAGGATCGGCAAGATTCTCTTCATGCATTCAGTTCCATCAAAGTCGCGTATCGTCATTGCGCCCAAGGTTTCTAGGGTGAAACAGTCATTTCTGCAACCCTGGAAACGCCGCCGGCCACTGCCCGCCGGCATCGATGAAAAAGGATTTCTCGATTCAAGACGAGGCGCTATACTGTCCGAATGCTCTTGGGTTCGCAATGCTTGGTAACTGGCGGGACAGGATTCATCGGCCGCCACGTCGTTGGGGCGCTGTTGGCGCGCGGCGGGAAGGTCCGCGTGTTCTGCCGCTCGCGCCGGAAGGCGGAGGCGCTGTTCGGCGATTCGGTCGAGATCATTGTCGGCGACCTGCTCGACCGCGACCGCGTGGAACAGGCTTGTCACGGCGTGACGCTGGTGTTTCATCTGGGCGGCGCGTATCAATTTGGGCGGCGCGTCCGCGAACAAATGCTGTTGACGAATCTGCGCGGCACCGAGAACGTCCTGGAAGCGGCCCGGGCCAGCCGCTGTGAAAAAGTCGTCCACGTCAGTTCGTCGGGCATTCTTGCCAACAAACACGCGCTGATCACCGAGGACGATTTCCCGGCGTATGTCTCGCCTGCGGAACCATACCGGCACTCCAAATGGCTGGCCGAGCGCGCGGCACTGGAATGGGCAAAACGCGGCCTGCCCGTGACGATCGCCAGTCCCACCAGCCCGCTGGGTGCGGGCGATGACGGCCCCACACCGACGGGCGGCATTGTAGCCGACTTTCTTGACGGCCAATTTCCGTTCGCGACGAGGACGGCGCTGAATTTCGTCGCGGTGACAGAGTTGGCGGACGGCCTGCTCGCGTTGGCCGCGCACGGACGCGTGGGACAGCGCTACATCCTCGGTCATCACAACCTCTGGCTGGACGATTTCCTTCGCGTGCTGGAGCGATGCACGACAATCCGCGCGCCGCAGCGCAATCTTCCCTGGCCGCTGATTGCGGCAGCGGGCGGTTTCGGCGAACTGGCCGGTGCTTCGCGGCTTTGCTGGGAAACGGCCCGGTGCGCGCGCAAGCGGCAATTCTTTGATACGCGCAAGGCTGGCGAGGAGCTTGAATGGAAGGCGCGCTTGCCGATTGAGACAAGCGCGCGTGCATCGATCGCCTGGTTTCAGCGCCGGGCGGCGTCCCCGGCCGACGTGCGCAGCGGGGTCCTGACGGAGACGAATGTGGCGGCATCCTGAATTCTGGCTGTGTGCCTGGACGGCGGCGGCCGCCGTGTGGTGGGCCGTCGGCCTGGCGCTGGTATGGCGCCGCACCGGTTCTGTCCGGCCAACCGCCGCGGATGATCGGAGGAAACTCTCCATTTTCAAACCCGTGCCCGCGCTTGCGTCGGACGATACGCCCGCCCGGCTTGCGTCGGCGTTGGAATCGTTCGTCAGCCAGCTTGACGAGAGCGCGGAGTTGCTTTTGGGCATCGAAGAGCAGGACAGGGCCCGTTGGCGGCCCGTCCTCGAAGCGTGGCGCGCGCGCTATCCTCTGGCGCAGATGAAGGTCGTTTGCGTCGCGCGCCCGGCGCAGTTTCTCAGTCCCAAAGTGTCGTGGTTTTACACCCTGGCAAAACAGGCGGCCGGCGAACTCTGGATGTGGAGCGACGCGGACATGGTGCTGCCCGCGGGTGGCCTGCGGGCGTTGCGCGGGGAGTTTGCGGCCAGCGGCTGCGCCCTGTTGACCACGCCCTACACCGTGCGCAAGATCACGCAATCGTCGATGTTGTTGGAGGCGTTGTTTGTGAACGCGGAGTTTTACCCCGGCGTGCTGGCCTGTCGCGAATTTGGCACGGTACGATTTGCGATGG
Source organism: uncultured Verrucomicrobiae bacterium (assembly GCA_963817685.1). GTDB lineage: Bacteria > Verrucomicrobiota > Verrucomicrobiia > Palsa-1439 > Palsa-1439 > CAWFPN01. The sequence goes on along the minus strand of CAWFPN010000007.1, from coordinate 52,544 downwards.
GGGCAGGGATGATGTTTGAGGCGGAGGCATTCCGCAAGCACGCGCAGTGGGAGAAGCTCGGCTGCCGTCTCGCCGATGACAACGCGCTGGGCGGCACGCTGGCGCCCGTCCGGGTCAGCGATCTGACCCTGGAAACGCTGGCCGCGTCCATCCTCTGGCGCGACGCAGTGCAGCATTATTTGCGCTGGCATAAAACCGTTCGCTGGTGCCGCCCCTCCGGGTATGCGGGTGAACTGCTGATCATGCCAGTGCTTGGCTGGATGGCCCTGGCCCTGCTCAACCCCGCGTTGCGTTCCGCGTGGCTCGGACTTGTGGGCACGATGCAACTCGAAGTGTTTGTGGCGTGGTTGATGTGCCGGCGCGCCGGTTGCCCGATACGGCTCCCGCATCTGGCGGCGCTGGAATTCTGGAGCCTGTTGCGGTCGGTAACGTGGCTGGCGTGCTGGCTGCCGTGGCCGGTGGTATTTCGATCACAGAAACGGATTTGGTGGGGGTTGTATCGCTCCGCCGCGATCGGAGGAAACGGATGAAATCAGGAATCGGACAAATGCCCAACGTCTTCTTCGTGCTGGCGTTCATTGCGTTCTCGGTCAGCGGGAGCCTGTGCCTGCGCGTGGCCGGCGAACGGGGAGGAGCGCAAGGGGTTTACTTTTTCGCCGCGGGCAACGCGATCGGGTTTATCGGCACTATCTTCCTGACACTGGCGCTGCGCGCGCACCAACCCAATATCGTCTACGCGCTCTGCCAGGGGGGCGCCTTCTGCGTGCTGCAATTGGCGGCGTTCCTGATTTTCCGGGTGCCGTTGACAGCCATGCAGTGGCTGGGAGTCACCCTGATCGCCAGCGGCGTCTGCTGTGTGCAAGTCCGGTTTTAGAGGCGAGGCCTTCTCGGCGCTCCCGGCCAGCTATTTCTTGCTGGAGCCGCCGCCGCCGGAAATTCCGAAACAGAAGCCTCTTCGGGGGCCTCCCGCTGCGTAACCAAATCCGACTGTGGCCCCCGTACCTGCGGAGAGAATGCAATACTCGCCATCCGCAAGATCTTCCCCGGGTGTAACCTTATAAACGCCCGTGTTGATCTTCTCGTAGTCTGTTCCGTAAATCGCTTTTGAGTCGTACCCGGCATGTGAGCCGCCGCCATACAGGCCCACCTTGCCGATCACCACGCTACGTTCGTCCTTCTTCTCCTTTACCTCCATTTTCATCAATACAAAATCATCCGGGCTGGTTGCCGAAGTACTGTTGTCGCTGAGGCCCGACTGGGTCTTTTCGAAATAAAAGTAAAAAACAGGACGAGGGACGTTCAACTGGAGTTTTGCGTGCGCACCGTTCATCACGGACCTTGCTTTAGAGGTCTGACCGTAAATCGCAAAGACGGCAACCCCGGACTTGACCTCGCCGAACAGAGACGGTTCGATTTTCGTCATGGTCTTTTGTCCGTTGTTTTCCTGGTACAGCCAAACACCTGGATCGTGCGCCGCCAGGGGATCGTTGACGTCACCGGGAGGGGCCGGCGGCGGCGGCACGCCTGGGGCCGGTGTCGCGGGCGTTCCGGCTTCGATCATCGCGGCGATCACGGTGTCGGAAATGCCGGCGGCCTTCAATTGCTTCAATCCGTCGGTGCTGGTGTCGAAATTGCTGTGCGAGGCCTTGATCTTCTGGATGATCACAGCGTCGCCGAAGCCGAGTTTTTGAAGGTCGGTGATGCTGGCATTCGTGAGTGTCTCATCGGCGGCGTGCGCGATGACAACCGGCAGGACGACCAGAACGAGCAGAAGACTGACCAGCGACGCGATACGTTTCATAGATTCTCCCTGTTGGTTGCGACAGGGGTTTTTAACAGCCGCCCAGCCGAATGGCAACCTGAAAGAACGCAGTGGCCGGCGTTGTTCGGTGCCGACCTGATATCGGGATTGAAAAGAGCCGGTGCCAGCCGCTATAAGGAGGACGGATGAGGGAGCAGTCCAGGCGAATTGTCGTGACGGGTTTGGGGGCGGTAACGCCCTTGGGGGCGGACTTGGACACGACGTGGCGGCGGTTGATCGCGGGTGAAGACGGGGCGGCGCCGGTGGAACTGTTTGATGTGTCGGGCTGTCGCTGTAAAATCGGCGGGACCGCCACGCTGCCCGCCTTGCCGCATGTTGGCGCGAAGAAGCTAAACAGGTTTTCGCGCGCCGGCCGTCTGGCGTTGCCTGCTGCCCGGGCGGCGTTGGGGCAGGCCGGTCTGCTTGACCGGGAGGGGCGATCCACTTTCGCGCGGTTGCCGATCTCGGTCAGCACAACCGGTGGCGGCATGTCGCTTGGCGAGACATTCATGAGGTCTGTCCTGGCGCACGAGAAGGCACGAAACTACTTTCTGGTCTCCCACTACCCGGCGCAGCAGCAGATGCTCGACTTGCAGGACGATCTGGGCTTCCAAGGGCCGATCACGATCATCGCCAACGCCTGCGCCAGCGGCGCCAACGCCATCGGCCATGCCCGGGACCTGATCCGCGCGGGCCGCGCCGAATGCGTGCTGGCCGGCGGCTACGAGGCGTTGACCGAGTTGATCTACGTCGGTTTCGACTGTTTGCAGGCGATGACAACCGACCGCTGCCGCCCCTTTGACACACAACGAAACGGCTTGATGCTCGGCGAAGCCGCCGCGTTCCTCGTCCTGGAATCCGAAAGTCATGCGCGGCGTCGCGGGGCGCGCATTTTGTGCGAGCTTTCCGGCTACGGTCACGGCACCGACCTGCATCACCTGACCCAGCCGAATCCGCAGGGACTCGCGCTGGTGCGTGCCGCGCGCATGGCCTTCGCTGACGCGGGGCTTCAGCCGGGAGAGATTGGCTATGTGAACGCCCACGGCACGGCCACTCCGCTCAACGACGCCAGTGAGTGCGCCGCCTTCCGTGAAGTGTTTGGCAACGGCGATGCCCGCGTGCGCATCAGTTCGACGAAGGCTGCCATCGGCCATACCCTCGGCGCGGCCGGGGCCACCGAAGCCGTGTTTGCGGTCCAATCCCTCCGCACCGGCCAGTTGCCGCCGCAGATCAACGTACGATTGCCGGAACCAGCCGTCGCCGGAAAGCTTGTTGCGCCGGGCGAATCCCGCCCGGACATGCGCGCGGCCATGAGCGTCAACCTGGGATTTGGCGGCTCGAATGCCGCCTTGATTTTCTCGCGTCATGAAGCTTGAGAGGCCACTGGCCATCGCCGGACTGGGCGCGGTCTCGACCGCCGGGGTCGGTGTTGAAGCGTTGCTCGCGGGCCGCGAGATCATCCCGGAAACCGTTGCCGCGTTTGCTTCGGGCACGGAGCACAAAGTCTTTCGCGTCAATTACAAGCACGCCCAGTTGGTGCGCTGGCAGAACGAACCCAGGCTGCGCCGCACCAGCCCCATCGCCTTGTTCATGCTTGAAGCGGCCAGGGAGGCACTCGGCGACGGCCAGCACATCGATCTGCAGCGCCTGGGGATTGTGGCCGCGTTTGGCACGGGGGCAATGATTGCGACACGCCGTTTCTACGAGGGCGTCATCAAGAGCGGCCCGCGCTTTGCCAGCCCAAACATTTTTCCAGAGACCGTGTTCAACTCGCCGACGAGCCACGTCGCCAGCGTGCTCGGCGTGCCGGGGCCATGCTATTCCGTGCTCGGCGACGAATCGGCCTGGGTGAACGCCGTCGGTGTGGCCGCCATCTGGCTGGAGAACGGTCTTGTCGAACACGCGTTGGTGATCGGCGCGGAGGAATTTGATCCGATCATCCTCGACGCGTACACGAAGGTGCGCTGGCTGCGGCGCGGGGGCCGTTTCATCCCGTCGGAAGGCGCCGGGGCAATGCTGTTGCGGCTGGCGCAACCATCCGACCAGCGGCGCGTGCTGGCTGTCAGCGAAGGACATCCGTATCGCAATCCGCGCGAGGCCCGCCGCGCGGCTTCCGAATGCCTGGCGGAATTTCCCGGCGAGAACACGGTCTATCCATCGGCGCAGTGCAACTGGTTCGCGCCCATCGAGCGCGAGTTGCGCCAGACACATGGCTGGAGCGCACCGCCGCCGCTGCCGTATTGTGGAGACGCGTTCACAGCGTCCGCGGCGTGGAACACCGTGCGCGCTGCGTCGTTGGCCAGCCAGGCCGGCGGCCGGCTGTTGCAACCGGTCTGGGGCTTGAACGAGCAATGTTCAGCTTTGCTTTTCGAAGCGAAATAAACTAAAAGGACACTCGTTATGGCACAGGTTTCCGTTGAAGAATTGAAAAGACTGCTTGTTGAAAACTGCGTGTTGAAGGTCAATCTGGACAAGATTTCCGAGGACACGCCGCTTTTTGGCCCCAACAGCGTCGGACTCGACTCGCTGGACGCGTTGCAGATGACGGTCGCGGTCGAACAGAACTACGGCCGGGTGATTCCCGATTCAACGGTCGCGCGGCAAGTGTTGCAGTCACTGCGCACCTTGCGTGAATGGTTGACACAACAGCCGTCCCAACAAGAGCAAAAAGTCTGAGAGGGGCGATGACTCCTCCGCAGGATTTTGACACGATCATCGTCGGCGGCGGCCCCGGCGGCAGCACAGCCGGCGCGTTGCTGGCCCGGGCCGGGCACAAGGTCCTGGTGCTTGAGAAGGAGACGTTTCCGAGGTTTCACGTCGGGGAATCGCTTCTGCCTTTCGGTAATGACGTGCTCAAGGCCTCAGGGGTATGGCCGAAAATCCAGGCGGCGGGTTTTGTGCCAAAGTTGGGGGCCGAGTTCTGCCTCGGCAACGAGGCACGGTCCCAGCGCCTTTGGTTTGGACGGTCGCTGACCCCCGAGCACAGCCAGACATTCCAGGTGGAGCGGTCCAAATTTGACGAGATTTTGCTGCGCCACGCCGCCGACTGCGGGTGCGACGTGCGCGAGGGCTGCGCGGCGAAGACACTGCAGACCGGCGCCGCGGGCGTGACGGTGACGTTCGCCGGCAAACAGGGCGCGCAAGAGGCGCGCGCGCGCTGGTTCATCGACGGGAGCGGGCGCGACACGTTTCTGGGCCGCGCCATGCAGTTGCCGCGCGTGAGCCTGCCGATCCCGAAACGCGTTGCCGTCTTCGCGCATTTTACGGGCGTCTTTCGCAATGAAGGCGAGGCGGCTGGCCACATCGTCATCACACGGCTGAAGGACGGTTGGTTCTGGTTTATCCCGATCACCGCCGAGAAAACATCCGTCGGCATGGTGCGCACGCTCGAGGATCTGCGGCAAACCGGCGGCACCGCCACGGAATGGTTCGAGCGCACGGTGGCGGACAGCACCGATTTGTCGCGTCGCATGAAACAGGCAACGCGCGTGAGCGACCTCTATACGACGAGCGATTATACCTACCGCTACGAAACGCTGGCGTCGGAACGCACGTTGATGGTGGGAGACGCCGGCGGGTTTTTGGACCCGATTTTTTCCTCCGGCGTCTATATTGCGGTGCGTTCGGCGCAGGAAGCGGTGGAGTTCGTCCTGCGCGCCGATGCCCGGGGAAACGGGCTGACGGCCGGAGAGCAACGGCGGTACACGGCGGCCATCCATCGGATGATGAACGTGTACCTGCAGTTGATCCAGTCGTTTTACGATAATCAGTCGTTTTCAGTGTTCATGCATCCCGCCGAGCGGTTCAATATGCTGGGCGCGATCACTTCGGTGCTCGGGGGCTGCACGGAACGATCGTTCGGGACGTGGTGGCGCATGCAGTTCTTTTACCTTGTCTGCCGCATCCAACGGCGTTTCCCTGTGGTAACACCCCTCGATTTTGGCGACCGTACCCCGGCACAGGCCATCCGCTCGTGAAGAAGCCGTCACGCTGGCTCAATCTCATCGCCGTCCCGCTCACGCTGGTGCTGGGTGTCTGGGCGGCTGCCACCATCCATCTGCAGACCGAACTGCTCCCCTTGTTTCCGGCAAAGTACGCAAGCGTCCGGGGGGTGCGCCAATCCCTCTCGGTGCTCAGTTCCGCACAGGAATTGACCGTTATCCTGACGAAGCCCGCAGCCACTACGGACATCGCGGACCGCCTGGAGAGCACCCTCACGTCACTCCCCGAGGTGCAAGCCATCAGTGTCGTCGGTCAACCGCGAATGGAGCCGATTGTGAAAATGGCCGCGTGGGTGGTGGCCAACCTGCCACCGGATAAATTCACTGAGTTTCAGTCGTTGTTCACCGAAAAGGAGATGGAACAACGTCTGCAGGACACCCGCGATCAGCTCGCAGGTGCCGTGGACCCGGGCCAGGTGTTGTTGCTGCGGATGGATCCCCTGCAAATGCTGCCGTGGCTGCAGGCGCAGCCACATCAATCGTTGCCGCTGCCCGATTTTTCGGGCAGTGAAGCTCCGTCGGTCATCGTGATGCAACTGCGGGCCCGGGGACCGTTGCGGACGTTCGAGCAGTGCCAGAATTTTGTCGGACAGGTGCGCCGCACAATCGACGTGACGGTCGGGCCGGCCTCTCCGGATGTGCGTCAGGCCATCGTTATCACAGGCCAGCCGGCGTATGTCGCCGAAAACTCCGCCCAGATGAGAAGTGACATGACGGTCATGGTGCTGCTGGCAACGGGGTTGACGTCTCTTGTGCTTTGGCTGTGTTATCGGTCCCGCAGCGCGCTGGTGTGGATGACGGTCGTGCTGGCGCTGGCTTTGTTGGCGGGCACGATTGTGGCGCGGGTCTTGTTCGGGGAGTTGAACGTGATCAGCATCGGTTTCTCATCGATCCTGATCGGTCTGGGATCGGATTACTGCATCCTGGTCTATCACTTTTACGCTTTACGGGACGAAGATATTCCCGGACGCGATCTGGCGGGCGACTGGCGCAGAACGAGACGCGGAATCTGGCTGAGCGCGGCAGCCACCACCCTGGCGTTTGGGACGCTGTATTTCTCCAGTTTTCCCGGATTGCAGCAAATGGTTGTACTCATTGGCGCTGGTTTGCTGGCCACAGCGTTCTTCGCAACGACCCTGTTGTCCGATATCCTGCAACGTGCGCGGCCGGTCATGCCTGGATGGCTGATGACAACCAGCGATACGCTTGCCCGATGGCAGGAGCGTCAGCGGCGCAGGATCATCTTCGGTGTGCTGGCCAGTCTGACGTTGGTGGCCTGTCTTTGGCCCGTGCTGCGCGGCTATAAGTTTTACGATCCCGACTTCAGCCGGCTGCGGCCGGCGCACAGCGAGGCGGACCGCGGCGTCCAGTTATTGATGAAGTCGATGCAATCGCACAAGACACTGGACGTCATCGTCTCAGCGCCGTCCTGGGCGGAGTTGCGGGCGAAGGCGGACCGTGTGACGAAGGACGCGACGCTGCTGCCGCAGGCGGATTATTATGCCGTAAACCGCGCCCAGTGGAGGCCGGGCAAGCAGTCGGCTCTCAAGGCCGCCCTGGACAAGGCGGGGTTTGAGGAGAACTGGGGGGCCGCCACATTGCTGTTGCTGGACTCCATGGATGCCTGGGTTCGCGGGACGGAGGATTTTCAGTCGGCGCGTCTCTTTCTCTCCAACGTCGTGGAGTTGCCCGGCGGAGAAAAGGCGGCGCTGCTAAGATTACCCCTGGAAGGCGCCGGGTTGCGCGAGCTGTGGGAACAGGTCAAACAGCGTGAGCCGACCAGTCTGCCGGCCAGCTGGCAGTTAATGATCGAGGACCTGCAGCGCGGTGTGTTGCAGGATTCGCGCACGCTGTCACTCTGGATGCTCCTGGCGATTGTGCTTGTTTGCTGGTGGGCCAACCGCTCGTGGGCGCAGGCGGCGATCAATGGCCTGGCGCTGGCGGTAACGACCGTTTTGTTCCTGGCGCTGCTATGGGCCACCAGGCAGTCGATGACGCTGCATTCGCTGTTGGCGGTGCCGGTGATGGTGGCGGTGGCGATTGAGTACAGCCTGTATATCCTGCTATCGTTGCAAGGCAACGCGGGCGATTTGAAACGGACGTTTCGGCAACTCGCTGTGCCGGTGCTGTTGATGGGGCTGACGTCCATCATTGGGTTTGGCGCTCCCGTGGCGACGCACCAGCCCGCGCTGCAGAATTTCGGGATGATGATGGCGATGGGGACGTTCGCGGCCATGGCCACGGGGATCGTGGTGGTGCCCGCGTTTTATTCGACAGCGGGCCGCCGGCCGCATTATTCGCAGACGCTTTATCGCGCCTTTTGGTTCGAGTTGGCTGAACGTTGCGTGCGGAACGTCCGGCCGCGCTGTGACACAATCAGCCGGGGCGGTCCTGGGCTGGTTGTACGCGGTCACGCACCCGAGCCGGGCGAAGGTGGTGCGCGCCAACCTGTCATTGCTGAGCAAGCAGCCCGTGAATGGAAGGCTCGTACGGCGCACGTTTTCAAACTACGGGAGGACGCTGGCGGATTATTTTCTGATCGGCACGCTTCCCAAGCAGGAGGCACTGGCCCTGGCGCGTGAGCGTGTCGGGTTGGAGCATCTTAAGGGGGTGTTCAGCAAAGGCCAGGGGGCATTGCTGGTCACGGCACATCTGGGGTTGTTCGAGTACGGCAGCCTGTTAATGGAGGAGATCGGCCGTCCTACGGTCGTCGTCACGCTGCCCGAGCCCAGCCCCGAGTTGAGCGAATGGCGCGCTCGATTTCGCAAGCGCTGGGGAGCGGACACATACGAGGTGGGCACGGACAATTTCAGCTTTGTGGAAATCACCCGCCATCTGGCGCAGGGGCGTTGCGTGGCGATGTTGATGGACCGTCCGTATGACGGCAACTGCGCGCTGCAGGACTTTCCCAACGGCACTGTGGCGTTCTCGACGGGGCCGGTATGGTTGAGCCTGTTGTCGGGCAGCCCCATCATCGCCGTGACGGTCGTTGCGCTGTCGGGGGGCGGCTACCGTGTTGAAGCGCATCCGCCGATTCATCCACAGTGGCTGCCGGAGGGCCGTGACGAGACGGTGCAGCACTACACCAAGCAACTGGCCGCTGTTTTTCGGGAGACCATATGCCAATACCCGGACCAATGGTATCAATTCATCGATCTGTCGGCGCGGCGTTGACCGTGGGGCTGCTGGCCGGCGCGACGGCGCTGGCGTTGACGCCCTTGGATGACATCGCCCGCCAGCCGTATATCGACGCGTTCGTCGCGAAGCAGCGACAGACGCAGACGTATCAGGCTGAACTGCATCAGACACTACATCTCAGCGGCCTGAAGACGCCCATCGAAAGCGAGGCGCGCGTGTATTACAAGGCGCCTGATTCGATGCGGCTGTCCTTCACCAGCCCGGCGGGCGAATATCTCATCATCACGGGCGACGATGTTTACTTGAAGAAGGCCAACCGTCCCCTCGTGCATCGCAAGAACGCCGCGCAAAAAGGCCGCCCCGGCCAGGACGCCCGGATGCTGCTCACGCTCTTCCAGGGCGGCGCGAAGGACTGGGGCGCGTTGTTCGCATTCGACATGGCGCGTGACAATGACCGGCTCATCGTCACCATGCATCCGAAACAGGGCGATGCCCAGGCCCATCCCTTTACCATTGAAAACGTCCTGGCGCTGCCGTCCTATGAATTACGGTCAATCCAAATCAGTTTCGGACAGGACAATACCATGACCTACGAGTTCACTGATCCCAAACGCAACGAACCGATCGACGACGCCTTGTTCGTGCCCCCTGAATCAGACCGCAAGTTATGACATTGACCCCGCACGGTCCCGGATTTTCGTTTCTCGACTCTTTGGAGATCGTCGAGCCGGGCCGGCGTGGGCTTGCTTCGAAATGGCTCGACCCAAAGAGCGCTTTTTTTGCCGACCATTTTCCCGGCGACCCGCGCATGCCGGGCGTCCTGTTGGTCGAGTGCGCCGCGCAAGCGGCAGGCGCATTCTGGATGCGCTCGAACGGGGAACTATCGTCAAATCTTGCCTTCCTCGCGGGCATTCAGCAGTTTCGGTTTCTCAAGCCTGTTTTACCCGGCGAGACGGTCGAAATCGAAGTCTTGTTGGAAAAAGACTTCGGGTCACTCGCCTTGTTTGAGACGACACTGCGGGTCGGTGGCGGGATTGTCGGCCAGGGAAAGCTCACCATGAGCCGGCAAAAATGAATTGCGCAACGAACCCCGCCGCGAGATGATTCAAGCCATGAACACCACGCCCAACCCTCCCCGCACGTATGACGTCGCGATCGTTGGCGGCGCGCTGGCCGGAGCGGCGATGGCGACGCTGCTGTTGCGCGAGCAGCCAAAGCTGCGGGTGCTTATCGTCGAACGCTCAACGAAATTTGGCCGTCGCGTCGGGGAGGCATCGGTCGAGATCAGCGGGTATTTTTTGGGACGCGTGCTGGGGTTGACACAGCACCTCAATGAATCCCACCTGGTCAAACAGGGGATGCGGTTTTGGTTCACCAATGCCCAGGCAAAGACGCTTGAGGATTGCAGCGAAATCGGCGGACGTTACATGGCGCGCGTGCCGGCGTACCAGATCGACCGGGCGGTGCTCGACGAGGAAGTCTTGCGGCGCGCCTGCGCCCTCGGCGCAGAGCTGTGGCGGCCTGCGGCGATCCACAAAGTTGATCTGATGCCGGGCGGTGAACAGAAGTTGATGGTGCGCCACGAAGGCCGCGAGGAAACAGTGTCGGCGCGCTGGGTCGTGGACGCGTCCGGGTTCAACGCACTGCTGGCGCGGCAGGAAGGTTGGCTGCAGTCCAATACGGAGCACCCGACCGCAGCAGCCTGGGCGCGGTGGAAAGGGGTAAAGGATTGGGACGGGCTGGAACTGGCGCGGAAGTATCCGATGTGGGCCCAGCAATGTTACGGCGTGCGCGGCACCGCGACCAATCATCTCACCGGCGACGGCTGGTGGGCGTGGCTGATCCCACTCAAGGGCGGCGACGTCAGCGTCGGCGTGGTGTTCGATCAACGTCTTGTCCAATGGCCGGACAGCGGCTCAGTGGGCGAGCGTCTCAAGGAATTTCTCGTGCGGCATCCGGTCGGGCGCGAACTGCTCGCCGATGCCCAATGGCTGGAGGGCGACGTTCACTGGCGCAAAAACCTCGCTTACTACAGCACCACGTTCGCGGGTGACGGGTTTGCGCTGGTCGGCGACGCGGCGGCGTTTCTTGACCCGTTTTACAGTCCGGGAATGGATTGGGTGAGCTTCACCGTGACGACTGCCAGCCGCCTGATCCTCGCGCAGCAACGCGGCGAGGCCGTCACCCCGCTGGTGGAGCGGTACAATCACGACTTTACGCGCAGCTATCACCGCTGGTTCGAGGCCGTGTACAAGGACAAGTACGAGTACGTGGGCGAATTCGACATCTTCCGCGCGGCGTTCCTGCTCGATCTCGGCCTGTATTACCTTGGCGTGGCGGCCCAGCCGTTCAAGCGCGGCATCCAGGCGCTGACGGAACCCGTGTTCACCACGGCTCCTTCGGTGCCGATCTTTCACCTGATGCGGTTCTACAATCGCCGGTTCGCGAAGATCGCGCGATCACGCCGCGCGCGCGGCCGCCGGGACGTCACCAATGCGCATCGGCGGTTCATCTTTGGCGGCTATACGTTTGCGTACCGCAGCACCTGGCACATCGTGAAGGCGCTGGCGGTCTGGGGACGCCTGGAGTTAAAGGAGGGCTGGCGCTCCTGGTTCAAGCCGGGCACGCAACGAAGCGGCGTCGAGCTTGCCCCGGTCAGTGCGGGGCAGGGCGCGGGCAATGAAGTACCGCTTGGGAAACTGCCAGGGCGAAAGGCGTCGACCTAGGTCCGCCTCAATCTCCGCCCGCGACCGTTCGGTCTCGATTGCGGCGGCCAGGTAATCATGCCCGCGCGCGTCCTTCAACACCGTCACCCACGCGTCAGAAACACCCCGCGCCGCTCGCAAGGCGCGCTCCACCTTCGCAGGCGCGACTTTCTTTCCGCCGATATTGGCCACCAAGCCGACACGGCCCAATAACCTGAGTTCCCCGTACCGGTTCCATTCGCCCAGATCCGTCAGCACGCGCCGACCCGGCCCGACCACCGCGCGGCTGCGGACAATCACCCGGCCGTCCCGCCGAATCTCCACGCGCACGCCGTCCAGCGGCTTGCCGACGCTGCGGCCGCTGAGCGAGGCGTTGCCCGTGGCGTCGTAACAGATGCCGCCTGTCTCCGATGCACCATAGAAATTGTGCACCTTCAACCCATACCGATCGTAAAACTGCCGCGCGACCATCGGGGAAAGCGGCGCACCCGCCGAGATCACCAGCCGGAGCGTGGACGGCCGTTGCGCGCCCTGGAGTTGCGCCAGCGCGCGCAGCACGGCGGGCACAGTGGGGAAAACAGTGACGCCGTTGTCGCGGATCCATTGCAGGATCTGCCGCGGCACGATTGTCCGGCCCAGGACCACCGGCGTCGCCTGCAGGATCAGCGGCATCACGAGGTTGCCAAGGCCATAGGAGTGGCCGAGGGGAATCAGGGCAAGATTGCGGTCGGATGATTTGATGCCCATGGTCGCGCAAATGTGTTGGCCATCCGCCACGAGATGTTGCGCCGCGCAGAAGATCGGCTTGAGTTCGCCGGTCGTGCCCGAGGTCAGCTTGACGCAACAACGGCCCTGCGGCAGACGCGCCCCGATGCGGTGAATGGCCTCGTGTCGCGCTTCGGCAGGCAACGAGGGATCCAGAGGGAGCGCGGCCGCGCCGATTTTCTGGATGGCAAGAAATGTGACCAGCCATTCATGGCTGTTCGGCTGGTTGATTGGGATGAACGGGCCGCGCAACGACAGTGCGAGGCGCTCCGCATCGGCCGTCAGCTGGGCGCATGTCTTCATCTGCCCGGAGTCGGCATCGATTGCGACGGTCTTTTCCGCGTGACGGACGGCGGTGGCCTGCCACCATTGCCAGAGCGAGGTCATACGTCGGGGCGCAATTCGTATTTGAACCCGATCTTACCCAGATAGAACCGCAGCACCGGCGCGGTGACGACAGTGCTGAAGATGGCCATGAGCACAAGCATGGTAAATACATTTGGCGGAATAACGCCGAGATCGAAGCCGACGTTGATGACCACCAATTCCATCAGCGCGCGCGTGTTCATCATGATACCCAGGCAGCCTGAATCGGCCCAACTCAGCCCGCAGACGCGCGCGGCCCCCGCGCAACCGACGAATTTGCCGATGGTGGCCGCCGCGATAATGACCAGGCACCAGCCCCACAAGGCCAGCGAGTCGAGCCCGTTCACGTTGGTGCGTAATCCGGTGAACGTAAAGAAAATGGGCAGAAAAAACACGCTGACAAAATGGGAGACCGTCTTCTTCCAGGCCGCGACAAACGTGGGGTGGTCGTGCAGCATCATGCCCGCCACAAAGCCGCCAAAAATCACGAATACCCCCAGCTGATAGGTGATCAGCCCGGACACGAAGATCAGCATGATCATGATGGCCATCAGCTCGTGAGGCAGATGCTCGCCCGTCGGTTTGAACGCGTCGATCAGGCGTTTCAACAACGGCCGGACCACAAAATGACACGCAGCCAGGTACACAGCCAGCAGGCCGACTTTGATCGCGAACGTTTCGGTGGAGAATTCGGCCGTTGCCAGCGCGCTGACGACCGCCAGCAGCGTCCACCCAGTCAGATCATCCATGGCCGCGGCAGTGATCGCAATGGCCCCGAGCCGGGTGCGCGTGATGCCCAGTTCCATCATGATCCGTCCGAGAATCGGGATCGCCGTGATGGACAGCGCCACGGCGATGAACAGCCGATAGCCGAGAAGATTGATGCCCGGCGCCAGCGTGTCGTGCGACCAGCCGCCGATCAGCCAGCCAAACACAAACGGCAGCAAAATCCCCGCCGCTGACACGCTGAACACCGCGGCGCGGTTTTGCTTTTCGCGCAGATGACTGAAATCGAACTCCAACCCAATTTGGAACATCAACAGACACAGGCCTATCTGGGCCAGGATGATCATCGGGACGGGAGAAATGGAATGGAACACGAAATCAAACTGCCGGGGCAGCAAACGGCCGAAGACCGAGGGACCGAGCACCAGACCGCCGATGATTTCGCCGACAACGCGAGGCTGACCGAGAAGCCGTGCGACTTTTCCCGACAAACGCGCCCCTGCCAGGATCGCCAGCAGTTCAATGAGCGTGAACGAAACCAAATGCTCGGTTTCGTGGACGGATCCGGAGGCGACGGCAAGCAGGGGAGTCATGGATCAACGCGTCACAGCCGCGCGGTTTCGCAGGTATTCCGCCATGCTGATCGTGCTGGGGGAGCAGCCCGCCCGGTCGATCGCCCCCAGCACGCGGTCCTCGTCCATGATGAAACGGTCCCGCCGGTAAATGGGGTATTGCTCGCGGCATTCGCCGGGCGTGAGATTGATCGTCGTCAAGTTGGCCCCCGCATCCAACGCGCGTTCATACCCGTCGTGCCCGACCATCTTCATGGCGCTGACGGCGGGAATGATCCACTGCGGGGATTTCAGCCGCATCAGTGCGACGGAATTCAGCGTCAGATCGAGGCAGCCGTTGGGCTGCTCGGCAAACGGCGTGTCCGGGCCGGCGATGAACGGGCTGACGCTGCAGCCGGCCAGCGGCAACGTGCCCGTCAACTCCAGCGTGTTCGCGATCATCTCGTCGGTTTGTCCGGGAAGTCCGACGATAAACCCGGAGGACACGTTCCAGCCCGATGACGCCAGGTAACGGATCGCCTCCAGACGCTGCTCCAGCGTGCCGGGAGCCAGGATGTCCGCGTAATGGGCCGCATCGCCCGTTTCGATCTTGATAATGTAATAGTCGGCGCCGTTCACACGCAGTTCGTCGTACTCGGCCCGTGACAATGTCCCAAGGCACACGGTAATCCCCAGGTTGGTACGCCGGCGCAGTTCGCGGACCAGCGGAAGCACGACCTCGCGCACGGCCACGGGATCTTCCCCGGCCTGAATGTCGATATCGGTGATCGCCGGGGAACGGTGATGAACGATCAGATCGAGAAGCTGGTCGGCGGCAAGCCGGTAGCGATGCAGGCTGCGGTTGTCCCGGCGCATCGCGCAGTAATTGCAGTTCTGGCGGCAGAAGCTGGACACCTCGATCACGCCGCGCACGAAGACCTTGCTGCCAAAGACAGAATCGCGCAAATCCTTCGCCGTCCGATGCAAGGCCTGTTGCGCGGCGCCCTGACATCGAAGCATCGAGAGATCGACAGAATTCTTGCTCACTACGGCCCTGACCATTGGGCCACATCTTAACGGATTTGCATTTGGATGAACAACAGGAACTTTCATCCACCGGAAGTGAAAGAAAATTGCTGGAACGTCTTGGCGCTGATTGCCTTTTGTACGACTGTGATGAGCCATCGAGGCAAAAGCAGACACAGCGGCCTGATCGAGTCGCTTTCCTGCCAGGGAAAGAACGACCACGCGCTTGCCAAGGGCCTGACACCCCGCTGAAAAGGCGCAGGCAGAAACGGCCCTAAAAAACACCTGAGAGTGGACCGTTTGAAATTTCTTGTACATTCCCGCCGGAGAAGTTAAATCCATTATCGATGAAGTTCTTGCGCAAGAAACCGATCGATGAACAGGATGACGTGCCGCCGCCCGTGCACCCCGTCGAGGCCAAGATGCTCATTATCGGCGCGGTGCTGCTGCTGATTCTGGTCGCGGTGATTTTCTGGTATGTGACCGGGCCGCCCCAGTACAAGTCCTACATGCCGCCGACACAGTAGGGGAAAGAGCGCTTCCCTCACATTGATCGAAACCTGACAAGACCATAATGCGCATCATCGTCATCGCGCTGTACGCGTTTTTCTTTGTTTCCACTTGCTTCGTCAATTGGTGGGCCTTCAAACAAGAGCATCGTCGTCCTTCGTTCTCGCGTGACAACGAACGCCTGGGGCTGGCTTATCTGGCAGCCATCATCGCGCTCATTGCGGCGTTTTTCCTGTCATTGAATTTGCATGTCAGACTGCTCAAGGATTGCGCCATCCTCGTCGGGTGCGTGGCGTATGACCTCGCGCTGCGCTGGTATTTCCAGGGACGAGAGGTGTACCGGATCTGCCGCCACCATCGCGGACTGAGCCGGGACCGCGCCATCGTGCGCGTTCGGCTGCGCTCAAAAGGAGTTTTCCTGCGGCGGAAATCCAGCGAAATATCCCCCTATTGATACGACGGCTTCCGTGCGAGGCTGCTTATGGCTGGCGCTGCCGTGCGGAGTGTGCAAGAATTAACGGCCATGAAACAATCACCATGACCACGCAAATTGTACGACAGAGGACGTTGGCCTGGTCCGCCAGTCTGTCGCAAGTCACGGTGGATAAACAGGTTGCCCGGGTGGCGGAATGGCAGACGCAGCGGACTTAAAATCCGCAGGAGGATTAAACCTCCGTGGGGGTTCGACTCCCCCCTCGGGCACCCGAAACACGACTCATGCCTGAACTTCCAGAGGTCGAAATCCAGGTCCGTCAATTGTCGCGGCGGTTGCGCGGGGCGCGGATTGAATCGACCGAGACTCGTGATTCTAAAATCCATTTGCCGCGCACCGTCGCGGGGCAGGGGATCCGGCGGGTGTGGAGGCGGGGGAAATTCATTGTGTTCGATCTCAGCGGCGGGGCACATCTACTGGCGCATTTGCGGATGACGGGCTGGTTCGAGTTTGTCCGACCCGCTCTCTATCGGCTGGCGATCCACACCAACAAGGGCACGGTCTATTTTGAAGACCGCCGCCGGTTTGGCCAGGTAAAGCTGGTTTCTTCGGCGGAACTGGCCGTAATCCTGGACAAACTTGGGCCGGAACCGCTCCGGCGCGGTTTTTCGCTGGGTGGATTGGTGAAGACGTCCAGGGCCATTAAGGTGGCGCTGCTCGATCAGCGGCTCGTGGCAGGGCTTGGCAATATCTACGCCAGCGAATCGTTGTGGCGGGCGCGCATTCACCCGCTCCGGGCGGCCAATCGGCTGCGTCCCGGCGAACTGAAGCGCCTGGAACACTCGATTGCGGTCACGTTGCGCAAGGCAATCGGTCTGGGAGAGCGCATTTTCAGCGCGGAAAACGCCTTCGCCGTTTACGACCAGGCAGGGCAGCCCTGCCGCCGGTGCCGGACGCCTGTCCGCCGGATCGTCCAGGCCCAGCGGAGCACGTATTTCTGCCCAAAATGCCAGCCTTACTAGGGGTTGACCGAAATAACCCGTCTTGAGCATTGCAGGATGCCGAAAACGTGCTATCGTACGGGCAGAATGATATATGCAGAGGGCATAGGCCAGGAGGCGATCGATGCTGCCGGACCGGTCCCTGTCGCGGCTGACAATTTGTCAGGAAAGACGGGGCCATGCGGGACGGCTACCACGCTGGTCGCACCTAGTCAAACCAAGTCGCACCTAGTCAAACCTAGTCAAACCATAAAGTTTTCGGGGAAAACCGCCGTCCGCCTTCGCTCGGAGCTTCCGCAGATACGTCCGATCCAATCATGGTTTGCCAAAACTACGTCAAAAAGGACCACAGGCAAGTGCCTGCGCGCCAGGGCCTTCTACGGTGAGTCAAACCTAGTCAAACCTAGTCAAACCATAAATTTTCCAAGGCCGGGCGTAGGCTGCGGACCCTCTAATCGGCCGAATCCGCCCACGTTGGACCTTAGGCGGACAGGTACGGCCTTAATTTGTCAAGGAGGCGCCGGCGAGGACCCATCCTCCGCCATGACGGGGGGCAATCTGAGGTTGGAAACGTGTTTTGAACACTTTCTGACGAGGAGCTTGCTTTTCGGGTCAGTCGTGCGGACATTATGATTGTGGGCACGGGAAATCGCATCTTGATGACGCGCGCAAAACAGGCAGGCGTGTTGTTGTTGCTACTGGCCGTTGCCGGCTGCGGCAAGAACGTTGCCACTCCCGAGGAGCCGGAGAAGATCGCTCCTGAGTTGGACGGCGGGCTGACCTGGATTAATTCTTCCGCCCTCAAGCTCGCGGACCTGCGCGGCAAGGTCGTGCTGCTGGACTTCTTCGAGTACAGCTGCGTCAATTGCATCCGCACCTTTCCCTACCTGAAAGAGTGGCAAAAGCGCTACGCACCGGACGGCCTGGTGATCATCGGGGTGCATACGCCGCAATATGGGTTCTCGATGGACCCGGCCCACGTCTACGCGGGGATCCAACGCCTGGGGTTGACGTTTCCCATCGTGGTGGACAGCGATTCCAAGATCGCCGACGATTATCAGAACCGGTTCTGGCCCCGTGTGTTTTTGATCGATCAGGACGGCCGCATCAGTTACGAGCACACGGGCGAAGGCGGGTACGCCGAAACGGAGCAGACGATCCAACAGTTGTTGGGCAGAACGAACCCCGGCGTGAAGTTTCCGCCGGTGATGCCCCCGCTGCGCGCCATCGACAAGGCGGGGGCCTCCTGCTACCCGATTACCGCCGAGCTCTACCTGGGCCGCTTGCGCGGACGGCTGGGAAATCCCGAGGGCGCTTCCACCAATGCGGTGGTGGCGTTTCATCTTCCCGAGCAGCGGGAGGAAGGGCGCGCCTATGCTGCGGGAGATTGGTCCAACCAATCCGAGTACCTCCGGCATGCCAACGACAAGGACGGCCTGGTCGATTTCGTGGCGTTGAAATACCGCGCGGTCGAGGTCAACGTCGTCATGAAACCCGAAGACATCTACTGGCTGCAAGTCTTCGTCAAGCAGGACGGGAACTGGCTGTCAAAGGACAACGCGGGCGAAGATGTGAAATTCGACGACCAGGGGCGCAGTTACGTCGAAGTCAAAAGCCCGCGCATGTACAACTTGATCGCCAGCCAGCCATACGGCGCCTACGAACTGCGGCTGTACGTCGAGGGCAAGGGGTTGTCCGTGTACTCCTTCAGTTTTGGTACTTGTGAGATTCCGCAAAATAACGATAAACTGCGTCCGGACAAGGAGACATCATGAGGCCGGCATTGATCGCTTTCGCCGTAACGCTGGGGATGGGCGCGTCCTGGGTCGGCGCGCAGGTCAGTTCCACCGGACAACAATCCCCGGACAAATCCGCCAAGACCCAGCAGATCGCCATCAGCACCATGGACCGCAGTTCCGTCCCGCTGTTGATCGAGAGCAGGGAAACCAAGCCCGACGCCGCCACGACCCGCACGGAATCGGTCGCCAAGGGCAGGCTCAACGATGGCAGCTATTTTAGTTGGCGCAACATGGTGACCACCGAGCGCATGCTCGATCCCCAGCATACGGAAATCACGCAAGACCTTCAGGAGAACGATCGCCAGGGCGGCACCCGCACGACGGCGCAAATCAAACAGGAGATCGAGACGACACCAACGGGAGAGATATCCAGCGAATCCCGCTATCGCCGCACCAGCAGCGGCACGATGGCCTTGGACCACCTGACGTCCATCATGACCCGGGACGGCGGTGACGGCGCCACCTTGACAACACGCATGGAGCAAACCGCCGACGTCAACGGCAACCTTCGCCCGGTCGAACAAGCGCGGGAAACAACCGTATCACTCAGCCCCACCGACAACCGGATCACAAGCCAGATCAGCAGGCCCGATCATTTGGACGGCCAGTTCAAAGTGGTCGAGCAGGACGTTACCACGGTCCAAAAAACGGCTGACGCGACTCGAACGGAGAAAGTCATGCAGTCGCTTACCGCCGAGGGCTGGCGGGACACCGGCAAGATCGTGACCACCGAGACACGCGCCCCGGACGGCAGCATGACACGGGAAACCATTCAGGAAGGGATCGGCCTCTACGCAGACAAGTCGACCTCCGCGATCAACGACACGCCGCGGACCGCGCGCAAGATCGTCGAGCACGAGGTCCAGCAACCGGACGGCACGTTTGTGGAGAAGCGGGATGTGTTCACCCGGGACGTCAACGGCGACTGGAAACCGCAGACGTTCTCGACGGTTGTCCCGTCACAGTCGCCGTAGGCTAGAGTCGTTCACGGTCCGCGTAGCCGCAGTCCAGGTCGTGCCAGAACTCAATATCGTCCTCATCGAGTTCCCAGCAAAGAAAGACCTCACGGCCCCCCCGCAGGTGCGGGAAGTCCACCAGGCCCCTGTCGAAATCCTTGACGACCACGCCCAGTTCCTGGATGCGACGCAACTGGAGGTTCATCTGCAACAAATCCATGAGCATACTGCTCACGATCTCCCCCCCAAATCGGCGCCGGAGCCTTTGATGGATTTGCCGAGCTTCTCGTCGGCCTCCGCGAACCGCTTGCGACGCAGTTGTGTGTCGTTCAACATCTGCCGCAGGGAAGGCAACAGCGCCCGCGCCTCTTCGAGTGTGAAATGTTTTTGGAATTGCAACATCGGACAGGGAAGGCGTCAGGCCTTCCTGGCGTTGTGGGCTTCAATCCCTTTGTGCGTGGTGTGCCAGGCCAGCGTCGCGCATTTCACGCGGACGGGAAACTTGAGGACGCCCTCCAGCGCCTTCAAATCGCCCAATTCCTTGCCGCCGAAGGGCACGTTGCCGCGCATCATCTTGAGGAACTGCTCGATAAACGCCTCCGCCTCGGCGGGGGTCTTGCCGATCAGTTTCTGCGTCATGATTGACGCCGACGCCTGGCTGATCGAACAACCGTGACCATCGAATTTGAGGTCGGTAATCTTTCCGCCGGCCAGTTTCGCGGTCACTTCAATCTCATCGCCGCAGAGCGGATTGTACTCCTGGGCGACGATCTCGGCGGGGACGATTTTGCCCTTGTTCCGAGGGCGGCGATAGTGGTCCAGAATGATTTCCTGGTAAAGCTCCTCAAGCATGACAGTCAGCCTAACATAAAGAGCCGGTTCGGTAAGCAAAAAAGGCGGGCACAGAAACTCCCGGACACGTTTGCCCGGGAGTCAGATCACCATCGTCACATCGATCAAAATGCAACAATCCGCTGGGTCTTGTTGCGGGCGCGCACCTTGATATAACCGCGATTCATCAGATCGGCAACGGCCAGGCTTACCTCCCGGTCGTTGCGGGCAAACTCCGATACGATCCGAATGACGTCCTGCAACCTGAGCGTTCGTCTCCTGTGTTTCTTCATCATGGCCTCCACAAGATTAGACGCGCGAAAACGGAAAACGTTTCAAAACAAGTGTTACGGACACGAAACAACCGTCAGTAGCCCATCTGCCGGCTTGTCGGGCAGGCGCCAAAGAACTTCTTCGCCTGATGCAGGGACTCGATAAACACATCCACTTCGTCCCGGGTATTATACAGGTAGAAGCTGGCGCGGGCCGTCGCGGTGAGGCCGAGTTTCTTGTGCAAGGGCATGGTGCAATGATGGCCCGCCCGGATGGCGACGCCTTGCTGGTCGAGAAATGTCGATAAATCGTGCGGATGCACGTCGCCCAGCGTGAACGCCACCAGGCCGCCGCGCTGCTCCACGTGCGCCGGGCCATACACGACTACCTCCGGGAACTCCTTCGGAGCCTGTCCAGCGCGTACTGGGTGATCTCCTTCTCGTGCTGACGGATCTTCTCCATCCCGATCCGTGTCGAGATAATCCACCGCGACACCCAACCCGATGGCCTCCGCGATACTTGGCGTACCCGCTTCGAATTTATAGGGCAAATCGTTGTAGACGGCATGGTCGAACCAGACTTCCCGGATCATCTCGCCGCCGCCCATGAACGGCGGCATCGCTTCCAGCAGGGCCCGCTTGCCGTACAGCACGCCGCTGCCGGTCGGCCCGCACATCTTGTGGCCGCTGAACGCGAAGAAATCACAGTCCAGCGCCTGCACGTCGATCCGCCATGTGCGGAACGCTCTGCGCGCCATCCACTAGGACAATCGCGCCCTTCTTGTGCGCGGCGTCGGCGATCGCGCGGACCGGGTTGATCGTGCCGAGCACGTTGGACTGCTGCGCGACTGCGACCAGCTTCGTGCGATCGGTGATCAGCTTGTCGAGGTCGTCCAGCCGCAACGTGCCGTCGGGATTCAATTCGATGCGTTTGATGACCGCGCCCGTCGCTTCACAGACCTGGTACCACGGCACGGTGTTGCTGTGGTGCTCCATGAACGTGGTCAGGATTTCATCGCCCTTTTTGAGGTTGGTCGCGCGCCCAGGAATAGGCGACGAGATTGATCGATTCGGTGGCGCCGCGCGTGAAGATCACGCTCTCGGTTGCGCCGGCGTTGATAAACCTGGCGATCCGTTCGCGCGCGCGCTCGAACTCGCGCGTGGCGCGTTCGGCCAGGGCGTGCATGCCGCGATGGACGTTGGCGTTGTAGCGCTCGTAGTAATCATTCATCGCCTCGATCACCACGCGCGGCTTTTGGGAGGTGGCCGCGTTGTCGAAATAGATCAGCGGTTTGCCGTGGACTTTCTGCTGCAACACCGGAAAGTCGTCGCGGAGTTCGCCGAGCTCGACGTCATCGAAACCCAGGTTCATGGGATTAGCGTACAACTTTGCTGTGGATCAGGCTACTAAACTCTTTTTGCACGCTCTCCACCTGGATGCGTGCCAGCACAGGGTCCAGAAACGCCTCGATCAACACCTGCCGGGCCTGTTCCTGCGTCAATCCGCGGCTGCGCAGATAGAAAATCTGGTTCTCGTCCGGACGGCCGACAGTTGCGCCGTGCGTGCACCGCAATTGGTTGGACTCGATCTCCAGGATCGGCCGGGTATCGCATTTGACCTTGTCGCTGAGCACGAGGTTGCGGTTGGCCTGGTAGGCGTTGGTGCCGTTGGCGTTCTTTTCCACCTTGATCACGCCCGCGTAATTGCCGACGGCGGCGTCCCGATAGACGTTCTTGAACAACAAATCACTGACCGTGTTGCCCGTCTTATGGTGTTGACGGGTGAATTGGCCGAACTGTTGATGCCCCGAACCAACCCCGACGCCGTACATGAAACTGGTGCCGCCCTGGCCTTCCATGGCGCACTGGATGTCGTAGCGCATGAACGAACTGCCAAACATGCCGATCACCCAATCAATCTCCGCGTCGCGGTCGACGTGGGCCCGTTTTAGCGTGAAGTCGAACACGTTCGGCGAGAAATTCTGCATGCTGATGTAGTGCAGGTGGCCACCTTCCTTGACGAAAACTTCCGTGCCGCCGGCGTGGATGCTGGGTGTGCCATTGGAGCCGACGCGCGGGCCGCCGGTGAACTTCTGCACGAGCGTCGCCTCGGCGCCCGGCTCCACAACGACCAGCGTGCGCGGCAGGCCCACGGCGCTCTGCCCGCTGAATTCATAGGTGATTTCCAGGGGAAGCGTGACTTGCACGTCGCGCGGCACGTACAGGAACGCGCCTGCGTTCCAAAACGCGGCGTGCAACGCGTAGAACTTCTGGGGTTCATCCGGCGCGATGCTCTTGCCGAGGTAGTCCTTCAGCAAATCGGCGTGTTTGGCCAGGGCCGTCGCCAGGTCGCAAAAGATCACACCCTGCTTTGCCAGGTCGGCGGGAAGCGCCGTGAGCTTTTCCGAGATCGAGGGCGGGCCGTCCGGTGAAAACGCCAGTTTGTCCAGGTTCAACGCCCGGATATCGAACCGTTGCCATTCCACGTCTCGACGTGTGGGCAGTGGCAGCTTCTCGAACATGTGCCAGGCGGCCTGCCGCTGCGATGTCAGCCAGGCCGGTTCGCCGGAGGTGATGGCTTCGACTGTTTGTTGTGTAAATCCAGTGGTCATGTTGTTTGAGGGTGGGGGGACGGTTTGTACACCATCCCCCACGGGTTCCCGCTCAGCCGTTGCCTCTTACCCGACTGAACCTTCCATTTGCAGATTGATGAGCCGGTTGATCTCCACGGCGAATTCCATCGGCAATTCCTTGACGATGGGTTCGATGAAACCGTTGACGATCATGGACACGGCGTCTTCCTTGCGGATGCCGCGGCTCATGAGATAGAACAACTGTTCCTCGGACACATTCGACACGCTGGCCTCGTGCTCGACCGTGGCCAGATCGCCGTCGATTTCCATTACCGGATAAGTGTCGGAACGGCTGCGCTCGTCCAAAATCAAGGCGTCGCAGTTGACCTGCACGCGGCAATTTGTCGCCTCAGGACTGACCTGCACCAGCCCGCGATAGGAACTGCGGCCGCCGTGGCCCGAAATGGATTTTGAATTGATCCGGCCCGTGCAATTGGGCGCATAGAACACCAGCTTGCCGCCGGCATCCTGCCACATATTCTTGTCCGCCGACGCCAGGCTGAGGATCTCGCCGTGCGCGCCTTCGCCGACCATGTAGCACGACGGATATTTCACGGTCCGGCCGGAACCAAGGTTGCCGTCGACCCATTCCATGACGCCCTTCTTGTAAACGAAGGCGCGTTTGGTCACGAGGTTGTACACGTCCGTGCTCCAGTTTTGGATCGTGGTGTACCGGCAGCGGGCGCGTTCCTTGACGAAAATCTCGACCACGGCGGAGTGCAACGAGTTGGTCGTGTAAATCGGCGCGGAACAGCCTTCGACGTAATGGCAGAACGTATCGTCCTCGCAAATGATCAGTGTGCGCTCGAACTGGCCGAACTGTTCGGCGTTGATGCGGAAATAGACCGAAAGCGGCACGTCGCACTTCACGCCCTTGGGGATATAGACGAACGAGCCGCCGCTCCAGAACGCCGAGTTCAGCGCAGCGAACTTGTTGTCTTCCGGGCGGAATCGACTTGGCGAAGTGTTCCTTGAAAATCTCGGGGTACTGCCTGCATCCCCTCATCGCAACTGAGGAAGACGACGCCCTGTTTGGAGAGGGTCTCCTGGATGTTGTGATAGGCCATCTCGCTGTCGATCTGCGCGCCGAGCCCGCCGAGAAGTTTTTGCTCTTCCTTGGCGATGCCGAGCTTGTCGTAGGTGCGGCGAATCTCTTCCGGCACGTCTTCCCAGCGGTTGGCGGATTTCTCCACGGGACTGGCGTAGTAGGTGATCGCGTCGTAGTCGATCTCGTCACGCAGACCCGGCATCCACGGCGGCAGTTCCTTCTTCAGGAAAATATCGAGGCTGCGATGCCGGAATTGGCGCATCCAATCCGGTTCGCCTTTCACGTCGCACATGTAATCGATGACTTCATGCGTAGGCGCCTTTGCGCAGGACCGTGAGGGTCTTCAGATCGTCGTGGAAACCCTTCCTTGTAGGCTCCGTGACACAAACGTGCTCGGTGACGCTGCGCTCATAATATCCCCTGTGTGACTAAGCTTTCACCGGCGCAGGCTCGCCCGTCCTTGATGATCCAGTCGTAGCCATGCTCTTCCAAATGCGCCGCGAGACTCCGGGCCGCCCGATTTGACAATCTTGCCGTCGACCAGAATATGCACGAAATCGGGAGTGATGTAACGCAGGATGCGCTCGTAATGGGTAATGATCAATATGCCCAGGCCCGGCCCGCGCAATTCGTTGACGCCGCGCGAGACGACTTTCAAGCGCATCAATGTCCAACCCCGAATCCGTCTCGTCCATCACCGCAAACTCAGGCTCCAGCATCAGCATCTGCAAGATCTCGTTGCGCTTCTTTTCGCCGCCGGAAAAACCCTCATTGAGGTAACGGTTGCAGGAACTTTTCGTCCATGTCGAGCAGCTTCATCTTGTGCTCGAGCTTGTCGTAAAACTCCATCATGTCGATGTCTTTGCCGGCGCGGGCCGTGCAAGCCAGCCGCAGGAAATTGCCCACGCGCACACCCGGCACCTCGCAAGGATACTGAAACGCCAGGAACAGGCCTTTACGCGCCCGCTCGTCGGTGTCCATTTCGAGGATATTTTCGCCTTTCATGAGGATCTTGCCCTGGGTCACCTCGTATTTGGGGTTGCCCATGATGGCGTTGGCCAAGGTGCTCTTCCCGGAGCCGTTTGGCCCCATCAAGGCATGTACTTCGCCCTTGCGGACGATAAGGTTGAGCCCCTTGAGGATTTCGCGTTCCTCAATGCGGCAGTGAAAGTCTACGATCTCAAATGTATCGGCCATAACAGAGTAATTCCTCGATGTATTCTTGTAAATGAGACAATTTTTGTCCGATTACAAATCGAATATAAATCCCTTGGCCAAGTTGTCAAGCCATCAATTGCGCGTCCGGCTGTCATTCCTCGGTGAATGGTTGTTTCCAGTGAGTCTGTGTGCTATTGGGGATAGGCTGTGCGGTTGATCGGTCGCAGGAGGAACGACTTTCGTTGCAACTCGGAATCAAATCGAAGTTTATCGGCATCCTGATGGTAGCCTCGGTGCTGCCCCTGTGTATCGCGATCATCGGGGTTTGGGTCCTCGGCCACTATCACTACCAGAAGGAAAGGGGCGTGCTGTTCCAAGCGGAAGCGGTCCATCTCGCCCAGAGCCTGGACCAGGTCGTTCAGAACCGCGCCGAGGAACTGCACGACTGGCTGGCGCTGTCCGAGTTGGGCGATGAGATCCAGCGGCACGATCAATCGGAAGCCGCCGTGCCGGAGGCCGAACGGCTCAACCGCGCCCAGCAGATCCAGTCCCGGTGGCGCGCGTTGTTGATCAAGGACCCCGAAGTTCAGGCGGTATTGACCAACGACATCGCCAAGGCCCTGGACGCTTTCCGCTCCACCTCGCCGCTCTTTGCCCAGATCCTCGTCACCGACGCTCGCGGCCAGGTGATTGGGGCCACGGGAAAGCCCGCCGACTACCTGCAGGCCGGCAGTTCCTGGTGGCACAAGACCCTGGCGCTTCCCGCCGGCCACCCCTGCATCGAGGGAATCAACTTCGATCCCGGCACCGGGCTTTACTCGCTGACCGTCGCCTATGCTGTCCCGAATCCGTCCCAGGACGACAATTCCATCGGCGCGATCCGCGGCATCATTGACGCCCCGGCGCTTTTCTCATCGGTCCATGGCATTCTCCCGTACGAACATCCCGTGCGGGAGATCATGATGGGGGATGGCCGGGTGTTGATATCGCTGTCTGACAGTCGCCAGGTGTTGCGCGGCGAACGCGTCGATCCCCTGGCGCTGCAGCGGCTCACGGAGGACCGCGCGGGCTGGGCCACGCTGAAGCTGGACGGCACCAGCGTGCGGCTCGTGGGCCACGCGCCCCTGCATTTCTCGGACAACCCGACGGGCGAGGTCGCGCGCGCCAGCGCGGAGACAATCCATGTGATCGTGCACGACGACTTGCGGCGCATCCTTGCCCCGGTGCACAAGCAGTTTTGGGTCCTGTCGGCGGCGGGCGTTTGGATGCTGCTGACGTTCAGCCTGGCCGGGCTGTACATCGCCGACCGCAAGATCATCGCGCCCATCAAACTTCTCCGTTCCGCCGCGCAGACAATCTCCGCCACGGCGCATTTGGAGGGCGGATCGCAGGCGGAACGCCGTTTGTCCAACGGGACGAAGACCATGCCCCCGCTCGTGCTGTTGGAGAAGATGAAACAGATCCAAACAGGGGACGAGATCGAGGACCTGGCGCGCGATTTCACCGTGATGGCCCGGCGTGTCCTCAGCTACCACGAACTGCTCAAACAGGAGATCGCCTCCAAGACCGCCGAACTCCAGCGCGACCTCGATCTGGCCCGCGAATTCCAGGATGCGCTGATGCCGCACGCCTACCCGCAGGTGCCCAGCGCCGGCGTGTCCGACGCGCTCGCGATCCGTTTCCATCACCTGTACAAACCGGCCAGTTCGGTGGGCGGCGACTTCTTCGATGTCGTCAAGCTGTCCGACCATCGCGCGGGCATCTTCATCGCTGACGTCATGGGCCACGGCACGCGCTCCGCGCTGGTGACGGCCATGCTGCGCACGTTGCTGCAGGACCTGGCGCAGCAGGCGGATGACCCCGCCAACTTCCTGACGCTGATGAACCGGCAGTTCCACGAGATCATCGCGGAAAGCAACCAGTTCATCTTCGCGTCGGCGTTCTACCTGATCGTCGACACG
The DNA here is from genome assembly GCA_963817685.1 of uncultured Verrucomicrobiae bacterium. GTDB lineage: Bacteria > Verrucomicrobiota > Verrucomicrobiia > Palsa-1439 > Palsa-1439 > CAWFPN01. The sequence goes on along the minus strand of CAWFPN010000007.1, from coordinate 24,863 downwards.
GAACAGGCGCAGGCCAGTTACGCGTCCGCCGGCCACCCGTCCCCGTTCCAGGCCGACCGCAATACCAAGGAGGTCTCGCTATTGCTGCAGGGTCTCAAAGGCAACCCGGCGCTCGGGCTTTACAGCGACAGCGTCTACACGGGTTATAGCCGGCCGATCAAGGACGGCGACCTGTTCCTTCTGTACACCGACGGGGTTCCCGAGGCGCTCAACGAACAAGGCGAGGAATTCAGCCGGGAACGGCTGCAGCAGATCATCGAACAAAGTCTCGACCACGACGCGGACAAACTGACGCGCAGCATCCTCGACGCGGTGAACACCTTCCTCAACTCCGCCCCGCTGCCCGACGACGTGTGCCTGGTGACGGTCGAGGTGGACGCCGCCAAATCGCGCGGCCGCCCCAATGCGCCGAAGCCCGCAACCGCCTAGGCCTTGGCCGCCAGTTGGCGCAGGACGAAGGGCAGGATGCCGCCGTGGCGGTAGTATTCGACTTCGATCGGCGTGTCGATGCGCGCGATGACCGGCACCTTCTCCGTGCGGCCGCCGGCCCGATGGATCACCAGAGTCAGTTCCTGGCGCGGCTTGAGTCTGTTCGTCGAGCCCGATCACGTCGTAGGTTTCCGTCCCATCCAGCCCGAGTTTCTGGGCGGTCGTGCCTTCCTTGAACTGGCACGGCAACACGCCCATGCCGACGAGGTTGGACCGGTGGATGCGCTCGAAGCTTGCGGCGACGACGGCCCGCACGCCGAGCAGGCGGCGTCCCTTTGGCCGCCCAATCGCGCGAGCTCCCAGTGCCATACTCCATGCCGGCAAAGATCACCAGCGGCACGCCGCTTTTGCTGATAGTTCATCGAGGCATCGTAGATCGGCAGCACCGCGCCGTCCTTGTACTTCGTCACGCCGCCTTCGACGCCGGGGACCATCAGGTTCTTGATGCGCACGTTGGCGAACGTGCCGCGGGTCATCACCCGGTCGTTGCCGCGCCGCGCGCCGTAGCTGTTGAAATCGTCCGGCTGCACGCCGTTGCTCGATGAGATATTTGCCCGCGGGCGAATCTTTCTTGATGCTGCCCGCCGGGCGAAATGTGGTCGGTGGTCACGGAATCGCCGAAAATGCCGAGCGCGCGAGCGCCTTTGATTTCAGTGATGGTGCCGGGCTGCATCGAGAAGTTCTCGAAGAACGGCGGCTCCTGGATATAGGTGCTCTTGCCGTCCCAGCGGTACACGTCGCCGACGGACGAGGGGATCTCGTTCCAGGCGGGATTTTGCGCCGCGAAATCCTTGTACAACGCGCGGAAAATGTCCGGTTTGAGCGCGCTCTTCATCGCGTCGCGGATTTCCTGCATCGTCGGCCATAAGTCGCGCAGGAAAACGTCGCGGCCGTCCTTGCCTTTGCCAAGCGGCTCGGTCGTCAGGTCGATATCTACGCGGCCCGCCAGCGCGAAGGCCACGACCAGCGGCGGCGACATGAGGAAATTGGCTTTTACGCTCGAATGGACGCGCGCCTCGAAATTGCGGTTGCCGCTGAGCACGCTGGCGGCCACGAGATCGTTTTTCACGACCGCGTCTTCAATGGGCGCGGGCAGCGGGACCGGAGTTGCCGATGCAGGTGGTGCAGCCGTAGCCGACGAGATTGAAGCCGAGGGCGTCCAGGTAGCGCTGCAGTCCCGGTTTGGCTAGATAATCGCTGACGACGCGCGAGCCGGGGGCGAGCGACGTTTTCACGTAGGCAGGCACGCGCAGGCCGCGTTCGACGGCCTTTTTCGCAAGCAATCCCGCGCCAAGCATGACGCTCGGGTTCGATGTGTTGGTGCAGCTCGTGATGGCCGCGATCACGACCGAGCCGTGGCCGAGTTGCCATTCGCCGTCGTGCGTGGGAAGCAACGCGTTGATCCGGTCAGGCGTCGGATGATCGGAGCTCATCTCCGACTCGCTGGCCGAGACGCTTGTCCTTGTCCGGCCCGTGCGGGTTCGGTCGACGGCGCGCGTCAGCGACGCCGAGTTGGACCGGCACGCGTTTTCGCCAGATCGGCCATCGGTCTTGCCGTAGCCGGTCTCGGCGACGGGTTTGGTGAACACCTTCGATGAATTCTTCCTTGAGGCGCGGCAACTCGATGCGGTCCTGCGGGCGTTTCGGGCCGGCGACGCTCGGCTGCACCATCGCCAGGTCGAGTTCCAGTTCGACGCTGTAATCGATCTCGCCCTTGCGCGGGATGCCGAACATCTTCTGCGCCTTGAAATAGTTCCCGAACGCGTGACGACCTCTTCGTCGGTGCGGCCGGTGGCGCGCAGGTAAGTCACGCGTCTCGTCGTCGACCGGGAAAAAGCCCATCGTCGCGCCGTACTCGGGCGCCATGTTGGCGATGGTGGCGCGGTCGGCGACGGGCAACGACGCCGCGCCGGGGCCGAAGAATTCGACGAATTTGCCGACGACCTTGGCTTTGCGCAGCATCTGGGTGACGTGCAACGCCAGGTCGGTGGCGGTCACGCCTTCGCGCAACGCGCCGGTCATGTGCACGCCGACGACTTCGGGCGTGAGGAAATACACCGGCTGGCCGAGCATGCCGGCTTCGGCCTCGATGCCGCCCACGCCCCAGCCGACGATGCCAAGCCCGTTGATCATCGTCGTGTGCGAATCAGTGCCGACCAGCGTGTCGGGATAATACACGCCGTCCTGCGAGAGCACGCCTTTGGCGAGGTATTCCAGATTGACCTGGTGCACGATGCCGATGCCCGGCGGAACGACCTTGAAGGTCTTGAACGCCTGCTGGCCCCATTTGAGGAGCTCGTAGCGCTCGCGGTTGCGCTTGAATTCCATTTCGAGGTTGAGCTTCAACGCCTCGGCCGTGCCGAAAAAATCCACCTGCACCGAGTGGTCGACCACCAGATCGACGGGCACGAGCGGCTCGACGATCTTCGGGTCCTTTTTCATCAGCGCCACGGCCGACCGCATCGCCGCCAGGTCCACCAGCAACGGCACGCCGGTGAAATCCTGCAGGACAATGCGCGCGACGATGAAGGGGATCTCCTCCTGCGCGGGTGCTTTGGCGTTCCAGTTGGCCAGTGTGCGCACGTCGCGTTCATTGACCTTCTTGCCGTCGACGTTGCGCAGGACCGATTCGAGGACGATGCGGATGCTGACGGGCAGCCGCGAAATCTTGCCGACCCCCGCCGCTTCCAGGGCGGGCAGGGAATAGAACCGCCCCTGGCGGCCATTCCCGAGGTCAAACGGTTGCAACGAATCGAACAACTGATGTGCCGTGCTCATTGCCTGTGCATTATACGAACGGCCCGCGCTTTCGCAAGCAGACGCTGCGGATTGGCTTTTTTTGACCAGTCCTGGGCCTTTGGGGAGAATTTAAGGCCGTATTAGGTCGTATTAGGCCGTATTGGGTCGCCGTCGTGTCCGCCGAAAGCCCTGCGGAGGCGTGTTCGGCGACCGGGACGCACGCTGCGACGCTTGGCGAAAGCCACAGATGCACACGGATGCGCACAGATGGGGGGAAATACCTTCCACGGATTACGCAGATTACACGGATTGAACGGGTTACGCGGGTGGGCGACCCGCTGTGAGGGCGGAAACTTAAGGTTGGACTAGGTTTGACTAGGTGCGACTGGGTTTGACTAGGTTTGACCGGGCGGCGTTTGTTGCGGTCGGAGGCTCGGCGGGAGCCTCGCCCTCCCAAACGACCGAACGGCGCTTGCGGGGAGGGCGAGGCTCCCGCCGAGCCGCGCCGTTGCCTTGTGCGCTGCAGGCACAACTCCGGCTCAGCCCCGTCAGCCGCCCGGACCACCGGGCTTATTCTCGCTGCATATGACATTCTGTCAGGTACCGTAGCACATTTTCGCAATCCTGCAAGAGTTCAGGAAAGGCTTCCTTGGCCGGCCTTCCTCGTGTTAGGGTGGCGGTTTCTGGAAAGTCCTGGAACGAGCACAGCAACCTGAACGGAGAAGAAGAGCATGGGTAAAGGTGATCAGCGGACGCGGCGCGGCAAGTTGAATCGTGGAACGTACGGCAAACCCCGGGCGAGAAACAACAAGAAGAACGTGATCGTCAAGAGGACCGCCACCAAGGCGAAGTAACGCACGCGGGCTGCATGCCCGCCCCCGGTCTTTCCCGCGCTCAGGCCCCCAGGCCGAAGGCGTCGTGCACGGCACGGGCCGCTTTTTCGGCGTCCTTCAGGGAGATGATCACTGAAATCTTGATCTCGCTGGTGGAGATCATGTCGATGTTGATGCCGGTGGTCGCCAGTGTCTCAAACATTTTCGCGGCCACGCCGGGGTGGGAGCGCATGCCGATGCCGACCACGGAGAGCTTGGCGATGTCGGTGTTGGAGGTGGCTTCGCGGGCGCCGAGCTGTTTGACCACGGGCTGGAGGATTTTGGCGGCTTTGGCGGCCTCGTTGGCGGCGACGGTGAAGGAGATGTCGGTGAATCCCTTCTCGCTGACGTTCTGGACGATGACGTCGATGTTGATATTGGCATCGGCGATCGTCTTGAACACCTGCGCGGCGACGCCGGGTTTGTCCGGCACGCCGGCGACGGTGACTTTGGCCTGGTTTTTGTCAACCGCGACGCCGCGGATGACCACGTCTTCCATTTTGGCTGTTTCTTCTTTCACAATCGTCCCTGGATTATTGTTAAAGCTGCTGCGGACCTCGAACACGACACCGAATTTCTTGGCGAACTCCACCGACCGCGCCTGCATGACTTTCGAGCCGAGCGCGGCCAGTTCCAGCATTTCGTCATAACTGATTTCCGTCAGCTTGGTGGCGTTGGGCACCACGCGCGGGTCGGCGGTGTAAACGCCGTCGACGTCGGTGAAAATCTGGCATAAATCAGCCTTGAGCGCCGCCGCGATGGCGATGCCCGTCAAATCGCTTCCACCGCGTCCGAGCGTGGTGATCTGGCCGTCGGCTGTCGTCGCCCTGGAAACCGGCGATGGTCACGATGTGGCCGGCGTCGAGCAATTCGTGCGCGCGTTTCGGGCGTGATGTTGGCGATCTTGGCCTTGGTATGGACGCCGTCGGTGACGATGCCCGCCTGCGCGCCGGTGAGCGAAACGGCCTTGGCGCCCAGCCCATGCAGCGCCATGGCCAGCAGCGCGATGGTGGTTTGTTCGCCGGTGGCCAGCAGCATGTCCATCTCCCGCTCGTTGGGCTCGGGATGGACTTCCTTGGCGAGTTTGATCAATGAATCCGTCACGCCGCTCATGGCCGAAACGACCGCCACGACTTTATTGCCCGCCTGCTGCGTTTCGTACACGCGCCGGGCGACATTCTTGATCCGCTCGGGATTGCCGACCGACGTCCCGCCGTATTTTTGCACAATCAGCGCCATTTATGCCCCAATGGATTTCAGCACGGCCTCCGTTGTCGCCTCGCACGAAACGGGCTGGGCCGCGCTCTTGATCGCCGTGTCCGGGTCCTTGAGACCGTGGCCCGTGAGCGTGACCACGACGGTGGACCCGTCGGAGAAATAGTTCTTTCGCGCGTATTTCATCAGGCCCGCCACCGCCGCGCCCGTGGCCGGCTCGACGAACACGCCTTCGCGCGCGGCGAGCAATTGGTAGCCTTCGATGATCTCCGCGTCGCTGACCATGTCGATCAAGCCGCCCGAGTCATCGCGCGCCGCGACGGCGGCCTGCCAACTGGCGGGGTTGCCGATGCGAATCGCGGTGGCAATTGTCTCCGGCTCCGCGACGACGTGGCCGCGCACGATCGGCGCCGCGCCTTCGGCCTGGAAGCCGATCATTTTCGGGGTCCGGTTGGTGATTGTCGCGTCGCGGTACTCGCGGTAGCCCTTCCAGTAGGCGGTGATATTGCCCGCGTTGCCGACGGGAAGGACGTGATAATCCGGCGCGCGCCCGAGCGCGTCGCAGATCTCGAACGACCCGGTCTTTTGTCCTTCGATGCGGTCAGGGTTGATGGAATTGACGATGTGGATGTCGGTTTTTTCGCCGATGTCGCGCACGATGCGCAGGGCGTCGTCGAAATTGCCGCGAATGGCGACGATGGTGGCCCCGTACATCATGGCCTGGGCGAGTTTGCCCTTGGCGATGGCGCCTTCCGGGAGAATGACGACGCACTTGATGTTGGCCCGGGCGGCATAGGCGGCGGCGGAACTGGAGGTGTTGCCGGTGCTGGCGCAGATCACGGCTTTCGCGCCGCGCTGGACGGCCAGCGAGACCGCCATGGTCATCCCCCGGTCCTTGAAGGACGCGGTCGGGTTCAGTCCTTCGTATTTCAGCCAGATTTCAAGGCCGCCGCCGGTGATTTTTTCCAGGTTATAGGCGCGGAGCAGCGGCGTATTGCCCTCGTTGAGGGAAATGACGGGGGTTTTCTCCGTGACGGGGAGAAACTTCCGGTACTGTTCGATGACGCCGCGCCACGCGCTCATGGCTAGTCGAAATTCTCCACGCGGATGACGACGGTCTTGTCCTTGACGACGGCAAGCCGGTCGATTTCGTTGACGGCGGCGCGCACGGCGCTGTCGCGGGCGGTGTGCAACATCATGATCAGCGGCACGTGGCCGCTGGCCGGCTGCCCGGGCTTCGGTTCCGGCGCTTCGCGCTGCAGCACCGAGGCGATGCTGATGTCGGCGTCGCCGAGCACCTGGGACACTTTCGCGATCACACCGGACCGGTCGTCCACCGTGAGCCGCAGATAATAACGGGATTCAACTTCGTCGATGGTGCGCACCCTGGCGTTGAGCCGGTGCGAGACGAAGGCGGGCACGCGCTGTTTGCTGCCAAATTTCAGGTTCAACGCGGCATCGGCCAGGTCGGCGATGACCGCACTGGACGTGGCGTCGGCGCCCGCGCCGCGACCGTAGAACATCGTATCGCCCACGACGTCGCCGCGCACCGCGACGGCGTTGAACACGCCGTTGACGCCGGCGAGAACGTGCTTCTGGGGGATCAATGTCGGGTGGACCCGCACCTCGATGGCGGCCGAAGGGGAGTCGTCCGCGCTTTTGATGATCGCCAGCAGCTTGATGACGTAACCCAGCTCGCGGGCGATCTGGATGTCAAACGGGGTGATGTGGCGAATGCCTTCGACGTAGGTGTTGTCGAAACCGGTCCAGAACCCGTGTGCCAGCGAGGCCAGGATCGTGGCCTTGTGGGCCGAATCGCCGCCGTCGACGTCCAAGGCCGGATTGGCCTCGGCGTAGCCGAGTTTTTGGGCTTCGGCCAGCACTTCATCAAAATCGCGTCCTTCGGCGGTCATGCGGGAGAGAATGTAATTGCAGGTGCCGTTGACGATGCCGTAGATCAACGGAAACCGGTTGGCGACGAAGCCTTCGCGCAGGGCCTTGATGATCGGGATGCCGCCGCAGACGCTGGCTTCGTAGAAAATATTGGTGGCATTCTTCGCCGCCGCTTCAAAGATCTCCTCGCCGTGATGGGCCAGCAGCGCTTTGTTGGCGGTAACGACGACTTTGCCGCGATTGAGCGCGTCGAGGATCACCGTTTTGGCGAAACCGGTGCCGCCGACGAGTTCGATGATCACGTGCACGTCTGGATCGCCCAACACGGCCTGCGCGTCGCCCGTGAGAACGGAGGCGGGGACGGGAAGGCCCTTGAGCCGCGAGGCGTCCTTGTCGCAGACCCATTTCAGGTTCAGGCGCACGCCGAGGCGTTCGGCGATGAGGTCGGCGTTGCGGGTGAGATTTTTCACCACACCGCCGCCGACGATGCCGACGCCGATCAGGCCGATGTTCAGTTGTTGCGTTTGTCCCATCCGAAACCTCAAAACCAGAGCGGGCAGTGTAGCGGCAGGCGGGCGCTTTGTCTAGACCCGACAGTTTGGGCCGGGCAAACGTTATTTGAGGCCGGCGACGAATTTGCCGATGCGTTCGACCGCTTTTTCCAGGTCGGTCATCGAGGTCGCAGAAACTGGCGCGGACGTAGCCTTCGCCGCCGGGGCCGAACGCGTCGCCGGGGACGACCGCCACGCGCTGTTGCTCGAGCAGCTGGACGGCGAATTCGCGGGAGGTCAGGCCGGTGCTCTTGACCGAGGGGAACGCGTAGAACGATCCTTCGGGCAAATGGCACGGCAGGCCGATCTCATTGAATGATTTGATGATGAAGTTGCGGCGCAAGCGGTACTGCTCCCGCATGGCCAGCATGTCTTCCATCCCGTGTTGCAGGGCCTCGATGGCCGCTTCCTGGCTGATGATCGACGCGCAGAGCATGGAGTACTGGTGCACGCGCAGCATCGCCTCGGTCAAGCGCCGCGGGAGCGCAGGCGTAGCCGATGCGGAAACCGGTCATGGCAAACGCCTTCGAGAACCCGTGCAAGAAAGATCGTGCGCTCCTTCATCCCGGGCACAGCGGCAATCGAGTGCGTGCTGGCGTGAATAGGTCAGTTCGCTGTAAATTTCATCGGTCATCACCAGCAAATCGTTGCTCGATACAGACCTGGGCGATTTTGTCGATTTCCTCCCGGTCCAGTGTGGCCCCTGTGGGGTTTGTAGGGAAATTCAGCATGATCGACCTTGCTGCGCGGGGTGACGGACGCCGCGATGTCTTCGGCGCGTCAGGGAGAAATTGTTTTCGGCGCGGGTGCGGATCGCCTTGGCAACGCCATGCACCAGCCGGACGCTGGGGTTGTAGGAGACGTAGCAGGGCTCGTGGTAGAGGACTTCATCGCCGGGGTTGACGAACGCGCGCAACGCGATGTCCAGCGCTTCGCTCACACCAACGGTCACGAGAATTTCGGTCTTCGGGTCGTAGTCCACGTGGAAATGCGGGCGCAGATAATCGGCGATGGCGCGGCGCAGTTTCAGCAGGCCGAAGTTTGAGGTGTATCCCGTCTTGCCCTGTTCGAGCGCGAAGATCGCTGCTTCGCGGATGTGCCACGGCGTGACGAACCCCGGTTCCCCGATGCCGAGAGAGACGACATTGTCCATCGACTGGACGATGTCGAAAAAGTCGCGAATGCCCGAGCGCGGGATTCCGCGCACGTGCTCCGCGACAAAGTCGCGCTTCGTTTTCGGCTGCTGGGGCATTGGTAACAAAATGATACGTGATTATCAGTCGAAATCAAGCCGTCAATGCGTGCTGAATCGGAGCCGATTGTCAGGGCGCAAAGGGTCTGACGGGGCAGTTGGACATGCGGCTACGGGCTGATTTTCAGCCGCTCGAATTCCTCGGCGCCTTCCATGAGGACGCCTTGTTCCTTGTAGGTCTTGAGGATGAAATGGGTGCCGGTGCTGGTGACGCCTTCGAGGGTGGCGAGTTTTTCCGCGACGAATTGGGCGACCTCGCGCAGGGAGCGGCCTTCGACAAAGATCAACAGGTCATAGCCGCCGGACATGAGGAAGAGGGAGGTGACTTCGTCAAATTTGGCGATGCGTTTGGCGATGCGGTCGAAACCGCCTTCGCGTTCGGGCTGGATTTTGACTTCGATGACGGCTTTGACGAGGTTGGTGTCGACTTTGTCGTCGTTGATCACGGCTTTGTAGCCGAGGATCACTTTGTCGTCTTCGTATTGTTTGATGCGGCGCTTGACCTCGTCGGCCGGGAGATTGAGCATTTTCGACAGTTCTTCAGGCACTCGCAAGGCGTGTTCTTCCAGCAATTTTAAGAGCGGATCCATAGTGACGTTCTCCAGAAATTGAAGCGATACTATCCGCGTTTCAGGGCGGGGGCAAGTCTCGAACGCTTTCGGGGTTGCTGTGGGCGAAACGGCTGTGCTAGAGTGCCGCGGTTGGTTGCCTTGATCGGGACGTAGCGCAGTCTGGTAGCGCACTTGCATGGGGTGCAAGGGGTCGCGAGTTCGAATCTCGCCGTCCCGACCATTTTCCCCTAGAACAACAGATAGGCGGCGAACAGTTCGCCGAACAGGACGCTGATTTCGATCACGTAGAGCATCCCTGTAGCGGCTTGGTTTGCCTTTTCCCGCACGCAACGCAGCACCATGAAGCCGAGCACCAGCGGCAGCGCCAGGCCCCAGAGCACGCGCATGGCGAAGAAAAAGAGATTACCGTGGATCGACCAGAGATTGGGGATGAACGTGGCGGCCAGGTCCGGATCGAAATGCCCCAGCAGCAACAGCGTCGCCACCACCACCGCGATGCGCAGACCAACGGCGGCCAGCAGGACCCGTGTTAATCGCTCCAGATGCTCAAACGAAGGCCGCCGCATGACCAGATACCAGTGGCCCAGGATCATCGTCACATTGGTGGCGCCCAGCAACAGCGCGCCGGTCAGGGCGCCGGCGCCGAAAAAATATGAGGCGTCGCTTTGAAGATGCTGCACCTCCAGCATCTTCTCAGACAAGGGCAGTAGACCAAAGATCAGGCCGAGCATCCCGGAAACAACGAGGGCCACGCGCCCCATTGTCAGCTTTTCCAGCCGGAAACTCCCGTAGGCAACCGTGGCGCCAATCACCGTCAACCCAAGAAATCGAACGTCAACCCAGGCGCTGCCGAGGACCATTTTGGTCAGCATCAATGCCATCGCGGCAGTCAGCGCGCTGAACAGGCTGTTGAATGTGAAAAAACTGAGCCGAATCTCGCCGGGCGAGAGTAAACTCGTCATTAGCAGTCCGCCAATGCTGAGTTCGGCCAGCACGATCGATACGATTTGTATGAGCCTCAAGCTGTCACCATAACCGGTGCCGATGGAGAATGCCACCGTGAGGCGCAGATGGGTGCGGCGTGCCGCGTCACTTGCCCACCGTCAACACGGAATTAAATCCCTGATACCCGTCCGGAGCGCGATCCGGGTTATCCGTGTCCGGCGTCCACTTGCCGTCGACGAGGAATTTGTAGTTATACCTGCCGGTCTTCAAGGGCAGAGTTACCACCCATTCACCATCGGGTTCCTGGCGCAAGGGTGTGCTGGTTTGGCTCCAGTTGTTGAAATCGCCCGCCAGAAAGACACGGCTCGCCCTTGGTGATTTCAGGCTGAATTCAACGTTCCATACGCGCGCGGCCGGCGGCGGCACAGGGGAAGGCGCTTGCGTCGGCGCCGGTTGCGATGGACGCGCCGGCCCCACCGTCTGTTGGTGTCTCGGCCAGAAGATCGCCACCAAGGCCCAGCCAATGATAATCACGGCGATGCCGGCGATGATCACCCTGACGGGGGACTCTTTTGGCGGGGCCGTGCGACGGGGCTCCGGCGGTCTGATCTCTTCCGGATGCAGTTGCACCCCCAGGCGCTTCGCGGTCGCTTCCGTCTTGGCATCTTGCAGGTCCTTCAACAGCGCATCGTAGTCCCGGTAGCGCAACAGCACGCTCTTGTTCAACATCTTGTTGACGACCTGCTCGGTCTTGGCGGTGAGATTGGGGTTTAAATCACGCAGCAAGGGCGGCCGTTCGTTGAGCCGTTTGGCCGCCAGTTCATCCGGGCTTTCCGCATCGAACGGCGGGCGGCCGGTCAACGTGTGGAACAAGGTCGCTCCCAAACTGTACACGTCGCTGCGGAAGTCCTCGGCCTTCTGTCCCACGCGCTCGGGGGAAATGTAATAGGGCGACCCCCAAATCTCGGCGGCCTCGGTCACTTCCACGTTGGCGAGTTTGGCCAGCCCGAAATCCAGCACCTTTGTGTCGGCGTCGTCGGTGACCATGATGTTGGCGGGCTTGATGTCGCCGTGGATCATTTGGTTCTTGTAGGCGGCTTTCAGGGCTTCGGCGACGTCGATGGCGATTTCCAGGCCCCGTTCTTCATTGAGCAGTCCATCCTGCTCGATGATCTGGCGCAACGTGCGGCCTTTGACCAGTTCCATCACGATGTAGTACTGGCCGGAATCCTCGCCGACGAAATGAATCTGGATAATGTGCGGATGGCTGATGGCCGCCGCGCTGCGCGCTTCATGCAAAAAATCGGCGAGAAAGCGCGGGTTGGAAGCCAATGCCTCCCGCAGCACTTTGATGGCTACTTCGCGATCGAGCGTGGGATCAAACGCGCGGTAGACCGAGCCCATCCCGCCGTGGCCGATCTCTTCCAGGAGATTAAAGTGGCCTATCCTCTGGCCTGTTGGCATGGGCGCATTATAATGAACGCCGGCCGTCACGCAAGAGCCGGTTCGCCTTGCCGACAAACCGTGGTTCGGCTTAGACTGCGCTTGTGGAAACAGTGGCGCAGCAACTTGAGCAAATCCTGCGGCGAATCGCAACCGCGGCGCAACGGGCGAACCGCGCGGCCGATGACGTGTTGTTGCTGGCCGTGACCAAAACCGTCCAGCCGGAGCTGATCGAGCAGGCCATCGCGGCAGGTGTCAACACGTTTGGCGAAAGCAAGGTGCAGGAAGCCAGGCAGAAAATTCCCATCGTCTCAGGCCGCACCCACTGGCACATGGTCGGCCACCTGCAAACCAACAAGGCCCGCGACGCCGTCGAGTTATTTGAGTTGATTCACTCCGTGGACAGCCTGAAACTGGCCGCCGAGATCAGCAAATGGGCTGAGCGGGCCGGTAAAACCCAGCGCGTCCTGCTGGAAATCAACCTGTCCGGCGAAAGCAGCAAGTTTGGGTTGAAACCCGACGCGCTGGACGCCGTTCTTGGCCAAATCCGCGCGCTGCCGCGCATCGAAGTGGAAGGGTTGATGACCGTCCCGCCGCATACCGAAGAGATCGAGAAGGTGCGGCCCTGGTTCCGGCAGTTGCGGGAGATCCGGGACTCGGCGGCGCGCCGGCACGACCTCAGCCTGCCGCATTTGTCGATGGGGATGACCGGCGATTACGAGATCGCCATCGAGGAAGGCGCGACCATCGTCCGCCTGGGCACGGCTATTTTTGGGGAGCGACGAAGACATGAGCCTGAAGAATAAAACAATCGCATTCATCGGAGCCGGCAACATGGGCGAGGCGCTGATCCGCGGCCTGCTGGCGGCGGGCACCGTGAAGCCGCAACAAATTATCGCCACCGACGTGCGCGCGGACCGGCTGGAATCATTGACCAAAGCGTTCGGCATTCGCACCACGATGGACAGCGCGGCGGCGGTCAACGACGGGAATGTCGTTTTGCTGGCCGTCAAACCCCAGCAGATGCGCGAAGCGCTCACGAATCTTCGAGGGGCTGCGGAGAGCAAACTCTTCATCAGCATTGCCGCCGGCGTGACCACGGCGAAGATTGAAGGCATGCTCGGCGATGCCCCCCATGTGGTGCGGGTCATGCCCAATACTCCCGCATTGGTCGGCGCCGGCGCCGCGGCCTTGTGCAAAGGCCGGTATGCCACGGATGACGATCTGGCGACGTCCGAAGCGATCCTGGGCGCCGTCGGCATCACCGTCCGGACGGAAGAAAAGTTCCTCGATGCCGTCACCGCCCTGAGCGGCAGCGGGCCCGCCTACATTTTCCTCGTGGCTGAAGCGATGATCAAGGCCGGGACCGAGGCCGGTCTGCGGGAGGACATTTCCAGGACATTAACCATGCAAACGATCTTCGGCGCGGCCAAGCTGCTGCTTGAGAGCGGCGAGCCGCCCGCCGAACTCCGCCGCAAAGTCACGTCCCCCGGTGGCACGACCGAGGCGGCCATCAAACTCATGACCGACCACAAACTGGTCGAAACGTTCGCCGCCGCCATCCAGGCCGCCACACAGCGCGGCCATGAACTTTCCGGTTCCTAGGCAAAAAGACGGTTGAAATTTTCGTCGGCGTCGGTACTCTTACACCGCTTTCGGTTGCCAGGGTAGCTCAGTGGTAGAGCAGGGGACTCATAAGCCCTTGGTCGGGAGTTCAACTCTCCCCCCTGGCACCATTCGCTTTTAGGACCATCTCATGATCAGCATCATTACGGCTGTCTACAATCAACTCCCCATCAATCGCATCTACGTTGATTTCCTGCGCCGCTATACGCGCGACCGTTTTGAACTGATCATCATCGATAACGGGTCCACGGACGGCAGCCGCGAGTTCTTCCAGGAATCGGGGGCGATTGTCATCGCCAATGATGGAAATTACTCGTACGGCCACTGTCAAAACCAGGGCATGGACCGGGCGCAGGGTGATCTCTGGGCCTTTCTGAACAACGACATCATTGTCGCCCCTGCCTGGGACGTCACGGCGCGCCGGATCATGAGCAGCCGGTCCCTGGACATCGTCTCCCCCTGCGGCGTGGAGAAGCTTGAATCAAAAGCGCGCAGCCGCCTGTATCGAAAAAAATGGAGCGGGGTCAAGCATGCCGTCGGTCTGTTCTCGGAATCGGAGTCCGGCTATCGCTGGATGCATCGATTGATGTACGGCAACTGGGAGCGCTTCTGCGCGCGCCGTTCCGAGAAATTTGGCGATGCCGTTTTAGAAGGGTTCGTTGGCTGCAGCGTCCTGATGACCCCTAAAACGCCGCAAATCGTCGGGCGCTGGGATGATCGGATCCAGGCGGCGGATTTCGACTTATTCATTCGCGCCAAGAAGCGCAGCCTGGAGCAGGGCGATATCAAACCGATGCACGTTGCCCTCGGCCTGTTTCATCATCATTATATCGGCATCACACGGCGGGGGAGCTTCCCGCAGTTCAAGAACAAGACGATCTCGCTGGCGGACAAGTGGGGCCAGGAAACAATCACGCAGTTACTTGGCGGTGTGGCCGACTAGCTCCCGGCCTGGGAGTAGTTCTTGTACTGGCGCGCGTAGAAGAGCTTGTTTTTCCAGATGCCCGCACGGTGTTGCAGCCGGTTCCAGCGGGTAAAGGGCGCGGCGTACAGGAGTTGTTGTTTGCGCGCGGGCGGGACACCGAGTGTATCCAGCCATCCGCTCAAGGTGTTGAACAGTCGCTTTGCTGTGTCACGGTTCTCAGCAATCACATTCCGCGTTTGCGTGGGATCGGTGGGGAGATGATACAGTTCGGAACCGTCGAGTTGCGCCTTGGGGGAATAGAGCAGGAGCCAGTCATCGGTGAGCACGCTCAGACTGCTCACGCGTCCGCTGTGCGGATGACATCCGCCGACGGCAAACGGTTGTCCGGCACCGGTCCCGTCCAGGCGCCCCGCCAGCGAGTTTCCCTGCGCCCACGGCACGCGCGGGATCCCCGCCAGATCCAGCGCTGTGGCAAACAGGTCCGGCGGCTGGCAAAGTCCGGGGATCGTGCGGCCCGCGCCGATGCCCTTCGGATGCCGGACGATCAACGGGATGTGGCCCAGTTCCTCGTAGATCGGCGTGGGCCGATCGATGCGCATGGGTTTACCAAGCAGACCGTGCTCGCCAAAGTAGTAGCCGTGGTCGGAACAGAAAATGACCGCCGTGTTTTCGAGCAATCCCTTCGCGCGCAACTGCCGCAGCAGGGCGCCCATCCAATGGTCGATCTGGGTCGCCTCGGCTTTGTACAGGCTGCGCATGTTCTGCAGGTCGGCGTCGGGATATTGCTTCGCGTAGCCGGATTTCGGCCAGATCACGGCATCGCCCTGGTCGTTCCAAGGGTACGACTTCAGAAATTGCGCCGGAGCATCCCACGGCTCGTGTGGATCGAAAGCGTCGATCCAGACAAAAAACTTTTCCGGCGCGTTATCGAACCATTGAAGGGCGGAGCGGAAGACGGTTTCCGTGGTGTTGGTGCCTTGCTGCTGGTACCAGTGAACGTTGCGGCGATAACGGTCCAGGCGCCGCGGGGGCGGCTCGAGTTTGCCGGCCGGGCAGGGCAGGGCGGCCATCGGCGCGGTCGGCGGTTGAAAATGTTCATGGGTCTGGCCGGGCACGTGCGTGACGGAATCGAACCCGCGGTCGAACCCGAAATTCTTTTCGAACAGGTGGAGGTTGTCGGCGATCAACGCCGTGGTGAATCCATGCCGCTTGAAGACCTGCGATAACACAGGGAACTGATACGGTAACGGGCCCCAGTCCATCAGAGGGAACGTGTACCGGCCGGAAAAGACTTCGATGCGATTGACCAGCGTGGGAAACGAGCACAGCCAAAAATCCGAAAACACCGCGCTTTCGGCGGCCAGTGCGTCGAGGTTCGGCGTCAGCACCTCCTGCTTCTTCAAAAAGCCAAGATGATCGTAACGAAACGTGTCCGAACAAATAACGATGACGTTCATGGCTTCTTTTTGCCGTCCGCATCGCGCCGCTCGGCTTCCAGCAGAAACGCGTATTTGGCCGAGACATTGATGAATTTGGACAGTGAAATCAGCCAGCCCCGCCAGCCGTCGCGCCAGCCTTGTTTGAGAACGAGGTGCTTGAAAAACGTGGCCCACGGCGAGAACAGCAGTTTATGCCAGCGAAACCGCCGGCCCTCGCGGGCGTACGATTTGGCCATCGTCTGCGCGTGTTGGATGACGCTGGACAAATGGTCGCGGTAATCGCGAAAGGGATAGTGCAGCAGGTCGCCTTCCAGCCGCGCGGTCGGGCCGTCGACCTCCAGCCGGTCGTGCGGATCGAGGCCGGTCCAGCGTGCGTTGCTCTTGCGCGCCAGCCGCAACCTCCATTCGGGGTACCACGCGTGGCGGATCCATTCGCCCAGATAAAACGTGCGGCGGTTTACCCAGTATCCGTCCTGGGCTGGTCCGCTGCTGGAAAAGAGCTGCCGGATGGATTGCTCCAACTCGGGCGACAACGCTTCGTCGGCGTCCAGGCACAAAATCCAGGGCTGCGTGCAGCGCTGGAAGGCGATGTTTTTTTGCGCGATGTGCCCCTGCCATGGTTGCTCCTGGAAAACAGCTCCGGCCTCCCGCGCAATGGCGGCGGTCCGGTCGGTCGAGCCTGAGTCCACCACCACGATTTCCTGCGCCAAGTCCCGGATACTGGCCAGACAACGTGGCAGGTTGCTCTCCTCATTGAGGGTGATAATTGCGACGGACAATGGCAGACGCGGCGTCATATGTAATCGTTCAACGCACCAGCTGGTAATGCTTCTTGTTAAATTTCACCCCGAACCAGTCTTCCAGTTTTAACATGACCCGGTGTTTGCGTTCCCGCCGGGTGAGCGCGTGCTGTGGATTGGCCTGGAACAGTCCTTCGGCCGGAGGCAGCCAGCCCTGGACCACTTGGGGATGCGTGCCTGTGAACATACGAAGCGTGGCGGGATCGATTTCGGCATAATTGTAACGTTTGACGTTGTTGCTGAAATATTTCTCGATGCTCTGTCCCTTGAGGTTCATCTGCGCTTCGCTGCGGACCCAGCCGTAATGGTACATGGTCGCCCCGGTGTGCGCCGCGTAGGGATAACGCGCGTGTTTGTTGTCTTTCATCACGATAAAAAAAAGCGCATCGGTGGAAAACGAGGGGATGTTGTTGCGGATGATGCGCGGGGCCGACCGGTACCAGCGCGGTGACCAGGCGTAGGTGTTCTTGTTGCCGTAGAAATGAAGGTAATCAAACACCAGGGCCTCGACCCGCCGGTCCGGCAGATGGCGGCGCATGCTCTCCTGGATTTTCGGCAGATCATCCTCGTGCAACACTTCGTCAGCTTCGAGATAAAAGGCCCAGTCGCCCGTGCAATTGAACTGCGCAATCGACTTTTGCGAGGCGAGCACAAACCCGCGAGGCGGCAGGTCGTTGCGCATATGTTCGTTCCAGGTGGTGTGAATGATGCGCACTTTGGGGTCGTTGATCCGCCCGAGCATTTCCTCCGTCAAATCCTCGCACGGTCCCAGCGCCACGACCATTTCATCGACAATCGGCAGGATCGAGCGGATGGATTCGACAAACGGATAGCCCAGCTTCTGGCCATTCCGTAAAAATGTGAATCCACTAACCTTCATGCGCTTGATCCAAGTTCAACTGCCGGCAAATAGTCTCAGCCAGCCCCACCCAAATCAAGCCGTATCCAGCCGCCTCGCTCACGGCGCGCCGTTTGCCGGCGGGGACGGCCCCCGCTCCTGCAACCCCAGCGGGCGCGTGTAATACGGATACCGCCCCGTCACGCCAACGGGCCGGTGTTTCCAACGTTTATAGCTCCACAACCAATACTCGGGGCGTTCGCGCACGACTCGTTCGCAATAGTCAAGACAACGCTGGCTGATGGCATGAACATCGGCATCGGTGTCGTCCGTGCTCTGATAGTTGATTTCCTCGTAGACACAGCGGGACCGTCCATCGGACAACGGGTACGACGCGCAGCCGACGATGGCCGCCCCGGAACGCAATGCCAGCCGCGCAACAGCCGACGTCGTCAGCACTGACACGCCGAAGAAATCCACCCAAAGCCCGCCGAGGCTCGGCGGCACTTCCTGGTCAATCAACAACGCCACGGAGCCGCTTTGTTTGAGCGTCTTGAGCAGCGTTGCAACTGCGCGGTGGCTGGAGATGATTTTGTTACCCGACTGCTCGCGCAACCGGAGGAAGACGGTTTCCAGAGCCGGGTTGCGCATCGTGCGCGAGACCACGGTCATTGGAATGCCGTACCAGGCCGTGGCCAGGCCAAGCAGTTCCCAATTGCCGTAGTGCAGCGTGACAAAAATAATGCCCTTGCCGCGGGCCTGGATTTTCCGGATCAACTCCAGGTTGGCCGGATCGATCTCGGCGATCTCCGCCAGCGTTTCCGCCCCGATCCGCGGCGTCCAGAACTGGCCGAATATCGTGATGGCAAAATTCTGGAACGACGCGCGGGCAATCCGCCGCTTTTCGGCGCGCGTTTTCGCGTCGCCGAAGGCCACATCCAGGTTGGCCAGGGCAATCCGCCGTTGTTCGCCCAACAAATGGTATCCCAGCCAGCCAACCGCGCCGCCGGCCCGTTGCACCGCGCGACGCGAACAACGGGGAATGACCCAGGCCAGCGCGTGGACGGCCGCGGCTTCGAGGCGATGACGAAACTGTTTCCAGCGCATGCGTCGGTTGCTATTGGATTTCACGAAGGGGCCGATTATAATCCCCGGCAGACCAAACGCAAGAAACTGCCAAACACATGCCCTCCCCACAATGCGCAAAAATCGGGATCCTCGGCGGGACATTCAATCCCGTCCACCTGGGCCATTTGCTGATCGCCCAGGACGCCCTGGAGACCGTTGGATTGAGCAGTGTTCGATTCATCCCGTCGGCCACACCCCCGCATAAGCACGTGGAACACCTGGCCCCGGCCGCCCATCGCCTGGCGATGCTGAAACTCGCCGTCCGCGGCGACGACCGCTTTGCCGTCGATGACCAGGAAATCAAACGCGGAGGGAAATCGTATTCGGTGGACACGGTGCTGGAGTTGAAACGCCGGGAACCACGGGCGGAATTTTACTTCATCATCGGCGCCGATTCCCTGCAGCAACTCCATACATGGAGAGAGATCGACGCGTTGCTGGAAGCCTGTTCCTTCATCGCCGTCACCAGGCCGGGATTCGATGCCTCAGGCGCCGCCGCCACCAGCCTAAGCCCCGCCTCGCGCAAGAAACTGCGGCTGCGACACGTGCAAGGCCATGCCTGTAATATCGCCTCACGCGACATTCGCGGGCGCATTGCGCGCGGGCAATCGGTGCGTTATCTTGTGTCGGACGCCGTCTTTCGTTATATTCGACGGCACAGACTGTATCACTGAAAGGGAACAACAAGATCGAAGCGCAATCGTTGGTCAAACTCTGTCGCGAGGCCGCCCTCGATAAGAAAGCAGACGACGTCATCATCCTGGACGTTCGCGCCATCTCCTCCGTGGCCGACTTCTTCATGATCTGCACGGGCAACTCCGAACCCCACTTGAAGGCCATTGCCGACGAGATCGCGCGTCGCCTGCTGGAAAAAGGAGTGCGTCCCCGGCATCATGACGGCTATCCTCCCAGCCGCTGGATTGTGTTGGATTATGGCGACGTGTTGCTGCACATCTTTCATCCCGAGCTGCGCCAGCGCTACGGCCTGGAACATCTCTGGGGCGACGCCAAACGTCTCAACTGACAACGGCCGCTACGCCCCGCTGTCCGATTGCCCAAGCTCGCCGATATAGGTGCGCAACCCTTTCCCATCGCTTTCAACTTCGCCCATGATCGTAGCGAGGCCCTTCGGTTTTTCCCGGAGAAACACGAACACCGTCTGGCCCGCGCGAATGCGATCGTTGATCTGCAATTCGCATTCGTTGACGCGCTCGTTGTTGACCCAGGTGCCGTTCATCGACTTGAGATCCTGCAGGACGTAGATCGCGCCCCGGGGTGCAACGGCGAAATGCTGGCGGGAAAGTCTCTCATCCATGATCCTGATATCGGCCTGTTCCCCACGGCCAAAAACGAGGGGCTTCTCGAGCAACTCCCACTGATCGGTCACGGTCCCATCGACCTTCTTGCGGACGAGATAAGCCATGCTAAAGCGCCTCCGATGCGCTGGAGTTGATTCTGCCTCCGTCGCCCGGCGCCTTCAAGCTTAAATGGTGTTGCGCCAGCCCGGCGGGGCCCTATAATCAGCCCGTGGCTAAACAGGGCTCCACCACACATGGCGAAGCCAATCCCGCGCCCTCCGACAGGCGCCCGGAACACGGTCATTCAACCACACCGGACCCATCCCAGTGGGTAACTCCGCAAGAACCGCCGCCGCTGACGTCGTTTGGCAATTATGCCATCCTCGGCGAAATTGCCCGCGGTGGCATCGGGATTATCTACCGGGCGCAACAGCGCGGTCTGGATCGCGTCGTCGCCTTGAAAGTCCTGCAAAGCGGCACATCGGCCACACCCGACCAGATCAAACGCTTCCTGCACGAAGCGCAGGCCGCCGCAAAGCTGCAACATCCCAACATCGTCCCCATCCATGATTTCGGCTCACAGGACGGCCAGCACTATTTCACAATGGACTTCATCGAGGGCGAATCGCTGGCCGACATGCTCGCGCGCGGCCCTTTGCAACCCCGGGAAGCCCTGGAGATCGTCCAGAATGTCGCTGAAGCCCTGGATTACGCCCATGAGCAAGGCGTGGTGCACCGCGACATCAAGCCGGGCAACATCCTGCTGGACAAGGCCGGCCGCGTCAAAGTAACCGACTTCGGCCTGGCCAAGGAAGTCGACCGCGACCAGATGCATCTGACGGTCACCGGCCAGGTAATGGGCACGCCGCGCTACATGTCGCCGGAACAAGCCAGCGGCAAGACCGCCAAGGCCGACCGCCGGTCCGATGTTTTCTCGCTGGGCGTGACGCTGTACGAGATGCTCACAGGCCAGCCTGCGTTCGAAGCCGATAACGTCGTGGGCATGCTCCAACAGGTCCTCACCGAAGACCCGCCGCCGCCGCACAGGCTCAACCGCAAAGTGCACCGCGACGTTTCCACCATTTGCATGAAGGCGATGGAAAAAGCGCCCGAAAGCCGTTACCAAACCGCCAAGCAAATGGGACAGGACATCGCCCGGTTCCTCGCCGGCGAGCCGATCGAGGCCAAACCCATCGGCGTGCTGCGGCGCACGGGCCGAAAGCTGCGCCGTCACGTAAAGGTGCTGGCGATCAACGCCGTGGTGCTGGGGTTTGCCGGCTACCTCGTCGCGTTTTATCTCAACTCGCGCCAAAGCATGTTGCACCTGCAGATCGAACCGCAGGGCGCCGACGTCGCGCTGGACGGCGCCGTGCTCAGCGATGAGGAAGTGGCCCGCGAGTTCAATCTCAAAGCCGGCAAACACCATCTGCTGGTGTCCTCGGAACCGGATTACGATCCCCAGGAAATCAATTTCGCAACCAAACCCAGCGAGGAACGCAACATCCCCATCAGCCTCGTGCGCCGCCAGGGCGACCTCGTCATCACCACCGATCCGCCCGATGCCGCAGTGACGATCCTCGGGGCCAACGGGTATCACGCGCCGTTCCGTGGACCGCGTGTGGAACAGCCCTTGCCGACCGGCCATTACGGTGTGCTGGTTCATCGCGAAAATTACCTGGCACAGGACACGGAGTTGGACATCGAGAACCGGGTGACGAAAACGTTCGCCTTCACGCTCCTGCCGATCACCCTCTGGTCCGTGCCCACCAGCGGCAACGTCCTGTCCGTGCCCGCTGTGGCCGATTTTAACGGCGATAACTACGGCGACGTGGTGGTGGGCGACGATGACGGGCAGATTTACTGCATCTCCGGCCGTAACGGCGTCGCGCTCTGGGTCTTCAAGGCCCAGGACGCCGTGCAGGCCCCGATCGCGCTGGCCGACGTCAACCACGACGGCGTGCCGGACGTCATCGTCGGCTCAACCGACAAGCATCTCTATTGCCTGAACGGCAGAAACGGCCAGCTTCTCTGGTCGTATCTGACCAAAGGCTCGATCATCGGCCCGGCGCTGCTCAAGGACCTCAACGGCGACGGCGTGCCCGACGCCATCGTCGGGTCGGCGGACGGTTCCGTGTATGCCGTGTCGGGAGTCGACGGCCAGTTGCTCTGGAAATTCCCCACCAAGGGGCGCATCGAAAACTGTCTGGCCTGGGCGCGGCAAGGCGAAGCGGACGTGCTGCTGGTCGGCAGCGCTGACAAGACACTGTATTGTCTGGAACCAGGCACGGGCAAGCTGCTCTGGAGCGTGGACGTGGGCGCGCCGCTGCTGTTGCCTCCGCGCATTGAAGACGTCGAACGCAACGGCAAACCGCTGGTCCTGATCCCCACGCCCAAAGAGCCCGGCGACGTCCGCACGTTCTCCGCCGTCTCGCTGGACGAACACAAACTCGTCGGCGTCAGCGATCAATTCCCGCGCTGGCTCGATTTGAACGGCGACGGCAAACCGATGAAGCTCGTCGTCGGCGCGACGAACACCGTCTGCTACGCCAGCGACGGCGCGACGGTGCTCTGGCAATCCGAATATCTTGCGACCGATCCCTACCTCGCCGACATCAACGGCGATGGCATCCGCGACTTGATTTTCAACAACGGGCCGGACGAATTGCTCTGCCTTTCGGGCCGGGACGGTTCGGTGATCGGTCGCATCCACCTGGACAACGCGATCGGACGCGGCTACGCGCTGGAAGACATCGACCGCGACGGTGTGCCAGACGTGGTGGTCGGCGCGGCGCACAAGGTCTATTGTTTCTCCTGGGTCGGCGGACGGAAGCGTTGGTTGAACACAGGCGATTCGTATTACGACGCGCCGTTGGTTGTTGTTGACGGCAAGGTCGTCGCTAAAAACAACGCTGGCGAAATCGATTGTTACAATCCCGAACACATCGACCCGCTCTGGAAGGCGCAGACATCCGCTCAGCCTTCGCCCTACGTTGGCGTCGCGTCGCGGCAGGGGGTCGTCGTCGATGCCGATGCGAAATCCCGTTTGCTGCGTGTGTTCAGCGCGAGCGACGGCGGCCTGCTCTGGCAGAAGAAACTGCCGGGCGACGCCAATTCGCCGATTGGCTGGCCGGCGATTGGCAAGGACTGCGTGGTGGTCGGCGACGGCAACGCGGCCGTGTACTGCCTGGCCCTGAAGGACGGCGCGCCGCAGTGGCAGGTCGCGCTGAAGACAGTCATCGTCCCCGCCGCCATCGGCAAGGACGCGGTGTTTGTGTCCGACATGACGGACGGGACATCGCCGGTCTTGCATTGCCTCGCGCTGGCTGACGGCAAGGAACGATGGAAATTCGGCACGTCCGATCCGATCCCCTCCGCGCCCGCGCTGGTCGACGTGAATGGCGACGGCATTGAGGACGCCATCGCGGCATCGGACAATGGCTACACGTACGCGCTGGACGGCAAGACGGGAGACATCCTCTGGCAGTTCCAGCATTCCGACCACCGTTCCTGGACGCATAATGGCGTCGTGTTGGCCAACCTGGACGGAAGCGGGTTTCCCGTGGGT
The DNA here is from genome assembly GCA_963817685.1 of uncultured Verrucomicrobiae bacterium. Taxonomy (GTDB): domain Bacteria; phylum Verrucomicrobiota; class Verrucomicrobiia; order Palsa-1439; family Palsa-1439; genus CAWFPN01. Next base: position 1,273 of record CAWFPN010000007.1, on the reverse strand, counting down.
ATCCTGGGCACCGCCAACGGTGACGTGTTCTGTCTCGATCTGAAAAAGGGCGCGCCGAAATGGACCGCCTCCTTCCGCGAGCCGGTGATGTCGGAAGTCGCCGTGGCCGACATGAATGGCGACGGCGTGCCGGACATCGTGGTCGGCACGATGAGCCGGCGGCTGCATTGCATTTCCGGCAAGGGAAACGAGGAGCTGTGGAGCTACGAGGTGGGCGCGCAAATCCGCTTCAGCGCGCCCGTGCTGGTCAAGACGGAACACCACCAGCAGTCGCCGCTGGTACTGGTTGGCACCGGCCCGCCAGAAAACGGTTTATATTGCCTGAGCGGCGACAGCCCGCGTTTGCGCGACCTGGGATGGCAGGGGCCGTGGAAGGAATTGACCCGGCTGCATTGAGGCAAAGGCCGCTTACCAAATACCGAGACGTTTCTTGCCCGCTTCGGTGATCATCCCCTGGTTCCAGGGCGGGTCCCAAACGATGGCCACATCGGCTTCCTTGACGCCCGACACGGTGAGCAATTTGTCGCGGGCCTGGGCGGCGATCGCCGGACCCATGCCGCAGCCCATCGCCGTCAATGTCATCTTCACATCGGCGCGGAGGCCTTCCGGGGGCAGGGGAGTCAGCTTGACGTCGTAGACCAGGCCGAGGTCGACGATGTTGACGGGAATTTCCGGGTCGTAACACGTCTTCAACATTTCCCAGATTTCCTTCTCCGCCTGTTTCTCGTCCAGCGGGCCTTCCGCGGCTTTCGGGGCCGCTTCCGCCGGGGCCGTGTTGGGCACGAGCGGCAGGCCGTCTTTCAGCATCGCGCCCACGTCCTTGTTCATCACCTGCACCAGGCCAAGTGACGGGACCTGCAGCGTCACATTGCCGCCCAGCGTCTGCCCGACATACGCCTCGGTGCCCTTGGGAATGGTGACCTTGCTGCCGTAAGGAATCTGCGTCCCCTCGCAATCCCCCGCGAACGTCACAACGTCTGATGGATGTAGAGTATCAACTGTATTCATGATAAATAGCCTCGCTGCGATCCGCCTCACTTTAGGCGCGGTTGCGGCCCCTGTCGAGGGACTTTTGCGCGGGCTGTCACAGCCGGGAACCCGCAACCGACTGCGTCCTACATCTGTTCGATGACGTTGATGCCAAGAAGGGCCAGGCCTTGTTTGATAACGTCGGCGGTCAGGCGGCAGAGTTGGAGGCGGGAGGACCGGGTCGGTTCGGGGGATTGCAGCACGGGGCAGTTGTCGTAGAACACGCTGAATTTGCCCGACAACT
>CAWFPN010000006.1:0-28362 GCA_963817685.1 uncultured Verrucomicrobiae bacterium | reverse complement strand
TATGTATTGCTAGAAAAAGGCGAGTGGTGTGGGTTTCATGGTTGACCTTGGGGATGGAAATGGTAAAGGCGCAGGGTGGGCCGAATGGTTCCAATGGACGTAATCCACGAATCGTTTCAGATCATCTTCGTCGTCAACGGTATGCTCCCAGTAACGCCGTTGCCACACCCCGCGTTCCCCGTGGTGCAGACGCGAAGCGCTGGGAGAAACCTCGCTGCCGCCAGCCGCGAGATAGTCGCGAGTGAATAACTCCTTGATCCGTTTCCAGCGCCGTAACGGATAAGCGCCGTCGCCCATCGGTAGGGTCCAAATCGCGTGCAGATGGTCCGGCAAGAGCACCATGGTGGCGATCTCGAATGCGAACTTCTTCCGAACTTTTTCGATGGCCTGCCGTACTGCGTTTCTCGCCCAGCTCCCGTCAGAAACCGCCGCCGATCGCAGGTCACCAAAGTGAAAAAGAACGTCCCGCCGGGGACATACCATCGTCGCAGGAATGACAACATCGCGCTGAGGATCATCCCGCCGCTTTCCTTGAGCATGTCCCGATAGATCACTGCCCACGGATAGAGGAAGACCACCTCGATATCGAACAGGATAAAAAGCATCGCCACCAGGTAGAACCTCACCGAAAGCCGTGTCGTGCCCGGGCCCACGGGCACCATGCCGCATTCATAAGGGGTATCCTTGACCGCCGTGCGTCTGCCCCGCTTGCCCAGGACCACCGACATCACCAACATGCCAAACGAAAATACCACCGCCAGCACCCCGAGCATCAACACCGGGAGATACTGCGCCAATTGCGAGTCTGCCATGACGCGAATCTAAGACGCCGCCTGGCTTTGGCAAGTGGAAACCCCAGAACTCCAAGTCTCCTAGCCACACAAAAGGCACGGCCGCAAACCCGAGTCCGCGATAAATGTCACCCTCTCCGTCTGTCCCCCAGGTCCTCCCCTGCCCCACCGCCCCAATCCGCCATTTGCAGTTCCGCGGTTATTACTCTTTACGTCGTGCAATTCCCGCGAAGCCGCGCTAGATTACTGTACAATGTATTCACAGGTCGTCACCAAAGACCCGACCGCGGTTGAATTGGCGGTGCAAACCGCCTACGGATCGGCATTTCCCGATGCCGATCTTCTGTTGGTGCCGAGGGCATTCGGCTGGGCGATTGAGTGTTTCAGCGGCAACTACCGGGGTTATCAAGCGGTGGACGCTCTTTACCACGATTTCGAGCACACCTTGCAGGGCACCCTCTGCCTGGCCCGGCTATTGCGTGGACGGCACGTGAGCAATACGTAATCGGTCGAGCTGCGCCTGGCAGGGCAAAACATTAACGTATTGCTCCCCCAGCCGATTATACCCGTTACAACAGCATGCAAGAAATGATGATGAGCCGGATGGGCGGGATGATGGGCGGCGCGCCCGGCGCCATGCCCGGCGGAATGCCGCCGCACGGCGGTTACGGGCAATAGCCGGATAGACTCACGCAGCTTGGCTGCGGAGAAGTCTTCGAAGCGGGTTTGCGGCACATGAAACTCAACATGACAACAGCCCGCATCGCTTTGGCTGCGTGCTTGATGTTTGGCTGGCTGGCGGTGCCGGCGTTCGCACAGGAACTGGCCGATATTTTGGGAAAGGACACGGCGTTTTCCGCCAAGGCGCACCAGGCCTTGACTGACCAGTCCGGCACGGAACTCTTCGCGGTGGATTCGAATTACGCCTACCTGGACGGTGACGTGCGCACGGAATCGGACATGGGCAAGATGCAAAGTCCCCTGATGTCGCCCGACAGTGCTGCGGCCAGGAAGCAAATTGGCAGGTATTTCGCCACCGTCAGCATCAGGATCCATGACAAGCATCTGACCTACACACTTTTCCCGGCGGTGAAGGCCTACTGCGAGTCGCCGTTCCAGCAAGCCACCGATCAAACCGGCGCCGAGCCGGCCAAAGTCGAGCGGACCGAGCTCGGCAAGGAAACCATTGATGGCCATCCGTGCGTCAAATGCAAGATGGTCGTCACGCGGACGAACGGTTCGTTGGGGACGATGCTGGTTTGGGAGGCAACCGATTTGGACCATTTCCCGATCCGGACCCAGATCGGCGTCGGAACCAAGCAGGTGTTCACCACGACGTTTCACGAGGTCAACCGGGCCAAACCGGACGCTTCTCTGTTTGAGGTTCCCGCCGGTTACACACGTTACAATAACATTCAAGAGATCATGACGAACCGGGTTGGAAACACCCCGGCCGAGATCCGGCGGAACCTTGGCGTGCCGCCTCCCGGCGGCAACCAGTAATACGGGGCCTCTTTGTATTGCGCTTGATTCCCGGGCGTATTTGGCGACAATCACGCCGCCATGAAACATGCGTCGCAGCAAACGTGGGGAGGCCGCTTTTCGGCCGGCCCGGCCCAGGCGGTCAAACAATTCACCGAAAGCGTCAGCTTCGACTGGCGGCTTTATCGCCACGACATCGCCGGCTCGATCGCCCACGCCAAAGGACTGGCCAAGGCCGGTCTGTTGACCCGGGCCGAAGCGGCCAAAATCGAGCGCGGCCTGCGCGCCATCCAGCGCCGGATCGAGTCGGGCGCATTCAAGTGGGACGCCGCCGGCGAAGACGTCCATATGAATATCGAGTCCGCGCTGATCAACAAGATCGGCGAACCGGGCAAGAAACTGCACACCGCTCGCAGCCGCAACGACCAGGTGGCCGTCGATTTGCGGATGTGGGTCCGGGACGTCGTCGTCCAGGTCATGGCCGGCATCGAGCGCCTGCAGAAATCGCTGGTCACTCTGGCCGACAAGAACTGCGATGTCATCGTTCCGGGTTACACGCACCTGCAGCGGGCGCAACCCGTGTTGCTGGCCCATCACGCGCTGGCGTATGTGGAAATGCTTGCGCGGGATGAACGGCGGTTCGGCATTTTCGCGGTCACTTTGAACCAAAGCCCGCTGGGCTCCGGCGCTATCGCCGGCAGCACGTTGAAACTCGACCGGGCCCACGTGGCCAAGCTCCTGCAGTTCGGCCACGTCACGCAGAACTCGATGGACGCCGTCAGCGACCGCGATTTCGTCATTGAATTCCTGTCGCACGCCGCCATCTGCGGGATGCATTTGTCGCGATTGGCGGAAGACCTGGTCCTGTGGTCCACCGCCGAGTTTGGGTTCATCACCATTGGCGATGCCTACACGACGGGTTCGTCGCTGATGCCGCAAAAGAAGAACCCCGACATCGCCGAGTTGTCCCGGGGCAAGACCGGGCGGCTTTACGGCAATCTCGTCGCCGCGCTGACAATGATGAAAGGCCTGCCGTTGTCCTACAACCGGGACATGCAGGAGGACAAACAACCGTTGTTCGATTCCTCCGACACGCTGCTGGCGACGCTGCAAGTGATGGCCGACATGCTGCGCCACACACAGGTCAATCGCGCCCGCTGCGAAGCCGCCGCGAGCGATCCTATGTTGCTGGCGACCGATCTGGTGGATTTCCTTGTGAAGAAGGGAACGCCCTTCCGCCAGGCCCATCATCTGGTCGGCGCACTCGTCGCCGAAGCCGAGAAAACAGGCATTGCGCTGCCGAAGCTTGCCGCGAAGAAATACGGCGCCGCCGCCGCGCGCGTATTCAACGTCCGGCGCGCCCTCGAAGCGCGCACGGCCACCGGCGCGCCGTCCCCGAAAAACGTCCATGCCCAGATTGCCCGCTGGAAGAAGTTGCTGAACTAGGCCGCCATCGGTATCCAGTATGACGGGCGTCACGTGTTGGTTCGATAGGGTAGCGGGATGCTGTACTCCATCAAACAGATACCGGAACGGATTCCCGGGCTGAAGTATCGCCCGAGCATCGAACCCGAACACAGCGACACGGTGGATTTCTACGGTGAATTCTACCGCCCTGTGCCGAGGGAATTTTCCGTCGACAACCAGGCGGTGCTCAAACAAGCGTTGCTGGGCGCGCCGGCGATCCGTTGTATCGTGGAGATCGGCGTCCAGCGCAATCCGCTGCCGGAATCGTCGACCGGCATCCTTCTCCAGCACAAACCAAAGGATGCCGTGTATATCGGCATCGATATCGAGGACAAAAGACATCTGACCAACCCCGGCGCGGGCGTGTTCACCTTGAAGATGGACTCCTCCGACCGCGCCCAGGTCTTTGCCTTCATGGACAAGATGAACCTGCCAAAGATCGATTTCCTGTTTATCGACGGCTGGCATTCCGTCAAACAATGCATCGCCGACTGGCAGTACGTGGAACGTCTCGCCCTCAACGGCATCGTCCTGCTCCACGACACGAACGTTCATCCCGGCCCCGTGGCCGTATTCGAAGCCATCGACGAACGCCTCTTCGACAAGACGAAGTATTGCACCGAAGGCCCCGATTGGGGTATCGCCGTGGCCCGAAAACGGATTAAGTAAGTCAACCAGCGCTAGGCAATACTTGCCGCCCTGGGCTATTCCGGAAGAATTTATGGTTGGACTAGGTTTGACTAGGTGCGACTTGGTTTGACTAGGTTTGTCCGCCGAAGCCTTGGCGAAGGCGGATTGGCCATCCGAAGATGGGGTTCTCACCACGAAGCCACGAAGATCACGAAGTCGTTTGGAGGGCGAGGCTCCAGCCGAGCCGTGCTGGAAGGCCCAGGCGAGACGAAGTCTAGCATAACAGCCACGGAGTGAACTGGTTACACGGATAGGAGGCCCCCCGGGAGGCCGAAAATTTATGGTTTGACTAGGTTTGACTAGGTTTGACTGGGTCGGACTAGGTTTGACCGCGCGACCCGTCCGCAAGCCTCCTGTAGCCGCGCTTGGGGAGCCGAGTTGGACGAGACGCAGCGCGCGCCGTTTGCGCTGCAACCGCGGTCTTTCCCTGATTTGGAGGGTCGCGATCCCGCAAGACCGCTTCGTTTCTGACAAATTGTCAGCCGCCAGCCTGTCTACCGTCCTTCGGACTATGCCCACTGCATATATCATCCTGGCCGGTACCCTCGCACATTTCCATCGCCTCCGCCAGTCAGATTGTCGTCTTTTGCTGCAGGCCGAATAGTCTTACCCGGCGCTTCATAGAGGCGCCGCTACAACGGCAAGCGCCGCATTTCGTATTGTCCTGGTTTCCCACTTCGCGCATGATGCTGGGCATGTATCTCGGCGTGGAAATTGGGGGGACGAAGTTGCAGGTGGGGGTTTGTGACGGGCGCGGCGGGTTAAGGTATTTGGTGCGGACGCCTGTGGCGCGGGCTTTGGGGCGGCGGGGGATTTTGAGGCAATTGGAGCAGATTGTTCCGGTGTTGTTGACGGGCAGTGGGGTGAAACGGATCGGGGTTGGGTTTGGGGGGCCGGTGGATGTGGGGCGGGGGCGGGCGGTGACTTCTTTTCAGATTGCGGGCTGGGACGGGTTTCGCTTGGGGGAATGGTTCCGGAAGCGGTTTGGGTTGCCTGTTATTGTCGCGAACGACCAGAATTGCGCGGCGCTGGCGGAGGCGATTTGCGGGGCGGGCAGGGGGAAGCGGAGCGTGTTTTATGTGACCGTTGGGACGGGGGTCGGAGGCGGGTTGGTGGTGGACAGGAAGTTGTATGACGGGAAATTTGGGGCGGCGGAGATAGGTCACATGCAGTTACCGTTCAAGGGGAAATGGCGCACGGTGGAATCGCTGGCGTCGGGGCTGGCTATCGAGCGGGGCGTGAGCACGGTGGCTGAGTCGGGTAGGTTCATGGGCATGGCCATCGCCAATGCCATTGCGTTGTTGAATCCCGAGATCGTCATTGTTGGCGGAGGCGTGACGCAGGCGGGGGAGAAGTTCTTTCGGCCTTTGCGGCAAACTGTGGAGCGGCTCGTGTTTCCACCGTTCCGGCACAATTTCAAGATCGTGCGTCCGAAACTCGGGCCGGCGGTGGTGGTTGTGGGCGCGGCCTTGCTGGCGGCGCAGACGGGACGAAAGGGTTAACCACGCATGCGCTACCTCGTGTTCGGGGACGTTCATGGCAACCTCGATGCGCTAGACACCGTGCTGGCGGCGGCGGGTCGGCTGGACGTGGACGGTTATCTTTGCGTGGGCGACATGGTCGGGTACGGGCCGAGTCCGGTGGAATGCCTGGAGCGGTTGATCGCCTTGCAGCGCGCGGGGAAACTGGCCTGGGTCGCGGGCAATCATGAGCTGGCGGTGCGGGGCGACATCGATCTGGCGGAGTATACCGTCGAGGCGATCAGCACGCTGGCGTGGACGGAGTCGTTGCTGGAGGCGCATGGTCCGGCGAAGGAGTTTCTGCTGGCTGCGCCGGCGACGCTGTTTGTCGATGACGCGATTTGGTTGACGCACGACTCGTTGGCCGACCCGGGCAGCGGGCATTATCATCGTCAGCCTCAAAGCGCCAAGAGCGAGTTGGCCTGCCTGCGTCATCAGGGCGGCCGGGTATGTTTCTACGGGCACACGCACGTGATGCGGGCGGAAGTGCTGAAGGACGGCAGCGTGATCCTCGTGCCGCTGGACGCGCATGAGACTACCGCGAAAGATCCGCGTCCGTTGCGGTTGCCGGCGGGGCAATTGGCCTGGATCGGCGCGGGGTCGGTAGGATTGCCGACCAACCCGAAGCGGTTGGCGGAGTTTCTGGTGCTGGACGATGCCGGCGGCGAGGAATGGACCGTGGAGAAGTATGCGCTGGGATATCCACGCGACAAGGCGAAGGAACGGGCGCGAGCGGTGTTGACGGGGCCATGCGGGGAGGCCGTGGCCGAGCGCATTGTGCGGTGGCTGTGAGCGGGCGATTGATGCTGCGGCTTGCGAAGGCGCGTGCGCGTTTGCTAGGATGCGGGGAGTCTCGATGAACTCATTCAATTACAAAGCAGGCGCGTTGCATTGCGAGCAGGTATCGCTGGAGCGGCTGGCGCGTGAATTCGGCACGCCGCTCTACGTCTACAGCCAGGGACACATCGCGGAGCGGTACGCGGAATTGGACCGGGCGTTTCGCGGCATCGATCATCTGGTTTGCTTCGCGATGAAAGCCAACAGCAACCTCGCTGTCCTGCGCGCCATGGCCCGCGCCGGGGCCGGGTTCGACATCGTCAGCGGCGGCGAGTTGTTCCGGGTCGTGCAGGCCGGAGGCGACCCGCGCCGGTGCGTGTTCTCCGGCGTGGGCAAGACGCGCGAGGAAATCGCAGTACGCGCTGAAGCTGGGCATTTACGCCTTCAACGTCGAGAGCGAACCCGAGTTGCGGGCCATCGCCGCCGTCGCCCGGAAAGCGGGACGGCGCGCGCCGATTGCCTTGCGGGTGAATCCCGGAGTGGATCCGCACACTCACCATTACATTTCAACCGGCAAACACGAGAGCAAGTTCGGCATTTCGCTGCAGCACGCGCTTGACGTGTACCGGCAGGCGCGGAAGCTGAAGGGCGTGGAGATTCGCGGCGTGCAAATGCACATCGGCTCGCAAATCACCTCGACGAAACCGTTTGTCGAGGCGGTCCGCAAGATGTTGCCGCTGGTGGAACAGGTGCGCGGGCTGGCGCCGGACACGTTGCGCAGTTTCGACATCGGCGGCGGACTGGGCATCTGCTACCGGAACGAACGGCCGCCCACGGCGCGGGAGTTTGCCGGCGCGGTCGGGCCGCTGGTGAAGAAACTCGGGTTGAAGATCCTGCTGGAACCGGGACGGTTCATCGTCGGCAACGCGGGGGTGTTGCTTACGCGGGTCATTTACGTCAAGCAGACGGCGGTCAAACGGTTTGTCGTGACCGATGCGGCGATGAACGATCTGATCCGGCCTGCGTTGTACGGCAGTTACCACGAGATCGTGCCCGTGGCGAAGCGGCGTCGCGCGATGGTGACGGCCGACATTGTCGGGCCGGTGTGCGAGTCGGGCGATTTCTTCGCGCAAGGACGCAAGGTCCCTGCCGTGAGCGAAGGGGAGTTGCTGGCCGTGATGAGCGCCGGGGCGTACGGGATGGCGATGGCTTCCAACTACAACGCGCGTCCGCGCCCGGCCGAGGTGATGGTCAACGGACGACGGTTCGCGGTGGTGCGGCGGCGCGAGACGATGAAGGACCTGGTCAGCGGCGAAGCAGCGGCCGGCTGGCAGGCGTAGGCGGCGTTTAGTCCAGCAGTTGTTTGACGCAATCGATCAACGTCTGGACGGGAAACGGTTTCATCAGATACTTCGAGCCCGTCTTGCTGAGGAACAGGTTGATCTTCGGATCGGCGGCGAAGCCGGTGATGAAAATGAAGCGGTCGTTCAGGGTCGGCCGCAGGTCCACGGCCTTCTGGTAAAATTCGTCACCCCGCAACCGGGGCATCATCACGTCGCAGACGACGGCGTCGTACTCGTTGGCTTTGACTTTCAACACGGCTTCTTCGCCGTCGTGGGCGACGTCGACGAGGAAATTCTGGTCGGCCAGGATCCACTGGAGGGCGACGGCCAATTGTTTGTCGTCGTCGACCAGGAGGATGGCCTTGAATTCGATGGAGTTGGATGGACGCTCTGCAGTATCCGGCTGTGGTTTAAATTCCATAACAGGGAGCTAAATAGCAACCGAAATGCCAACTGTACCCCCGGAAATGCAGGGGATTTGAAGGATTTCCGTTTAAATCGGCCTCTTCAAACAGGCGCTTTCTGGGATTGACATGAAAAACGCGCTGTTTATACTGCCCCACGAAAGTCTTTGGACGTATGAGGCCGTTCCGAAGTACTCGGAACGGTTTTTTTGCATACGGGACTGAACAGAGAGGTGAGTTGAGGAGATTATGGCTACAGGAAAAGTGAAGTGGTTTGATACGAAAAAGGGTTTTGGATTCATCCAACAGGAAGGCGGCGCGGACGTATTCGTGCATTACACGTCCATCGCCGGGGGCGGCTTCAAGAACTTGGAGGAAGGCCAGGCGGTGGAATTCGAGCTCGTCGATTCTCCGAAAGGCCCCAAGGCCTCCAACGTCATTGTGAAGTAACACTCGATCGCAAATCAAACGAACCCCCTGACGGCCGCGCGCTGTCAGGGGGTTCGTGTTTTTGGCGGACAACCGGCGCCGGGCTAGGCGGCCTTTTTGGCCAGAGTTTCCACGTACATGCTGGTGATCATGGACAGCAGGATGGCGAAGGCGAAAACGTAGACACCGCGTTGCGGCGTGACCTTGGCCAGTGGGCCGAGCTTGACCAGCACGATCAGAATCGCCACCACGAACACGTCCAACATAGACCATTTCCCCAAAATCCCCAGCCAGTGCAGCACCGTGTTGCGTTTCGCTTCCCCCAGCGGCGCAAACCACAGGAACGCCAGCGTCGCCAGTTTCACGTTGGGGAAGACCATCGAGAAGAAGAACAGAATCGCCGCGAGGATATACTGTTGGTCCTGGCACAGCCCGCGCACGCCGGCAATAATCGAGTAGTCGTTCTTCCAAAACACCATCTTCTCGACCTCCATCAACGGCATCTGCAAAGCGATCAACAGCACGATGAACGAGCCCAGGATCAACAACGGCACCTCGACCCGCCACGGATAACATGTCCTCAGCGATTTGGCCATCAACCGACATTACCGTTTTTCGCAGTCCGCAGCAACGTCCCGCGCCGCTTGCCCGGTGATAATGGAGGCGCGGGCAGGTTGACGGTCGCGTTTTCTCAAAAATGATTAAGGCCGTATTAGGTCGTATTAGGCCGTATTGGGTCGGAGGAGGAGATCCACGGATTTCACAGATTACACGGATTTTGCGGGTTTTCCCGGCTCCCTCTGGAAAATTCAAGGTTGGACTAGCTTTGACTAGGTTTGACTGGGTCGGACTAGGTTTGACGTTTCCGTCATCCCGAGCCTGTCGAGGGATCTCTGTCGTGCAGTCCGTCTTTCGCGCGAAATCGCGGATTTTCACCACGAAGGCACGAAGGGCACGAAGCGGCTGGAGGGTCGAGTTCCCGTGCGACCGCGTCTCTTCTGACAAATTGTCAGTCAGCGGCCCTCCAACTCCCCCGTCCGTCTCCTGACGTATGCCTGATGCATATAGCATTCTGCCGGTACGGTAGCACGTTCCGACAATCTTGCAAGCGTTTAACCGGTCTTTCCGGTCAAGACGGACAAAATCCAGATTTGAACGGAAAAGACCAGTCGAACGGAAAGAGCAATGAGCTGTTCAGGGCTTAGACGATTTTGCCCGAAGCGAGCGGATGATGCGCTGCTCCTTCGCTTTCCGGTCGATTTGTGGCCACTGGCCGCGGGCCTCGACCTCGCGTAGCGCGGCCATCAGCGTCTCGACGCGCTTGTCGGGGTCTTGCGGAGTTTGTGCCGGATCGTTTCGTCGAGGTGAAGATTCATCGCTGGTAATTTACCAATAGTCAGCGCACCCACAACACCGGAGTGCTTAATCCGTTGTCTCTCCGACGCCAAAATACGCACAATCCGGATGATGAAAGACCAACGCACTCACGCTGGCTTCCGGGTCCATCATAAAGCCTTCGGTCAGTTGGACGCCGATTTCTTCCGGCTTCAATAATTTCCAGATGCCGGCTTGGTCCTCTAACGCGGGGCAGGCGGGGTAGCCGAAGCTGTAGCGGCGGCCTTGGTATTTGGTGGTGAAGCGGTCGATCATGGTCATGGCGGCGGGGTCGGGGAGGCCCCAGTCTTCGCGGATGCGGCGGTGGAGCCATTCGGCGCAGGCTTCGGCGGTCTCGATGGCCAGGGCTTGGAGGGCGTGGGACTTCAAATACTCGCCTTTGGCTTTGTATTCCTCGGAGCGTTGGCGGATGCCGGTGCCGGCGCCGACGACGAAGAGAGCAGTGCTGTCACGCTGGGAGTCACGAGGCGGCATGACGTAGTCGGACAGGCAGAGGCCGTCGGGTTTACGTTGGCGGTGGAAGTGGAATGTATGGAGTAACTCAAGCTTGCCGGCGTTGTCACCCCGAGCTTGTCGAGGGGTCTCTTTCGTTCCGCCCAACAGCTGAGATTCCTCGACAAGCTCGGAATGACGGCTCTGGGGGTCGGAATGGCCAGTTTTGGGGCCGTATAGCTTGATGCTGTTGCCATCCGCCTCGGCGTCGAAAAATTGCCAGACGGCTTTGATCTTCATGAATTTGGCGGCCTCGGCTTTGACGTCCTCGACGAGGTTGAACAGTTCCAGCGCCTTTGGGTCGCGGGCGGCGAGGGCTTTTTCGAAATTGGATTTGAAGCCGAGATGGCGGACGTAGAGCATTTGGGGATTGATGTATTCCCAAATCTCGCGGAGCTGCGGCACGTCGCGCACTTTGCGGTCGGGGTAGGGCGCGGGCAAGCGGCGGCAAGAGGCGCACGCGCTGGCTGCGCTGCGGTCGTCTCGGGATATTCGGGTTGCGGCGTGACGCGGACGGCGGCGGCGGCGACGGGTTTGTGTTCCGTCGGCGACCTTGTCGCGTTCGGCCGGGTCCATCAAGCGGTTCATGATCGACAGGCCGGTCATGGCGTCCTTGCAATAGACCACGACCCGCTCGTAGCTCGGCGCGATGCGCGTGCGGGTAAACTTGTCGCTTAACGCCGCGCCGCCGACCAGCAGCGGCACGGTGATGCCCGCCTGTTGCAGGTCGCCGGCGGTGATGACCATTTGCTGGGCGCTTTTGACCAGCAGGCCGGACAAGCCGATGGCGTCGGGCTTGTGTTCGCTGTAGGCCTTGATCAAATCTTCGGGCGGCACTTTGATGCCGAGATTGATGACGTTGTAGCCGTTGTTGCTGAGAATGATCTCGACCAGGTTTTTGCCGATGTCGTGCACGTCGCCTTTGACGGTGGCGAGCAGCACCTTGCCCTTCGTCGAGTCGGCCTTCTTTTCCATGAACTGTTCGAGATGACTCGACGGCGGCTTTCATCGCTTCGGCGCTTTGGAGCACTTCGGCGACGATCAACTCATTGGCGTTGAACAGCCGGCCGACTTCCTTCATCCCGTCCATCAACGGGCCGTTGATGATGTCCAGCGGCGTGACGCCGGCCTTGAGTTTCAGGTCGAGGTCGGGGACCAGCCCTTCCTTCGTGCCTTCGAGGATGTAATTGGCCAGGCGACCGTCGAGCGGCAGGTCGGACGTCTTCTTCTTGACCCGGCTTTCCGCCGTCTTGAAATGTTCGTTGATCGCCGCGATATGATGCTGATTGATCGCGATGCGTTGTTCCCGTGTCTGCTGGCGGTAATCCCGCGGCGCATCGAATCCTGCCTGCGGATAATTCCAGAGCAGGTCCTCGACGAACTTCTTTTCCGCTTCCGGGAATCGTGGCGTAGCGTTCGAGTTTCTCGGCATTGACGATAGCCAGGTCCAGCCCGGCCTTCGTCGCAGTGATACAGGAACACCGAATTGATCACCTCGCGGGCGGCGGGCGGCAGGCCGAAGCTGACGTTGCTGACGCCGAGAACGGTCTTGCAGCGGGGCAGCGTCTCTTTGATCAGCCGCACGCCCTCGATGGTTTCGACGGCGCTGCCGATGTAGTTCTCGTCGCCGGTGGCGCAGGGGAACACCAGCGCGTCGAAAATCAGGTCTTCCTCCGCGAATGCCCCAGGTTTCTCGCGCAATAATCGTGGGCGCGCTGGGCGATGGCCAGTTTGCGTTCGCGCGTGACGGCCTGGGCCTGGAGTTTGTCCTCGTCGATCGACCCGATGACGATCGCCGCGCCGAACTTCTTCACCAGCGGCAGCACCTTGTGGAATTTCTCCTCGCCGTCCTCGAAATTGATCGAGTTGATGATGCTCTTGCCCTGGCAATAGGTCAGCGCCCGCGCTCGAGCGACTTCGCGTTCGTCGTGTCGATCATGAACGGCACTTTGATCTTGTGGATCACCTTCTCGTAAAACCGGTCGATGTCGCGCCAGCTCGTCGCGGTCGGTGTTTTCGAGGTTGATGTCGATGATGTGCGCGCCGCTTTTGACCTGGGCGCGGGCGATCTCGGTGGCTTCCTCGAATTTCTCCTCGGTGATCAGCCGCTTGAACGCGCGCGAACCGACTTCGTTGGTGCGTTCGCCGACGATCAGCGGACGATTGTCGTCGGTGGCCTCGACGAGTTCGATGCCGGTGTAATACGATTTGCGCGGCGCGCGGAACTTGCGCGGTTCGCTTGTCCGTCGATCATCTCGGCAATGGCCTTGATGTGCGGGGGCGTCGTGCCGCAACAGCCGCCGACGATGTTCAGCCAGCCGTTCTTGACGAACCGGTCCAGGGCGGAGGCCAGCGTGGTCGGCGTTTCGAGATACAACCCGTCCTCGTTGGGCAATCCGGCGTTCGGGTAACACGAGACGCGCGTGTTGGCCATGTTGTGGATCGTGCGGACGTGATCGGTCATGAACTCGGGGCCGGTGGCGCAGTTCAAGCCGACCGACAGCAGATCGACGTGTTGCAGGGAGGCCACCAGCGCGTCCGCGGCCTGGCCGGCGAGCATTGTCCCCATCGGTTCGATGGTGCCGCTGACCATGATCGGCAGTTTGAAGCCGAGTTCGTCGAACGCTTTCCGGATGCCGATGAGCGCGGCCTTGATGTTGCGCGTGTCCTGGCAGGTTTCGACGAGCAGAATGTCCGCGCCGCCTTCCGCCAGGCCGCGCACCTGCTGGTAGAAAGTTCTCGATCAACTGGTCGAACGTCACGCCGCCGGTGACGGTGATGGCTTTCGTGGTCGGGCCGATAGAGGCCGCGACGAAGCGCGGTTTGTTCGGCGTGGAGAATTCCTCGGCGGCCTGGCGCGCCAGCGTGGCGGCGGCGAGATTGATCGCGCGGCATTTGTCCGCCAGCCCGTATTCCGCCAGCACCAGCGGCGTGCTGCTGAACGTGTCCGTCTCCACGATGTCCGCCCCGGCCTCGTAATACTTCTTGTGGATGTCGACGATCACGTCGGGCCGGGTGAGCACGAGGTTTTCGTTGCAGCCTTCCAGCGCCGGCCCGCCGAAATCGGCGGCGGAAAGGTCGCGTTGCTGGATCATCGTCCCCATCGCGCCGTCGAGCACGAGGATGCGTTCCTCCAGCAATGCGTGCAACAATCTTGTCCTGTCTTCTCGGTTGCCCATTGGAAGTGCGCCTAAATTACCAGCCGCGCCGCCCCAACACAAGCGGCGGCACGGCGCCATGGTATGCTGTCAGATCGCGTATTCGGGGATGCGCGAGCCGGACGTGTTGTCTTCGCCGATTTCCCGGGCTTCCGGTTGAATGCCCAGGGCGGCGGTGCCCAATTCGGCGGCCTGTTCGAAGTCGAACCAGAACGTGCCGAGAAGCAGGGCGAGTTCGCGATCGTTGTTGGTGACGGCTGCTGTATTCGTGTTGCTCATGATGCGTTGATCCTTTCGGTTCATCGCGTCAGGAAAACAAAAACCGCGTTTCGCATCGGCGAAGCGCGGTTTGTTTACGCGGAGCATTTTGTTCGGGCGGCCGTTTGCCGCTCGCACATCGCTGGAGGCCGACTGCCTCAAGCAAGCCACCGTAGGCGCTCCCGCCTCGGTTGGCAGGCCCCGATCTGTATCGGGGTCGTTCCTGATGCTGGAGGGGACTATACGCGGTTTACGGGACAATGCAAGCAGAACTTGCGGAGACGCCGGATTCGGTGCAACATTCGCCTCAGGAGCGGGTTTGTGAGAAGCAGGATTCTCGTCATCGTCATTGTGCTGGGTGCCGTGATCGCGGCGCGCGGCGAAGGCAAGGAGGATGTCATGGCATCGTTGACCATCAGTAGTCCCAGTTTCCAGAACAACCAGCCAATCCCCGCCAAACATTCGTGCGAGGGTGAGGACGCGTCTCCGGCGCTGAAATGGACAGGGGCGCCGGTAGACACGGAAAGCTTCGCGCTGATCTGCGACGATCCCGACGCGCCCGGAGGCGTGTGGACGCATTGGGTGATTTACGGGATCCCGGCGAAGACCAGCGAGTTGCCCGAGGACGTGGCCAAGACCGATACGGTCGCGGCGCTGGGCGGGGCGAAGCAGGGCGTGACCGATTTTGGCCGGGTCGGCTACGGCGGACCGTGTCCGCCGCGCGGGCATGGTGCACATCATTACCATTTCAAGTTGTATGCGTTGAAAGGGGGCGTGGACGTTGCGCCGCGCAGCTCGCGTTCGCAACTTGAACGCGCCATGCGGGGCCACATCCTTGCGCAAGCCGATCTGGTGGGGACGTACCAGCGGGATTGAGCGGCGGTTGTTTTCCGAGTTGCCAGCGCGGCGGTGCGGCGACTAGAGTGGACGCGATGAGCGTGGGGGAACCATCCAACAGTCTGTTGACGGACCTGCTGCGCGACGTGTCGCGTTCCTTTTACCTGACGTTGCGGGTGCTGCCGCGCGAGATTCGGCCGCAGATTTCGCTGGCGTACCTGCTGGCGCGCGCCAGCGACACGATCGCGGACACGCAGGCGGTGGCCAGGACGGAACGGGTCGAGCTTTTGCGCGAATTCCTGGCGGGCGCGACGCGGCGCATTGTCCCCGGCACAGCCGATACGCCCGCCGAAAAGCTGTTGCTGGAACGGTTGGACGATTGCTTCGCATTGCTGGCGTCGTTTTCCGAGGAAGACCAGCGGCTGATTCGCGCGCTCCATCAAACCATCATCCAAGGACAGATCTTCGATTTGGAAACGTTTCCCGGCGGGACGGAGCGCGAACTGGTGGCGCTGGCAAGCGATGAGGAGCTTGACCGCTATACATATATGGTGGCCGGTTGCGTGGGGGAGTTCTGGACGAAGATCTGCGTGGCGCATTTGGCGGCGCTCAAACAGTGGGACGTTGAGCGGATGTGCGCGCTGGGGGTGCGGTTTGGCAAAGGATTGCAGTTGGTGAACATCCTGCGCGACATGCCGCGTGATTTGAGGATCGGGCGCTGTTACCTGCCGGTGAGCGGGCCGCAGGCGTTGCTCGATCCGAACAACTTCGCCCGGATCGAGCCGCAGTATTCGCGCTGGCTCGACACGGCGGTCGATCATCTCGACGCGGGCTGGGAATACACGATGCAGATCCCGTCCTCGCTGAAACGCCTGCGGCTGGCGTGCGTCTGGCCGATTTGGATCGGGCTGAAAACCATTGGGCGGCTGCGCCAGGCCAACCCGCTTGATCCGGCCCGGCGTATCAAGGTCTCGCGGGGCGAAGTGTACCGGCTGATGGCGTCGTCGGGGGCGCGCGCCTGGAGTAACGCGGCGTTGACGGGCAGGTTTCATCGGCTGCGTGCGGCGGCAAAGTCGGCCCGCAACATGCCGTAGAGTTCGACGTCCTCGAACGCGTTCCATTTCTTGACGTGCTCACGCTGGCAGCCTTCGAATTTCATGCCGATCTTCTGCAACACGCGCGCGGAGGCGGCATTGCGTTTCCAAAGACGGGCGTGGACGCGGTGCAGGCGCAACGACGTGAACGCGTGATGGAGGACCGCCGTGGCGGCTTCGGTGGCGCAGCCCCGGTTCCAGAATGGTTTACCGATCCAGTAACCCAGTTCGGCGTTCTCGTCCGGCGGATTCAAGACCAGGCCGATGGCGCCGATGACGGACGAATCCGCTTTGAGCGTGACAGCGAAAACGATCTCTTCATCCTTCTCGAACTTCTCCTGATGGGTCTCGATCCATTCCTCGGCCACGCCGTCCTCATACGGGTGCGGGATGTGCAGGGTGGCGGCGGCGATGGCGCGTTCGCCGGCCAGCGCCTGGACGCGTGGCGCGTCGGCCAGCGTGAACGGACGCAGAATGAGCTGGCCGGTCTCCAGCGTGGGGCGTGATTTCGGGCTCACGCTCGTCTCACTTGTGTTGTTCGTCTTTGAACAACTTGTACTCGACGGAATCGACGAGCGCTTCCCAGCTGGCTTCGATGATGTTGTCGTCGACCCCGACGGTGCCCCAGGTGTCCTTGCCGTCGGTGCTCTCGATGATCACGCGGGTCTTGGCCGCGGTGCCGAGCGTTGAATCGAGGATCCGCACTTTGTAATCCACCAGCCGCACCTCGGCGATCGAGGG
This sequence comes from uncultured Verrucomicrobiae bacterium, assembly GCA_963817685.1. Taxonomy (GTDB): domain Bacteria; phylum Verrucomicrobiota; class Verrucomicrobiia; order Palsa-1439; family Palsa-1439; genus CAWFPN01. The sequence continues at coordinate 11,484 of CAWFPN010000006.1, read as the reverse complement.
GTAAAACTTCTGCAGGGCGGTGCGGAAGGCGCGGTCCAGCGCGTGCACGGGGCCGTCGCCCTCGGCGACGGTGTGCACGATTTCGCCGTTGATCTCGAGTTTCACGCTGCCTTCGACGATGTCGTGCCCGTCGTGGCCGTGTCTGTCCATGATCACGCGATAGGCCAGCAGTTTGAAGAACGGTGTGTGCTTTTTCAGCAGTTTTTGCACGAGGATGTGGAAACTGGCGTCGGCGGCCTCGAACTCGTAGCCTTCGTTTTCCAGTTGTTTGAGCTGCTGGAGGATCTCGCGGACCTCGGGCGTGTCCTTGCTCAGGTCCATGCCCAATTCGTGGGCCTTCATCAAGATGTTGCTGCGCCCGCTCAATTCGCTGACCAGCACGCGCCGCCGGTTGCCGACCAGTTCCGGCGCGATGATGTTCATAGCTGCTGGGCCACCTTTTCCACGGCATTGACGTGGATGCCGCCCTTGTGGGCGAAGGCGGTCGCGCCGACAAAGGGCTGGCGGATGTCGTGCCGCACGTTGGCCAGGTCGTCCACGAACATGGAAAGCTCGCGCAGATGGCGGACGTTTTCCTTCGGGATGCAGTCGACGCCCATCTTGAGCACGAGACAGGGGATGACGGTAGTCATGTTGCAATTGCCGGTGCGTTCGCCGTAGCCGTTGATGGTGCCCTGGACCTGGGCCGCGCCGGCCTCGATGGCGGCCAGGGCGTTGGCCACGCCGACGCCGGAATCGTTGTGCGTGTGGATGCCGACGGGACATTTCATGGCCTTGATCACTTCGGCCGTGACGCGTCCGACCTCGCCGGGCATCGTGCCGCCGTTGGTGTCGCAGAGCACCACGACGTCCGCGCCGGCGTCCCGTGCGGCCTGCAACGTCGCCAGCGCGTAGCGCGGGTCGTCCTTGTACCCGTCAAAAAAATGTTCCGCGTCGTAGACGACTTCCTTGGCGTGTTCCTTGAAGTAACGGACCGAGTCGCCGATCATCGCCAGGTTTTCCTTGGCGGTGGTGCGGATCACCTCCAGCACGTGCAACAGCCAGGTCTTGCCCACCAGCGTCACGACGGGTGTGTTGGCCTGGATGAGCATCTCGATCTGCGGATCGTCTTCGCAGCGCGTGTTTGCGCGGCGGGTGCTGCCGAAGGCGGCGATTTTGGCATGGGAGAACTTGCGCCGGGCTGCCTCGGCGAAAAAGTCCATGTCCTTGGGGTTCGATCCCGGCCAGCCCCCTTCGATGTAGTGGACGCCGAACGCGTCCAACCGTTCGGCGATGCGGATCTTGTCCGGGCTGGAGAATGAGATTCCTTCCCCCTGCGCGCCGTCGCGCAACGTGGTGTCGTAGATGGTGACTTGTTTGCTCATGGGCAGGGGAAAAGACTAAGACCAAGCGCCCCGCCCGTCAACTTCACACTTTGGCGGGCAAATTTGGCCAAATTGCGGGTTTTGACTGGCCAGACCCGGCAATTCTCAAAAATGATTAAGGCCGTATTAGGTCGTATTAGGCCGTATTGGGTCGCGGCCACAGATGCACACAGATGGGCACAGATGGGGGGATTCCTTCCACGGATTACACGGATTTTACTGGTTCTCGGGCCTGCGCCGCGAAAATTTATGGTTGGACTAGGTTTGACTAGGTGCGACTGGGTTTGACTAGGTTTGTCCGCCGTCGTGTCCGCTGTAGGCCGGGTCACCTGACCCGGCGTTCCTGGTGTCGGTAGGGCGGCTTGGCCCAAGCCGCCTGTAACCGCGCCCGCTAAACACAGCGGTTGCGCCGCCACGACAGCCGTTCCGGCCGCCGGACATATGCCGACTGCATATTTCATGCTGCGGCAGAATCGCACATTTCGGGTGGCCGCGCAAGTCTTGATTGGACAAAAGTGTTTTTGGGCGGCTGCGACAGTTTGGCGCACTCCAAGCCTGGTAATTCACCACCAAGGCACCAAGACACCAAGTCGACGCCGGAATGATGATATATCGTGCCGCGATATATCAGCGTGCGCTTAAAGGATGCGTCGGGTGCGCAAGCGTTTTCGAAGACTGAAGAGCTGACCCCGAGTGTTTAACTGACCCCGAGTGTTTCAAACGCTGATTCCGTCTCGAAGAAGTCACCCGTGATCCGGCTTGGTATGCTCATCCAAGTACGACTTCAGTGCGGTGAGATAGAGCAGCATGGATATGGTGCGCAAACTGTTTGCCTCCGTCGGATAATCCACATCGATGCCGTGCAACACACCGTGCCGGTTAAGCTTTCCGGAGTTCTCCTGCTTGCTGTCCCCATCCGGAACATGAAATCTGGATGACGCGCTGGATGTGATTCGCAGCTGTTCAAAAAACAAGTCACCGATAGATCCACGAGGCATCATTGACGTCAACCGAAGATTCAAAGAGTTAATTAGATCATCCACCGCAGACTTTGTCTCAGGGACGCCGTTCTTCGTTGAAAAGAATGGTTTCGCAAGAATATCAAAGCAAATTCCGTCCACCTGTGTGAGCATGGTCGGAATACTGACTGCGTAACTGCCTCGCCTGTGTGCTTCCAGTGCCTCGCTCACAATCGGTGAACGTCGTGGCCATTCTACCTCAACGAGCCCTTCCAGTTCATCCAATCGGGAGCGCACGTAGCCTTGTAGTGCGGTTTCAACTCGGTCATGCTCTTGCTCGCGCGCCATCTCAGCAAGTCGAAAAATCGACGACAGCCCAAGATCAGCCATGGGAACATACCAGGCTCTGCCGGCCAGATAGGCGGGTAACTGACGCACATACTCAGGCGGGCACTCCATTATTTGCTCGTAGGCTAGAGCGAATCCGGCAATTTGTTGAGCGACTTGGGCAACTTTGGACAGCGCCCCTGATAGCCCTTCGGCGAATTGATCCAGCGTTCTTTGCACTGAGGCAGCCACGTCACCGATTTGGCGATTCGATGTGATCGACGCCACTAATAATTCCGCCAACTAGACTTTCAGGATCATAAGTAATGACCAACTGCGCGTTGTTCTGATCCTTGCTCTCTTCGCTCTGCGGAATATTCATCGCATTCACAGTACCAGCACCCGCATTCTAATACTGCAGAGACCCCTCGACAAGCTCGGGGTGAGGGCGGGGGGGCATGGACAGCGGCGCGCTCGGCGAGCGCGCCCTACCAACGACAGAAACGCCGGGTGAGGCTTGCCCCGAACGCTTTCGGGGTGACCCGGCCTATAGGGGAAATCCGTGGAATCCTTGGATAATCACTTCTTTGGCGGGTGCGACACCGACTGGGCCGCTGGCGCCCGCGCGGCGGGTGGACGGCCGCGCGGGCGTGTGGGAATGGACAATGGTTACTTCAACTGCGCCAGGGCGGCTTTGATCTTGTCGAATTCGGGCATCTTGCTTGGGTCGTCATTGACCTCGGCGTAGCGGACGACGCCTTGTTTGTCGATCACGAAGGCGGAGCGTTTGGGCACGCCGCCCATGCCGAGGTTTTTCTGCGGCAGGAAGCTGTCGTAGGCGACGCCGTAGGCCTGCGCGACCTTGTGTTCGTAATCGGCCAGCAGCGGGACGGTGATTTTTTCCTTTTCCGCCCAGGCGGCCTGCGCGAAGGGGTTGTCGCCGCTGACGCCCCAGACTTCGGCGTTGAGCGAGGCATACGCGCCCAGGCCCTGGCTGACTTCGCACATTTCCTTGGTGCAGCCGCCCGTAAACGCCATCGGGAAAAACAGCAGGACGGTGTTCTTGCCGCCGAAATTGCCGCTGAGTTTGAGTTTCTTCGGTCCCTCGGCGGTTTTGGTGGTGAGTTCGAAATCCGGTGCTTTGTCGCCAACTTTCAACGCCATGTGATTGCCTCCTGTGATGTGTATGATTGTTCCGACCCGAAACGAAATCCGCCCGCGCCGGGCGTGCCAGCCGTAGCTCGGCTTTCAGCCGAGCGGAGGCTGGTGGACGATACAGGACTTGAACCTGTGACCTCTTCCATGTCAAGGAAGCGCTCTAGCCAACTGAGCTAATCGTCCCCGTGTGCCACGCCGCGCATACTAATGAGCGAAAGCGAACCTGTCAACTGGGGGCATCCAGTGGTCGTGGGTCAAATTGTTGTAGTGGCGTTCGTCCCGGACGCTTTTGTCAGCCCCGCCGCCGGGACGGCGGCCGCTACAACCCTAGCGGCGTCAGCCGATATTTATGAAACCGGCCTTGAGTGGTGAACGTTTCCGTGGTATACAGCGTCTAATCGGTCGTGCAGTCACCCGGGCCTGGTTCAGCTCCAGCGCGCCGGGGCGGCACATGACGGTCGCAGCATTGCCTCACGGGGAGGCAATCAAAACAAACAAGAACCAACCCAGCAAGGCATTATGAAAAAATTCCTCGGATTCGCAGCCAGTCTTCTTATGGCAGTCACCCTGTACGCGGCTGACGCCCCCAACGTCAAGGTGCCGGACATTACCATTCCGGAACTCAAAGCGGCCATTCAGGCTGGGAAAGTGACGTTGCTGGACGCCAACGGCACGAAGTCGTGGCAAAAGGGGCATATCCCCGGCGCGATTGATTTCAAGGCCAGCGAAGACAAACTGGCCAGTCTGTTGCCCGCCGACAAGAGCACGCTTGTGGTCGCCTATTGCGGCGGCCCGAAGTGCATGGCGTATAAAGCGGCCGCGGCGGCAGCGGAGAAGCTCGGGTACACCAACGTGAAACACCTGCGCGCGGGCATTTCAGGTTGGGAAAAGTCCGGCCAGCAGATGGAAAAGGGCAGCTAAGACTTTAGCGCTTTAAGAGAGACGGGCGCCCCAGGCTTGGCGAGCATGAGGCGCCCGTTTTGTTTTTTTGCCGGGCAATGGCTGCCGGATGTCCTAGGCTTTCCCGCCGAAACTGACGTGGTCGTCGACGTCGAGCACGTCGAACCAGCCGAGGATGTCTTCGCGGGTCTTGCTGGCCTTGGCGAGCATCCCGTTGAAATATCCCCGCATTTCCAGGCTCGTCGGGCCCCGGCGTTCCTGGAACGCGCTCCACTGTTCGATCTCCCAGGCGCTGGGCTTGGTTTTCGAGTGGGCGGTGATCCATTTCAGGATCTCCTCGTCGCCCTTGCCGAGCGCGAGCTGCTTTTTGAGGTCGGCCGCCTTGATGCCGGCGAATTCGAAAAACCGTCCGTCGAGCGGGCAGGCGAAATGATACTCGCCGTGTTTGCCCGCCAGGGTTGCGCGCCCCTTGTCGAGGCAACGTGGCAGGATGACGTACCCGCCGAGCCGGACGCGCGGGCTGCGCGGCGGCCGTTTGGTCAAATCCGGTGCGCTGATGTTCTTTGAAGCCATGATCGATCTCCTGTGTGATGGTTAGGAGCTCTACTCATACAACGATTCGCCGGAGATTCAAGTGCCGGCGCGATCCGGTAGTGAGTCACTTTGTTGTAGTGGCGTCCGTCCCGGACGCTTTTGTCAGCCCCGCCGCCGCCAACAGTTCATATCCCATGGTAGTTTCGAAACCGACCCGGCACCCGCGTTTCAGTCAGTCTCCGTTCGTGGCGGAAAGCGTGATCGAGGTGATTTCGGGGCGGGCGCCGACGCGCATGGGCGGGCCCCAGGTGCCGGTGCCGCGGCTGACGTAGATGGTGGTGTCGCCGGAGGTGAACCGGCCGTAGTAGGTCTTGAACATGATGCGCACGATGAGATTGAACGGCCAGAGCTGGCCTTTGTGGGTGTGGCCGCTGAGTTGCAGGTGGACGCCCTGCGCCTGCAGTTCCTCAAACGTGCTGTCGGGGGTGTGATACAGCAGCACCGTCGGCTTGGACCGGTCGGTCCCTTCCATGATTTCGGCCAGAGGGGGAACGTCCTGGCCGGTGATCCGCGGGCTGACCGGGTCGTCGCGGCCCACGAGTTGCAGGCCGTCGGCGATGGTCACCCAGCGGTTGCGCAGGACGGTCACGCCCGCCTCTTCGATGAAAGCCTGGGCGCGCTCGATGCCGGCGAAATATTCGTGGTTGCCGGGCACGGCGAAAACGCCGTACTTGCTCTTGAGCCGCATCAGCGGGTGCACCATGTCCTCCATGTGCAACGCTTCGGCGTCCACCAGGTCGCCGGTGATGACGATCAGGTCGGGCTGCAGATCGTTGACCATGGTCACGATTTTCTCCAGGCGCGGCCCGCGCACGATCAATCCCATGTGGACGTCGGAAATCTGGGCGATGCGCATGCCTTCGAGATGGCGGGGCAGGTGGGGCATTTTCACCCGCAGATCGGTGACGCCGATCGTGCGGGCGGCGGCCAGGCCGTAGATGGTGATGGCGGCCACGATGGCGGCGACCGTCGCGATCAGGTAATGCCCGAACGGGTCGGCGGGGAAGGCGTAGAGCCGGACGAGGTCGAAACAGTAGGTGACAAGCACCAGATAGACCACCATGCCCAGCCAGACGGAGCTGACATAGCTGGCGGTGGTGACCAGCGGCCCGTTCTTGTGCCGGAACGCAAAATGGATCAGCGGAAAGGACAGGAACAACAGGACAAACGCGGCCCGCATCAGCCACAGCGCCGGGCCGGCGAGTCTCAATGGTTGCACCAGCCGCGCCCAGATGTAGAGGTGCGCCCCGCCGTAGATCAGCATGAAAATGGCGAAAAACAGCAGCACGGTCTTGTTTAAGGTCTTTGTCGCCATCGTCTAGATTCATATAGTATCCGCAGCCACTCGCAAAGTGCAAATGCGGGGCGTTCATGGTAGTGTCCTGCGGGCCGGGAGGGGGTGTTTGGCCCCCCTGAAAATAGTTGTTGCTATTCTGGCGGAATGGACTATTGTCACGGCGCTCGCAGATAGAAGCAGTTGCAGTGAGATTGGTAGATTGTCAGTCGATCTTTTCGCTCGGTGATAATCCGAAACTCGAATTCCTCGGGAACAGTCACTGAGACCTCCTAGTCCGCAGCAGAAAGAATAAACATAATGGCTACCAAGCTATTCGTCGGAAACCTGTCATTCAATACCACTGAAGGCGACATTCTGGACCTGTTCAAACAGGCCGGAACGGTCACCAGCTGCAGCCTGATCATGGACAAGTTCACCAACAAGTCCCGCGGGTTCGCGTTCGTGGAAATGGGCACGCAAGAAGAGGCCACCAAGGCCATCGCGCGATTTCAACGGCAAGGAACTCGACGGTCGCGCCTTGACCGTCAACGAAGCCAAGCCCCGCGAAGATCGTCCCCGTGGCGATTTCGGCGGCGGCGGTGGCGGCGGCCGTGGCGGCAAGTTCGCCGGCAGCCGGTACTAAGCCGGACTGATTCGTCGTTTGACCGGAAGGGCGTCCTGCGCAAGCGGGACGCCTTTTCGTTTTCTGCATGGCCCCCCTTCGTGTCCTTCGTGGCTTCGTGGTTGAACCCGTCGTTCTGATTTACCACGAAGGCACGAAGATCACGAAGGACACCGGGCAGGAGGGCCTGCTCCTACAACATTGACTTTGGCCGCATTGCGCCGTATCAAACTACGGCTTTCTATGGAACGCAAAACACTCGAAATGCGGGCGCAAATGACCGACCTGGAACGGTTGCGCCATTCCGCCGCCCACGTGCTGGCCAGCGCCATCCTGCGGCTCTGGCCCGAGGCGCAATTTGCCGCCGGGCCGCCCGTCGAGGACGGGTTTTACTACGACCTGGAAATGCCGCATCGCATTTCGCCCGAGGATTTTCCAGCCATCGAAGCCGAGATGAAGAAGATCATCAAAGACAACCAGGTCTTTGAGAAGATCACCGTCACGCGCGAGCAGGCCATCAAGGATGCTGAAACTGGCCGGCTCGGCGGGCTGAGCGAACGTCCGGGCAATCCCAGCAAGTTCAAGCTCGGTAATCTCGCGGACATTCCCGAGGGCGAGCAGATCACTTATTTCAAGAACGGCGATTTCATCGATCTCTGCGCCGGGCCGCACGTGATGCGCACCGGCAACGTGGGCGCGTTCAAGCTTACCAGCGTCGCCAGCGCCTATTACAAGGGCGACGAGAAGAACCCGCAGCTCCAGCGCATCTACGGCACCGCGTTCAAGAACCGGACCCAGCTCGACGAGTATTTCAAGATGCTCGAGGAGGCGAAGAAACGCGACCACCGCAAGATCGGCCAGGAAATGGGCCTGTTCGCGATGGACACCGAATTCGTCGGCCCCGGCCTCCCGCTCTGGCTCCCCAAAGGCGGCGCGATCATCGAGGAACTGGAAAAGCTGGCGAAGGAAACCGAGTTCGCCGCCGGCTACGTCCGCGTGAGGACACCGCACATCGCTAAGGAAGTGATGTATAAAACTTCCGGTCATCTGCCGTACTACGCGGAGAGCATGTTTCCGCCGATGGAGATGCTCGAGGAGGAAGATAGAGTTCGCCGCGCCACACTAGAAAGGGAATTGGCAAAGGCAAAGGCTGACCGCATTCAGTTCCAGCCAGCGCCAGAAATCCAGCACAAGATAAATACGATTGAAAAGGAGATTGCTGCGCTAGGTTCGCGCTACTACCTCAAAGCGATGAACTGCCCGCATCATCACCGCATCTTCGCGGCGGAGCGGCATAGTTATCGGGATTTGCCGTTGCGGTTGGCGGAGTATGGGACTTGTTACCGGTACGAGCAATCGGGGGAACTGTTTGGGCTGATGCGGGTGCGTTCGCTCAACATGAACGACGCGCACATCTATTGCACACCGGAACAATTCGCGGCGGAGTTCAATGCGGTCAATGAGATGTATCTGAAGTATTTCAAGATTTTCGGAATCGAGAAGTACGAGATGCGGTTCAGCACGCACAGCACCGGACGGGCTGGGGAAAAAGTACGTCGATGAACCGGAGTTGTGGACCAAGACGGAAGACATGGTGCGCGAGGTCCTCAAGACCAGCGGCATCAATTTCGTCGAGGTGGCCAACGAAGCGGCGTTCTACGGGCCGAAGATCGACGTGCAGGTCTGGAGCGCCATCGGGCGCGAGTTCACCATCGCGACCAACCAGGTGGATTTCGCTGTGCCGAAACGGTTCGGCCTGGTCTACAAGGACCGCGACAACACCGAGAAGACCCCGCTTTGCATCCATCGCGCGCCGCTGGGCACGCACGAACGGTTCATCGGGTTTCTGATTGAACATTATGCCGGCAATTTCCCGCTCTGGCTCGCGCCGGAACAGGTCCGGGTCCTCACCATCGGCGACGATGAGCCGCTGGTGGCCTACGCCAAGGCCATTGTGGCCGAACTGCGGGCCCAGCATGGTCCGGGCGGAAGGCGATTACGGCACCGACAAGATCAACGGCAAAGTCCAGGAAGCCGAGCAGGCCAAAGTTCACACCATGCTCGTCATCGGCCCCCGCGACATGGAAGCCGGCAACGTCTCCGTCCGTCTCCACGGCAAAGGCAACGTCGGCGCCAAGCCCCGGGCCGAAGTGGTGGCGGAGATCCTGCAGTCGATTAAAGAGCGGCGTTCGGGTTGACAGCCAAAAGCGAGAACGTAACATGGCCAAGAAAAAGACTGTTGCATTGGCGGGCCGGAAACGGTAGAAGAATGGGTTATTCGCGCCCGTGTAACAGAGCAGGCGCATTTATAAACACCATGAATTGCAAGTGATGTAAGGCAAGAGAATCCAACCCGCCCGCGGGTCCACAGGAGGTCTGGCACATTCAACAATTTGTCCGTGTAAATCAGAAAATTCGCGCGCGCGAAGTGCGCGTTGTCAGTTCGGACGGGAAACAGCTGGGTGTGATGCCCACCAGCCAGGCGCTGGCGGCCGCGCAGCAACAAGGCTATGATCTGATCGAGGTGGCGCCGAATGCGACGCCGCCGGTCTGCCGGATCTCGGATTACGGCAAGTATAAGTACGAACAGACCAAGCGGGAGCGTGAGGCGCGCAAGCATCATCACGCGGGCAAGGTCAAGGAGATCAAGCTGCGGTTGAACATCGACCAGCATGATTACCAGACCAAGCTGAATCACATGACGGATTTTCTGAAGGACAACATGAAGGTCAAGGTGTCGTTGTTCTTTCGCGGCCGCGAGAACGCGCACACGGAGTTGGGCGACCAGTTGATGCGGCGGGTGATCAAGGACGTGGAAGGGGTCGGCCACGCGGAAGTGCCGCCGCGCCTGATGGGTCGCAGCATCCACATGATGCTGGCCCCGATGCGCGGAGGGCCGAAGAAGCCGAAGAACGCGGATGGATCGGACAACGAAAACGCCGAGTAGGACAATTTAACGAGAGACAAGACTATGCCACGATGGAAATCAGCGAAGACGAAGAAAGCCGCCGCCAAGCGGTTCAAAATCAGCGCCACGGGCAAAGTCATGCGCTACGGCGCGGGCAAGCGGCATTTGCTGGGACATAAATCGTCCAAGCACAAGCGCCGTCTCGGCCAGAAATCGGCCGTCAGCGAGACGCACGCGCATCATATCACCAGCGTGCTGCCCTTCAGTCATCGCGGGTAGGCCGCCGGAACGTTCGAACACAATTTTGTCATCGAGGAGTCAACAATGCCGAGAGCAACAAACGCACCGTCAAGCCAGGCCCGCCGCAAACGCATGGTACTTGCCGCCAAGGGCTATCGCGGCTGGCGCAGCACAAAGTTTCGTTACGCCAAGAACGCCGTCTGGCACGGCCTGACCTACAGCTTCGCGCACCGCAAGGACAAGAAAGGCGCGTTCCGCCGTCTCTGGACCCAGCGCCTGAACGCCGCCTGCCGCGCGCAGGGCATCACCTACAGCCGCTTTATCGAAGCGTTGAAAAAGGCGAACATCGAACTCGACCGCAAGGTCCTGGCCGACCTGGCCACGAACGACCCGATCGCCTTCAACGCCGTGCTGGCCGCCGTAAAGCAGTAAGCCACGCATCGAGATGAATCTGAACGGGCCGGCCAATTGGCCGGCCCGTTCATTTTTCATCCGTAAAGATCCGTGTCGATCTGTGGCTAAATCTGTTCCAGCAAATCACCCGTAACCCCCGCGACTTCAACGTTCTCTCTTCCCTTCAACTCGGTCATGACCGCCTCTGACACCAGCATGGTCTCGAGGTGCAGCGTGTTCCTGATGCGGACCAGGCGCGCCTGATCGGGCGGGGTGGGGGCGCATTGGCGCAGCGCCCAGGCGATGGCTTGCTCGTCGGTTTCCTCCACGTGTGGCAGTTTGCCGCGTTCGAGAAATCCGCTGGCCTGGACGTTGGCGTTGGTCATTGGCCAGTCGGTCTTGTCGACAAGCCGGCGGGTGGTGACATCGGCCAGGCCGATGCCGTAGGCGCTGCCGCCGCTGGCGGCGCTCAGGTCGCGGACGACAATCTGTTTGATGCGCGGCCTGTCAGGCTCCGGCTGGCCGGCGATCCGGAGCCGGCCGACGACGTTTGTGTCCATGCCCGTTCCGCTGATGTCTTTGCCGATCTCGTCCACTACCAGGACGTCGATGTCCTCCACGGGAAGATAAGGCATATGCGCGCGGGCCAGGGTGAGCAAGCCAGGTTCGACGGCGGCAATCTGCGCGGCGGGGATGGCCCGCAACTGCAGCGTCTGATCATAAGCGTTCTCAACGATGCCGAT
>CAWFPN010000005.1:0-48915 GCA_963817685.1 uncultured Verrucomicrobiae bacterium | reverse complement strand
TGATGCGCCGGTAGAGCCGGGTGAAGAACGTGTCGGGCCCGGCCTCACCGGCCTCCTCTCCTTCCTCGGTGCGCGGAGCATCGACAAACTCGGCCGCCAGTTCTGCGTGCCGCGTGTGATGGCCCCGGAGGACCTTGAGCGCGGCCCATGGGGTCACGGCGAAGGCCACAAGAAGCGAGAACAGCATCGCCGCGGAAGAGCCGACGGGAATCGGACGCATGTACGGCCCCATGAGCCCGCCGACGAAGGCCATGGGGAGAATCGCCGCGATCACCGCCAATGTCGCCAAGATCGTCGGGTTGCCGACCTCGTCCACCGCCTCGACCGCAATCTGATCAGACGCTTTTCTTTGGCAGCCCGGCATGCGCATGTGGCGGGCGATGTTCTCGACGACCACGATCGCGTCGTCCACCAGAATGCCGATCGAGAAGATCAGCGCGAACAGCGTGATGCGGTTGAGCGTGTATCCGTAGAGGTAGAAGACCAGCAGGGTCAGCCAGCGTCACCGGAATGGCCACCAGCACTACAAGCGACTCGCGCCAGCCAAGGAAGAGGACGATCAACAGTGTGACGCCGAACACTGCGATTCCCATGTGGAAAAGAAGCTCGCCCGACTTCTCTGCAGCCGTCTCTCCGTAATTCCGGGTCACGGACACCGCGACGTCGCCGGGAATGACCGTGCCCTTCAGAGTTTCGATCTTCGCAAGGACCGCGCCGACGACGTCGATCGCGTTTACGCCTTGGCGCTTGGCGACGCTGATGGTCACGGCGGGCTCTCCCGCGCCGGCGGGCGGCCGGGCCGCCGCGCGGCGGACGCCGTGCGGCTGCCGACCAACAGCACATAGTTCGCGGCTCGCCCGGCCCGTCAGCGATCTCCGACACGTCGCGGAGATAGACCGGCCGGCCGTGGAAGACCCCCCGACCACCGATCCCACGTCGCGGGCATCGCGGAAGAACGATCCGGCCTGAAGCAGCGTCTCCCGGTTGCCCGATGACTGGGCTCCGGCCAGCACCTGGGAGTTGGCGTGCTGCAGCACCGGCACGAGAGCCGCTGGGCTGAGGCCGCGCGATGCGAGTCTCTGCGGGTCAATCAGGATGCGGATCGCGCGGCGCTCGCCGCCGATGACGTTGGTCTCGGCCACGAGCGGGATCTGCTTCACGGCGTCGTCGACCTGCGTGGCGAGCCGGCGCAGCATGTTGTGGTCATAGCGAGAGCTGTGGAACGTGAGCGCCAGGATCGGCACATCGTCGATTGTTCGCGGCTTTATGAGCGGCTGACCCACCCCGAGCGGGATCCGGTCGAAGTTGGCCTGCAGCTTCTGGTTTAGCCGGACGAGGGCGGCCTCAAGGTCGGTGCCTACCTTGAAACGGACGACGGTCATGTCGCCTCCCGGGCTGGCCGTTGAGTAGAGGTATTCGACTCCGGCGATTTCCCACAGGAACTTCTCCATGGGGCGAGTGACGCGGCTCTCGACCTCCGCGGCGCTGGCGCCCGGCATTGCGACCATCACATCCATCATCGGCACCTTGATCTGCGGCTCCTCCTCACGCGGCAGCATGAGCACCGCGAAGAAGCCGAGCAGAAGCGACGCGGCGACGAGGATGGGGGTCAGCTTTGAATCGATGAAGAACGAAGCCAGCCGGCCCGCGAAGCCGTATTTCTTGGGATCGGGAAACGGCGTTCCGGGGACGGCGCTCATGGCTGGACATCCAGGCGTTGACCCTCCCGGAGACCGGAGGGCGGGTTGAGCACCACGCGATCGCCGTTGTCGAGCCCGGAAAGAATCTCCACCTTCTCCTGGCCAGCCGAACCGCGGACCACGCCGGCCTTCACCAGCCGAAGCACGGCGCTGCCGCTTTCCAGGACAAAGACGCACTCCATCTGGCCAAGCGTCGCAACAGCGCCCGCCGGCACGAACAGCGCGCGGACCGGAGCGCCCGGCACCTGCACCCGGACGAACTGGCCCGAACGCACCACGCTTCCGGCCGGCACCGAGATCTTTGCCGTCACCGTTCGCGTGGACGAGTCGGTTGACGAAGAAAGCTCCGCCAAGCTCCCGGTGAAGTGGGCGCCCGCGACCGGTACGTCCACCTCGAATGAGGCACCAGGCGCGAGCTCAGCGGCGAGGGAATCCGGAATCCCCGCTACCACCTGATAGTCGCCGGCACCTTCGATTTCGAGCAGGGGCATGCCGGGGGCGGCGAGGTCGCCGACGTCGGCCAGCTTCCGGGCCACGACCCCGTCAAACGGCGCGCGGACCGCGGCATAGCCGAGCAGGACCTCGGCCTCCGCCACCACCGCGTGGGTCATCGCAAACCGGTCCTCGAGGCTCTGAACCGTATCCGCAGTGCTGGCGCCTTTCGCGAGCAGATCCCGTTCGCGCTCGAGGTCGCGCTGCACCTGGTTGAGCTGGGACTTCGCCTGCAGCAGGCGGGCCGAGATCTCCCCGGCGGAAATTTTGACGAGCAGGTCTCCGGCTTTGACACGCTGCCCCAGCGTGAACGGCATTTTCTCAATCGCGCCCATCACCTTGGCGGCAATGACGGCATGCTGAACCGGGCGCACGGTGCCGGTGACTTCGATGAACATCGGAGTCTCCTCGATTCGCACGGAGGCCACGCGCACCCGGGCCGGCGGCAGGCCTGCCGCGGAGTCGGCGGCCGATTCGGAATGCTTCGCGCACCCGGCGACCAGCACAACAGGCAGCAAGAGGACCGAAAGACGGTTTGAATTCATGGCTCACGCCTTCGGCTCCGGTTTCACCGCGCAGGCATCGTCGCCCAGGCCGAGCTTGGGCAGGATGATTTCCGCGAGACAAAACCCGGTAAACACCGACTGGATGAGGTTGAGGGAGACAAAGGCGGCCAGCAGCAGCCACCAGGCGTTGACAAAATGCCCGAGTGTGACGCTGGCGAGCACGAGGATGCCGGCGACGAGACGGATGTAGGATTCGGTTTTCATGGGAAGCGACTTGACTCTTTTATACTGATATGCGTATATACGGATATAATTGCACAAATGTCAAGCACTGTCTTACTGTCCTGTCTCCCAATGAAACCGTCCTCTATCTCCGATGCGGCGATCGAGCTCGTGGCGCGCCGGTTTGCCGTGCTCGGCGAGCCCATGCGCCTGCGCCTGCTGCGCGCGCTGTTCGACGGCGAGAAAAACGTCCACACCCTGGTGACGTTGACCGGAGGCACCCAGGCCAACATCTCGCGCCATTTGCTGACCCTGACCGCGGCCGGCGTCCTCGGCCGCCGCAAGGACGGTCTGCAGGTCTTCTACTCGATCGCCGATCCGTCGATCTACCGGCTTTGCGATCTGGTGTGCGGCAGCCTTGAGAAACAGCTCACCAAGCAGGCCGGGGCCTTTGCGGTAGTGCCGGATCACTGACCGATGCACTCGCGCTTTATTGCATCCGTTTGAGCAGAGTTGTAGCCACGAGCGCCAGCGAGTGGATGACCAACCGCTCGCTCACGCTCGCAGCTACTCCTGCGTTCTCGGCTACAATTCAGAGCCAACCGCTCGACCTTGCACGACTCAGGGAGCGCTGGTCAAATCTCCAAACCGAACGTCTTCTGGAATCGAGGGCTCGTCGAGGATCTGGATCGTGGTTGACGGCCCCAGATCGGCCGGCGCCGACCACGAGCTCAGGACCCAGACCACTTTCTTGTCCGGCGTCACTTCGATGGCCTGCACCGGCGGATTGGCCAGATCGACCGCGCCCGACCACTGGTTGAACCAGTTGTTGATAATCGTGTTTCCGTTCGGCAGGCGAGTCGCCAGCTGCAGATTGGTCATCCGATATTCCGGCGTGTCGGCGGGCGTCCATTGCCAGACGGTTTCCTTCCGGCGGTTCACCTCGCGCACGGCCGCGCCGCCCGCGAGCAGGAAGTTGCCGTTCTTCAGCGGCGCCGCCGACCAGATGCCGCCCGGGACGTCCATCGACCAGAGTTCCTTGCCGGTCACGTCGTATTCCGCGACTTTTGCGAGATCCATGTGAGCGACGAGGATCATGCCCGCCTCCGTCACGCGGGCGTGTCGGAACTGCCCGTGAGGGCTCTTGGGATTCTTCACCGGAACGACAAACTCCCGCTCGACCTTGCCGGTGGCCTTGGCGATGCCACGACCTTGGCCGGATCGCCGTTCTGGACGAACACCACCCGGCCGGTTCCGATGGGCTGCGCGGTGTGGATCTCCGTGTTCGCCGGCGCGTCGTAATTCCAGACTACCTGCTTGGCGGCGTTGACCTCAGTGATGTCAAACTGGTGGGCGAACAGCACGTCTCCATTGGACATCAGCACCGCGTCGCTGATCTCGCCCTTGCCGGAATGCGTGTACGACCAGACGATCTTGCCACCGCGCACGATGTACATCCGCTCCCCCATCCCCTCGCCGGCATCAAAGAAATCGTGCTCCGCGAGGCCCTTGCCGGGCAGGACGGACGGAGCGGTCGCGGCGGCCAGCGATGGTGAAATGGTCGCGAGCCCTGACCCGGCGGGCTTTGCGGCGTTGGTGGCGTTCTTCCCCTCTCCCATCGGAAGATAAATCAGTTCGATCCCCTTGCCGTTGACCGGATCGAGATTGCGCGAATAGCGGCGGGTGGCGTCGCTGTCCCATGCTCGTGGACGCCGAGGCTCGTGACCGGCTTGCCCCCCTGTACGTACGCGGTCTTGGACGGCGAATGCTCCGGATCCGCCATTTCATAGAGGTAGTCGTCGGCGTTCTCGCGGACGAGAATGCGCGGCTGGTTCGTGGTCGGGTCGACGTTGTTCGCCGCCTGCGAATGCAGGATGTCGAGGCCGACCGAGTCGAGCGCCACGCCGTCCTGCGAGGCAAGCAGGCTGGCCGGCCAGTCGGGGTTCTGGTTGGGCTCGACGCGGTTGTTGAAGGGCGGATTGGGGAAATGCTGCGGGTACCAGCGCCACTTGCGGCCGCTGTACAGGCCGTCGAGCAGATAGAGGATGGTCTTGGCCCCGAGGTTGGGCGAGGCCGCGAGATCCACCATCGGCGAGTAGGCGTGGGGAGTCGCCTGCTGGGTCGTGTCGATGGCGGGATGCAGTTCCCAGGTTCCCTTGATCGATCCGAAATGGTTCTTGCCCGTCAGGCTGGCCGCCGTCTGCCCGGCGTCGCCGTCCTCCATGTTGTCGAAGGGATAGATTGCAGCTTGAGCAGGGCAAAGTTGACCAGATAGGTGGCCTGCTGGACCTGCCGCGGAATCATCCGGGCCTCCTTGTAACTGTTCTTTGAATACTCCATGCCCTCGACCCAGTCGGCGGCCTCCAGTCCGTGGAAGTCGCCGTAGCCCGGATTGACCGGCTGCCCGGCCTTGGGGCCCACGTTCTGGACGAACCGGACGTCTTTGAACTCCGCCCACACCTTCGTCAGAATCGTCTGGGGAATCGTCCGGCGGGCGTCGTAGACCACGATGTCGGCCGGCACGATGTGGGCCTGGTTGACCAGCTGTCGCACGATCGCCAGCACCGACTGCGGCGCCGCGTCGATCTTGTTGTCCGTCTTTTGCGCGTCGTCGCTGTTGTTGAGATTGATTTTGACCGCCACCGCCTCACCCGGCTGGTGGCCGCGACCCGCCAGCCCCGGGCCCGCTGGTTTAGTCGCGGAAGATCGCCGTCCAGGCCGCCTCGTCGGTCTCCGCCCCGGTCAGCCGCTGCAGCAGCGCGGACAGCATCGCGTCGACCCGCGTCTGGTCGGTGTTGGCCTCGGTCCACCATTGGTCGGAGTTTTGCTTCCAGTTTCCGGCCCACTTCGTCGCCGCCGGGTCACGCACCCAGACGACCCGGCCGGGATGAATGCCGCGGGCAACGCCAACCGGCACATTGGCCGGACCAGGAGCCCAGTCAAAATGCGCGTTCGTGGTCGGAACCAGCGCCTCACCCGCCGCGGAAACCAGGGGCGGCAGCCACGCCAGCACCGCGGCGCCAGCGATCCCCGCGGCGATTCCAAGCCACGGGCGGGAGACGATCTTCACGAACAAATCAGTGGTCCGAACGAACCTGTGGGCGTCCATGTCCACAACCTTGCGTGATTTTCAGCGCAAACGGGAGCCTTTTTGACAAGGTTCTTCCAGAGTAACTTAGCCGGACTCATGCAAATTGTAGGAGCCTGCTTGCAGGCGATTCCGAGGAAAAGGTCGCCTGTCCGTCCACTACGCTTGGGACCCCGAGTCGTTTCGACAAGCTCACGGCCCCGAGCCGGTCGAGGGGCTTGTCGAACGGGCAGGCAGACTCCAATATCGGTCACCTGACGGCGTGGTCATTCACGAGCGAGAACGGCGCCTGTTTCGTTGTCACGGCTTCGCAGGGTCCCGAGCAAGGTCGAGGGGGCTTAAGCTCCCAGCTGCACTTCATTCCCGGCCTCCCGGTTTTGGCACCACTGCTTGCCATCACCCAGCCGACGTAGGTGTCCAGGTCGGCTTTTTTCATCGTCCAATCCGTCTCGCGGTCGGCCAGCGGGGCGTGATCGGAGCAGCCGATTTCATCCAACCCGCGTTCGACGGCGATGCGGGCGTAATCGACCGGCTCCTGCGTGCCGTCGGTCAGCCGCGTGTGCATATGGTAGTCGATCAGCATGTCCCCGACAGTGTACCGGAAGGGCGAAGGGCCTGACAAGCAGGTCGATGAGCTGGATTGTTCCAATCGGGCTTGTCGTGCCGCGGTGTTTCCTTTAAATTCAACGGGACATGGCTACGATCAAGAAACTCCTGCACACCCGCTACCGGGTCAATGATCTGGAAAAGACCGTCCGCTTTTACCGCGATGTTCTCGGGCTGAAAGAGGTGGGACGGCATAAATCGCCGCGCGGCTCGGAGTTGGTGTTCATGAAAGCGCCGGACAGCGACGAGGAAATTGAGCTGTGCCATTATCCGTCCAGCGGTCCGGTCCAGGTCCCGCCGGACCTGACGCATCTGGCGTTCGAGGTGGACAATCTCGAGGAGTTCGCGCGCGAACTGGAGAAGAAAGGGGTCAAGCTTTCCGACGGGCCGACCACGTCATCTTCTTCGGGGAGCGTGTTTGCCTTCGTGGACGCACCCGAGGGCTACGAGATCGAACTGATCCAACGGCGCAAAGGATGATTTCCCGTATGGGGGGACAGCGGCGGCTTGGGCCAAGCCGCCCTACCAACGGCTTTAAGAAGCAACGACCAATCTTATGACAACGCAGCGCGACATCATCATTGCCCCGTCGATTTTGGCCGGTGATTTCGGGAATTTTGCCCGGGACGCGCAACGCGTGGAGCAGGGGGGGGAGACTGGTTGCACTGCGACGTGATGGACGGGCATTTCGTGCCGAACATTTCATTTGGTCCCGACACCATTGCCGCGTTTCGCAAGGCGACGAAATTGCCCTTGGACGTGCATTTGATGATCGAACGGCCCGACGTGTACGCTGAGCGGTTCATTGCGGCGGGAGCGGACCACGTGATCGTGCATCTGGAAGCCAAGCACGACGTGGCCAAGACGCTGGCCTACATCCGCGGCAAGGGCAGGAAAGCGGGGTTGGCGATCAATCCGGGCACACCGGCCGACCGGGCGCTGCCGTTTCTCGGGCAGATTGACGAGTTGCTGTGCATGACCGTGAATCCGGGGTTCGGCGGGCAGGCGTTCATGCCGCAAGTGCTGGAAAAAATCGGGAAGCTGCGTGCCGCCGCCGGCGACGGGTTGCCGATCATTGTCGACGGCGGCGTCAATGCGGAAACGGGCCGGCGCTCTGTCGAAGCGGGCGCGACCGTGCTTGTGGCGGGCACATCGGTGTTTCGGCACAAGACATTGGACCTGGCGGGAGCCATCAAGGAGATGCGGAGTCATGCAGAAATCGGTCATTAAATTCGGCACGGATGGCTGGCGCGGGGTGATTGCGGAGGATTTTACGTTTGAGAACGTGCGGCGCGTGGCGCAGGCCACGGCGGATTATTGGAACGCGCAGGCCCTGCCGAAAATCGCCATCGTCGGCTACGACAACCGCTTTTTATCGGAGACCTACGCGCGGCTCGTGTGCGAGGTGCTGGCGGGCAACGGGATCAAGGCGTTTTATCCGCCGGAGAGCGTGCCGACGCCCGCGATCTCCTACGCGGTGCGCGACCGCAAGCTCTGCGGTGCGGTGATGATCACCGCCAGCCACAATCCGCCGTCTTTCAACGGTTACAAGCTTAAGGCGGAATTCGCCGGCCCGGCCGACCCGGAGGTTTGCCGTGAGATTGAACAACGCGTCGACCAGTCGGCCCTGCGCGCGGCGCGGTTTGACGACGCGGTGCGCGACGGCCGCATTGAGATTTATGATCCGCGTCCCGCGCACATCGCGGCCATCAGGAAATTTGTCGATCTGAAAAAGATCCGCGGGGCGAACCTGAGGGTCGTGGTTGATTCGATGCACGGGTGCGGCGGCAATCTGCTGGAAACCGTCCTGCGCGGGGGAAAATGCCGCGTGACGACGATCCGCGACAAGCGCGATCCATTGTTTGGCGGGGTCAATCCGGAACCGATTGGCAAGAACCTGGGGGCGTTGTGCGCGGCGGTGAAGAAGGCGCGGGCCTCGATTGGGATGGCCACCGACGGCGATGCCGACCGGCTGGGGATTGTGGATGACAAAGGCCGGTATGTCTCGATCCAGCTTGTGTTCTCGATCCTGCTGCTGCATTTGCTGCGGCGTGGCGGCAGTCAAGGCAAGGCGGTGGTCGTGAAGTCGGCCAATTGCACCTACTTGCTGGATCGTATCTGTCAGGCTCATGGGATTGAATGTATTACCGTGCCCGTTGGGTTCAAGTACATTGGCAAAGAGATGCGTGAGCGCGACGTGCTGATTGGCGGTGAGGAAAGCGGGGGGATCGGTTTCCGGAGCCATATTCCGGAGCGGGACGGCATCCTGGCCAACTTGATGTTGCTGGAAATGCTGGCGGTGACGAAGAAGAGGGTCTCGGAGATTGTGGCGGGTTTGCAGAAGGAATTCGGCAAGAGCGCCTACGACCGGATCGACATGCATTATCCGCTGGAAAAGCGCGATAAATTCATTGAGAGCCTGCGTCGTGAGCCTCCGAAGGACCTGTTGGGGTCGCCTTTGGCCAGAATATTGACATTTGACGGCGTAAAATACATTGCCAAGGACGACTCTTGGTTGATGTTTAGAACCTCCGGTACGGAACCAATCATCAGAATATATAGCGAAGCGTCTAACAGCGCTCAGGTGAAGCGGTTGCTTGAGTATGGCAAGGGTTTGGCGTTGAAAAGCGCCGGATTGTAACAGTTTGTTTACGATTTCACTTTACAAGTAAGGTCGCTTTTGCGATAAGTGAAACGTTTTACTAATTGTAGTGAAAAAGGTATTGCCAAGATGCAAAAACCGAGGGATTACATGTATCGCACCATTCTCCGTTGGGTTCTGACTTTCCTGTTCACAATCACCATCGCCAGCCTGGCACGCGCGGGTACGGCTAACAGCATTGGCAGTGTGACCAATGTGACGTTTGGGACTGATCCCACAAATGGGGACATGTACGTCCAGTTTTGGACGAGCGATGGCGGGCAGGCCAACGTGTATCCGTATGCCGACGATGTGGTTCGCGTGCAGGCGTACTACACCGGGTTGTGGCCCAAGGAAGAGCCGATGATCGCGACGCCCCTCGGGCAGTGGCCGACAGAGAGCATGTCGTTTACGACGAATATCACCGGCTCCACGACGAACTATGTTCTAAAGACCGCCCTGCTGACCGTCAACATCCAGGGCAATCCATTTGCCGTCACGTTTGTGGACAAGCTGGCGGGCTACACCTTGTTGCAAGATGACCCGTCGACGTCGATCCAGTTCGATCCGTCCTATAACATCATCAGCGACAACTCAACGAACGGCAATTTCCCCTACAACCTGCCGAACGGAATTTCCAAGTTGAAATGCAACAAAATCATGCCGGCGAACCAGGCGTTTTTCGGGCTGGGCGAGTACAACGGGCCGTCCAATCGGCGCGGCGATAACCTGACCTGCTGGAATTATCAGTCCTACCATTGGGGCGTGCAGTCGCCGATGTATGCGAACATGCCGTTCTTCTACGGCGTCCAGCCGGCCAGCGGGAGCGTACCCGCGTTCACCTACGGCATCTTTTTCGACAATCCCTGCCGGGCGGAGTTCAGGTGGGGGACACAGACGGCTGGCGATTACTCCTTTGAGGCGGCCGATGGGCAGATGGATTATTACTTCTTTGGCGGCGGGACCAATCACACGATGAAAGCGGTGATGGACCGGTACACGCAGTTGACGGGCCGTCCTGAAATGCTGCCGAAATGGGCGTTGGGCCATCAGCTCAGCCGGTTTGCGTATTCTAACCAAGCCTGGGTCGAGTATATCGCCCAAACGGCGACGGCCAGCAACATTCCCTTGGACGCTGTCTATATTGACATCGATTACCTGGATTCGACGGGGGCAAATAACATCAACTCCGGCCAGTTGCACCAGTTGACGATGGATAGCACGGGCTATCCCAGCCCGGCCAGCATGGTGGCGTCCGCCGCGGTATATGGGGTGAAACTCATTCCGTTGATTGAACCGTGGCTTGAACCGAACGATCCGTACTACGCCACGACGGCGGCCAACAACGATTTCATCCACATCAACAACGGTGGCCAAGTCACGGCCAGCATTTATGTGGGCAACGTCTCGTGGTTCGACTACAGCAGCACGGCGGCACGCACCCGTTGGGAGGCTGACGAGACCAATTGGTTCGCCCAGGTCCCGTTTGGGGGCATCTGGAATGACCTGACGGAACCGGAGGACGACGGAGCAATCCCGTTGAACGCCACGCTGTGGGATGACGGCGATTGGGGCACATCTCTGACCGATACGCGGCGCCAATGGTCGAACGAGAGAAATTATTTCGGTTTGCGCTCCTCGATCTCGAGCTACAGCGCGCTGTTGAAGGCCTATCCGAACAAGCGTCCGTTTGTGTTGAGCCGGTCAGCCACCACGGGCAGCCAGCGCTACGCAGCCAGTTGGAGCGGCGACACGGTGGATACCTGGTCGTATCTGCAAAACTGCATCCGTCTCGGCGCGAACATGATGATTTCCGGCCAGACTCACTTTGGCCATGATCTGGGGGGCTTCTCGGGCAGCATCGACGGCGAGCTATTGGAACGCGCGTATGAGGCCGGCTCAGTGATGCCGTTCTATCGCAGCCATTCCCAGAACGGCGACAACCTCTGGGCCGACGGCAACCAGGGCCGTGAGCCGTGGCGGTTCAATCCCTCACAAAACTGGAGCGACGCCAACAACAACAATCAGGGCGCCAACGGCATCGACTACTGCAGTCTGATGCGCAATCAAATCCAGTACCGCTACAGGCTGATGCCGTATCTGTACACATTGATGTACAATTCCACCATCAGCGGTGCACCGATGAATACGCCGCCAGTCTATGAGTATTACACCGACACCAACACGACCAACTTGAACGACTACGATTTCCTGGTTGGCGACTACCTGCTGGCGGCACCGGTCTACACACAGGGCGCCACGAGCCGTAGCGTTTATCTGCCGTATGCGCCCGGCGTCGGCTGGTACTATTTGCCGACGGGCACGAGGTACGCCGGCGGCAACACCGAGACGGTCAGCGCACCGCTGGGCACGTTCCCGCTGTTTGTGCGCAGCGACGCGATCATCCCGGAGGGGCCGGTGATGCAGTACGCCAATCAGTTCCAGTCCGGTTATCTCGACATCAATTGCTGGCCGGAGACCAGTTCGTCCTTCACCCTCTATGAAGATGCCGGCGACGGATGGGATTTCACCAACGGCGTGTACGCCAAAACGACGTATACAAGTTCGCGAGGGGCCTACACGTGGGACTTCGGTATCAGCGCACGCCAGGGCAGCTATAATCCGTACAGCGGCGGCAATCGCACGAACAACATCTATGTCTACAATCCTCCTCCGCAGCCGGTCCAGGACGTTCTGCTCAACGGATCGCCTTTGACCCAGGCGGCCACCAACGATTTCAGCGCGGCGCTGCCCTGCTGGTTGATCACCAGCGATGGCAAGCTGGCCATACGCATCATCGAAACGGGCTCCGCGCAGGCCGTGCACGTCGACTTAGTCGGGTCAGGCCCGGCGCTGTCGGTCAATCCGACCACTTTGACGCCGAGCGTCAGCCTTGGCTCGAACGCCACCAGCCAGAGTTTTACCGTCTCCAACTCGGGCACCGGTTTGGTCAGCTACGCCATCAGTACCAACCAGGCCTGGTTGAGCGTCAGCCCGACCAGCGGCGTCAGCAGCGGCGAACTGGACACGATCGCCGTGAGCTATAGCACCGCGTTGCTGTCCACGGGCACGTACAACGCCGTGATCACCGTCACCAGCACCAACGCGTCGGATTCACCGCAGATGGTGAACGTCACCCTGACGGTGAACCCCACCAATGGATTTACCAGCGTCTATAAGAACATGACCGTCGCTGGAACGTTCCTGGCCAACGGCTCAGATTGGAACCAGCTGGTGACCAACATGGTGTTGATCGCCAACGATACCTGGCAGGGCGACATCAATATCGGCAGCGGCTCCAACATCCAGTTCAAGCTCGTGGCCAACAATAACTGGAGCACCAACTGGGGCGGCACCACCACGGCCCAGGCATTCCCCATGTCCGGCACAGGCGTCTTAAATGCGAACACCAACATCCTGGGTTCGGGCACGTATAACGGGATCTACCAATTTACATTCAACGACATCACCCACGCCTACACAGTCAATCCGTACCTGGCGAGTCCGTATGCCGCGATTTATGTGCCGGGGACTTACAACGGCTGGAGCCCGTCCAACAACGTGATGACGCTCATCGGCAATGATCTGTGGCAGGAGACCATCGTCTTCACCAACTACAGCGGCCTGCAATTCAAGTTCGCTGCCAACGGCAACTGGAACGTGAACTGGGGTTACACCAATGGAGAACAAACGTCGTTCATCGTGCCGTTGTCGGACACGGCCGCTCCAAACGGTCCGCACACCAACATTGTGGTTAGCAGCGTGCTCAACGGATCGTATACGTTCACGTTTAACGACGCGACCTATGCCTATAGTGTGGTCGGGCAGGTTGTCGATTCTGTCGGCGACGGCATTCCGGACGCCTGGCGGGCAGAGTATTTCTCGAACCAGCCGGCCGGCAACACCAGCGGCACGATGACCAACAAGCTGTCCTGCGCCACCTGTGACGCGGACGGCACGGGCCAGAACAACCTGTTCAAGTACCTGGCCGGACTGGACCCGACCGACCCCACGTCGATCTTCAGGATCACGTCGGTCCAGCCGACTGGCGCCGATAACGTGGTCAGCTTCAGCACCGTGCGCGACAACGTTTACCTGCTGCAGGCCACCACGCTTGACCTCGCCAACGGCGGCGGATGGATCACCGTGACGAACAATATTCCCGGTAACAGCGGGATTGTGCAGGTGATCGACCCGGGTGGCGCCATGCAAACCCAACGGATCTATCGCGCCGTGTTGCAACAGAGCCCGAACCAGATCCAGTAGACAAGCGCACTCGACGGGGCCGGGGCGGAAGGGGACTACCCAAACCGGCGAAAGACTGGTAGAGTGTGCGGCCTAATGGACGTTTCACACATACGCAATTTCTGCATCATCGCGCATATCGACCACGGCAAGACGACATTGTCGGACCGGTTGTTGGAAACAACTGGCGCATTAGCCAAACGCGAGATGCGCGAGCAGGTGCTGGACTCGATGGATTTGGAACGCGAGCGCGGCATCACTATCAAAGCCCATCCCGTCACGATGTCCTATCACGCGGAAGACGGCCAGGTGTACGAACTGAACCTGATCGACACACCCGGCCACGTCGATTTCGCCTACGAAGTGTCCCGCAGCCTCGCGGCCTGTGAAGGCGCGCTGCTGATCGTGGACGCCGCGCAAGGCGTCGAAGCCCAGACAGTGGCCAACGTTCACCTGGCCACCAAACAGAACCTGACAATTGTGCCGGTGATCAACAAGATCGATCTGCCCAACGCCAACGTCGAGGAAACCAAACGCCAGCTCGAAGACATCCTGGCCATTCCCGGCGAGAGCGCCATCTTGGCCAGCGCCAAGACGGGCATCGGCATCCACGACATCCTGCGCGCTGTCATTGAACGCATCCCGCCCCCGCGCATGAACGACGGGGAGGCGCTGCAAGCCCTCGTGTTTGACTCTTTTTTTGACACCTACCGCGGCGTGGTGACGTACATGCGATTGTTCGCCGGTGAGATCGAGCCGGGAATGATGATCCAGTTGATGAGTTCCGGGTTAAAATTCGAGGTCAAGGACGTCGGCGTCTTCATGCCCAAACCCTCTTCGCGCCCGCGTCTCGAAGTAGGGGACGTGGGTTACGTCATCGCCAATATCAAGAGCAGCGCCGACGTAAAAATCGGCGACACGATGACGGACGCGCGCCGGCCAGCCACTAAACCGCTGGAGGGATTCCAGGAAGTGCACCCGATGGTGTTCAGCGGCCTGTATCCCATCGACTCGGCGGACTACGAGCACCTCAAGGCGGCGCTGGGGAAATTGC
Source organism: uncultured Verrucomicrobiae bacterium (assembly GCA_963817685.1). Classification (GTDB taxonomy): domain Bacteria; phylum Verrucomicrobiota; class Verrucomicrobiia; order Palsa-1439; family Palsa-1439; genus CAWFPN01. The sequence continues at coordinate 34,361 of CAWFPN010000005.1, read as the reverse complement.
AGCTCAACGACTCAGCTTTCCTCTATCAGGCGGAAAGCTCCGCGGCGCTGGGGTTCGGGTTCCGGTGCGGGTTCCTGGGATTGCTGCACATGGAGATCGTCCAGGAGCGGTTGCGCCGGCAGTTCAACATGGACATTATCGCCACGTACCCGAGCGTCATTTACCGCGTCTTGAAGACCGACGGCACGGTGCTGGACGTGGACAACCCGATCAATCTTCCCGATCTATCCCAAGTGGACCACATCGAGGAACCCTATGTACGGGCGTTTGTGATTTGTCCGAACGAAAACATCGGGGATATGCTCCAATTGATCATGGAAAAGCGCGGCGTCGTCGGCAAGACCGATTCGATCGACACGCACCGGGTGATGCTGACTTCGCAGGTGCCGCTCAACGAAATTTTGGTGGACTTCCATGACAAGATTAAGAGCATCACCCGCGGCTACGGGTCGCTGGACTACGAGCAGATGGGCTACCGCGAAGGCAATCTGGTCAAGCTTGATATCCTCGTCAACAGCGAGCCGGTGGACGCCTTCTCCAGCATTGTGCATTTCAGCAAGGCGGAGTCGCGGGGACGGGCGCTGGCCTTGAAGCTCAAGGAGGTCATTCCTCAGCAGATGTTTCAGGTGGCGATCCAGGCGGCGATTGGCGGCAAAATCGTGGCGCGCGAGACGGTGCGCGCCCTCTCGAAAAACGTCACGGCCAAGTGTTACGGCGGCGACATCTCGCGCAAGCGCAAGCTCTGGGAGAAGCAGAAGGAAGGCAAGAAACGGATGAAACAAATTGGCACGGTCAACATCCCGCAAGAGGCGTTCATTACGGTGCTGAAGACGGGCTAGGGGACGAATCGCATGTTGAATTGGGATGAACGGAAAACCTTGAAACGCGCCCGGGCCCTTGTTGCCGGCGCGCGAAAACTGTTGCGGATCCAACGCGACGTGCTCCAGCCGCGTGTGCTACAGGAGGTCGGCGCCGCGTGTGACAGCCTGGACGCGGCCATCCAGGCAAAGGACAGTCGCGCGGCTGAAGCGCGGGGCGACGTGCTGGAAACACTTCTGGAAAAATCATTCCCGCAGCCGGCAAATTCCGCTCTGCGCGAAAACGTGGAAGTCTTGCTGGTCGCCGTGATCGTTGCGATGGCGGTCCGGACATTTTTTATCCAGCCCTTTAAAATTCCCACTGGCTCGATGCAGCCGACACTGTATGGGATCCACCAGGACGCCGATTGCGGCGACGGCACGTCGTTGCCGCAGCGTCTGGTCGAGCTGGTCGCGGAAGGCAAATCGCACAACGATGGCGGCTGCACGATCCGCGGTGACCATATTTTCGTCGACAAGTTCAGCTATCACTTCCGCAAACCGCGCCGAGGCGAAGTGATTGTTTTTGAAACGGCGGACATCCCGGACATTCCCGACGCATCACGCGGCAGATTCTACATCAAACGGCTGATTGGGCTCGGTGGCGACACGGTTGAGATTGAAACACCCGAGCAAGGAAGCCACGTGCGCGTCAACGGAAAGATTCTCGACGACAGCGCGGCCTTTGAACGCATCTATTCAATGTCGGACGGCTATTGGGGGTATGCTTTGCCGGACGCGAACGGCTTTTACGGGACCCAGACCCTATACATCAGCAATCGGCATCGCACCTACGATGTGCCGGCGCACCACCTGTTCGTGCTTGGCGACAACACGCGCAGCAGTCTGGATGGTCGTTTCTGGGGATCCTTGCCGGACAAAGCATTGGTTGGCCGGGCCGTGTTCGTATACTGGCCGTTCAGCAAGCGTTTTGGCCTCGTCGACTAGGCCCGGGCGAAGACCAAAGCGCGGAACCAGCTCGGCAAGTATGGCCGTGCCTGCGACACCTGAGTCGGAAGAGGCGGTAAAGCGAACAGAAACAAAGCGACAAGCGCAGTCTTGCGGTACCGTCGTACCGTCGCACAATCTCTGTTATGTCTAATAATTCGGTTGCCGGTGAGGGAATGGGCCTGTATAAGCACGTTCTCGATGGACTGCGGTCACGGAAGCTACCAATGGCTGACACGGTGATCGCGGAGTGGATTTGTTCAGAGGGACTGGAAGAAACGCTGGGCCGGATCACGCATTACGTGTCGTTGGCGTACCACGATGGCATTACCAGACTGGAACGGATGCAACAGGCTGACGCGATGGCTGCCGGGTATGGGGATTTGGGTAGAACTCTTGACGATCTCGGCAAGGTTGTTGCGGGAGACGACCCCGCAGGGGTCGGCGCCCGCATTGACTTGACTATTATATATAGCGGGCGGATGAGCAATTGGCGGTGTTGGTGTGGTTTGGGGTTGACAGAGTTGGGGCTGTTGATTGGTAGAGAGGTATGGGGATTTGGTCAGGGATTGCTTGCCCGGAGCACAGTGCATGGTGTTTGTCGGGCTGGGCCGGTGTGTGGGAAGGGTCATGCACGATGGGACGTTCCCCTGCCCTCTGATCGCTCTGCGGGGCGTACACGCACAACAGGAGGCATTTTAGCTGGTGACGTGGTGGACAACCTGATGTCCACGTCAGCCGTGATGCGTGGCAGGTCACCAAAAAGATTCGGAGAGCACGTTCAAGGGGGTGGGCCGTTGGGGTTGCGGGCGTGCCCGCCCAGACCCGTTGAGGGTCTGGATACGGTGTACGAGGCACAACCAGAACGCACAGGCAACACCCCAAGGCAGGCAGGAAAGGGTTGCAAGCCGCGCCCCCAAAGGTTCTGCGGCACGCCGATTATGCGGGATGCGTCGAACAACGCGGTAGCGGAGAGGTGTGGCAAGCACGGGCAACGTCGCACTGCGTTCTCTGTTATGTCTCATATATGACACGTACGAACAGTCTTGGTTTACCACGCTGTTAGACCCGCCAATTTTCGACTTCGAATAACTCGTCAGGGACAGTAAAGTTTAGCGTGCCCAACTCTGGATGGCGCTCCAATTCCACCTCGCCGCCAAGTAACTGAGCGAAAAAAGCAACGTCTTCGTTTTGCCTCCAGCCGAGTTGCTTAAGCGGGACCGCGATTTCGATGATCTGGTCGAACTGGATCGTCTCGACCCGGCCAAGTTTCTTGAAGTTGGCGTCCGGGTTCGTGTCCCAAAGGTGGCATTCCGGTTGCCCTCGTTTGAGGTGCGGGATCACGATCGCACGGTGTTGCGGCAGGATGAAGTTTGCCCGAAACGTGGTTTTCGGGGGAAATTTCGTTTTTGGCCGCAGATCGATGCGCAGATAGAAATTCTCCAAATCGCAACCGAAGTGGATGCCGTCCAGGAAACGCTCGGCGCGATACATGGCCCCCATGGCGCGGCCGGCTTCGTACACGCCGGCGCCGACCCATTCATAATAAGACGTGATTTTGCCATCGATTTGCGGGCGGATCAGCGCGGTGGGCTTGTTGGTCTCTCGCGCGACTTCCGAGCGGCAAATTTGCGTCTTCAACGCATCAGGCACGGGAGCGCCGCAGATCTGGTACACATTCTGTAAATGCGTCCTGAATAATTCGTCGAAGATCAGATCGTTGTCAGTCACAAAGTCATCACCGTACCACCAGAACCAGTCGCTGCCTTCGGCGGCGTAGATCTCGGTCATGGCTTTCTTGTATTGATCGGCGGTGATCTCCTGGCGGTCGGCTTTTGCCTGGAGGAAATCGCGGGTTCGGCCCAGCAGTTCCCAGCCGCGATTGTCTTCGGGGTGGCCGATCCAAATGTGAAAGTCAGCGCTGATCCAGGAACCCGTGTTCAGCGTATGAATGACCGCTTCCGGCGGGTGCGCCGTAAAATGGTCGTGGAACGTTGTCGTCTTCATTGACGAATGGGTGCTCAACCGCTGGTAGAGCTCCCGTAAGAAAAGTTCTCCGCCGTCGGGAAAATGTTCCCAGGCGTTTTCGCCGTCCAGAATTACCGGGCAGAGCGAATCGGTGACCTGGGCGCAGCGTGCGATTGCCTCGAGTTGCGAGACCATCAGCTCCGCCGCACGGCGCGGGTCGTTGCGCGCGGCGGAAAAGCCGATAAAATCACTCATCGGCCGCTCGCGAAACGCCACGCACGCCGAGGCATCGCCGAATTGGGCGCGAAACCCCTGAAACATCTGCGCGTGGTCCTGGCTTTTGCCCGGCTGCATGACGGCCAGGCTGCGCCAGAGGATCTCCTCGTCAGTGGCGAACCACTGGTAGCCGAGTTCCTGCAGGATCGGGACGATCTCCGGGCAGACCGAGCCTTCCGACGGCCAAATGCCGTGCGGCGGCGCCCCGAACAACTTCACGTGATAATCGTGGGCCATCTCCAGGTGCGCCCGCACGTCCTCGGGATGCGCGAAGGTCGGCGGCAGTTCGACGCCCGGCATGCAGCGGCGCGCAAATTCGGTGTTGTACACCAGGGGCATGATCGGGTGAAAAAACGGCGTGGTGCTGATTTCGATCTGCCCCCGTTGGGCCAGCGCCTTGTAGTAGCCGAGGACGTTCTTGAGCACGTCCTGCTGTTGTTCAAAGAGGACTTTCTTGTCCTCTTCGGTGAAATCGCGGCCTTTGTGTTTCAGTTCTGCGATCTCCGGATACAGCCGCTCGGCGGCGTAGCCAAACCAGGTGAGGTTGAACCAGACCTGCAGGTCCCGGTAGTCCTGCTCGGTGAAACTGCCGGCGATGTGGTCGAAGCTGACCTTGCGCCATGTTTAGGCCGCGCTTCTGCAGCAGCGCCCAATAGCGCGGGAACGGCTTGATCATGTTGTCCCAATTCGCCTTGAAGAAATGTTCCAGAATACCGCATTTCTGGCCGAGCGTCAGTGCGCCGGCCGGCGTGGTGGCCAGTTCGTGCCACAGGTCCCCCACCTCCTCGTTGGCGAATTGCTCGATCTGTTTCAGCAGCACCGGCGTGAGATTGAACGTGCAGTGGAACTCGGGGAACTGGTCCACCAGCCAGATCATGTCGAGGTAGCCCTTGGTCGCGTGCAGCCGCACCCACGGCATCAGCGCCGACCCGCGGACCGGGTCGACATAGTACGGCTGGTGCATGTGCCAGAGAAAAGCGACGTTGAGCGGCATGGCGCGGCCCCCCTGCTCTATTAGACCGGAATCTCGCGCAGATACTTCGCGGCCTCTTCCGGCGGCGTCGGATTGATGTAGAAACCGGTGCCGACTTCGAACCCCGCGATCAGGGTCAATCGGGGCAAGATCTCGATATGCCAGCGAAAATCCTGGTCGATCGTGGACCAATAGCCGTGGTGCGCGTAGCGCGCCGGGGCGGTATGAATGATATAATTGTATTGCGGCTGGTTCAGCGCTTTCGAGAGTTTCAGAAGCGTCACCTTCAGCGCATCGGCCAGCAAAAGGATCTCGTCCGGGTGGATCTCGTAGTAGTAAGCCGATTGCCGGCGCGGCATCACGGTCATTTCAAAGGGGAACCGCGAGGCAAACGGACAGAACGCCACAAAGCCGGCATTCTCATAAACGAGCCGCACACCTTCCTTGATCTCCTGTTTAAGGATGTCTTCAAAAATGCTGACCGGTCCTTGTAGGCGTAATACTGCATCGCACCGACGAGCTTTTCCTTCATCCGCTTCGGCGTGACCGGGCGTGGCGATCAATTGGGAATGCGGATGGCCGATGGAGGCCCCCGCCTGTTTGCCGAAATTTTTGAAGACCAGCATGTACCGGAACCGCTGGTCGCGCAGGAGGTCCGTCATGCGGATCTTGTAGGTCTCCAGCACCCGGGCCGATGCCTTCGACGGGTTGCTGTTCAAGCTGCAGGTTCGGGTTCGGCGTCTCGATGATGACTTCGTGCGCGCCGATGCCGTTCATCTTATCGTAGATCCCCTGCCCTTCCTTGCCCAAATCGCCTTCGATGCGCAGCGCGGGGAATTTGTTTGGGACCACGCGCACCTGCCAGCCGGGAGCATTCGGTTTGCTCTTCGGGTCGCGGAAGGCGAAAATTTCCGCCGGCGTCATGTGCTCGTTGCCTTCGGCAAACGGGTTCTTTGCCGGATCGGGGACTTCCACGGGTTGCTGGACGAAATCGCTCGGCCGCTTGCCGCGCTCGGTGGCGATGATGACCCAGCGTCCGATGATCGGGTCCTTGCGTAGTTCTGGCATAGGTCGAAATCCTCTCGATTGAATTCAGTCAGCCGTCACAATACGGCATACAATTTTTCATATTTGATGGCCGCTGTCCGCCAGGAAAAGTCGCTGGCCATGGCGTTTTCCACCAGTCGCTTCCACTGCTTCGGCTCCTTGTATACGCGAACAGCTTGTTGCATGGCGCCCACGAACGGGGGCGCGGTCAGGCCGATAAACCTGAACCCGTTTCCCATTCCTGATTTCGGGTCGTACGGGCTGACGGTGTCATTCAACCCCCCCGTCGCATGCACGACCGGTATCGTTCCATACTTCAATGCATACATTTGCGTCAAACCGCAAGGCTCAAATTTCGACGGCATCAGCAACAAATCGGCCCCCCCCTGGATTTGATGGGACAATTCCTCGTCGTGCGCGATGCGCACGGCCACGCGCTGCGGGTGCTTCCGCGCCTGTTCCAGCAAACGCGTTTCATATTGCAGTTCGCCCTTTCCAAGCACGATCAGGGCCAGCCCCAGATCAACCAGGTCATCCATCGCGTCGATCAGCAGATCGACGCCCTTCTGGTCCGTGAGACGGGAAATAAATGCCGCTACGGGGGTGGATTCGTCGATGGAAGTATTAAATAGGCGCAACAGATCCGCCCGGCACACGCGTTTGCCGGCCAGGTCTCCGGCGCCATAATTCTGTTTCAGCAACGGGTCGTTCGCCGGATTCCAGCGCCGGTAATCCGCGCCGTTCAATACTCCATAGATATCGTCGTGGCGATGGCGCAGCACGGCGTCGAGCCCGTGACCGCCCTTGGGCGTTTGGATCTCGCGCACGTAGGTCGGGCTCACCGTGGTGATCGCATCGGCGAAGACCAGACCGCCCTTCATCAAATTCATCTGACCGTAGAACTCCAGGCCCTCGATTGAAAAAAATTCCCCGGGCAAATTCGTCAGCGGAAAGTCCGTCGCCGGAAACACGCCCTGGTAGGCGAGATTGTGGATCGTGAAAACCGTCTTCACGTTGTAAGCGGCGCCACGTGTTTGCCGGCGGAACAACGCTTCGACGGGAATGAACGCGGTCTGCCAGTCGTGACAATGGATCACGTCGGCGCGGAACCGTGGATAGCCGAGTAACTCGACGACAGCTTTTGAAAAAAACAGAAACCGCTCGGCGTTGTCTTCGTAGTCGCGCACGCCCGTGTGATACAACTCGGAGCGGTCGAAAAATTCATCGTGCCGCACAAACAAAACTGTCAGGCGGTCTGCCAGGCGCAATTCCAAAATTTCCGCTGTGTGTTGCCTGGTCCCGACGGAAACCTCGAACGATATGCCTGTTGGTTTTGCGTCTCGGGCAAGTTCCTGCGCTGCGCGATAAAATGGCAGGCAGCAGAACACTTCATGACCCAGCTCGGCGATCTCCAGAGGCAGGGCTCCCAGTACGTCCCCCAGCCCGCCCGTCTTTGCAAACGGGGTCATTTCGCTGGCTGCGAATAGGATTTTCACGCCCCACCTTTGCGCTTGATCTGCAAGATTGACCAGTAATAGCAGGGGGTTCTCTCAGGGTCAAGAAAGCAAGAAATTGGGTGACTTTTGGGTTTTTTGTGTTACAGTAGACGGGCTGGGATGTTACGATCAGGTAAACCGGTTGACAGGGTGAAATGGGTGAAAAAAAAGTTCAAAAACCTGTTGACAGTCACCGGAGCCTCTGTTAAATTCTGGCACAGTACAGTTCATCAAGATGTGAACTGAAGGTATAGGGAAAAAAGTTCATCTGGTTGTGAACGCGGGTTACTAAAAAGTGCGAGGAGAAGAGATGTCAAGCTTACAGCTTCCTGAAAGACGCTTATCGTGTGCCAAACTCACTTTTGCCGTTGCGCTGGCTCTTGTAGCTAGTGTCATGCCGGTAAAAGCTCAAACCAATGTCTACACCGATCCGGTCGGCTTTATCACGCTGACGGCTGTGGGGACGAACGGATTATCCGCCAACACGCTTTCGTTTCTCGGTTTGGGGATGACCCAAATCGTGACGAACCGCGGAAATCTGACCGCCGTGTCGGGAACTCAATTGACGCTTGGCAATCCGCCTCCTGCGGCTGGCGCGTACAACGAAGGCCCGGTGGGTCCTCTGTACTTTATTGAGATTGTCTCGGGAGCCCATGCTGGGTTCTATGATGACATCGTCAGTAACGACGCTGCTGCGGTCTATACGGCCAGCGATGACTCTTCATTGCTGACTGGCTCGGAGAGCTACAAGATTTATCCGCACTGGACCCTCGCCAGCGTTTTCGGAGCGACGGATCAAGCGGGTCTGCAAGGTGCTTCGGGCGCGTCCCAAGCCGACCAAATCTTGGTGGAGAATCCTGCAACCAAGAATTACGCTACGTACTTCTATAATACCAGCTCAAAGACCGGTGGTCCTGGCTGGAGAAAAGTAAACGGCGGCAGTACGACTGATTATTCGACCCAGGTACTTTACATTGATCAAGGCGTCCTGATCCAAAAGATTACGGGCACGAATCTGAACGTGCAGTTGGTCGGCGCAGTCAAGCTGGGGCCGACGGTTGTCCCGCTGGATGGTCCGGGCAACAACTTCTTGGGTAACGTGTATGCCACGTCCGCGATGACCTTGAGCAACAGCAATCTGTACACAGGTAACAATGCCACAGGTCTTACTGGCGGTTCCGGCCCGAGCTTGGGTGATCAAGTATTGATTCACAACGATGCGGCTGGCACCTATGCCACGTACTTCTGGAACACCAGCACCAAGACCGGTGGAACAGGTTGGCGGTTGGTTGGTGGGAATAGCACGACCGATGTGGGCACCACCCAGATACCGATCGGCGCCAACGTTCTGATTCAGCTTCATGCGGGGAACAGCGGGTTTAACTGGACCGCTCCTGCTCCGTATTGAGGTTTGACGAACACTTACAAACGTAAACAGAGAACAATCGATAGTTAACGGGAACAAAAAAAGCCCCCTCGCCGGGGCTAGGGACAAGAACAAAGGCCCCCTTGCAGGGGCTCGAGGACAGAAAGGGAACAGAGGTAGAACAAAATGAATAAATGGATCAAATACTTCGCGGTAGGAAGCGTGGCAATCTGCGCTTCGCTTAGTGCGCATGCGCAAACAATCACAGTCGATTGGTCAGCTGATTTGTATGCTGGTTTCACGCTGCAGGGTACGACTGGTGGCGCCAATGCCTTGGCGCTCGGTGATAAGGTGGAAATCGGGACGTTTTCCAGTGCGCCTACGCAAGGCAGCTCCAGTTTGACGGGCTTTACACCGTTTGCTACGGGCGTTATTGGTGATGGGACTCAGCCCGCTGGCTTCTTCAGTGAATCCACGGTGAGCCTTACGGCGCCAACTCCTAGCCACTCGCAAATCTATCTGGTTGCGTTCAACAACTCGACAGGTGTGGGTGCTAGTCAGGAAGCGATTGTGACCAGCACCGCTTGGGTATTCCCGGCCAGTGCTGACATTCCGCCTCAGAGCATCATCGACTTGGAAGACTTGATCTCTGGTGGTGACGCGGGCGCTACAGGCGGCAGTCCGACCTTGGCCGCAAATGCTAAGGTTGTGTTTGGGGCTGGCCCGGTTGCCTCTACTGACTTCGGTGGTTCGAGCTACTTCCAACTGGCACAGGTTGTTCCCGAGCCTTCGAGCATCGCGCTCGTGGCTGCCGGTCTGCTGGGGTTGATCGGTATCAGCCGCCGTCGTCGTAGCTAAGAGAAACATCTTTCTCTTTCTGTCTCGCAAGAGGCCAGTCGAAAGACTGGCCTCTTGTTTTTTTGTCCCCTCCCCTCTAAAGTCTTGCCGTGTCAGCCGGTCACGGAAAGCTTTTCATCGTCGGTACGCCCATTGGGAACCTGGAAGATATCACTCTGCGCGCCTTGCGGGTCTTGCGAGAGGTTGACCTGGTTGCCGCTGAGGACACGCGTCATACGGGGCTCCTTCTGTCTCGCTACGAGATTCATAAGCCGCTGGTGAGCTATCACGAGTTCAATGAGGCCAAACGGGCCGCCGAACTCGTCCAGAAGCTGCAGGATGGCCGGCAAATCGCCCTGGTTTGCGATGCGGGGATGCCCACGGTGTCCGACCCCGGATTGCGCCTGATTCGCGCCGCTGCGAACGCAGGAATCGATTTGGAGGCCATTCCCGGTCCCTCGGCGGTTACGGCGGCCCTGGTGGGAAGCGGGCTGGCGGCCGGGCGCTTCTTGTTCTATGGGTTTCTTCCTTACAAATCCGCTCAACGCCGCAAGGCGCTCTCCCGATTGGCTCCCCTGCCCTACACGCTGATTTTCTTCGAATCACCCCACCGTCTTGTGAAATGCCTCCAGGATGCGCGCGAGATGCTCGGCAACCGTCCCGCGGTTGTTGCCCGTGAGCTGACCAAGAAGTTCGAGGAACTGTTGCGGGGTGATCTTGACACGATCCTGAGCCGGCTCGGCGACCGCACCATCAAGGGGGAGATTACAATTCTCATTGAAGGCAGTTCCGAATGATTGTGGACTGTGTTTGAGTTGTTTGACCCGAAATGACTGAGACCTCCCAGCGATTGCGAAACGTCCTGATCTGCCTTTGTTTGGCCGGGGCCATTACGTTCGTTTACTGGCCAGTCCGCCACTTTCAGTTCACGAATTGGGACGATCCCAATTTCGTAACGGCGAACGCGCACGTACAGCGCGGGCTGACGCTGGAAGGTTTGAAGTGGGCGTTCACCACCCAGCAGACGGACTACTGGCATCCGTTGACGTGGCTTTCGCACATGTTGGATTGCCAGTTGTTTGGGCTGAACGCGGGAGCGCATCATCTGGTGAATGTCGTGCTGCACATCCTCAATACGCTGCTGCTCTTCAGCGTTCTCCGCAGGATGACACAGGCGCCATGGCGGAGCGGGTTTGTGGCGGCCCTGTTCGCCTTGCATCCGTTGCACGTGGGATCGGTTGCCTGGGTGGCGGAACGCAAGGACCTTCTGAGCGCGACTTTCTGGATGCTGACGATGGGGGCGTATGTCCTCTACTGTGAGCAACCAACGCGCAAGCGCTATTGGTCGGCGCTCGGCCTCTATGTCCTGGGATTGATGGCCAAACCGATGTTGGTGACGTTGCCGTTTGTTTTGTTGTTGCTGGATTATTGGCCGCTGGGGCGGACCCGTTGGGCGGACGCAGTGGCCGGGAGCAAGCCGAAAGCATCCTTGAAACAGTTGCTGTTGGAGAAAATTCCCTTTCTCGCGGTCGCACTCGCTTCGAGCGTGGTGACGGTTTTGGGGCATCGCAATGCGGGCGCCGTCAGGTCTTTGGAGAGGACGCCACTGAACGCGCGTGTGGCGAACACGGTCGTTTCCTATGTTCGCTACATTGAAAGGACATGCTGGCCGCGCGGTTTGTCGGTGTTTTATCCCTACCAAACATGGTCGCCGTACGCGGTCATGGGAGGCCTCGTGGTCCTGATCGGTGTGTCAGGGGCGGTGTTCTGGTGGAGACGGCGGCATCCGTGTCTTGTGGTGGGTTGGTTGTGGTACCTGGGCGTCCTGGGTCCTGTCAACGGGCTGGTGCAGGTGGGTGACCAATCCATTGCCGACCATTATACATATCTGCCATTGATTGGGCTGTTCCTCATGGCAGCCTGGTGTTTCGAAGGCGCACTGCCTGGACAACGATTTCGCAGTACGATGACCGTGATTGTTGCGATCGGCTTGCTTGGGGCTAGTGTGCTGCTGTCTCGAATCCAGGTTGGCTACTGGAAGGACAATGAGACGCTATTTCGGCATGCTCTGGACGTGACGAGGGACAACGCGGTGGCCCATTTCTCCCTGGGAAACGCCCTGTTGGATGCGGGCAAGACTGAGGAGGCGATCATGCATTACCGGGAGGCGGCGCGCATCAGCCCCGGTTATGCCAATGTACACAACAGCCTGGGAATTGCCCTGGCCCAGGAAGGCAAGCTCCCCGAGGCCACAGAGCAGCTCGAACTGGCGGTGCAACTCAAGCCCGACTTTGCGGAAGCGCACTACAATCTGGGGCACGCCCTGGTTCTGCAGGGAAAGATGCAGGAAGCAGCAGATCAATTCTCGGAAGAGCTGCGAATTACCCCGGATGATGCCGAAGCACATGACAACCTGGGAAACGCGTTGGCGGCGCTGGGCAAAGTTCATGAGGCGGTCAGCCAGTACGAACAAACGCTGCAACTCACGCCGGACAACCCTGATGCGCAGAATAATCTCGCCCGGCTCCTGTCGGTGCTCTCGCGGCCGGCAGGCGGCGATCCTGTTCGGGCTTTGGCCCTTGCCCAACGGGCCTGTGAATCGACGGGCTACGAGACGCCTGCGTACCTCGACACGTTGGCCCTGGCCGAAGCAGCCAACGGCCATCTTCAAGACGCCATCGCGACTGCCCGGAAGGCGATGGAACTGGCCCGCAGCACGGGACAGACGGAATTGGCCGGCGAGATCGGAGCCCGGCTGGAACTATATCAGGCCGCACGGAAGCCTGCGGGCGCGGCGCGGTCGCCAAACTGAACGTCCCGCTCGCCCGGCCTTGAATCTGGCTTGCCTGCTTTGGAACAAGCATGCAATGATGGCAAATCCGCCGTTGTTGAACGGGCCGACACGCCGTCGTGTCAGTGATCGCGGAGCAGGAACGAGATGCTGATCCTTTATACCGTCACGATTTTTCTGGGAGCGCTGCTGCTGTTTTTGGTGCAACCAATGGTGGGCCGGATGCTGTTGCCCTTGCTTGGCGGCGCACCTGCCGTGTGGAACACGGCCCTGGTATTTTACCAGGCTGTCCTGCTGGCAGGCTATGCCTACGTCCATTTCACCACCCGATGGCTTGGTGTGCGCCGGCAGGCCGTGTTGCACTTCTGTCTGCTCTTGTTGGCGTCGCTGGCTTTGCCGATTGTTGTCCCGCGCGGCTGGACGCCGCCCAGCGATCACAACCCCGTCTTGTGGTTGCTGGCGTTGCTGGCGGTGATGGTTGGCCTGCCCTTCTGGGCTGTATCCGCAATGAGCCCGTTGTTGCAGCGATGGTTTTCCGCCGGGAGCCATCGGGATGCGGCGGACCCGTACTTCCTTTATGCAGCCAGTAATGCCGGAAGCTTGATCGCCCTGTTGGCCTATCCCCTGTTCCTCGAACCGTACCTGCGCTTGTCTGATCAGAGTCGTTGGTGGTCAGTCGCCTACGTTGTTATGGCGGTCCTGACGACGGCGTGCGGTCTCTGGGTCTGGCGCACTGTCCAGGACAAATCGCCGGCCGCTGCCACCCGGGCGAATGTTTCGATCGAACCCCTGACGACGGGCCGGCGCTGGCGGTGGGTATTGTTGGCGTTTGTGCCTTGCAGCCTGATGTTGAGTGTGACGACGTACGTCACCTCGGAAGTGGCGCCCATTCCCTTGCTGTGGGTGATTCCGTTGGGGATCTATCTGATGACGTTCATTCTTGTGTTCGCCAAGCGTCGAATCATCCCCCATCGGTGGATGCTGCGCGCGTTGCCGTTTGCGGTGTTACTGCTGGTGGAACTGTTGGTGAAGCCCTTGACGGGACAGGCGTTCGAATCACCGGCCTGGCCGATGGCCTTGCACTTCTCCGGCTTGTTCATCATCGCGATGGCCTGCCATGGTGAATTGGCAAACGACCGTCCCTCGGCAGCGCATTTGACCGAGTTCTACCTGTGGATTTCCGTCGGAGGCGTGTTGGGCGGGATCTTCAACGCCCTGTTGGCGCCGGTCATCTTCTCGACTGTGCTCGAATACCCCGTGACTTTGGTGCTGGCCTGTTTGCTCATGCCGCGGCGTGACCCACGACATCCGGACCGCCGGGCCGTTCTCTGGGATTTCGTTTTGCCCTTGGTGCTTGGGCTTTTCACGGCGGGCCTGTTCCGGTTTCTGGGGAGCGGACCCGGTGGGCCGCAAGGAATATCACTGGCGATTGCGTTTGGACTGCCTCCCGTGTTGTGTCTTGCCTTGTCCCGCCGGCCACTTCGATTTGCCCTGGCGGTCCTCGCCATCATGTTGGCTACAACGTGGTCGCTCCAGTCGAGCATCCCGACCCCACTGGTGGCCCGCAGCTTTTTTGGCATTCACCGGGTGGAGTTATTTCCCGGTCATGAGTACATCCACTTTTTAAGGCACGGGACGACGATGCACGGCGTGCAAAGCCTCAATCCCAACCAGCGGCGTATCCCTCTGCTGTATTACACAAGATCAGGACCGCTCGGACAGGTGATTGCTGCGCTTCCTGATGAGTTGAAACGCCATGTGGCTGCCGTCGGCCTCGGTGCGGGCACGGCGGCTTGTTACGGCCAGCCGGGACAGCAGTGGACATTCTACGAAATCGATCCCGAGGTCGAACGCATCGCCCGCGACCCGCGCTACTTCACGTACTTGCAGGACTGCCCCGCTCAGGTGAATGTCGTGCTCGGCGACGCGCGATTGTCTCTGCAGGCGGCCCCGGACGGCCAGTACGGATTGATGATTCTTGACGCTTACAGTTCGGATACGATCCCGCTTCATCTGGTGACGCGCGAGGCACTGGCGCTCTACTTGCGGAAGCTGTCCCCCTCCGGAGTTCTCGCTTTTCACATTACCAATCGGCACGTCGACCTTGAACCTGTTCTGGCCAGTTTGGCACGGGATGCCCACCTGTTTGCGCTCTACCAACGCGACCCGGTCACACTCGAGGAATCACAGAGCACCGGCAAAGTGGAGTCGCGATGGGTGGTGATGACACGGGACCCGCTCCAGTTCAGCGCCCTCGAGAGGGACCAGCGATGGCAACCGCCGCGCGAGCAGGAGGGGGTTGGAGTTTGGACCGACGACTACGCCAGCTTGTTCCGGGTGTTCATGTGGCAATGAGTGATCTTGGCAGCCGGCAGGTCTGCCGTCAAAAAGGTCTTGAGAACCGGGCTTTCAAAGGTGAAATTACCCTGTTCATTGAAGAGTGTCCTGAATGATAAGAATTGACCCGCGTTTGATTGTCCTGGTTGCAACCCTGGGCGCTGTCGGCCTTTGCGGTTGCGGCACCGCGCCTGTGCGGGTGACAGATGTGGACGCGACGCAATATGAAGAGACCATCGGTCGTGCAGACAGGAACATGTTTCTGACCGACCGCGCGTCGAGGATCCTGTTTCAGGCGCAACCATTGCCTGTGGCCGACCAGCGGGAGGAAGTGTTTGTGCGCTGGAAAGGCTCGCAGGTTGATTCCGTGAAATTTGAGTACCGGCAGGTCAACGTGCCCGACAGCATTCAGCAACAAATCTGTGTGCCCTTGCGGCGCGATTGGAACATTTTTAGCGTGCGCGGCGAAGCCTATGTCAATGGCGGTCCGATTTCGGCCTGGCGCGTGACATTGTGGCAGGGAGGCAGGCCTGTTGCCGAACAGAAATCCTCATTGTGGTAACCGTTTGAGCGACTCCGATGGACGAGCAAACAGTCGTTTCTCAATTCGACGCCATGGCCGGGGCAAGGCCCCGGAAAGGCGCGATTTACTGGGGGCAAGAGACGATTCATTACGCGCAATTGCGGGAACGCATTCATCTCTACGCATCCAACCTGAGCTTCGCTGCCGGTATTCATCCGGGTGATCGCGTCGGCCTCTTGTTGAAGAACTGCCCGGAATTCATTTACGCGCTGTACGCCGCGCTCAAGCTGGGTGCGGTCGTCGTGCCGATCAACAATTTCCTGAAGGCGCCGGAGATCCAGCATATTGTGGACGACTGCAAGCTCGATTGTCTCGTTACCTCAGCGGACTTTGAGGAGACACTGGCCAGGGTGACCGGCATCCGGGCTGTGAGGGTCGGTGACCTGGAAAAACAGGAAGTGGCGATCATGACGGCGTGGCCGAGCCTGCACCGCAACGACGTTGCCGTGATCATTTACACCTCGGGCACGACCGGCAAGCCGAAGGGAGCGCTACTGTCACACGGCAACATTGCTTCGAATGTTCAAAGCTGCGTCGAAGCGTTGGAGGAAACCGATGATGACCGCCTGACGTTGCTGTTGCCCATGTTTCACAGCTTCATGCTGACGGTGTGCATCTTCACGCCTTTGTCAATGGGCGCCGGCATCGTCCTGATCAAATCGGTGCATCCATTCAAGGCGGCGATGCGCGAGATGATTGTGAATCGGGCCACGATTTTTGTCGGTATCCCCCAGATCTTTCAAGCGCTGGCGCAGGCCAGAATCCCGTTTTGGATGCATTGGGTCCTGAAGATCCGGATGGCTGTTTCGGGCGCCGCTCCCCTTCCCCGTGAAACGCTGGATTTGTTTGAACGCAAGATGCGGTTTCCCTTGTTGGAAGGCTACGGACTTAGTGAGGCCTCTCCTGTCGTCTCGTTCAACCCGATTCGAGGCGTACGCAAAGCAGGCTCGGTTGGGTTGCCGCTCCCTGACATTGAGGTGAAGATTTTTGACGATCACGATATGGAGTTGCCTGTCGGACAGGTTGGCGAAATCGTCGTGCGCGGCCCCAACGTGATGCAGGGCTACTACAATCATCCCGAAGAAACCGCCGAAGCGTTGCGGGGTGGCTGGCTGCACACGGGCGACATGGGCAAGAAGGACGAAGACGGGTACGTCTTCATTGTCGATCGACGCAAGGAACTGCTGCTGGTGCGCGGCATGAATGTCTATCCCCGTGAGATCGAAGAGGTGCTCTATCAGTTCCCGAACGTTGCCGAGGCGGCTGTTGTCGCCAAGGCCGATGAGAAACGCGGGGAAATACCGGTGGCGTTTGTCAGCGCCGTGGCAGGCGCCGAATTGGCGCCGGACGAATTGATGAAGTTTTGCCGCGAGCGATTGGCGGACTACAAGGTGCCGCGTGAGTGTCGCATTGTCGGCTCATTGCCGCGGACGGCGACGGGCAAGATTGCCAAGCTGGAGTTGAAGAAGCAGTTGTCCGCCTGACGGCGGTCGGTAGGACGCCGTCTACCAGCGTTTACAGGCTTCGCGGTAGCTGTCCATGTTGCGCTTCAATTCGCGCACGCTGTCACCGCCAAACTTATCGAGGAGCGCCTTGGCCAGTTCCACCGCGACCACTGCTTCACCGATGACGGCGGCGGCCGGCGCGGCGCATACGTCGGACCGTTCAACGGTCGCTTTGACTTCCTCGCCGGTTTTGAGGTCCACCGACCGCATGGGTTTCATCAAGGTCGAAAGAGGCTTCATGGCTGCACGGACCACCACAGGCTGACCATTCGTCATGCCGCCTTCGAATCCGCCGGCATTGTTGCTGGCACGGCTTAACACACCTTCCTGGCCGGGCAGGATTTCATCGTGGACCTGTGAACCAAAGCGGCGTGCAGCCTCGAATCCCAATCCTGTCTCCACGCCTTTGATTGCCTGAATGCTCATCAGCGCCCGCGCGATGTTGGCGTCCAGTTTGCGGTCCCATTGCACGTGACTACCCAGGCCGATGGGAAGGCCGGTGGCAACCACCTCGAAAACACCGCCCAGCGTGTCCCCTCGCCCCTTCGCGTCATCGATGGCCTCAATCATCTTCTTTTCCGCCTCAGGGTCGGCGCAGCGCGTTTCACTGGCCTCACTGCGTTCGCGGATTTGCTGGACCGTCAAGCCTTCGGTGTTGGCCTGAACGGGGCCCAGAATCACCAGATGCCCCACGAGATCAATGCCGGCTTCAGCCAGCAACAGCTTGCAGACCCCGCCAATCGCCACGCGCATCGTGGTTTCCCGGGCGCTGGCGCGTTCGAGGATGTCGCGGGCGTCCTCGCGGTCGTACTTGATCACACCGGCCAAATCGGCGTGGCCGGGACGGGGTTTGGTCACGGGCGGCAGTTCGTTGATCTTGAAGTCCCTGTTCTTTACGATCAACGTCAACGGCGAGCCGATGGTTTCATTGAGGCGGATGCCGGTGACAACTTCGGCCTGGTCGGTTTCGATCTTCATGCGTTCCGCCTCGTCCGTAACCTTTTTGGCGGCGCGCGAGGTCGCGGTTGACGGCCTCCAGGTCAATCTTCAGGCCGGCGGGCAAGCCCTCGATGACGGCCACTAGGCATTGGCCGTGGGATTCGCCGGCGGTGAAATAGCGTAGTTGCGGCATGGCTTATCCTTTTATCAGATTCAAGTACCACTCGACAAGGTTCTGTCCATAAAAAACCCAAATGGCCGCGCCGAACGCGATGTAGGGCCCGTAGGGAATCCGGCTTTGCCAATCTTTTTTGCGTCCGGCAATCAGCACGACGCTGACCAGGCCGCCGACCATTGACGAGGCGAACACCGAAAACAGGGCGGCCTGCCAACCGAGGAACGCGCCGATGGCGGCGAGGAGTTTGGCGTCTCCCAGGCCCATGGCTTCGCGAGGTATGATGATCAACTCCACCGTGGCTTCGATTGGTCCCGCTTGTTCGAGGTCGAAGGATGTGCCGTTAACCTCAATCGTGGTTTCGGAAATGCTCACGTCTACATTTTCGAAGATCTTGTCCTGAAACTTCAGCGTACTGGCGTGAAAGCGGATCCTGTCCGAGTCCCTGTAAAATATTTCCGTCCAAGCCATCTGTTCGTCCGCGACGAACAAGGTTTTGTCGGCGATCTTGATCACCGTCCCCGGCGGCAACGGCACCTTCAGCCGACCCAGGGCCAGTTTGCCTAATTCGGCCACGAGAAAGAGAGTCAGGCCTCCCGTGGCAGCCCCCAGAAGCGAACGCAGCGCACCGGCGGTATGAGTGGCGGCGCTTCGTTGAAGAGCGGGCAGAAGAAAAGAACAACCGAGGCCCAGCAATACGCCGCCATAGGTCAGTTCGTTGGGGATGATGTAATGTTCAAAATCGATGAACGTGGCCGCGATCAGCCCGGCCAGCAAGACCCAGTAAACGGGCACGATCCATTGCCAGCCGTATTTGAGCACGACCAGCAGGAACAGCGTCGCTGTGAGCAGTTCAACCAGGAAATAGCGCGGGGTGATGCGCGCCTGGCAATGCCGGCAGCGTCCGCGAAGCAACAGGTAGCTCAGCAACGGGAGATTGTCGCGCCAGCGGATCGGCTGGCCGCAGTGGGGGCAGTGCGACGGCGGTGAGACAATGGATTGGTCGCGTGGCATGCGGTGAATGCAGACGTTCAGAAAACTGCCGATGGCGGCCCCGAATAGGAACGCAACAAACTCCAGGTAGATGCGGATCACGGCGGTCACGTTCGTTCACCGTCGATGGCCGCCTGCAATGCCCGCCGCATGACCGCCGCCGGGGCCTTGCGCTTCGTCCATATTTCAAAGGATTTCGCCCCCTGGTGAAGCAGCATGCTCAAGCCGTTGGCCACCTTGGCGCCCGCTTCAGCGGCAATGCGCAGCAGTTCCGTCTCGGCGGGCCGGTAGACAGTGTCGTAGACAAACAGCTTTGGTGAGAAGATGGTGGGATCGAGGCCAAGAGAGTCGCCGGGAGCGAGGCCCACGGACGTTGCGTTGACGAGCAAATCGATCTCAGAAGCGACCTTGGCGATGTCCTTGGATTTTAGCGGCAGGCCTTGGCATTCGACTTTTGCGGACGCCAGTTCCCTGGCGATTGGCTCAATTCTCGCTGGTGTGCGATTGGCGATGAACACCTTGGCCGCGCCGTCCAAACCGCATTGGATGGCGATGGTGCGCCCTGCTCCACCGGCGCCGAGGACCAACACGCGCTTGCCTTTCAGGGAGAGATTGAATTCCTCCTTGATGGCCTTGCTGAAGCCGTAGCCGTCGGTATTGAACCCGCGCAGGCGGTTGTTGTCGATGCAAACGGTGTTGAGGGCGCCCAGTTTGCGGGCCTGCGCGTCAATTTCGTCCACGAAGTCGAGGGCAAGTATCTTGTGCGGGATTGTCAGGTTGAGTCCCACCAGGCCCATGTCTCGCGCACCGTGGAGCGCCGAACGCAGGTGTTGGGGGTCGACCGGGAACGCCAGATACGTCCAGTTCATCTGGAGCGCGTCAAAGGCGGCATTGTGCATGGCAGGCGAGGCGGTATGCGTGATTGGCCAGCCAAAGACGCCGACAAGTTTTGTTGAACCGTCAATATGCATCAAAATTTGTCCTGCAACCGGCCCCCATAGGCCGGATGCGATAGGGCTGGATTATAGCTGGGTCACGAGGCTTTTGAGAAGCGCAAGTAGGGACTCCGGGAAAATGCCCAGGAGAATGACGGCCAGCGCCACAAGTGACAGGGCCACATTGAGATACGGCGGTGTCCGAATAGCCGTGTCGTCCTTCGGTGGCAGCACGTAGATGTGTTTGAGAAGGATGAGATAGTAATACAGCGAGACCGCGCTCATCACGATGCCCAACACCACCAGCCATAACAGCCCGAAGTGTTGTGCATCGCGTTGCACGGCCGCTGCAAACAGATAGAACTTGCCGAAAAACCCGCCCAGAGGCGGAATGCCGGCCAGGGACAGCACAAAGACCAGCAACAGCAGAGACAGCAACGGAGCTTTACGGGCCATGCCGTTGAAGTTTTCCATCTCATCACCGCCCGCGCGGCTGGCGAGCATCGCCACGACGCCGAACGCGCCGAGATTGGTCAGGCTGTAGATGATGATGTAGAACAACACAGAAGTCGTCCCCATCTGTGTAGCGGCGATTAATCCGATAAGAATGTATCCGGCGTGCGCGATGCTGGAGTACGCCAGCAGACGCTTTACGTTGTGCTGGACGATGGCGGCGCAATTGCCCAGCACCATGCTCGCCGCCGCGATCACCGCCAGCAACATCGTCCAGCCCGAACCGAATCCACCCCAAAAAGCCGACCCGGTCATGCCGGCAAACCCAATCATCAGGACCCGGGCAAACACAAAGAAACTGGCAACCTTCGATCCCGTGGCGATAAATGCCGTCACGGGCGTCGGCGCGCCTTCGTACGCGTCAGGAGCCCAGAGATGGAACGGCACGACGGCCACTTTGAAACCAAAGCCAACAATGACAAATAATAGGCCCACGGCCATCAGCGGGCTCGGCCCAAGCGTAGCGGTGGCTTTCGCGATCTCACGCAGGTTCGTCGCTCCGGTCAGTCCGTACACATAGCTCAATCCAAACAACAGGAAGGCCGAGGAAATTGCGCCGAACATGAAATACTTCACCGCCGCCTCCTGCGAGCGCAGTTCCCCCTTGTGAAACGCCGTGAGGATATAGAGGCAGATACTGGTCAACTCCAGAGCCACGAAGATCGTCACCAGTTCCTCAGTGCTGATGAGCATCATCATGCCGATTGCACCAAACAGCAGCGTGGCGAAATATTCCCCCACATGACGCCCGAGGTCGAAATCCATCGAGATCAATGCGGTCAGCAGTGTCAGCACGATGATGAGCAGGTTGAAGAGGGCCGTCAACTCGCCGGTGACGATGGTTCCGCCCAGAAGAGATTGCCGGTCCTGAGTCAGCTGACCGCACAACGGTATCGCGGAGAGGAGCAGGCCGATTACCGCCACCGTACCCAGGGTGCGCAGGCGCGTGCTCATTCCAGCCCTTCGCAGCGACACGAGATCGAGTGAGAGCGCGATGAACGCTGTCACCACGAGGATGACCTCGGGGGCCAGGGCGCGAAACACCTCGTAGTAGGGGGCCGGGCTCAATGCAGTCCTCGCAAGAACAACTCGACGTTGGGCGTGATCATGTTGAGCATGATGGACGGATAAATTCCGATAATGACGAGCAATGCCATGAGGATGACGGCCCCGATTATCTCCGGCAGAGAAATCGGCGGCAAGCCGTCCCAGCGAGATTCCCCTGCCCCTTCTCCGTGACCCGCGTGCGCGTGGCCGCCATGCCCTGCGCCCGCTGCGGCATGCTCTTCCTCGGCAAAGAAGACTTTGTGGAGAGCGTTCAAAATATAGGCCGCCGTGATCGGGATGCTGACGCCCGCACCCAAGGCCAACCAGGGGCTCATCGCAAAAGCGCCCATCAGCACCTGGATTTCCGCGACGAATCCGCTGAAGCCCGGCAATCCCATCGACGCCGCACCGCCGATGAGGAAGGTCCAGAACGCAAACGGAATGACGCGGCGCAGTCCGCCCAACTCATCCAGTTGCCGGGTATGGGTGCGGTCGTAGAC
Organism: uncultured Verrucomicrobiae bacterium; assembly: GCA_963817685.1. GTDB lineage: Bacteria > Verrucomicrobiota > Verrucomicrobiia > Palsa-1439 > Palsa-1439 > CAWFPN01. The sequence goes on along the minus strand of CAWFPN010000005.1, from coordinate 12,275 downwards.
CATGCGGCCGACAACCGCGAAGAGCAGGCTGGCGATGATGCCGTGTGAAAACATCTGCAGAATCGCGCCGGACATGCCCCGGACGTTTAACGTCGCCAAGCCGAGCAGAACAAACCCCATATGGCTGACGCTGGAGTAGCCGATAATGAATTTGAAATCCTTTTGCACCAGCGCCACGCCGGCGCCGTAGACGATGCCGATCACGGCAATCCAGGCAATCCACCATTTCCAGTATTCCAGACCCTGCGGCATAAGCATCATCGCGGCGCGCAGGCAGGCGTACGAACCGAGTTTCATCACCACGCCCGCCAGCAGCATGCTTGCCGCCGTCGGCGCGGCGACATGGCCCGTCGGCGCCCACGTATGCACCGGCCACATGCCCGCCAGCACAGCGAATCCCAGGAACAGCAGCGGGAAGATCCATCGCTGGAGATCGGGGGAAAGGTGTTGCTTGCTCAGTTCCAGGATGCTGAACGTGTGGCCGCCTGCTGCGAAGAACAGGGCCAGCACACCGATAAACACCGCCGCGCTGCCGATGAAGGAGTACAAGACAAGCTTCATCGCGCCATACTCCTTGCGCGTGGAACCCCAGATGGCGATGATGAAATACTTCGGAATGATCGCCAGTTCGTAGAAAACAAACAGAAGAAACAGGTCCATCGCCATGAACACGCCGTAGACGCCGCCAATCAGCGTGAGGAAGAAGGCGAAAAACTCCTTCACCCTGTTCTCGATATTCCAACTGAACAAAATGCCCGTGACGCAGACAAACCCGTTGAGCACAACCAGCGGATAGTTGATGCCGTCCAGCGCCAGATTGTAGCTGATGCCCAGCGACGGAATCCAGGGACGGTTGACGACGTGGACAAAGCCATCGGTAAGAGTGGTCTGGGTCTTCAGCCACGTGTCATAGGCGAAATAACCGTGCAAGGCGACCAACAGGCCCGCGACACCCGTCAACAGCGCCGTCCAACGGATAAGTGTCCGCGCCTCGCGGGGCAGCAGCATGATCAGCCCGGCGCCGATGAACGAAATATAAATTGACCAGTCAGCTTGCATGAAATCCTCAGTGCCCCACCGCCACCATTGTATTGTGGGTGGGGATGAAAATCTTCACGATCTGCATCACCGCCGGATTCGTTGCCCGTACCAGCGGCCCCGGGTAGATACCAATCCAAAACATGAAGACCATTAACACCGCGCCGATAAACAGTTCGCGTCCGGACATGTCGGGCAGAAGTTTCCATTTTGGATTGAGCGGCCCGTAGCAGACCTTCTGCATCATGCCCAACAGGAAAATGGCGGTAACGACCAGGCCAATCGTCGACCACAGCGCCCAGGAGGTGACGATGGGAAACACGCCTTTGAAGATCATGAATTCGCCGACGAACCCGTTGAGGCCGGGCAGGCCGAGCGAGGAAAACATGGAGATGCCCAACACACCGGCGTAGAGTGGCATGATCTTGCGCAGGCCGCCGTAATCGGCCAGGTTGCGCGTGTGGGTGCGTTCATAAATCACGCCCACCATGAAGAACAACGCCGCGGAACTGATTCCGTGATTGAACATCTGCAGCATCGCGCCGTTGAGTGCGGCGGCCTTCTCGTTCATCACGTCGGCGACGTTTGTGGTCGAGGCAACAGTGGCGAAGATCCCCAGCATCGCGTAGCCCATGTGGTTGACGGACGAGTACGCGACCAGGCGCTTGAAATCCGTCTGCGCCATCGCGGCGAACGCACCGAAAACGATGCTGGCAAACGCCAGGAACAGCAGCACATTGAGATGTTCCGCAATCTGGACGGGATAAATCGGCAGGATGATTCGCAGGAACCCATACACGCCCATTTTCAACATGATCGCCGCCAGCACCATCGAACCGCCCGTGGGCGCTTGCGTATGGGCGTCCGGCAGCCAGGTGTGAAACGGCCAGATCGGCACTTTGATGGCGAAACCCAGGAATGTTCCCGCGAACAGAAGGAAGGTGAACACCCCGGCGTCGATGTGCAGGCCGGTGTGGGTATTGATGTCGCCGACCAGCACGCGGATTGCGTTCAGCAATTTGCCCGACGCGGCCATCTGTCGCAATTCGAGGAAATCGAACGTGTTTGTCGCCAGATACAGAAAGATAAACGCCAGCAGCATCGCCACGCTGCCCGCCAATGTATAGATGAAGAATTTGAAGGAGGCGTAGGTCCGTTGTTCGGCACCCCAGATCTTGATGAGAAAATACATGGGGATCAGGCCGAGTTCCCAGAAGATGAACCAATGGAAGAAATTCAGGGCGGTGAAAACACCGAACATGCCCGTTTCCAGCAAAAGAAACAGGAAGAAGAACAGCTTCACGTCGCGGTCCAGCTTCCAGTGCGCCAGCAGGGCCAGCGGTGTGACGATGGCGGTCAGGAGGACCATGGTCACGCTCAGTCCGTCGACGCCCAGCCGGTAATCCACGTTGATGGACGGGATCCAGGCGAAACGTTCCTCGAACATCAGCCCGCCGTCAGGCTTAAAGTTGAGCCAAACGACCACCGCAAATGTCAGGGTGACCACGCTGGCCAGCAGCGCCGCCAGCTTGATCAGCGCGCCACTGCCCTTCGGAAGCAACGCCACCACTACCGCCCCGATCAACGGGGTGAAAGTGATCCAGCTCAGGATGGGAAACGGGGCGTTCATTGGTTCAGCTTCAGAAAGTAAATAACCAGCAGCAGCGCGGTGCCGAGGCCGAGGATGCGGAAATAGGTCAGTGCGCGGCCATTCTGGAGTTTGGACAACCATCCACCGGAGTCGCGCACGCCTTCGCAGGCCGTGTCGAAACCGCCGTTAATGAAAAACTCGTCGCCGACCCAGCGGAAGAGCTGCGAGATCGCCCTGGTCAGCCCGACGATTGCGTGCAGCGCGCCGTCCACCAATGCCTTGTCGATAAAACGGAATACCGTGCCGAGCCAGGCCGTGAATCGGATGATCGTCGCTTCGTAAAATTCATCGATAAACCACTTGCGGTTCAGGCAGGTGTAGAGGAAGCCCAAGGGCTTCTCGAGCGGGTCCGGATCATCCGCATGCTGGATCGGTTTCCGGCCATAAATCAACCAGCCCAACGCCAGGCCCAGCAGTCCAACCGCGATGGAGGCGCCCATCACGATGTTGGCGGGCTCGATTTCGGGCTCTTCCGGAGCGAGAAAGTGGTGAAAGGGATTTCCCACCCAGGGCGAACCAAGCCAGCCGAGAAACAACGCAAAAAAACTGAGCACGATCAACGGGATCGTCATGTTAAACGGCGTCTCGTGCGGCACGTGTCCATCGCCGTGGTGCGCCGGTTCGTAGTCCTGTGCTGCAACGCCATGTTTCGCGTGGTCGTGAGCATCTTCCGGGGCGTGTTTGTGTTCCTCGCCGCCTCGCCAATTGCCCAGAAACACCATGCAAATCTGGCGCATCATATAGAATGCCGTCAGAAACGCCGCAAACGTGCCCAGCGCCCAGGCCACCTTGCTGTGGTGATAGACCGCCAGCAGGACTTCATCCTTGCTGAAAAACCCGGCCGTCAGCGGAAAGCCCGACAGGGCCAGCATGCAGATCAGGTAGGTGATGAAAGTGATTGGCATGTACTTGCGCAGGCCGCCCATCTTCGTCATGTCCTGTTCGTGATGTGTCCCGATGATCACTGAGCCGGCGCCGAGAAACAGCGGCGCCTTGAAGAACGCGTGGGTCAGCAGATGAAATTGTCCCTGCACCAGCCCGCCCGCGCCGAGAGCCATCACCATGAACCCGAGTTGTGAGCAGGTCGAGTACGCCAGCACCCGTTTGATGTCGTCCTGCGCCACGGCAATCGTCGCGGAAAACACGGCGGTAATGCAGCCAATCCACATCACAAACTCCAGTGCCGGTGTCATTCCATCGGGACCCGCTCCCGCCTTGAACAGTGGATACATGCGGCCGATCATGAACACGCCCGCCGCCACCATCGTCGCGGCGTGGATCAACGCGCTGACCGGGGTCGGGCCTTCCATTGCGTCGGGCAACCACACGTGCAGCGGGAATTGGGCGCTCTTTCCCATCGCGCCGAAAAACAGCAGGATCGCAATCGTGCCCGCCATCGATAATCCCCACCAGCCGCCGAGCGTGGCCAGGGCCCCTGCCTGCTCGAGCGCGCCCTTGCCGTGATCGTAGAGATTCAGCGTGCCCGACTGCCAGTACAGCAAGAGGATGCCGACGAAGAATCCGATGTCACCGATGCGCGTGGTAATGAACGCCTTCTTGCAGGCAGCCGCCGCGGACGGCTTGAAGAACCAGAACCCGATCAACAGGTAGCTGCACAGGCCCACCAGTTCCCAGCACATAAACAGCATCAAGAGATTGTTTGCCACGATCAAGCCGAGCATGGCCGAGGCAAACATGGACAGAAAAACGAAGAACCGCGTAAAATTCTCGTCCTCGTCCATATAGCCAGTGGCGAAAATAAAGATCATCAACCCGACAAACGTCACCATTGCCGCCATGCCCGCCGTCAGTGGATCGAGGATGAAGCCGAGTTCAAGATGGCTGGTGCCGAACTCGAACCACGTAAAATTCCAGATCGCCCGCACCGCTTCGTGCGCGCCGGCCTCGTGGGCCTCGTGCGCCGCCGCGATCGTGGCGAACAACGCCCGCAAGGCAACCAGGCAGGAAAGCGACATCGCGCCGATGCACAGCGTGGCGGAAAGCCGGCGTTGGGGGCGTTTCAGCAGGGATTGAATCGCCGCCGCCAGAAGCGGAAACAGCGGAATTAACCATTGCTGACAAACTAGTCGATGTAGTTCTTCCATCGTCAGCCCTTCAAACTCGTGACCTCGTCCATATCAACGGTCTTGGATTGCCGATAAATCGCGATGACCAACGCCAGGCCGATGGCCGATTCGGCCGCGGCGATTGAAATGGCGAAAATAGCGAACATCTGCGCCGTTAACGAGGCGAACTGCTTGTAATGCCAGAAGGCGATCAGGTTCAAAATGCCCGCGTTGAACATGATCTCAATGCCGATCAGCACAATGATGGCGTTCTTCCGCGTCAACGCCCCGCACAGGCCGATGGCGAAAAGGACCGCGGACAACACCAAATAATGTCCCAGCGGAATGCTCATCGGCGGTGCATGACCTCCTCGATCGCGATGACCACGGCCCCGATCAGCGCGGCCGTCAACAGCACGGCCATCAGTTCGAACGGCACGACCCAATCCGCGACCAACGCCCGGCCAATGTCCGCCACGGACGCGTTCGCCTGCGGGTTTGCGGGCAGCGCGGCGGCGATTTGGTCCTTGCTGATTGCGCACCAAACGAGCACGCCCAAGAGCACGGCGGTCGCCGATCCGACCCACCACTTGCCGCCAAGGCCGCTCGAACCGTCGTCACCGGTCACGTGGCGCGTCAGCATGATGGCGAACAACATCAACACCGCCACCGCGCCGATGTACAACAGGATTTGCACGACCGCGATGAAATCGGCCCGCAAGAGAAAGTAATGCGCCGCGATTCCCAGGAAGAACAGGATCAGCGACAACACGCAATGCACCAGGTTGCGCAACGTAATGGCCAGCAGCGCGCCGAGCACCATGATTGCGGAAATGATCCAGAAGGCGATATCCATCGTCAGCTCGCGTAGCGATAGGTGCGTTTTTCAATTTTATTGGAAGAGCCCATCCGGGCCAGCAGGACGTAGGACGAGGCCAACAGGACGGCGGTCACCAGCCAGGCCAGCGGCTTGGAGGGCATGAAATGGTAAAGGCCGACGCAGAAGATGTTGATCAGCGACATCGGCAGCAACATCTTCCAGGCAAACGCCATCAACTGGTCGACACGCACGCGCGGCCACGTCCCGCGAATCCAGATGATGGTCAGAATGATCGAGCCCAGTTTCAGGAAGAACCAAAAGATTGAAATCAATCCACCCACGTATTGCCAATCACAGCCCGGCCCGAGATAGCCGCCCAAAAACATCGTCACCGTGACGCCGGCCAGCGCAATGACGGCCAGGTATTCGCCGAGCTGGAACAGCGCGAATTTAAACCCGCTGTACTCCGTGTGGTAGCCCGCGATGATCTCCGATTCCGCCTCGGGAATGTCAAAGGGCGTCCGCGCCGATTCCGCCATGGAGCCGATGACAAACAGTACGAACCCGACAAATCCCCAGGGCCGAAAAATAAACCAGTCGCCGACGTGGGCAAACCCATCGCGCTGCGCCTCAACAATCGACGCGGTGGACAATGACCCGGCGGCCATCACGACGGCCACGGCGGAGAGCACCATGGGCACTTCGTAGGACACCACCTGGGCCACGGCGCGCATCGCGCCGAGCAGTGAAAACTTGTTGCGTGAGGCCCAGCCGCCCATGAACAACGCCAGCACGCTGGCCGTACTGATCGCGAAAACGAACAGTATGCCGATATTGAGATTTACCGGGATCAACCCCGGCGCAATCGGCACCACGGCGAACAGCAGCACCGAGGGAATCACGGCGATCACAGGGGCCAGAAAATGCACGAATTTGTCCGCGTCACGCGGGACGATGTCCTCTTTGGTCAGCAATTTCAGGCCATCGGCAATCGGCTGAAGGATCCCCCACTTGCCCACGCGGTTTGGGCCATAACGGTTTTGCACGCGCCCCAGCGCCTTGCGTTCCACGAGGGTCGTATAGGCAAAAATGCCCGGGTAGACCGAGATGATAAAGAGTATAGGCACGGCAATGGCGATGGCCAGGGGCATCCACCCCGGCTTATCGGCAAAATACTTAATAATCAGTTGGTAAATCGTCTCCATCGTCCGTGAAACACCCCCAGGAAAAGCGGGCCATCCTTATAGGAGAAGGCCGCCCGGAAGTCAACGCACTCCCCAACCTTCCGCCTCCCCCAGCGTTCTGCTCTACAGTTTGCCTGCCTCCTTCATCAATGCTTCGAGTTTTGCCGCCGTTTCCGCTTCTCCAGGCAGGCAAAGTGATAAATCCGATTCCGACCCGGCCGCAATCGCATCCGCATAGCCGCGACAATCGTAGCCGCACGCGTGGCAATCCGTCTGGGCCATCGCCGCCATCAGCTTGTCCGCCAGCGGCGCGCTTTTCGCGAGGTCCATTCGCTGCGACATGCCCAACCCCGGATCATGCCAGGGCCAGTTGCCCGCAGGCGCTTCCGCTGGAGCGGGTGCGGCCGCCGGCTGCGGCTCGGCGGGAGCCTCGCCCTCCCCCTTCGCAGGGGCCGGGGCTGTGGCCGTCGTTGCTGTCCCTGCCGGCGCAACGCCGACCGAAAGTGAACTTAAAAATCCGCTGAGCCACACCCGTTGTTCGGCGTTGAAGGGCGCGTCCTCTGGAATGGTGATTTTCGCCACGGGCGCCGGGGCCGGCTTCGGCGCTGCCGGCGCGGCGGGCGCCGCCGGTTTGGCGGCGGGTTTGGCCGGAGCAGCCGCCCCGGCCTTTTTGGCCTTCTTCTCCGCGTCGGCTTTCAGCTTGGCGTCGACAGCGGCGGCTTCCGTCGGTTTGATCTGTTGATAATATTCGTTGGGTTTCAGCAGCGTCGGACAAATGCTCCACGAGCGGCTCGAAGCGGCCGTACTGCGATTTCTCGTAGTCGTTGTCCATCTTGATCGCTTCGAACGGGCAGACCTCGACGCAAATCTGGCATTGCATGCAGACGCTGATGTCGATGTCGAACACCTTGGGCCGTTGCTGCGGCTTGCCCTTTTCGTCGCGGTCCATGACGATGTAAATGCACTGGGGCGGGCATTCCGTTTCGCAAATCTTGCAGGCGATGCAGCGCAGGTTATCCTGCGTGCCGTCGAACACCAGGAACGGGAACGTGCGCGAGTTTTCCGGCACCTTGACGCGTTCCTCCGGATACTGCACCGTCACCAGCCGTTCCTTGTCGAAATAGCTGCCGATGAAATTGCGGGCCGTGACGGCCATGCCTTCGAACAGACCTTTGCCGAGAAGCGCCATTTAGCGGTCGACCTCCCCCAGCACGATATCGATGCTGCCGAGATTGATCACCACGTCGGCGACCTTGTGGCCGACGCACATGTCTTCCAGCGCGGTCAGGTTGATGAAACTCGGCGGACGCACGTGATAGCGGTACGGCTGTTTGCCGTCGCCGGCGGAAACGAGATAGAAACCCAGTTCGCCCTTCGGGCCCTCGACGCGGCCGTAGCCGTCGCCGTTGGGAATCTTGAAATTGCGCAGTTTAACTTCCGGCGCGATGTGCGGACCCTGCGGAATATCGCGCAACGCCTGCTGCAGGATCTTCACGCTCTCGCGCATCTCCAGGATGCGGACGTAATAGCGGTCATACACGTCGCCCACCTCGCCCAGCGGCACGCGGAAATCGAACCGGCTGTAGACGCCGTACTTGTCCACTTTGCGCAGGTCGTAATCGACCCCGCTGGCGCGGGCCATCGGGCCGGAGAGGCTGGCGTTGATCGCCAGTTCCTTGGGGATGATCCCGACGCGTTGCGTGCGGGCCAGCAGCACTTCGTTTCCGGTCAGCAACTTCTCAAATTCATCCAGAAACTTTGGGAACCGCGAGGTGATGTCGCGGGCGGTGGCCAGCATGGCGTCGTTGAAATCCACGCGCACGCCGCCGAACCGCATGTAATTGCACATCATGCGCGAACCGCTGACGGACTCGAACAGATCGAGGATCTTTTCGCGTTCGCGGAAGGCGTACAGCAGCGGTGTGCCCCACGCGCCGAGGTCCTGCAGGAGAAACCCGGCCAGGCAGACGTGGTTGAGCAAGCGGGTCAGCTCGGAAACGATCACCCGGATGTATTCGGCGCGTTCCGGCACCTTGACGCCCGCCAGTTTTTCGACGCTGAGCGCGTAGGCCCAGTTGTTGGTCATCGAGTTGAAATAATCCAGGCGGTCCGTGAACGGCATCGAGCCCAGCCAGGCCATCTTTTCCGCCAGCTGCTCGTGGTTGCGGTGCAGGTAGCCCATCACCGGCTTCAGCTGGACTACCGTCTCGCCGTCCAGCACGACGTCCATGCGAAACACGCCGTGCGTGCTCGGGTGCTGCGGCCCGATCGAGACTTCAATGGTCTGCGTCTCGATCAACCCTTCCGTGCCGGGTCCGATCGTATAGCCTTTTTGTTCTGTGAGCGGCTGGATCATTTCTTGGCTTTGTGCGCCTCTTCAATCGCGCTGGGCGGCATCACGCCGCCGGCCTCTTCCGCGCGCGCCAGCGTGTCGTCGTGGGGCGTTGGCTCCCATTCGTAATCCATCGGCGGCACGTAATCCTTGCGCATCGGATGATCGGTAAATTCGTCCCACATCAGGATGCGCCGCAGATCGGGATGGCCGTCAAATTTCACACCGTACAGATCGTACGCCTCGCGTTCCTGGAATTCGCAGCCGCGCCACAGGGGGGTCAGCGACGGCACACGGCATTGCTCCAGCTCGCGCGGCGCGCGCACTTTGAGGATGACGGGCCCCTGCTTGAGCGCGACGGAGTATAAATGGTAAACGACCTCGATATAGCCCGGCTTGTCGGCTTGGGGAAGATAATCCACCCCCGTGACGCAAGAACAGAAATCCATCTGAAAACGCGGGTCTTCCTTAAAAAACTTGGCCACGGCGTACAGATGCGCGCCGTCCACCAGCAAGGACGGCTGGGCGGCCGCCGGCGTCGAGTTGATGATCTCGATGGTCGCGCCGGAAACGCCCTGCAGCGCCGTTTCCTTCAATTTTTCAATCGTTTCCATCAGGGTTTCTTCAGTACGTCCTGGATGGTTTCGTCGCGATAGTTGCGGGGCGGCTGCCAGATCTCGCGATTGACGGCAGGCTCCAAATCGTGCGGGCCAAACGCCGGGATGGGGAACTCGGTCGTCGCATTCTTGTCGTACCAGCGCGGCCGTTGCTCCTCATTTAACTGTTGCCCGGCGATCTTGCGCTGCAACGTCATGATCGCGTGGATCAGCGCTTCTGGCCGCGGCGGACAACCGGGAATATGCACGTCCACGGGGATCAACCGGTCGATTCCCTTGAGCACATTATAGCCGTCCTTGAACGGCCCGCCGGAAATCGCGCAGGCGCCCATGGCGATGCACGTATTTCGGTTCGGGCATCTGATTGAACAGGCGCACGACCTGCGGGGCCATTTTCTTCGTGACAGTTCCCGCGACGATCATCAGGTCCGCCTGCCGGGGTGTCGCCCGGAACACTTCCGCGCCGAACCGCGCCAGGTCGTACCTGGACGCCGCGCTGGCGATCATTTCGATGGCGCAACAGGCCAGTCCGAATTGCAGCGGCCAGATGGAGGACTTGCGGCCCCAATTATAAAGCTGCTCGAACGGGATGACGAACACCCCGCTTTTCTGCAATTCGTTTTTCAGTCCTTCGTCAACGGCCATAATTCAAATCAATCCCGGTTATTTCCAATCCAGTGCGCCCTTGGCCCAGGCGTAGACCAGGCCCTCGACCAGCAGCAGCACAAACACCATCATCGCGATGAACGCGCCGAAGCTCAGGCCCGCGAACGCGACAGCCCACGGGTACAGAAACACCGTTTCCACGGCAAAAATCACGTACATCAGGGCGTAGATGTAGTAGCCGACGCGAAATTGGACCCAGGCGTCGCCTTTGGATTGCAGGCCGCACTCGTAGATGTCGTTCTTCGTTTGGGCCGGCTTGCGCGGGGCGACCAGACGGGCCAGCACCAGCGGCATCAGCGGAAACGCCACCGCCACCACCAGGAACACGGCAAGAAAAAGGTATTGAGCTGCGTAAGTGTCTTTCATCAGGCGAAAACCGCGTCAACCAGCGACCCTTGTTAAAACTTTCACAAACTTCTTAACAAGATTCCGTACCCCTGTCAAGGGAACGACGGAGAGGGTTCTGGTACAGTTTGAATCCTCGGCCCTGACTTTCCGCCTCCCACTGGTCGGTAGTGTCCTAATTTCGGATCATTTTTTGTAGCCGCAGGCTTTAGCCTGCGCTGACGGCCTCTGCGCACCCTAAAGGGTGCGGCTACATTGGCATCAGCGGGAAAATGCTCAAATTAGGACACTACCCACTGGTCTGTTGTCTTGATTTTCCGGCGATTGTGATTCACACTTTTTGAACTCAGGTATCAATTCGTTTATGAAAACCACCACAAATCCAGATTTTAAGAACAAGATTGTTTCGGTAGGTATAGTCGGAACTGACCAAGGTTGCGTCATGGCATCACCCCGCTTTGAGATGAAGGCCGGCAGGCTGTTTCTCGTAGGCACAGTGCCAAGCGGTGCCACGAGAGGTGATTGGAGCGAGGGCTGCGTCAATGCGGTTGCGTGGGACCAAGTCACTGATTATCGGGTTTTTGATTCAGCCAAAGACTATAAGAAGCGGCTTAAGCAATATAAGAGACGTAACGCTTAAGTCACATCGTTTTCAAACTGTACCAGTACCACGGAGAGGCGGCGGCCGAGGGTTCAGCCACGCGCCTGTGATGCCGTTTATCGGGCTTTGGCCCTCAGGCGGCTTCCGCGAGCTTGCGATTCGGGAAGCGGTTGAGTATTGGTCGACACATGAAGGTCATTTACGACAAGGAAACGGACACTCTCGTCCTCGTCCTGCGTGACGGCAAAGTTGCTGAAAGCGACGAGGCACGCGAGGGCCTGATCCTCGATTACGACAAGTCTGGCCGCCTGCTCTCCCTTGAGCTCCTCGACGCTTCCGAGCAAGTCAAACAGCCCGAGTCGATTGAGTTCGCCCTTGCGTCCGGCAGCGCTCAGCCTGCCACCATCCGCGAAAAGTCAGCCCGCAGGTATCGGGCCTGATCAGCCCTTGCCTTACAAGTACATTCCCTCGGCGGCGACGGCGCGGTACTCGTGCAGGACGGTCTCGAAGGCGACGGCCTGGGCTTCGACGCGTTTGCGCAGGGAGAAGAGGTTGGGCGTCTCGATGGTAATGTCGAAGGGTTCGCTCGCGCCTTTGGAAAGCGGGCCGAGCGAGCCGGGGAACTTTTCGTTGATGATGCCGTACCGGGCCGGATGACCGTCGATCACGGGATCGGTGTTGATGGGGATCACGCTGCTGGCCTGAAAGAGGGCGGGTTTGGCCAGGCGTTCGCTCAACACGGCGCCGGTGGCGTAGGCGTAGATGCCGAAGGATTCGTAGTCGCTGTGTCCGCCGATGAACCCGGTAAACTCGTGGGCGCGCAACTCGCGTTCGATGATCTGCACTTCCAATTCACGGCTTTCGCGGAAAAATTCGCGGTTCAGGTCCTTTCCATTGCCGTTCTCGCGGGTCATGCGCTCGTACCCGACTGGATTCACGCAGGGATAGATCGTCA
>CAWFPN010000004.1:0-8483 GCA_963817685.1 uncultured Verrucomicrobiae bacterium | reverse complement strand
CATACACCTGAAGAGCATCCAACAACCCCTTCGGGTTCGGATAGTCCCAGGTAATGAGCCGGGTTCTAAAAAGTGTCCAGAGTGGCCAACTGTCCACCCTTTTTTGAAAAACTTTCCTACGAATATATACTATACATACTTCTTATTATTTTTCTATTCTTAATTAAGATATATAGTTGGACACTTGGACATAAATAGGAAATCATACCGTATTCATTGATTAAAAAAGACTGCCCAGGCCCACGATAAACTGTGGGCACTGGTGGACACTGTGGACATTTAGGCTTTAGATTTGTTCGATTTCTGCTCTTCTTCAATTAGCTGCTTCAATTTTTCTGTCATCTGGTAGCATCTGTATCGGTCTTTATCGATCTGTTTCTTCTCGGACTCAGTCATTTCAAGATACCCTTCTTCTCGCAGTGTCTTAAAGACTTTCTGAATTCCCATTTTCGATCCCGCTATGCTATCTGATATGATCTCTGCCGGAACTAATGATTGGGCTAAGAACTTCTCATAGGGGCCTGTGGCTTTTGCCGCATTGGTTACAATCTTATCAACCATCTTCTCCGCTACTGATTCTTCCTCCGTCATGTTGCTCTCGAATAAGCCGGCTTCCGCATCGGTAATCGGTGTTTTGATACTGTATCGATTACCATTGAATTCGATCTTCTCAAATACGTATTTTAGTTCTGTCCTGACGTAATGGCCTATCCTGTCTTCCAGCTTCTGATCCAGATCGGGATCAATGGGGCCTTCAAAAGGTGGAAAGTTGTAGACGAAAAACTGGTTGTTTGATTCTGTTACGTCGGTTTTTCATCCCTCGCTACATATATCGGTATTGCTGAGTTCGAGAGGATGATGATATTCATATTGTTCTGAGCCATATACTTCGGTAGATATTTTTTATTGACCGGAACATATTTCATTCCTGCATATTGTTTCAGGAGCTTGTATTGTTCGGGGTTATCGCTTACAGTTTCATCAGCAATCAAGGCATTTCTGTTCACCTTCAGGCGTAAAATTACCTTTTTCTGCTTCCCACATAAGTGACATTGTCGGAAAAATACTATAGACCATCTCAGCGAAAGTGTTCTTGCCATTACCTCTTGCACCCTTAAAAATTAGTGTTGGAAGATCACGGTAGTTCGTGTAACAATAAACCGCTAAACCATTGCTCGATGAAATCTTTGTATTTCCCGAACTTCTTATCCAGGTAATCTTCTATAAATTGATTGTCCTGCACCTTTACGGCTACTGGAGGCAGTGGACCGTGATCTTGCCTTCAGCGGTATCTACCAGGTAACCCGTCTGCTGCACCCTCATATCGCTAATATGATTAACAATTTTTAGATGAGGAATGTGTTTGTGATCCAATAGGTATCTATAGGTTTGAAGCCTGTCTTCTTTCTCAATAGCGTCCATGAACAGTAGGAACTTATCCTTACCGATGGCCGACATGAAAAATGCCTCCCCTGTAACCCCAAATTCCAGAACTTCTGTGCCGTGAGACCAGTAGTTTGCGCATCGATCTTTCAGCGGCAGTGGCACTTTCCAGAAGGTTTTGTTGCAAGCTGAGCAGTGAATAAAGAAGCTTTTGGGCCTCTCAGTCGGAGTTATGAAAGCTGAATGATGTTTATCCTCGTGAAAGGGGCATCTGATTGGTGTTTTCTCTTTTAAGAGCCTTACGCTCACGAATTTTTGATCTGCCGTAATTACTTCGAGGTTATCATCCCATGCATCCGGCACATATGGACCAGCTAGATTTCGCATTGGGATCATAATCCTGTCCTCTCCAATTATCTGAATATTCCGCTGCAATTGGTGAGCAGTTCATATATCTCGCAGGCTCTAAAACCTGTGGATCGCATGCTGGGAACAACCGGTTCTTTACATCTTGGACTACCCTGCGATAATCTTGAACGGTATATACTGTTCGCTTAAAAGGAATGAGGATATGAAACCGAGGACTTGCTGGTGTGTGACTCTGGCTCGTAATGAGGGCATAGTTCAGATTCGCCGTAGTGAGTATCGTTTCGGCTTCCCTTATCGAGAGGCCAGTGTCGATGTCGATAACGAACCCAGTCGCAGAGAGAAAATTCTCCTGTAGACGGGTGTTCTTCCAGCAGATCGGACTATAGCTATGATTGATGAAGACATCTTTGAGGGAGCTTACATCGTAGAACGAAGTTGAAAACTTCGTGTTTTTTGAGGGGTCGAGATCTTTATCTTTGACCGATAAGCATATTATCTTCTCTATATTGTTGGACATATTGTGATTTAGGTTTGGTTAGATTTGAGTGTATGACACTCTTCAAATTGCGTATTGCATTACTGTAGGCGGCTGGATCAATCAAGGCCGTCGAACTGTAATATTTTGTAATGAATTCTCTGCTTTTCTCAGTATCCGGAAACTCGAACACTGTGCGTCCTGCTGCCTGGGTAGCCTCTAAAAGCTGGATACCGGAGGTCATAAGATACGCCGAACAGTAGAAATCTTGTGTTTGTAAATTGTTTGTCATTGTTTTGTTTTCTTGATTTTTATGATTTTATGTTTTATCTTTAGCTTGTTCAACTTTCGTTGCAAGTATAGTATAAGAAATATTTCTGACAAAATCAAATTAAATATAAAATATTTTTCAGGAGCCCTCCGTGAAACGAATCCCCGAGCTGTACGTCGATAATAATGTAATAGCCTCTATTGTGCGCGAAGCCGTGAACGACCGGCACATGTCGTTGAGTGAAATTGCATCCTTGGCGGGCTTGAGTGTGACGACCCCTGCACGGATCTATCACGGCGCAAAGAATCAGGTGCAGACGAAAACAGCAAGGAGAATCGCATCGGCGCTTGGGTATGAGATCTCTCCTACCGCATCGGGACAGATTAAATTTGTTAAGGTGGATGAGCATCCCCAACATAAGCTGAGTTCAGTACAGAAGGACCGGATCATCAGGGCTGTGGAGAAGGCACTACGGGAAGAGCTGGAGAAGTTGTAGGAATAAAAAAAAGCGGCAGAGTATCCGACTCTGCCGCTCGATAGATGATATTTAATGAATATCGTTAGTTCTCTTCGTTAGTACCGTTTAGATCCACCGCCAGGCGTTCGACTACCCGGCTGAACAGCTTCGGTTTCTTCTCAAAGAGTTCCGCTGTTTCCGGATCAACCCCCCCCACGAACTTTTGAACGCCGCTCCGAAATTCTTTCCGGTGACCGCTCCCCGTCAAGGGCAGAAGGGCTTGAATTGTCGACGTGCCATTGGCATCTCCTTTTCTGAGGTGCCCCATGACGATCCCAGCGTATCTGCGCGCGTTCCGGCTGGCAAATATCGTTGCCCGTTCCGACTGAAGAATCTCGCGCAGTTCGGCTGTATTCGATCCCACGAGGGCTTCATACTGGTCGCGGTGAGCTTCGTAATCGCGCTTCGCTGCCATGTATGCCAGTTGCTCTTTATAGCGGCGCATCCGATATTCGTAAACCTCTGGCTCACCGAGGTTTATTGTCAACGTTTTCCCATCTTTCGAGATCCGCTGCACCGCACGTTCCTTTGTAATGATGCGATATAGGTCAGCCTTATCGTTATGAGTCGCCATTCTACGCTTGGCCCCTTTCATTAGGCGCTTATGTCGTAGAACTTCCTGCGGATCTGCCTCCGCCGAGCCAACCTTAAGTCTAAGGGCGGTTGAATCCTTTTGCCTTTTTTTCATGGATTTCTCCGTTATTGTTATTTGATTGGACCTGCCTTTCCTCTCTTGCACTCCTGCGGGCGCAAGGAATGTTCGATGAAGGTTTTTCTTTACGACGACTCTACTTAACTAAATTTCTACCCTGCAATTCCAACAAGACCTGAACTGAACTTAATTTCCCATGGGCCAACGCATAAATGAATGGATCCATTGCCGAAAACCTATCCATCATTTTGGTAATTATTTCAGGAATCTTGTTTACATCGGCTAAACGTCCCCGTTCACCGGTTCTGAGGTAATAATATCCCTCGTCATTCACCCACCAGTAATATGATCGTCCGCGTTTGAGCCAAGGAGCCATTAGAGTTATTACACTATAATAGTGCATTGGATCAACGGCTTGGTCTGACAGAATCTCTATCGACATTATCTCATCATCGGTAT
Source organism: uncultured Verrucomicrobiae bacterium (assembly GCA_963817685.1). Taxonomy (GTDB): domain Bacteria; phylum Verrucomicrobiota; class Verrucomicrobiia; order Palsa-1439; family Palsa-1439; genus CAWFPN01. Next base: position 4,357 of record CAWFPN010000004.1, on the reverse strand, counting down.
ACAACAGGAGAGCATTCCACATCTGACTATCATGCCGAATGACGAGGTTTAGACCCTTTCCGCGTGGACACACAATCTCTGTCCATCCAATGTTGTTGGCATCGAGGACTGGTATCAAATCCTTTTTTATGTCCATAGGATTTTTCCTTTCTAAGAATTATATAATTGAGGGCCTTTTGCCCTACATATATATGTGTCCAACCTATCGAGTAGATTTTCGTCTACTTAATAAGTGGATATGTTCTTAGAGGTGTGAAATCGGAACGTCAGAGAGGGGCTTTTCTACTTCTTGAGTTTTTTGGTAGGGAATCGTTCAATGGTCCATGAAATATCCTTTGCGGGACCATAAATTACATTTATTCCGGAGGTTATACTATTATGTAAATGATCAGCAAGTTCTTCATCATATTCTCGAATGGTGTTTATTGCATCTGTGATCGCTTTCGCAACACTTTTCTTCTTACGGTCATCATCTTTATTTTTTATTTTTCCGCGTGGCCCGCTGTTCATAATTAAATCGAGAAGGCGATCGCGTTCATCTTCAAGTTTTGTTATTTCATCCTCGGACATTGGATCTTCAGCCAATTTCTCCGTAATAATCCTTATCCGTTCCTTATATTTTTCCGTCGTTTTAGGATCGGACGCTTTGAAGCTCGTTTGTTGATTGTGAACTTTCATCGACGTGTTAATTTTTACGTCCACCTTCATTGCATTGCGAGCATCATGATCTCCGTCTAACTCTCCGAAATGTGCACCTCTTTCCAACTCAAGACTTAATAAAGAATCGCAATGATGAAATTCATTTGGCGTTTCGAGTAAATATGCAATATATGTTAACCCAATACGGTGGGGAACAACATTCTCTTGCTTCGCATTAAACCGAATTATCCACCCCCCTCCTCTTCGTAAAAATTCATTTCCGGATGCAAGAGATAAGTTAATTTTTTTAGAATTGCGTTCTCGTATTTTTGTTTCTTTACTTATTTCTGCTTTCTTTTGCGGTGTGTCGCCATAAATCATTAGCTTTATTTCGTCTAGCAGATGTGCTTGAATTTTAAACTCATTATAACAATCGACATAAGTTTTTAATATAGCTAGGAAGTTTTCAGTTATTTCGCCGGAGCGAATTCTTTTAATATATTCTGTTTCAATTCTAGCCGATATGCTCTTCAACATATCTTGCAGATCAACTAATTTTTTCTCAGTCGCTTTTTCCAATTCCTGTAACTGCTTTACAGAGTATTCCGATGTATTTCTCCTTAATTCTCTCGCAGCATCGTCCATTTTATACGAACTAACGTACATCTTCCCTTTTTTTACAGCTTTACGGAAGTGTTCTAGTACCAATCCTTTTTACTTGTTCGTGAGACAGCATTAAATTGATTCTCTCTTAGATTGACGCAAGATAACGTATTTTCATAGCAACCTTATACTTAATTTATCTTGGCTCTATTCTGTCACGCTACCAAACACACATTCACGGCATACCACTCGCCCACATCAAGCTTATCATCTTTCACCACGGCCTTTGCACACTTCAGTCCGAGTATCAGCCTCGCGTTGAATTCTGCATCCGTGTGCGATCTGAAGAAAACAAAACATCGTTAATATCTCACTCTTCCTGAACTCAACTGTGGCAAATGTATGCGAATATGCGAGTAAATGCAACGACTGCAACTTCCTCCAGCCATTAACCTGCAAGAAATTAGCTCTCAATAGCCTCTTACGTTCTAATTTCTTCACGTCACACCCACCCGACGCGGAATTTCATGCCCATGCACGCATCGTAAATAGCTAAGTGATTTCATCATAACAAGTTCACTATACATTACTTTTGCCATACTTCGACTATACTTCAAGCACAGTTTACTGATGCTCTCCCGTCCTTTTGCGATACTTTTCTGATAGTTTGCCGTTATGCATCATTAATAAATTCCAAAAAAATAATCCTAAAACCACGCCCTGAGATCAAAACGCATTAGGGCTCGGAAAAAATCACAATAAAAAAAAATATAGAATCTCCGCCCGCATCCTGATTCGCGCATGATCGGCGGCTATATCGAGAGGCTCAGCCGGGTGATGGCACCAGGTATGACTTAAATGGACGAGGCTCATTTTGGTCCCATATTCCGTAAAAAAGAGCGCAAGGGAGCGCTCTTGAGCTGTCATAAATATTCGACAGCTTTTTCTTGCAGTGATGTTCGGAGGGATGGGAGGCGGGAATATTGGATACTGTTGCGCTGCGATATTTCTTTCATCGAGTATCCTGCAGTGAGGTCGTCCAGAAATATTCGTTCTTCTTCTGTTAAGCTGGACATGAAATCATTGGCTATCGTGAAATCGAGCGGAGTAATTTTCATCGGCAGTAAGAACTCAGCCAAGGTTGTTGTGCAGCCATCGCCAGGCACAGACCGGTCGACATAAACTCGCTCATGATTCCATGCATCTAGTTTTCTTTTCCCTACTTCTTTCGCCCGGAAATGCACTCCGTTTATTCAGTTCCTTTGATCGAAAGTGCATCATTGCTTTCATGAGGCCCGGCGTGGATCGTTCACCAAGCCTTTCTCCTTCCTTCCATGCCATCGTTAATAGCTCACTGCGTTGCAATGGATCCCGTGTGAACTGCTCTGTGTAGTGCCACAGGTTCTCGTATTCCTGTTCGCTCATACTGCCTCCTATTAGTGGTTAATGAAACGTCTCACCTAATTCTTATTCCAGATAATGAGGCTGTTTTAATTTGGTATAAGAATCGGATAACGGATTTCAACCAATCACTCGGAGGGTTCATGAAGAAAAAAACAATCGAAATAATAATCGTGGTATTAGCAGGGATCGTATCGGTGCTCGAATCGATATTCCCATGGAGGCGAAGATGAATTTTCTTGATGAGCTACTGAAGGAAGCAGAAGAGGCTGATGAGAAGAAGCGGATTGCAGATGTCCAAGGTTCGTTGCGATCAGGTGCTGCAATCTATCGCGATTCTGGAATCAAAGATCGATGAAGTGAACAACATTGCAGAACATGAACAGAAGATCATCGCGGAGTGGCAACAATCGGAAAACAGCAAGCTTGAACGGCAGATTGCTTGGTTAGCCAGACAATGCGAAGAATACATCCGCTCCAGCGGAGACAAGACCATCCAGCTTCCGCATGGCAAATTGTCTCTGCGTGCTGGTAAGGCCAAAGTATCAATAGTGGATGAAGCAGCGTTCATGCGAATCGCTGAGAAGGAAGGTTTGGTCCGCATCAAGCCAGAAGAGAAACTGCCCGACCTGCTGAAGATTCACGAGTTCATTCGCGTTAATAGATTTCCGCCTGCGGGTGTTTCATATACCCCTGCCACAGTAAACTTTTCATTCAAAACTAAACGAGGAGAAGAAAAATGTCGAACAATCGTCCGAAAGTAGAACTGCAGTTGAACCAGCCGATCAAGTTGAAGCTGCTTGCGAAATGAACCGCTGATTGGCGAAAATGGTCATGGAACCTATTACATGTATGCCGTGACAAACGAAGCAGGTGAAGAACTGGTGTGGTTTGCGCCTGCGACCGCTCATGATGTTATCCAGTCTCAGCAACTGAAAGCCGGATCGGAAATCATCGTGAAGCTTACCGGAAAGAACAAAGTCGAGGTGTCGATACTTGGCAAAGCAGCTGAACCGGAACACGCCCCGAACTCAACTGATAGTCGCAAGGAAATAATGATCCAGTCCATGCGGGATGCTGCGGAGATACTTAGCAGCTGTGCCTGATCTTGGGATTTCGTGCAGAAGATGCTCGGGCGATCGGGCTTGAGTCTGTTCATTGCGAGCACGTAATTTGGTCGGCTGGGATGCATTAGAGAGCCCGATATCATGTCGGGCTTTTTTTACGGTTGCATTTGAATTCGATTAGCAGTAGTTTTGCAAGGGAGATCCTACGAAGGGGTGGTCTCATGCCTACCGGACAATCCCTCCAATTATTATCCTGCGGGGTGCAGCAATTCATATCAATAATCAACACATACCCGCTACTTGCAGTCTAAGCATTGAATTTCAAGGCATACTTGCGATGTGCAGTCTATTATATCTAATTTCAACATAAACCTGCTACATGCAATCTAATCATAGTTAGGCGGCAAAAACAAATAAGTTGCTCTAGGAAAAAGGTGTTTTCGGTTTTCCAAGCTTCGTCTCTTGATTTGAGTCTCCAAAGATATGAATCTATTAGCAGTCAGATTTTCTAATTGCAATAACTGCAAGAAAACGATATTATCTGGTACGGAGAGCTTTCCTGGCAATCATAGTTGGGAGCTATGTTATAAACAGTATCAAATACGAAAACATTCTTAATGCGCAACGCGTATGGTTTACTGTCATGT